>JAXMHR010000005.1:0-291800 GCA_046346705.1 Verrucomicrobiota bacterium | reverse complement strand
CCACCGGACGCCAGACGCGCACCTCCTCGGCCTGGTGCTCCAACAGCGCCGCAAACCGATGCAGGATGTCGAGGTCAGTCTGGACCTTGGACTTGATCCCGGGCCTCTGGACCTTCACGACCACCAGTTCCCCGGAGTGCAGCCGCGCCCGGTGGACCTGTCCGATGGACGCCGAACCGAGCGGCTCGCGCTCCAGTTCAGCGAAGACGTCGCGCCACGGGCGCCGTAGTTCGGCTTCGATCACCGCCTCAACCGCATCGAACGGCAGCGGGGTGACGCTGTCCTGAAGCCGCGCCAATTCCGCGGTGTACTCCGGGGGGACCAGTCCGGAACGGCCCGACAGGATTTGACCCGCTTTGACGAAGGTGGGTCCCAATTCCTCCAGCGCACGCCGGAGGCGCTCCGGTTTGCTCATCGCCCGGATGACCTCGGCCTGCTCCCTGAGACGCCGGGTGGGAAGTCCCAGGAGCCGCGGCAGGTGCAGACGTTGGGCCAGGTCATGATAGCCGTACTTGAGGAACACCGACACGATCTCCCGGGAGCGCACCAGGTCGTGAAGGGTCTGCCGCATGTAACGGATCCGATCCAGCATGGGGCCAGCGTGGACGAATGCCGCCGCGGGGGACAGCCTGAAGGCTGCACGACAAACGCGGTTCGTAGTCCAGGCTTTAGCCTGTCCCACCCCGTTCGTAGTCCAAGCTTTAGCCTGCATCGAGGGTCAGAAATCGGCGAATCTCCGCGCGAGGTTTGAGCAGCCCGAAAAAGCCCGAAATAGGGCGAAGGTGCCCGCAGTTCAACGGGTTACGAATGCGGATGGTGAGGAATTTGGGTTTGACCCACTTCGCGCCGCCCGGCAGAGGTTTGACCCAATCCGGCAGAGGTTTGAGCAATCCCAAGCAGCGTTATAAACCATTTACTGACAAACGATAACGCGGAAAACGTCTGGAAATCCGAAAATCTAGGGAATTGTCCAGGCTCATGAAGATATCTCGTTTTTGAGCCTCGAAGTTGATCAAATCTGTGACCGGCGTCTACGGTTGCATCAAACTGATAATCTACGGCCGGCTTAATGACGATTTTTGGCCGGTTTTGGGCGGGCTCTTGCAGAGTCGCGGGACTGATACAGCCGCTTGATGAACTGATAGATTCCACCAACGGCGTTCCTCAAGCCCTCTAGATCTTCCTCGGGGCATTGTCCGAGAATTCTCGTGGAGGTCGCGATTCCAATGTCTTCGGTGAGCTTTCTAACGAGAAATGAGGAGTATTTCGCTTCAGGATTGGTCAAATCTATCGGTCGAGGTTTCGCCGTCGCCGCCCTAAACTCGGATCGCACCTCCGTCGAGACATCCCTTCGAGAGGGGAATCTTCCTTCGACGATCAGTTCAGGGTGGTTGTTGCGGATCCACTTGCGCCAAATCTTGTCCCCCCCGCCCATCGGCTCTGAGGCACGCAGCTGGATTTTAAGCTCTCGGGCCGACTTGTTGGATATCAAGCCCTCGATCTTCGTGACCGTATCCTTCACATTTTCAGGGAGATCCAATGAGGGATTCAAAAGGGCAAGCTCCAGGGGAACTTCAAAGCGGAAACACTGTTTCCAGTTTGCCCCGATTGCCTTTAGAATTCCCAGCGCCAGTTCCCGCCACCCTCTTACCGATCGGATGGTAACGTCAGGACAGTGAGCCTCCAACCAGCGAGTCAGTTGGCCGTGGGGAAGTTCCTGCGCGATTTTCTCCGCATACAACCCAGCCGCGATGATTCTACGGACACCGTCGCGTGCCCCCGCAACCAACTCTCTAAGTCTCTCCGCTGTCAACTGGTCATTTCCATCCCGAAGCCGCGGGGCTGTAATCACCTCGGCAGAATTCGTCCAAGGGGGAACGTATTCTGGATGCAGGGCGCGGAGGTGGGCGGCTCTTCCCTGGGAGGTTTTCGAAGGCTTCCCGCAAACCGGGCACGCAAGACTGGGATCGAGTTCCATCGTTCGGGTGGTTAAATGAGAAACCCCGCGGACGCGAGCAAATGCCGTATCCGTGGGGATTGAATTGATCGGGGAGCGGACTCCATTCGCTCTGCTAGTTTTGGGAGTGTACCGTGATTGGGAATTTGCTTCCTGCCATGGGGCCAACGGAAGCGCGGATGAGGAGAAGTTCCCTTTCAACAGCCGCAATCAGTTTGACCCTCCTCTCCAGAGGAAGCCCCTTCCACTGGGCAGATTCGTTAGACTTCGCCGCATCGATGACCGCATCCGCGGTCGGCTCCTCGCGGTCCGCATACCGCGGCCAGAGTTCCCTCGTGTTGAAACCGCGGTGGATTTCGTCGCGGACCCAATCCGGAATCAGGTCCCACGAAAGTTCAGGAGGGCGCTCTTCATAGAACTTCAGCCAACTGGCCGAGTCTTGCCCAATCGAAAAGGCGTCCCATCCATCGACGGGTCCGGGCGTCTCCGGTGCGAGCACGCTTTCGCCTGAGGAAAGTGTCTTCCGAATCGCGTCCACTCGCGCCTGCCAGATGCCAGCCACGAAAAGGCGGAACGAATCCGACATCATCTTCAGTGGCCCTCGCGGGCGCTGGGAGGAAAGGGACTGCTGGATGGCGCGGATTCGAGGCAGAAGCCGGCGTAGGATCATCCCCCGTCCAGAATTGTTCCACCACTGCCACCGATAACCCATGGCCAGCGCTCTGTGGAGATGGATGAAAAGGGATGAATCGGACGTGTGGAAGAAGTTGTAGTCAATGCGCAGGATTCTGTGGGGGGTGGGGAACATGGACCGGAACGGTACGGTTGAATCCACTGCGGTGGCGCGGGCAATTTCCTCAGAACGCGTTTGGAGGACGTCTGCGATCTGGAGCTGTTTCGAGGCGGGGACCCCTCCCAAGATCAGCGCCATAAGTTCGGGAAGGTCCTCCCTCGGATCTGAGCGGGTCCACTCTAAACGACAGGCAAAATGCATGGCGGGTTTGCGCCGGCCGGATCTCCCAGTTTTCCCCAAACTCCAATATGAACACTCTGCACCTTCCTCCCGCTCTTCGGCAGTGAGGGATTGTAGACCGTACCTGCCACCTTAATGTTAAGGCGGGCTCGATTTTGGTTTTTCATTGCTGGATTCCCTGAATCGGGTCTGCGGCCCTGCCGGCGCTAGCACGCTGGCAGGGCTTTTTGTTTTGGCTTCTTCTGCCTGGACCCACGCAAGCAGTCGAAGAGTTACGTCGCCCCCGGGCTCACGTTTGCCCGACAACCAAGGCGAGAGCTGCGACGGCGATACCCCCAGGAATCGTGCAAGCTCCCCCTTCTTGCCGGTCGGCTGAGCGACGGCATTTAGGCGAATCAGGAGATCTTGGATGTTTCGCACGGCGGGGGAACTGTTAACTAAATCGTCAACCGTCGGCAAGGGTGAATCCTCGGATTGTTCGTGAAGACTGACCTGAAGCGGGTCGCGTTTTTCCGCGAGCGCCTCCAAGAGCGTCATTGCGGCTCCGCGAATCGCTGCGTCCCGCGCGACAATATTGGTGTCACCTCTGACTGTCTTAGGTTCGGGATCCCCTTCACCCAAAACCAACCACCGAAGGTCAACGTTTAGGGCGTCTGCGAGTCTTATGGCTATTGTTGCTGCGGGGTTTCCGGCGTCCCCGTTTTCCATTTTGGAGACGTAAGTTTTGTGAACTCCAGCTGCTCCCGCCAACGCCTCACACGAGACCCCCCTTTTCGCTCGTGCCCACTGAAGTCTTGAGGCAAAGCCAGTATCGGTCTTCGGATTTTGATTCGACACCGTGTTTCCTATGCGGTACGAGACTTGACGTGATCAGCAAATCCACCGCTGGGCGGATGACCCGCTGTGGCACCAATTTGTATCCGCCGCGGCGGGATGCCGGCGATTCCAAACTTGGTGGAGGGTCCATGCTGGAACTCAAACCGGTACTGGTGGACTTGAGCGTTGTGCGGGCTGTGCTTGGCCAGTTGCCTGAGGCGGTAGAGGATCGTATCGACAACGGAGACCTCCGCTGGGTGTTCGATGTCTCTCCCGGAAGGTGCAAGATCCGGGCGCTTCGAGTTTGGTCAGTTTGCCTGTCCGATCCCGAACGCGCGGCTAAGGCCAGCCTCGGGGAGGTGGTTTCCACTGCGGTCGGATCCGGAATCACCAATCCTTGGGTGGCGGCCGTAAGAATTGAGACCCGCTGGATGGCATCTAGCCAGCTGATCCGCCGCTGGCGGCTTCTCAAGCTGGTAGAGTCCAAAATCGAGGGCGGACGCCTTTGGCTTCTGAAGGACAGTCTGACCCGGTTTTTAATGCACCGGGTGGTTATTTGATCAATCGCCACGATGCACGCCCCCCAGAAATCCGCCTTTGGCGACCGCATCCAGAGCCCAGGATCCGCGTTGTCCCGAAAACGCTCTAGGATGCCTCAGGACGATTTGGGGGGTGTCAAGGCCCACCTCCCGGGGCTCCGACGCGACAGTCGAAGCGTTAAAGGGTGATTAATGGGCATCCTGAATGCGACCTGACCCGGATTTTTAGCGTTGCTCCGTTCACCATGAAAAATTGCCCACCAAGACAGGCGCAGTCTCCGGGTTGCGGAACCATGGGAGAACGCCCGATATCGAGTCGGGTGAAGAGGTGGGTCGTCTGGATTCGCCGGTACCACCCGGAACTTGTGGTGGGCGGAGTGATTCCGACGCGGCGAAGTGCGCCCAAGGGGATCCGGCTCGAATACGCAGCGAGCATGGCGAGCACGGACCGAGAGCTGGCAGATGCCTCGGAGGCCGCATTTCACAATCGCCGGGTGATTGAATTGGCCGGTGAAATGGAACGCGTCTGCAACCTTGGTGTCCTGGGTAACGTTTCCGAGACCGCTCTAGCCCACCTCAATCAGGCCCGAATTGCCCTGGGAGAGTTTCTGGCGCACCTCGCCAAATACCGGGAAACCAGGAGAGGCCCTCTTTCGGTTGAGTTCCAATCTGCGGACCGCTCCCAATCTGGCCCCCATTCGTCTGGCCACCCCTGAATACACTATGAAGAACAGCCTCGCTTTGCCGCTCCTCGTTAATCGCGCCGCCGCACCCGGTGAAGGGTGGTATCATCTTATTCCCAAGGGGGAATTCCTCCATGCGGAATCGGGCCTAACTCAGGTCCTTGATGATGCCGCCCTCACGTCCATCGTGAATCGGTTTGTTGCGGAATCGAACGTCCCCGACTTCCGCGGTCTTCTCGTGGATCAGGAGCACTTTTCCTATGACCCCAGCAAAAGCTCCGAAGCCTTTGGATGGATCCGGGAACTTCAGAGCCGGGATGACGGAATTTGGGGCAGGATCGACTGGACAGACCTTGGGGCGGCCGCGTTGACGGCAAAGCGCTACAAGTCGATCAGCCCTGTTTGGTTTCCCCGTGATGTTGCAGTAGTAGAGGGAAAGCGGGTTCGTCCGATGCGCCTGGATTCGGCCGGGCTTACCAACACGCCCAACCTGGAGGGCATGGTTCCGCTAACGAACCGAATCTCCGGATCCGAAAACGCCAAACCGGATGCCGGCCCCATCGACAAGTCGATTCCAGCTATCGGCCGCGCCCTTGGATTGAGCGGGAAGGTCACCTCTGATCGCATCCTCACGGCCATCGGAAAGTTGAGTGATCGATGCCGCCAAGCGGAAGAGCATGCGAAGCTTCAGGCGGAGCTGATGGCTGACGAGGATCTTGAGCCCATCAAGAACCGCATGTCCCCGGTCGTCATTGCCTCACTCCGGGCGCAGTTGATCTCAAACCGGCTATTGGCCCTTCCAATTGTTCACGCATTGGCAAAGCAGCCGCCGGCCCCGCCCTTGACGAATCGCAAAACCGCTGGGAATCCCGGAATGAGACCCGGTGGTCCGATGGAGGATACCGACCCGTCTGACGAAGTGGCCCAGGAGATCAAGAGAGAGATCGGGACGATCATGAGCAACAGGAAGTGCACCTACGCTGAAGCAAGAGCGGTTCTTCGAAACCAGCGCCCACACCTTTTCCGCTCCCGCCATCGCGGTGAGTGACCACTGAAATTCCAATTGGAAAACGAAACTATGTTATCACGCACTGACGCAATTGTTCCCGCTACCCCTGCCGCAGACCACACAGGCAAAGAAGGTTTCTTCGTCGAGCCCTCGGGCGCGGCCGTGGCGGTGATCAACTCCGCAGCGGACTTGCCGCTGGGAGTAATCACCGAAGGACGGCCGCAGACCGGAAAGGATTCCATCGCCATTTGCGGCGGCGGGGCCGGGATCGTGAAGGTCAAACTCTCGGCTAATCCCGGCGCCGTGGTTTTTGGAGCCTACCTTGTACTTGATGGGGCAACCCTCGGCACAGCGAAGCTGGACCCCGGGGCCGGCGCACGCGTGCGTGTGGCACGCGCACTTGAGGCCGGCGCAGCCGACGAACGAATCGACGCCATTCTACTGGACCCAGTGGCGCTCACGTAATCCCTCTCAACTCGGTCAGAAAAGACAGCTCTCAACAGAAAAATCCCATGTCAGCTTCAGCTTCACAAATCGTTCAGCAACTCACCGACCACGCGCGCGGGATTGCTCAAGATCGCAAGTCAGCCCTCGCTGAGTTTATCTGCCCTTCGGTGCTGGTAGGCGCGGCAACCGGCAAATTCAAAAGCTTCTCCGACAAGAACGCTTTCCAGGTCATGGACACCTCCAGGGCTATTGGCGGCCCGGCGCGGCGTCTGGAATTCGAGGCAACGGACCCCGACTATAATTGCACGCCGAATGGATTGGAGATCGGCATTGACGACCACGAGCGGGAACTTGCTGGAGATGGGGACTCCATGCTTGAGGAGGCCAAGGTGGAAACTCTAGTCCAAACGGCCGTGAACAGTCACGAGTCCCGCGCATTCAATGCCGTCGCGGCCGCGGTTCCTGCGGTTGCTGGGCGAGGCGTCTGGTCCAGCGCCGACAATGATCCCGTGAAGGAGATCAACGAACAAATCGCCGCAATCGCGACTGCCATGGGGGCGATGCCGAACCGGATCGTTTTTGGCCTCGCCGCCTGGCAGGTGTTTCGCGACCACCCGAAGGTGGTTGCCAGACAGCCCGGAGCGCCAATTGTTGGTCTGACCTACGCCGGTGCCGCTTCCATGCTTCTGAATCCCGATACGGAGATCCGAGTCGGGATCCTCTCGAAGGATTCTGCCAAGTTTGGAGCCGGACGGAACGTGTCGAACATCATCGGGCCGGAAGTGTACATCTTCTACGCGTCCCCGACGCCCACACTCTTCGATAACTCTTTCGCGAAGACTTTTCGCATGGGCGGAGGCGGCGTTGATTCCGTGACCCGATACCGAGACGACCGGTGCAGTTCAGACATCCTGAAGCTGAACTGGTCGGTTGACGTTCAGGTGGTCAGCCCGCTTTGCGCAAAGCGTCTTACGGTCAGCTGAGGCTGCGCGACTGGATTTCCCCATCATACCCCCGTCTGACAGCCGTGACGGGTTAGGCCCCGATGGTCGAAGACTCAAACAGGCTGGGGTGCTGCTCGACAACGCCTGAATCGGGTGCAACTGCTGAAGCCCGCCGGAGCAATCCGGCGGGCTTTTTGTTGCCCTGGATCCTCGAAAAGGTTGATCTGAAACCTCGGAAGTCCCAAGCATCTCCCGATGCCTACATCCCTTGAACCCATCGGAATCATCTGCCCTGAAAGTCCCGAATTGGAAAAATTCGTGCTCGAAAACTTCCAGTTCCCACCAGTGGCGGGCGATCTCATCCGGTTCAGCGGCCAATCCTACCAGGTAGTCCGGCGAGAGTTTGAGACCAACTGTGGATCACTGGACAACAGCACGAAAGCCAAGGTGGTTTTGAAGCTGGTTTAGCCTCAATCGGTCAATCCGGAACCGTGTTTCCGATTCACCTGCCATTGCCGGCGCAGGTGCACCTTTAAGCACCCTTTAAAAGCCTCGCGGAGGTTCTTTTTGGTGCCTCAAAAAGCCTCGATTTGGGTTAAACCTCTGCCGAAGTTGGTCAAACCTCGTGCGGTTTTACGTCGGAGCCCCCTCTCCCCCAGCCGTGCGGAGTCCAGTCCAACCGTCGTCCTGGTGCCGGGCGCCGACAGCCTGAAGGCTGCACTACAAACCAAACGCCCCGCTCGCGGCCCGGGCCCGAGTAAAGTGACGGACGTCCCCCGCTCTCCCTCGTCTTCTCCGGAAAGACCCCCCCAACCCGCGCTTGCGTTCCGTCCGCGCCTCTGCCATCCATCCGCCCGCATTTTTGGGGAACGGGGTCGTAGCTCAGTTGGTAGAGCGTCTCGTTCGCAATGAGAAGGTCAGGGGTTCGAATCCCCTCGGCTCCACCACCCCCCGAAAATTCCCCTAGTCGCGTCCTCTGCGCCGCCCTTCCCTGGACGTAACTTTTTCTTCGTCCCCCCGTCGCTTCCGATACCGTCGGCTCCACAACGACGGTGAAGCGTTTCCTCTACAACCTGCTCCTGAACATCGGCTTTGCCGTCAGCGCACCCTTTTACTTCCTCAAGATGTACCGGCGCGGCAACTGGGTCGCCGGGTTCGGACAACGTTTCGGGCAGTATGACGGCAAGCTCAAGCAGGCGCTCACCAACCGCCGGATCCTCTGGATTCACGCCGTCAGCGTCGGGGAAGTCGCGGTTTGCACCCGCCTGATCGCCGCCCTGGAGCACCGGTTGCCCAACCACAAGTTTGTGGTCTCCACCACCACCTCCACGGGGATGGGGGAATTGCACCGGCGTCTGCCGGCCCACGTTTCCAAGATCTACTATCCGATCGACCGCCGGAAGCACGTGCAGCGCGCCCTGGGGACCATCCACCCCGAGGCTATGGTGTTCGTGGAGGCCGAGATCTGGCCCAACATGATCTGGGGATTGCAGCGGCGCGGGATGCCCCACTTCCTGGTCAACGCCCGGATTTCGGACCGCTCGTTCCGCGGCTACCGACGAGCGGGATTCCTGTTTCGGGAACTGTTCGCCGGGTTTCGCGGAATCGGGGTGCAAAGCGAGGCGGACGGTCGGCGACTGGTCGAACTGGGTGCCGCTCCCGATGCCATTCATGTCGTGGGCAGCCTGAAATTTGCCGACGACGCCCCGGTCCGGGGTCCGCGGCTCGACGTTTCCACCCTGCTGGCGCAACTCGGTGTGGACGCATCGGCGCCCGTCCTCGTCGGGGGAAGCACCCATCCCGGCGAGGAGGCGATCCTCGCCCGCGCCGCGCAGAAGCTGCGGCAGCGATTCCCGAACCTTTTCCTCATCCTGGTCCCACGGCATCACGAACGCGGCGGCGAAGTCGGAAAGGACCTTTCGGGCCTGGGTGTCCGATTCGCCTTTCGCAGTGAGATCACGCTCTCGACCCAGCGTGCGCCGGGAGAGGTGGAGTGCCTGCTGGTGAACACGACCGGGGAACTGAAGTTCTTCTACGAACGGGCGGACGTGGTGTTCGTCGGAAAATCCCTGGCCGTCGGCGGCGGACAGAATCCCATCGAACCCGCCGCGCTCGGCAAGCCGGTGGTATTCGGTCCGCGCATGGAGAACTTTCCACAGGTGGTGCCCCAGTTCCTCGCGGAGGGCGGCGCGGTCTCCGTTTCGGACGCCGCCGCCCTGGAGAAGGTGCTGGAGGACTTGTTCTCCAATCCGGATCGCCGTGCCCAGCTGGGACGGAAAGCGCTGGAAGTGGTGCGAGCCAACCAGGGGGGCTTGGAAAAGACAGCGGACATGATCGTCGCGGGAATCCCCTCACACGGTGGAGATTAGCAAACCCGACGGCGAAACGCGCCGCAGCCACCGGCGACTTTGACGTTCGTCCGGGTTTCGCCAGACTCCCGGGGTGCGAACCCCCTTTGGATGGCTGGCGGCCTTGTGCCTCTGGTCCCTGACCTTTCCGACTTGGGCGTCGGAAACCTCCCTCGTCGGCGCGCAGGGAGACTGGCGTTTCTTCCGCGGCATCGCATCCCCGTCCCCCGGGGACCCCACGGGTTGGACCCGGAGCGCTTTCAACGACACCGCCTGGGAACATGGGCCCGCAACCTTCGTCTATGGCGAATCGGGGTATTCCGGAACCGACCTCACGGGAATGGCAGGCAGCCACACCACGCTTTTTCTGCGCCGAAAGTTCACGGTGGCGAATCCCGACAATCTGACAGACCTGCAACTCCAGGCCGTGTGCGATGACGGATTCGTCGCCTATCTGAACGGGGTTCGTGTCGCCTCCCTCAACGCCCCCGCCGGAGACCCGGTCTTCACGGACACCGCCACCGCCAATATTCCCGAGCCGATCAGTCCGGCCGCCTATCCGATCGCCGACGCCCGCCACGTCCTCGTGACCGGCGAGAACGTCCTCGCGGTGGTCGTGCTCAACGTCAATCTAGGCAGCAGCGACCTGGTGTTCGCCGCGGAACTCACCGCCACGGAACTCACCCCGGGTCCTCCGGTGATCGCCTCGGTGAACCCGCCACCGGGCATCGTCAACGCACTTCAGGAAATCACGGTGACGTTCAACAAGCCGGTCACCGGCGTGGAGGCCCAACACTTCCTGGTCAACGGAACCCCTGCCACCCGCGTCACCGGCTCAGGAACCACCTATGTCTTCGGATTCCCACAACCGGCCTTCGGAACGGTCGCCATCGGCTGGGGAACGCTCCACCAGATCCAGGATCTCGGGACTCCCCCCCAGCGCTTCTCCATCTCCGAGCCCGGTTCCTCCTGGAATTATGAATTGCTGGATCCCGATGGACCCGCCATCGCCCGGCGTCAGCCGCCGTTTGGCGCAGAGTTGAAGTTCCTCCGCGAGGTGGAGGTCACCTTCAACCATGCCGTCCTCGGGGTCGATGCCCAGGACCTCCTGCTGAACGGCACTCCCGCCGTGTCCGTCACCGGCATCGGGGCGGGCCCCTACCGGTTCCGGTTTCCCGATCCCGCACCGGCCGGAGACTCCCTGCTCGCCTGGCGCAATGGTCACGGAATCACCTCCGCCGAGGTCGTCCCCCACGCGTTCAGCGGGAGCCCGTGGGGATATACGATTTTTCCCGGGCTGACGCGACCCGACGTGGTGATCAACGAAATCGTCGCCGAAAACCTGGAGGGACAAAAGGACGAGGACGAAGACCCCGAGGACTGGATCGAGCTCCACAATCGCGGAACCACTTCCGCCAACTTGAACGGCTGGGCGATCGGAAACACCGGCGATGCAGGCGAGGCCTGGGTGTTTCCCGCCGTCACCCTGCCCGCCGGGGGATATCTCCGAATCTGGGCCTCGGCCAAGGACCGCGCACCGGCGGGCCCGGGACAAAACCTGCACACCAACTTCAAACTCAATGCCAATGGCGACACCCTCCGTCTCTACGGCCCCGAACTTCCCCGGGCCCTGGTGGATGAAGTGAGCTATCCCAACCAGGGCGCCGACCATTCGTATGGACGCCAGGGTTCCGGTCCCGCGGAAACGTGGCGGTACTTCGCCACTCCGACACCGGGATCAGACAATGGCATCAGCACCATCACCAACACGGTGGACGACGTGCACTTCAGCGTGGAGCGCGGCTACTATGACACTCCCTTCCAACTGTCCCTGGCCTGTCCTACTCCCGGCGCCGAGATCCGGTACACCACCAACGGTACCCTGCCAGTGGGCAACAACGGATTCATCTACACGAGCCCCATTCTTATCAACGCCAGCCGGGTCATCCGCGCCGCGGCAACCCGCGCCAACTACCTGCCGTCGGGCGTGCGCACCCATACCTATCTGTACGGATTGAACGCGCGCCAACGGGCGCTTCCGGCACTGTCTCTGGTGAGCGCCACCAACAATCTCTACGGACGCACCGGGATCATGGAGTTCAACCCGCGCAACACGGACAAACATGGGCCGGAATGGGAGCGCCCGGTGTCGGTCGAATACCTCCGCCCCGAGGACAACGGCGGATTCCATGTGGACGCCGGACTGCGCCTCCAGGGCGGCGGATACATCCGATCGTTGTACAATTACCGCAGCACCAGTGCCCCGGAGGGCAAGTATTCCTTCCGCCTCTATTTCCGGGGCGAGTATGGCCAGGGACGGCTGAACTTCCCCCTCTTCCCCGGCACCACCGTGGACTCCTTCGATACCATCGTCCTCCGGGCGGGCATGAACGACGCCTCGAATCCCTTCATCAAGGATGAGTTTTGCCGCCAACTCTCCTCGGACCTCGGCATCCCGGCGAGCCACGGGACCTTCGTCCACCTGTTCCTCAACGGCGTGTACAAGGGATACTACAATCCCGCGGAGCGCATCGATGACGGCTTCCTGCAGACCTACCACGGTGGCGGCGATCAGTGGGACCTGATGGCCTCGTTCAGCGAACTGCGCGAGGGCGACACCGCGTCCTGGGATTCCCTCATGCAACTCGCGCAGACCACCGTCGCCACCAACCAGGAGAATTACCTCAAGTACGCGGCGCGCCTTGATGTCACCAACTTTGTGGATTACCTGCTGATGCCCATCTACGTGGACGCCGATGACTGGCCCCACAACAACTGGAGGGCGGCCCGGGAGCGCAAGCCCGGCGGCCTCTGGCGGTTTTACAACTGGGACGTCGAATGGAGCTTTGGGGATCCCAACGGCCACAGCTCCAGCTTCAACACCATCTCGGGCCAGCTGTCCTCCACCAGCCCGCCCTGGGGCGGCACCGAAATCGCCCGCGTGTTCAACGGTCTGAAACGCAGTCCTGAGTTCCGCCTCCTGTTCGCGGATCGGGTTCAACGGGCGTACTTCAATGGCGGGGCACTGACGGACGAAAACCTCCGGCGCCGCTATGAGGAGACCAAGGCCCGCAGCAAGGCGACGACCGTCATCCCCGGATTCCGGAATTCCACCATCGCGAACTGGATCAACGGGCGTCGCCGAAACGTACTCAGCCACCTGGACCGCGCGGGCTTCCTGCGGGCCACCAACGCCCCGGGACTCAGTCCGTTCGGAGGCCCGGTTCCCGCCGGATTCGCCCTGACCCTCACCAACCAAACCGGCTCGATCTACTACACCACCGACGGATCGGATCCGCGCCTACCGTTCACCGATGCGGTGTCCCCCACCGCCCACCTTTATGAGGCACCCGTCGTGATCCAGAATCCCACGTGGCTGCGGACCCGTTCACTGGTGGACACCACGAACTGGAGCGCTCTGGTCGAAGCCCGGTTTCAGGTCACCGCCGCAGGCGTTCCGATTCGCATCACGGAACTCATGTACAATCCGCCCGGTGGCGACGCTTTCGAATTCCTGGAACTCCAGAATACCGGGGCCACCTCGGTGGATCTGTCAGGATTCTCCTTCGAAGGCATCTCACTCCGGTTTGCCACGCCCTTCCCGCCCCTCGCCCCGGGCGCACGCTGGGTGCTGGCCAACGACACCAAGCCGGCGGATTTCGCGGCGCGTTATCCCAACGTCAAGGTCACCGCCTACTACGCGGGTTCCCTCTCCAACGGCGGGGAACGGATCGCGCTTCTGGACCGCGACGGACGCATCATCGATTCAGTGAGTTATGGCGACGGCGGAAGCTGGCCCGACACCGCGGATGGCAAGGGGTACTCCCTGGAACTGCGTTCCCTCGACGCCGACCCAAATGCCGCCGCCACGTGGCAGGCCAGCGTCTCCAAGGGCGGATCCCCGGGTGCTGAAAACTCGCCGTCCCTCCGACCCGGCATCGAACTCAATGAAGTCGCCACGACACTTCCGGAAGGCGATTGGATCGAAATCCACAACCGCGGCGCCACGACGGCGGATCTGGCGGACTGGAGCCTGACCGACAACCCGTCCGATCCGCGACGCTACGTATTCCCCGCTTCAACACGACTGCCTGCCGGCGGCTTTCTCCGCGTTCCGGTTTCGGGCGACCTCGGAAGCACGGGATTCTCCTTGGACAGCGATGGCGAGACCATCGCGCTTTTTGATGCCCGGACCAACATCGTGGATTCCCTCGCCTATGGTCCCCAGGCAACTGGATTCACCGTCGGACGTCTCGAGCCCTCGGGCACCTGGAGTCTTTGCGATCCCACTCCCGGCGCCGCCAATGAGCCGGCCGCGGCCGCCCCGACTGCCGCTCTATCGCTCAATGAATTCCTCGCCAATTCGGACAATGGCGACGACTGGCTTGAACTGCACAACACTTCTGATCTACCTGCGGTCGTCACGGGATGTTTTCTGACCACCAGCAACGCGTTGTATCAGGTCCGCGCTCCAGTGTTTGTCAGTCCCGGCGGATTTGCAGTCCTGAAGGCGGACGGGAATTCCGGACCCGGACACCTTGGGTTCAAGCTCCCCGCCACGGCCGGCCTGATCGCGCTCGCAGACCCGGCTGGAGTCCCCCTGAGCCAAGTCCAATATCCCGTCCAAGTGGCCGGCGTCTCCTATGGACGCCTTCCCGACGGAACGGGAGACTGGACCGCCCTTCCCTTCAGTGCGACCCGCGGCGCCAGCAACTACCTCGCGTCCCCCGGCGCAACGGTTCGTTTCAGCGAGTTTCTGGCGCGCAATCTCAGCGCCGTGCAGGCACCCGGCGGCAGCATCGCGGACTGGGTGGAGATCGAGAATGCGGATTCCGCTCCCGCTGATCTTTCCGGAGCCCAGCTGCGCCTCGATGGACTGGGTGGTTGGACGTTCCCTGCCGGAACCACCCTGCCGCCCGCCGGACACCTCGTCGTCTGGGCCACCCCGAGCCGCCTCCCCGGCAACACTCCCAATCTGGGTCTGGAACTGCCCGACACCGGCGCCCTGCTGGAACTGGTCGATGCCCGCGGCCGGCTGCTCGACCGACTGCGGTATGGTTCCCAGCTCGCGGACCGTTCCGCGGGTCGCACGGCCGAGGGATGGAGACTGCTAAACCTCCCGACCCCCGGGACTGAAAACGCTCCCGCCGCCCTGCAAGGTGACGTCGGTGGAATCCTCTTCAATGAATGGCTCGCCATAAACACCGGGGGCGACGAGTGGATCGAACTGATCAATCCTGGAACCCTGCCCGTCGACCTCGGCGGATGCTTCCTCACCGACAACCCGTCCCTGGCCGGAGTCACCCAGTTTCCCATAGCGCCACTCAGTTTCGTTCCAGCCCTCGGTTACGTCCGCTACTTCGCCGACTCCTCGGCACACCTGGGTCCGGATCACCTAAACTTCCGACTGGACCAACTTGGGGAGACGATTCGGTTGTCCCGACCGGATCTATCCCTCATCGACGCCATTCACTTCGGCGTCCAATCTCCAGACTTCTCCGAAGGACGCATTCCCGACGGTTCCCCACGGATCCGCCGGCTTCCCAACATCTCCCCGCTTGCCCCCAACGCGCCGCCGAGCCTGGACACGGATGGGGACGGGATTCCGGACGTCTGGGAATTGGCCCATCAACTGGACCCCGACAATGCCTCCGATGCCCCTCTGGATGCGGATGGCGACGGATTCAGCAACGCCGCGGAGTTTGCCGCAGGAACCGATCCAAGGAATCCGGCCAGCCTCCTCGGTCTGTCGCTCGACGCGGGTGCCGACGGATCCGTTCGCCTCCACTTCCTTGCCATCCCCGGACGCACCTACCGAATCCAATATCGCGACGTCAACGTGGGAATCCCCGATTGGCAACTGCTCGCAAACACCATCGCCGGCGATGCACCACGTGAGGCCGAGATCCCGGACCCCACCCCCGCCCCGCAGCGACCCGCGCGCTTCTACCGCGTTGTCACTCCCTGAATCCCGCAGTCCCCGCGTGCAGATTGAACATTCCCCCGGACACCGCCTCGGAGAGGCATGCGGTCTTCCGGGTTTGCTCCCATCATTCCGTTACCTCCGGCGATCCAAGCCCTGGTCCGGGCGTCAGCCTTTGTCTTCGTCCTGTTCTTCATCGCCGTAATCGTCATTGCCGACCGGGGTGAGGGGGATCGCTGGTGGGCGTTCCTAATGCGCATTCCCGGTGGGGACAAACTGGGGCATGTCGGTCTGGTGGGAATGCTCTGCCTGCTCTGCAACCTGGCCATCCCCGGGTACCGGCGCGGTCGCCTGCCGGCGGGAATGACTCTGATCACCGCCACGCTGCTGACCCTGCTCACGCTCGAGGAAATCGCCCAAGCCTTCCTTCCGCATCGGACCTGCGATCTCGGAGATTGGCTCGCAGACCTCCTGGGACTCGCCCTGGGACAGTGGCTGGCTCTTCATGTCCGGCGATGGGTCGCGTCGCGGACTGCGGGAGCCTCGATCCCGCTCTCCCGCGGGTGATTCGCAGCACGGAGAATGACAGGAGTCCCCCAGGAACAAGGCGGATCCAAAGCGGCAACGCTGCTGCCGCACTCCGAAATCTGAAATCAGCGACTACGGATTCAGCATCCGCAGTACCGATTCCTGGACGCCCGGGACACAGGCTACCGCGGAAAACGCCCCCCCGTTACCCGCTCCCAGCACCGATCCCCCCTTCCAGTTCGTAATGCGCCCGCCCGCACCCTCGATGCACGGGATCAGGGGCAGCAGATCCCACGCGTTCATGACGGGATCGACCATGATGTCCGCCCACCCCGCCGCCACCAGCAGGTAGCCGTAACCATCGCCAAAGGACCGATACAGGGCCGCGCGATTCGCCAACTCTGCAAAGGCCGGACCGTTCTGATACCGGGCCGCAAACAACGGATCGGTGGTCAGCAGGGTCGACTTGGAAATCTCCGTGGTGTTCCGCACGCGCACAGGCCGTCCGTTGAGCGTGGTCACCTTCCCATCGCCGATCATCAATTGTCGCAACACCGGCTGGTGGATGGCCCCCAGCAGCGGCTTTCCACGGTGGAGGAGTCCAATCAACGTGACAAAGAGAGGGACCGCCGTGATGAAGGACCGGGTCCCGTCGATCGGATCCAACACCCAGACGAACTCCGCGTCCTCACGCACATTACCATACTCCTCCCCGATGATCCCGTGGTCCGGAAACCGGCTTTCGATCAGGTCCCTCATGACCTTCTCCGCGCCGCGATCCGCGAGCGTGACCGGGGAATCATCCGATTTGAGCTCCACGCCAAGATCCGCCTGCGCAAAGTAGGGGAGAATCAGGTCCCCGCTCACCGCAGCGAGTTCGTGGAGCAGGGCCATCAGGGGTTCCAAATTCATCCGGCCCCAAGCCAATCAGCGACCGGCGTCCGTGCCTAGCAACCAAATGGGGGAGGCGGACGGAAAGTTTGGGGCCCCGCCCAGGAACAACCCCGTTGAAATCGCCAGACGACGGGCTCCCTCAAATTGGATTCGACCACGCCCTGTTCAACCGGGGAGACGTCCGCTAGCGTCGCCCCCTGCATGGAACCGGGTGATTTCGCCGACTTTGAAGCCGCCGCCGCCCAACAATTCCTGAAGGAGTTGCCCCCGGAAACGCGCCGCCGAGGCGAGCAGATGCAGTCGGAAGGCATCATCCAGGACCTCCGCTGCGTGCAACCCGGTGTCGAATACATCGCCGACATCCAGGACGGCACCTTGCTCCAGACCACCCTCTCCTTCGACCGGGAAACAGGGGCCTGGTGGGAAGCCTGTTCCTGCGCGGCCGGGGGCGGATGCGAACACGCCGCCGGAATGATGAATGCCCTGCTGGCCGAGCACAGCGCAGCGGCCGTCCGAAATCTCAGCGCCGGCAAACGTAAACGAAAGGCCGAGGAACCCCCGGCCGCCTCGGGAGCGCTCGCCCGACAGGCCGCGGAGGCGCTCGGACGCGAACTCTCCCGGGCCGAGTCGGAATTTGTCCGGAAGGTCGAGGAACGCTTTGCCCGGCTCCGCGAGAAGCCGGCGATCACCGGCGACGACTTCGTGGCCCTCGGAATCCGATTTCCCGGCAACACCTGGGAGAAACTCGATCTCTGGCCAACCCCGCCGAAGGACGAACTGGAGTTTTGGAACCACCTCGCGCTGGCCGCCGAGGAGCGGGAACTCCCGTGGCCCGAGTTCCTTCGCCCGCTCACCCAACTCGAACCGCTGCGGGAACGGATCCAGACCTGGCGGCGCGGACGCGATGTCGACCGATGGCGCACCCTCCTGGGAAATCTGCAGATCGGTCCGGCCGAGGACGCCCGGTCCGCGGACGAAGTCGAACTTCGGCTCCGATTCACCGAGACCGAGGCGCTCATGGAATTTCGGAAACCCGGCTCGCTGGACTGGACCGCCATCAAGCCCGGGAAATTCCGGGACTTCGACGAAAAGCATGGCGACCAGCTCGCACCCGAGGTCGCCCTGCTCTGGCAGCCGCTCGCCCAGCGCGCGCGCTACGGATACCCGATCAACCTCGTCTATCACGATCAGCAGACGCGACGCCTGTTGAACCGCTTCCTGCGACTCCCCGCGCTCGAGCCCTTCCTCACCGGACTCGACGGCGAGCGGCTCCGGCATCCCGAGGCCCCGCTCCGCTGGCAGTTGGACCCCGCCCAGGATGACCAGGACGATTATCGGCTCCGACTGGTGCAACCCGATGGCACCGCCGCCCCGCGCACGCTGGTCGTGCTCCCCGGACGCCCCACCCTCTACCTGACCAGCGACGCCCTGTGGTCCGGTCCGCCCCTCGACGACCACGTTCTCGATCCCGCCGCGATCACGCCGATCCCGGCTCCGTCCCTCGAAACAGCCCCCGGCGTTCGCTTCCTGCAGCACCTCGGGATTCCGCTCCCGGAACGACTCGCGGACCGGGTGCAGTGCGTCCCGCTGCAACCGGTGATCCAGGGCGAACTGCGCACCATCGCCTTCGGCAACGACACGGAGTATGCCGTCCTCGATGCACTCGGCATCGCCCCGGACGACGGCTATTCGGAACGTTGGAACGGCAGCGCTTGGCTGGAGGTCCGCGAACCGGGGACTGAAAAACCTCCGTCCTCGACCGAAGGTGCGAATCGCCTGGTGACGTTCGAACGCGGCAGGTTGTCCGAGGTCCCCCGACTGCTGGAGCCGGCCGGATTCAAGTGGGACTTCGCCCGCCAACGCTGGCTGCTGCGGGTCACGGCGAAGTTCCCCGACCAGTTTACCTCCTGGCTCGCGTCCGTGCCGGAGGGCGTCCGCCTGGAGTTGCGCGGGGAACTCGCTTCCTTCACCCAGGCCACCGTCGCCGGACGTGTCCGCCTCGACGTCGCCGAGGCGGGCATGGACTGGTTCGACCTCAAGGTGGTGCTGGAGGTCACCGACACCCAGCTTACTCCCGAGGAAGTCAAAGCGCTTCTGGATGCGCGCGGAAAATGGGTCCGGCTTGGATCCAAGGGTTGGCGGAAACTGGAATTCAAACTCTCTGCGGAACAGGACCAGCAACTGGCCCGACTGGGCATCAATCCGCACGAACTCTCCAGTGAAGCGCAGCGCTTCCATGCCCTGCAACTGGCGGACACCGCCGCCCGCGCCTTTGTCGAGCCGGAGAAGTACGAACTGATCCGACGACGCGCCGAAGAAATCCAGGCCCGGGTCACGCCCGAAGTCCCCTCCACCCTTCAGGCCGATCTCCGCCCCTACCAGAAGGAAGGGTTTCACTTCCTCTGCTATCTCGCGTCCAACCGATTTGGTGGAATCCTCGCGGACGACATGGGTCTGGGAAAAACCCTGCAGACGCTTGCCTGGCTGGACTGGTTGCGAACGCAGGAGGCACCTGCGATGGAGGGAACGGCCCCAGCCCCTTCCTCCGGGGAACGCAAACGCAAGTCGGTTCGGGACGCCGCCGCCACGGCGCCCGATGCCACGGCGCCCGTCCTGGTGGTCTGCCCGAAATCGGTCACGGACAACTGGCGCGCCGAGGCGACTCGCTTCACGCCACACCTGCGCGTGAGCGTCTGGCGCAGCGAGCAGGTGAAGGATCTCCCGTCCCTGGCAGCTCAGGCCGACATCCACATCATCAATTACAACCAGCTCCGGATCGTGGGGGAATCCCTCGGAAAGGTGGCCTTCCACGTCGTGATTCTGGACGAAGGTCAGTACATCAAGAATCCCGCCAGCATCACCGCCCAGATCGCGCGGGGTCTCAAGGCGCGCTACCGGCTCGTCCTGTCCGGCACCCCCATCGAAAACAAGCTGCTCGACCTGTGGAGCCTGATGGGATTCGCCATGCCCGGGGCGCTTGGGAGCCGCGCCGAGTTCGCCCGACTGTTCGACGCCCGCGGGGACACCCTCGCCCGGCAGCGCCTCGCGGCCCGTGTCCGGCCCTTCCTGCTCCGGCGCACCAAGACGCAGGTGGCGAAGGATCTCCCCGACCGCATCGAGGAGGATCTCTTCTGTGAACTGGAGGGGGAACAGAAGACGCTCTATCGCGCCGAATTGAAGCGCGCCCAGGCCATGCTGCTGCGGGTCAATACGCCCGCCGCCCTGGCCAAGCATCGGTTCAACTTCCTCACCTCCCTGCTGCGCCTGCGCCAAATTTGCTGTCACCCGCGCCTCGCCAAGCCGGACTCCAAGGCCGAAAGCGCCAAGGCGGAAGCCCTGTTGGAAACCCTCGAACCCTTGATGGAGGAAGGCCAGAAGGTGCTCGTGTTCTCCCAGTTCGTCGAAATGCTCGACCTGCTTCGGGAGGCCATCCAGGCCCGCGGTTGGCCCACCTACTACCTGGTGGGTGGAACCGAAAAGCGCGGCGACCTCGTGCGCCAGTTCCAGGCCCACGACGGCAATGCCGTCTTCCTGATCTCACTCAAGGCGGGTGGATTCGGACTCAACCTCACCGCGGCCAGCTATGTCGTCCTGTTCGACCCGTGGTGGAATCCGGCCGTCGAAGCCCAGGCCATCGACCGGACGCACCGCATCGGACAAAAGCAAAAGGTGATCGCCTACCGCCTGCTGATCAAAGACTCGGTGGAGGAGAAGATCCGCTCCCTGCAGCGCCAAAAATCGCAACTCGCCAATGACATTCTCGGCGAGGAGAACTTCGCCCAGAGCCTCACCCTCGACGACCTGCGCTTCCTGCTCACCGAGTAATCGCCGGGTGCTCGCCACCGTTCCATTGACGCTGCGCGCCGACCTCCAGTAGCTTCCCACCGCTCGTGAAACGTTGCGTCCACCTCACCGCCGCACTGCTGCTGTGCCTGACTCTCGGGCTGCACTGGGTGGCCCTGCAGTCGGTGGCGTGGACGACCATGGTGATCGAGCGTTCCTGCACCTCCTCGCTGAGCGTGGCGCTGGCGACCACCTTCGACGGACAGCACCCCTGCAAACTCTGCCAGGTGGTCCAGGCGGGAAAATCAGCCGGTGAGACCGCAAAGCTCCCGCTGAAGCAGTCGAAACTGGAAATCATCCGCACCGGGCTTTCGGTCTGGACCCCGGTCGCCGCCTCGGCACCGGTGTTCCTCGCCCAGTCGGACGAAGCGCCGGTGTCGCGACGCGATGCTCCGCCCCTCCCTCCTCCCCGGGGCGCCTGAACGCCGGTCCCCGGACCGCCCGTGATCGTCGGTTCCGCGCCGTAGCGAACATCCCGTTCCCGGCCCGCCCCTCGTCCCACCTGCTCCGCCGGACCTCCGGACTTGCGCGTTGAGATCGCGCCTGCGTCCAGCCTTGGCGTTCCCCCTCACGATCCCCGTGGACGATCCCGTCGTCCCGGAAGGTTGCGTCCCCGGATTCACGCACCTTCCACCCCTTCGAATCCGGTCCCGTCCGCACCTGACATGTCCGCACGCGTCCACCGGTTCCCCGGGGGAGTTTCCAGGGCTTTCACCCTGATCGAACTCCTCGTGGTGATCGCGATCATCGCCATCCTCGCCGGGATGCTGTTGCCGGCCCTCGCCGGGGCCCGCGCCCGCGCGCGGGCCACAGCCTGCCTTTCCAACCTGAGACAGCTCGGGATCGGATGCGCCCTCTACGCCGGAGACAATCGCGACGCGCTGCCGCAATCCGCCCACCAGGGCGCGTCGTGGATCGGCCGGCTGGCCGCGTACGGACTCACCAACGTGTACCGATGCCCGATCGATACCAACCGGATCCGTCTGAACAGCTATGCGATCAACGATTTCCTGACGCCCCATCCCTACGGCGCCGCCACCCTGGATTTCTCGAGGCTGACCTCCATCCCCGCCCCCACCGAGACGCTCCATCTGGCCGAAGCCGCCAATACGTTCGACGGATCCGACCACTTCCATTTTGCGGACGCGTCCGGAGGGGGGTTCACCACCAATGCGTTTCCCCGGGACGTCGCGGTCCAGCGACACCGGAACTCCGCCAACTACCTGTTCGCCGACGCCCATGTCGCCGGAATCCGCTGGCCGGGCATCCGCATCCTTTTGGGTCCGCCCGTGACGCGCTTTGTGCGTCCCGACGGACTCGGCAGTAACACACCCTGAAATGAAGACACCCCCATAGTACCCCCATGAACAAACCCACACTCGCGCTCGGACTCGGCCTCATCGCCGCCGCTGCGCCCCTGCAGGCCCAACACGGGCACCTCAACACCGGAGCCGTCGGAAAAAACCAGGGCGATGCCCTGTCCTTCCTCAACGGCGCCGACTTCGCCGCCAGTTCCGGCTACGTCAAGCAGCTCAACTTTGCGACGTCCGGAACCTACGCGGGCTTCTACGAGGGGGGCATCACCCTGACCTCGGTCCACTCGCAGTCGGGCACGGATGCCGACGGAATCCCATACGTTGCCGACCCGAACAGCGCCGCCAACGGATCCTTCATCCAGTACGAGATTGTTTCCGTCCAGGGACCCGCCGGCGGAGCCTTCCAATTCTGGGAGGAGGACGCCAAGGCTCCGACGTTCAGTTATTCGTCGGGATACACCGCCGGATCCAACCCGGACCTCATCGCGCTCAGTGATGCGTCCCTGGGCGCAGGCGCCCCGGGAGCGGATCCGTACGGACACCTCCACGGGCGCCGCTTCACCACCACCATCACGGGGGATTACACGGTCGGATTCCGCGCCGTGGACACCTCGGTCAACGGGGTCGGCGGCGGTCCCATTCAGAGCCCGAGCGCCACGCTGGAGATCAAATTCAGCGCCGTTCCCGAACCGGGAACGGTGGCGTTGGGAGCCCTCGGACTCCTCACTCTTGGATGGGTGATGCGCCGGCGTTGATCAGACGCCGAATCAATCACGGGTGTGGGGACGCAAGAGGCCCGGAAACCGACGACGGATTGGAAGCACACCAGCCCCGTCAACGGCTTGGAACGGACCCCTTGGCCCCACACCCCCAGTTTGAAAACAAAGCCCTCATGAATCGAAGTCCCAATTTTCGTGGCACCCGCGCCCCGTCCTTTCTCCGCCTCCTGCCCGTGCTCCTCGCCCTGGCTCTGCCGGCAACTCCGAAGGCCCATGAACACCTCGCCGCCGGAGCCCAATTATCTGAGGCGGGATCCGCACTCCTGTTCGTGAATGCCGCCAATTACGCCGCGGAATCGGGCTACGTCGTCCCCCTGGAGCTTTCCACCAACGGACCCTACGCGGGATATCACCACGCCGAACTGACCTTTGTCTGCCAACCCGCCACTCCGGACCGCGGTGGACCGGCCCCGTTCCACCCCGTCCTGGGCACCCACGTGGACGCCATCATCGAGAGCGTCGAGGGACCCGCCGGCGGCGCGCTCGGCTTTTGGGAATCGCCCGGGGACGAAGTCACTGCGACCGAATTGACCTTCAGCGTTCCCGTCGGCGAAACGCAGGGAACCCGCGGCTTCCCCGTCAGCGAGAACGACGGTTCCCCGGAAGCGGACCCGTTTGGACACATCCACGGCCGTGTCTTCAGCACCACCGAACCCGGTCTCTACCGCGTCGGCCTCCGATTCGTCGACACCTCCGTCAACGGACCCGGCGGCGGACCGCTGCACACGCCGTCCCCACGATTCTTCCTGCACTTTCAATCCGGCATCACCCTCGCGGGGATTCGGCCGGCGGACGACGGATTGGAAGTGACCTTTGGTGCCGCCAACGACTTCCGGTACGTCCTGGAGGAATGTGCGCACCTCGGGGACGCAGCCGTCTGGGTCCCGGTCGGGGATCCCGTGACCGGCGACAATCACCTCCACACCCTCGCGGTGGGATCGGGCAGCGACGTCCGCTTCTTCCGCCTCCGCCGCGAACCGCTGTGATCCCCGCCTCCCGCGGAACCCGCCCGGCGCTGGTGCTCCTGTTCCTGAGCGGCGCAGCCGCGCTGTCCCACCAGTTGGTCTGGACGCGCCGCCTGGTGGACATCCTCGGCGCGAGCGCAGGAACATTTTCCCGGGTCGTCGGCGCCTTCTGTATCGGTCTCGCCCTCGGCGGCGCCTGGGCCGCCCTGCGTCCGGCACCGGCCCAAACCGCCTGGCGCCGGATGGCCGGCGCCGAACTCGCGGTCGGAATCCTGGGCGCCGCCGTGATGGCCGCGGTTCCTTTAGGGGACGCCCTCCAGCACTGGACGTGGACCTCAGCAGCCCTCCCCTGGATTCTACCGCTGATTCTTGTGATCCCACCTGCTGTGGCGATGGGCCTCGTCCTGCCCGCGGCCCTGTCCGCGATCCGCGCTCCGGGCTTCGCCGTCCGCGCTTACGCGATCAACACGCTGGGCGGAGTCCTGGGAGTCCTGCTGACCACCTTCGTATCACTGCCCGTACTCGGATTGCTGGGCGCCGGCCTTGCCGCGGTGGGCCTCAGCCTAGTCACTGCCGTCGGCGCCGCGGTTCTGGCGCGGGTCGGAACCTGGGAGGACGCCGCCGTATCTCCGGGGAATCCCGGGGAAACGCCTCCGCGGTTTGCAGGCGCGCTGGCCTTCCTCTCGGGATTCCTGGTGCTCGGATCGGAAGTGGTCACCCAGCACCAACTGGCGCAGGTCACCATCAACTCCCATTTCTCCAGCGCCGCCATTCTTGCAGGCATTTTGCTGGCACTCGCAGCGGCTTCGGCGTTGGCCGGACGCCTCCGCATCCCTCCAGCGCGTGCGATCCCTCCGGCCCTGCTCTGCGCGGCACTCTTCTGGATCCTGCAACCGGCCGCCCTGTTCGCAGTCCGTCCCGGACTGCAGATCCTTCCCTACGAACTCGCCCCGATACCGTACTTCCTGCGACTCGGCGCCCTGGCCGCAATCTCCATCCTGCCGGCATTCGCCGCCGCAGGACTGCTCTTCCCCCTGTTGCTCCGAAGTTCTTCGTCGCCGCGCACCCTCGCGGGTTGGCTCGCCCTGAATGGACTCGGTGGTTGGATCGGCGCGGAACTCACCCAGTCGGTTCTCCTGCCCACCCTCGGACTCTGGCGCGCCCCGGTTGCCGTCGGGGGCGCCTACCTCGTGACCGCCGCCGCGATCCTGGCCACCCGGCAGTCGACGACAAGGCCCCGGGTCCCATTCCGAATCGCACTGCCGCTGCTCGCATTGCTGGGAGCGGCGCTTTGGGGATTTCAATGGCGCGCCGCGGGCCAAAGACCCCAGGTCAGTCCCGTCCCCGGCGAACGCGTGGTCGCGGTGCGCGCCGGACGCGAAGGCGTGGTGGCCACGGTGGTTCAGGAGACCAACGATTGGAGAATCGTCTTCAACAACACCTACACGCTCGGCGGATCCCGGGCCCAGTTCAACCAGGAGCGACAGGCCCACCTCCCCCTCCTGATCCACGGTCATGCCAAGTCGGTCGCCCTCATGGGCGTCGCCACGGGAAGCACGCTCGCCGGCGCCGCCCTGCATCCCGGGATCGAACGAATCGACGCCTTTGAACTGAGTCCGCTCGCCGCCGGGTTCGCCTCGAACTGGTTTGGCCCCTTCAACCGGAGCGTCTTTCATGACCCGCGGGTCCGCCTTTCCGTACAGGACGCCCGCTGGGGCATCGCGCGGAATCCTGGACGCTACGACGTGATCCTCGGCGATCTCTTCCTCCCGTGGCGAACCGGCGAGGGGCGGATGTACGCCCGCGAGCAATTCGCCGCGGTCCGCAAGGCGCTGCGACCGGGCGGGCTCATCTGCCAGTGGCTCCCCCTGTTTCAACTCACCCGAACCCAATACGACGTCATCACCCGCACCTTCCTTTCCGAGTTTCCCAACGCGTTCCTGCTTCGGGGAGATTTCTACCCGGAACTGCCCATCGTCGGACTCTGCGCCTTCGCCGACGGCACGACGCTGGACCAGGTGGACTGGAGCCGGATCCGCGAGGCTTGCGATCAGTTGCGCGAACACACTCCGGTCGCCGACCCGCTGGCCCGGCATCCCGAGGGCGTCGCGATGTGCATCGTGGGGGTGGTGCCGGATCCGGGCCCTGGCCCCGTCAATACGCTCGGCAACGCGTGGCTTGAGTGGGACGCCGGACGCAACGTCGTCGGACTCCGCGCCCCCTGGTTCATCGGCGTGCCCGAGGCGGAATACCTGCGCGAGATTGCACGCAAGCATCCCGGCCCGCTGCCGCCCGCCCTGCGGGACGCCCAGGATTCCGGACAGTTCTTCCTGACCCTCGAAATCGCCCGGAAAGTCCAGGCCCCGGTGCTGGCCAATCTGGCCGCGCAGTCGCTTTCACGCCTCCCCGCCCCACTCCGCGGGGACCTCCAAGCGAACTGGGAACACTGGCCAGGACTCATGAAGCCGTTCCGCAGTTCCGCCGATCCCCACGCAGGATCCCCGGCCTCACGCTGAGGATCTACCGATGGGCGCGGTCCCCGTCGAGGCCCAGCCCCTGCGTGATCGCCGTGGCCAACCGATCCACCTCGGACTCCGTATGCTCGGAGCCGACTGCAAAGCGGAAGAACCCGTCGGCCGCGCCCCCGGGATACCGGATCCACGTCGGATAGATTCCGGCATCCAATAGGGCTTCTCGGACTGCCTCGGCTTCCACGGACGAGGATGGATTCACCGCCGTGACCGGTGTCTCCGGATTTCCGCGGATCGCCGGGTGCTCGGGCAGTCGTTCAAACAGCCGCCTCTGATTTCCCTGCGCACGGCGAACCCGTCCCGGCTCGGCGCGCATCACCCGAAGCGCAGCGAGGATCCCGGACGGCACAGCCAGCGGCATGGCCGTACTGCCCACATACGCCCCCGCGGTGCGTACGGAATGTATGACCTCCTCCGCCGCGAGCACCGCCCCTCCGGAAACGCCCAGCGCCTTGGCCAGGCTCATCGTCATCACCACCCTGGGATCGCAAATCGCAAACCGGGCGACACTGCCGCGTCCCCGCGGCCCGACCACCCCGGCGCCATGGGCATCATCCACCAGCATCCATCCCTCCCTCGGAAGGCATCGGAGATATCCATCCAGCGGCGCCATTCCCCCCCGAATGCCATAGGTGCCGTCCGTCGCCACGACCGGACGCGCCCCCTTCGGCAGACGCCGCAGACACCGGATCAGGGACTCCGGACGGGAATCGCCCATGTGGAGCACCCGGAGTCCGGAAGCGGCCGCAGCATCCCGGACGCAGGAATGGGCGTCGGGACTCAGGACCACAGCGCTGGCCCGTGTCCGCAACGATTGAATCGCTGCCAGGGGCGCGAGGTAACCACAGGAAACCAGGGCGGCGGCGGGAAACTGAAAAAAACGAGCCAAGGCCCGCTCGACCTCGGAATACAACCGGTGCTCGCCCGTGGTGGTCCGGGAGGCGCCGGTTTGCGTGGGACCCTTGGCGAGTGCCCGTCGCATGGACGCCCGCACTTCCGGGTGCCACGCCAGACCGAGATAATCGCAGCCGCCGAAGTACAGCAATCGGCGTCGCCCCAGCCGAACGTGGGTGGCATCCACAAACGACAGGGGCGCGTGATCCGGGATCCGCCGTGTTCGACGCGCGCTCATGGCCTGCGACGACGGAAACCGCGTACGGGTTCCGATGCGAGCCCGATTCGCTCTGGGTTCGCCCGAGGTGGCTTCAGCGTCCGGGACACCTATTCCGCAACCACCCGGATGAACCCGCCGGCCGCGGCGTCCGGCAGCTCTGTCTGGAGAATTCCGCCATGGCCGGGAATCAAGTCGCCCACCGGAGTCCAGTCCCCGGGTCCATTGAGGTCCTCCCGATGTTCCACCCGATACGAGACTCCAGCGTGTCCCGTCCATTCGAGTTTCGGATGGCTGGCTTCCCCTGAGGCAACGACCTGCCATCGCGACGCAGGATCGGTGGGCACCGTCCTCGCTGCGTACTCGGCGGCGTTGTTCATTCCATCTCCATCCGGATCCCCACCCGCATTCTCAGAAAGGGAACCAAACTGGTCCCGCTCCCAGCCGTCCGGCAGACCGTCGCCATCCGTGTCCGGCGCGGGTTCCCAAACCAGGGGCGTCATCACCACGTCACCCTCCCCGTTCCCATCTCCGGAAAACAAATTGTCGGCAAAGGTGGTAAAGGAAACAAAGCGCCCATCCGCGCTGATCTCGGGCCGAGTGGACAGCAGATTTCCCAGTTGGCCGGATTCGGAGCGCGACAGCAGGGAGGTTTTTCCCGTGTACCGATCGTGGACGAAAATGTCCTGCTGGGCGTTGGAGTCTCCGGGGACCAGATCCGCAGCGGTGCTCCGGAACACTACGAATCTTCCGTCGGCCGACAGCGCGGTATCCCGGCTGTCCCCGGATCCCGGATTCCCGGCGGGTGTCCGGCTGATCAGCTCCTCCTCACCCGTTTCCGTCCGCATCGCCCACACCTGCATGACGGCGGCCCCGGGGACGACCGGAGGGTCCATCGGACGCACGCTTAGGATCACCGAGCCATCTGGCGTGGACCGAATCTCCCGGGGAGTCCAAATCGCGTCCGTCAGTTTTCGAATGGTGCCTGTCGGAATCTCCTGGATGAAGACTCCAGGATTCCCGTCGACTCGATCCCTCCGGTACACTAGATGCCGGCCATCCCCGCACAGCAACGCATCCCTGGCGGTCACATCAAACGCCTTTCTCCAAGCCTGTTCGGTTCGTACCGCCACATATCCGGCGCCTCGAAAGCCAAGCAGAAGGGCGATTTTCCCATCCGCAGAAAGCTGCATTCCGCTCGGAGCCCCAAGGCCGATCCCAAAAACAAACGGATTGGTCAGCAACCAAGTCCTATGCGTTCCCAAGTCTCGGACATAGACACCTTTCGATGAGGGACCGAGGACCGTCGATCCCCCCGAAAATCCCACGGCAAGGCCATCGGCACTCGCCGCAAGCAGGACCGCCCCACCTTGAAAGGGAATGGCCTCGCCATCCGCGGTGCTCGCCAGTTCGATCGTTCCAGTGGCTCGATCCCAAACATAGACCTGAGCCAGGGTGCTCGTGAATCCCGGCGTCAAGTCACCCCGATCACTGGAAAATACCAAGCGGCTACCATCGGCGCACAACCATCCATCCAGCAAACGGCCCGCGGGGGTTCCATTCGTGGTGACCGATGCGGGCTCAACCTTTCCGGTGATCCGGTCAAAAACAAAGGCGTCCAACGTCCCGGTGGTATCCCCGGGGACGAGGTCCGGTGCATCGGAGCGGAAAGCCAAAAAGCGTCCATCGTCGCTCCATCGAAGGGCACCCCGGCTGAATCCCGACGCCGTCCTTCCAGCGGCACCAGGCTCGGCGCCGGACACCAACTCGCGAACCCCATCCACCAGGTTCAGGACCACTACATCCGATAGTTCGTTGTTATCCCCGGACGCCAAAACCGGATCCTGTTCGGAGAAGACAACCCTGGTCCCGGTGTCATCGAACTCCAGCGTATCCACCGACTCATCGCTGCCGACGAGACGTGTTGCGCCCGTCGCGAGGATCCGAGAGTACCAACGCCAACGGCCTCCCTCGGTCACCCCGGCCTCCGGTACTGGGGAATCGGAGACAAACATCACCGAAGAGCCGTCGGGGCTTAGGATGGGGTCTGCCGAAGATGCTGGCTCCTTGCCCGCGCCACCGTCCACCCACTCCGAGAGCGATCTCAGACCAAATCCCTCCTTCCAAATCCGCACTTGAAATCCGGTGTTCTGAGCACCGCCGACACCAACCTCGAAAGCCAGCGTCCGTCCGTCGCGCGATTGCACGGGACCCAGGAGGAGCGATTCGGGGGAAACTTCCTGACTCCCGGAAACCTTGGTCATCTCCGAAGTGTCCAGATTGAGGACCCAAATCCCAATCGTCTCCTGAAGGGCGGGGAGATTGAATTGAAGACTGAATGCCATGCGACTGCCATCTTCGGACAAAACCGCATCCCCCACCACAAGCAGTTTGGAAAACGAACTGATCGGCGCCCCGGGAATCACGACGCGACGAAGCCCCGGCTCCCCCCGGCGCCAGATAATCAACTCGGTGGGAAGCCCCTCCATGCTCCCGAGATTGGTCGAGGTATTCCGCATCACGAGCACGGAAGCCTCCTCATCCATCGCCAAGAGGGTGGATTCACTGTCCGAGGCAACGCCAGGCGCCGATACACTGATCAACTCGGTTCGCCCTGAGGCAACATCCCGAAGAAAAACGTCCGTTCCCCCGTTGGCATCCACGGCATCCACCAGGTTCGTAGACGCACTTTCAAACGCGATCATCCGCCCATCTCTGGAAATCAGCGGGTGACGCGCCGCTGCATTTCCGGCTCCCGCGCCATCCGCACGCACACTGACGAGGCGAAGCGAGCCATCGGTGAGATCACGCACGTACACGTCCGGAACTCCATTCGTATCGAGGAGCGCCGGGACGTCGGTGCCCCATTCCATGGCAACCCTCCGACCTTCCCCGGAAACGGAAAAACTTCCGACGGGTCCGTATCCAAGTGGCCCCGGCGTCGCCCGCGAAATCAACTCGGTACGCTTTTCCCGAAGATCACGGCGAAACAGGTCCTGAATCGTCCCACTCCGATCATCCGCGACCAGGTCCGGAGCCTCGCTCAAAAAGAAGACATACCGCCCGCCGTCTGCGAACTCACCGAACCTGGAGGCACCGGATGCCGTGGAGGAAACGGCGGACCCTGGATCGCGGACGGAAACCGGGATCAACTCCGCCGATGCGAGACCGGGCATGACGACGAACACGAGAAATAGGGAATACCAAGAAGACTTCATGAAAGCTGGGGAGATGAAGTGACGAAGGGTGGGTCTTAAGGGTTACGTGTGTAATCAAATCAGAACGATAACAACCGTCAACACTTTAAGGACTGCTGCGATCTCCAACACGCGAAGCTCAAGGGCTCCAGGCATCGGGGATCCGGTTTCACGAATTCCTTCCCGCCAAAGCGGGCACTCACCATGTTGCTCTTCGCGGGAGCATGGGCCGGAGACGACTACTCCGCGACGACCCGGAAGAATCCGCCGGAGACGCTCTCCGGCAGCGCCGCGCGCATGGTCCCTTCGTAACCGGGATTCAAATCACCCACCGGGGTCCACCCACCCGCCCCACCCAGGGTTTCCCTCCACTGCACCCGATACGCCACCCCGGGGTGACCGCTCCATTCAAGCCCTGCGTGGGCCGAATCCCCAGCGGCGACCACCTTCCATTGCGACGTGGGATCGGTCGGCATTGTCCTCGCCGCGTACTCAGCCGCGTTGTTCATCCCGTCCCCGTCCGGATCTCCGTTCGCGGTCTCCGCAAGGGATCCGAAGTGGTCCTGTTCCCAGAAATCGGGAAGCCCATCACCATCCGCATCGACGAACGGCCCAAAGGAAACTTCCGATCGGAAGACATCTCCCAATCCATTGGAATCCGCAGGGACCAGATTGCTCGCAAAACCGGTAAAGGCCGCAGCGCGTCCATCTCCGCTCACCTCGCCCCGGGAAGCCCCCTGGTTCCCCGGCACGCCTCCCGAACCGAGGGACAGCAGGCTGAGGACTCCCCGGGTCCGGTCGAAGGAGAAGACGTCCTGAAACCCGTTCGAGTCCCCCGCAACCAGGTTCTCCGCGTAGCTTTGGAAGACGAGAACGCGTCCATCCGCACTCATCCGCGGTCCGCGGCTGTCCCCCGTTCCAGGTTTTCCCGTTCCATCCGCACTGACCAGCGTCTCCGCGCCCGAGGCGACGGAATAGGTGAATACCTGCCATGGATTCCCAAACGCGGGCGACAACGGGTCCAATCTCCGTGCATAGGCCAGGACCGTGCCATCCGCATTGAGGGCCAGGTCACGAATCCGATCCAGCGGTGTCTCCAGGACCTTCCTTGGTCCACCGGAGCCCACGCGCGTCAGGAAAAGTCCGGTCTGCCCGGCAGCCACGGGGAGGTACGCAATGGTTTGCCCGTCCGCACTCATCCACGCGCCCGCGAGGCCGTCCCCGATGACCTCCAGATTCTCCCGGTCGGAGCGGTGGAGAAACCATTTCCTCAAATCGTTGCTGAACAGAATCGTCCGGCCGTCGGCCGAGAGTTCAAACGCCGATGCGGACACCCCCTGGCCCGTCCGGCGACGTTCATTGATGATCGTCGTTCGTCGGGTTTGGAGGTCGCGCAAAACGAGGGATGTCGCAGACGGCAGGGGAGCGCTCGTCCGTGCCCGAAACGCCACCCAGCGCCCATCCGCACTCAATCGGACATCCGATGCCTCCTGATCCAGGCTCGCATCGGAGCCATCCGCCGCGCTTGCCAGAACCGTGGTTCCCGCCTGGAGATCCCGCACAAAAACATCCGCAACGGCGTTGTGATCTCCCGGCGTCACCCCCGGGACTCGGGTGACAAACGCTGCATGGTTGCCATCGCGAGCCAGAACCACTTCGCGAACTCCCCCAACGGCATCCGAACTTTCAGTCCCCACACTGACCAGATGATTCGTCGGCGGATTTGCGTGATAGACGAAGGCATCCAGCGTCCCGTTCGTGTCATGATCCGCCAGGTCCGGGGCCGTGCTGAGATAGGCATAGCGTTGACCGTCATCACTGAATCCACCGCCGCCGAGGCTGGCACCCGACGCCATGGACACGCCGTCCCCGGCAAGCGCCACCGAAATCAACTCACGGCCTCCGGTGTCAACGCGGGTCAACACCACATCGGAATCCTCATTCTCATCGCCGGTTTCGATGACGGGATCCGACGACTCCCAAAGAACCGTCCCCCCGTCCGCGCTCAACTCCCCGGACCAGGGGTTCGTCCCGCCTGAAATCAGCCGCGTCCGTCCCGAGGCAAGATCCCGATGATAGAGCCGGACCGGCACTCCGGCCCCCTCACCGCCATCGGGAACCGGGTCGTCACTCATCAACAGAAGGCTGGTGCCCTCCGCCGACAACACCGCCCGGAACGAGGACGCGGGCTCGGATGACGCCGGGGGCGCAGCCTGGGACAGTTCCTCCATGGATTTCATTCCGGTCGCCGGATTCCAGATTCGAACCCGATACGAACCCCCAGCCGACGACCCGTCCCCGATTGTGAAGGCCAGCGTCCGACCGTCCCGGGACATGGAAGGCTCCCCATCGAAGGCTCCTGACGGCACTACCGCCGTACCGGAGGCCCGGAGCGTTTCTCCCGTGGAAAGATCCATCCACCAAACACCGGAATAGACGACGGGAACCGGCGACAGCGCGGAAACAAAGAACGCCAGATACCGGCCATCGGGAGACAGAACCGGATTCTCCGCGAGCAGGGCCGACACCTGGGAACCCAGCGCGTTCCCAGGCACCGTGATCCGCACGAGGGACCGGGTATCGCGCGTCCAGACCATCAGGTCGGTGGACCACCCCAACAACGGAGCGAAGTTGGTGGACTCGCTCCGGAAAAGAACCACCGACCCGTCCGCACTGATCTGGGGCTGCCGGGAGGAGCGCTGGCCAACCGCGCCGGTGGAGTCCACGCTGATTCGTTCCGTGGTGTCGAGGTGCAGATCGCGGACAAAAATGTCCTCAGCCCGGTTGGAATCGTCCCCGTCCACGAGATCCGTGGCACGGCTTTCAAAGACGACATACCGGCCATCGGACGAAATCGCCGGAGCGGTTGACAGACCATTCCCGGAGCCCTTGCGGTCCGCCCGCACACTGACCAAGCGCGTCGAACCGGTGCTCACGTCGCGCACATAGACATCCTCGACATCATTCGTGTCTCCCGCTGCCGCGTCATTGCCCCCCCAGACGAAGGCAATCCGGTCTGCTGCCGCTGATGCGGAAAAGCCCAAGACCGGCCGCCGACCCGCGACACCCTCCGTGGTCAGCGAAATCAATTCGGTCAGACCTTTTGCACGATCCCTGCGGTAGAGGTCGAGAACCGGTCCATTGCCATCATAAGGCACCAGATTGGACGCTGTGCTCAGGAAGAAGACAAAGCGTTCGCCGTCCGCCAGGGACTCCCCGCCGAACTCGGCACCTGCCGAAGCCCCACCCGCGGCAACGAGGGGTGGCCGTCCCGTCATCCGGAACGAAACGGGGACCAGCGGCGCGGCCGCCAGGGAAAGCCCCAGGATGAGGGCGGAGGAAGCGAGAGCGAAGTGCATGGCTGCCAGGGAGCGGTAAGAGACGATCATCGACCGGAACTCAGGGCAAGAACATGCCGGATCGCGCGCCGGATTTCACGAACCCGGCGCGCGCCCCTTCAAGGCGCCGCCAGCGCCACACGCAGAAACGCACCCGGTGCCGCGCCGTCCACACGCTGGTGCACCAGGCCCTCGTATCCGGGGACGGGGCCGCCCACCGGACTCCACCGCGTCCCGGGAGCCAGCGAGTCCGCCGCTTCCAGTTGGTACAGGACGCCCGCATGTCCAAACCAATCCACTTCGACCCCGTCCGAAGTCCGGCGCACTCCGGCCATCTCGAGTCGGGAGAGATCCTCCACCGGGGAGGTGTGCGCGCGATACTCGTCCAGATTGGTGAGTCCATCGCCATCGGGATCTCCCGCCGCTCCTTCCGCCAGGGAACCGAAGTGGTCCCGCTCCCACACGTCGGGCAGTCCATCACCGTCCGCATCCACCACCGAGGACAGCGGGACCGATACCTTCACCACGGTCGGCTCGCGGGATGGATCTCCAGCGATCAGCCGCGTCCCAAAGGTGGTGAACGCCACGGTTCGCCCGTCTCCGCTGATGGCGGGTCCGGCGCAGGGTCCATTCTCTTGCGTGCCGTCATCGCGCCGGGACAGCAGGTGGGTGACGCGCGCATAACGATCGCGGACGAAGATGTCGGCAAACCCGTTGGTGTCCCCATCCACCAGATTGGAGGCGAAACTGGAGAAAACCACGAAGCGTCCATCCCCGGACACCCGCGGGGAACGGCATTCCCCATTGGCCGGGGAACCATCCACACCCACGGAGATCAATTCGATCACGCCCGAGTCCATGGCCACCGAGAAGATCTGGCGCGCGGTCGGAGCGCTCCCTGGCAGGGGAACCGAACGCCCCGAGCAGACCACTGTGCCTCCGTCGCCTGAGGCCAGCAGGTTTCCAACGCGATATTGGTCCCTCGAGACGCGCTGCTCCAAACGGTTCGCAACCGGATCAAGCCGGTAAATCTCCTCCGCACCATAGAGCCCGTTCGCAGCCCCAATCACCATCCATTGCCCCTGGGACGGAGTGTGGACAGCGTGGAGGTAATACGCGCCCAAGGCGAACCGAGAGACCGTGACGCGCTGCCGGTAGTCAAACCAACCGCTCCCCGGGGCATTTCCGAATCCCACACGAAATCCGTCCGAACTGAGACTTGAGGCGACGAACTGGGTGAGTTCCGGTGGGAATTGAGGCCACTCCCCATGAAGATACCCGCCCTCCTCGCGGCTATAGATGGGAACCGGTCCCCTCGATCCGTCCCTGCGGAATCCGAGCCGGCGACCATCCCCACTGATTTCCAAGTCAAATGCAGTGCTGACTCCGAATGGACTCTGCGGCGTTTTCGGGCTCGCGAGAAGGGTCGTCCCTTCATCGAGCAACCGGAGGTAGGCATTGACCGGACCGTCAGTCACCCCCACGACATTGGTGTCCGAACTCCGAAACGCCACAGTGCCCCCGTCGGCCGAGAGTACGCTTCCTCGCGCCCCTCCCCATGAGTAGGAGGTTGCGGAACCATCCCGGGTCACATTCACCAACTGGTTGGACCCAGTCCGGTCGTCATAAACGTAGGAATCCAGCCGCCCGAAGGTCGGATTCGACACCAGATCCCGGGCATTACTCAGGTACAAGATCCGCCGCCCATCATCGCTCAACGAAACCACCCGCGCCCAGGTCGCAGCCGACGTCACCGGAGCCGTCGCATTCACCGGAGTCAGGATCTCCACGGGAGCCGGTAGCGTAGGATCGAGCACCTTCAAGGAGGCTCCTGCGCCGTCGTTCTCCTGGGGCGAGTACGCCAGAAAGGTTCCGGAGGCATCAAACGCAGCGTCCAGATCCCGCTCCTCCACCGCGACGATGCGGGTCAAACCGGTTTCCAACTCGCGTAGGAACGCCCTCGGTGTCCCCGGCTCCATCGGTCCCGCCTCTGGAACCGCCTCCACGGTGGAGTACACCAAGCGACCGCCGTCCGGACTCATCCGCAGGGATGTCACGCGGCGGACGTCCGTCGTCACGGCGCCAGTCGGGGCCAGGTCGGAAGGCGTTTGGAGCCCCTTCCCCTCGGTCCAGCACCGGATGGCTCCCTCTGCAAAATTCTCATCCTCTCCAACCGTGAAGGCCAGGCGCTGGCCATCGTCCGAAATGGAAAGCCAGTTTTCCGCCATCGGGTACACCAGCGTTTCCGGGTTCCAAACCGAAACCACCGACCCCGTCCGCAGGTCCGCCCTCCAGAGACCCCGGGTGCGGCGGCTGTCGCTGCCGAACGTGCCGGGCACATAGAACGCCAGGTAATCACCGGACGGGGTCACACTCAGAGTGGACGCCCCCTCGCCCAGATTGACGGCATTCCCAAACACCTCCGGCAGCCAGATCCGCTCGGTCTGCCCCGTGGATGCCTTCCAGACCATGACGTCGGTCGGTGTTCTGCCCGGTTCCGACGACACCCGCTCCAGGGTGAGATACGCCACCACATCGGCAGCTGCATTGACGACGTAGTATAACGCCCAGTCGCCAATCACCGTAACATCCCCCGAGGCCACGTCGCGGAGGCAAAGCGCGGAACCAATGCCAGGAGTGGCATCCGGACGGACGTTGGACGCCGGAGTCCCGTACACCACCCTCCGCCCATCCGCGGAGATGACCGGATTGAAGGAGGAACCCACCCCGGGCCCGGTCCGGTCCAGATTCCAACTCACCAGGGTCGTGGTCCCTGCCTCCAGGTCCCGGACAAAGACGTCCGCCGCCTCGTTGGTGTCGCCATCCACCAGGTTTGACGCGTGGGTCACAAAGGCGACGCGCTGGCCGTCTGCGGACACGGAGAATTCCGAGATCGCGCGATTCGCGCCTTCGCCGGGATTCCGGGACACGGTCACCAACTCCGTCTTTCCCGTGACCATGTCCCGGCGGAAGACATCCATGCCGGGCCCGTTGAAATCGTGTTCCACCAGGTTCGGCACGTCGCTGACGAAAAACAGGTATCGATGCCCGCCCGCCCATACCGGACCGGCGGCGCTGCCCGTCATTTCGAATTTCCACGGCGCGTCGGGCAAACGGACCGTGACAGGAACAGGCTCGGATCCCAGGCGCGGCTGGAGCGCCATCAGCACCAGGACCACCGGGAGGGTTCGGACAAGGGCTTTCATAGGTTTCGGGGTTTGGTTGCCGGAGGATCGTCCCGGAAGGGACCGGGGCGGGAAATCCAGGGAGACAACAGGAGTGATGTAGTCCGAAGTGAGTTTGTTTCGCAAGTGTAATCTTACAGTTGAGAACAAAAGAAACACCCCTTCCGTTCCTCACCTCCTCCCCTGAGGATCCCAGGGGAAAATTTGTCCACCGCGCCCGTCGCTGCGTATTTTTTGAGAAAGTTGTCCTCCCTCAGACCTCCCGTTCGTCAACCCCGTGAACGACGATGAATTCTGAACCGAAATCCACCATAAATCCGACGTCCCGGGACCTCACCCTCACCCGTCATCTCAAGACCTCCCCGGGAGCGGGTCTTTGCGGCCTGGGACCGCTTTCGGAACTGCTCCGCCAATGGTTCACCCCAAGCCGGCTGTGACGACCGAGGTCGAGGTCGATCTCCGACCTGGGGGCATCCAGCGGACGGTGATGCGCATGCCCGACGGCACGGAACACCACCATCGCGGGGTGTATCTGGAAGTAGTCCCGGGCCGCCGCCTGGTCTTCACCACGGCCTACGTGGCCGCCTGGGAACCCGCCCCGGCACCCCGTCCGGGCACGTGCGACTTCCCAATGACCGGCATTCTCACCTTCGAGCCAGAAGGAACGGGCACGCGCTACACCGCGCTCATCCGGCATCAAACGGTCTCCGACCGCGAGACCCACGAGAAGATGGGATTCCATGCGGGATGGAACCAGGCCACCGACCAACTGGCGGCCCTCGTCGAAAGCAACCTCTCAATCTCGACGCCCCCTCCCCTTTCCTGCCCCACCGGACGACTCGTCAGCCCCTACCTCAATTTTGACGGCCGTTGCGGCGAGGCGATCGCGTTCTACCGGGAGACTCTGGGAGCCGAGGTCGATGCCCTGATGCGCTTCAAGGATGCGCCACCGTCCGAGGGCTGCACTCCCCCGAATCCCGAACTCATCATGCACGCCGCCCTGCGCATTGGCGGCTCCCAGATCATGGCTTCAGACTGCCATGGCGCGGGCAAACCCGCGTTTGCCGGAATTTCGCTCGCTCTTGCAGTGCCGGATGCCGCGGATGCCGAACGATGCTTCCGGGCCCTCGGCACCGGCGGAACCGTCTGCATGCCCCTCGGGGCCACGTTCTGGTCACCCGCCTTTGGAGTCGTAACGGATCGTTTCGGGGTCACCTGGATGATCAACACCCTCACCGCCCCTCCGCAGAAGCAGGGGCATTGAATCAATTCTTCGCGTCCCCGTCCGGAATCCCCCAATCTCATCCCATGAATCCGCAGAATCCCACCGACGAATACCTGCTACTGATCCGCGGCACGCACTGGAGCCACGGCATGTCCCCCGCGCAATTGCAGCGGGTGATGACCGACTTTTATGCCTGGGTGGACGGCCTCACCCAGCAGGGTGTCCACCGCGGCGCCCAACCGCTCGTCGAGGAGGGCAAACTCGTTTCCGGACCGCGTGGATCCACCGTCACGGACGGCGTGTTCGCCGAGTCCAAGGAGGCCATTGCCGGATACTTCCTGCTGGCGGTCCCTTCGGTCGACGATGCCGTCCGGCTGGCGCAGGCGTGTCCCATCCTGGAATTCGGCGCCCAAATCGAGGTTCGACCGATCGCCGATCTTTGCCGCCCCATGGCCGAGGTGAAGTCCTTCACAAGTTCCTAGTCCCACCTTCAGGTGGCTTCCCACGCCTCGTATTGCACAAAGGCACGGGATAAATCCCGGACTACAACCTTGGCGTAGATCCTGGTCCCGTTTCCCATCCTCTCCGCAACCATCAACCTCGCTCTGAAATGAACCCCGCAGAATCGGAAATCACCGAGGCCATCGACCGCTGGATCGAGGCACTGAAGTCCCGGGACGTCCCCAGGATGTTCGCGGACTACGACCCGTCGGTCATCCTGTTCGACGTCAAACCCCCGTTCCAACTCCGGGGGGTTCCCACCATTCGGGCGATGTGGGAGGAGTGCCTTCCCTGCTTCCCGGAATCCTTCGGTTACGAACGGCGGGACGTCCGTATTGTTGCCGGCACGGACGTCGCCGTGGCCCACTGGATCTTCCGCATCACCGGATGGCCTGACGATCACCCCGGGGCCGGAATGTGGTTCCGGGCAACCCTCGCCTTTCGCCGAACCGAGGAGCGCTGGCTCACCATTCATGAACACGTCTCCGCACCCTTCGATCCAATGACCGGAAGAGTCGTCTCCAAACCCGAGGACGAATGACCGGGACGAAGCCCAGCGGACGTTCGTAGTCCCACATTCAGGTGGCTCCCCACGCCCTGTTTGGCGCCAACGCACGGGATGAATCCCGGACTACAAACCCGCCCCCATGACCGAGGATCTCTTCCGCCGCGAGAACGCGCGCCTGGTCTCCCTGTTGGTGGCGCAACTGGGCCTGCACCGACTCCAACTCGCCGAGGACGTCGTTCAGGAGGCTTTTGTGCGGGCACTCCAGACGTGGCCATACCGGGGAATCCCGGACAATCCCGCTGCCTGGCTCACGCAAACCGCAAAAAACCTCGCCCTCGACCAACTCCGCCGGGAGCAAAGCTGGGATCGCAAGCAGGAGAACATCGCCTCGGCCCAGGACGAGTGGCGCGGCGAATCGAAGCCGTCGTTCGAATCGGCGACGGAGGAACCGGGGGACGAAACCCTGCGACTCCTGTTTGTCTGTTGCCATCCTCAGCTGTCCACGGAAGCCCAGACCGCGCTCGCCCTTCGGACCCTCTGCGGCTTCAGTGCGTCCGAAATCGCCGCCGCCTACCTCACCACGGAGGCCGCCATCGCCAAACGACTCGTCCGCGCCCGCCAGCGCATTCGGGACTTGAACCTGCCTTTCGTCGTACCGGACCCTGCGGAGCTTCCCCAGCGGCTCGATGGAGTTCTCCGCACGCTCTACCTGCTGTTCAACGAAGGGTACCGTGCCTCCTCGGGTGACCGGTTGATCCGAACGGACCTCTGCCACGAAGCGGTTCGTCTCGTCCTTCAACTCACCGGATACCCCGCCACCCGCCAACCCCAAACCCTGGCTCTCGCGGCGCTACTGCTCCTCAATGCCGCACGACTTCCCGCCCGCGTGGACGACGTGGGAAATCCGCTCCGACTCGACGAGCAGGACCGCAGCCTCTGGAACGGTGCCATGATCCGGCGCGGGATCGAGTATCTCGGCGAAGCTGCGTCCGGAAACGAACTCTCCGAGTATCACCTCGAAGCCGCCATCGCCGCCTGCCACTCGACGGCGCGCGACAGTGCGTCCACAGACTGGAGTCGGATCCTTTCGCTTTATGACCGGCTGGTGAAACTCCAACCCTCTCCCGTGGCCATGCTCAATCGGGCCGTCGCCGTCGCCCGCGTGCACGGACCGCAGGCCGGCCTCCAGGCGCTGGACGCCCTCGCGATTCGTTCGGTCCTGGATGGCTATCTGTTCTATCACGCGGTTCGCGGCACCCTGCTCGCCGAGGCCGGGAAGACCCCGGAGGCGCTCGGCCATCTTCGGCGCGCCGAATCCCTCGCGCAGATTCCCGGGGAGCGCACCTTTCTCGCGCGACGCATCGCGGAACTCAGCACGAGATAACCATCGGTTCGGATCAAGCCGCGGAACGAATTCCCTCCCCACGCCCAACCCCGAACCTATTCACGGACGGCGACACGCCGTCCCTCCCTCCTTCCAACGGGAGGGCTTGCATACTGCGAGCCCCATTCCGCGCGAAGCGTCTTGGACTGCGGTAGTCCTCTACCGCTTTTCGCCCCCCGGGGACGCGCAGGGAGAGCCGGACTTGTCCACGGACCGCGACACACCATCCCTCCTATGAAGGGTCCTTACACGCCCCCGAATCGCCGGTGGCGGCGGGCGTATTCCTCCAGCGCCTCACACAGCTGGGGCTTGCGGAAGTCGGGCCACAGCGTCGGCGTCACCACAAATTCGGCGTAGGAAATCTGCCAGAGCAGAAAATTGCTCACGCGCATTTCGCCGCTGGTGCGGATCAGTAAATCCGGATCCGGCCAATGCCGGGTGTATAGATGATCCGCCACCACCCGCTCGGTGATCTCCGCAGGCTCCAGCGCACCCCGTTTGACCTTCTCGGCAATGCTTCGGACTGCCTCCACGATTTCCGTCCGGCCGCCATAACTCAGCGCAACGATCAGCGTAAGACCGTTGTTCTTCGACAGCATCTGGCGGGTCTTTTCCAACTGCTCCTGTACCGCCTCGGGCAGCCGCCAGATCTGTCCGATGGCCTCCAATCGCACATTGCTTCGATGGAGTTCCGCCGCCTCGTTCTTGAGGTAGCGCGCCAGGAACTTCATCAACGTGTCCACCTCGTCCTTCGGGCGGTTCCAATTCTCCACCGAGAACGCGTAGAGCGTGAGATACTTGATCCCCAGTTCCCCCGCGGACCGCACGATGGCCCGCACCGACTCGGCGCCCACGCGATGCCCCTCCACCCGAGGCAGGTGCCGGGACTTCGCCCAGCGCCCGTTGCCGTCCATAATCACCGCCACATGCTGCGGCAGGTTCGCGACCGCAGCCGGGGAGAGTTTCGGATCGGCACTCATGCGCCTCCGCTCAGAGGAACATGGTCTGCTCGCGCGCAGGGCCCACGGACACAATCGTCAAGCGGGCCCCGGTCAGCTGGGCCAACGTCAGGAGGTAATGACGGCAGTTCACGGGAAGATCCTCCCAGCGGGTGATTTTTTCCGTCGGCGTCTCCCAGCCGGGAAATTCCTGATACACGGGTTCACACCGCGCCAGCGCCTCGAAATCCGCCGGCACGTACTGGATGAGCGCGCCGTCCAGGCGGTACGCCGTGCAGACCTTGATGGTCTTCAGCGAATCCAGTCCGTCCACATTGGTCACCGCCAGCTCATCGATGCCGTTGACCATGGCCGCGTGGCGGGTGGCCACGGAATCGAACCATCCGCAGCGCCGGGCGCGTCCGGTCGTCGCCCCGAATTCGCGTCCCATGCCGTGCAGCAGGTCGCTGATCTCGGCGTTCTCCGTCGGCAGCGGCCCCTCGCCCACGCGGGTGGTGTAGGCCTTTAGCACGCCCACCACGCGGTCCATGCGGTTGGGCGGCACGCCGGATCCGGTACAGGCGCCACCGGCGGTGGTGCTGGACGACGTCACGTACGGATACGTGCCGTGGTCGATGTCGAGGAAGGTCCCCTGGGCGCCCTCAAAGAGGACGTTGGCGCACCGACGGGTGGCCTCGTGGAGGAACAACACCGTATTGCGAACAAACGGGCGCAACCGGTCCGCGGCCGCGGTGTATTCCGCCAGCAGGGTGTCGTAGTCGAGGGCCTGGGCGCCGAGCGCCTTGAGCACCTCGTTGTTCTCCTCCAGTCGTTCACGCAGGCGCTCGGGAAAGCGCTTGGCGTTGATGAGGTCGATCATGCGAAGACCGACGCGCGCCGCCTTGTCCCCGTAGGTCGGGCCGATGCCCCGCTTGGTGGTACCAATCTTCTGCTTGCCCTTGCGCACCTCGCGCTGGCCGTCGAGTTCCCGGTGCCAGGGGAAGACCACATGGGCCGTCTCGGAAATCTGGAGGTTAGCGGGCGAAACGGGCACCCCGAGCTTCTCGAGGCCATCCAATTCCTTCACCACGCCCACGGGGTCGATCACCACGCCGTTGCCGATGACGCACACCTTGCCGGGGCGGAGGATGCCGCTCGGAATGAGGTGGAGCACGTACTTGGTCGGCCCGACGTACACCGTATGCCCTGCGTTGTTGCCGCCCGCGGTGCGGACCACGATCTCGGCCTGCTCGGTGAGCACGTCGATGATCTTCCCCTTGCCTTCGTCGCCCCACTGGGCGCCGACCAGAATCGTATTGGCCATGTGAAATGCTGCGCGTCCGGCACAAAAAAGCCCCGAATGCAATTTCGGGGCGGCCAGCCGGTCTTTGCCGGGGGAAGCTACGGTTGCCCGGGAAAATGTGTCAACGCGAACCACGACGACACGCCGCCACCGAATTGCAGCCCCACGGGAGGGTTTGCATGCTGCGAGCCCCATTCAAGTCCAGCCCCTCGCGTCAAGAGTCACCCACCATCCACTCCACGCACCCAACCCCGGTCCTATTCACGGATGGCGACACGCCATCCCTCCCCTTCCCGACGGGTGACTTTGGGGGGCGCGACCGGCATGGTCCGCGCGTGCCAATCGCCGACCGCGCCAGCGTGACCTTCCGCAACGACTGCGGACGCATGGTCTGCGCCGGCGTTCTGGAATCGGCCGCCAACACCTTCCTGCTGCTCATCGCCGTCCGGTTCTTCGCCGCCGGTGCGGTGGCCAAGGCGCTCGTCGCCGCGGGCGGAAGCGTGGGACTTCTGCTCTCGCCCGTCGCCGTGATGTGGGTTTCGCGGGTGGGCTGGACCGCCACCCGGGGCGCGTCCCGCCTCTTCCTGATCGGCGCCGCGGCCTGCCTCGCCGCCGCAGTCTTCCCATCGCTCTGGGTGTACGTGCCCGCCTGTATGGTGGCGATGACCATGAGTTCCGCGGTCATCCCGCTGATGACCCAGGTGTACCACGACAACTATCCGGAAGCCGACCGGGGCAAGCTCTACGCCCGCTCCTTCATGCTGCGCATCGCCGCCGCCATGATTTTCTCGTGGGCCGGGGGACGTTTCCTCGACTGGAGCCCCACGTGGTTTCCCGTGCTCCTCGCCGCCTTCGCCGCCGCCTTCGCCCTTTCCGCCTGGGCCGTGAGCCGAATCCCCTCCCGCCCAATCCCCCCCTCCGGAGGCAGCCATCCGCTGCACGCCCTGCGGTACGTCCGTGAGGACCGGCTTTTCCGGCAGACGCTCATCGTCTGGATGCTCATGGGATTTGCCAACCTCATGATGCTCCCGATGCGAATCGAATTCCTCGGCAATCCGGTGTACGGATTCTCCCGATCCGCCGCCGAAATCGCGCTCCTCACCGGAGTCATCCCCAACCTGGCCCGGCTGGTCATGAATCCCATCTGGGGCTGGCTGTTTGACCGGGTGAACTTCTTCGCCCTGCGCATCGTCCTGAACATCGGATTCGCCTCGGGAATCCTGGCCTTCTTCACCAGCAACGACACCCGTGGACTGATCCTGGGCTCGATCATCTACGGGATCTCCAACGCAGGCGGCGACGTGGCGTGGGGACTCTGGGTTACGAAGTTCGCCCCGGCGGGCCGGATCACCGACTACATGAGCGTGCACACCTTCCTCACCGGTGTGCGCGGCGTCGCCGCACCCCTGATTGCGTTCCAACTGATCCAGCGGTTTCCGCTCCAGGGACTCGGGATCTTCAGCGCCTTGCTGATCGTGGCCGCCACCCTGATGCTCATCCCCGAGATGGGCCGCTGGAAGGGCCGTCGCACCGCGGAGCCACTCACGGAGGAAGTGACGGATTAATCCCCGTCCCGTCGGACGCCTCCGTCAGGCGGTCAAAAGCGACAGCCGTCCGGTGCTGTCCCCGAATCGGTCCTGCCGGACCCCCATCCGGTCCATCATCTCCAGAAACAGGTTGGCCATGGGAGTCTCCTTGGGTACCCGGACATGGCGTCCGCTGGTCAGCGTGCCTCCCCCACGCCCACAGAGCAGGATGGGAAGATTGTCATGGGCATGCGCGTTACCGTCGGCCAGGCCCGAACCGTACACGATCATCGTGTGATCCAGTAGAGAGCCGTCGCCCTCCCGCACGTCCCGCATCTTCTTGAGAAAATACGCGAACTGCTCGGAGTGAAACCGGTTGATCCGCGCAATCTTCTTCATCTTTTCGGGGTCGTGCCCGTGATGCGACAGGTCATGATGCCCATCGGTGACGCCGACGAACGGATACGGCCGGTTGCTCCCGTCATGAGCCGCGATGTAGGTTGCGACCCGGGTGGTATCCGTCTGGAACGCCAGGACCAGCAGATCGTACATCAGACGGACATGCGTCGGGTAGTCCGCAGGCGTTCCCTTGGGAAAGGTGTCGGGCGGCAGTTCCGCCGTGACCTTCTCCGCACCTTCAATGCGGCGCTCCAGGTCCCGCACGGAGGTCAGATACTCGTCCAGTTTGCGCTGGTCGGTCCGGCCCAGCTTCGGTTCCAGCTGACGGGCATCCTCCAACACAAAATCCAGGATGCTCTGTCGACGCACCCGGCGGCGTTCGCGCTGCTCGGCGGTTTCCCCAGGGTCCCCGGAGGCAAAGAGCCGTTCAAAGGCCAGCCGCGGGCTCGTCTCCGGGGGCATCGGCGCCGTCGGAGTCCTCCAGGAAATGTTGTACTGGTAGGCGCAAGAATACCCGGAATCGCACGAACCCGACGACTGCCCCCGGTCGCATCCCAGCTCCAACGACCGGAACGGCGTGCGATCCCCCACCTTCTGCGCCACCACCTGGTCCACCGAGACACCCACCCGGATATCCACGCCGGAGGTCTTCCGGGCCTGGGTCGCGGTCAGGTAGGTCGCGGATGCCCGGGCATGATCCCCGGCACCGTCCCCGTGCGGACGCCCCTTGTCGTGGGTCAGGCCGGTCAGGACCATGACGTCCGACCGAACCTCCTCCAGCGGCTCCAAAATGTAAGGCATCCGAAAGGCGGATCCCGTCTCCGCCGGGGTCCAATCCGCCATGTTCGCACCATTGGGAACATAGACGAAAGCCATCCGGGTAGGGATTGCCGCGGCGGAATTCCCGGCCTGGACCAGGGATTCCAGCGGCGGGAGCGCCATCAGCGTTCCCAAGCCCCGCAGAAACGTCCTCCGGGGCATGTCGAGTCGGGGATGCATGAGGTGGTATTTCCGAACACCGTACGTTTGCGTCCCATCAATGCAAGGGAGACCATTGGGCGGTGTGAAGACGCGAGGCATTCGACACGGCGAGACTTTTGGCACGACCCGGGGTTGGACTGCTTCGCCCGACTCACCGTCGGGACGTCGCTCCATGCGCCAACGCTGGTTCCGGATTCTGGTCCTTTGCGCCGGGTATGTCCTCCTTTTCGGAAGTCCCCCGACAATTTTCGCTGCCGACAAGCCATCCAACGCCTCGGCCCTGCTCTGGCAATCCGCGTCCAACCGGGTGGACGCCCACATCTCCGCCTGGCCGCTGGACAAGGTCCTGGGTCGGATCGCCCGCGCCACGGGCTGGGAGATCTTCGTGGAACCAGGAATGGAGCGCCCGATCAACGCCACCTTTACCGGACTTTCGCCACAACAGGCGCTGACCCGTCTGTTGGGCGGGCTGAGTTTTTCCCTGCAACCCCGGCCCGGAGCGCCCGCCCGCCTTTTGATTTACCAGAGCGACCGCGATCGGGCGACCCGCCGCGTGGAGGACCCCCAGCGCCCGGGAAAGATCCCCAATGAATTGATCGTCCGGCTGAAACCCGGATCCAAGGTGTCCATCGAGCAACTGGCCCGTCAGCTGGGAGGCAAGGTGATTGGCAAGGTGGACAAGATGAACGCCTACCGTCTGCAGTTTGAGACCGCTGAAGCCGCTGAGGCTGCGCGGAAGATCCTGGAGGCGCGGACGGACGACATTGCCAAGGTGGAGAACAATTACCGCTGGGAGGCGCCGACAGAGATGGAGACGGGCAGCTCTCCGCCCCCCGCGGCTCCCGCCCTGAAACCGCGACTCTCCCCCGATGGCAAGAATCTGGTGGTGGGCATCATCGATACCGCCACCCAACCCCTGTCGCCGGAGCACGAGGCGTTCATTCTCTCGCGCACGGATATTGTTCCCGGCCAACCGACCGAAGAGGGGCCCTGGCATGGTACGGCCATGGCCGAAACATTCCTGCAGGGGTTGAGTTCCACGGATAACGCGGAGGCCGGCTCCAACGTTCGGCTGAGGCTTTACAACACCTATGGAGCCAACGAATCGGCGACGACCTTCGACGTCACGCGGGCCGTCTTCCAGGCCGCCCAGGACGGCGCAACGGTTCTCAGCATGAGCCTCGCCGGACCGGACCGCAGCCCAATGCTCAGTGACGCCCTGCAATCCTTCGTCCAGCAGGGCGGACTGGTATTCGCCGCGGCGGGCAATGACGGATCCAACACACCGCTTTCCCCGGCGTCGGACCCCTGGGTCATTGCCGTCAGCGGTGTCGACAGCAATGGGCAGAGGATGCCCTGGGCCAATTATTCCAGCACCGTGGATGTCGGGGCACCCGGCACGAGCATTATCAACTACGGGGGAATGAACTGGATTATCACGGGCACTTCGCCTGCGACGGCAATGGCGGCAGGCATGGGCGCCGGGTATGCCTCCCGGACGGGCAGTTCCTTGTCGACGGTCCGCGGCGTCATTGTGCGCGATCTGCCGTTCAACCCCTAGGGATGAGCCGACAAACACAAGGGCCGGGGAAATCAAATTCCCCCGGCCCTTGTTGGTTTCCGTGACGGATCGTTTTCGATCCGGCGGGCTCGATCAGAGCCCCTTGGAGATGATCAGCTTCACCAGGTCGCCGACCCGGTTGCTGTAACCCCATTCGTTGTCGTACCAGCTCACGAGCTTGAAGAAGCGCTTGTTCAGTTCGATGCCGGAACCCGCATCAAAGATGGAGGAGGCATTGCTGTGGATGAAGTCGCTGGAGACGACCTCGTCGGAAGTCCAGTCGAGGATGCCCTTGAGGTAGGTCTCGCTGGCCTTCTTGAACGCGGCCGAGATTTCGGCGTAGCTGGTGTCCTTCGTGGTCTTCACCGTGAGGTCCACAACGGAAACCGTCGGGACCGGCACGCGGAACGCCATGCCGGTGAGCTTGCCCTTCACCTCGGGGCAAACCAAGGCCACCGCCTTGGCGGCACCGGTGGCGCTGGGGATGACGTTCTGCGCCGCGGTGCGGCCGCCCTTCCAGTCCTTCTTGGAGGGACCGTCCACGGTCTTTTGGGTGGCCGTGTAGGCGTGCACGGTGGTCATGAGGCCTTCCTCAATGCCGAAGCCTTCCTTGAGCAGCACGTGCACCAGCGGCGCGAGACAGTTCGTGGTGCAGCTGGCGTTGGAAATGATGTGATGCTTCGAGGCGTCGTACTTGTCGGCATTGACGCCGATGACGACGGTGATGTCCTCGTTCTTCGCCGGAGCGGAGATGATGACCTTCTTGGCACCCGCGGTGATGTGGCCGTAGGCCGACTTGGGATTGGTCTTGTCGGCGTCGGTGAAGAGGCCGGTGGACTCGATCACGATGTCCACGCCCATCGCCTTCCAGGGCAGCTCGGCCGGAGTCCGGGCGCTGACCACGTGGATGTCCTGTCCGTTGACGATCAGCACATCGTCCTCCGCCTTGTCCGGAGTGGACTTGCGGCTGCCCACGGTGCCGGCGAAGCGGCCCTGGGTGGAATCATACTTGAGCAGGTAGGCCAGGTTGTCCGCCGGGACGATATCGCCGACGGCCACCACCTGTACGTCCTTGCCGACGAGGCCCTGTTCCACCATCGCACGGAAGACCAGCCGGCCAATCCGGCCGAATCCATTGATCGCAACTTTGACTGCCATAGTTTTCGAGTTCGAGTTCGTTGTCAGAATTTCAACACAAACAAAGGCCGCAGCCTATCGGCGACGGGGGTCGGGTCAACGGGTTTTCTTGATGCAAAATGCGGTCCACCCCCTCTTCCCAGAGGAGGGCTTGCCTGCGGCGAGCCCCATTCAAGTCCCGCCCATCGCATCAGAAAGCACCTGCCACCCCCTCCCCACACCCAACCCCGGACCCAGCCACGGACGGCGACACGCCCGGTTCTGAAGTGTCGGATTCTGCTCATATTTCTCAAATTCAGGCCTACGTTTTGATAGTCACGGAAACTGGGTTCCATAAGTAGTCACAGAAGTGGGTGTTCGGAGCAAAGGAATTCAGACGTTCCCCCCTCGATGCGTGGAGGTTGGGTAGTTTGGGCATAGGGGTCAAAGGGTCCCCAGTTCCCCAATTCAGGGCCTCCTCGGTACCCGACGTTCTCCCCTACCGAAATCTCGCGATGGTGTCCCAGCTATCGATGTGCAGGTTTAGAGCAATGCACTCAAAGACTCTTGAATCGCTCGTGGCCGTCGGCTCCGCGAGAACCGTGCTTCTCGTTGCCTACTCCCCCGATGGTGACCCTCTTGCCCTCGTTGAGATCTCCAGGGAAGAAGCCGCTCGCTTGGTGAGCCTCCCCGAAGCCATGGGACACGTGTTCCGTGCCACGGTCCGGCCGGGTAGCCAGGTCTGTATCGAGGCGACGGCCGAGTACGGCACGCGTCAACCGAGATTCTCCATTGTGCCTCTAAAATGAGCACTTCGTCACGAAATCTGCTGCTGGAACTCTGGAGGAGCGGATGGCGTTTGCCGTCACCTGAACTTCAATCGCGCCACAACTAACCTCCACGAGACTCCTCGACGGAATGGTCGACGGTCGAAGACGCTTTGCGTGGTGGACGAGTATACGCGGGAATCCCTGGAGTTCTGGGTGGCCCGGCGGTTTACTGACTTGGATGTGGTGAGGGTGCTGGAAAGGCTGATCGCGGAGAGGGGCCTTCCGGAGGACCTGAGGAGCGACAACAGCCCAAAGTTTATCGCGAGGGCGTTGAGAAGCTGGCTGGAAAGAACGGGGATCCAGGCGTTGTACATCACGCCGGAAATCCCTTGGGAGAACGCGTACAGGGAATCCTTCAACAGTAGGTTTCGGGACGAATTCCTGAACCGTGGAGAATTTACCTCCGAACTGGAGGCGAGGCTCCTGAGCGCCGAGTGGCGTTGGGACTAAAACGAGATCAGGCCACATTCAGCAATGGGCGGACAGACGCCCGCGGGATTCGGGGCGCGCTGTCGTGCTTCGGTCTGGGCTACGCCCCCCTCCGCAAGACAGCGTCTATCTCCCTCAACCCCAACCCAGTCTCTCATAGCAGGTGGTACTGAAATCGGGGGCTTGGCAGCAACGGGAATTCCCACTCAGTGAGAATGCTTTGGTAGGACGACATGGATTGAGTCACTGGAATGCGGCACGGAGATCTTCACCAAATCGCCGCGGCATTTCGTACAGCAGACGATACAGTCCTCGCCACAATGATCGTGCCCAATGCGGTTGCGAGGCCGAGCAGGATGAACGACCGACCCATTGTCCGACACCCACTTCAGCTCCAGATCTTCAATGTGGAAACCCTCGAGACCTTCCAAAACCAGATAACGGTCATGAATGACAACCCTCTGGGTGCGGTTAAAGTCGATATCAACGTCAATGACCTTCGAGAGGGCGCTTTGAGTGCAGATCGCAACCCGACGTCCACAGAGCGAATCGGGCAGCAAGAAATGCCCAACTCTTTGACCATCATGGAATTCAGAAAGTCCCTCCATAATGATGTATCCCTCAGAAGGTCGCTCAAGCTCGTTAACGATAATTAAGACTTTGCTCTCCGGTCTATCAACATCTCCATGCGCGTCAGGCTGCCCCCCCCTTCCTCTCGTTGCAGACCCTGAGCCGGCGAAAAACTGCAAACCAGCCTCAAGAACCTCACGAAACGATTGATGATGTATCCATGCGGTTCCAAGTGAAACCGTTGCGCCCACGATCACCGCTGCGAACGTGAGGGTCTTACTGCGAAAACCAGATAACCGTGGGCCAGATTCGAATTCGGCACTCATGATTGGGCAGGTTTGGCTGTTTCGGATACAAGTCTAAGGATTCCAAACGTGGTGTTGCGTCAGCGAAAAGAATCAGGGGAACGGGTGTAAATAGATTCCAAAATTTCCCACTGTCAACTAGTGGACACTCATTACCCAGTAATCATTCACATAAACCTATCCATAAACTACTTACAAATATACAGGTGTATGTAAATGAACGGAGAAATAGCGACAAATCGTTGTCAATCAAATGCGTAGAGTACACCCACTCAAAGAACTTTGACTTGCGGTGTATGTAATCCCTTGTTTCCTTTCCTGTATGCCAAATCAGCGTTCCACATCGAAAGTGCTTCTCTCCCACTGGATTACAAAACCCGATTTGGAGAATCTAACAAAAATCGCGAAATCCCGCGGGGTCAGGCGGTCCCAGATTATCCGAGAGGCTCTTGAAAATGCCGTACGGTTCTCGCGGTTGACGGAAAACTCCGCTTCCCCATCGCAAACTGACGACGGAACCGAGGAAACGAATGGCCTAGCGCTCAAACTCAAAGATCTGATCCTTAGCCTACCCTTCCCAGCGTATCTCAAAAACTCCTCGGGACGATTACTCCTCGTGAACCCAATCGCCGCAAAGGAACTCTCAGATCAGACAGCGGCAGACCTTGTCGGAAAACCAGAAGACATTCTCTTCGTCCAACTCGGCACCAATGCAGTCGCGAATCACGCCGCGCAATTCTTATCTCGTTCTAACGTAGACGCACACATAACAACAACAGAGTTGATTGGCATCAAAAGGAGAACAGTAATTTGCGCAAATGTTGTTAGAATTCGAATTCCAAGCCACCCAGAATCTAGTAGCACAATCCTAACGATCCTAAAGCCGCTATCAGATGCCGATGAGGAGCGTTGCATCAAAACTTTAGCACCAGAGTCTCTAGGTTCCGCGACTGTTGATGGTGGGTTCTACGTTAAACGAATACAGAACGAGACAGCCGTCACATTTCAGTCGAGATCCTTCAGGCGTTGCGGCATGTTGCCTGACGACTCTAAAATTTTTCATTCTATAAGCAAACAAGTTGACACCGACAAACCAGACGACGGTAAATCATTTTTAAGAGTAATAAACGAGGCGCCTCCCGGAGAATGTCTCCAATACAGATTTCGACATTGGGTCAACGATAATGAGTACGCGTGGGTCTTAGCCCACGCCTTTACACTCGATCAGGAGGACGGAACGCGCTTCGTGTTTGTGGCACATGAGCGAATACGCCACAACGGCCTCGCCACAGATGTCGGGAGGTTGCTACTCGATAAACTTCCAGGATATGTCTTTGTCAAATCAGCCGAAGGGCGGTTTCTATACATGAATTCTATCTTACTAAAATGGTTTGATAAGACATTGAAGCAGGTTTACGGAAAAACGGACTCTGATTTAATTCCAAACTATGAGGAATGTCAGTTTTTCCGAAAGGCTGATAAGGAAACAATGAATCAGGACGCCCCCGGATGGCGCCTCATCCCCAGAGAAACCCTAACATTTCCAGGAAAGCCGCCCAAAAAACTAATTACAATAAAGGTCTCTGTACCCGCCTCTCTACTTGACCCAAGCAAGGGGAACGGGAATGAGAAAAATATTCTAGGCATATCACTCGAATCCACAAAGGAATGGGAAGAGATTCATGAATACCATCAACTTTGGAAGCTGCTTATGGAATTCTCGTCGGATGCAATATACGTAAAGGATAAAAATCTCAGATACAAGCATGTAAGCAAATCGTTTTGCAATTTACTTGGAGTACCTGGACCCGAGCATATTATTGGAAAAACGGCACGAGAGCTTTGGCTCGGGACAGAAGGCAGTCCGAATCCAAATGCGAAGCTAGTTGATGACATGGAAAAAATGGACCGGGATGCGCTTGTCGTCGGAGATTCTATCGATGTTAAAAATACATTTACAGCGTCAAATGAGTCCCAGTTGAGAATAACAACAAAATCCCGCCTATCTAGTGACAGCGAATCATTCGAAAGAATGATCGGAATCTCCCGAGATATTACCGATGTAGCCGCCCGTATATGCGAGCTTCTGAAAGAACGTAACTCCAAACGATAGACCCTATTGGAACACGAAGACGTTTATGCAGAGGCACCTCAACTCACGTCAAACCCCTTCCTTCCCGAGCGAGAATTTCCTCAGAACGGAAAATTCCTTACTCTCCCGAGGTTTGGATCTTTCGCGTTGATTGAGAGATCGATTTCCCGGAGTCCGCCAAAGGCTTTCGCAATTCTAGGCCGGGAGACTTTTACCGGATTTCCCTCGAAATGGTAAGACCGCACACACTGCGGCAATTCCGAATATGATCGAATAAGTAGCGGGCTCCGGCACACTCGAAAGGTGCGCGATCCAGCCCCCTGTTGACCCATATCCGATAATTGTTCTCCCATCTCCGGAAACTCCATTCGCAGCTGTCAGATTGATTCCGGCTAAATCAGCCCCCTCAATTTGTAGTTGTTGGGAAAGATACCGAATTCCATTTGCCGGATCCCAAAGAAACGCTCGATAGTCCTGTGCACCACCGACCTGAGCGTAGCCAACGATTACATTTCCGTTATCCGAAACTCCAAGAGCCGTTTCAATGGCGTTGGGGAGGTGACCGAGGCCAATCATTCCTGTTGAAGCGGTCCATCGGAATGCCTGTTGACCAATACCTGAATCCGCTGTCCCCGCAATTACCTTTGCGTCACTGGTAATCGCATTGGCAATAGAGAAATGACTGTTTGCCCCCGGCAGGGTTCCGAGGAACTCCATTCCAGTCGCTTCAGTCCATCGAAAGGCCTTGCTGTCTGACGTCCCGTAGGTTGGTTGGTATGCCCCAACTATAACGTTACCATCAAATGAAAGGCCGTGGGGTTGGGAGTATCCAGGACCGCTTTGGATTGGAACCACTCCGCCAATGGATGTGTAACGGAACGCAGTTCCAAAGCTACTTCCCTTCGTCGTTCCAGCATCTACGAGGCCATCTGGAGAGATTCGCGGGTTAACGCTCGTACTAGGTCCGAACCCGGACAACCCCGTAGATCGAGTCCATTCAAATGAGCCGTTGTTGACCTCATACCCCACAATTTTAGTACCATCGGCCGAAACGCCTGTAGCGATACTTGAGTTTGAGTTGATCACCTCAAATCCACCAGAAGCAGTCCACAGTGCCGCCTGATTCCCCAAGAGTCCAACAACCACCTTCCCATCATCGGAAATGTCTTGGGGAGTGAAATTGCTCCCTATCAACGTAAGGGACGAATCCCCGAATACGATGAAAGATGCCCCCGAAGCGGCTAGTCCGAGCGCGCCAAAGTAGAACGTTGTCCGAATACACGAAAAGACCCTATTCATTGTCACATTCCTCTCAGAGTGCCCCAGTAATTGGATTCCAGGGAGGTGTTTTGGGGTGGGCTTCCTTACTTCTGTTTGACAGTTACATCTTCCAAATTTGATAAGTCAAGGGCCATTGATTCAAATCGTCTCGGTTTAGACTGGGGGCAACGTAAACGCTCTAGGGAGTATGATGACGCCGCCGCTTCTCAGGATATTCTCCCCTCAATCGAATTAGATTTTCCCTTAGCGTCTCACACATGAGGTGGATTACTCCTCCCTCGCCCTCTTCATCCGCTCCTGGATCTCCTTGAGCATCTGTTTCATCACCGCATCCTTCTCTGATTCAGAGAGTTCAACCGGTGCTTCTTCCGCCTTCGCCTTCGGCGGAACTCCCGCGCCAGGCATCACCGGCGCCTTCGCCGCCTCCTCTGCAATTCCCTGGAGTCTCCGGCAGAACGTCCGGACTGGGGAAAAGGTCACTTCTTCCCGCCTTCCATGGGCAGCGAGGAACCGCTCCTCAATCGTGCGTCGCTTCACGGTGGCATCGCAGAGAAGCACCACCTCCCGGAAACCCGCATCCAAGCACCGCTTGAGGTTTAGGACCTCAAGGTCAATCGGACTCGTGACTGCGATCTGCACCGCGATTTCAAGCTTCCCCAGTTGGAGCACCAGATCGACTCGCGTCGCTCCACCCAAGATCACCCGCTCCGACTCGTGGGAGAACCCCAATGCCCCCGCGACTCGAATGATCTCCCCCTTTACCGCCTCGCTCCGTGCGGACGCGCTCTGTGGAGTCGGGATTGCTTCCTCCGCGGGCTCCACCGTGGCCTGCGGCTTTGGAGGTTGAGGCGGTGTCTCCCGTTCTTTCTCCTGCTTTGCCTTGAGGGCTGCAAACGGGTCAACCGGCGGCCCCTTCGGTATGGATCCCCGGAGTGCCGATAGTTCTGCCCGGATCGAGTCTCGTGCCGTGGAATACCGTGTACGGGTCCTTCCAAGGACGTCTCCGTACGCCTCCTCAAGGCTCCGGGGCGGATCGGGCAAGAAGGAGACCTCCAGATTGAACGACCGGTCCCGGGGGCCGACTCGCGCAATTGCATGCCGAGGCGACAGGTTCATGAGGTCGGTTGCTACAAACCCTCCGAATTCCTCCGCCATTTTCCGGGCATCGTCGCCTCCAACCTGGAAGCACACCTTGATTCCGGTATTTCCAACCACTGATCCAAACACCTCCGCATCCCCTTTGAGCTGCGAAAGCGATTGATGGGCAAGCGTGAGGCCAAGGCCATACTTCCGGGTGCCTTTGAGGATTTCGCTCACCGTTGAGGTCAATAGGTCACCTGCCTCGTCCATGAGGAGAAAGTACGGGGTCCGCTCACCCCGGGCCCGCGACTGCCGGGCAATCGTGGTTTGGTAGAAGCGGGAGACGAGAAGGCTCCCGAGGAGATACGCATTCGATTCCCCGATGAGTCCCTTGGAGAGCCTCCCGAGGAAGATTTTCCTCGAATCCATGATCTCGGCGAAATCGAGCAAGTTCCTCCGCTGTCCCAAGATATGGAGGAGCGATTCGTACCGCAGCAGTGAGTCGAGCCGCGTGAGAATGGATCCCACCGCGGTCTTGTTCGAAAGAGAGACTTCCGCCTCCCAGAAGTACACGACCTCGGCATTGGTCACCGATTGGAGAAACTGCTCCCGGAATCCCTTGTCCGAGAGAAACCGCCGCAATTCAGGCAGGGTTCCCCCGCGGGAGGAATGCAGGAACGCAAGAACTGCATTCCCGAGAAGAGACGACATCTGGTCTCCCCAGGCAGAGGTATTCTGCTTCATGACCGCGATGAAGTCGGTCGCCAAGAGGTCGCGCTCCCGTTCGGAGGATGCTGCTAGCGGATTGAACGCGATGGCATGGGTGTCGTCCGTCGGATCAAAAAGGATGACGTCCGACAACCGGTGCTCCGGGATATGCGGCAAAAGGAGATCGACGAGGTCCCCGTGGGGATCAATGACCGCCACCCCGCGACCTGCGTGGATGTCCTCAAACGCAAGCCTCGCCAGGAGAGTTGATTTGCCACTCCCGGTACCACCAAGGACGTGGCAATGGTTGAGCCGGATCTCATCGGGCAGAAACACCTCCCGCTCCACCCCCTCGTGGTCATTCGTTCCAAGGAGTGCCCCGTCCCCGCAGGTGAGGTCTCTCGGCGCCGCCTCGCTTCGACTGCGCACCCGTCGGAGTTTCTTTGAGCGAACCGCAGCGGTCGGCAGATGGACAAGCGCTGTCAGTTCATCGGCATTGAGGATGAGCCCGGATCGACGGGACGCCCTCGAAACCAAGTCCTCCGCATGCTTGGACGGGTCATAGTCGTCGTTCGGGAGAGCGATGAAGCGATTGCCTTGAACCGAGGAGACTGGGCGTAGCGCCCCTTGAAGCCCTGAGATGAGCTCCTCCACCCGTGCGTCACTTCCCGCCCCCACCGCAATCCGCACCACGGCCGCATAGAGGGGACGGCTCACTTTGGTTTTCGTCTGCGACAGGAGCTCCGGGTCATTTGCAAAAAATGGCCTGCCGTCTCCCCAGGAAACTGCCCGGATCATGGAGGACGACCACGGAGCGGCGGTCGGTTCGAGAAGAACCTGAAAGATTCCTACCTCGCCCGCTTCAAGCGTTTCCAAGACCCCGCAGATCCCAACCAAGGGATCGGTCGCAATTCCCTTCAGCCCCTGGAGGGGAACCATGAACTCCCGCTCAAGCCCAAGGTCCACAATGGCAAGCCAATTGGCAGCAGCGCATTCCTCAAAAAGGTGCTGCCTCTCGGACGTAATGACCGCTTCCGGGAAGTAAGCCTTCAGTTCCCCCTTCACCAAGGGCGCCGACTCAGACGAAACAGCGATCTGCATCACGATTTCCGAGGCAGTCCCTATCACCTCAAAGGACAGCGTTCCCACTCCATCACAGATGCTTTCAAGCATCTGTCCAAACACCGCAGGCTCCGGGCGAAACTCAGGAGGTAGCGATATTTGTAGCTCCACCCACTCCTCATTCCCCACTGCCCTATCCGCATCCGGCTCCTCAATCTCTTCAACCTCCGGCTTCGGGGCGGGAGCAGGAGTGCCAATGAGGCGAGACAATCCCCGCGCGATTCGACTCCCCATGCTATCCACCTGGCCGTCATCTGCAACGAGCCGAGGCGGCAGGAAGTGTCCTTCAAAGGGACGAAAGGGTGGCTCCAATGCGACCCGATATGGCCACACGAACCAGCCACGTCCCCGGAGTTCCCACCGGTAGAACTGCGCGGTGAGTTCCCGGGCAAATTGGTGGCCAATCGAACTCATGGCGCACCGCTACTTGGAGTGGGCGCCCCGAAGCCCGACTCCGGGCGCAGGGGCGGACTCGGTTCAAGGCCCTGCACCACCTTGCGGATCACGCCATCGACAAGCGTGAGGAAGGAGGAGTGGATATCCTCGCGGAAGAAGGTGCTCGGCCGAAACAGCCGAAGGTACAAGGCCCCAATCACCGGAAATTCCGGCAAATGATCGGAAAGCCAGCTTGAAACGGAATACGTGGCGTACCGACACAGGGACCAGAGAAACGAAAGCGAAAGGAGTGGGAGCACAATCGCCCCAGGGAGTCCGTCCCAGGAGAACCCGATCAATGAAATGAATCCCAGAAGTAGGGCGACGTAGAGAAAGTGGAACCACCGCGTGCGAGGGTACCGGTCAATTGTCCGAACCGAGACGAAGAAGGATGTTCCAACCGGTGCGGCGCATACGAAAAACTCAGAAAACTCCCGCCGCACCTGCAAATACACCCGGTGTGGAGAGAACGGCCCGCTCTCATGGAGCACCACTTCTCCGAAACTCACCCCCGGAATCTCCTTCTGGGCAATCTCATCCATGATGCCCTGATACACTGCCTTCGGAGACACCTGGAAATCCGGATACACGTTCCGGAGATTGATCCGGATTTCTGGAGCCGGGCCTTCCCAGAGGTATCGCAACCACGAAAAGAGATTGCCGACTTCATTCCAGAACGGGCTCTTTTCTGCCTTCGGCAGGAACGGCAGGAGATTCGAGAAATCCGGCGGGTCAACGTGGTTTGACGGCTTCATTGGGACAATGGTTCCAGATCTCCCCCCAGTGCCTTCTTCAACGTCTCATTCACCGTCCGAACACGGGCCGCGTTGCGTTCACGATCTCCGTCTGCCTCCACCCGGCCGTCATTTCCCAAGACCAGGCTGTAGAGCATGCACACAACCTCCGTTTCCCCCGGGGAAAGCGTCACGGCACCAAATCGCAAATACACCCCGGTTCCGAGGATCGGAAGCGGGCGACCATTCCGCCAGGTGATGAGGTAGTCCCGAGGCGAGGACTGCTCGTACACGTCCATGCCCTTTCCCTCCTTGGGCTCACACGCAAACTCGACTTGCCGGGCAGACTTGCCCGTCCGCCACCGCATGGTCGCGACGGGACTGTGCTTCTCCTCTCGAACCGAGGTCTCCATGGCACTACGAAACTCGATTCGCCGATTTTTGACCTGATCCTCTAGCTGCAACCGGGCGTTCTCCGCCTCGCTCTTTCTCTGGGCCTCGGCAATTGCGTCCTCCACACCCTTGATTTGCGGATGATCGGCCGAAAGCCCCTTTGCCTCGGCGAGTCGTGCACGCGCTTGCGCAAGGTCCCCCGAAGCCGTGGCGACCCTCGCAAGGTCGAGGGCCCGCTCTGTTTTCCGGAGCCGGTCCTCTTCCAGTTCCTGCTTACGGCGGATTTCGGCGCGCTCCTTTGCTTTGGCCCCTTCCTCCCGCAGTTGCTGAAGTTCTTCCCACAACGACTTGTTTGAACCATTCCCCGGCTCCATTTGGTCGAGTCTCTTCAGGTACTCTTCGGCCTCCGTAAATGCCCCATCCCTCATGGATCGCTTCGCTCGATCCCGAAGGGCATCCAATCGGATCTGCGGCTCCTCCTTCCGAGCGACTGGATCTTCAGGCACAGCACTCAGGGCGTCTTTGAGCGCATCTTCTGCTTCAACGTACCGCCCTGCCAATTTCGCCCCCTGGAAGCGCTCCATAGCCTCCCGGTATCGGGTGTTTACAAGCTCCCTCACGACTCGGTTCGTCTCGTTTCCCAAGACCGGCGCCTCGACCCGAACGGAATCAAATCCCTCCTTCCGCAATTCAAACGTGTAGGAACCCGGGATGAGCCCATCAAACACCTTGGGGCTCTCTCCGAACGATTTCCCGGAAATGAAGATCGACGCCCCTTCTGGCTTGGTCGAGATGTCGAGTGACCCATACGCAAACTCGATCTCGACTCGATTTGTCTTCCCGGGCTCGACTTTCAGTCGCCGGTCGATCCCGTACTCCCTCCGGTGTGCGAGGAGGCGAAACTCTCCCGGCCGAACATACGGGACAGAAAATGGCAGCGTTCCCGTCCAACGTCCCTCTCCCCCCAATCCCTCAAGTAGAAACTCCCCCGTCTCCCCCTTCACGACGAGCTCGATGCACCCCACATCATTCGTCACGGCGACGGTCCGCCGCTCATTTGACACAACCCGCACCGGGAGCCTCGCGACAATCTTGTCCGTGTATTTGAAAACCGCTTCGTACTCCCCCGCAGGGATATTGGAGAAAAATCCAGTCGGAGTGCTGTACTCGACCACGCCCGATTTCAGGCTGTACCGCGCGGGTCGAGGGCTCACCTGAAGCTCGATCTTCCCGCGGCCCCGCTCCAAGTCGACTCGACCGAGAGAATTTTCTCCGTACCAGACAAAGAGATTGGTCGTGAGGGGCTCCGCGTCCTTGGCGCTCACCTCAATCTCCCGCCACAGGATCCCCTTCGGCCGCCACAAGGTGAGGAGCACTCCACCTTCACGGAGGTCGTACCGCGGTCCCACCGCATTCCCCTCGACAAATACTTCGGCCGTGACGGTGGTCTCACGGAGATGACGACGGTGATAGTCCCATCCGAGAAACACCATCGAACATACGAGGGTAATCCAGAATGGTCGGAAGGCCCGGACAAACGTCAATCGGGCTGGAGCATTTGGGTAAGAGGGCTCCACAAAACTACAGGAATGAGTACAGCGCCTCATCGAAAGGCCATCAACTCAAATTCACACCTAGTTATCCACATCAGAGGATTCCGAGGAGATGTAGTAGAATATGGAACTGGAGGCGGTGCGATTCCCGCACCGCCATTTTTGTTCTCCATACCATGAAACCTCCTCACTCCAAATCACTTCAGGCTCCCCTACTCAGGCGATGCATCTCCCCCAAAACCTCAACCCTCACTCCGTGAGCCACTCCCATGGATGTCCATTGCTCAACCTGCAACGAACCGTGGGACACCTACCACCTATGGCATGATGCCATAGAGGAAATCGGGCTCCCGGAAGCGGATGTCACCGCCTGGCGGCGACTTCCCTCAAATGAACGCCTCTCTGGTCTCTACCGAAATGCCTTCAAAGCATGCGGTTGGGAATTCGGAAAGACGGTTATAAACATCACGCGGTGCCCGGCGTGCCCCGAGGGAGCCCTTCCGAATCCGGATCGGATCCAAACCAAAGCAGCCCTTGAGGAGCTTATGGGCGACGACGAGGACGGCCTCGCCGCAACCTTTGAGGACTACCGGCTATGAGCGAACCCAAGTTTCCGCTCGGCCGGCTCCTCGCCACACCAAACGCCCTTGCGCAGATTCCACCTCCTGAAATTACGGAGGCCCTGGGTCGCCACCATAGCGGCGACTGGGGAAGCCTGTGCCAGGAAGACAAGGAAGCGAATGACGCAGCACTCAATCAGGGTGCTCGCCTCCTTTCCGCCTATCACACCCGATCTGGGACGAAATTCTGGATCATCACCGAGGCGGACCGGTCGGCAACGACCGTCCTCCTTCCTGAGGATTACTGATCATGGAACAACTGGAGTTTCTATGGTTTCCAAAACGGCCTCCCAAGCGAGCAGGTCCGAAGGAATGGAAGGTAGTCTCTCTCCGAGATTGCCCCGTCCCCCAGAATCGCGTGCTTTGCGATACCCCAGCTGCGGTTGCTGCCTACTGGCGCGACCACATCGTCACGCACCCCTACTTCAATCCCGACGTGGAGTGCTTTGTCGTAATCCACCTCGACACACGAAGGAGGGTCAAAGGACATCACCTCGTGGGCATCGGGCTCATTGACTCTGTTCTTGTCCATCCACGCGAAGTGTTTCGAGCGGCCATTGTTGCTGCATCACACGCTATAGTGGTGGTCCACAATCACCCCTCCGGAGAACCCACGCCGTCAGAAGCGGATATCCGAATCACCAAAGAACTCGTTCGAGCAGGCCAATTGCTCAGAATCGAAGTTCTCGACCATGTCATAATGGGAGGAAACCGTCACGATTCCCTCAGGGAATTGGGGCTGTGGTCCACATGAATCCCTTACCCCCAGCCGGAAACGGTGGGGGCATTTTTGGGTTCCTCGCTGTTTCCTGTGGCTGAGGGTGTGGTTAGGATTTGGGAAGCGTGATTCCCGAGAAGGCATTTGCTGGGCTGTTGCAACTGGATGATCGGTGGTCGGTCGTAGCCGCGGAGTACGAGACCGAGCCGTCGGAACGTTTTCTGATCGTGGTGCAAGAGACCGAGAGGCTCTGGCCGAGTTTGAAGTGTCCGGAAGGTACCTGTGAAGGGACGTCGGTGATCTGCCACGACCACGCCGAACCTCGAACTTGGCGGCATCTGGATGCCTTCGGGAAGCGAACCGAAATTCTCTGCTCTCTGCCGCGGGCTCGTTGCAAGGGGTGTGACAAGGTTTGGACGGTTCCGGCGCCCTGGGAGGGCAAGGGTAAGCACTTCACCAAGGAGTTCGAGGCGTTCTCCCTGACCTTGATGCGGGAGATGCCGGTGACGAGGGCCGGGGAGATCCTCGGCGAGGGCAATACCCGTTTGTGGCGTCTGCTGCGGGCGCACGTTCGCGATGCCTACGCGGTTTTGGATTTCTCCGAAGTGGTCCGGATCGGAGTGGACGAGATGAACATCCGCAAAGGACAGAACTACCTCACAGTCTTTGCCGACCTGATCAAGCGCCGCGTGCTCTTCGCCACCCCGGGCCGCGATCATTGGTGTTTCGACGACTTTGCTGCGGCGTTGGGCCTGCACAATGGCCATCCGCACGCGATTACCCACGTCGCCATGGACATGAGTGCCGCGTACCGGAAGGGAGCCGAAGAGACGCTGCGCAACGCCCAGATTGTGTTCGATCCATTTCACGTCACGGCCTTGGTGGGCACGGCTGTGGACGAGGTACGCCGGCGGGAGGCACGCGAGGGCGAGGACGGCGTCAAAACACTGCTCAAGGGGTCGATGTATCTGTTTCGCAAGAACCCGGAGAACCTGACACCCCGACAAGCCGAGCAGCTCGACGGCATGGACCTCAAGGGCCTGGCGCCCGGACAGGCCTACCAGGTGAGATTGGAATTGAGCGATATCTACCGAACGACTCGAAGCGCCCCGAAGGCGCGCTACCGCCTGGAGGCCTGGGTGCAATGGGCACAGGCCAAGTGCGAGCGATGGGCGGGGCTGCTGGCGCCTTTGGCGAAGGCAGTAAAGACGATCAAGGCCGACCTGGGAGGAATCCTAGCTCACTGGGAAGGGGAGTTGAGCACCGCCTTCATGGAGGGCCTGAACAGCGTCTTCAGCGCCGTCAAGCGCAAGGCCAGAGGCTACCGCAACCCGGACTACATTATTACGATGCTTTACTTCGTCGCCGGCAAACTCAGCCTCCACTCATACCCCAGCCACGAAAGTAGCGAGGAACCCATTTTTGGACCGTAACCGTCACATGGAGCAACCCCGCGCGCGGTTAACTAGTGCCATAGGTTTGCATTATGACTCCTCTGCAGCGTGCCGGAGACGGGCCTTACGCGAAGCCTCGGAAGTTAAGGTGGGAATCTACCAAAAATGTCAAATGGTTACCTACAACCGCCGGTGTCCGTTCGACACTTCTGCCTTCGCCTAAAATGTTATACTCGAGTCCTTTATTCCTTGGGCGTCAACCCCTTCCAAATTGATCGCGTCAAGATAAAGTCCAGCAAAAAACCAACGGTGCGACCGACAACTAAAAGCATTATAATCAACAGGAAAACCTCAACTAAACCCCTGCTAAATAGCGAAATTCTCATTGCACCATGGCTTGCCAACCAAAACGCCTGAAAACAAAGAATGCCAAACGTGCCTGCGGTATAAAGTCCCATAAACGTAAACCGACGCAACTTTGGTTCCCTTTGTTCAAAGTGCTGCCGATATGAGACGTTGCACCCCGCCAGAAGGATCGCCGCAATAAGGCACGAGTCCAACTCCGCCGAAAGCAAGTGAGCCTCATCACCTAAGATAAACGGCACAATCATTTCACACATTAACCAGTATTCTGTAGAAAAGTGTTTCATTGGCAATTTTTACCACGATCTCTTCTTTAGGTAATCCTCAAGCCATGCCTTATAGGCTTGGTGGCGCTTGAGCACCCCTTCTGTAGCCACCTTACGCCCCTCAGGATCCAACAAATCAACATCCCTTATCAATTCTAAAAACGTTGCTTGTCCCCTATTTAGATACGCACCAGTGAATCTCGATTCAAACTCATTCCACGCAGACGTTCGGCCAGCCTTAGTTCTTGGATCCTCCCATATGTCCCGAATGGCCTGACCAGCGCGTCCCGTCTCATGTCTGACACCCATACGGCCGGCGACTATTAACCCAGCATCGGCCCACGTCATTTCTCCCTCATTATCGACCACCTTCTGGAGTTGAGCCTGACGCGATGGCTCGCGAGCAATCTCTGCAACGATATCTGCAACTGGAATCTTGTCTAAGTCCCTCAAACTATGGTCGCCAAATCGATGCCTGGTATAAAGCACCCCTCCTCCTAAAACTGCGACAGTTATCAGCTTACCAAGGTTTTCTCGAATAAAGGCCGAAGGCGCCTCACCGTTTATAGTGAAATGCCCACTAGGATCAATCCCGTTGACTGGATTTCCGTTTGCATAGAGGTACTTATGAAGACTCAAGGGTTCACTAAGTGAGCCACTGTAGCTGTCCATGTTCCAGAAGCGTCCGGAGTCGGGATGATAGTAACGCGCCCGGAGGTAGTACAGCCCCAACGACGGGTCCCAGCGTTCGCCGGCGTACAAGTAGTTGTTCTCCGTCGCCGCCGGCGCACCGGGCGCTCCCACGGGAACTAAGGTGCCGTTGTATCGGACATGTTGACCCACCAGAATACCAAAGGCATCGTACTGATACGCATCGGATATCTGCCCACTGGTATTCACCAACGCCCGAATGCTCCCCAAACCATCCCGACCAATGTAGTTGACCGCTCCCGGCCCCGAAGCATTCCCGCGGCGCTGGCTAATCAACTGTGTTCCCCAGACATACTTCACTGTGGGCACCGCGCCTGCAACCGACACCTCCTCAAGCACCTGTGGGTACCCTGTCGGATTGTTGTCATCTACCAGATAGTAAGTAGCGACGCCTCCGACTACCCCCTTAGTACGGTTTCCCTCCCCATCCACCGTACAGGCTACCGTCGGAGCCGTCGCGCCCTTCAAAAAGTCCCGAAAATCGTAGGTAAACGTCCGTCCTCCAGCACTAATGGTATTCCCGTTATCGTCAAACGTTTGAGTCGATATACGATCTCTCGAGTCGTAGGTTACTCCCGCGACACCTGCCACTCCAGCAATCGTCGAGGTTCGCGAGCGCCGATTGCCAACGGCATCGAAGCCCGTGGGATCCGAGTATCCATCGGATCCGTCGTAGGTAACGGTCCCGACATTTCCAACGACCCCTGTCACGATCTCCCTTTCCAATCGGTAGAGAGGATCGTAGGAGTAGGTACTTGTTCGCCCGCCAACTCCTGGAAAATCCGCTGTCAAAGAGTACCGCTGTCCCGCGGGACCAAGGGTGTAGTTGAATGAAGCTAGCGTTGCCGAATTATTCCTAAGTTCAACTCCACGCATCTGTCCCCGGTTGTTGTAGGTGAATACATGTTTTAAATACGTTGAGGTATTCACGCTGTTCCGGGAATCTACTTCAGTCAAACGCCCTAATCCGTCGTAACGGTGCACTGTTGGATAGGAGACTCCGTCGTGGGTCTCAGTGACAACCGCCAAACGGCCAATCTCGTCATAAGTATAGCCAATCTGCGAACCGCGATTGTTTGATGAGGCAACCGATTGCACCTGACTATTGTCATTGTAACTGTAGCTAAGAGTTCCTTGAGGCGTCGCCTTGCTCTGCAAACGCTTTCTGGAATCGTAAGTCCAAGTCGTCAGACCCGTCGCGTCGGACATAGTATACCTATTACCAAACGGATAATATGTGAACATAACGCCCGCATCACCGGTGCTCGCGTCCGGAGTAATTGACGTAAGACGATTTCGGTTGTCGTACTGATAGGTTGTCCGCTTTCCCTTGAAGTCAACCGCCCACGCCCTATTACCCGCCTTGTCATACGCGAAGGTAGCAAACTTGCCTCCCGGAAGCACCCGACCGGTCAAGCGTCCCATTTCGTCGTAATCAAAATAGGTGACTCGGTTTAGCGCATCGGTAATCCTGATTTGATTACCGCCGAGATCATAGGTGTACTTCGTCACGGTCTGATCTGCGAGTCCTGACGCTTTGGTAACACTGGCAATTCGGTCTAGCGCATCGTAACTAAATAAGGTGACTACTCCACCACCGTCTGTCGTCGAAACAACGCGTCCCCTGGCATCGTAGCTGGACAAAAGCGTAGTTACCCCAGTGACGTCGGGTGGAGCCGGTGGAAGAAGAACGTGCGTCCTCTGATTGAGTTCATTGTACTGATAAATCGTGGACGGTCCGTCGACGCCATCGTAAGAGGTATAGCTATCGATTACATTCCCGTTAAAGTCGAGCCTTTCAGCTCTCACCTGAGAATGATTGATTCCATCCACATCCATCCAGGACCGAGTACTTTGGCGCCAAGGTGGTTCGTCGCTGTATTCATACGTGGTACTCGAGCCTCGTGCATCTGTCTCCTGATGGAGCCGCCCATTTTCATCGTAGGTACGAATTACTTGCGAGTTGCCTTCACCTGAACCCGGGGTATCCAGGGCCACGTAGCTGACGAGCGTTAACGTCATCACATCTGTATTAAGTGATTCCGTAATATTTACGTCCTTAACGCGCTGCGTTATCCACACACGCCCCAGCGCATCGAAGATCGTCATCGTTCCCGTAATTGTCGTTGCGCCAACCTGGTGGGCATCTTCAACTAGGCGAAAGCGGTAGAGAGATCCGGCTATTGCAATTTTGTCCTCCAAACCTCGAACGATGTCACCATTCGCAAATGTAGTCTTGGCTAAGTCGCCCATCTTGTCATACAGGTAGGTTGTCACCCAACCGAGAGGATCTTGTCGTGAGGTAGCTTTACCTAATGTGTTATAAATAGTCGCTTCAATGCCACCATCGGGATTCTGTGTCTCAACTATTCGATTTTGAGAATCATATTTATATTTAGTAGTGAGGGTACGAGTTACGCCATTTCGGAGATTTTGAGTCGTCGCCTTCGTGAGCACGTTACCATTAGCATCGTAGGAATAGGTCGAATTCTGAAGCGTCGTGTACCCGCTGCCTGTATATTGTTGAACTGTTTCACTTTGACAATTTCCAGCCGAATCGTAGCTAATCAACCGCTGGTGCTGCAGGGGATCTATCACCTTGCTCAGTCGCCCCGCCAGACCATTATATTCGTATGTTGTAAGAAAATTTCGAGCATCACGCTCCAACGTTGGTCGCCCCGCAGTGTCATAATCTGTAGTACTAGTAGCTCCACGTGCATCTGTTCGGCTCACTACTTCTCCAAATTTATTGTAATTACTAGTCTCAATAGCATTCGCATTATTAATCCGTTCAGGTCTCGTTACCGACGTAAGGTTACCGGCGAGATCGTATGTGTACTCTGTCGTCCGATGCGATGGCAATGGGTCAATATGCTCCAACAGCATATTCTGATCACTAAAGGTGGAGTAGCTGATCTGACTAAGAGCATTCTTTGCCGCGACGATATTTCCCCGTTTGTCGAATGTCTTCTCGGTTGATGTCTGCAGCCATTGATCGATTGTGGTCACCGTTTTTCCGGATAAATCATACTGTGTCTCCAAAACCCTTCCGCGCGCATCTTCCACCTTCCATACTCGCCCGGAGTTTGAACCCGTGCTGTAATAGTACACAAGTCCCACTGGAACACCTCGTGGATCGGTAACACTATTGATTTGGAATCTTCCGTTTACTTGAGTATATCCATAGGTGGTTGTTTCATATACCGGGGCCAGCGGATTATCTCGATTTACTAACTTATGGACTTTCCAAAGGCGCCCATTGGGATCCAAATTGCTTGGTGTATAATCGTATTTGACTACCGGAATCGAGTCACCATTTTTTAAGCCAACAGCGTCAACAATCCCACTGACCCGACCGGTAGCGGAATATCTCTGGAACTCGATACCATGAGCCGGGGTCGCGGAATCCTTCGGGAAGTAATCGATCCGATCATCTGAGATTTCAAGCCGATGCCCATCTGGTGTAGTAATGGACTTGAGACGTGGTGCACCGTACGCCGTTATATACGAACCGTTCTCTTCATCCGTGCTAAGCACAAAGTTTGATCCGATGGGATCCCGGCCAATAAGAAATTCCGTCCCGTCCGCTAGTTTAAGGATAAATCCTGGGAAATCATAAGAATTCATTGGTGTGGCCGGTCCCGCTGCCTGCCAGTATGGATCCATGCATGGCTCAAAGACACAAGGCAGTTCCACGAGTATGTCACTAACTGTGGGACGGAGCGTAGCGGTGACTCCCGGAGGAGCAATCCACTCAGCGCGGTATCTCCCGATTCCAGCGTAGGTTTTGGAGAACTGAAACGTTGTTCGCCGCCCTCCCGGAAGATCCAGAGTAATATCTCTGCTCCCGCCAGTACGCATGCTGAAAACCTCGCCGTCATCGCTGTTGCGGGCCTCTCGGGACTCATACAATTGAACATTTAGATCTGTCAGCGCCCAGTTCCAACCTGGACCGAAGTCACCTGAGCCTGGGTTGTACGAATCGTAAGACCTTTGTATTGCGAAGGGAACTCCATTAAACGGAATTAAGGAATCAGACTCCAAGAATCGGACCTGCCCCAGTTTTAATGGGGAGTCAAGAACAAACGGAATTTGGCGAGTAGTACTACTTCCGCTATTTGCGGCCGTAACCGTCAAATCAATATAGTATTTTCCGTTCTGCAACTGAGTAAAATCTAACGTCTCCAGAACTCCAAAGTCTAAATCAGGATCTGATGGAACCGAAACAGGCACCGTCCTCAACCCGGTTGTAATTACCGGAACCCCACTCGCCGTTTGGGTGACGGGGTCTCGGGGATAGACCCTGATCGAGTAGTTTTGGAAATTCGGGGCAAACGCCACGCCACGCACTTCGAAGAGACCTTCGTCGACCCGCGTATCGTCATTTACATTGGATATCTGAGCTCGAATTCCCTGATCAGCGATAGATACATTTACCGTATCAGATGCCACTACTGCCTGCGTGGCAGTTTTAATAATTTGGCAACGAAGGGTGTAAACTCCATCACCTCTAAACTGGTACACAGCACCAGGGCCATCGTAGAACAGTGGCTCGGGAGGTTCCGCAGCAGCCGGCTGGCTTACTACCTCCCAGTTAAAAGTATAGTCTTCACCGTTAGCATTGGTAACCGTAGGATTGAATATTTCGAAATTGGCCTCCGGATATCTCGACTGCGAGTTTCGATCAGCTCCAATTTCAATTGTCGCTGTCGGTGGTGAAGGATCGATTCCGCCGGGTACTACCCGCACAATCACGGTGGCGGAGGATCGCATACCTAGGTTGTCCACCACGGTGTAGGAGAAAGTTGCTGTTCCATTAAAGGTTGTTGTCGGCGCGTTATAGAAGAGTTCGTCGAATCCCCCGGCGACCGCTGCACCGGAGACACTTCCCGTTCCGCCCACGGGTTGTGAGAACGCGATAATTTTCAATCCCGCCCCCCCATACCGTCGTGAGTTGACTCCTGGGTCGGGGTCGCCATCGTTCCTCATCACTTGGAGGGCAACCGGTGAAGCGGATGGATTCACCACGAAATAGTCGGGATTCGCCAGTGGGGGCAGATTCGCCGGGATAAATTGGACGGTGACCTCAACCTCCTCCGACGTTCCATCCCTTCCATCGGTGATTTGATATGTAAACTTGTCTTGAAGACCAATCGTTCCGGGAGTCGGAGTGTAACGTACCGCTCTTCCAGCATTGATGATTTCCAGTGCCCCCTTCGTCGGGTTCAGATAGGCCCCGGTTCCGCTTCGTACTAGGACAAACGGGTCACCCTCACCGTCGCGATCATTTCCTAGGATATCGAGAACGTATGATGGGGACGTCTTATCAGACGTTGGCGCGGGAATTGTAAAAAGGTCCGCTGTAGCAACGGGTGCGGTCCCACTTCCATTGCGGATCGTTACATCGTCGTACTCGGACTGCATGCTCGAGTCCGTCGCTGTAAGCCGAAGAACATAATCACCAGCCGCGGAAAAGCTCACAGTGGGATTTATTACGTTCGCTTGCGGAAGAAAAGTTGCCGTTCCAGGTCCTGATACCAACTGCCAGGAATACAAGGGAGTGCCCTCATCCAGGACACGCGCCTCCAATTGGACCGAACCCTGGCCGCGGTTTGCCCGATCAGGCCCTGCGTCGACAACCGGGCGATTATTACGCCCAGCGCAAAAGGAGGCGGCGATATTTGCCAGAATTCGATCCACGGGATCTGCAATAGTGGCCGGGTGGTAATCGTTGTCTGAGGATGCGACTGGTTGTAGGAGCGACGCATTAGGCCCGCTGCCCCCCGGGTCAAATCCTACCGCGGTGATCCAAATTCCATCCATTTTTGCACTCTTGGCTGCCTCAATCGCCGCCGGCACATCATCCGTGTCCCCATCTGAAAGCAGGACGATTATCGGAGTCGCCGTACCGTTATGTCGATTCGACCTCAATTCAGCGTGAGCGACTCTTATAGCCGCAGCAATATCTGTAGTGCTTTGTTGCGATTTAAGACTATCAACCCGAGCTAGAATCTCTTGGCGAGATCGCGTCAAGGGTGTAACTTCAGCAGCAGTTGAGCTAAAGGCAATAACGGAAACTTGATGTATCCCGAGATCTAAGCGATCCAATAATAGGCGAACCGCCTTTTGAAGGTCATCAATGTAGGGGGCGCTGCTACCTGATACATCCACCGCTAGCACCATGTCGACAGGTCCAGGCGGTGAGTCGCACACCACAACCGTGACTTGATCAGTTGCAAAGTTCGCGGCGCCATCTGTCCCCTTTAATTGCAACGTCCACTTTCCAGGTGAGCTGAATTTCACCTGGGGTGTGACAGCAGTAGACGTCGCTTGCATTTGAGCGCCATTAACAAATGGCATTCCGCCGCCAGATGCCACAGTCCACAGTGCGGACGGTGCCGGCGTCGATGGCACTCCGTCGTCAAGTATTCGTCCTGGGAGTGTGATTGTCTGATTGGGAGTCACCCATTGGGGAGGCCCTGCGCTGACCCTTGGCGCGTTGTTTTGGCCTCCAGCAAACACCTCCACGATCATTGTGTCATCTCCAATTAGGGAGCCATCCGAAACTGCCAAGCGAAGCTGATAGGTTCCCGGAGAGGTAAACGTCGCCGACGTCGTCAGGGTGAATGGCGAGGAGAAAATCACAGTCGCCGGCGCAGTTGAATCCGTCGGGCGGAGGTCATTATACCAAGTGTAGGAGAGAGTCCCCCCTACGGGGAGATTGTCATCTACGGGATTTGACGGACTCAACGTTATCGTTGCGGACCCGTTAATAAGAGTTGCAAATCGATCTGCTCCAATATTCACGATTGGCGCCATATTGCCGTTTCGGCAAAGAGAGCCTGCGATTTGATCATAAATTTGTTTGAGCTTAGTCGGATCAGGCGAGGTATAAAATTCCTTTCCTCCGGGTCCAGCACCATTTGATGCAATCTCACTTAATAACGCAGTGTTAGATTCGCCGATACCAATCGTGATCACACGTATTCCCGCTTCTTTGGCGACATTTGCTGCGGAACGCGTGGCTTCATCTGCAGCAGATGTCTCCATACCAGGGAGTGAATTCCCGCCGTCCGTCAAAACAATGATCACGGGGGTATATCCGCTATTGCCTCCTGCTAGTAACTCGGCAGTTGCCGTTTCAATTCCCCGAAATATTGCGGTGTAGCCTGGGCAAGATATCTCCGATACTTTTTGCTTGGCCACCACCTTATCTGTCGTAAGCGCTTGGTTTAGTGTTCCAAATTCTGCAAAGCAGATGACCGCGATGGAATCGCTGGAGGAGAGTTGATCTATAAACTTCTGCGCGGCCTCAATCGCCTCGATTCGGCGGTCACGAATACCTGTCGTCTTTATTTTCATTGAATCGGAGTTGTCGAGCACAAGGGCAACCTTTAAGGGCCCCACACAGAAGCTCACGTTTTTATTGACCACTACCCAATTGGAGGTTGACGCATCTTTAACTTTGAATTCAATGCCCCGAGTGGTTGTGTCGGCCCCAGTGGTAATCTTTTTGAACTGAATCGACCGCGCCACCGCCTCAACGGCCTTTGATGTCGCCGCGCTGTTGAAGGTAACAGTAAGGAGCGATCCAGCGGATATGGTGGTATAGGTACCAATCGCAACACCACCAAAGAGTATTGTTTGACTATTAGGCTGTATGCCAACCTGATCCTGCCCTAAGCCCGTGTGCCGCAATTCTAGTCGATCGTCTACACCGGCCCCTACTTTGATCTCTGCGGTTAATTGGCCGCCATTGAAATTTGGGGAGTCCGGATCGTAGATCGTCGCCTCAGGTATCAACAGTACCGGATAACTGCCCGGACGATAGTTGGCGTCCGCCGCATTCACCGTAAACTTGGGCGGATCATTGGCCACCGCAATATTCATCATCCGGCTGACTGGAGCGCTGATTCCTCCGTCTCCGTCAGACGCCAAAACCTGAATCTGGCGCGGCGTTGGGACGGGATCATCCTCACGATTCTGGAAGCTCACAGCCCTCAGGACCGCCTGGACGACCGCGGGCGTAGCGGAGGTGGAGGTAAACCGAACTTGAAGGGGATCCAACATCGTTCCACCACTGGCCTTCCCAATCACAGTCGCTGAATAGGTAAGGTCGCCAGTCGCGTTGACAGACAACTGCCCACCGCTCTGGACCCACAGGCGATCCCCCGGAGATGCGCCCGCCACCAGGCTGACCGTCAACAAGCCTCCGTTGAAATCTGGCGAATCCAAATCACTCAACGAGGCAGTCGAATCAACAGACACCGGAGCAGACTGTTCAGTAAAGGTGTTTGCTGAGGGATTTAGCGAGATTACGGGATTGAAAATGCTCGTTTCCCCTGAACTTAGAAGACCGTCTCCATTTTGGTCCTCTAGATAGTCGGCCAATCCATCGCCGTCGCTGTCGAGGGGCTGTCCTCCTGAGGTAGCGACGTAATGGTACCCTATATCGACATTGCCACCGCCCTCTCGGGATCCACTCGTCAGAACTGTATGGTGAAAAAGCCCGGCCACCGAGGCAGATCGACTTCCGGAATCGATTAGGGTCGGGGTAGTTGCAGAGTTTTGATAATAGCGCCCAAGTGATCCAGATACAAATGTAAATGTCGTGAAGTCGACATTGTTTGCAGACGCCGGGACCAAATGCGCAACTGTGGACGGAATATAGGAATTTTTGCTATTCGAAATGTTACCGGTCTGGACGATTGTTGACGTTGGCACTGGAGAATCCCAGTGAAACATGTTATCCCGAATGTCCCAGAGACCCGCTGCCGAGTTCGCAGCCGAGTTGTTCCAAGTTAATAGACAGTTGCGGTATAAATTATTGAAGCTTTTAAATACTACTGGTTGGGTCGCGACGTTATTAAAGAATCCGACCTGGCAACGCTCCAGCAAGTTGTTGTTCCACGACGCCGAAAATGTCGCACTGTCATTAAGAAGACTGACACTGATGTTTGCGTTGGCCAACTCGCAATCACGCAAATCGAATTTCGGGAGCGCATAGCCGTTGTTCACCAGGATGTTCCGCCGTGAAGAGATTCCCGCGAGAATGGGTAGATCGACAAACCGGAGTGAGACCTCAGGCCGCACCGCCGGTACCCCTCCAACTGGCACCTCAAAGAGGCTCATGGTTGCGGCCTCGGGAGTCCAAGTCGCCTCGGTGCTTGAGCTACGCTCCATAACATTCTGATATCGGGTAATCACCACTGGAATGATCGGGGAACCCTTACCCACTATTTTTGCCCCGGACTTCAGACGCAGTGCTGAGTTTCCATAGGCGGCGAGCGCCGCTCCGTCGGCAAGCGTAACAGTGCAATTGTTTACGTCGATAGCGCTCATAACGTAGTCCAGCGGGGGATAGTGATAGCCCAGATCTGGCATTTCTGAGTCACGCGGTGCGGTAGTCGTTAGTACCGTACTCACTGAGTAGGGGGCAGTGACTAACCGGGGCGGATACGTAGTTAAACTCTTCAACTCACCCCAGATTCCTACTGCGGTATTTCCGACGTTTCGGTACGGACTTGGATCGGCGAGATAGTACGCTGCCGCCGCCGTGTTCAACGGCGGTGCAAATACACCTTGGGCGTTCGCAATGTCAGCACAAGTCGTTCTCGTAACATTGGCGGTGCTACCATCGGAGGAAACTCCCACCATCAGACAATTGTAGAGGGATATTGAGCTGGATATCGAACCGGACGCGATGTTTTGGAGAGAATACACTGACGCCAAAGTTGCATTCTCCACTGTGGCAGTAACATAAATACCCGCAAATCCAGTTAAACAATTGTAGATGAGCGCGTTTTTGAGGCCAATTATGTTGGCCGAGTACATCCCAGAGGCTTCAACGGCCGTTCCGCAGCGTCCAATTTGGACGTGCTTTAGCGAATGCCCGGTTGTTCCCTGTCCGTAGCTCAGAGCGGTCCCCGCGAAGAAGAACCGCAGATTTGACAGGGTAGTACTGCCGATGTTTAACGCGAGGGCTGGAAATCCATAAGACCCGTTTGAAGGTGGACTCATCGCCGTCGGCTGATGGGTCAATATTTCCCCTACCGAATCATCATTTACGGACGTGAATGTTGCCGGCAAGTACGCGGAGGTAAGACAGTTCACAGTGCCGCTTGTAACGGTAATTTTAGCGTCGGCAGCAGTGCCGTATTTTACACAGGTTCCACCTTCAATCGTAGTGATCCCGGTGAGGGTGACCGGGGAGCTTACATAGTAAGTTTCATCACCCTTGAAGGTTTGTCCACTGACAGAGACTAGAACTGTAAAGTCAATTAGGTAGCCTGGTTCTCGAGAGCCCATTGCGGCGAGTTCGATGGACCTCCCGGCGACCGGGGCCGCTGGGACACGACCAGGAAATGGCCGAGCGCGAATCGCCCGCCGGGGAAGTGCCGCCCCTTGAGTGGCTCTTGACCCATCGGCCTTGACATTCTCAGCGGGCGGACGCGTTGGAAGAGACTCGGAGTGCTGCAACGCCTCTCCGGCCGGTACCGCCTCGATCAGGAATGACCGATCCTTCTGGTTGAGCCACCGCTTAGCCACTGCGCTCAACTTCTTACTTTTCGCGTTCGCTTCTGCCTGTACCGGAAAGGCCGTCCCGGCTCCAATCACGGAGTCTCCGAAGACCAGCGTATCGTCAATCCAATCCGGCTCGTGCATGCGAGCTCGAATTTCTGTATCTTGAATTCCGCCCCATGAAGCTGCTTCGACGGTCGGCCCCCTGTCTGCATCGAACTCGGTCCAGATTTCCAAGCGGCAATGATCGACATCGAGTCCGTAGTCGGCGGGGTTAACTTTCTGGCGTAGCACAACATCTTGGGCGAATTCGGACGCAGAGAGGTCGTAGACCAAGTCAGCCTCTACCCCATCGAAGCAGTTTTTGAAGATCACCTTACGGCGCGAATCCTGATCGAGTTCGCCCGCAGCGGAACGTGCCGTCGCGATCATCACCGACTCCCCGGTCATTGCGTCGTAGAGCGCTAGGCCCACCAGCCTGGACCGAAATGATTCTCCGTTAGGAGAGGTATACGATACAGACGCAGCGCCCCGCGCGTCCGGCGAAATTCTCGCTTGAAAGCAAACTCCCGCGGACTCCACGGTGCCATCAGGGCGAATTTCAAACGAGGGGCTTGCGGGTAACCACGCCTTCAGTTGAGGACTAAAATAGTGCATTCCGCTCGACAGTTCGGTGTAGGAACGTTCCTCGCGGACGATTTCTCCAGTAGTCTGGTCAGTCCGCTCTTCTGCGAAGACGTATCGGGCATGGTTAAGTCCCCGGTAGGTTTCCAATGTTCGGCGGCTCTCGGGTTCACCCGACTGATCGGCAGCACTAACGAAAACAAAGTTTCCTATTAGGACTATGAGGAAGACGCAATTAAACCATTCAGGCTTTGATATAAAGGTGGGGGACGGCCTGTTCATACTTAATTTGTAAGGAGAATGGGGTTAGTTGTCGTCAGAGCAGGCTCCGCCTGTAGGTCGAACCCGGATTTCGGATCTTCACTGCAATTATTTCCGAATCTTTTGAATATAGATACCCGTCTGAAGATGATTCGGCTGGAGCTTGTTAGGTAGGTGGAGTTACCGCTTGGTCGTTTGGTTAAGTTGGATTCAGGCTAGCTAAATGAGGAGACCGTTGTCAATTGAGAATTGGGGAAGGTCTTTTGTGGAACTTTCCTGCTTTTGGGAGCGCTTGTCTGATCGATTGTTCTTGAGCGTTTGCGAGGCGGAATCGGCAATGGTGCGTCGCGTGCTGTAACGAGCCGACTAGGCTAGAATCTCCAGAATCGCCGCGACAACACAGGCTTCGGCACTCTTCCAACGCATTCGTGGATCCGTTCGAAATACGAATTCCCAGCAACTCACCATCTGCACCAAGTTGCACGAGGTCAGAATCAGCAAGGAGCCGAGTGCAACTTGCTTCAGTTCGCGCTTTTGTGCCCGTCAATCTCCCTAAAGCACCTCCGATTCCCCGATTTTGCCATCTCACGATGCGACTTTAGAAACGATAAGGGACGACTCTTTCGAGCCGCCCTTTGGTCTACTTGAGCATTTCCTTTACACTCGACACATCTACTCCCGCCGGGAGAATTTCTCCCGGGAGTCGAAGCATGCGCACTGCTCGGATTGACGCCAAGAGCCCCGCAATCCGGTAGTCATCGGGCGGAGAATCTGATCCTCCAATAACGAGGATTCGCCCAATCGGTGTCACCAATCCGTCGAGTATTTCAAGCTGTGCGCTCGAAATCCCTGTTCCCATGACCGAGACAACCCCACTCCATCCCCATTGGTGAAGCGTCCATGCCGCTTCGATTTCTGCGACGACGACGATTTCATCCTTGGGTGTCAATATCCGGTGGGCATTGTAGAGTATCTCCCCACGGCGAAACTCGTGTATCGCGCCATTGCGTTCCCGGCGCTCCGGGAACACGTACTTCGGGTTGTCCGGAGCGCTCCGACCATTCTCCAAAGCTCGCCCTGCGTAGCCCACAAGACGTCCTTGGGAATCGTGAAGGGGAATCGCAATTCTCCCCTTTAGCGAGCCTCGGTCGGTAACTCCGAAGCCAAACGTGTTTGCAGTTTCCTCCGTGAATCCCATTTTCTGGATTCCCGGATGAACGGGATCAAGTCCCTTGAGCTCGAAGTCGAGCGGCGCATTGACCGCTGTCACCTTCGGCGTTTCCCCCTTTGGAGGGGGCAAAGGCTTCGTGCGTACTTGTGTCGGGGATGGTGCCCCCTTTTGCTTCACGTACCTTTCTCGGAGGCGCACCGCGACTCTTCGGAGTTCTGCCCCATTCTCAGGGTCTACCCCCTCCATGAGGGCAGCGAACTCAAGGGCATTGCCTTTGCGTCCGCAGCCAAAGCAGCGGAAGAGACCGCGCTGTAGTTCCGCAGAGAAGGCGGGCGCCTTGCGCTCGCCATCGTGCCCCGGTAACGGACACGGCCCCTTGTGCTGGGTGCCGTTTCGTTTCACCTCCACACCGAAGTCGCGGAGGACGGTTTCGAAATTGAGCTTTTCACGAAGCTCTTTGAAGTTGATCCAGGTGTTCATTGTAATGTGCAGTATTCCACTTACCATTTAACCACACTCACCCCTCCTTCACGAAATCCACAGGGGATCAGTGGCTATACTCCCCCCCCGAGCCAACTTCGAATCCGGCCGACAATTCAATTTAGCCACTTGTCCCCTTTGCCGTTGACCATCCACTCCTGATCCGCAGCTTCATCGAGTAATCAGTGAAATCTCCAAAACGCAATCTTGGGAGGAGGTCGAGCGGATATTCCCGTTCCGATCTAGGTGCTACTCTGGCGGCGTGTTGCCTGCTAACCGGACTCGTAGGTCCAGCCCTCGTTCGGGCGAGCCTCGTTCAGCAGTCGGTCGTGTGCGTAGACCATCTCCACAGCCTTGGCATCGCCTGGCAATCGTACGCGCAAGACAACGGCGGACACGTGGTCAACAATTATGGAGGCGCGGATACAACCGCGACGGTGAATGCAAAGAGCTACAAGACTTGGGCAATGAACGTACTCGATTGGTCCACGGATCGAGGAAACACAAATCGCTTGCTGATTGAGAAGAGCCCCTTGTTCCCCTACCTCGGCGGAGACGCCTCAGTCTTCAAGTGCGACGCCGATACCTACCTCAGCCTTGCCCAGCGCCGTGCAGGTTGGTCGGAACGCGTCCGCAGTTACTCCATGAACGCGTTCATGGGAAGGACCACAGCGGCCGCGAACTCTCCTGAGGCGCAGGGCATCAACTTGTTCTACCCCGAGTATCGACAGTTTCTGCTCACCTCTTCTATTCCCGCTCCCGCAGATACGGTGGTTTTTTTGGATGAGCATCCTGACAGCATCAACGACGGACTTTTCATAAACAACCCGACCGTCGCGACGCAATGGCTCGATCTTCCTGGTTCCCAGCACGATGGAGGTGGAGGCATCTCGTTTGCTGACGGGAGTGCGCTCATCCGTCGTTGGTCATCTCCCAGCACTCAAAAACCCGTCCGCTATTCCTTCCCACTCAACGTCAACATTCCGCCTGCAGAGCGGGAGGACTACCGTTGGTTAGCCCGTCGTCTCAGCGTAGTCCACGCTACCTTGGGCATATCCAATCCCGGCGATCAGCTGAAATTCGTATGGTCGCAGTCGCCGGCAAACTTGGTTTTGCAATCGTCGCCAAGCGTAAGTTCGGGCCAATGGGAGGACATTCCGCAGAGCCCGCTGCGGGCTCTCGGCCAGAGCGTCGTCACCCTTCCGGCCCCACAGGAATCCACGGTATATCGTCTACTGCGGCGGTGAGGATTGGGATCCGAGAAGGCACTTAAGGACGGGAGCTCGCAAACCAATCGGACCTGCAAATCGCGCTTTCGAAGTAGCCGATAAATTAGGGCGGATACTCCCCCAACCACCGCCGGATCCGCCCATCCACCTCTTCCCGCTTTGAGGCATACCGTTCTCGATTCCGTCGGATGATGGTTTCCCTTCTCCCCCATCTCTTTCCCCAAGGTTCCAGTGTCTTCCCCCGAAACGGCTCTGCCTGCGCCCCACCATTGAGAATCCGCACCAGAACGTGGTGATTCGAAAGCTGAGTAAACTGTGAAGCCGTAAACTCCTTCCCAAACTCTCGCTCCAAAATCTCCGCATCCGATTGTCCGACGCGGAAGGACACCAATGAACCCACATTTCCAAACACCGCACTTTGGACTTCTTTGGGCAATTGGTCGGTGTACTGGTGCGAAAGGGTGAGCGAGAGGCGGTACTTCCGAGCCTCGGACAGGATCGAGGCGAAGGAGTCCGTGGCAAAGGACTGGAATTCGTCCACGAAGAGCCGGAAATCCGGTCGCTCACTCTCGGGCACATCCGCCCGCCCCATGGCAGCCAGGTGAAACTCTGAGACCAAGAGCGCCCCAAGGAGGTTTGACTTGTCCTCCCCAAGTTTCCCCTTGGAGAGGTTCGCAATGAAAATCCGCTTCCGGTCCATCATGAAGCGGGCATCAACGGCCCGAGTCACCTGCCCCAGGATGTTCCGGAGCTGGGGTGCCATGAGTAGCTGCCCGATCTTGTTCTGCACCGGCGACACCGCTTCCGACAGGAGCCGCTTGTCGTAGTTCTCGAACTCGTTCTCCCAAAACCACCGAACCATGGGGTCCCGTACCTGCTTCACCACCCAGTACCGATACCGCCGGTCGGAAAGCATCCGTTGGACTCCGAGGAGACTGACGTTGTCGCACTCGATGAGTGCGGCCAGGGCAGCGTAGAGGATGTATTCAAGGCGGGGTCCCCAGGACTCGGCCCAGATGGACTTCACCGCTCCGACGATGCCCGAAACGACCAAATGCTGCGGTCCAGAGGTCCGCAGCACGTTCAAACCGATGGGAAACTCCTCGTCCGCAGGATCCAAGTACACGACATCCTCGATCCGGTGACGTGGGATGTGGTCCAGAATATCCTGGGCGAGGTCCCCGTGGGGATCGATGAGACCCACTCCCTCCCCCGCTTCAATGAGCTGGAGGATGAGGTTTCGAAGGAGCGTCGTCTTTCCCGAACCACTTTTCCCGATGACGTAGAGGTGCTGCCGAAGATCGTCAGGAGAAATGCCGAATGGGTGCAATTGCCCATACAATTCCCGCCTCCCCATGACGATTTCGCTGTCATCGAACATGCTTCCAAGCGAGCCCCTACTCCAGATCCGCACGTTTCTCGCGCGCTTCAGTTCACGAGGCGGTGCGCAAGCGACATACGTTTTGTTTCGAGCCGCTTGGGTAATAGGGGCTCGGCCGGGAGCAGAATGGCTGACAGAACCATTCTACCGCGTCATTGCGATAACGGTCAAAATCCCCTTCGAAATGAGGAGTTTTCCACAGAGTGCTCGCGAGGTTCGTTCCGAATCTGTCTCGAATCGTTCTGGAACAGCCCGCGATCACCAATTCCCATCCCCGCACCGTCCCCACTTGGCATCACACCGATGCCGGGGTGCCACGTCGCACGCTACCCCGTTCCTAAGAAACCTCGTTTCAGGACGTTATCCCTCAAATGAAGACCATCGTGCTGCTTGTCGCGTTGACGGCCATTTTTATCGCTGCTCCCAACAGGTGTCTGGCCCTCCGATCTATCGGGATCCTCACCCCAGCGGTCGCCAAGGGAATGGGCGTGGAGATCCATGAAACGCCCGCCGGCCCAGATGCCGTTTGGCTTGCGCTCGACTTCAAAACTGAAGGTGCCCTGAAGGACTACATTCCCGAACATTCGAGCCATGTGGAGCTGGAGGTCCGTGACAGAGATAAATCGCTATTGAGCTACGCAGTTCTCGCGGAAAAGCACCCCAAACCCGGCCACATCCACGTCGAGTTCATTGCAAACCGTGCATTTCTCGATAAACTCGTACTGACGATCGTTGTGGGCCAAGGAGCGATGGTCGGTGGGGCCTACGAACTCCGCGTGAAAGACTTCATTGATCCGACAAAGGGGCCCTGAACAGACATTAAGCCAGAGCGCTGATGGGTCATCTTGGTAAGGTGGGATTTTCCCACATCCATTCTCTGCTCCACGGTGCCGAACTAATCGGAGTGGGACGCTTCATGCGCGTCCGAAGGCTGGGTCATCCCCTCCGCCTGCAGGCGACCATCCAGGGACAACTCCGCGAATGCTCTCAAGTATACTACTGGCAGGACACACGCGCACTTACCTCGCGACCACCCCTCCCGCTCCCGCAGCCCCCTGGGGATCTTGCTCGTTCAAGGAAGTAGTTCCTGGCTCCGCTTCGCTCCGAAATAGTGTACCCTTAAAACGCTGGGCCGATTATCCAATGATGATAATGATGACTGAACTCTCATCGAGGGCATTAAGACTCTGCCGGATCGCTCGAATGCCGTCGAGCATAGGCTTGCCTACATCCGGTTCGCTGCTGCCGTTAAATTCGTTGTAGTAGTCGCGAAGCGCTTGCTCTGAAAACTCCGCCCCGAGCTTGTCTGCATAGGCTGTACGGTGGTGCGACGTAAAGATGAAGACTGTCACGCTCCGATTCTCGCTCAAATATTTGGAAAGGGCATCCTGCTCCGAGCGCATCAAATCGATCTGATGCTGCTCCTGCAAGTAAGGGAGGAGCGTAGCGAGGACGTAGCCTGACCACGGATACTCGGCAACCTTTGCCCCATGCTTCCTGAGATAATCGTGGAACGAATCGCGTGGCGCGCCGAAGAAACGCTTCTTCGGAATGGCGGCTTCACGCAAACCGTCCAATGCGGACTTTGACAACTTGATGAACGATGCGATGGCGGACATGACGTGTGAATCGGCCTAACGGTTAAAACTGCGACTGGAGGTCGTATCTCTAGATGTCCAAAAGGGTCTACCGGAAACAGGCAATGGTTCTCCCAATCGATTGTCTGCTGAGGCCTACCGGATCCCTTGGTTGCAAGTCGATTAAGGGTAATAGGACTGCATCCGATATACGGCTCAGACGTCGTTTCGTGAAAGCTAAAAGTAACGCCCAGGGCGGTCAGTCGTTGTTCAAACGCAGTCGCAACCCTGTATTTAAGACACAACGGAAAGGGCGCGCCGGTCGAACTCTTCGACATCGCGCGCCCCGTCCAGAGGATCTCCTCAGCATCAAAGAGATCCAACTACTTCGGGCCGAACTTCCCGTCGTAATTCTTGATCTGCTTGTTCGTATACAGAAGCGTGTTCAGCGAATTCAACGGGGACTTCGCCGTGAATTTGTAGCCCAGCTTCCCTATTGCCGTCAGGATCTCAGGCTTTGAAAGGGGTTTCGCCTTCGTCACCGTCAACACGGCCTCAGCGAGGGACATGCTGTTCTCAGCTCGTTTGCCGCCTCGACGTTTGGCGGTAGCCTTGCCACCGCCGCGAGCGGCAGGTGCGGTCGGTTCCGTGGCGACCGAGCCGAAGGCACCCAGTGCGGCGGAGATCTGCGTCAGTTCAGCTTGAACGGCGGCCTGCCGCTTCAAGAGGGATTCCCGGAGCTGTGTAAACTGCTTCAATGAGTCTTTCATGAGGGTGGTGGCATTCTTCGAAGAACCAGGGACAGATTCAATGGCTTTCTGAGAGCTACACGACAGGACACGGATCGTTTCGATGCAATTCGCCGGAATCTCCTGCCAGACGTTCATCGCAACAGCACATCCCGAAACTTTTCCCCAACCGCGATTCCATCTGAGCGGTGAAGAGGCGGTACAATGGAGGGATGCTGGTCGCCATAACTTCGACAACCAAAGCCCTTGTCACAGCCGCCGATGCGATTCGCGCAAACGGGCCCTTTCTCTGTCCCGAATGCGGAGACCGTGTCTCCTTGCGCCAGGGTTCCTCAAACACTCCCCATTTCTCCCACAAACCCTCCGGTCGCTGCGCATTCGGTTCTGGGGAAACAGAAGACCACCGCCGATGCAAACGGGAGATTTTCGATTCACTCCGCCGCTCCCGAAACGCAACCGATGTCGAGCTTGAGCGCTCCTTCGGGAAAGTCAGACCGGACGTCTTCGCCCGAATCGACGGAATGCCGGTCGCCATCGAGGTCCAGATTTCTAACCTCACCCCAAAAGCCATTGCCCGTAGGACCGCTGAGTATCTTCGACTCGGGATATACGTCCTCTGGCTACTCCAGTGGACACCTACTCTGAACCGCCCGGACTACAGCCCTCGGCGATTCGAACGATGGCTCCACGCCACCTACTACGGCCGAGTGTATTTCTGGGAGAAGGGACTCACGGTCATACCGTACCGGTTCGAGGGAACGGAGATCTTCGTAGAGCGTTACCGCTGGCTCGACAATTGGGGAAGGACTCACAGTGCAGGCGGATACCGCCGCCCATCGAAACGTTTCAAACATGCAATCCGAGGGGAGGCACTCGACATGTCCCGCGATTTCCGGGCGGTCACCCGCCCGGCATGGCAGGGGCCAAACCTATCCATTCCCGAAGCAAACCTGTTTCTCGACAGGCGGAGGGATTTCCTACCTGCGAGCGACCAGTTCCATCTCTGAACTCACAGTAAACTACTGAGGACTCGTGAGCGCCGTGAGGTGCGGGGAGAACGGGTTGGGGAGTCCCCCGTGAGGGGAACAGGGGACACCGTCGCGCCGTGAGGCGGGAGAGAACCGGTGGGGTGGAAGTCGGTGAGGGGAACGGGTCACGTCCGGACGCCGTGAGGCGCAAAGAGAACGGGTGGTTTCCCCACGCCGTGAGGCGAACCGGTTTGGCTGCCGCGCCGTGAGGCGCACTCCCAAACCCTAGGATGTCGGGGGTCGAAACTTCCCCCTCCACGACGATTCCAGGGCTCAGAAGAGCCATAGTTGGCCTTCGCCACCCCTCCCCACCGCGGGGAGGGGGCTGGGGAGGCCCTTTTTCCGTGTCCGATATGCACGGATCTGAAGGACACCACCGGTTCGAATCCAAGCACGCGCACGCGTACGGACCTCCAACTCAAGCCACACCACGAACCCCATCGGTCGTCAACTCCCGGACGTTTCCCCTGGCGTGGTAGCATTGGGGCCGAGTCCACCGCCTACCGGCTCCGGTATCCCAAATGCCATTCGAACCGCGGAGACGACGTGCTCCAAGTCGGGGTGACCCCCGGAATTCGCGAGGGCAGACCACGGTTTCGTGGCTCTACCAAACAGTTTTTGGCCAACAAGGGTGAGGTTCGAGCCGAAGACTTCGCGGGCGAGCGTTCGTTTACCCTCCATGCTCCCCTCAGTGGCGAATTCGTGAATCCGTTGAGCCGTAGAAATCCATTTGCGAACCGGTTCGAGCCACGGGATGTGCCCGGTGTCGAGAATCTTCAATTTTGCCCTCAAACCGGTGAGGTCCGACTGGAGCGCATTCTGTTTCTGGACGTAGGTTTGATAGTCAACGCGTTGATCGAGATATAGTTCCGTAAGAACGGCGAGCTTTCGTGAGAGGTCGCCCTTTTTCGTCTGGAGGTCCCGTTTCGCGTGTGCGAGGCCCTCTGATGCAGATCGGAACTCGGCCTCGAAGTGTTGGAGAAGACGGCTTCCAAGGGATTTCGGTAATTGGTGCTGAAGGAGGAGATTGGTCAGCATGGCATCCATCAGTTCTTCTCGCACGTAGGGCCCTGTGCAGTCGATGGTGCGGGATTTCCGGGTACACCGGTAGTAGGTGTAGCCTGCGCGGCGAGTTTCCCGGGAAAGCTCCCCGAGGATACCTCAACGACCCGCGGCACAAGACCATTGTCGTCGATCGCGAACTCGCCCCGCTGATTCAATGTTTGAACAGTACGCCGCCGGCACCGAGACCGTCGAAAGCCTTCACGCTTCCTCAAAGATCGGGGCGTCGTATCACGGAAGACTAGACATGGCCCGGAGGACTCCCAATAGACGATGAAATTGTGAGGAAGATGCTCTCGAGCCTCTGCTACGGTTCCTTTATTGGCTGGCGTGCTCTATGAAGGTAAACACGAGCCCATTATTACAGATTTGACCAGGTACGAAGGTGATCGCCGTGCAGGTACCGACGCTCCCGCGCGCTCCGTCCGACAAACCCTTCACTCGTCTCATTCGCTGTGGCACCTGCGGCATGTCCATTACGAGCGAAACCCAGAAGGGCTACACCTACTACCGGTGTACCCGGAAATCCCGCACCATCGACTGCACAGGGCCCTACGTGCGAGAAGAACTGATGGATGCCATGCTGACCAATCTCCTCCTTCAGCACCAATTACCGAAATCATGGAAGCCGTCTTCTCCAACACTTCGAGGCCGAGTTCGATCTGCATCAGAGGGCCTCGCACACGCGAAACAGGACCTCCAGACGAAAAAGGGCGACCTCTCACGAAAGCTCGCCGTTCTTACGGAACTATATCTCGATCAACGCGTTGACTATCAAACTACGTCCAGAAACAGAATGCGCTCCAGTCGGACCTCACCGGTTTGAGCAAAATTGAAGATTCTGACACCGGGCACATCCGTGGCTCGAACCGGTTCGCAAATGGATTTCTACGGCTCAACGGATTCACGAATTCGCCACTGAGGGCATGGAGGGTAAACGAACGCTCGCCCGCGATCTTCGGCTCGACCTCACCCTTGTTGGCCAAAAACTGTTTGGTGAGCCACGAAACCGTGGTACCCTCGCGAATTCCGGGGGTCACCCCGACTTGGAGCACGTCGTCTCCGCGGTTCGAATGGCATTGGGATACCGGAGCCGGTAGGCGGTGGACTCGGCCCCAATGCTACCACGCGGAAACGTCCGGGATTAACGACCGATGGGGTTCGTGGTGTGGCGAGTTGGAGGTCCGTGCGTGCGCGTGCTTGGATTCGAACCGGTGGTGTCCTTCAGATCCGTGCATATCGGACACGGAAAAGACCTCCCAGCCCCCTCCCCGCGGTGGGGAGGGGTGGCGAGCGCTATGGCTCTTCTGAGCCTGAATCGTCGTGGAAGTTTCACGACATCCTAGGGATGGGAGTGCGCCTCACGGCGCGGCAGCCAAACCGGTTCGCCTCACGGCGTGGGGAAACCACCCGTTCTCTTTGCGCCTCACGGCGTCCGGACGTGACCCGTTCCCCTCACCGGGTTCCACCCCACCGGTTCTCTCCCGCCTCACGGCGCAGAGGACGCACCCGTTCCACTCACGGCGCGACGGTGTCCCCTGTTTCCCTCACGGGGGACTCCCCGACCCGTTCTCCCCGCACCTCTCGGCGCCTGAGCTCTACAGGTTCCCCTTACGGCCTCAGACACCCACGGGTTTACCCTCACGGCTCCTCCGGTTCCACGTCCCGGATCTCCTGTTCCCCTCACGGGGGACTACCAACTATCTCACAAACTCCTCGGGAAAACCGACCCCTCTCTAAAGGACATCAATGTCCTTTATTCAATCCCCAATGTAGAAGAAAGGCTCGATGGGCAAGAGTTCAAATTCGACCCCCACCCCCAGTTTCTCACCATTGCGCACCAGGTAGTTACGCCTAAAGGAATAACCACTGTCGACAAAAGTGTCAGTGAAGCGCCGCCCGGCATAGCTACCCGGCCACCATTCGCAGCAACTTCTCTGAAACTCGCCTAAACACGCGGTCCAAACCGCTGCGGAAACCCGACAGGATTCTCGATTCAGGCCATCCCCAATGAAACCAATACTCCCCCTGCCCCGCCCTCCTTTAAAGCGACGACAGGCACATTCTCACAACTGATCTATTTCTCTTGCAAGACACGTGGCGGCGTGATTCATTAATATTCTCAATCAAGATAGTTATTATCTTATGTGGTCTGATAATGAGACAACTCAGGACTTTCTGAATTTCAGAACTGTGGCTGATACCGCGGGGGAAATGATTCTTCGCGCAGGGGGAAAGCCACTCTCAATTGGCATCTCTGGAGGTTGGGGAGTTGGAAAAAGCTCCATGGTAAGGCTAATGCAGCAGTCACTAGCCTCAAAATTCCCCGATAAGTTCATTTTCGTCGAATTTAATGCCTGGCTCTACCAAGGCTACGATGACGTCAAAGCCGCTTTGATGGAGGTCATAGCTAAAGTCCTCCTCGAACACTCGGAGAAAACAAGAAAAGGTACAGAAAATGTAAAGGAGTTTCTCAACCGAGTTGATTGGGTCAGGGCCATCGGCTTTGCTGGATCAATTGCAGCCACAATTGCCGGATTTCCACCTATCGGCCTAGTCAAAAGCGCAGTTCAAGCGATTTCAGACATCGCAAGTGGCGATGTATCAGAAACCGCTGTCGAAGGTGCAATTAAAACTGGAGAAGGCGTTACGAAGGCGACGGGTGGACTGTTACGCGTCAAGGCTTCTCCCACGCCACCAAGAGCCATCCAGGAACTTCGAGACTATTTCGCCAAGGCATTGCAGGAGATGGAGGTGACTCTAGTCGTATTTGTTGACGATCTTGATCGCTGTCTACCTGAAACGGCAATTTCAACTCTCGAAGCGATGCGTCTTTTCCTGTTTCTACAGAACACAGCGTTTGTGATCGCAGCAGACGAGAGCATGATTCGATTTGCCGTCAGAGCTCATTTCAAGAACGCAACTCTAGACGAGGAACTCGTGACGAACTACTTTGACAAATTAATCCAAGTTCCACTTCGTGTACCCCCTCTCGGAACTCAAGAGGTGCGCGCATACCTATTCCTACTCTATTTAGAAAACGACAACACGATTACGTCCGGCAGAAAGGAAGAGGTGCGCAAAGCAGTTTGCAACCAATTGGCAGAGAGTTGGCAAAACAAGCGCGTCGATAAGACTTTCATTCTGGACCAGCTCCCTGAGGCCAGTCCCACCCTCAAAAACCAATTGGATCTTGCCGACCGAATCGCGCCACTTCTCACGACATCGACTCAAGTTGCCGGGAATCCGCGCTTAATCAAGCGCTTCCTGAACACGATCGCCATCCGTTTGAGTACGGCACACAGCCAAGGAGTATTAGTTGATGAGGCGGCCCTTACAAAATTATTGATTCTAGAACGATGCGGACACAAAGACGCATACAAGAATGTCCTCAGAGCAGCACTTGAAGATGACGGAGGAAAAGCTGCATTTTTAAAACCGTGGGAAGATAAGGCTCGGAAAAGTGAGGAAATCACAGACCTACCTACAGAATGGAACAGTCCATTTACAATCGGATGGTTCAGACTAGACCCTGCTCTTTCGGGCCTCGATTTGAGAGCTGCGTTCTATGTAAGCCGAGACTACATGCCAATCATACACAGCGAGAAATCCCTTTCGAAGGAGGGGTCCGAAGTGCTTGCCGCACTCCTCGCGGTAAGAACCTCAGTACCGGCAGCTCTCTCAGCAAAGCTGAATACATTGAGTTCAAATGAAAAGCTGCTTATTCAATCCAAACTTCTTATTCAAGCCAGACAACCTCAGAAGTGGGGCACACCAGGTATCTTGCACGCCATGATCGCAGTCGCCACGGGGGATGAAGCGAGTTCGGAGGCATTAAAAACCTTCCTCCAGCAGATTCCAACCACCCAGCTTGAGGCCGACATTGTGCCTTTATTAAGGGACAAACCATTCAGTGGTTCCGTGTTCGAAGCTTGGAAGAAGGTGCAAACACTTCCGAAGGCGGTACGCAACGCAATCGATCTATCTAAAACGTAATGGGCACCTCCGCATCGAGCAAAGGACCTGGAAGTGGCATTCCACTCATCCCCCCCTGGGTGACACCGGTCGAGACATTGCCTAACCCAATTGAGGAAGACCCCTCTCCATCAACTAACAAGGGGCCTGTGCCGACAGATGTAGAGAACAGACCGGCAGAGGAAGATTCGGAGCCAACGCCAACCAATCAACCTGAGGTTGATCGCAACGCTCAGCCTCGAAGATTTGCAGCAACTCGACGCTCTTTGGGGCAGTTTGCAACCTCGGGAAACCGTGGTGACCTCCAGCGAGCTCTAGGACATTACGCTAGATCAGGCCTCGGCGGTGCTTCAAGTGGAGGCGCCCGCTTCGGCAATTCCGCCCGAATCGGAGGTTCATTTTACAATGTTCTCGACGGCTTAAGAGTAGCCGATGGACGACCGGGTGGTGTCGGTCTAGACAGGCAGGCGCTTTTACTGCTTCCTGCTAATGAAGTTGCCGAAAGAATTGTCGAGGCAATCGCCCCAACGGATGGAAGTCAAGATCGTGAAGCGAATCGGGAGGCGCTGGCGCACGCCATGTCGTCGCTGCTGGCCCAAGACCCAAATGTCAATCTCCTTGAGCTTAACGCTGAACAAATTGACATACTGGTAACTGGCTTTCTCGCTGAGGACCTTTGGCGACGAATCGATCTAGATGTTGGGCAAGCCCTTTTTGAGAAGGTTGACGCAGCCACCGCGATTTCGCGTTCCGAGGAAATGCGAAGATTCGTACTTCAAACGATGAACGCCTCCTTTAGACAACGAATCAATGATGGTCAGGCTCTAAATCGTTCGGACGCTTCAGTACTTTGTGCTTCAATTTACAAAGACACCTTAGCGGTGTTCGCAGACTATATTCAATGAGAGTCGTTTGCAGTCAGTTCCAGATCCCTCCGAGAGTTGGGGCAGATCACCAGTTTGTGCTCTATTCTCCGTCGCAGTTCGACCATCTTGGTTCAGCCGGATCCTCATTGCCCAGAGCCATTTCACAAGCTGGCATCGCCGCTCAGCAAGTCGCGTGGGATTTGTTATCGATTGCCCTCTCGGTAGAGTCCGCTGACCAATGTTGCACGCGGCAAACAAGTGCAGATGGATGGACGCGACAGATTGATTTGGAAGTGGCAGTCCAGCTTCCGGAACTCTGGCGGCCTCAGACCGAGCTACTTCGTCGGATACTTCAATTTTTAACGGGAGATATTTGGCATTTCGAGTTTGTGCCGGGAGGTTTTGTTACTCCTAACCCGACATGTTCAAGCAGTCGATCCCGCACTCCTCCACCAATCCGCCAGGAGCTTTCCGTATGCTTGCTTTCAGGCGGTGCTGATAGTTTAGCGGGAGGTATCAAGCTTCACCACGAGGGCCAATATCCATTGTTTGTCAGTCAAATCGCGAAGGGTGATAAAATGAAGCAACGGGAGTTCACCAAAAGGATATCAGGAGAGGGTCACCATCTTCAAGTGAGTCATAACGTGCGGCCAGCGGTAGCTTCAGAGCGCTCTCAGCGCGCACGGTCCTTCTTCTTCATCGCATTGGGAACGCTCGCCGCGACGTCTCTTACCGTTTATCCTGACCGAAAAGTGACGCTATTTATTCCGGAGAATGGCTTTATCAGCATGAATGTTCCACTTACTCCCCGCCGTATTGGAAGCTTGAGCACAAGGACGACACATCCCTATTATCTAGCGTTGATTCAAAATTTGTTCGACGCAGTTGGGCTGAGGGTGACAATTCAGAATCCGTTTAGGTTTCTGACCAAGGGAGAGATGTTTCGGATGTCGCCAAATGATGCTTTACTCGAGGAGTTAGTGTCTGACTCAACAAGTTGTGGTAGATTTGCACGATTCGGATTCATGCATTGCGGAAGATGCGTGCCTTGTCTGATCAGGCGAGCAGCATTTTTTACCTGGGGAAGACAAGATCGAACGAAGTACAAGTTCGAAGACCTCGCAAAAGACGACGAGGACCATCGCCATTTCGATGACGTGAAGTCGATCTTGTTCGCCATTGAGCAGTCGCGACTCTATGGATGCGCACGCTGGATTGGCGCAGCACTCAACTTCCCTGGACGGGGAGCTAGGGCTCCCTACGAAGCCGTTGTGCAACGTGGTTTGAGCGAGGTTGAAGCATTCCTGCGTAACGCCGGTATCAGATGATTGATCTTCATTGCCACCTTGATCTTTTTCCCGATCCCAAAAGTATTATCCTGGAATCGGCTCGTCGCGGGGTTTATGTTATGGCGGTTACCACCACTCCGCTGGCTTGGAATGGCCTCAACGGCCTGCTCAAGGGCTGCGATCGGATTCGACCTGCGTTGGGATTGCATCCTGAACTCGCTGCGGAGCGTGAACGCGAGCTATCTACCTTCGGACGATTGCTGTCAGAAACTCGGTACGTCGGTGAAATCGGACTCGATGGCTCACCGAAGCATCGCCCTTCATTTCCTGCGCAGTTACGGGTGTTCCGGTCGATTCTGAAGTCGTGTGCTCAGTCGGGTGGTAAGATTCTAAGTATCCATTCAAGGGGTGCTGCGACGGCGGTCCTTGATGAACTAAGGGACGTTCCTGGCGCTGGAGTTCCGGTACTGCATTGGTTTTCTGGGAGCAAAGCCGAATTGAACCGCGCAATCAGTGCCGGAGCTTGGTTCTCAGTCGGGACTTCGATGGTACTCTCACAAAAGGGACGTGAACTTGTCGCCAGTATGCCCCGAGACCGCATTTTGACAGAAACAGACGGGCCATTCGGGAAAACTAACAATAAGCCATCTGCACCGTGGGACGTTGCTGTAGCGGCACAGTCTCTTTTCGACCTTTGGGGAGTCTCCTCCGATTCGGGAAAGAAAATCTTGATCGCAAACTTTAAATTCCTTTTGAGTGCAAAGGAGATTTGTGGTAGTAGGTTTTAATTGGTGTGCTCCCCCTAAACTGATCCGAATGCAAGGAGTGAATTTGACTTAATATTAAGTGCAATGTTGTACAGTGAATGACCTGGAATTGGCTATAATTCCACTAATTCCCATTTTCCAAGCTGAAATCCTTGCACTTCCCAAATTGTCAAGCGGACCCCATGTATTCGCGAATTGTCTCCTCCGCCTCCGTTAACGCCAACCGTTCATTTCCGATCACGCGATTTAGAAGCTCATCGGGAACAAACTCATCAAATTTGTCGATTGCAGCGGGCTTGACCAAGGCACCAACGGCTTCAGGGGTAGGTTTCCGCAGAGCGATTGTAGCCAACTTATCGACGAATTCCGCATCACTCTCGACAGGGATCCAAAGTGAGAGTCGATCTACCTCGCAGGGAGCGTCATTGTACTCCGCGAGCAGAGCTAGAGTCCGGAGGCATTTCGTTCCTACCCACGGAAACCAACGATGCCCCCCGGGAGTCTTCACTACATCCGACTCTAAGAGTCCAACCGCCCTTGCGGTATGGCGCGCGGCCAAGAGCATCGTCTTCGCGGAATCATCCAAATACCGAGGCACCATCGACCCACACAGGACTGTCTTCATCATGTCTGCAACCTCGGGATCGAGATCTCCCCCCTGACCGAGGAAGCGTGGTGCCTGGCCCGATTTTGAAGGAGCAACCCACACTACCCCGCGTCCGCTGTCAATCTCCCCAACCTCCCATCGTCGCCCCCCGAGGAGAAGAACCTCACCAACTGGAGGAATTGACTCTCTTGGCAGTACCCCAATCTCCGAGTCATCACAGCGGACCGTGTACTCCTCATTTCCGCGGAATGCCGCATAGAAGTCATAACTTGAAGCAATCTCCTCACCATCTGGCGCAAGCACCACCTCCTTTGTCTCTATCTGCTCAACAATGTTGTGTGCACCGAGCCCTCGAAGGAGTAGGGCGAAATCACCACGATTTACACCTTTGAAAGGGCCTACTTCGATAAGCAGCCTGTATAGCTCAACAGGAGGCATTCCGCCGGTTTGCTTGAGGCAACTCAGAATCTGATGCACCAAGGTGCTCAGGTGAAGCTGGTCGCGTGCCGGTGGTTCAAGCCACTTCTTGAGCATGAGTTCGGTAAGCGCGATCCCGCGAAGCAGTTCCGGAAACAATAGGTCCGTCAGTCGACTTGTCGGGTTCGGAGAAGCATCCCGTACAAATAATCGCATGATCGAGGGCTCGCCTTCCCGGCGACCAGACCGTCCGAGTCGTTGCACCATCGAAGCTACTGTCCACGGAGGGTCAATCTGCCCGACTGCTCGAACCGAGCCGATATCGATCCCCATTTCAAGGGTGCTTGAGCAGATTGCCGTCGTCGGCACACCACTTTTTAGGGCTGCCTCAACCTCCCCTCGCAGTTCTTTACTCACCGAACCATGGTGCACCATGAACGGATCGTGCGGCCACCGCGCCTTTGCGACCACGTCATGCAGGCGGACAACCAATTCCTCGGCAGTCTTCCGGGAATTCACAAACACCAGGTTCGACGACTTCGCAAAGTCTTTTGCGAGCTCGACGGCTATGTCCTGTAGTTCATCGGTACCGTCTTCCATTGGCGCCTTGTCCGGCGTTCGATACTCCCCAGTTCGCTGCCCTCCGGCTGCACGCAGTTCCCCTACTGAGAGGGCCTTGACGAAATTCAGGGCCTCATCAGGAGTCCTACGGATGGCCCCTTTCCTCCTCTCATCCGGATCGGGCAACCGGAGCAATCCCTTGAGTGCAAACCGAACTTCCCGCCCTTCGTTCGGATCGGATACGCTCGTGACTGGAACCGCACTTCCGGCCGATAAGAATCCACTTGCGACTTCCGGATTCGACAGGGTTGCCGACAACCCAACCATTCGCGGCAATCGACCAGTCGCATGGCGCAGTCGGGAAAGGAGGCTCGCCAGGTGCACTCCACGAACATTTCCCAGAAACGAGTGAAGCTCATCGATCACGACAAAAGAGAGCTCACGATACACCCTCGGGATCTGTCGTCCGTAATTGATGAAGTTCGACTCCAGGGACTCAGGCGTGATGAGGACTATTCCTCCGGGATTCTTCCGAAGCTCTTGCTTGTGTGAGGCAGAAACATCGCCATGCCATCGATGCACGGGGATTTCGAGTTTTTCGCAGAGTAGATCAAGACGCCTGAACTGATCGTTGATCAACGCCTTCAGGGGCCCGACGTATATCACCCGAACCGATCCGTTGGCATCGCCACAAATCTTCGAAATGATCGGCAGAAAGGCCGCCTCGGTTTTTCCGCTCGCAGTGCCTGCTGAAATGAGGAGGTGACCTTCTCCGCCTACCACAGCGCGGATCGCCTGCGACTGGATGGGGCGGAAATCCTTCCAGCCCATTTCCCAAACCGCCCGTTGCACCTCAGGCGCCAGCAACGAAAGGACCTCCTCACTCTTCATCACAACTTGAAGCTGACGAGATCCTCGTCAGACGATTCCGGGGAAACCATGCCCCGCGCCACCTCCTCTTCCACCGATCCAGCTCCCTCTGACTTCTTGAGGAAGTCCTCCCCGAAGCAATCGATCCATTTTAAGTTGGGATTCTGCTCAAGTACATTAAGGAGCCCAACGAACGACCGGACGATGTCCCGGGGGGTCTTGAAATATTCGGCTCCCAGAGTGTCATTCGCCCTCTTCAGAACTGCGACTAGAGCATCGTCAGGGACCAGGTACTTTTGGGGATCGCCGTACGCATGGACGTGCCGAATGTTTCTGAGAAGTACAAATAGATCCTCAGGAGCGAGGCTCGAAAGCCGTATCACGGGTCCCGAAAAATCGACTATCCCGTTGGTTGCAAACCTATTCTCCGCCAGCCGTGTGCGCAGAGCTTCATAGCTGAACAGGCCACGTCGTTTGTCCTCCAAACACTCGTCAGTGCCAGCGAGAAGGAACCCGAGGCCGGAGACACTACCTTGAAGGCAATCGTTGAGGATCGTCAGAATGGCCTCGTAGTTCGCCTGCCGCGCACGACTACTGGGGAGTCGGTGCGAAAGGACGACAAGTTCATCCAGACCAACAAGGAGCCCGGCATAGCCAGCCTTTTGGCAGAAGGCCGCGAGAAGCTTCAAACTGTCATAAAAATTGTCGTCATCAATGATCCGTCGGACGCCCAACAATTCCCGGGCTTCTGTCTTTGTGGAGAACTCTCCGCGTAGCCACCGAAGGGCCGCCGCCTGCTTCTCTTCGACCCCAGCAAGGTGAGCCTCGTAGTAGATGCCGAGTACCTGAGCGAACTCAAATCCACCCACGTGCTCTTGAAGTTCCTTCAAATCTGAAGCAATGCGCTTCTTGACGTCGTCGGGGGTGCCTCCTGCTTGCGTTACCTCATGGTGTAACCCGGAAATCCAACCCTCAACCAAGTTCCGAACTGCTCCTCCTTCTGGCTTTCCCTTAGTCGCGAGGTTCCGCATCAACTCTGACCACAGCGCCCTGCCCTCGCCTTGGCTCGCTTGTACTCGCCGCTCCATCGTAAAGTCGGCCTGCGCGACGACCAAGCGCTTCTGCAGCGCAAGCGTACGCACAAGGTTCAGGAAGAAGCTTTTCCCACTTCCAAAGCGTCCGACCACAACCCGAAAAGCCGACCCAGCACCGCTGATTCGATCCAGGTCCGCAAGGATCGCCGACACCTCCGCCTTTCGGCCCACTTGAATTAGGTGGAGTCCAAGTTTCGGAACGAGTCCCGCTTGAAGAGATTGGAGTATCGCGTCGCGCTCCCTGCGCTTGATCGAATCAGACATGGCTCAAGTTTGTACGAGGTTACGGTGAACGAGAATTGTTTCCTCCCCCTCCAGAAGTTGCTCCCCGAGGTGTTCGTTCGACCATTCATTCAGGGCCTCCATTAGCCCAAACGGCATCATTTGGTGGCGCCGCGCCAGGTTATCAAATGCGGATCGGGTCCAGGATTCCGCCGCAAGGACCTCCCGTAGCGCGGCATGGTAGCGGACTTCAAGAAGAGGAAACTCCTTCGGCGTTGGTCGTTCCCCAGTATCCCTTGACGCGGGCAATGGTGGGGAAGGGGCACTCTTCGATACACTCTTGGATCGATCCACATCCTCGGGATCCTCCATTGCCGCGGCAAGGAGACCAATCACTTCGCTCGTCTCGGCCGAAATTGCCGCGATTCGGGACATATCCAGTTCGAAGCCGGCATCATCTCTCCCCGGATTCCCTAAACCCGAGTTTCCGGGGCCGTTTGGATCGCGAGGAGCCTTTTGTATGACCACTTCATCGCCAGGTGGCGACAAGGATCGAATGAGAGTGTCGAGGGTATCCGGCGGCAAACTCAGCACCTCAAAAATTCGAGTGAGGGCCTTGTGCTCCTTAGGAGTGATGACCGAATCTGCGGCTGCGACGTCCACCAGGAACTTCGCAATCCGCAGATGCTGCTCTTGAGGAAGACGCTTGGCAGTTCTCCCAAGGGTTACTTTTGCTGCAGCCGGATTCCGGGCGAGAAGCGACTCCAAGACGAGGAGTCGCTGCCTTTCCTGGATCGAGAATGTATGCTGTTCCTCGATGAAGACCCGAAACCGATCCAATTCCTCACGGCCTACTGCTCCATCTGCCGCAGCCACGAGAAGGCACAATTGAAGAAGCGCCGAAGCGCCCAGAAAATGCGACGACGGCTTGTCCACGGTTCCACCTGAGGGAGGAAATATCCCGAGTTCCTGGGTGCCCCAATAGTTTCCGGCCCCGAAACGTGGGTCCGGTTCGATACAGAATCCAAATCCCTGAACTACGGAGGCAATCTCCCGGCTCTCGGAAACCGTAAACGACGTTGATGCGTTGCGCCCTACCGCATTTGCGATCTCATTGGCGGTCAATCGAAGAAATCCATCCTCAATTCGATTCCGTTCGAGTGCCTCCCTCCACGCGGCGCGGATTGGATTCAAATCGCCCGATGGATTTGAACTCGCACTTGATCCCTGATGATCTGCCGCAGGGATCGTACCCCTCGCGAGTCCGCCAAGATCAGAAACACCCAATGCAGTAATTGGAGCAAACGCTCCTGACTTACGAGAAGCAACAAAGTCACCCCTGTGGACAAAATTCTCGATGGCGTCGGAGGGGTCGAGGAGATCAAAATTCAGCGACTCCAGTTTCGAGCGGGTAAAGAAGACCGAAAGCACTGGATGATTTTCAAAGTGTCCCGTCCGCGAATCAAAAAGCTCTGCCCGGGCCGTCGCAAGGACTGCCTCAATTGGTAGAATTGCGAACGCCTCCCGCGCAATTCGAAGCAGGCATCCGGACACATAGTCTGCGTAAATCTCGTTGAACCGGGTTTTGGGCATTGGCTTGCTTGAAAGCCTCCCCGATGCCGTCAACGTCTTCATCTCAGTCGGAATAATCCGCTCAGCATTGACGTCGACGGCCACCTCGATCATGTCCCTACTATGCACCTGGAACGTCAGTGACGAACCCAACTCCGAAATCTCCGAGAAGGGTGCGAGTTCTCCAAGCACGCGCGAATACGCGTCTGCACTTCCTGCCAAAACTTCGCGAGCAAGGGCCGTCTTCTCCCGCCACTCCACATGCGCCTTCTCGAATGCCGCTTGAGCCTCCTGGAATTCGCGTGCATCAGCGAATGTTGCGGCCTCCAACTCGATTGCAAAACCCTCCATCTGCTTGGCGGCCTTGCCAAAAAGCTTATCGAGGAGTCCCGGTGAATACGCGTCACGACGTGAAATGACTTCCTCAACACGATGCCGCTCGTGAACCGGTGCAACGGGCTCGGGAATTCTTTCGAGAACCTTCCAATTCCATTTCGGCCCACATTCCTTGTGGACCGAGGTCAAGAGCTCGATCTGGTTCAAAAACTCCTCGGCCTCAATCTGCGCCTTTTCCTTGGCGGAAAGACGGGCCAATTGCTTCGACCGGACCTGGAACTGCCGATGCCTTGATCGGGATTCGCGCTCCTGACGTTTGGCCGTCGCCTCAATGGTACGAATCGTCTGATTCCAGCTCATGCGAAGTTTCAGCCTGCATTGTCAGGTTTTTCCAATGCCGTTGAGGCACGTCTCTGCAGAACGGCGTGAGGATTGAAGCCGCTCCATGGAAAATCTGCAACTGTGGACAGGGTCCGAGCCTGTTCCGGCTCCACGCAGCCCATGGGCGCAGCCGTGATAGAATATCTGCATGCCCATACCCAGAAACCTACAATCAATCATTGCCCTTCAGCCCCGTGACCTCTCCATCCTCCGAACACTCTTTGAATGCCGCGTGTTCACGACAACCCACGCAGCCTCCCTATTCTTCAACGGTCGCAAGGAAGCGGCGAAGAAGCGCCTCCAGATTCTCAAACGGGCTGGCCTCATCGCCGAACGTCCACGAGCCCCAAGCGAACCCGCAGTTCTCTACCTCAGCCGTAAGGGACTCGAAACTCTTCGCGACGACGGCATTCTCAGCGAGTACCCGGCCTTCGACCTACCCACTCTCCTGCGTCGCGCCCAAGTTGGGAGTTCGACCATTCGCCACGAATTGGAGGTAATGGACGCGAAGGTAGCCTTCCACGAGGCGGTCAAGGCTCAACCCAACCTCTCACTCCCGAGATTCTCGACCTGGCCCCTTCTCAACTCCTTCACCGTAAGTCACCCAAAGGGCAAAGGGGCCAAAGTCCTGGTCCTACCCGATGGCTACTTTGAAATTCACGAGACGGCCTCTGGTCGCGCACCGAAGATTCATCGATTCTTCCTCGAAATGGATCGCTCGACCGAATCCCTCGAAACCCTTGTCTCACGCTCCGCTAGCTACTTCGCCCACTACCGCTCCGGCGGATTTGCGAAAAGCCAAGGGGGAGACCGTGCCACTTTCCGATCATTTCCCTTCCGAGTCCTTATCGTCGTAAGTTCCTCCGGCCGCCGGGACAACCTGCTAGAGGCGTTGATCGCAACGACTCCTCCGATCTACTCGATAGCCTGGATCGCGACGCGCGACGACCTCCTCAGGAATCCCCTCAACCCGATTTGGAGTTTGCCAAACGAGTCAAGATCTAGCACTGCCCGTTCCACTCACTCTCTGATCTCGTAACTCAATGCCACCAGGTCATCTCCAGAAAGTAGTCCAGGCTCATTCCCAAGTCCCACCTGGGTTGGGTCATCATGTGCACCTGGAAAAGTGGCAGGCTGGCATCAGGCCCGTATCCAACGCGCTACACAACCGTCATAATGCGAAACCTATGCCACAGGCGCAGCCCGCGAGGCCTGCTCGGCGTAACGCTGACCGCTCACTTGCGGTTTATGGGCGTTGTTGCCAGCCGGATTAGTCCAACCTCCTGGCGTGGGTATCCATAGGGCGTATCTTCAGACCTCTCGGATGAGCCAATCCAAGATGGCAACGAGTTGAATCGAAGCGAGAAAATGGAGGTCGAGTTTGTCGTACCGGGTACCGACGGCCCTCCAACGTTTGATGCGCTGGAGGAAGTTTTCAACGCGATGCCGGAGCCGGTAGTAGCCGCGATGGAAGGGGGGCGACGTTGTTCGATTGGAGCGCGGCGGGATCGACGTCGTTGCGCCTTCTGCCCTCAACGCCTCTCGAAAAGGGTCCGAGTCATATCCCTTGTCGGCTACGACCCGCTTTCCTGCCGGCACCCAGATCTGGTCCGCAGCTTTGACGTCGGCGCGGTTCCCGGGAGCCAGTGTGAGTTGCAACGCTCGGCCATGGGTATCGACCAGAGCCGTCAGCTTGGTGTTGAGCCCACCCTTGGTGCGGCCGATGGAATGTCCACTCTGCCCGCCCGCCGGATTGGCAGCGTCCTGATGGACTTTGATGTGCGTTGCGTCGAGGGGACGAAGCGCTCCATGAGCATCCGCAGCCAATGCGTCGAGGACCTGCGCCCAAATTCCCGAGAGGTTCCACCGGCGCCAACGGGTATATACCGACTTCCACGGACCGAAGAAGCTGGGGAGATCCCGCCAGGGCCAGTCGATTCAAATTCTGAAAATCATGCCTTCCACCATCAGGCGATCATCATTCGGAGGGGGTCCTCGACGAGGGCGCTTTCGCGCTATCGATATCGAGATTTCCGGGCACTTGTTAATTTTTTAAGCCGCTCGAAAAGCGGCTCGGTCAAGGTCAGGCGAGGCGGTGATTCCATGTCACAAACGCCTTTTAACGCCATATCAACCAACGTGTTATTCAATAACACCGACCCCTCGTTCCTAAATCAGTACGAGTTCTCGTACGGACTCTAAGAGTTGCTTTTCGTAATACTCAACGCACGCAACATTCGCACCTCCATGAGCACGGCTGATCCGAGGCCCAAAATGGCCTTGACGAGATCCGCACAGAGGCATCCAGTCAGGTAGAAATTCCAGAAAATGAGCCCAACTACCAATACCCAATGCGTAATCTGATCATTACAGCCTTCTTGCTACTCACGCCACTCGCCGATGCCGCTGAGAAGGAACTCCTAATTAATGGTGGCTTCGAATCAGGCCGCAACACAGGCTGGGCAACTTTCTATGATCTTCCAGGCGCCTCGACCAGTGCCGAGATCGTTAACTTGAGCTATCCATATACTGGATCCTGGTATGCATACCTCGGAGACCGTACAGCAACCAGCACCAGCGCACGGGGCCACCTAATTCAATCAATTCATGTTCCACCTCTCACGACTAGGCTCACTCTGCGGTTTCGAATGAGCATTGCCAGTGCGGATTCGACAACGCGAGCCTTCGATCAACTGGAAGCAGTGCTTCTTGACTCAGATGGAGTCAAAGTGGCCTCATTTGGAGAATGGGACAATCGCGACCAGAACGAAAACGATGATCCATTGGACTATCAGGCCTATCGGGAACAAATCAACAATGCCGACAAATTCTCAGACAAAGATCTGATCCTCCAATTTTACGCATCCACTGATCAAGGCTTATACACAACGTTTAGAATTGATGACGTCAGCCTTATTGCTGACACCGAGAATCCTCCGCCGCAGTATGCTATCACGGCGCTCTCTGATGAGCATGGGAGTGTTGATCCATCTGGAGTCATACTCATCACTGGGGGCAGTTCACTTACGCTCACAGCGTCGCCGGCCGAAGGATACAAGGTGAAATATTGGCTGTTGGATGGTGTCACGGTCGGCGAAGGCGAAAACTTGTTGAATCTAAACAACATTAATTCAAACCACGCAATCAAGGCAATCTTTGAACCAGCGCAATACACAATTCGGATCTTTCCTCAAATTGGGGGTGATATTTCAGTTGATCCCCTTCAGCCAAGCTATGCTTTCGGGAGCCGTGTCGTGATAAAAGCCGTTCCGAATCTTGGATTCTACTTTTCAAAATGGATTCGAGGTATTCAGGGGACTCTATTGGAAAGGCCAGTTACCGTTTCAAGAGATTTGGAGATCTCTGGAGAGTTTTTCAAGAATCCTGTTCTCGAAGCCATTAAAATCCAACCTGTAGATTTGAGTAGTATACTACTAAAACATTTGGAGAATTTTGATTACGTGCAGAACGAGAGTCCGGACATGACTTCCTGGACAGAGACTTCGGTCATTTCCGGGAATTTTGATACTGGTATCGACCTCAAAAATGTGGATCCATTTACAGTCCGAACATATAAGAAGTGGGTGCTTTGTGAAAAGAGAGAACTACAACCATTTCTTACTGTTTTTCCGTTGGAAGGACTTACGGTAGAATCAGCGACAGTAACGGCGTTGCTAGACCATCACCGAATCTCCGACGGTAGTAGAGCAAGGCGTGACGGCATAATTCGGACATGCAATAATCACGTGATTAGCATTGATGGCCATAAAGCGCTGGGCTACAAATTGGTAGATGGCAAGCGGGTCGAGGTCACTGTTTCAAATGACCCGAAGCATCCAAACTATTTTGGACGAGATGATATAGCTACCGTCTCTATACTCCTAAGAGATGATGAGCAGTCCTTGTCACTCCCATTCCGGTATGGTAGCCCGATGGAGATCTCGTACGATGAACATTCAGGTTATGATTATAGTATCCGAGATCCGAATACTGGGGAGATTACTCATCAACGAGTGGTGGCTGCCGCTTCGGGCAAATTTAATCCAACTGCTTCACGACAGGCTTGGAATGAAATCGTATTAGATCACAACCTGGATGTAGATTACCAAACGCAGTATTGGCATCTTCTCGAGTGGTCGGATAAGATTGAAGAGGCATACCGGAATAATCAGTCAGTCGATGTTGCTGCTGGAGAGTATTTAGGACTGGCTGGTGGCGCGTCCAGGACGGGCATTGATAGCAACGGAAATCCGATTTACAACTTTAATGCTTATCCTTGGCATTTGCACTTCGAGGTGCGGAGGTTTAGCCCTGCGGATGGAAACAGTTGGATTTTAGCAGACCCTTACGGTATAATCACTAAGAATGGAGATATGTGCCAACAGGTTTTATGGAAAACCCGGTGATTTATGTGTTCTGAAGTGATGTGATCAATAGAATATATTGCCCAATGTCGTCAGCCGTAGTTCGTCCAAAGCTGCTTAGAAAGCTTAACGACGTATTTATTGAAATGCATGCCCTGCGGTCCCGTGCGCCCTCCATATCGCAAACCAGAGTGGTGTATGTCGCATACCCCTTACTCTCAATTATTATAAATTTATCCCCCTTCTGGAGCCAGCGCATATTGTTTGGCTTCTGGCCATGCGTGAGCTGATTTGGGTCTATTTTCTCAACTGTTATTGCGGGTGACCAATTCTCAATTAGGGAGTTGAACCTTGCTTCCTCCCATTTTAGTGGGGATAGCTCCACTTTATCCTGATCTGTCATTCTAGCAGTCCAATGTCTAAAGTACTTGAATCGAATATGCAGTACCTCTGATTCAAAAATGTCGCATTGCTCGTTAAAGGGGCAAATTATTTGGCTAGTTTGTCTTGGTGTTTGTCGATTAATTATTATTGCGGATATAATGATTGCCGCCGCAAGCACCAGAATTCGTAGCGCCCTGTTTTTGTTTATGTTGTTCAAGGTTAATTCTGTAAGTTGATATTTTGTAATCGTATCATTTTTAAGTTATCCTTGCAAGCCGGCGGGATTTCCATAGGTACACCTAAACCCACTTCGCGTGGTCCAGGAAGTCGGGGGGGGAGCCGGATTCTTCAGCGCTTCCTTGGTCTGGTAAGCGACCCTCCCATTTGAGCCAACGGGCGTCGACCACGGACTTGGGCGTTTGCGGGTTCTTAAGCTCCTGCTAATCGAACTCTCCACCGTGCTCCAGCCGGCCCGTCTGGATAGGCATCCCCAAACCCCGATTGCTTCACCAACGTAGCCGTCCGGTGGAACCGTTTGTGGCCGGATCTCGACTGTGCATTGGCGTGTTGATTCGCTGCGATAGATGGTGTGTGGCGGCCGCCTACGGATTTCGGGATGGGAGCCGACGTTCGGCTCAGGCGGTTTGGCGGCCAGCCCCTGTGGCTTTCGCGCGGGCGTCACGCCAACCCCGGGGTGTCAGCTCCCAGATGTCCTTTTGCGGATGGCGGCCCAGACGGGGGACGATGTCACAGAGGTATTGGTAGGGTTCGACGCCCAGGCGACGACAGCTTCCCATCAGGGTAAAGAGGTTGGCGGCTCGCTCGCCCCCGACCTCCTGTCCGACATTCAGCCAGTTGCGCCGCCCCATGACAACACTGCGCACGGCATTCTCGATGGAGTTGTCTCCAAATCGAGGTCATCCATATTTGCAGGCAGCGGGATTCTCTCCCAACGCGGTTCTTGATCGGTATTTAGAATATCTTGGTGCATGACCTGACAATTCCCACCGAATGGACTCAGCTTAATCGCGAGATTTTGGGACGGCGATGAACACGTGCAGAATTTTTTGCCGGTCGGAGTAGCAACTCGTCCACCCTGCTATTCCCTCAAATCCGGGAGCTTTCGACAAACTCCACGAAGTCCTTTTTCCGATAGTGCTTCACTTTCTCCCAGACAGCATTCGGAATCGGGAGCGAAAAGAACTGACCTACGTCCACGGGCGCCCCGTCGAGCCCAACCAGTAGATCATCTCGTTTTGCGTAGAAGAAGGTTTCCAAGTGGGTGATAAGGAGCGTCACGAAAAGTTTCTCCGCAAACGTTATCGGACGCTCCTCCAAATTCACATCTTGGTCGAGAATTCGCCTGAGCTCCGTATCCCGGTAATGCTCTTTCCAAATCTCGTGGTGATGGTGCGTCAGGTTGATCAGGTTCTCGACCTTACGAGATTGGACATCTCTCCGATACGAGAACGCGCTTAATAGGGAGCCGGCGATGATGCCGACACTTTGAAGCAGTTCGAACGGATAGGTATTGATCCAATGGAGAATCTCCATCCGATCATTCTACCACGGAATCTAACGACACTACGCTTGGCTGGGGATATTCGCCTTTGCCGCGATAAATAGAGCCCACGGAACTTTGACGATCCGTTCGTGTGGTGCGCACCCAGCTTCTGGCGGCAGTTCGTTCGCAAGTGCCGTGATGTCCGTACCAATCACTGCGACGTCGCCGTCGTCGAGCAACCAAAAGTCCGGGCAGGCTGCCGTGTTCTGGCAGGGGCGAACCGCGTTATCAGGAACGAGGCGGCATACGAACATGACAGATACGTAAGCATACGGAAGTACTCCGTCAACTCTCCAATCGCGATAACGAAGGGGTGTCGAATGAGGTAGAAGCACGGCTTCTGTCGGTGGAGGTGGTACGCATTCTCAAGGAGGAGCGGGAACGACGTGGCATATCGAAATATGCTCTGTCCGGTCTTTGTGGACTTTCGCAGCAAGCCATCGGATACACCGAGCGGCAGGTGACCGAACCGTCGCTTGAAACCATTGTTCGAATCGCCATGGCGCTAGACCTGAGCCTCCCCGAGGTGTTCATGAAGGCTCGCAAGCGCTCGGAGGGTTCGAGACCTACACCGGGAACGTCTCCGTAGATTTGTTTACCCAATCTTCCGAATCGCCTCTTCAAGCGACCCAGGATTCAGGTGGGTGTAACGCTGATGGATTCCCGCGCTTGAGTGTCCAGTCAGTCGCATTCGGACTTCCTGCGACACCCCGGAATTCGCAAGTACTGAGACAAAGCCATGCCGGAGACTGTGGAATGTCCTCCGGGTAAACTTCTGCTTACCCTTCCCCTGGACGATCATGGGATCAAGCCCGGCCCGCAGGACAATCTGATTGAAGCGCATAGATAGGCCGCGGCTTCCCTTGTCGGGAAGTGCGGCCAAATAGGGACAAAGGGGCCCCGAGGCATGATGCGCCGACACGTGGTGGAGATGCTCAACAAGACGCTTGTGGAGAGGTACTCCCACCCACTTCCCCGTCTTCTTCTGTTGGAACCGCAGGAACCCCGTTGCCGCATCGACATTGTCCCATGTCATTCGGACGCAGTCTCCAAGTCGTGCTCCGGTGTAGGCGGACATGAGGATCGCCGTTTGCCAATCCAAGTGATCCGCGGCAGCCACAAGCAATTCAACTTCCTTCAGGCTAAAGACTTCCCGTTCCGAACTCATCACTTTGGGAAGAGTGACTGCAGGAACTGGACTGCGGTCGATTTCCCCGAATCGTTCTGCCCGCTTGAGGGCAAGTCCCACGACCTTGATGTCCTCAACCGCAGTCTTCGGCGCCACCCCGGCATCAAGTCGCTGATTCAGGAATCGCTCGATGTGGACCGGCGAAAGCGACCGGACAGGGTTCTTCGCAACGGGTCCCAGGGATTCAAGAAACCGCCGTACCGCAAGCCGGTACGACTTCGCACTGATCTCCCCCAATCTCCGTTCCGCGATGGGTAGCCATGCGGCAAAGTACTCCTCCACCGACTGGGATGGGAGGGTCTCTCCGATGACCTCCTTCGATACCTGGCTTACGACCCTCTGGAACTGGGAGACCGCCGCCATACCGGTTTTCGCCATGTTCTCAACCCGCTCCAGTTCGACCGCGATTTTGAGCGCGGCCGCCTTGTCGAGGAGCTTGGTCGATTTGCGGATCTGTCGCCCGGTGCGGTCTCGATAGCAGGCGAACCAGAATTTGGAGGTGGGACGTTTGAAGAGGCTGGCCATACACAACCTTTGGTTGTGCATAGTCACTACACGTAGTCACAGAAATGGGAAGTGGTTTCTGTGATTTTGATGGAGAAATCGCATAAAATTTGGATTCAAATGGGGTGAACCCAGCGACACGCCGTCCTTCCCTTCAGCTATCCCCGGGACGCCAGCGCGACCCGAATCCAGGTGCCCAAGGTTCTCCATTTCAGGGACACATGTCTCGCCGTCAACCGCCGGAGGAGGAAAGGGTCGCCCCCGGTCAGGTTGATGCCAGGACGCGTCGTGCACGCTGTCTCAAAACCGGCCGCCTCCACCAGATCCCGGACCGGACGGTTCCAATCCCCATAGGGATAACAGAAATGGCGAATCGGAACTCCGAACAGATCCTCCAGCGCAAGCTTACTGGATCGAATCTCTTCCCTGGCCTCCCCAAGCGGAATCTTCGTCAGCCAAGGGTGCGTCCGCGTATGGGCGCCGATCCAGTGTCCCGCCGCGAGCCACTCACGAACCTGCGCGGCATCCATCAACCGCTCCACCGCCTCGCCCTGCCGTTGTTCCCATTCGTTGGTACCGCCCAACAAACCCGGCACGAGATACTGGATGGCTCGGAATCCATGCTCCCGCAGCGGCCCCAACCCCAGCCGGAGCACGTTCTCGAATCCATCATCAAAGGTAAGTGCGATTCTGCGTGCCCCACCACCACCTTGCGAACCGAGGGCTCCGGGGTCCACCGCAGTGTAGCCAGCAGACTTGAGCTCGGACAATTGGCGACGGAAGAGGCGCTCCGCCACGTACAAACCCTTGAGCCGAACCCGCGGCGGCCGCGGTCCCAGCTTGTGGTACATAAGGGCCGCCGTGCCGCCGCTCTCCAGCCATGGGGCAAAGGACACCAAGGACGTATAGCAGTCCGGCAGATTTCGCGGCGCATCGGCATGACCGTCCCGTTCGGGAGCAGGTCCCGAAATCGTCGATGAACTGGAGGAAGGGAAATCCACGGCGAAGCAACTCCAAGGAGCGGACTGCGCCGCGCATGACACCGCCGGACGAGGACTTCGGCAAGCGCTCAGCCCCGGCCCTCCGAACGCGAGTCGGCGGACGGGCCCAGCAACTCACGGTAGAGCGCCAGGTTTCGTCCACATATCGGGTCAACGACATCCGGGACGCCACGCGTTCATGCACCTCCATGCGACTCGACAGGGTCAGCGGCTTCGACGACGCAACTTCCGCCATCGCCTGCGCCAGGCTGGGGACATCCTCCGAGGGCACCAACTTACCCAGCCCCCCATGAAACGCCTCCGGAATGCCATCCAACGCGGTGGCGATTACCGGACACCCGCACGCATGCGCCTCCACAACGACCCCGGCATCGCCTCGGTTCCAATCTGCGGATGCACCATGCAATCCAGCGCATTCATGGCGACCGGCATATCCGAGCAATGCCCCGGAACCGAGGCGACCCCGGACAATCCCAACCTCCGAATATCGTCCTTCAACAGGGACTCCATCGTGCCGCGCCCCAGGATGACAAACCTTGCCTGTGGAACGGACTCCCGGATCCGAGCCGCCGCCGCCAGGAATTCGCGCTGACCTTCCCACGCGGCAGCATGAAGCCCCCCACGACCCCGAACACCCGATGCTCCGGTCCCGCCCCCCACTGCCGCCGCATCGCTGCGACGGAGGCGTCCGAAGGTTCCACCGGACGAAACCGGTCGAGTTCAAACCCGCCGTAGATCACCCGGATCTTGCGCGGATTGCCATGCATCGGCGGACGCCAGTGGCGCTCCTCCTCCGGCGAGGCCGGGTCTCGGTCCCCCTCGCGAAGGACCTTGGCGACAAACTGCGAACAGGCCACCAGGGAATCACACAAGCCGAGCACGAACCAACGCCCCGGCCACGAGCCCGGACTCTTGGCCAGGTGCCGGCTCAGGACGAGACGCGGCCGCATTCCAGAAAGACGCGTTGCCAGAATCGCCGGCCAGTAGTCGCGCCCGTGGTGGGCATGCACCACCTGGATCCGATGACGCCGGATCAGCCGGGCCACCACGGCGATGTAGCGCAGCTTGATCGGACCTTCGTTGCCCGTGTCCTCCAGCGGCACTCCCAGACGCCGGGCGATCGCCGAAAAATCCCGGTCGCCAGGTCCCGCCAGGCGTACGTCAACTCCCGCGCGATGGAGTCCGGCCGACAGTTTGACGCACTGGTCGTCGGTACCGCCGCCGGTCAACAGGGTGTTGAGCTGGAGAATCCGCATTACATTACCCCTGGTTCCCGGGCACCCGGCCTGTCCGCCCGAACAAAAAGGTCGAACGCAAAGAACATGCTCATTCGTAGGACCCCGCCGCCGCCACCACGCTCCGGTTCACGGCGCGGAACAGACTGTAACGGAAGCGGACTTTCTCCTTGTTGAGCCCGACATGGAACCAGGGCGAGAGGTGGGCCAGCAACTCGAAGTCCCGGATGTCATGCAACTCCCCGATGATCCAACCCACCTTCTGCAGGACGTCCTGAGGAAACGACGTGAGGATCGCATGCTCGGCGCCCTCGGTGTCGATCTTGATCAGGTCCACCCGGGCGAGCCCTTCCTCCCGCAGGAAGTCGGCGGTGTTGCGAATCTGGACATGCCGTTTCGAAGGAACCCCGTCCCCCAGGTCCGGATACAGGCTGCGCCCGCTCGTGCTGGTCGGATCGGGATGTTCATACATCGGAAACGATCCGCTCTCCGCCCCGAGACCACGGTTGAAGGCCCGCACCTGCGGGTAGGGCGCCACATTCCTCCGCAGCAGCTCAAAGTTGTCCGGATGCGGCTCCAGGGCGTAGATGCGCGCCGTCGGATAGAGCCGGGCGAAGTATACCGCGGAGGATCCAATGTGGGCCCCGATGTCGAGGATCACCTCGGGAACGCCCTCCAAGGGGAAATGGTACTCCGACGACTTTCCCTTCCGAAGGAGCACCTCGTTGATGGCGCTCAGGTCGGTGGTGCCCGTGCGGTAGTGGAACGGATGCCCACCCCAGCGGAAGCTGCGCACCTGCGGCGGAGTCCGGTTCCAGTTCCACATCAGGTCCGGCGAACCACTCCGAAAAAGGAACTTCAAGCTGCGCTCGAAATTCTGGAGGGACGGGTGATGCATGAAAAGGTCGGCGCGCACGCTGCCGACCACGATGGCAGGGGTCAAGCTGCCCGCGCAGAGCGTCACCCCACCAACCGCCGGTACGCCTCGCCCTCGTTCATCGTCGGGCGCTCCGGACGACCCTTGTGCCGGTACACCAACCCCATGTTGTCCAACCCCAGCAACCACAGGAACGTCGCGTGCAGGTCATGGACGTGCAGGCGCTCGTCCACGGCGTGCAACCCGAGGTCGTCCGTGGACCCGACGGTCTGTCCGCCCCGCACCCCGCCGCCCGCCAGCCACATCGAGAATCCGGTCGGGTTGTGATCGCGCCCATCACCCTTCTCCGACATCGGGGTCCGGCCAAACTCCCCGCCCCAGATCACCAGCGTGTCGTCGAGCAGTCCGCGGGATTTGAGATCCTTCAGAAGCCCCGCCACCGGTTTGTCCTGCGAACGGCACAACTCAGGATGACTCTTCTCAATCCCCGAATGGGCGTCCCATTTGTTGCCGGCCCCATGGTAGATCTGCACAAACCGCACCCCGCGCTCCACGAGGCGACGAGACAACAGGCACAGCCGCCCCATGGTCTCCGTCTCCTTGTCGTCCATGCCGTACAGCCGCTTTGTCGCGTCCGACTCCCGGGAAAGATCCACGGCCTCCGGTGCCTCGGACTGCATGCGGAAGGCGAGCTCATAGGCCCGGATCCGTGCGTCGAGTTCGGACTGGAGCGGACGCCCCTGCGCATGCCCCCGGTTCATGTCCGCGAGCAGATCCAATTTTCCACGCTGGCGTTCCGCCGACACACCCTCGGGTGGATTGAGATTGGAGACAGGCTCCGGTCCCGCGGAGAACCGGACGCCTTGGTAGGTCGCCGGCATGAAGCCCGACCCCCAGTTCCGGGGACCGTTCACGACGGTGGCCGGAGTGTCCTGCATCACCACGAACGCCGGCAGGTTGGCGTTTTCGGTGCCCAGCCCGTAGGTGACCCAGGATCCCAGCGACGGGCGACCGGCCAGTGTGGAACTGGTGTTCATCTGGCAGATGCCCGACGAGTGGTTGATGCCGTCCCCCCAGCAGGACCGGATCACACAAAGATCATCCGCGCAGGTTGCCGTGTGCGGAAGCCAGTCGCTGACCCAAAGCCCGGAGTCCCCGTGACGCTTCCACGTTCGGGGACTGGCCAGCAGCGGAGACCCCACCTCGCCCATGGCGGTGATCGGACGCGAAAAACTCGGAGGCAACGGCTGCCCCGCCAGCTCATTGAGGCGCGGCTTGGGATCAAAGAGATCCAGGTGGCTGGGCCCGCCCTCCATGAACAGAAAGATCACCCGCTTCGCCCGAGGCGCGAAACGCGGTCCCGGAGGAGCTGCATCGAAACTCCCGCGCGTCAGCGGATCCCCCTGCAGTAGCCCGCTGAGAGCGAGTGCGCCGAACCCAGCACCGCCGCGCAGCAGGAACTCCCGGCGGGAGGCTAGTCCCGACGCGGAATCCATGGCTATGCGATGCGGGTTCACAACGAAGGAATGGAAGACCTTAACAGCCCACCGCCGAAGGAACCAAGTGTCGAGAATTTGTCTCCCTCCGAAGGGTTCGAGGGACCCGAGCTTAAGCCGCGGAGTGGCGATACGGGTACCGTTGTCCGCGAACTACCCTCAAGGGGATCCAACAACTCGTAGAACTCCGAGAATAGTCGGTGAGCGGGCGCCTCCTCGACCGTAAAGCCGGCGTTGAGCAGATGTCGCATCGACGGGAGGTCGTATGTTCGAAGACAAGTGATAAAGTCAGTAATGGAGAAGGACAACCAAAGCACTGATGGACGAACAGCGGAAACAATTAGGCAAAAGTCGTAGGTGCCGGTAAGCGTGGCTGAACCCGTCCATGAACTTTCAATGGCGCGAAGTTCCGACAGAAATTGAGTCGTACCCGTGAGCGCCATGGAGTTGGTCGTTACCTTACGTCCTTGAACACACGCTTCGACATCGAAACTCAGCGAGCTGAGTTCCGGCAACGGAGTAAAGCTCAGGTAGCATGTCTGGTCATAGCTGGTGAATCGAGTTTGGTTCATGCGACCTCCAAATAACTCCTAAACTGGGCGAACAAATCCTTGAACTGGTCGAGTCCGATTCGGGCGAAGGCGCCCGGAGGATACAGTTTCCCTGGGACAGCGCCCAAAACGAAATCCTGGAACCTCCCGTACCTCATCGTCTAATCGGTGTACAAAAACTCGTTGGAATTCAGAAGCACGTGGCAGAAGTCCGCCAGCGCCTGCGTCCGGACATCCATCAGGTCCTCCGCCGGCGGGGCCGGAGCGAGGAAATGGGAGCCCGTCGATGTCGAATCCAGGTACGCACCCGGGGTGGCCTCGAAGCGCCACCACCCCACGCACCCCGCGGGCACCGTGTCGCCCGATAACAGCAACTGGTCCGTGGGAAGCGCCCGCGACGTCAGGCGGACATCATCCAGCAGGCCGTCCCAACCGGAGCCGGCAACCCCCGCGAGTCCTCCCACGGTGAACGGTTCCCCGGACCGGACACCGAGCGAACCGGACGCCCGCACCTGGACGATTCGGGGAGGCTCACAGTCATTGGAGAGATCCTTCACCACAAACGTGACGGACACCTCGCCCGCCTCACCCGGCGCCGCCGCCGCCGACACGTAGTACGGCTTGTTCAAGTCGAGGGTGACCCCGGAGGAAAACTCGGTCCCCCGGCTGGAACCATTTTCCGCCCCCGGTACGCCGGCCCGCAGCAGCAGCGTCTGCGGTGCCGCGACCACTCCCTTTCCAGTCACTCCCAACGCCCAGCCTGCATGGCTTGTGTCACCATCCCAACGCGCCGCAATGGACCGCATCCCCCCCGGGGCCGGCGCGGTGCGCAGCAGCACGTAGCCTTCCACAGTAAAGGCGCCCTCCGGCAGGACCGGCGACGCGGGCACCACAAACCGTTCCTGCGCGGACCGTGGCTCAACCACCGCCGCACGGCCTTCGCGGTAGGGCATCTTGTCCGAGTAGAACGTCGCCAATTTCGGACGCTCCGGGGAAACCCGGGTACCCTGCTCGACGAGGAATGAACGCGCGCGGTCCAATTCCCCGGCCGACGGCGGACGCCCGAAAGCGAGGCGATAGGCGCGTGCAATGCGAGCCTCATCGGACTCCCCGCACTCCCGCACCAACCGGCGGGCAAAGGCCCGGGAACGCTGGACGAGGAACGGCTGATTGATCAGCAGGAGGGCCTGGGTCGGCGTGGTGGTGACATTGCGCTGCGCGGTGCTGGAAAAACTGTCGGGCGCATCAAACACGTCGAGCAGGGGATCGCGGACATTCCGCGTCACCCGCGTATAGACCGTGCGCCGCGGACGGGCGGCATCCACCGCGGGACCTCCCGACGCCAGGTCCAGCTCCCCGGTGACCGCAAACAGGGCGTCCCGGATCTGCTCCGCCTCCAGGCGTCGTGTTGGGAAACGCCCCAGCCACCGATTCTCGGGATCCGCCGCCGGCGTCGCCGACGTGGATTCCGCAGTCGCCGCCTGGCCATAGGTGGCGCTGGTCAGAATCCACCGGTGCAACTGCTTCAAACTCCACCCGTCGCGAACGAACCGGGTCGCCAGCCAGTCGAGCAGCTCCGGATGCGACGGTGGCTCACCCAGATGCCCGAAGTCGCTCGAGTTCGCCGCGAGACCGCGTCCGAAATGATACTGCCAGACCCGGTTGACCAGCACCCGTGCCGCCAACGGATTTTCCGGGGCCACCAGCCACGACGCTAGGGTGGCGCGGCGTCCAGTGGATTGGGCCGCCGTGTCCGGCCGCACAATCTCGGCCGGACGCGGATCGAGCACCGAAAGAAACCCAGGTTCGACCGGCACCCAGTCGCGGGATTTCGGAAGAAACACCGGCGGCGCCACGGGCCCCAGATCGGTGACCGTGAACGCCGCGGGGAGCGGCTCCGGCCGAAGCGCCGCATACTCCTTGAGACGCTTCTGCAACGCCTCATAGGGCTCCTTCTCCTCCTTCTTCAAATGCGTGGCGAGACGTGCCCACTCGTACTCGACCTGACGATGCGCCAGCGCCGCCAGTTGCCGCTCCAGAAGCGTTCGCTCGGACTCCGGCTTGCGCATCAACGCCTGGATGTCCTCCGGAAACTTGCCCAGGGCGCTCTCTTCTGCGCAGACCCGCACGGGTTCCTCAAACTGTTCCAATTCCCGTAAGGAATCCCCCGCGGCATCCCGCCACGCCGCGAAGCGGTCCCGATACGACGCCACCTCCGCCTCCGACGCCACCGTCAGGTCCTGTCGCGGCAGCAACGGCGCAAAGAAGGCCTGGAGCCGGAAGTAGTCCTTCTGGAGGATCGGATCGAACTTGTGGTCGTGACAGCGCGCGCACTGCATCCCCAACCCAAGGAACAGATCGCCCGTCACGTCGGTCAACTCGTTCAGGATCGTCTGCCATTGGCCGCGGACATCGCGGTTGTTGTATTCGTAGATCCAGTGCCGAAGGAACGCCGTGGCCACCCGGGCACGCTCCGGATCGTCCGGCCAAAGTTCATCGCCGGCGATCTGGGCCTTCACGAATTGGTCGTAGGGAAGATCCTCGTTCAAGGCGCGCACCACCCAGTCTCGGTAACGCCAAACGTGCGGACGGTAGTCGTCCACGCGGTACCCGTCGGATTCCGCATAGCGCGCCAGATCCAGCCAGTGGCGCGCCCAGCGTTCGCCGTAACGCGGCGAAGCCAGCAGGCGGTCCACCACCTCCGAGACCGCACGAACAGGATCCCGCAACGACGACGCCTCGAACGCTGCCGTCTCCTCCAGCGTCGGGGGAAGCCCGGTGAGATCCCAGGTCACCCTGCGGAGAAACGCAGCAGGGGCCGCCGGCGGCGACGGACTTAGGCCCTCGTGCTGCAGGCGTTCCGCGATGAAGGCATCCACCGGATTCCGCAACCACGCTGGGTTGCCCACGGAGGGGATTGCCGGTTCCCGCACCGGCTGGAAGGCCCACCATTGCCGATCCTCCGCGGTGATCCCGCCGCGCGGACGCGACTTCATGGCGCCCGATGACAGCGCATCTCCGGGCGAGGAAGGCCACGGCGCGCCCCGACGGATCCACTCCTCCAACACCGCCACCTGCTCGGGCGACAGTCGTCGATTCTTGGGCGGCATCTGGAGATCCGGATCCCCGTACCGGATGGCCCGAATCAACCGGCTCTGCTCCGGCTCTCCCGGAACCACCGCCGGACCGGAATCGCCACCGGTCATTACACCCTCCCGCGAATCCAGCACCAGGCCTCCCCGAATCCGCTCCGCTCCATGGCTGTGACATTCAAAGCACGACTCCCGCAGGATGGAACGCACCTGTTCCTGAAAGAATGCATCAGCCTCTGCACCGATCGCCGTCCCCAAGGCGACGGCAGCCATCAGCAACGCAGCGAACCTACGCCACGCCCAGGGGCACCACTTGGAAAACGCGAAAGGCACGGGGAGAGTCGCAATCAGGGTGCTCCAGCCGCCAATGGAATCAACCCGGCAGTGTGTTCGTCGCCGGCTTCGGACAGACCGGATCTCAGGCCCCGCCGACTGGGATGATTGCACGAAACTCCCACATTCCCCCGGCCAAGATGATCTCTGGAGTCGCCGCTCGACCATGAACGGGGGCATTGTGTCTCCCGTAATGACGCAACGCGTAAGGACGCCATCATTCCGTTTCACTGCCCAGGCGTGTGTCCTCGTCTTGGCCTTTGCGGCGACAATCGGCATTTCAATGGCAACCGAGATGCCCTCGAATCCCCTCTTCCCGGGGGCGGATCCGCACGCGGTGGTCGCGGGCAATACCGTCTGGCTGTACCCGACGTGGAATGACGGCACGCCCGGAGAACGATTCTTCGCGTTCTCCTCAACCAACCTCGTCGATTGGAAGCGTCACGGTCCGGTGCTCGACTTTCGGGACGTGTCCTGGATCGGGGATGACGGCGCGCCACGACACCACGCCTGGGCACCGTCGGTGATCGCGCGAAACGGTCGCTGGTATTTCTACTTCTCCGTCGGGCCTCAGCATCCCACGCCTGCCCGGATCGGGGTCGCTGTCGGGGATCAACCCCAGGGACCGTTCCGGGACTCCGGACGTCCGCTGCTCACCGGCGGGGACGGCTTCGAAGCCATCGATCCCATGGTGTTTACGGATCCCGCCACGGATCGCTGCCTCCTCTATGCCGGCGGCAGTGCCGGCGCGCGACTTCGGGTCTTCGAACTGGAAACGAACCTCGTCCGGATCGCGAAGGAACTTCCCGTAGCCACCCCGCCCCAGTTCACCGAGGGCGTGTTCATGCATCATCACGCCGGACGCTACCATCTGACCTACAGCTACGGCGGCTGGCGGGACGCCTCCTATTCTGTCCATTACGCCACCGCGCCCTCGCCCACCGGTCCCTGGGAATACCACGGCATCCTGCTGTCCAGTGACTCCATTCGCAAGGGTCCCGGACACCACGCCTTCTTCCGCGATCCCCGGACCGGGGAGTGGTTCGTGGCGTACCACCGCTGGGAAGGACAGTCCGGCGACGGTCCTTATCGCGGCTCACGGCAGGTTTGCGTGGACCGCGTGACCTATGATGCCAACGGGTATCTCCAACCCATCTCCATGACCGGGGGGATGTCTCATTCATCGGCGAAATGAGTCACGGTCCCACGATAGCGCGCGCCCAGCCGATGCCCAACCTGACATGCGACATCCTCACCCGCCCCGCCGACCTCCAGGAACTGGAGCCGGAATGGCGGCGCCTGGCCCAGAAATGTCCGGATTCACGATGTTCGGCCGGCTACGACTGGTGCCGACTCCACTGGGAGGGACTAACCTCGCCGGACGACCGACTTCGAATCGTGGTCCTTCGCGACGAGGCGCACCCGGTCCTGATCTGGCCCTTCGCCATACGAAGGAAGCGGGGCGTCCTGAGGGAGGCGCGCCCACTCGGATGCCTATTGACGGAATACACGGATCCCCTGGTGTTGCCAGCGGCGGATTCCCACACGCTGTTGTCCCGGGCACTCCGATCTTTGAGGGGCCACACCGACCTGATTCACCTGCCGCTCGTGCCCGAGGATTCGGACCTGGGACGGCTCCTTGCGTCCGGACGCGATTTCACCCCTCTATTCACATTGCCCGTCTCCCGCGCGGAGTTCGGGCGCCCGGCGGACTGGGAGCGCTATCGCTCCTCAATCGCGCGATCAGCACTCCGGGAGATGGAGCGGCGGATTCGGCGCCTTCGCGAAGAAGGTCTCGTGCAGTTCGAAATCCAAGTCGATCCTTCCCGAAGCGCCGAGGTCATCGACTGGATGCTCGAACGAAAACGCGCCTGGTTGTCGCGCACCGGGAAGTCCAGTCCGTGGCTGGGCACCGAATCCTTCCGTCGCCGTCTCCTGGCTTCCGCCCAATGTGGCGATGACCCGTCCCATCTGATGATCTCCACGTTGACACTGCAGGGACGCCTACTGTCCGCCAAGGTCTCGCGACGGGATCAGCGCCGACTGGAGTTCCTGATTACCACATTTGATCCCGAGTTCGGACGCTTTGGGCCCAGCCAGCTCCTGTGTGGCGAAATCCTGAATTGGGCCTGTGCCCACGGACTCGACGCCGACTTTCGCCTCGGGGATGAATCCTACAAGGAGGTCTGGACCAACCGGCGGGGGTCTTGCACGACCTACGAGGGCGCGGGAAGCATTCGGGGACGACTTTTCCTGCAACTGAGGTCCGCTGCCCACCGACTCCAGAAGCGCTAGGCGGACGGAACGGATGCCTCGGTATTGTGAATCGCCCGGGCGAGCGCTGTTGCCAGGGCCGCAATCTCAGAGGGCCGGGTAAGCATGCTAAAATGGTTGCCCGGAAGTAGCTCCACGCGAAGTCCGTCCGGGACCAGTGTCCGCCACACTTCCGCCGGATTCCGGGGACGGAACAGCGGGCGGATCTTGGCACCGAAAAACCAGACTTCACCCTGAATGGGTTTGGGGGCATAGGCGCGGGCCGCCTCGACATGACGCCAGGCGAGATGCCGCAGATCCAGATCGAGTTCCCGAAACTCAAACGACCGATCCTGGGGCGGCCGACCGCGTGTCCGCCACCGATGCCGGAGAATCGCCAGCCGGTTGCCAACGAGTCCGCGGAAACCCCGGTCCCGAAAATGAAGCGGGAGGTTCCGGAAAAAAGCCGCAAACGACGTCTCCACGTCGCGACGCATCTCACGGTGAAGACCGACGTCGGTGTCGAGGATGCCGACAAACGAAACGGCGTGTCCCGACTCCCGCAACTGTCTCGCCATCTCGTACGCCAGCAACCCGCCAAAGGAATGCCCCGCCAGGGCATAGGGACCCGAAGGTTGAAAGGTGCGCAGGGCGTCGATGGAGGCGCGTGCCATCCCTTCCAAATCGGCGGCACCGTTCGGTCCTGGAGGACCGACGGGACACTGGATGCCGAAGACGGGCCGCCCGAACTCAGCCGACTCCAGAAGGGCCCGGTAATGGAGGAATGACCCAAAAATGGAGTGAACCAGGTACAGCGGGCGCCCCGACCCACCCGACTTCAGGGGCACAAGACTCACCGCGTTCGACTCCGCAACCGGTTCCCTCAGGTGCTTCGCCAGCGCCGCAACGGTCGCCGTAGGCATAAAAACCGTCGGCGTCAGGCGACGCCCAAGCGTGGCCTCCACCTCCAGGAGACATTGCATGGCGCGAATAGAGTCCCCGCCGAGCAGAAAGAAATCGTCCTCAACGCCGACCCGTGCCTGCCCGAGCAGACGCTGCCAGATGCCGCAGAGGGTCCGTTCCAGTTCATCCCGGGGCGGGACGTGAACCTCGGATTCGAATGGCTCGCCGTGTCCGGATTCCATCAGCAGCTTGCGGTTGAACTTCCCGTTGGAGGTCTTGGGCAGTTCCGGGACACGGAAAAACTCCGACGGAATCGCATACGGTGGCAGTTCTGCCCCGCACGCAGATCGCAACTGCGCCACGGTCAACCTTTCTCCCGGCCGCGGAACCACAAAGGCCACGAGCCGCGTCGCTCCGTCAGGACCCGGACGGGCCACAACCCCGGCGTCCTCCACTCCCCGGAGGCGAAGGAGCACATCCTCCACCTCCGCGATCTCTACCCGGTAGCCGTGAATCTTGACCTGGTAATCCTTCCGCCCGAGATGCACCAACCTTCCGTCGGGAAGGCGCCGCCCAAGGTCCCCGGTCCGGTACAGGAAAACGTCCGATTCCCCGGGCACCGGGAGAAACACCGCCGCCGTCAATTCGGGCCGACGCCAATACCCCGGCGAAAGGTAGCGGCTCCGAATGACAATCTCGCCCTCATCCGTCTCCCGGCCCTCGGCATCCCAAAGGACGACGTCCTTGCCCTCGGCCGGATACCCCACCGGGACGAGCGCGTCGTCCACCGGCATCCCGCGATCCATGAAGTACTGGGTGGCGGTCCGGGTTTCCGTCGTTCCGAGCGAGTTCTGCACCACGCAATCCCCGGTGAAAATACGACGGCACAGCTCGATATCAGCCCGGTACAGCGGTTCCCCGCCCGGGGCGATCATCCGCATCTTTGGGAACCGCTCAGTTCCCTTCAACGTGGCGGCAAAGAGCCGGAGTGTGGCCACACTGATGTCGCAAATGCTGACTTCGTGTGACGCAAACCATTCGGCCATCGGCGCCACGCCGCGGCGCTTGATGTCGTAACAGGTGACCGCCGCGCCGTTGAGCAACGCGCCAAAGATGCTGCAGGCCGAGGCACTCGACGCCGCGGAAAACAGCAGCCCGTAGCAATCCGAGGCGTCCGTGGCCAGGTCCCGACCCTGGCGACGCATATCCGCGAGGACATTCCGATGGGTCTGGATCACCCCTTTCGGACGCCCCGTGGATCCCGAGGTGTAGATGATGTAGGCCTGTGCCCCCGGCCCGATGCCGGAAACCGGTTTCGGTGGCCCGGATGGATCGGGCAGGGCATCGACGTCGAGCACCCGTATGCCTTTGAGTCCGGACGCCAGCCGGAGTCCCGATCCACGGGTCAGCAACAACCGGCATCCCGTGTCCTCCAGCAACTGCTCCAACCGGGCGGGCGGCAGTCCAGGATCCATCGGCACATAAAACTTTCCTGCGGCCAAAACGCCATAGATGGCAGGGATCACCGCGGCCTCCACATCCATCAGCAGCGCGACGGGTGCCGGGTCCGGGCCCAGGAGTTCCAACACCACGGCGGCGACATGTCCGGCCATTCGGCGGACCTCGGCATAGGTCCACTGCAAATCTCCCTCCCGAACTGCGACGCGATCTGGAAACCGTCGAGCCACCCTTTCAAACCGCTCCGCGATCGTGCGCTCCACCTCTGCCGCGTCGAACTCCGGTGGCGACACATCGCGCCGCAACCAGCGACCAGGCTGGACCTCGGGAACGTCAACTTGGGTGGAACCGGTGCTCACGGTGAATTACCAGGCGGTTGTCCATGGAGTCCCGGGTCCAAGGCAAGCGCTATCCCCCGTTGGTCGTGCAGGCTTCAGCCTGTCCCCCGTTGGCGCAGCCCTCGGACAGTCGCCACCCACTGCCCCCCACCGTGCTGCAGCCCCGGCCGACAGGCTGAAGCCTGCGACGAACTCCTCGTCGCGGCAAAAGGAGGCACCTCGGATGGCCTTCCGTCCGCCCTGTGGGTGACACCATCACCGTTCCCGAACGCTTCGAGATTGAACCCGTGGACGCGGGCTTCTGAGAATTCTCTGCCGGGGCGGCGAATTCCCACTCGAAAAATCGCCTCCTCTGTCGCAGCCGCCGAGGTCATGAGGCTCACACGGCCGGCCTCTTCAGAAGCGTCGCGCCTGGGAATGCGCCGCGAAATCCCTTCGGAGTCCCCCCCTACGCCGTACCCCCTAAAAGGAAGCGGCCCGCGACACGGAGTGACGCGGACCGCCCCGTCCTGCCGCCCTCTGGACCAACAACCCAACCACGACAGGACACTGGACGCTGCGCACGGGATCCCGAAGTTCAAGGGGTGATTTTCGGGAAATCTCCCCGGGGAATCCGGACCCGCGTCCATCAGGACCGGGACGCGGCTTGAAGCGGGTGACTTCCGCGGTACCCTGCCGTCCACATGAGTTTTGTTGCCGCGTTCAATGCCCTTCCGTTTCCCGACCTGATGCGCCGGGCGACCGAGGCGGACGCGTCGGAAGTGCGCCGGATCCTCGCCACGGGGCCGCGAACCCTTCCGGACTTCGCAGCCTTGTTGTCGCCTGCGGCGGCGGGACACCTCGAAACCCTGTGCATGAAGGCGCAGGCAGTCACCCGGCAACGGTTCGGAAAAGTGATTCGGCTCTTCGCGCCGCTTTACCTGAGCAACGAGTGCGTCAACAACTGCGCCTACTGCGGATTCTCCCGCGACAATGGGATTCTTCGCGTGACGCTGAGTGTGGACGACGTGGTCCGCGAGGCCCGAGCCCTGTGCGACCAAGGATTCCGCAACATCCTCCTCGTCGCCGGGGAACATCCCCGGTTCGTCTCCAACGGCTACCTTCGGGAATGCATTGAGGCGGTACATGCGTTCGTTCCCTCCATTTCGCTGGAGATCGGCCCCATGGAAACCCCGGACTACGTTCCGCTCGTCCAGGCCGGTGCGGATGGATTGGTGGTGTACCAGGAGACCTACGACCGCGAGATCTACGCGCGCATGCACACAGCCGGACCCAAGCGCGACTTCGACTGGCGGCTGGAATGCCCCGAACGCGCCGCTGCCGCCGGATTCCGCCGCCTCGGAATCGGCGCCCTCCACGGACTCGCCGACTGGCGCCTCGAGGCCCTCGCCACCGCCGCCCACGCCCAGTACCTGCTGAAGCATTGCTGGAAGTCGATGCTGACGCTGTCCATTCCCCGGCTTCGACCCTGCGCCGGCGAATTCCAGCCGCTCACCCAACTCGGCGACCGGGAGTTCGTGCAACTGATTGCCGCGTTTCGTCTGCTGCTGCCCGACGTGGGGATCGTGCTCTCCACGCGCGAACCCGCCTCGCTTCGCAACGGATTGCTCCCTCTCGGAGTGACCCACGCCAGCGCCGGCAGCCACACCGAGCCCGGCGGCTATACCGGTGCCGGACGCGACAGCATCCACCAAACCGTCCGGGGCCGCATCGTGGAACTCGCGGCGCATTCCAGCGAATGGGCCCCCATCGAAGGCCGGGCGACCAATGCGACCGGGCAGTTTGAAATTGCCGACGACCGCGCGCCTTCCGAAATCGCCGATCTCATTCGAAGCCTGGGATACGAACCGGTCTGGAAGGACTGGGATTCCGCGCTCAGTGCCTGATCCATCCCCGCCCCATGCCCTTTGAATTCAAGGCCACGCGCCGCGTGGAGTTCAGCGACACCGACCTCGCCGGCATCGTCCATTTCTCCCGGTTCTTCCAATACATGGAGACCGTTGAGCACGGCTTCTTCCGGTCCCTGGGATTCTCCGTGGTGATGCCCCAGTTTGACCCGCCCCGCGGATTCCCCCGCGTTCACGCCTCCTGCGATTATCGGCGTCCGCTCAAGTTTGAGGAGCTCGTCGAGATGCACCTGCTCGTCGCGGAGAAGAAGGCCCGCTCGCTGTCCTACCAGATTCGCTTTCGCCGCGTGGAGCCCGGTCCGGTGGAGGAAGTGGCCATCGGCCGCCTTGTTGTCGTCTGCGTGGAAAAGGCCCCCGAAGGCCCCATGCGCGCTGTCGAGATTCCGAAGGAATTGGCGGATCAGATCACGGTCGCACCCGCAGAACTGCTGGAAGTAACGGCGGGAGGAGGGAAGTGAGAAAGTGGTCCGTGGTCCGTGGGCGGGAGAATTCAGTGATCAGTTTTCAGTTTTCAGTAAGGGCCTGGGATCCACAACGACGACTGACGACTGACGACTGACCACTGCCCCACCTAAAACCTCCCCGGCACCGGCACCACTCCCGTGTTGGGCGAAAAGATCGTATTGCCGGGAGGCTTCGGAAGCATCTCCCACGAGGTCACCTTGCCCCCGCGAAAAATCAGTCGGGCACTGACGTAGTCGCGAAAGGCGTAGTCCGTGGTGGTCACCCGATCGAGAAACATCCGGCCGTCACGCCCCGGGACCTCCACATAGCTCCAGCTGATGTACTGGTCCGTGGTGCTCCCCGAGTACAACCAAAGCGTCTCCTCCCCGGAGGCGTCGCCGCGCCGAAGACTTTGCGCCGGGGATCCCCAGGCGATGTACACCGCATCCTCGGGCATGCCGACCTGAACCTGGCCCCGGTTCACCAACGACTGCTGCTCTGGGGTCAGGGCGGCATAGGCCGCCGCACGTTCCTCACGCCGCTTCGCAATTTGCTTGGGATCCGTTGCGCTGCCAGCACACCCCGCCAGCCAGATCATCCCGAGAAGCAGGAATCCACGCACATCGATCAGACGCCAGCCAGGAAAGCACATTCGATGAAGAGCCAGTGAACGCGACAATCCGGTTGCTGACAAGGGTCGCCACCGTATGATCCGCACACGTATGAATTCCGCCCCCTCCTCCGGCGCACCGGGAAACACCTGGTTTTACTACACCCTGATCACGGTCTTCTCCTGGGGCGTGTACGGCATTCTGCTCCACAAGGGACAGGTTGCCATGAACGATCCGGCCAACGGACGCTACAAGGCGTTCCTCTTCGTTGGCATCGCCTACTTCCTGACCGCAGTCCTCGCGCCGCTGTTTCTCCTCATGGGCAAGGGCGCGGCGTTCAGCGGCTATACGACGCCCGGATGGAGCTGGTCGTTGATCGCCGGGATCATGGGGGCCATTGGCGCCTTTGGGACCCTGCTCGCCTTCGGCGCAAAGGGGACGCCCGCCGCGGTCATGTCCATCGTATTCGCCGGCGCCCCGGTGGTGAACGCCCTGGTCTCGCTTTGGCTGTTCCGGCACGAAATTGATTTCTCGAAAGTGAGCCCGCTGTTTTATCTCGGCATCTTCCTCGCCGTCGCCGGCGGTGGACTGGTGACGCTGTACAAGCCGACTCCGGCGCCCAAGAAGGCGGCGGTGTCCAAGCCCGCGACGGCCACCACTCCGGCCCGGGTTTGACGAAGTCCCCGCACCCGATTGCCGCGCGCCACCATGGCGTCCGCTGACAGCATCGCCCGGGTCGCCCCGCTATGGGCCGCCGCCGTCCGAAGCCCCTTCCACCAGGAACGTTTTCAGCGCGCAGGCCTGCGCGAACTCCCCGCGTCCCTCGCCGAGTTCCAGGAGCGCGTTCCGTTCACGCGCAAATCGGACCTCGTTGCCGAACAGGCGGCGCATCCGCCCTACGGACGCGTCCTGACTGAACCCCTCGATCAATACACGCGGTGCCACCAGACGAGCGGGACCACCGGGGCACCGCTGCGGTGGCTCGACACGCCAGAATCGTGGGAGGCCATGGTCCAGGACTGGAGGCTCGTCCTCCAGGCGGCCGGAGTGGTTCCTGGGGATCGCATCCTGTTCGCCTTCAGCTTCGGTCCCTTCCTTGGATTCTGGCTGGCCTTCGAAGCGGCGCAGCGTCTCGGCGCACTTTGTTTTGCCGGAGGCGGCATGAGCAGCTCCGTGCGCCTCCGCGTCCTGATGGAGAACGAATGCACGGTCCTGTGCTGCACACCCACCTACGCGCTCCATCTCCCGGAAGTGGCGCACGCCGAGGGCTTGGACCTCACCGCCACGAAACTGCGCCGCATCGTGGTCGCAGGAGAACCCGGCGGCAGCCTACCCGCGGTCCGCGCCCGCCTGGCCTCCCTCTGGAACGGCGCCCAGGTTTTCGATCACCATGGCATGACCGAAACGGGGCCCGTCACCCTCGAGGACCCCGCCGCCCCAGGTACCCTCCTCCTCCTCGAAGACAGTTTTCTCGCCGAAGTGGTGCATCCGGAAACGAGCCGGCCGGTGACGCACGGCGAAACCGGGGAACTGATTCTGACCACCCTGCGACGCCTCGGCTCGCCCCTCCTGCGCTACCGGACCGGCGATCTGGTGCAGCGGGATTCCGCCGCGATTCCCCAACGGTTCCCCGGCGGCATCCTCGGTCGCGTGGATGACATGGTCATTGTCCGCGGGGTGAATGTGTACCCGTCGGCGCTGGACGAAATCGTGCGATCCATTCCCGAGGTGGTTGAGTACCGCGCGACCCTCGATTCCCGTGGGGCGCTGGTGGAGTTGGGACTCGAGGTGGAGGCCCCGGACTCGGCCGCCGCCGAGTTGTCCCGAAGGATCCACCGCTCTCTGTCCCTGCGCGTTCCCGTCCAAGTCGTCAACGCAGGCACCCTGCCCCGCTTCGAACTCAAGGCGCGCAGGTGGCGGCGGCTTTAGCTACGGACAAGACCCACCCGGAGCGTGCGAGCCCGTCCCGTCATCACTTGGATCCTGCTCCTGCTCACGGTCACCTCGTTCCTCATCACACTCCTTGTCCTCGCGGTCTCCTCAGGACTTTCGGAAACCCCCTTCAACGCCACGGACGCCGCCGGGCGTCCCCTCGGGTTCAATGATCCGATCTTTCCCTCCCACCTCCCCATCCTGATCCACCATCTCCGTCCCCGGGCTCTTGGAACTCTGGAGGCACTCTACCTGGAGTTGCAGGGAATCATGATTCTCGTGGCGATCGCCTGGCTGGCGTCTCCTTGTTGGAACCGCTCCCCGACGATCCGGTGGTTCTTCCTGTCCCAGACGATCCTCTTTCCCCTGGGCATCCTCGGAATGCTGTTCTCGCCCCTCATTGCCCGGGACCTGGTTCGCGGCGGATTGGATCGGGAGTCCTTCACCGACGCCGCCGCCGCTCTTTTCCTCGCGCAACCGTTCTGGGTCGCCGTGGCCCTGACCGCGTTCTTCACGCTGACGGGGAGGCCGGCTCTCCCGGATCCAGCCAAACCTGACCCTCTCGAATCTCCACCCGGTACGACGCCACCGGCCGATCCGGACGTACATCGCACGCTCCGGTCCTGACATCAAATCCCCAGCCGTGGAGCGGGCAGTGAAGGACACAGCCCTCTACATACCCCTCCCCCAAGGGCCCGGCGCGATGCGGGCACCTATCCGCAATGGCGAACACCTGGCCGTCCACATTGGCGAGGGCGAAGCGACGCCCGGATACCTCAACGGTGCGGGCCTTTCCCGGAGGGATCGACTCCAGATCAGCGACGTTGACCAGCGATTCCATATGAGCTCGTGAAGGACGCCAACGGAAACGCGTTCAGTGCGTCGGCGGATTTCCCGGGGTCGCCGGCGCCTTCTTCTTCCAGGGCTGGTCGGGGAATTTCTCCGGCATCTTGAAGGCGGTGGGTTTTGGCTGGGCCATTTGAAGGCTGGAATCCGCATTCGAACCCGCGCCGGAGGTCGGGGTCCCCGGCGGCTTCATGTCCTGCTTCCACGAAGCAATGCGCGCCTGGAGACCGTGATGCTCGGCGGTCTTCTTGTCGCCCGACTTCATGTAGAACAGGGAAAGATTGGTGTGCACCAACTGCTCGTTGGGACGGAGCTTCTCCGCCTTGTGTCCCTCGGCGATGGCCGTGGCGAAATCCCCCTGCCGGTAATGACACATGGCCACGGCCAGCTGGGCATCGAAATGACCGGGTTCCTCGGCCAGGACGCTCTTCAACTTTTCCAACGCACCCGCGAAATCCCCGGTGGAATAGTCGAACATCGCGTCATCATAGATGGCCTGCAGGTCGCTCATGACGGAAGGGTTCCCCGAAAGCGCCGGATTGACGAGCGGCGTTTGCGGGAGCCGTTGCGCCTCGGACAGGCTAAAGCCTGGACTACGAACGGTGCGCGTTTGTCGTCCAACCTTCAGGCTGCCTCCCCAATCCCGCCACCAAAGCCGCCGCCAGACGCGCCGACGCATTCGAAACGATGCGCTGGAACGCCATCAACTTCGGGATGAGTCCCGGGGACCGCACTAAGGCCCATGCCAGCCGGCCAAAATCCAGACGGTCGTCCGGAGTCATCAGGGCATTGAAATCCAGCGGCAGGGGATCCCCCGCCGCATCGGAGATGACGCGGATGGTCGCTCCGGGAATTCCCCGATCGCGGGCCAGGGCCCGAAGTGTGGAGGACTCCATCTCGACGGCATCGCATCCCGTTTCCGATCGCAGCCGGGTCTTTTCCGCGACGGTTATCGCCACCCTCGACGCCTGGTAAAGCCGTGCAGGGCGTCCACCGAACTTCGGGAGCAGCAGATGCGCGTCCACCCCGGGATCCGCATCGAGGACGATATCCCCATTGGACAACGTCGGATCAAGCCCCCCGGCAAATCCCGACGTGACGCACACCCGGGCGTCGGGCTCCCCGGACATCACCGCCCTGCCGACCCGTTCTGCATTGCGAGCTCCCATGCCCGTGACATGGACCCGGAGCATCTCCGACCTCCAGGCAATCAATCCAGGCCCCTGGATTCGTGCCAGCGTGTCCTGACCGGCCCGATTCCACTCCCGGACAAACGGACGCGCCTCCTCCGGGACGGCAAAGAAGAGAAGCACCGGGCCGGGACCGGCATCCCGGGCGCCTCGGGCGCCTAGTTCCACGACAAATCCTCCGGCGAATCCGCCAGCAGGCGGCTCTGCCAGTCGCCGCGGGACCGCAGAATGTGACGCCACAGTTCCGCTGGCGGCGTTTCAAAGACAAGCCGGAGGGTCGCGGGTTCCTTCAGCCAGGAGTCGTTGCGCAATTCGTCATCCAGCTGTCCCGGCCCCCACCCCGCGTAGCCGGCAAAGATGCGCACCTGTCGATCCGCACGCTTCCGCCGCCCAAGCTGGATCAACTCCGAAAGGTCATGCCCCACCCGCATCGACCCCAACACGTTCTCCGGCGAAACCTCGGCACCGGTATGCAGGTAACTAAGCGCCGCGGGCTGGACCGGACCTCCACCAAAGAGAACCTGATCATGCAAGGCTTCGGGAAGATCCGCCTCGAGAACGTCGCCCACCTTGTTGTCACTGGGCCGGTTCAGAATCAGCCCAAACGCGCCCTCGGCATTGTGCTGGCAGACCAGGACCACGGTCCGGTGAAAGCAGCTTCCCCGCAGTTTCCCGCCATCCAGGAGCAGCTGCCCCTTGAGAGATTGGGGTGTTTTCGGCATCCCGGAAGTGAGTCTGCTGCAAGCTTGAGCGCCGGGCAAACCGGATTAGCCTGCCGCCCATGAAGAAATTCGTCGTGCTGCTTTCGGTCCTGTTGGTGCTCGGCGCCGTGGCTTCCGGATGCAAGTCGTCCGGCAGCCGGGAATTCGTTCCCGGCAGCGGCTGGGTGCCGAACTGACCGATCTCCGCGGCGCCAGCCGGCTTCCCCAGACTTTTTCAGAACAATTCCGGATCCACTCTGTCCAATCGCCGAGTGAACCCTCGCCTCCTTGTCCTCGCCTTGGTCTGTCTGGTTGCCGGCGCTGCCGGAGGTTGGATGGCGGCGCGGACTCACACCGCACCTTCCCCGGCTGCGGCCAGCGCAGCTTCCGGTACCACCGCAGCAACAGAAACCCCGGCAATCCCGAAGCCGAAGGGCCCGGTGCCGGCATCGAATGCAGATCTGGCTGAGCGGCTCCGCGCACTGATGGCCCAGCCTCCCAACCGCCGCTGGCGGGCGCTGGGGGAACTGGTGGTCACGCTCGATACGGCCCAAACCTCGGCCAACCTCGAAATCGCCCGCCGCATCCTTCCCCGCGAACAATACTTTCAGTTCCGCTGGCAGTTGGTGGAGCGATGGGCGGAGAACGATCCGATGGCGGTCCTCGCCTGGGGACAAAAGCTCACGTCGCGCGAGGAACGCGACCAGGCCCTCGGATCCGCCGTGCAGGAGTGGTCGCGGCGGGACCCCACCGCCGCCCTCGCCTGGGTGGACAAACTCCCGTCCGCCCAGCAACGCCGCCAGTTGAAACAGTCGGCCATCAACGGCCTCGCGGAATCGGATCCGGACCGCGCCCTGGCCCTCGTGGACTCGATGCCCAAGGGCGAACAGACCTGGATGCGCAACAACGTCATCACGGCCATGTCCGAAAAGGACCCCAAGGCCGCGGCGGAACTCGCGTTGAAGTACGCCAAATCCCGACGCTGGGGCGGCTGGGACAACCAGCTCGGAACGGTCCTGGCCACCTGGATGCAAAAGGATTCCGCCGGGGCCGTCGAATGGCTCAAGGGACAGCCCGAGTCGGTGCTGAAACGAAAATCCATGACCGACGCCATGGGCAACGTGACCTGGCAGAATCCCGAAGCCGCGGTGCAGATCCTGGGTCTACTGCCCGGCGGCCGTCGCCGTGACGACGCCCTGGCCCAGTCGCTCAGCCAACTGGCCCGGCGCGACCCCGAAGCCTTGAAGGCCTGGACGGCGAAACAGACCAATCCCTCGGATCAAATGATCGCCCGGGCCGCCATGGCTGAGGGTCTCGCGGAAACCGACCCCGCCGGAGCCGCCGCACTCTTGAATGGACTTCCCTCCGACCCGAACCGTGCGGGCGCCTTCCGATCCGTCGCCGGGGAATGGGCGGACCGCGATCCCAACGCGGCGGCCGCCTGGGCGCGCAGCCTTCCCGAGGGGCCCGGAAGGGACCAGGCCCTCGCCGGAGTGTTGTCCGCGTGGGGTCAGACCGATCCGCGCGGCGCGGGGCAGTACGCGCTGGGCCTTCCCAACGGACAGGGAAAAAACCAGGCGATCGCCGAACTCGCCCAGCAATGGGCTTCGAAGGACCCCGAGGCCGCCATCTCCTGGCTGAAGGAAGTTCCCAATCCGGCCACCCGCCGGGATGCCATCCAGAATCTGATGTACAGCCTGGGCCAGGAGGATCCCGCCACGGCCGCCCGCTTTCTGGACCTGCTGCCCCCCGGAGAAAGCCGCCAGAATCTCCTCGGCCAGATGGCCCGCAATTGGGCGGACAATGACATCGAGGGCGCCATCGACTGGGTCAAGGGCCTTCCTGAAGGACGGGAACGCAACGCCGCCTTGGAGAACATGACCTGGTCCTGGGTGGATTCCGACAACAAGGGCGCGGCGGAATTTGCGGCGACCCTTCCTCCCGGGGACCTCCGTCAGCGGATGCTCACCCAGGCGGCCGGCAACTGGGCCGCCCGCAACCCCGAGGAGGCCGCCGCCTTCGCCCTGCAACTGCCCGCGGACAACAGCCGGCAACAGATGTTGGAAAACATCGCCTCCAACTGGGCCTCACGAAATCCCCAGGAGGCCGCGGCCTTCGCCGCCAATCTTCCCGAAGGACACGGACGCGACGACGTCATGAGCCGAATCGCCGGCTCCTGGGCGCGCGCGGACGCCCAGGGCGCCCTCGAGTGGGTGCAAGGCATGCCCAGCGGGGCGGGCCGGACCGCGGCGATGGGCAGCGTTCTCAACGCCTGGGCCGCGGAATCCCCTCGCGAGGCGGCGGAGTATATCGCCAAGCTTCCCGCCGGACTCGAACAGGAGCGCGGCACCAAGTCCGTCATTTCGTCCATGGTCACCGCCGACCCCGCCTACACGGCGAACTGGATCAGCCAGTTTCCCGAAGGACGTCTCCGCGACGAAGCCACCCAGACGCTCGTCAACAAGTGGGCAAGGGAGGATCCGGTGGCGACCGCAAACTGGCTGAACGGAATCCCGGCAGGCAAGGGCCGCGAGGACGCCGTCTCCTCATTCGCCAATTCCCTCGCCCCCCATGAACCCGCCACCGCCTGGAGCTGGGCCGGCACGCTTTCCAACACGGACAAGCAAAACGCGGCCCTTGAAAATGCCGGACGCCAGTGGCTGCGCGTGGATGAATCCGCAGCCCGTACCGCCATTGAGCAAAGCACCCTGCCCCAGGACGTGAAGAACCGACTGCTCAAGGGCGGCGGCTGAGTGCGGATCGCGATCCCGTCGATTTCCGATTCCGGCTCCGGGAGGGCCTTGTCGGAGGTTTTTCCTTCCGTGGCCGCCGGGCACTCTTCCGGGAACGGGACACTTTCCCGGACAAGCGGCGGGGTTTCCGCACTTCCAATCCCGTCACCACCCAAACGTCGTACTGGTCTTCAACCAACACATCCCACGGGATCAGGACGCATCCCTGGTCATGAAAGTCCGTACCCCACGAGTTGACCACGATGGCCCCTTCCCGCCGATAGCCCACGATCGCCATGAAATGACCGCCGGTCTTGGGATTCCGGCGGTATCCGACGAACTGGCGCGGATGCGTTTCCAACGACCCGGAAATGTTGGCGAACCCCTCCCGCATTTCCATTCCCAGGAACACCGGCAGTTCCTTCGAAATCGCCGACTTGATCGCCTCGACCGACCGGCAGCGGCGGTAGGCTGTGATCCGATAATGCTTCGCCTTGCGGAATGCGGTCGGTGACGGGCGGACAAACCATTTGGACTCGTCAAACTTCCACGTGGACTCGGGACAGATCCCGTGGCGCCGAAGGGTCTTCAACGCCGACCGGGCGGTCACCGGTTCGTTTTGCCCCGCCTCACCCTCCAGAAAACGCGCATTCCACCACGCAAACAACGGGGACAACTCCACCGCGTGCGCCGGATGGTCCCGCTTGAGCCACATCTCCAGAATCGTGGACATCGCGAATCCCGCGCAGCCTTCCGACGCCTTTTGATTTTCCACGTCGAACAGATACCGCCGAAGGTCCTTGGACTCCTCGAAATTCCCGGCCTCGAATTCATGATCCCTCGGGTCGTCAGCATCCTTCCGGATTCCAGCCACCCGTCCTTTTCCGTGATCACTCGCGCGGCTCATGGTCTTGAAATTCGATTGGGGACATCATGACTTCGACTCAACCTGGGTACTGAATTCCATCCTATCGAACCCCTCCGTCCGGTGAAAAGCCCCGACTGTTGAAACCGACCACCCCACGGCATCGGGATCCCTTTCTCACTTTTCCCGTGACCGGATTCGAGGTTGACCTCAGTCCCCTTCCCAAGGTCTTTTCTCCGACCACCCGCCGTCCGAATCCCATCCCATGAGCACCGACTCCCAAGAAACCCGCATCGAGGAAAAGATGCGCGCCGCCGCAATCGGCGAGGCCACCATCCGAACGTTCCTTGAGGCGCACCGTCGCGTCCGGCGCGGCGAACGCGGAATGATCCCGGAGGGGGAAATTGACCCCATCTCCTCCCCTCCCGCGCTGAAAGACCTCCCGGAAGCCGGGGAGGAAACCGTGGGTCTCCTCCGGCAACTCGCCGTCTTCAAGCTCAACGGCGGACTCGGCACCGGCATGGGACTCGACCGCACCAAGTCGCTCATCCGCGTCCGGGACGGCGACAACTTCCTCGACTTCATCGCCCGCCAGATTCTTCACCTGCGCGGACACACGGGAGGAACCGCCCCACGGTTTGTCCTGATGAACAGTTTCACCACCCGCGAGGAAACCCTCGGCTTCCTTGGTAAGTACCCCGCGCTGCTTCAGGCAGGCCCGATCGATTTCCTCCAGAACAAGGTTCCGAAGATTCTTGCCGACACGGGGGAACCGGTGTCCTGGCCCGCGGATCCCGAACTGGAATGGTGCCCACCGGGACACGGGGATTTTTACCCATCCCTGCTCAATTCGGGCCTCCTGGATTCCCTGCTGGCCGAGGGCATCCGGTACGCCTTCATCTCCAATTCCGACAACCTCGGAGCGACGGTGGACGCACGCCTGCTGCGGTACTTTGCGGACAGCGGATTGTCCTTCCTCATGGAGGTCGCCGAACGCACCGCCGCCGACCGCAAGGGAGGCCATCTCGCTCGGCGAAAAAGCTCTGGACGCCTGCTGCTCCGCGAGTCCGCCCAATGTCCGAAGGAGGATGAGGAGGCCTTTCAGGACATTTCGCGGCACCAGTTTTTCAACACCAACAACCTCTGGATTCGCCTCGACCACCTCGCGGCGGTCCTCCGGCAGAACGGAGGCACGATCCCGCTCCCGCTGATCACCAATGCCAAGACGGTGGATCCGCGGGACGCCAGCTCGCCGAAGGTACTCCAGCTCGAATCGGCGATGGGTGCGGCCATCGAATGCTTCGAGAAATCGGGAGCCGTCGTGGTGCCCCGTGAACGATTCTCCCCCGTGAAGGCCACCAACGACCTCCTCACACTTAGGTCCGACGCCTATCAGGCAACCGCCGATCATCGACTCGTCCTGGCGGAGTCGCGCCACGGCCGCCCGCCAGTCGTGGATTTGGACGGCAAGCACTACAAGGTGGTCACGTCGTTCGAGTCCTTCTTTCCGGATGGTCCCCCGTCCCTCTGGCACTGCGATTCGCTCAAGGTCACCGGACCCGTGCGCTTCGCCGACCACGTGGTGTGCGAAGGCAAGGTTACAGTCCGGAATGACGGCACCGAGGTGAGGACGCTGGCGGCCGGCCGCTACCGCGATCAGGACGTCAGCCTGTAGCCGCGCTCCGCGGGATTCAGCATTCGGACAGCCTATAGGCTGCACTACAAACCCCGCCTGCAGTCCAGGCTTCAGCCTATCCCCCGCGTTCGTAGTTCAGGCTTCAGCCTGTCCGCCTGCCACCGCTTCAATCACCCCGAAATCCGACCCCGTCCGGAATCCAACGTTGTCCGGGACCGATGCCCCATGATAAGTAAACCCGTTCTCCGGAATCCGACTTCACGCAAACCGGCGAAACCCGATTCCCACCCCCACCCCATCCCTACCCAGGAAACTCCATGCCCAAGGTACTCGTCATTGGCGGCGGCATCGGCGGGCTGACCGCCGCGCACGAACTTCTTGAACGCGGCTTCGAAGTATCGATATACGACATCCGCACCATCCCGGGCGGAAAGTCGCGCACCATTCCGGTGCCCAACAGCGGCACGGAGGGACGGCGGGATCTTCCGGGCGAGCACGGCTTCCGATTTGTTCCCGCCTTCTATCGGCATCTCCCCGATTCGATGAAGCGAATCCCGTTTGGGAACAACCGGCAGGGATGTTTCGACAATCTCACCGGCACCACCTACGTCGAGATCGCCCCCTACGACAAGGCGCCCATCCGCGCCCCGGCCCGCTTCCCCCGAACCCTCGCGGAACTCCTCGTCCTCCTTAAAGACGTGTTCGATCCGCCCACCCTGGGAATGCTTCCCGGGGAAATCGAATTCTTCGCGGAACGCCTCTGGCAGGTGATGACGAGTTGCCGGCAACGTCGCCTGCATGAACTTGAGAACCAGAGTTGGTGGGAGTTCACCGACGCGGACCACAAGTCCCCGGCCTATGTGACCTACCTCGTGGAAGGTCTTTCCCGCTCTCTCGTCGCCGCACAACCCAAATACGGAAGCGCTCGCACGATCGGGCAGGTGCAGGTCCATCTCCTTTTCGGAGCCTTCAATCTGGTCGCCCACAGCACCGACCAAGTGCTCAACGGTCCCACCAGCGCGCAATTGCTCGAACCCTGGATTGCCCACATCCAGGCCCTGGGCGGCACCTACACGTCGGAAATCGAATGCACCCGGATCCACTGCGAGAATGGACGGATTACCGGGGTTGACCTGCGAAACACGTCCACGCAGAAGGCCTGGAAGGAAACGGCCGACTATTACGTCAGCGCACTGCCGGTCGAGGTCATGGGGCCGCTCGTCACCGACGCCATGGTTGCGCCCGGTGCGGATCCATCCCTCCAGTCGCTGCGAAACCTGGATCAGAATGTGCGCTGGATGAACGGACTGCAGTTCTTCCTCAAAAAGGACGTCCCCGTCTCCCAGGGGCACACGCTCTATGTGAATTCCCCGTGGGCCATCACTTCCATTTCGGAGGCTCAATTCTGGAAGTCGATTGACCTCTCCAAGTTCGGCGACGGCACCGTGCGGGGCATCCTCTCGGTGGACGTCTCGGACTGGACGCAACCCGGAACCTTCATCAACAAGAAGGCCGAGGACTGCAACCTCGACGAAATCGCCCAAGAGGTTTGGAAGGAGATCGAAAAGTCGCTCAACGTGGACGGCAAAACCCTCGTCACCTGGGACGATGTCCATTCCTACTTCCTCGACACGGACATTGAGATTCCGAACCCGAACCGCCCGCACAAGGACATCGACGTCGAACCGCTGTTCATCAACGAACCGGGCAGCTGGGAGAAGCGGCCCGCCGCTGGCACGGCCATTGAGAACCTCGTGCTCGCGGCGGATTACGTCCAGACCAACGCCGACCTCGCCTGCATGGACTCCGCCAACGAGGCCGCGCGGCGGGCCGTGAATGCGATCCTGGACCGCACCGGATCCAGCGCGCCCCGCTGCCGCATCTGGGACATGGAAATGCCCCTGCTCTTTGCTCCGCTTCGCCTCGCGGACCAGGCCCGCTTTGACAAGGGCGAACCTTGGTCCCCGTTGGGGATCGGCGAACGGCCCAAGGTGGATTGGTCCACGTTCAAGGCCGCCCTCCTGCGCCGGTCCCCCCCAACCTCGGGAACCGCATCACCGCGTCGGCTGGATCCTAAGGCGCTGTCGCCCTCCGAGGACGGTTATCATCTCGCCGAATACGAACAGGCGGCCCACCTCTTCTGGTACACGGAATGGTGGTACTTCAATTTCTACGACAAGAAGAACGACCGCGGCGGCATGGTCACCTTCGCCATCTTCAACGGCGCCGACATAGACCTGCTCGGCGTCGCCAGCCTGAACGCCGCGGTGTTCGACAAGAACGGGACCGGCACCACCCTTGAGATGGATTACCACTCCGTCTCGAGATTCTGGGCATCCCCCGACAAGGCCGACGTGGATCTCGCGGGTTCCACCGTCCGGGTGCTCCCCGACGGACGATACGAGGTTCGCGCGACTACCGCGGACGGCGCGGTGAGCATGGGACTCACCTTCACTCCCGCCGACGAACCGCAGCTGCTAGCCGACGGGGTCCACGCCGAGAAGCCCTGGGAATTCAGCTCCTGGCTGGCCTGGATGCCCAGCGCCACCGTCAGCGGCTGGGTCAGCGTGCACGGGCACCGCTTCGACCTGACCGACGCCACCGGATACCACGACCACGACTGGGGCATCTGGTACGTTCCCGGCAATACGTGGGCCTGGGCCGCCTTCAGCATCCCCGAACGCCAGATCTCCTTCGACGTCGGACTCCACGCTGCGTTCCAGAAATCGACGGCCTACCTGCGCGTCGGCGACCTCCGGTTGTCATTCCCGCAGGACAGTTTCCAGTACACCTTCGACGACTGGACCCATTGGAAGGTACTTTGGAAGTATCCCAAGACGGTCAACTTCACCGCGGTGGACAGCACGGGCCGCTACCAGATCTCCCTGCTCTGGGAGGTCCAGGAAAACGCGACCTTGTGGAAGTATCCCCTCCTGGTGTTCGAGCAGACCGCGCAATTCAGGGGTTCCCTCACCGAACTCGTGGACGGCATCTGGAAACCCATCACCACCTTCGACACCACCGGCTTCTCCGAATACACCAGCGAGTGGATCGGCGGCGGGCCGGACTGAGTAACCCAGGTGAATCGTAGCAGTCGAGGTGACGAGGCTCACTTTGAGTCTGCGGCGTGTCCGTGTGGTCAGGCGGCGGGGATTGACGGGGAACCTCCTCAGCCTTTGCCAACTGCCCCGAACCATCCAATCTTATTCCGTAAGCGGAATGACCTCAGCCTGCCCGATGAAGCGGGACTCGATGACCAGGCGTTCGACCCCGTTGCTCCACCACAGCGGGGCCCGTTGATCCGGCATTCGGACTTCCACTGCTTCCGCTCTTGACGGGAAAACTTTGCCATCCGCCAGAACCCGGCTCCCCGTTCCGAAATTGGCGACCGCAAGAAACAGCAGCGCGAACCATGATATCCCGCAGCCCCGGGAATCCCCGGCGACCCGCGCATCCGATTCACAATCCACCGGCACGGTCCCTATCCCGTCCTTCCAACCACCCATACCCTGGGTCCCGCCGGTCATGGCGTCTCGGTTCACCGAATTAAAGCAGTTCCAAGGCCTCCGGAATAGGAAGGACGCATTCCTGCACGTCGTTCCGCGCATTGCTGACCACGGTCGATACCGGGTAGGCCTTGAGAACGTCATCGGGCGCGGGCTTGAGCAGGAGGGCCAGAGCTTTGGGCGGTGTCTCCGGATTCAACCACGCCGCCGCCCCACTTGAATCCAGGATCACGGGCATCCGGTCATGGATCCTGCCAGTGACCGCATTCGGGGTCGTAGTGCAGACGGTGAACGTTTCCACCGGGGATCCGCCCTCCGGGGGGGTCCACCGTTCCCAGAGTCCGGCGAACTCCATCAATCCCTCATCGGGACGAGTAAATCGCCACGGCTGTTTCGCTGATCCGGCGGCCTTCCACTCATAGAATCCGTCTGCGGGCACGAGGCAGCGGCGTCGCTGAAAGGCAGAGCGAAAGGCGGGCTTGGAGGCCACGGTTTCCGAACGGGCATTGACACACTGGAAGGCGATCCTGGCGTCCCTGGCCCACCCTGGAATCAGTCCCCACCGCAGCGTCGCCACGCGGCGGTGGCCGTCCTCGAGGCGGATCACCGGAGCCTCCTGACCGGGGGCAACATTGTAGCGCGGTTTGAAACGCTTCAGTTCGATCGCCACCTCATCGAGTTCATTCTCGATCTTCACCCCCTTCAAGGTCAGCGAATACCGCCCGCACATGGCGACACGATAGCCTCCCGGAATCGGACAGGGATAGCCTGAAGGCTGCACTACAAACCCGGTTCGCAGTCCAGCCTTCAGCCTGTCCCTCCGCTTGTAGTACAGGCTTTAGCCTGTCCCCTTCCACCCGCGCCCGTCCAACAGGGGAATGTTCACGTTCACCTGGAAACCGGACGCCCTGCCTTCTCGACCAATTCGTCCAGTCCTCAAGATTCAATGAACGCTGCAGGGAATACCCCTGCCCCGCGGGAAGCCGGAACTTCAGCCTGAGGCGATCCGGACTGAGAGGTTCCGAAACCGCCCCCCGCAGATATCCACAAATGACCGAGAGGAAAGCAGGTTCCCTCGACCCCGGCCGTTCCCCGGACTTCACGACCACCCGGTAGGAACCCGCACTGGCGGGGGGCACGATGGGAATGGACAACACCTCACTGGTTTGCCCGCGCGTCGCCGTGGTATTCCTCCACCATTGGTAGGTCAGCAGGCAGGGACCTTCGGCCTTCACCCGAAACTCGGCGGACGTCCCGCGAAACCGGGTGAGGCTTTGCGGCGTTGAACTCAGCACCGGGGCCGCCGGGGCGTTGTAGGGCGTCGCCACGCGCAGCTTGTTAAACTCCACCATCACCAGAGTTCACTCGCAGTCCGAGGATGGTAATTCGGTTGAGCACTTCCACCAAAACGGCCGCCGCCTCCGCGAGGCACTCAAATCCGTTGATCCCGGTCAGCGTCACCACCCACCGGCTGGCGTTGAAGGGGCGAAACACGTGGAGCCGGTAGACCGAGGAGGCATGCGGGACCCAGCCGGTTCCTGAGACGTTGTTCCATGTCCCGGACCCGGCCTCAAACCATTGGGTCTCCACCTGGACATTGCGCCGGCCCCGGTTGCTCACGTTCACCTCGAACTGAACCCCCGAGTTCACCCCGGGGAACAGGGCCAGCCCCGCCAATCCATACTGGCCCGCTGTCCGCAACTGGCGAAGACCGAGAGCAATCTCAAACTGCCAGGAGCGCCTTAACATCACGTCCGTCCGACGCGCGAAGAGGTTCGGCACGGAATCCCCCCCGGAGGACCGTGTCCCGACAAGCCCGTTCCACCAGGACTCACCCGGGAGGCAACGCCCAGCCCGTCACGCCGTTCGAGAAGTTATCCGGGAACTCCGCAGCCCCACCCCGATCCGCCAGAAACGGCACCCTCGCCAGGGACAGTGTCCACCGCAGGAGATCCCTACCCACCAGCCTCAGCGCTGTCCGTGCGGACTAGAATTCCATTCCATGAAACTTCGCCAACTGCCAGGTGATGCGCGTCATCTGCCGGAGCGTCCGGCTGAAGCGGAGGGAAAAACCTTGCGCGCCCCGTCGGATTCCAATTGACCGCGGGTGACCCCCAATCGGTTCTCCAGCTTCAGATCGTGCCACAATTGGGTCCCGGTGATCTCGCGTCGCAAAAGGGACCGGTATCGCGACAGCGTGGAAACCACCTCGGCGGGCGACTCATTGACAAACTCCACCCTGAACACCCGGACCCCGAGGGCGCGCAGGCGTTCCACCGATTCTGCCCCTGTCTGGGCGCGGGCGTTGAACACGGTGTTCCGACAGCCGGCATCCGCCTTCAGCGGATGTTCCAGTCCCACCCGATCGCGCAACCGCACCTCGTGGCGGTCGCACGGCCTTCCGCAGTTTGTGAAATCCGTGCCGCTCGAGAGAAACGCGCAGAACACGCAATGCTCCATGTGAAACATCGGCATGTGCTGGTGAACGGTGATCTCAAACCAGTGCGCCGGCGCGGAGGAAATCAGGGCCTCCAACTGGGCGACGTTCAGGTCATAGCTCGCAGTGACCCGTTCCAACCCGTACTCGCGGATGAACAACTCCGCCGCGAGCGGGTTGGCGACATTCAATGAGAAATCCCCGCGTCGACGCTCGCCGGCAAAGAATCGGAGATGATCCGGGTTCCGAACCAGGTAACCGTCCGCATCGGAAGACCGGACCTGCTTCAAAATCCAGTCCTCACCAGGCTTGGTGATCCTCGGGGGCGCCACCCAAACCTCGGGTGAACGCCCTGAAACGGAGGCGGTGCGGACTGCGGCCACCGCCTCCCGATAGCGTTTGGGATCCTCAAAATCCAGGTACACCGTCGACGCGCCCGACGACAACACGGCATCCAGCTGGGCCTGCGTCCGGACCAAAACCACCAACTCCGGCATGGAATCAACAACGTCCGGCGGCTGGTCCGGGACTTCAATTTCCGGTACAACGGCCGTCTCGCGATTCAGGGTCCATCGCTGCGGAAGGGCACGAATCCGCTCCAGTTCAGCCACGACTTCCCGCCGCATCCGGTTCAGTTCGCTGACCGGAATCATCAGTCCCGGCTCCACACGATTGCGCAGCGTCCCCAAGCGAAACGGAGTTCCCCCCAGACGTCCCAACTGCTCCTCCAACCGCTCCGCCGTCAGAGGTTGCCGCTCGGCGGCCACCAGGGGAACCGTCGACGAGCCCTGGGCGACATGTCCCGCTTCGTCCCGGATCAGGAGGGTGAGAGGCGTCCCCAACGCGCCATGGACCTCCGGGGTCACGGGACGGCGATGACGCACGGTATCCCCTTCAAAGGTCCTTCGTACGTCCCGGTTGAGCGCCGGGTCATCCGTCTTCCAGATTCGATCCCCGATGTGAACCCGGCGCAGGTCGGTGGCATCCCGGCCAAACACGAGTTCCGTGAACCCGGCGCCACCCGCCGCGCGGACGCCGTAAAGCCTCCCACCGACTTCATCCTCACCGGGACGTCCCGCATCGAAAACCACGCCATCCCCCGGTTTGGCGGGCCCCTCCAGTCGGACTCGGACGCCCTCCGCAGTCACACGCTCAACCCGTCCGAGATAGACCCCGCGCTTTTTCCCGAAGCGGCCATGCGCGAGTTCCTGATTGTTGATTCCGCGGAACCACCCCGTGTAAAGGCCGCGGGAAAAGGCCATCTCCATCGCATACCGGTCTCCCGGCTCCGCGGGCGAAGCACTGGTCCCGGACGCGAGGGCATCCAGCGCTCGGCGATAGACGCGCGTGATGGAGGCGACGTACTCCGGCGATTTCAATCGTCCCTCGATCTTGAGCGATGCAACCCCGGCGGAAACCAGTCCGGGCAGGACCTCCAATCCGGCGAGATCCTGCGGGCTCAACAGATAGCTGCGGTCGCCGAGGTCCACCTTTCGGCCGTCAGAGATCAATTCATAGGGCATCCGGCAGGCCTGCGCGCATTCGCCGCGGTTGGCGCTGCGGCCGCCCAGGGCCTCACTGGTCAGGCATTGTCCCGAATAAGCGACGCACAGGGCGCCGTGGACGAACACCTCCAGGGGGAATCCGGCAGCCGCGGTGGCGGGGCCGTCCAATTCGGCGCGGATCGCGGCGATCTCCTTGAGGGAATTCTCTCGGGCCAGCACCACGAGATCGCATCCAAGGCGTCGCGCAAACTCCACACCTGCCGCGCTGGTAACCGTCATCTGGGTGCTCCCGTGAATCGGAAAATCCGGGGACAGGCGGCGGATCAGCCGGCAAATTCCGACATCCTGCACGATCGCGGCGTCGACGCCCGAGGCGATGATGCTGCGCAGGTTCTCCGAAGCCGCCGCCAACTCGTCGGCAAACACCAGCGTGTTGAAGGTAACGTAGCCCCGCACGCCGCGCCGGTGCAGGAACTCCATCAACCGGGGCAGGTCGCCCTCGGTGAAGTTGTGGGCCCGCATCCGCGCATTGAACCGGTCGAGCCCGAAGTAAATGGCATCCGCGCCATTCTCCACGGCCGCACGGGCGCACTCCCAGTCGCCCGCCGGCGCCAGCAATTCGGGCAGACGAACGCTCCGCACTTCAACGGGAGGCTGGGGTTCCATGACGGGGACTTCGGCCACGAAGCGCGATCCTAACGTCCGACTGTCGGCGCGCAACGTCCCGTCCCGCCCGCGATTCGGATCCAGGTCAAAACCTCCCCGACAAGGAACCTGCGTAGCCGGTCATCTCCAAGAAGGCCCGCCCCACGTCACGTCCTGAAGCGTCCAATACCCGGCAGGCGCCCTCCCAGTACGCGATACCTCCAAGTCCGCCCGTCAACTCCTGGGCCGCAGCCACAGGTTCGAGCGTCAGGGTACGCGGGGTTCCGGACTGCGGATCAAAGGCCGTCAGCCGGATCCGGGCGGGATATACCGCGTCCGTGGCCGGACTTCGCCAGCGTCCGTCCGGCGTCCACTGAAACTGATCCGGACCCAGGTGCCGGACGCCCCCCTGCGCATCCACCCACGCCAGCGTCGAAAATGGATCCAGGCTCCCATCCTCCCGGCGCATGCGATACGCCATGATCTCCCGACCGTCGTTCAACTGGATGCCCGCCCAGTCCCAACCCACTTGTCCGGCGCCCAATTGGCTGGAGCTGAATTCGTGATCCATCCACGCCTCGCCGTGAACAGTCCGCGGTTTGCCGGCGAGCTCGAGGGTCCCGGAAACTTCCAGGCGCGGAAACGTGAGGTAATGGCTCGCGGCCCACGGCTCCGCCGCCTTGCGGGAAACGCCGTTGGTACCAAAGACGACGAGGGGCTTCCGGGGCACGAGGCTCAGGGAAAACGAGGCGTCCGTCCGGACACTGCCCCGCAGTTCGATCGGGTTCCGGACCGATACGTCTTCGCCATTCCACCGCATCGTCCAGTTGCCATTGCGGATGTCCAATCCCGACGCCGAGGCATGGGCATCCCAACCCTCGCGGTTGAGGCGTTCCTGATGGAGGAAACGGCCGGAGCTCCCGTCGAGAAGGGCCATGTGGGCCAGGTGAATCTGGGAATCGCCGAACGCCGTCGTCGCCGCCGTTTCTCCCAGGGCATTCCGGGGCGCGGATCGGCGGAAAAACGTGGCCTGAAATCCATGGCGAGTTCCATTGGTCTCCCAAAGGTGTCCGGTCACATACCACCACTCGATGGAAAACCCGGGATGACTTCCGTGGTCTTGCGGAAAGGTGAAAGTCCGACCAGACCGCGGCGTCTCAAATCCATCCGGTCCCGCCCCGGAGACGTACACCGTCAGGAGCCCCAACACGCCCCACAGCATCCCAAAGAATCCTCTGCGGACGCGGAGGGGAAGCACGGGGAACGGGGGGATTCTCATGGACAGGGCAGCGCGCGTTACTCCTCACGCTCGGCCGGGATTCTGCCGGACCGGTACCCTACGGTCCACGCCGTGAGAAGCGCCGCGCCGGCCACCAGCGCGGCGAGGCCCGTGAGGAAAGCCCACGGCCAGTGCGTCTCGAGGGTCCAACCAAAGGTCTGACGATTTACCCGCTGGATCAGGAGCCAGCCCAGCGCCCCGCTGGCCACCAATCCTGCTGCAATGCCCGCGACCGCGGTCAGGAATCCCTCCAGCGCGGCCGCCGACGCCAGTTCGCCCCGGCGAAATCCAAGGGTCCTCAAGGTGTCCAACGAATCCCGGCGCTCCCAAAGCAGACTGGTCAGGGTGAATCCCAATCCGGCAACCGCCACCACCACTCCAATCAATTCCAGGGCATAGGTGATGGCAAATGTCTGCCGGAAGATTCGGAGCGCCTCCGACCGCAGGCGGGATTGGGTGAAGACGGCGAGGCCCGGATGCTCCCGCCGCAGCGCCGAGCCGACCTCCTCCGGGGACACGCCCGGCCGGAGGACCAGGATCAGGCTGGAGGCCAGTTCGTCCCCGAACCATTCGGAGAACTGTCGCCGGTCCACCATCACGGATCCGCGCTCGTTGCCGTAATCGGAATACACTCCAGCGATGGTCAGCCAACGCGGACCCGCGGGCGTCGGCACTTCCACCCGGTCGCCGCGATCGAGTCGAAACCGTTCACTGAACGCTTCACTCACCAACGCCAGGGCGGCGTTTTTCCCCGGATCGAACACGGCGTCATCCGCAGGCTCCGATCTCCAGGCGGGACGCGCATAGGTCCGAAAGAAGTCCAGATCACAACCTACGAGCAGGGTCTCGGCGGTCGGGAGTTGAACTCGCGCCACCTGGAGCACCTGGGACCGCGCGACGGCGGCATTGGTCACCATGCGCCGCCACGTCGCCGGACGAATCCGGTTCTCCGTGGACGCGCTTTGGGCACCGTCGCTGGAGAGATAGAGATCGGCTTGGAAGGTCCGCGAAATCCATCCCCGCATGGTCTGGTCAAAGCTCCCCACCAGGATCCCCATTCCCGCCGTCATGGCCACCGCGCACACCAGGCCGGCGACGGCAAGGCGGTGTCGTCCGGACGGCTCCCGCAAATGGCTGAGAGCCACGCGGGCCGGCGCCCAGCGGCCACCCAGGAATTGGAAGTGCCCCGCCATCGCGCGGAGGAGGCCGCCCCCGAGGATTCCCGCGGAGAAGACCCAGAGGAAGGCGGCGAGGTACGCCGCGGCTGGAAACCGACTACCGCCATCCAGTCGCACCGGCGGCAACGCGCACAACAACACCCCGAGCCCGACCATTCCCGCCGCGAGCACGGGGCTGCGCAGTGCAGCGGGACCGTCCGGGTGAACGCCCTGTTTTCGCGAGAGCAGTTGCGCCGGAGGGACCGCCGCCGCCTCGGCCGCCGGCATCCAACCAGCAAGCACACAGACCAGCACGGACGCCATCAGGGCGACGATCGCTTCGACCGGACTCAACGCCGCAGAAGCTGCGGAACTGGAGTAGTAGAGGGCATTGACCGTGCGACCGATCATTCGGACGGCCCCCTGGGCTCCGAGCCAACCCAAGAGCAGCCCCAACACGCCCCCCACGCCTCCGAGAACCACGGCCTCCAGCATCCAAGCGCGCCGGAGATCCACCGGACGCACCCCAAGGGATCGAAGAATGGCCAGTTCCTCCCGGCGACGAACCACCGCGCCATCCAAGGCCTGAAAGACCAGGTACAATCCCACCAGCAGCGCCAGCAGGGAGAGAATGGTCAGATTCAGCCGGAACGCCCGCGTCATCTTTTCCCCACCCGCCCGGCGTTCTCCCGGAGTCGATACGGTCCAGCGGGGGGATCCCGCCCCGGGATTCGACGCAGCCATCAACTTTGTGCGGACCTCGGTCCAGACCTGATCCCGCAAGGCCCCGTCCTCCACCAGAAACTCCACGCGGCTCAGACGACCCACCGCGTCGGTCCAATGTTGGAGCGCCGGCAGGTCCATCACCAGCAACTCCGCCGGAATTTCCGGCCGGGAGGGATCGGACGGGAACACCCCGGCCACCCGGAGCGGGACGATTCGTTCCTGGATCACGACTGGGAAAGGATCCCCCGGCGCAAGACCAAATTGCCGGGCCGCGGCGGGACCAATCCAGACGGAATGGGGATCGTGCAATCGCGTCCAGAGTTGGCCCACGGAATTCGAGCCCGGCATCGACGTTTCCCGGCCGTGGTCCCCCGGATTTCGCGCAGCAGACCGGCTCCCGAACCGCTCGGAGGCTGTGGATTGGACCGCCACGAGATCCAGTCCCAACACCGTGAAGGATTCCCGGGAACCAATGGATTCCGATTCACTTCCCCGCGGGCGCGCCGCGGAGGATTCGAGGACGGGCACGATCTGAACCGGGGCGGTCCCGAACAGCGTCCTCAGCTCCAGCATGACCGACTCCGGAAGAAACCCGGCCGGGGCCTGGATCAATCCATCGCTTCCGGACGTGAGGGCATCCGTAAAATTCTGAAAGCTCGCCACCGCGGCGCGATTGGCGAGACGCACCGCGAAATAGACTCCCACTCCGAGGGCGACGATGGCGACGAGAATGGCCGTCGAGGCCGCGTGCCTGCGCCAATGCCGCCAGGAGAAGCGCGACCACAGCAGCGCCAGCATCGGTCCGGAGTACGGCTCGGAATTCCGGTGTGGTCTCACGAAGATTGCGGACGCGGAGGAGGCGTCCGGGCTCCTGAGGACGGGGACGTCCCGTCTGGAGCACCTTGCTCCGCCCTGGATTCGATCTGTCCGTCCCGAAGGTGAATCTCCCGGTGGCAGATCGACGCCGCCTCCGGACTATGGGTCACCAGGACCAGCGCGGTCTTCGTTTCGCCGGTCCATTCCGTGAGCAGTTGCAGAATGTTGGCCCCGTTTACGGAATCGAGGTTTCCCGTCGGTTCGTCGGCCAACAGCAGTTCGGGACCGTGTCCCATGGCCCGCGCGATGGCCACGCGTTGGCGTTCGCCACCGGACAACTCGGACGGAAATGCCCGGGAGCGGTGGGCGACCCCCACACGCTCCAGAAGGGCATGGACCCGGGTCTCCCGGTCCGCCCGTGGCACTCCCAGCAACTGCAGCGGGAGTTCCACGTTCTCGGCCGCGGTGAGCGTCGGCAGCAGGTGAAAAAACTGGAACACGGTTCCCACCCGCTTTCGCCGAAACAGGGCCAAGGCCTCGTCATCCATCGCCTCCAGCGACGTGTTTCCCAACTGGATGCTGCCTGCGTCCGGTCGATCCACTCCCCCGAGGCAGTTGAGGAGCGTCGTCTTGCCGCTTCCGGAAGGCCCGGTGAGCGCGACCCGTTCACCGGCGTGGACGTGGAAGGAGATGCCGCGAAGAACGATGCGGCCCTCGTAGGACTTCCGGACGTCGCGAACCCGGAGCACCGGAGATTCCGGGGAGTCCTGTGGGGTGGCGAACGACATGTGCACCCGGAACTGCGGTCAGTCGCCGACTTTGTCAACCGATGACCCGGACTTCCGTTCCGAAACCGCGACTACGGCCACGCGAGGGCAATCAGCACTTCCAATCCGAATACCGCCGCGAGCAGCATCCAAGTGGCCTGTTCCCGCCAGACAAGGGACTTGGGGCGCGTTGAAGCCAGCCGGAATTGAAACTGGACGGCGCCGCACTGGATGCAGTCCCCGTTCCGGAGCAGGCGTGCTGCCGGGGTGGTCTCTCCGTTGACTGTGACGGGGGCATTTGTCGAAGGCACCACGAGGAAGACGTGGTTATCACCGCGTTCGACCGAAAAATGACGATCCCAAACCCCTGAAGCCACCACCTGAAGATCTACCTCTCCACGGCCCACCACGAACGGGAAACGGCCGATTCCAGTGACCGTCCCCGCCCCCGGGGGGTCCCGGCGCTGGAGTTCGACCATCACCAGATGCTGCGGGGCACGTGGACTGAATCGCCGGGATACAGGGGCAGATTCTGCTTGGGATCGCGAATGGCCTTCTTGGCATTCACGTGAATCTGCTTCTGGGTCGCCGCACGGGTGAGGATCACGTCCCGCCGGTCCGCGTACTCAGTGAAACCTCCGGCGGCATCAATAGCGCCGAGCACGGTCAGGTCTCCACGAAAGACGATCGAACTGGGGGTGCGCACCTCGCCGCCCACCGACACGAAGGAGGCCATTCGTTCGATGGTGACGGTAAGTTTCCGATAAATGCGCTCCTTCTCGACGTACATCGAGGAAATCTCCCGCTCCACTTCCGAGCGCTTCTTGCCGACCACGTTGACCTCCAGTCCGCGGGGCAGGAGGATCTTTCCATCCTCGGGAATCACCTGCTCCACCGGGGTCGGGGGATCCGGGATATCATTGTAGACGATCTTGATGCGGTCGCCGGGACGAAGGACGTCGGCACTGATGGACGGGGCCGTCCCCACCGGGGCCGGTGCGACGTCCGGCGGAGTGCTGCTGGAGCAACCAGCCAGCAACGCGGCAAGAAAGATCCAGAGACAGGCCAGCCAGGGTGAGGCAAAGGAGCGGAGTCGGTTCATGAAAAGCCGTCGGAATCGAAACTGGGGTCTAGTACTTCTTCTTCAACTCGGCGGCGGGCTTGCCCGATTTCTCACCGGATCCCTGCCCCTCGTCGCCCTTGGAATCGTAGTCGTAGTAGTAACCGCTGTAGTAATAGTAGTAGCTGTCCTGCGAGATGTTGATGTTGTTGAGCACGACACCCATGAGGCGTCCGCCCACCTTCTCCACCATCTGCTTCGCCCGAAGGGTCATCTGCTGCGGGTACTTGCGGTACTGCACGACCAGGATGGCCAGGTCCACCTCGCTCGCCAGCACCGACGCGTCGCTGACGCCCATGATGGGCGGCGAGTCAAAGAACACGAAGTCGTAGCGGCTCTTCACCTCGTCGATAAACGCCCGCATGGCGCTCGAGTTGAGAATGCCCATGGAACTGCTGGGCAGCTTGCCGCTCGGCAGGAAGTCGAGGGTCGGCACCGAGGTGGTCTGAACGACCTCCTCCAACCGGTTCTGCTTGAGCAGGTAGTTGGTGAGGCCCGGCGAATTGGCGACGTTGAACAGCTTGTGCAGGCTGGGACGCCGAAGATCGGAGTCCACGATGAGGACCCGGCTGCCCTGCTGGGCGAAGATGGTCGCCAGATTGAACAGCGTGGTGGATTTGCCTTCGCCCGCGCCACCGGAGACCACGGTGATGGTCCGAAGATTCGCGTCCTTGCGGGAAAACAGCAGGTTGGTTCTCAGGACCCGATAGGCCTCCGCATGGGGACTTTCCGGTCCTTCCTTCAGCAGGCTGGCGACGTTTTGCGGAATGACGCCGAGGACAGGCGCCCCCAGCGCCTGCTCGACGTCATCAATCGTCTTCACGCTGGTGTCGAGGTACTCAATGAAGAAGGCGAGGCCCACTCCCAGCAACAGACCGGCAATCGCGCCCAGGGCGATATTCAGGCCCTTGCGGGGACGCACCGGACGGAGACCGGGCTCCGCGGCGTCGATGATTTCCACGCTCGACTCCTTGGAGATGGCCGCATTGATGTTCTCCTGGGTGAGCTGCATCATCATTGCCTCCCGCATCCGCAGCCAGGTATCGAGGTCCTTCTTCTCCTTCATGTACGGGCGATATTCCCCGATGGCCTTGGCCTCATCGGACTTCGCCTTGTCGAGCTGCTTCTGAATCATCACCAGGGTCGCCCGGTCGGTCTCGAGTTGGGCTGCCATGGAGGCCATGATGCCGTTCACCTGGTCGTCCAACTGGGCGTTGATCCGCGCCAACTGGCCGTTGACCTTCTCCACCTCGGGATGCTTCGGACCATAATCCGGGCTCAAGCGTGCCTTTTGCTGCTCTGCAATGGTGAGGTCGCCGAGCAGGGTCCCCAACAGCGGGGTCGGTCGCAGCAGATTCAGCGCGTAGCGCAGTTCGTCCGAACTCTTGCTCTTCAGATTGTTGATCAACTCCTGCTGCTGGGTGATGCGCGTCGCCAGTTCGGTCTGGGTCGCGAGCATCCGTCGGGTTTCCTCAGTCAGAATGTTCTGGAACTGCCCGCCTCCCTCCGCGACCACGTCGGGCACCTTCAATTCCACGCGGAGTTCGTCCACCCGCTGCTGCCGAATCCGGACCTTGCCATCCAGGTCAATCAACTGGTTCGTCAGCGTGGTGAGACCGCGATCATTGCGGCCCCGGCGAAGCCCTTCACGGTACTCTTGATACCGCCGCGCCACGGTATTGGCGATGTCCGCCGCCAACTGGCGATCCGGGTTCGTGGTCGAGATCTCGATGATGCTGGTGTTCCGGTACTGTTTGACGTCCAGCTCCTTGGTCAGCACCTCGTAGGACTGCTGGGTCTTGAACGGCTCGGGGCTCTTGAAGCGTTCCGCGTACTTCTCGTTCAACCGAAGATCCGTGATGACCCCGTCCAGAATGGTCCTGGACTTAAGAACCTCGAATTCCGTGGTCAGGAAGTACGGATCGTATCCCTGCCCTCCCCCTCCCACGCCCCACAACTGAATGTCGGGGGTATCCTTTTCCACCTTGAGCCGGGCGGTGCTCGAAAACGCCTCGGGCATCACAAATGTCACTGCGGTGACCGTGATGACCACCAGAAGGAAAACCGCGAGAATGATAACCTTGCGGATGCGGATAATCCGCCAGTAGTCGAGGAAGTGCGTCTTGGATTCGGGCGTCGGTGCAGTGCGGGGCGCTTCCATAAAGAAAAAACCGGAGGCCAGAAGTTAATCCGGCCTCCGGCCCAAGAGCAAAACTTTTGCGGTCAGTAAGTGGCGACGATACCGAAGAACACGCGGTTGCGGTTGTAATTCCGGTAGTAGTCGTTGCCCACGTGGACCTGCGAATTCAGCGTGTCGAAATAATACGATGCGGAAGCGGAGAGGTTCCGGGTAAACGCGTACGAGAGCGTAGCGCCCGCGGACCACCAATCTTCAGTGTCCCCATTCCACGTGCCGCCCACGAACTGCGAGGCCTGATAGGTGGCCATCACCGAGGCCGAGAGCTTGGCGGTGATCGCGTGGGTGATGTTCGCGTAGAACGCCGTGCTCTCCTGGTTGAGCACCGGATTCTCCGGGTTGAAGCCGATGACGTCGGTCGTGTTCGCGCGATGAATCACACCGAACTGCGCCTTGCTGCCCACGTCGTAGGCGTAGGACAGGTTGAAGTCGAGGTAGGGATTGGCCGAGGTCGGGACACTGGAATCATTCACCCAATCCTGAATCTGCGCGCCTGCCTTCAACGAGGTCGTGAAGGCCGGGGTGAAGCTGTGCTGGAACCCACCGTAGGCGAAGTAGGTCCGGGTATTGCGGATGTTCGCGTTCGGGTTCAGCGGTCCCACCGGGATTCCGGGGAAGAACAGGCCCTCGTTGCTGTCGTAGTCAACATTGCCAATCTTGCCACCGACCAACGCCACAGTCGTCGGGCGGACGAGATACTTGATGTCCAGCGTGCCGTAATTCTCGATGCGATCAAGGGAGGCGGCATACTGGTCCTTCTCGTACCGGTAAATGATGTTCTCGTAACCAGGCGCGAGGCTCCAACGCGGCGCCAGCTCGATGGCCATGTTGACCTTGCCATCGTTGGAGATGTTGTTGCCCTCGATCCGGCCGGTCTGACCCATCAGGACCTGGCTGGCATTCTGGAAAAGCTGGAAGTTGTCATCAATCTCCAAGCTCACCCGCGGGCTGAAGTTATGCTTGAAGTTCGCGTCGAAGCTCGCGCTTTGCGCCCAGTTGCTGTCAAACGTGTTCCCCGTGTCAAAGAAGTAGGTCGCGCCGTATGAGGCGGCGAGGGACAGGGTCGACGTATCCCAGACCTTCATGTAGTCCGCGGAAGGCGTGACATAGATACCCCAGCTTCCAATTTTACCGGGGCCGTCGGGTTGGGTGTTGATGTTGCTGTCGTAGAAACCTTGGGTGGTCAACGAGACATTCCAAGGCTTTGAACCGCCTTCAGCAGCCTGAACAGCGAGGCTCGCGCCCCCCAACGACAAAACGCCCGCGGCGTAGATGAGCTTCTTCATAGGAGAGAAATTTTTTCGGCGGCGGATAGGATTGAATTAGCGGAAGCGTTTCTAGGCAGGGCTGGGGGGGGTGTCAAACACAATCCCCTCTCATCGGCAGATTTCCACAAGGAGGAGCCTCGTCCTGGTCGGGGTCTGGAACGCCTTCCGGAAGGGCGGTCTGAGCATGTACAAGACGGGCATAAACGCCCCCGGATGCCAGCAATTCCTCGTGACGGCCCCGCTCCACGATTTGCCCCTGCCGCAACACCAGGATTTGGTCCGCGCTTCGGACGGTTCCCAGCCGATGGGCGATGATGAAGCTGGTCCGCCCCACTTGAAGCCGCTCCAACGCCTCCTGGATCATCCGCTCGGTGGCGGTGTCCACACTGGCGGTGGCCTCGTCCAGGATGAGGATCGGCGCATCCTTCAGGAGGGCGCGGGCGATGCTGACCCGCTGTTTTTCCCCGACGCTGAGACGGATTCCCCGTTCCCCGACCCGGGTCTGGTATCCCTCGGGCAGCCGGCGGATGAATTCATGGCAGTTCGCCGCCTGGGCCGCCTGCTCCACCTCGGCGAGGGATGCCGATTCCCGCCCGTATCGGATGTTTTCCAGAAGCGTGCCATTAAATAGGAACGGTTCCTGGCTCACCACGGCGATCTGGGCCCGGAGTTCCGAAAGCGGTAGGCTGCGAATATCCCGATTATCGATGCGGATCATCCCGCCGGTCGCCTCATAAAATCGGGGGAGCAGATTCACCAGTGTGGACTTCCCGGCACCCGTCGGGCCTACCAGCGCCACCCGCTCCCCGGGGGCCGCCTTGAGCGAGACGCCGTGCAGAGCCCGGCGTCCGCCCTCGTACTCCGCCGCGACTTCCACATACTCCACTGCTCCCGCGACCCGGGTTCCGGACGCCGTGTGCAAGGCGGGAGACGCACATTCCGAGGGGGCATCCATCACGTCCAGAACCCGCTCACCCGCCGCACGGGCGGCGGAAAGCATTTGATTCAACGTGTGCAGGCGCCCCACCGGATCGTACAGCATCGCCAGATACCCGAGAAATTTCACCAATCCGCCCAGGGTGAGGTCTCCCGCCAACACCTGGCGCCCTCCAACCCAAAGGACGAGCACCGTCCCCATCGACGCGCAGAAGGTCATGGCGGGGTTGTACAGCGCCCAGACCTTCATGACCTGCAACGTCCCCCGCCGCAGCGCGTCCGCTTGCGCACCGAATCGGTCGTCCTCCTGAGCCTCCCGCCCGAAGGACTTGATCTGTCGTATGCCCTGAAGGTTGTCCTGCAGCAACGCCCCCATGGCGGCGCCCGCCTGCCGCTGGGCCCGGTATCGCCGATGCGCGGTAAGCGAATACCACAGCGCCCCGCCTGCCAGCAGCGGCACGGGGATCACAGACACCGCCGCCAGAACCGGATTGCTCGCAAAGAGCAGCAGGGAGACGCCCGCAATGCTCAGAATTGCCACGGTCCCCTGTTCCGTGCCGTCGATCAGCAGGCGCTCCACTGCATTCACATCCTCCAACACCCGGGTCATCAGGTCGCCAGACGCGCGCTGGTCGAACCAGGCCACGGGAAGCCGCTGAAGCCGCGCGTACAAATCCCGCCGGAGATCGAAAATGACGTTCTGCTCAAGCGTATTGTTGAGTCGGATCCGCAGCGAATTGAGGCCATCCCGTGCCAGAAAGGCCACCGCCAACCCCAGCACCGCCCAGCCCAGCAAATCCGGACGTCGCGCCCCGATCACATCGTCGATCAGGAATTGCGTGAGCTGGGGATAGGTGAAGGCCGCAGCCAGCGACCCCAGGGCACAGGCGATGGTGCCCGCGGTGAGCAGCGGATACGGGCGCAGGTAGCGGAGGACCCGCCGCACGACCTCCCCGGCCGGACGCGACCGCACCCGGAGCGACGGATCACCGCCGACACCGCCCGCATGACGGGAGAATCGAGACATGCCAGTCGCACCCTGCCGCAGGCGGGTCCGCCAGGGGTGCCCGGGACCCGTCGGGACCTCCGGGCACCCCCCTTGCCGGTTACCGAAGACCGGACGGATCAATCACCACGTGCTTGATGCGTTCCCGGCGCCACGTGTAGGTGACGTGGACCATTCCACTCTGGTCTTGGATGACGGCGGGATAGCTGTACTCCCCGGGTCCCCGGTCAATATCCAGGACCCGGCGCCACTCCGTGCCGTCCGTGGAAAGGGCAACCGAGAGTTCCCCGCGGGAATCGGTGGAAGGATTGTACACCAGCAGCGCGGTCCCGGTCTTCAGCATCACGGCGTCAATCGCGCTGTTCGGATTGGGGAGCACCGTGCGGGTCATCGCTCCCCACTGGCGGACATTGGTGTCGCACCAACTGGAGGCGATCACCTGCTGCTTGGTCCGGCAGAGGATCTGGGTCCGCTCTCCGGGCCAGCGGAGGATGGTGGGCTGGATGGCCCCGAAGTTGAGCGAACTGTTCAGCGGCTCGGTGCGATCCCACTGGGCGAATGGATTCTTCGTCCATTCCATGTGCACGCGCCATCCCTGGTCCTCCGTGCTGGCACCACACAGGATCGTTCCGCTCGGCAATTCGACCGGTTTATTGCGGACGGGACCAACGATGCCGTCCGGCAGACGCCGCGACTTCGTCCACGTGATGCCCCCATCATCGGACCGCATCACCCGTCCCCACCACTGCGACGGACTCGGCCCCACCTTGTAGAACAGGTAGAGCGGGCCGCTCTTCTTCTCGAACAGCACCGGATTCCAGCAGGCGTATTGTTGGCGGCCATCCTCGTTCCCCCGGGCCACCTCCACCGGAGCGGACCATTTGCCGCCCTCCTGGCGCGTCAGCCAGATGACGCAGTCCGGCGTCCGCTCAGCGGTGCCGCCGAACCATGCGGCGAGCAGGCCGTTCTTGGCGTCGCAGATGGTGGACGCGTGGGAGGATTTTGTCGGAGGCGGATCCGCGAGAAATTCGGAGGTGCGAATCTGCGCCACCGCAGGCACGGCGGAAAGGATGCCCATCAGGGCCAGGAGTTTCTTGATCGTCACAGCGGCACCACGATACCGCACCAGCCCGGCACGCCAAGTGCGGGGTTTTGTTCGGCGTCCCATCGGACGCCGACTCCCCCAACCGGCGCGCCAGGAATTAGCGGGCCGACGGCGGCGTTTGCGTGGTCACCTTCCACGAATCGGTGCGGAACGGTGAGGCCGGCAACTGCGCTGAATTGGCCAGGTTCACCACCGGATAATTGTTCCACCCATACCGAACCGCCACCGGCGTCGCGACGTTAGGACTGAACACGACCACCTGGTTCGGACCGGAAATCCGGGCGGTTGCCGGATAAAACTTTTTGTCCGCACCCGCGATGGTGAATCCGGTGGGAGCAGCGCCATCCAGGGTACGCAGCCCATCCCCGGAATCCCGGAAGGTCAGGACCACATTTGTCCCCCGGACCGCCGAGGTTTGCAGCCGCGGACCGTGCGCGTCGATCTTCTGTCCGTAGGTTCCGGCCAGAGCGAGGCGCGCCAACCGATCCCCCACGGGCGCCTTTTTGGTGGGATGAATGTCATCCTTGTCGCCCACATCGGTGATCACCGCCACGTCCACATTCTTCAATGACGACGCGACATGGTTCTGAGCTTCGCGCAGCTCCGCCCACGTCGAATCTCCTACCTCCGCTGCGATTACGGACAGGTCGCGTTTCTTGTTCATGTCCCATGGCGCGAGCTGGACCGCCAGAAACCAGAAATCACCCTGTTTCCAGTCCCGGCGCCAATTCCGAATCATATCGGCAAACAACCGGCGATACTGCCAGGCCCGTCCGGCGTTCGACTCGCCCTGATACCAAATCGCACCTTGAATCGCGTACGGCATGAGGTTCGCCAGCATGCCATTGTAGAGCTCCGCGGGTCGCCACGGCTGCCCGGGGCGATTCTCCGAAAACTTCTCACCGGAAGCCTCGGCCGACTTCTTTTTTTCATCCCAAGTCTGAACGGAATGCTCCCACCGAATCAGGTCCCGAGTGGCCTGGGGTAGAATGTCCAAGGCGTACTCCGGATCCCCGGACAAAACCTCGGAACTCATCCACACTTCGGCCGGCGATCCGCCCCAGCTTGTGTGGATGATACCCACGGGAACCCCCTTTTGGCGGAACGAAGCCTCCAGGGTTCGCCCAAAGTAGTAGCCCACTGCCGAAAAATTCCGGACGGACTCGGGCGAGGCCGCCACCCAGGCGTGGGCGGCGTAATCGAGGTCGGTCTGCACTTTGGGCGACCGGCGTTTGGTGACGGTGAATAGGCGCAGGTTTGGATTCGCGCTCGCCGCAATGTCCGGCTCCGCATTGAAGCTGGCGCGCATCGGCCACTCCATATTCGACTGGCCGGAACAAATCCAAACCTCGCCCACCACCACGTCATGGATCACCGCGGAATTCTTGGGACCCTCCGCCTTGAGGTCGGCCCCGGTGGCGGACGCCTTCATGCGATCCAGCTTCACCATCCAGCGGCCATCCTTGGCAACCGCCGTCTTCTTCTGCCCGGCGAATTCAACCGTGACGGACTCGCCGTCCGCCGCAGTGCCCCAGACGGGAACGGACATGCCGCGCTGCAGGACCGCGTGGTCGGAAAAGGTCGGATGCAACCGGACCTCGGCGGAAAGCCGGAGTCCGGTGGTGGCGATTAAAACCAGCGGCAGGAGCGACCCAAAACGGGGCCGCCGAAGGGAAACGGTGGACATGGTGCCGCCCGTTGAACCCCAAGCCGCGCCCGGGGTCAATGCGCGTCCTCGGAGAGTTCACAACCGATCCCCGATTCCCCAGCGGGGAACGGGAGGCCTTCGTGAATGGATTCTTGAATCCGTCGTCTGCAGGACTACGGCGTTTTTCCGAATGCCGCTTCCACAGCGAACCGCTTTTCGATACCTACCGACATGCTCCGAAGACTGACCCTGGTCGCCGCGCTGCTTTCCTTCGCCCTGCAACCCCTCCGTGCACAAACCCCGGAATGGATCTGGAGTTCCGCCCCTCCCGAGGCGGAGGAGGTCCGGGTGCTTCGAAAGTCCTTCACCGCCCCCGCAGGACTCACCAAGGCCGTGCTGACGGTGGCCGCAGACAACGACGCCGAAGTGAAGCTCGACGGAAAACTCGTCGCCAAAAACGAGTCTTGGAGCAGCCCCACCCGTGTGGTCCTGAAGGAACTGCCCTCCGCCGGCGCCCACCAGATTGAGGTGCAGGCCAGCAATGACGGGGGCGCGGCCGCACTGCTCTTCCTGCTGGAACTGACCGGGCCCGGGGATTCCCGGCAGATCGTGGTCAGCGACGGTTCCTGGGAGGTGGCGCCGGAATCGCGGACCGGATGGGCCGCCGTGAAATCGTTCGGCAAACTGGGAGTCTCGCCCTGGGGGGACGTCCCGCTAACCCCCGCCGCCACGGCGCCCCAAAAGCTGCAGGTCGCCTCCGGTTTCCAGGTGGATCTCGTCCGCTCCGCCGAGGTGGGCGAGGGTTCCTGGGTCTCCCTGACCACCGATCCGAAGGGTCGCCTGATCGTCAGTCCGCAGGGCAAGGAGCCGCTGCTCCGGCTCACCCTCGACGCCCAGGGCCAGGTGGCCAGGATTGAACCCATTTCTGTTCCCATCCGGGGAGCGATGGGTCTGCTCCATGCCTTCGGCGCACTGTACGCCAATGGCGAGGGTCCGGATGGCTACCACCTTTACCGGATCACCGACACGAACGGGGACGACCAATACGACCGAGTAGAACTGCTGCACCGGTGGGAGGGCGGCCCCGGGGAACACGGAGCCCATGGAATCGTTCGTGGACCGGACGACCTCCTGTACATCGTCAACGGCAACTTCGTCGATGTCCCCAAGGATCTGGGTCCGGGGTCCGCGGTTCGCAACTACGCTGATGACCTCGCGCTGCCCCGCATGGAGGACGGCAATGGCTTCGGTGCGGGGCGAAAGCCGCCCGGCGGATACGTGGTCCGGATGGACCGCGACGGCCACAACGTCGAGCTCTACTCCGCGGGCGAACGAAACACCTACGACCTCGCCTTCAGCCCCGACGGAGAGCTCTTTGGTTTTGATTCCGACATGGAATGGGACTGGGGCGCCCCGTGGTATCGTCCAACGCGCGTGTACCACATGGTTCGCGGAGGCGACCAGGGCTTCCGCGAAGGCAGCGCCAAGTGGCCTGAGGACTACGCCGACTCCCTCCCGGCGGTGGTCAACATCGGCATCGGATCCCCCACCGGGGTCTGCTTCGGAACCGGCACCCGGTTCCCTGCGCGGTACCAGCGGGCGTTGTATGTTGCGGACTGGAGCTACGGCCGGATCCTGGCGGTCTTTTTGAAGCCCGGCGGCGCCAGTTACACAGGCATCTTTGAAACCTTCGTGAAGGGCAAGCCACTGAACGTGTCGGACATCACGGTGGGTTCCGACGGCGCGCTCTATTTCATCACCGGCGGCCGCGGCACGCATTCCGGTCTGTACCGGGTCACCTACACCGGACCCGCGGATCCGTCGCCTGCGGCCCCGGATCCGGACTCATCCATCGCGGCCCGCGCCCGCCGCCACGCGCTGGAGCGGTACATGGGCGCCCCGGACTCTGCCGCCGTGGACGCCGCCTGGGCCGAACTCTCCAGTCCGGACCGCCACCTTCGCTATGCCGCACGCATCGCCTTGGAGGCCCAGCCGGTGTCCACTTGGCGGGACCGCGCCCTCGCCGAGACGAATTCCCGGGCCGGCCTGACCGCGTTGCTCGCGCTCGCGCGGGTTGGCTCCGACGCGGACCAACTTCCCCTGCTCAAGACCGTGGCGCGTTGGCCGCTCGATTCCCTCGATGAGGAATGGAAGCTCAACAAGCTCCGGGTGATCACCGTCAGCTTCTCCCGCCACGGAATTCCCGCGGAAATCGTCCCGCTCGCGAGGACCAAGCTGCTGGCCCAGTACCCCGCCGCCGCATGGCCGCTGAATCGCGAACTCTCCGCGTTGTTGGTGGCGCTTGATGCTCCGGAGGCCGTCGCCCGCACCCTGGACCTGCGAGACCAGGCCCGGACCCAGGAGGAACAGCTCCACTATCAAACGGTCCTTCGGAAGGCGAAGTCGGGATGGACTCCCGAGTTGCGCCAGCGGTATTTCGCGTGGTTTGGCCCCGACGCCGCGACCGTCACGCACCGGACCGGAGCGCATCCCGACGTCTTTGGAAAATGGTTTCATGACGTGGGTCTCGAACCCGGCAATGGCGCCAGCTTCGACAACTTCGTGAAGAACCTCCGCAAGGAAGCTTTTGAAGCAGTGCCCGATTCGGAAAAGGCCCCGGTTGCCCTGCTGCTCGCAGCCAAGAAGGCTCCGGCCGCCGCTTCCGCCCCGGCGCGGACCGTGGTGCGCGACTGGAAGACCACGGACCTGATCGAGGCCCTCGGTGGTTTGAAATCCGGACGGGATCTGAAGCACGGCCGGGACGTGTACGCCGCAGCCCAGTGCGCCTCCTGCCACCGGTTCCGAGGCGAAGGCGGGGCTGTGGGACCGGATCTCACGGGGGTGGGAACCCGGTATGCGCCGGTCGATGTTTTGAAATCCTTGACCGAACCCAGCGCGGTAATTTCCGAGCAGTATCAGAACACCTCGGTCACGCTGAAGAGCGGGGACGAAATCGTGGGACGCATCGTCGAGGACACGCCCCAGAAGCTCGTGCTGGTCGTGGATCCCATCCAGGGAACCAGGTCCGAAGTACGTCCCGCCGACGTCACCTCACGGACACCCTCGAAGGTTTCCCCGATGCCCGAGGGATTGCTCAACACCTTCAGCCGGGACGAAATCCTTGACCTCATCGCGTACCTGCAGGCCGACGGAAAACTCTGAGCGGATCCACTCGCTGCGGTTAATCGAAAGCCCGCCGGCCCCGCGGAACCGGATCCGGTGAGTGGCCGGATCTGGCGCAGTCTCCCGGGAGGGAATCCCGATTGACCGGTCGTGCCGCGGCAGGCAGCGTGTCGAGATCCCTACGGACCGTCTCCACTTCCAACCCACGGAGCATTCCATGGACGCCGAACCCAGATCCGATCCCCCTGCCGACTCCGAACCAGCACGTCCGCTGTGCATCAGTTGCGCCACCCCCAACGACCCGGTCGCCAATTTCTGTCAGCATTGTGGCGCCCCCATGACGTCCTATGCCTCCACGGGTCCGTTTGAATCCCTGTTCTCCGAAGGCCGGGCGTATCGTGAGGCAGCGGATCACCCCCGGTCCGCGGTGGTGTTGGTGGGCGTCTGGCTCCTGTTCGGCGTCATGTTCCTGGGCGGGGTCCTGCTGACCACACCCGCGGTGAAGGGGGATGTTTTTATGGCGATCCCCGGGGCGCTCCTGATGGGGGTCTCGCTGATGATGCTGATCAAGACCACGTGGAATTTCATCACGGGTCGAAGGCGGAGGCCGGTCGGAGCATCGAGTTCGGAGGAAGACGTGGGCGTTCCCCTGCCCTGACCTGCGGGCACGACTGCAACTTCGAGTCGGCCTCAGGCCGCAACGGAAGAATCGCCGTCGGATTGGCGTGAGCGATGGAGGGCGATAGCCAATCCCAACGCCGCCAGCGCGAACCCGCAGATCACGTCAATGGCGTAATGATACCCGAGATACATCGTGGAGATCCAAAGCCCGACACACGGTCCCAGACACCACCAAAACCGGGTGCGATGAAACCGGGCGTCAAAAAAGAGAAGGAAGGCGGACACCGCGCAGTGGAGGCTGGGAAAGACGTCCACACCATTGGAACCCAGCCGGACCACCGCCGCGTTCAAGGCGGTCGGCCAACCGCCTGTCAGCGGCCCGCCGAACTCGGAGGCAAAGGCGACGTAGGGCCCCGAGGCGGGGACCAGTTCGTAGCCGAGGTAGCCAATGCCATAAATCGTCACGAGCCCGGCCATGAAACGCCGCGCCACGGCGAGGTTCCCACGGAGTGCCCGAATCAAGCTGAAGACCACGTAGGGATAGAAAAACAAATAACAGAGACTGAAGAGGTCGGTGAGATCGGGCACCCGGACTGATTTCAACGTCATCGCCGGGGTCTGCCCGAGCAGGGTAAGGTCGATGGCAAGGAGTCCGAGATCATGATGGAACTGCCCAACCCGGGGCACTCCCCCGCGCATGAAGAAATAAACCAGGTTCACCGCCACCGCGTAGAACAGAAGTCGCAGCCGCCACCACCGGGCGGAGTCCTTCCGCCAGCACGCGGCAATCAACGCACCGTTCAACAAAAGGATTCCACCGTCCCCCAGTGTCCCGGAACTGAAGAGACCTTCCCGCGCCAAGGACCTTACCCAGGCCGTGACCAGGAAAACTCCGAAGACCACCTCATGCAGCAGGAGACCCCGGTGACGCCCCGACATCGGGCCAACCGGAGCCATCGGGCGGACATAGGACTCCCGGGGCACTCCCGGGATTTCGAGTATGGGGCTTTGTGACGGCGTCTCCACGAACGGCGGAACACTTCCAGAGCGCTGCAAAAAATCAAAGAGAGTCCGAAACCAAACCGGGCCGGGCGTCGGATCCCTTCCTCAACCGGCGGAACCCGCCCTCCAGGCCGCAAGGTAGTAAAAGACGAGCCACAGACCAAAATAGGCGATCCCAAGTCCCCCCAGTCCCGAGGGATGCATCGCGCATACTCCCAGGATCAGCACGGCCAACACCGCCCCGGCGTGGAGCAATCCGCGGTGGCCCGGGAACAGGAGCCCCGCAAGAAGGATCGCCGCGACAACAACGGGGGCACCGGCGACAACCCAGGGAACGTCCGACGCCCCAAAGGATCTTCGAAAGCCCCCGCCAACCACCGACAGCAAGACCCAACCCAGTCCGGCACCCGCGGTGGCGAGTCCGAGGATCCATCGTAATGCATTCATGCGAGAATTCTGGCTCTTGGATTCCAATGATGCCCCGAGCGCGATCCGTCCGGTTCACAAAGGACAGGGCAACCTCCACTTCGCCATCCCCGGACCAACAGGACCGCGGAAGGTTCCGCGCCCGGCGGATCCGACCTCCACACCTTGATCAACTTGTAATCCATGCGTCCGCGGAGTCTCGCAGGACTCCAGGGCGCCCGGAATCCGACCTTCGGGGGAGGGTCCTCCCATGCAGGGCACCATTTCCGGCGTAGTCCGCAGCCAGCGTTTCCGGGGGTTTACATCCAGGGAAATTCCGGGAGATCCTCAATCAGCTCAACGACACCGACTCGCGGACCGCATGAATCGCAAGCCCACCTCCGTTGACGAGTACCTGGACGCCCTGGATGCGGTCCGCCGCTCCACGTTGCTGACCCTCCGGGAGCACATCCGTCGGTCAGCGCCCGGGGCCGAGGAGTGTCTCAGCTATTCGCTGCCGGCCTTCCGACTGAACGGACGGGCGCTCGTCGCCTACGGGGCCGCCCGGAATCATTGCGCCCTGTATCCCATGAGCAGCTCCGTTCTCGCGGCGTTCCGGGATCGACTGGGAGCGTACGACACGAGCAAGGGAACCCTTCGATTCCCCATCGATCGTCCCATTCCCGCGTCCCTGCTTCGCCAGATTGTCCGGGCTCGAATCGCGGAAAATGCGGCAGCCGCAGAGCGAGCCGGGAAACCGCGGGCGAAGAAGGCTCAAGTCCGAAGAACGGGAACCACGAGGGGTCGCGTCCAGCCCGCGGGAAAACGCACGCCACCCTCAACTCCCCGGAAACAAGCGCACCGTCCTGTCCCACCCAAGCAGGGAGACTGAATCCCTCCGTTCGGATCCACGCCACACCGCCTCCCATGGGAATGGTCCTCGAATACATTCGCGTGTCTCCCCGGAATGCGGAGACGCTTCTGGCGAATCCAGACCTGTTGCCCACGTTCCTGGAACGCGAGGTTCCGGCTCCCGCGCCCGAAACCCCGTCCCAATCCCCGTCAAACGCCTGGTCGCGCTGGCTTGGAGCGTTTGGACGAACCCGGACCCACGACCCGACAGTCCTGGAAGCCCGGGTTCCCGGAGACCAGGGCGATGCCGACAAAGCCTGGAACGCCATCCATTATCTGCTCACCCGAAGCCCCAACAACGGATCCTTTCCGGACGGATTCATTCTTAACGGGGGGACGCCGATGGGCGACGAGGATGTGGGCTACGGACCGGCGCGTTTGTTCAGCGCAGCCGAAGTCCGTGAAATCCATGCCTCGCTATCGAGGATCAACCGGGAGATCGCACAACGACGATTCGATGGCGCAGCGATGGATGCCGATGACGTTTATCCCCAGATCTGGTCGAGGACGGACGAGGACGTCTTCGAATACGCCTGGGAGCATCTCCGGGCGCTTCAGGAGTTCGTCCGGCGAACGGTGGAACTCGACCAGGCCCTGATGCTGTTGCTCACCTGAAGCCACGCCACGCGCCAGTGCAGTGTCTCCCCAATGGCTGGCTTTATGTTGCGCCCCAAATGGCCTGTAGCGAGGCACGATGAGGGAGCATATCCGAATGGATCTGTGACCGAGGAGTAACGAAGCTCCAGGCCATTTGGGGCGCAACCCTTCGGGCCGCAGCTCTTTTGACCTCCCGCTGCGTTGCTCGCTCCTCGCAGCCCCATGAAGGGGATGCTCGTCGCTTGCGCCTTGCGGGTGGTCAAAATCCCTTGCGGCATAACACCAGCCATTGGGGAGACACTGCACTAGTTCTGGTCACGGCCAGCCCGAAGTCCTAGCCTTTACCCACCGCCTCCCATGAGTTTTCCAAAGCCCCGACCCGCCTCCCGGCGCGCCTTCCTTCAACGATCCGCCATCGCGTCCCTGGCCTTCCCCTTCGTCAGCCGGCTTCCCGTTCTCGGCGCCAATAACCGGCTCAACATCGCCGGCATTGGCGTCGGCGGAAAAGGCATGGTGGACATCACCGGATGCGATTCCGAAAACCTCGTCGCGCTCTGCGATGTGGACGACGCCCGGGCGGCGGACGCCTTCAAGAAATTCCCAAACGCCCGCCGCTTCCGCGATTTCCGGGTGATGTTCGACCAGATGGGCAAGGGCATCGACGCCGTGACCGTCTCGACCCCGGATCACATGCACTTCCTCCCGTCCATGTGGGCCATCGAGCGGGGCAAGGGCGTCTACTGCCAGAAGCCGCTGACCCACACGATCGAGGAGGCGCGGCGCCTCACCCAGGCGGCGAAGAAATACAAGGTCGCCACGCAGATGGGAAATCAGGGCCGGTCGCACCCGCAGGTTCGGCGCGAAGTGGAACTGGTTCGCGCCGGCGTTCTCGGCCCGGTGCACGAGGTTCATTGCTGGACGGATCGTCCCGGAAGATGGTGGCCCCAGGGCGTCAGCGCGCCAACCACCACCCCGCCAGTTCCCAAAACACTCGACTGGGACCTCTGGCTCGGGGTTGCTGAATCGCGTCCGTACAACCCCGCCTACCTCCCCTTCAACTGGCGCGGATTCTGGGATTTTGGCACCGGAGCCCTGGGGGACATGGGTTGCCACCTGTTCAACCTCCCCGATATGGCTCTCGGCATCCGCAACGCAACCCGGGTCGAGGCGGGCAGCGAGGGGATGACGGACGTGTCCGGCCCCCGGTGGTCCAAGGTGCGATGGGAAATCCCCGCCGACGGCGCCCGGCCCGCGTACAGCCTCTGGTGGTATGATGGGGGACAGTTGCCGCCCGTCGCCCTGTTCCCGTCGGAAGCCTATGCCGACAACGGCGTGATCTTTGTCGGACGCGACGACGTCATGCTCAGCAATTACAACGGCGGCGCGAAGTTCCGGTCCGGACGCAAGGTCGCCGACTTCAAACAGATTCCCGAGACGCTGCCGAAATGTTCCAACTGGGACCGCTGCCACTACGAGGAGTGGATCAACGCCTGCAAGGGTGGACCGAAGGCGCTCTCGGATTTCGAAGTCGCTGGACCCATGACCGAGATCGTCCTGCTCGGGAATGTTGCCGTCCGCGCCGGCCACCCCATTGACTGGGATCGCGACGCCATGCGGGTCACCAATGACCCGGCGTCCAACCGCTTCGTTTCCCAGAAGGATCGCCGGGGTTGGACGATTTGAACGGGGATCCGCGCCCCGACCCTCAGGACGCCTCCTCCCTGACTTCAGCGATTGCCGGATATCCGGATCGCGGTCCAGCCTCCCGTCGTGCCGCGCCGCATCCAGTCCACTGACCGTTTCGAGTTCGAACGGGAGTGCCTTGCACGCGGGCTGAGGCGGGTGGCCGGTGTCGATGAGGCGGGGCGAGGTCCCTTGGCGGGCCCGGTCGTTGCGGCCGCCGTGATTCTCCCCGAACCGTGGATTCAGGAGGGGATGCCCGCGGACCTCCAGGATCTGAATGATTCCAAGCAACTTACCGAGGGACAGCGGGAACAGTTCTTCCAACGACTGACCGGGGATCCCCTGGTGGAAAGCGCCATCGCCATCATCGACGCGGCCGTGATCGATGCCATCAACATCCTGCAGGCGACGCATCGCGGCATGAATGAGGCGCTCACGAAGCTAAAACCGCAGCCGGAACACGCCCTCGTTGATGGCACCCGTGTCCGAAGCCTGATTCTGCCCCAGACGCCCCTGGTGAAAGGGGACGCCCGCAGTTACTCCATCGCCGCAGCCAGCGTCCTCGCCAAGGTCACCCGCGATCGCTGGATGCGCGAGGCGGACGCGCGGTGGCCTGAGTATGGGTTCGCCCGGCACAAGGGCTACCCGACGCCGGATCACCTCGACGCGCTGCAGCGCCTGGGCCCCTGCCCGATCCATCGGCGCAGTTTTGCCCCTCTCCGGAAACCCGAGCCGGAACTGTTCCCACCCTAACGGTCCCCCGATGCGCCTGTTGCGCCAACTCTGGGAGCGCTGGAGACGTCGCCGTGCGCCACTCCCGGAGCACCTCCGGCGTGGACGCCTCGGCGAGGAGGCCGCAAGTCGGGAACTGGTCGCGGGTGGCATGAAGTTCCTGACCGCGAACTACCGATCCCGAAACGGGGAGATCGATCTGATCCTGCGGGACGACGACTGCCTGGTCTTCGTCGAGGTGAAGACACGGTCCTCGGAGGAATGGACCCGACCCGCGGCCGCCGTGGACGCCCGAAAGCGACGCCTGTTGTCGCTCACCGCGGAGGACTACCTGCGTCAACTCCCGGACCGGCGGGTGAAATCCCGGTTCGACGTGGTGGAAGTCCTGCTGTCCGCGGGACACGTCCGCGAGGTCCGCCATCTCGTCAACGCCTTCCCCTCGGACAATCGCCCGCTGCGGCGCCGATAGGGCGGGCTCATCCCATGAATCCGAGGTCGGACTGCTGGATCGTCCCGAAGTTGGCCAGGTTCCCAAACACCGAGGGAAGATCGGTATCCGAAACCCCCATCCATCGCGCCAGTGTCGCCCCGTACTGCTCGGTGGAAGTGCTGGGAATCAAGACCCCGCGGGAGCCGCAATCATCCGGTCCCTGGAGGGACAGGTCGGGGAACCGTCCGTACACGCTGCCCCCGCGCACCGCGCCGCCCAAGATCAATTGGTGGTTTCCCCAACCGTGATCGGATCCGGAGCCGCTGGGTTGCAGGGATCGCCCGAAGTCCGACATCGTAAAGCTGGTGACCTGGTCCGCGACGCCCAGCTCAACCGTGGCGTTGTAGAAGGCCGCCAACGCCTCGGACACCTGGCGCAGCAGATCCCAATGCTGCCAGCTCTGCGACCCGTGCGTGTCGAATCCGCCCAGCGAACAGAAAAACACCTGGCGTCGCATGCCGGTGGTCGTCCGCAGCTTGATGACCTTGGCCACCTGCAGGAGCTGGTCGCCAAGGCTGGTCCCCGGAAACACCGTGGACACCGTGGCCGCATTGCCCCGGAGCATCGCATTGAGCGCCAGGGCGTCCTTGCGGACCTTGTTCGCCGACTGGATCAGAGCCAGTCCGCTGTCGAACTCCAGCAATTGCTGGATCCCCGCCAAGCGGGCGTCGGAGGCAGCCTGCGGCCACAGGCTGAGTCCACCGACGCCGAGATCAGTCCGGGCAGGAGGCTGGCGGACTGCACTACGCCTGGTACAAAACAGCGCCGGACCATTGGTGGAAACCGCCGCGGGAAGGTGGACGTGCCGTTCAGCGCGTGCAGGGAGTCCACGGTCCTCCCGCCCCAGCCCGTGCCGCCCGTGGCGGACGGGAATCCGCTCTGCATCTGCTGCAACTGGTCCGAGTGGGAAAACAGATTCGTGGGCACCGCCACAGTGTTGGTGAGGAACGCCTGCCGCGTGACCGGCGACACCAGCATTCCCGTGTTGGCCAGGACCGCGAGGCGCCCCTGCGCCCACAACGGATGGATCGCCGCGAGCCCGGGATTCAATCCATAGGGCGTGCCGTCGGCGGACTGCACCTGCAGCAGCGGCCCGTTGCTGTCCGGCAACGCCAGACTCCCCCGGCCCGCACGGTACGCATTGAAGGCCGCCTGCGAGAGCGGAATGACGGTGTTGTGGCCGTCGTTTCCGCCAAACAGGAACACGCAGACGAGCGCCCGGTAGTCAGGGGTCGTGGATTGCGCGAGGGAGTTCAGGCGTCCGAGGCGGGACAACAGCGCCGCGGCCCCCGCACCGCGCAGGAGGGAACGGCGACTGATTCGGGTGTGGGTCATGGAGATGCTCCGGCGTCAGGTTCAGTGTTGGACGGCGTACTGTCCGCTCAGCGCGGTCAGGTAGAGAACGGTCTCGATCCGGGTGCGGGCGTCGTATCCGGGCGTGGCGGCGTTGATGAGCACCGGCTTCATTCCCGCCGGCATGCGTCCATAAAGCAGACGCTGGTTCACCGCCTCCACCAGCCCGGGCATGTCATTGCCGAAGGGCTGGTACGGAGTGAGATCAATCGTGAAGTCGCCCCCCGAGTTTCCGAGCAGGTACTGGAGGAGATTCCCTCGCAGCGTCGCCTCCGTCGGGGAGTAAATCTGAAATTCGGGACCGAACAGGGGGCTCTTGGGAACGTGATACAACGGCGAGAACCAGCTGAAGACCGAGGGAGGGCTCAGGGGCATCTGGGCCATGTAGTCGTACAGGTAAGTCAGCTGTTCCGTGCTGCTGTACCGTCCGTCCAAGGCGCGCAGGAATTGGGAAATGTGGAGAATCGGTTCCTTCAGCCGGCCCGAAGTCGCAGTCGGCGTGTCGTTGCGCGCTTCGGGATCGGTGAGGATGGCTGTCACCGTAGCCCGAAGATCCCCGCCGGTCGCACTGAACACCGTCGCCACCCGCTGGACATAGCCCGGGCTGGGATTGCTCATCACGAGGCCCCGGATGAGGCGCGTCGCCAGGAATGGCGGCAGGTTGGGATGCGTCATCAGAATCTCCAGCACGCTTTCCAGATCCTGCTGAACCGTCTGGTTGGCCGGGATCACGCGTCCGAGGACGATCTTGGTGCCGGTGTCATGATTGGCAGGCCGGGTTTCCATGGGAGCCCCGAAATAATCATTGTTGGCAGCCCGGGGAGTCTGGCCCGGCGCGGTGGCATAGGTCCAACCGGTCAGGGCCAGGGCGAGCTGCATCACGTCCGCCTGGGTGTAGGTCGGAACCGGCGCGCCCACGGGGTCCAACCACAACGATCCATCCGGGTTCAATTCCCAGAGCCCGATCGTGAACAGCTGCATCAATTCCCGGGGGAAGTTCTCATTCGCCCCGCCCCCGAGTCCCGGCTTCATGGAGTTGGCCAGGTCCAGGTACTTGCCCATCGATGGCGACAGGGCGACCTCGCGAAGCAGGTCGCGATAATTGCCGAAGGCGTGATTCCGGAGCGCATTCATCCAAGGCAGCATGGCATCCGCATAGATGAGTTTGTTGGCCGAGGTGACCACGATCTGGCCCAGGGAGTAGATCACCCGCTGACGAAGCTGGTCCGGAGCCGTGGTGTAGGTGGACAGCAACCAATGCTGGAGTTCGCCGACGGAATTGCCCGGCGGCACGGGGATCGGCGTGGCCGGGAGCGAGAACTGTTCGTCGAGATAGGCGGGGATTCCCATCTGGCGGACCCTGGCGATCTCGGCGGTCGTCGGGCCAAACGACGACTGCTCCAGGAACCGGGCGGCGGCCAGCTCCGCCGTCGTCGTGGTGGGCAGGGTGAGGCTGACGGCGGCCGTTGCGGATTTGGAAGTGTTGGCCACCGACGTGGCGCGGATCGTGAGCAAGCTCGACGCCGGCATCACCGCCGGGGCCGTGAAAAGTCCGGCCGGAGTGATGGTGCCCAGGGCGGCGGACCCTCCCGCAATTCCATTCACGGACCAGGTTACGGCGGTGTTGGTGGTTCCGGTCACCGCGACATCAAAAGAGCGGGAGGAACCGAGAGGGACGGTGGCGGCGGCGGGCACGACCCCGACGGACACCGGAGGCGGCGGGGGCAGCAGGGTGACCACCGCCTGGGCGAATCCCGCGGGATTGGCCAACGACGTGGCACGGACGGCCACGGTCGGGTTCGTCGGCAGCGTTGCCGGCGCCGTGTAGAGGCCTGCGGACGAAATCGTGCCCGCAGCCGTCGACCCACCATTCACGCCGTTCACCGACCAGAGAACCGCGGTGTTGGTGCTTCCGGTGACGCTGGAAGCAAACAACTGCGTCGCCCCGACTGTGATGGACGCTGCGGCCGGGGTCACCGCGACCACGACGGCAGGCAACGGGGCGGCGACCGTCACCGTGGCCTGACCGAACGCGGTGGAGGAGGCCACCGAAGTGGCCCGAATGGTGACCGTCGGGGAGGTGGGCACCGTTGCAGGCGCCGTGTAGAGGCCGGCGGGGGATATGACTCCCGTAGCAGCGGCCCCGCCGACCACCCCGTTCACCGACCAGGTAACAGCGGTGTTCGTGGTTCCGCTCAGGGAGGCGGCAAATGCCTGGGCCGCCCCCACTGGAACCGTCACGCTCGCCGGGGCCACGGTGACGGTGACGACGCTGTCCACGACCGAAACTCCCACCGAGTTTCCCGTCACGGCACCTGGCCCCGGCTGGCGTACGGCAAAATTGAGGGTGCCCGAAACCGCAGCCGTTCCCACCGCGGTCACCTGGGTCGGGGAGACATAGGTCGTGACCAGATCGGCTCCGTTGGCCGTCACCACGGAATCCGGCGCGAAATTGCTCCCGTTCAGACTGACCCGGTAGGTTCCCACCTTCATGGGTGTCCCTCCCGAGGGGGAAACACTCCAAAGCCACGGGTACTTGCGCGTCACCTTCAGCGACGTGGACGCGAACGAGTTCGGGAAGGCGGTGCTTCGAACCTTGATCGTCAGGACATTGTTCGTCGGCGCAACGGCGGGCGGGGTGTACAGGCCACTGGTGCTGATCGTCCCCAGGGCGGCATTCCCCCCCACAAGGTCGTTCACCAGCCACGCCACCGTGTTGGGATTGATCGGGACGTAGGCACCGAACAGCTTGGTGGAGCCCAGTTCCACCGTGTTGTCCCTGGGCCAGATGTCCATGGTCCCGGCGACCTGCGCCTTGAGCATCGTCACGGTCAGGAGCCACCCGAGCACCGCGGCCCAGCCCACCCATCGCATCCGGGAAATCCCCGGCCGGATGTTCGTGGCTTCCAATCCGGGCAACGACACCCTCGGGAGGATCCACCGCAGCCCGGCGGGAAGAGGAACACGCCCGGCAACCAGCCACCGGCAGCCGGGAACCCGATGATGAAGGCGGGAAACGGATTTCATGCAGGTCGCATCCTGCCGTTCCCCGGCGTGAAAAGAGGTTAACCAAACGGGTTGGCGTGGATGCTTCCGGTTTCTTACCTATTTATATCAAGAAACGCAATCCAAGAAAACGGGGCCTTGGGCGGGAACTCGTTTTTGAGAGTTCCGGGGACGTGGTGACCCCTTTCGGGATCTGGGCAGGTTCCACCGCAGCGAGGGCGCCATCTTGCGTTGAGCCGGCGTCGCGCCCGCATCCGGAGAATCTTCCGAACTACGTGGAAACCGGAAGTCCCTGGGCAGTCATCCCGGAAGGTTGTCCCACAGCGGAACGTCGCCTCCACTCCGCTACATAAAGGAATGCCCCGCGGAAGGCGCAAACAATCACAAGCGCGAAGAACAGTCCGAACACGAGATGCAACACCTGCGTCACCGCGTACACCGCCGCCACGGCCGCTCCAAACAGGGCCTGCCGGACGGGATCCAGAGGCGTCGTAGCCGGGTCCGGAATCATATACAGCGTGAAGATGATGAACGCCGCGCTGGTCATCGGCATCAGCGGGACGAAGTACGGCATGCCAAACCACTGCGAGCGAATCAGAGCCTGAACGACAAAGGCGACAATCCACGCCCCCACGAGCGGCAGTCGTCCCGTGAACAGTCCGTGAACGAGAATGCCGGACGCCAGGACCAACAGGGGCAGTCCCCAATCCCAGAGCCCGGTGATGTTCTCGGTGAAATGATACGGCGGCGCAAAACCCACTTCGGGGAACAGCAGCAGCGTCGCCGCCACTCCGAAGTTGGACGGATTGAACACGTGCTGGGAACGTCCATTCCCCACCGGGGCGCGAATGAGAACCTTGGATCCCATCGCCAGCGTGACGGCAAACACCACCGGCCAGAGCCGTTCGTTGGAATACAACAGCATGCCGCAGGCGAATCCCGGAATGAGGCAGGCGGGAAGGAAGTTGAGGAAATTGCCCGGGCTCCCCGCAAACCGCAGCGCGCGGTGATTGGCACGTGCATCCACCCATTCCAGCACCATGGAGACACCCACCGCGGTCGCAATCGCGGTGAGCGGTGTCGCCCAGGACTGCTCAAACCCAAGGAACGTGTGGCCGATGATATTCCACACGATCATCAGCGTCGTGAAATACCATAGCGCGAACAGCCGCAGCTTCGGGTTGCCGTTCGGATAGAACAGCAGGGTGGTGTTGAACATCACGGGTTTCATGGGGTGACGCGGGAATTGGAGAGTGGGGTCACGGCATTCGTGGTCCCCAGCCGGATCGTGTGCCAGCCAGGAGTCAGCATCAGATCGTCGCGGCGGATCCTACCCTCGGGATCCCGCCACCGGAGCTCCACTGGAAGCGGCTTCGCCGGATCCACCGGACCCAGTCCCAAGTGGATTTCGGGACTGCGACGCCCCGAGTGTCCACTGCCCCCGTCGACCTGGGACACCTGCTTCCGCCCATCCGGCAAGGTCACCGTCGCAACGGCACCAACGGCCGGGGTTCCCTTACCGCGCAGCAACCGCAGTCCCAGAAAGGCACCCGGATGGGGAGCTTCATTCCGAAACACGTAGGAAGGACCCCATTGGTTGGCACAGACGTAGTCCAGCCTCCCGTCCCCATCGACGTCCGCAATCGCAATGCCCCGGCTGACCATGGGGCCATCCACCCCCAGCAGGGGAGCCACGTCGTGGTACCGCCCGTCGCCTCCACGAACGAAAAACGGGTTGGTATCCTTGCCGCTCAGATCGGCTCCCGGCCGGAAACTGGGCCAGAAGCGGGGATTGTGAACGATCTTGTCATTGCTGGTGCCCAGGGCTTGAAGCTCGGGCCAGCGGTTGATTTTGCCGCGGATGAAGCCGCAGGCCTGCATCGCCTCCAGCATTCCGTCATTGTCGAAATCCGCGAGCCGGGCATCCCATCCAAAACCACTCCGCGAAAGCCCCCACGTCTCGCTCGCCTGAATGTACGGCGCTCCGCCATGGCTCATCTCCTGGAGCTTCCCTGTGCTTTGCCACAGAAAATGGCTCTCCGTGAGCCCGAATCGGGTGGCGATATTACTCACATATATATCTGGAAGGCCGTCGCCATTGAGATCCCCGAAGTCACATCCCATACCCTTGAAGGAGTCCTGCCCCAAAACGCAGGATTTTGGCGTCACCAACCCCCGGTGCCCCTCCAAAACGGCGAAGACCGGATTGCCGGGGGTCGACCGGTTGTGCAACAGGCGATCCGGACCAAAGTCGTTGGCGAAGTAAATCTCCGGCAGCAGATCGCCATCCAGGTCACACGCGCCAATCGCGACCGTCCAACCGCGCGCCACCTCCTCCGGGAACACCCCACGAACTTCACGGTATCGGACTCCGGGAGACCGCCCTCCCTCCGCCCCCTGCCAGAGGAAGAGGTGCTTGTAGCCCCCGTTCAAGGCCTTGGATTTACCCTCGTGCAACACCTCGGTCCCTCCGGCTTTCGCATCGAGAACGTGGGCGCCGTCCTGGAAGTAGTTTCCAACGAGCAGATCCAGGTGTCCGTCCCCATCGAAATCCGCCTGCGTCGCACAATCGGAGTACCACCGCTCCGGTGCGTCCACGAGTTCGCGGGGGACAAACGATGCGGACTGCAGCGCCGGTTCCCCCTCCGACTTCGGTTCCCGCAAATACAACAGGGGAGTGCGTCCCCAGAAATACACGAGCACGTCCGTGAGCCCATCCTCGTTAAAATCCCCCGCCACGGTTCCCGTGGGAGCCATGGCGGACCGGTCCTGCCCCTTCGCAGGCCAACAGGCTGGATCCAGCGAAAAGCATCGGTACCGGTCCCCGGTGCCGGGCACGGGAAACACCGTCACCTCATCCGTCCGGGGATCCACCAGGATCACATCGTTGGGCAATCCGTCGCCGTCGACATCCGCCAGGGTGGCCGCCGCGCCCACCGACGACACCCAGGCCGAAATCCGCTCCAGACTGGGGTGAACCTGGCGCACCTGCCGGTAGGCGGGGTGCCCTTCCCGCTCCGGCAACGGGATCCGGGTAAAGCGGAATCGCTGGGCGAGGGATTCCCGTTCCGCCGGACTCACGGTCGGTGGTTGCGCCGCCCAATACGCAATCAGGACAAGGAGAAGGGCCGCAAGGGCGCTAAGACGCACTGGCTTCACTGGGAGCGAGAGAATCCGGTCGGCCGCATGCGCTCCGTCCGGGTGGGAGCGGGTCAGGCCGGAATCTCCGGTTCCGGCTTTCCCGTGTCCCAGTCCCCGTTCCCCCTGCGTTCGGCCCGCCTGGGAAGGAAGATGGCCGCCACTGCACGAAACCTCACCACCGTGAGCCGAATCAGCCGCGACAAGCGGAAATCCATGCAGTAGCCGAGGGTGTTGAGGACGCGCCCGCTGTACAGGTAATCCACCTCGCGCATGTTCTGCACCCCGGAACCATTGTTCCACGTGTTGTAGAACTTGAAGACGGACGCCACGGTCAATGCGTCGTAGATGGCCTCCTCGCTCCACCCTGCCGCCTTCAAACCGTCGATGTCCGAAGCCACGACCCGCTCGGGATGTTTCGCCAGCTTGCCGATGTAGCGAAACAGCACCTTGTGGGCTTCATCCAACCGGGACGTCTCCAGGTCGTTCAGGACTTCTCCGACCAACCCCTCCTCCAAAAACTCCGACGCGGCTGCCGCATGTGCGTCGCTGCAAAAGGAGCATTGGTTCATTTTGGAAAAGTAGGCGCCGATCAGTTCCCGCAGTCCTGGAGACAACGGCGACGGGCCGTGCATGACCTCCTCCGTAAAGCGAACCAGATGATCCGTACTGCGACGCTTGAAGCGGAACAGGTGGAGGATGTCGGGAATCGCGTTGCCATCGTTGCGCAGCTTTTCGAGGGCTACCCGCGTAATGCCTTCCGCGGGATGGGATTCAATCTCTTTGAGAAACATGGCGGTCCGGGGCTGGGCGGATTCGGAGATGACTCAACAGGGCGGCGGGGACGCGCACACGCTGCCTTCTTCTCCCCCATCGACAACCACCCGTCGGCGATCCAGCCCGATTCCGGGGCAGAAAGGCCCAAATCCGTGGCGACCCGCAGAAGGGCCTCCAGAAATGGCAGGCGAGGCGACCGGACTTGAGAAAACGACCGGACTTGTTGACGGTTCCGTGCAGCGTGTTCTCCGGCTTACCCGCGCAGTTTTCCTTCCCGTTTCAATACCTGGCCGGACTTTCCCGCGGCCGGACGATCCTCTGGTGTTACGCCATTTGGTACGTCACCAACGTCGCCCATCACTTCGACCCCAGCCTCCGGCTCTGGCTGACCTCCCTGGGACTCAGCGCCATCATTGGAACAGCGCTGCTCATCAGCACCCGGACGTCCAGCCATGGAACCACGTCCCTGGACCGGTGGCAGATCCTGCGGCTGTACCTGATGCCCTTTTGCGTCTCGAGCTTTGCGGCGCTGGTCAAGGACGCCGGGTACTTCCTGATCTTTCCACCCACGCTCCGGGAAAACCTGACGGGACTTGCCGGGATCGCCGCCTTTGTCGGCCTGGCCACGGGAATCAAATTGTGGTCGCGAAAGAATTCACGCGGGTGACCCGGCCGTTGACCCTCCCCGGTCCGTTCGGCAACGTCCCGCAGCGAGTTCCCCAACGCCCTCGCGGGGAGGAACCACCCACCCAACCCCCGCACTCGAGCTCATGAACCCCCTCGGACGCTTCCCGATTCTTCCACCGCTCGTCGCCGCCCTCATCGCGTTCGGGGTCACCGGATGCAATAAGACCGATACAACCGACAAAGGCACCCGGTCCGGTGAACCGGTGGTTGTCGCGGCCGGGGCCAATGAGGTGGACGGTTCGGACCCGACCGAAATCGAACTCACCCGAAAACTGGAGGAGAAACGGCGAGCGACGGGCGGAAAGCCCAAGACGAAATCCCCGGCATCAAAGACCACCATCGCCGCTGCGGCCTCTTCACCCCAACCCCGGCCACCGGGTCCGGGAGAACAGTCCTGCTTCGAGTGCAACGGCCAGGGCCAGGTCCCCTGCGTCGCCCCGGGGTGCAAGGCCGGTTACCTCGCCTGCCCGGGACGTTGCCTAAAGAGAAACCAGGGAACCTGGGTGCCGGACAAGCTGCACGGCGGCATGGCGGCCGTGATCAAGCTACCCGGCGGCGGAACCGCCAACATCAACGAAGGGCACGCCGGAGAAGTCTGGGTGGCGCAGGGAAGGACGGTGGTGAACCTGGGGCCCTGTCCCACCTGCGGCGGACGACAGGTCATCCCCTGCAAAACGTGCAACGGGACGGGAAAGACTGCCTGCGAACTCTGTGAAACGAAGGGCGCGATCCCCGCGGCGTGGAAGCCCACCGACAACCCCTGGTTCAATCGCAACCCCGACCTCGTCCGACTTCACGACGGCCGGGCGTTCCTCGCCAAGGAAGTCGGCGGTGACGACGTCATGGTGATGTTCAAGACCCGCACCGGCGACATCATCACCATCGCCCGCGCCGAGGTCACCCAGGGACCCCGGAAGCCCTGACAGGTTCAGCCCCGTCCTTTCGGAGCCGCGCCGTCCTCGCTGAACACGGACTCAATCGATTCCCGGAATAACCGGGCGATCTTGAAGGCCAGAGGAAGACTGGGGTCGTACTTTTCAGTCTCGATGGCGTTGATGGTCTGGCGGGAGACTCCCAGTTTCTCGGCGAGATCCCCCTGCGACCATTCCTTCTGGGAGCGTAATTCCCGGAGACGATTTTTCATCGGACGCGCCGGTGGGCCACCAGGATTCCCACGACATAGAACAAAAACGTCAGGACGAAATACCCCTCCCAACCAAAATTCAGCCCCGGTCCAAATCCGGCTCCCCGGAGCAAGTCCGCCCCCAGCGTGACCAGCAACATCCCCAACGCAGCCCCGCCTACCGCCTCCCACTGAGTCCGCCGCTGCAACTCGTCGAGCCCGTGGATCCATCGCCATAGGGAGTGTCCATAGAGAAGGCCGGGCAGGATCGGCAGCAGCGCGACCGCAACGCGCGCCGCCCCGCCCAACCCCGGAGACTGCAGCCACCCCCGGGCGACGCCTGCGGCCACCACGGAAACCAACGCCCAGACATTCAGCCGCAGGGATTCCCGGACCGACATCTGCACCGGTTCCGGCAAGAGATTGGAGGAGCTTTTCATGATGAATTCCGGGACGGGATGTAAAGCAACCTTGTCACATGTCAAGCAACATTGACATTCCAATTCTCTCCCGGAATGAAACTTTTCAAGCGCGGCCGGGTAATGGGAAGAGCCAATACCGGTGAGCACCTCCACTCCATGAACCTGACCCAGTCGTTCCTCGCAATCTCCCTCGCCATTCCCCTTTGCGGCTGCATTCACATCGAAACCGGCAAGTCCCGTTCGGGATCCGATTCCGAAGGCTGGAGTCATTCGCAGGACTTCAACTTCGCGACCGAAATCTCAAGCCATGGCGACATCGGCGGCGACGTCCGCGAACTCGAGGTGGTCAACCGGTTTGGAAAACTCCGCATCGTCGGATCCGACTCCGGGCCCTGGTCCTGGACGAGCACCATCCGAGTAAAGGCCCGAGATTCCATCACCGGCAATGGGGTTGCCGAATCGGCATCCATCACTTCCACGACCAACGGGTCGGCCCTCCACATCGAGTTCAACCCTGCCAATCCAGGCCGGCACGCCAGCGTTCAGTCCGATCTCGAAGTCCGGGTGCCGCGCCACGTTACGGTTCACGCGTCCAACGGATTCGGTCCGGTTGAAATTGAAGGATTTGCCTCGGACGTCTCCGCACGGGCCTCCAACGGAAAGCTGACCATTGAGGACATCGCGGGAACCGTTACCGCTGAGGCCTCGTTTGGCAGCCTGCGGGTGCATCGCACGGGTCCCGCAAAACTGACGAGCTCAAACGGCTCGATCGAGGCCCTCGAAATCCGCGGATCCCTCGACGCCAAGGCTAGATTCGGCGCCCTCAAGGCGGAATCCATCTCAGGACCTGCACGCCTCAAGAATGGCAACGGATCCATCCAAGTCTCCGGGGCCTCCGAACTGGAGGCCAGCACGTCCTTCGCCCCGATTGAGGTCCGCAACATCTCCGGAAGGACCAGCCTCGAGAACCGCAACGGCCGGATTGTCGGTACCGAACTGCATGGCCCCGTGATCGCGGACACTTCCTTCGCACCCCTCCAACTCGATACGGACGGTCCCGCCATCACCGCGCGAAACCAGAATGGGAGCCTCCACGTTCGAGCCCGGTCCGCAGCCCTGACCAACCTCGTCGCCGAAACGAGCTTCGCCCCCCTCGAAGTCCGCCTCCCGTCCGGACTCAATCCGCGCATCGAGATCCATTCCGACTTCGGGAAGGTCGAATCCGACTTTCCGGTCCTGACCAACCCGCCCGGCGGTTCTGTCGCCGGCAACGGCGAACCCCAGGTCCACCTGGTTGATCGGAACGGCACCATTCGCGTGATCCGCGATTGAACCCGTTCTTGTTCTCGCCAAGGCCGCGCGACCATCCTTACGAATGGCTTCCGGCCCCGAGGTTCCGTCCGACCTTCAGCAACTGACGGTGCGGCCCATCGGATTCATCCGCGCCCCGAAGCAGGTCAAGTTCCAGACGCTGCACCAACCCGACGAAGCGGTGGAGGAGCACAATGTGGTGGAGTTGCTTCCCGGCTCCGGATTCGACCGCGCCGTGGCGGACCTTTCGGGATTCACCCGCATCTGGCTTCTGTCGTGGTTTCACCGAAACACCTCATGGCGTCCGATGGTCATGCCCCCGCGTGGCCCCTCCCGGCGTCGCGGACTGTTTGCCACCCGCTCACCGCACCGTCCGAATCCCATCGGACTGACCCCGGTACGCCTGTTCGGAGTGGAACGCCTGCGCCTCCGTATCGGTCCCTGTGACCTGATGGACGGCACGCCAATCCTCGACATCAAGCCCTACATTCCGGCCTACGACGCGTTCCCCGGCGAGTCCGGCGGCTGGACGGACGACATCGCCGTCGCCCATCAGGAGCCCCCCCGATTCCAGGTGGGATTCACGGCGCTGGCGATTACCCAGGCCGAATGGCTGCGCGAACACTGGGCCGTGGACTTCCGTCCGCGCCTGATCGAATTGCTCGGACGGGACCCTTCGGTCCAGCGCACCCGAAGAATCCGCGCCCGGGGCCCCGACCGCCGCGTCGTCGGCTGCGGTGCGTGGCGGGCCGTCTTCCGCGTCGAAGGTTTCTCCGTGGAAGTCCTCAGCCTCGAACCCGGATATCCCCCGCGATTCCTGGAGGATCTCCGGCGCCTCGACGTCCCGGACCGCGAGGCGCAACAGGCCTTCCTCAAGCTCTGGCCCGAGCAAACGATTTCGGGGGGGTGAAAGGGGGGAATTGGTCCTTGGTCACTCGTCCTTGGTCATTGGAATCCCCCCCTGGACTGAAGACTGGCCCCCCAATGACGAATGACCAACTCCCCCTCTCCCAAAAATGAAAAATTGCCAAATTCCACGGGTCAGTAAGTCTCCCTGCCCATTTTAAACATGAAAGCTCTCCTGCTCGCCCTCGCCACCAGCACCGCCCTGTTCGCCGCCGACTCGACGAACGCAGTTCCCGACCACGCCAAAACGACGCAATCCGACGGCACCGGTCTCGGCAACGGCCACTCGGACCCGAAGCCAGAACACGCCCATAAACAATCGAAGACCGCGAAGAAGGAAAAGACCAAGAAGGCCAAGGATTCCCACACCCAGCACAACGCCCGGGACTCCAAGAGCAAGGCCTCGAAGAACCCGAGCCACACGACGCCATCCACCCCGGCGACCCCGAGCCTGACTCCCGCCCCGGCTCCGGTGCCGTCCGCGGTCCCCGGTACGGATTCCAAGCCTTGATTAGGAATCAAGGGCTGGCCGGCCCGTGAGGACTTTCAGCAATGGAGAGGCCGGCGATTTCCCATGCCTCTCCGATCTCGTCCGTTGCGACCAGTCCGCTGGATGACCGGAGTGGCGTTGGCCGGAGTAGCCGGGTTCTTCGCCTCTCAGGCGCGCGTCCCACGCCCGCCCCTCAAGCCGGACCCAGCGCCACAGCTTGTCTTGCTGGGAACGGGCGCCGGGGCTTCTCCCTCCAACGTGGCGTTTCGTATCTCCAACGGGGGCTCCCGCGCCCTTCTGCTGAAGACCATGGAGGTGCAAACGGCGTCCTCCGACTCACCCGCGACGAAGCAGTATGAACCGCTGCACCTCTTGGGGAGCCGTGCCCCGTGGATCGAGTTCACGCCGGTCTGTGAGGTGGGATCCAACTCCGTATTTGAAATCACCCTACCGCAGGAACCGTTCTGGCGCGCCCGCGTTCAGTACCAATCGGAAGCGAAACCTGGATCCTGGCTCGCCAAGGTCAGAAGGGTGATGCAGGCGCGGAGCTGGAGGGTCTGGAACGCGCGGGACTGGGATTCGGTGCAATACACCGACTGGACGCTGGTCCAGGAATTGATTCCCACAGTCCCGATGGTGCCGGGGAGGAACCAGAATCTTCCCAATCCCGCGGAAAGATCTTCAGGATCCCCTGCCAGGGCGGGACCAGGAATCCCCTACCTGTCGCCCCTTTCCTCGCGGCCGTGATCCAATCCCGGGAGTCTGTCCGCACACGGACACAGGCCCTGATTTGAACACCCCCGCCGGGCACTGTGTCCCTAGCCCAATGCCAGGGATCTGGGCGCGAATCGGACTGGGAGTTGTCTCCGTCGCAGCGATTGGATTTCTCGGGACCGCACTTCCCCGGGCAAACCCCGGCGCGCCGACTCCACCTTCCATCTTCTTTCTGGGCAGCACCCACGGAATTCCCCTCGGATACGCCGGGTTCCGAATCCACAACCGTTCCTCCAACGCCCTCTTCCTGCAGGCGGTCGAGATTCAGACACTTGAACTCGGGTCGTGGAAGACGCGTTCGGAAAGCAGCGTTTCCCCCAATCCGGAACTCAACAGGGGCAGAGGTTTCACCCCGATTTGCGAGCCGGGACAGGATCTGGCCATTCAGGTTCCCTGGCCTTGGGAATCTCCGTGGCGCATCCTTCTCACCTACCAACCCGAGCGAACCTCCGCGTCCTGGCTGCAGCGGTCCGGCATGGTCCTCCGGCTTCGAAGCCTCGACGGATGGAATTCCCGATTCTGGAACCCGCTGGAATCCACGGAGAGCAGCCTCCTCTTTGAGCCGCACCCGAATTCCGGGGAGCCCTCGGATCCGAACCCGCCCGTCTCCTTGAACCTCGATTGGAAGTCCGGGGTCCAATACGTCACCGTTCCCGGGGTGAACAAGACTGCTCCGGCCACCAATCGCACCTCGTCCGCGAACTCAAATCGAAGGCCGTAATGCCCACCCGCCTTCGACGGACCGATTCGCCCCAAACCTCGCCCACCAACTGGGTTTGAATTGCCAATTACTGCTTGGCCCCCCGGGCAAAGTTCCCAAAGCTCCGCACGAACCGTCGTCCGAGCCCGGTCTACGAAACACGGACGACCAACCAACAACGCCTCCCGCCATGCCCTCAAGATCCCGTTTCCACGTCCCGACGCTCCTCATTGCCCTGCTGGCCCTGGCCAGCGCGGTCCTGCCGCTCCGCGCCGCGGACAAAAAGCCCAACATCCTGGTGATCTGGGGTGACGACGTCGGCATTCACAACATCAGCGCCTACAGCCTCGGCGTCATGGGCTATAAGACGCCCAACATCGACCGCATCGCCCGGGAGGGCGCGCTCTTCACCGACGCCTATTCCCAGCAGAGCTGCACCGCGGGCCGCGCCTCCTTCATTCTGGGCCAGCATCCCTTCCGCACCGGACTCCTCACCATCGGCATGCCGGGCTCGCCCCAGGGAATCCCGGATTGGGCGCCCACCATCGCCGATCTAATCAAGGTCCAGGGCTACGCCACCGGGCAGTTCGGCAAGAACCATCTCGGCGACCGCGACACGCACCTGCCGACGGTGCACGGATTCGACGAATTCCTCGGCAACCTCTACCACCTCAACGCCGAGGAGGAACCGGAGACCTACTATTACCCGAAGGATCCGGAGTTTAAGAAAAAGTACGGACCCCGGGGCGTGCTGCACACGTGGTCCGATGGGAAGGGCGGACAGAAGATCCAGGATACCGGTCCGCTCACCACGGAACGCATGCCCACTGTGGACCTCGAAATCTTCGACGCGGAACAAAAGTTCGTGGCGAAGTCGGTCGCGGATGCCAAACCGTTCTTCGTCTGGTTCAACACCACCCGCATGCATGTGTGGACCCACCTGAAGAAGTCGTCCCAGGGACGCACCGGGATCGGCCTCTATCCGGACGGCATGGTGGAACACGATGACATGGTGGGCGCGGTGCTGAAGCAATTGGACGACCTCGGCATCGCCGACAATACCATCGTGGTGTACGGCACCGACAATGGCGCGGAGACCGCGACCTGGCCCGACGGCGGCACCACCCCGTTCCACGGCGAAAAAGGCACCACCTGGGAGGGCGGGATGCGCGTGCCCATGCTGGTGCGGTGGCCCGGTGTCATCAAACCCGGCACCATCATCAACGACATCTTCTCCCAGGAGGACTGGCTGCCCACCCTGCTCGCGGCCGCGGGCGAGCCCAACATCGTGGAGAAGTTGAAGTCGGGATATTCGGCCAATGGCAAGAACTTCAAGGTCCACCTCGACGGCTACAACTTCCTCCCCTACTTCAAGGGCGAGGTGAAGAAAGGTCCGCGCGAGGAGATCTTCTACTTCGGCCAGGGCGGCGAGTTGAATGCCGTGCGCTGGAACGACTGGAAGGTGTCCTTTGCCGTCGTGAACGGAAACATCGCCACCGGAACCCGCGACGTCCCCGGCTGGCCCGAAATCGTGAACCTGCGCGCAGACCCATACGAAAAGGCCCCACGCGAGTCGCAGCTCTACATGCGCTGGTACGCCGACAACATCTGGCTGTTCGTGCCCGTGCAGGAGAAGTTGAAGCAGTTCCTCGTCACACTGCCAGAATTCCCCTTCCAGCAGGGCAGCAGCTTGAACGCAGCCGGCATCAATTACTCGTCCCTCAAGGCCATGGAGGCGATGAAACGCCTGCAGCAACTGGAAAGCCTTCCGGCGCCCGGCAATTGAGGCATCCACAGCCTGTGCATTCGGGCCGTCCTCTGGGACGGCCCTTTTTGTTTAATGGAATCATCGCGCCCCGGCGGGTGCTCCGGGTTTCAGTCCCTTCACCTTCCCGGCCCCCCTCGGAAAAAAGAGCCTGGGTCCCGACCGCGGGCGAACGGGGACAGCCTGAAGGCTGCACTACAAACCGCGTTTCCAGCAGGTGCAGGGCGGTACCCAGGCCGTCCCGCAGAGGAACCGTCCCGGGGTTCCCGCGGTCGCCCACACCCACTTTCCTGAATTGATTTCCCCGTCCGGGTCGCAATCGTGGGCCCCTTCGGGATCCCGGTGGTTTGTTCCCAGACCGCCCGGGATTTCGGTCCGAACCACAATGCTCCGCCCCAGGACAATCCCACTCCTACTCGCCCTCCTTCCAGCCCTGTCCGGATGCCACCACCTCGGTCCGAAGACGGTGGCCGTCGACCGGTACGATTACAGCGCGGCCATCGCCGATTCGTGGAAACAACAGACGCTGCTCAACATCGTCAAACTGCGGTACATGGACCTTCCCGTCTTCGTGGACGTGGCCTCCATCGTCAGCGGCTATTCCCTCCAGACCGGGGTTTCCGTCGGCGGCACGCTTTCGTCCTCCAGTGCGATCAACGGCAGCTTCGGCACCCTCGGCGGCCAGGCGATCTACACCGACCGGCCCACGATCACCTATGTGCCCATGACCGGGGAAAAGTTCCTGCGGGGACTGATCACCCCCATCGATCCAAAGAACGTCTTCTTCATGCTGCAGTCCGGCTATCCGGCGGATTTCCTGCTGGGACTCACCGTGGAATCCCTGAATGGCGTCCGGAACCGCTCGGTGAACGGCGGAGTGATGCGGGACGCCGATCCGGAATTCATCCAGGCGCTGGAGTTGATGCGGGAGATCCAATTGGCGGGTGCCATCGGGATGCGGGTGGAACAGGTGCGGACGAATTCGTCGGTGGCCATGGTGTTCTTCCGGGATTCGGACGTCGCCCCGGAGATCCTCGAAAAGGAGAACCAAGTGCGCCGTCTGCTGAACCTGACCCCGGGCCGCCAGCGGTTCATCCTCAACTACTCCCCCATCCGGGGCGCGGAGGGGGAAATGGCCGTCAACAGCCGTTCCCTGCTCCAGATCATGCAGGCCTTCTCCAGCTACATCGACGTCCCGGAGGACCATCGCCGGGACCAAAGCGCCTTCCCTACCCTGGAAACGTCGGCCCCGCATTCCCGTCCCGACCCCGTGCGCATCCACAGCGGCCGCGAGAAACCCACCAACGCGTTTGCCTCCGTCCAGTATCGGGATCACTGGTATTGGGTCGAGAACAGCGACTGGAAGACCAAACGGGCACTGACGGCCGTCATGTTCTTCTTTACGCTGACTGATGCTGGCAGCAGTGAGAAGCTGCCACTCGTCACCATCCCGGCCCAATAGGCCGCGACCAGACGGTCCCCTTTTGTTTCCAACCAATCCCAAAACAAATCCCATGAACCGAAAATCCCTTGTCTCCTCCCTCCTCACCACCCTCGCGCTGGCTTGCACCCTGGCCTGTCCGCTTCAGGCGGAGGACCTGAAGACCAAGGCGGCCGAGGCGATCCAAAACTTCACCTCCGCCGATCCGGGTCTGACGAACTTTCTCGCGAAAGCCGCCGGCTATGCCGTGCTGCCGTCCGTGGGCGGAGGCGGATTCATCATCGCGGGTGAACACGGCGACGGCCTGCTGTTCGAGAAGGGCAAACCGACCGGCACGGTGAAAATGACCGCCATCAGTGTTGGAGCCCAGGTGGGCGGCGGCACGTTCTCCGAGATCATCTTCTTCGAAACCGCCGACGCCCTGAAATCCTTCAAGCAGTCCAAGTACGAAATGAGCGCGGGCGCCAAGGCCTCGGTCGCTGCTTCCGGGGTTTCCACCAACGCCAAATACGACCAGGGAGTCGCGGTGTTCACCCTCCCCATCGCGGGCGCCTCCGTGGGGGCCGCCATCGGCGGACAGAAGTTCAGCTACAAGCCGATCAAGTGATCGGACTGGAGCACCGCGCGTCTACCGCACTCGTTCGTCGGGGCCGCCTCGCCCCTGCCCTCCACTCAATCCTGAGGTTCGAGCCGCGCCGCCTTCACCACCGTGGGGCGGCGCGGTTCCGTCGGCCCGGGGAAGCCCCCATCCACCGCTGAGGGGCGTCTGCCTCGGTCGGCCTCAGTCGTCATCATCCCCGCCACCCCGCACGAACGCCGCCCGAATCGGAGCGGGCATGGGGCGGTCCGGGCCCTTCACGACGTGCCAGAGGACCCGGTTGAGGGCCAGGTCATCCACCGCGTCCTCGTGGGAGAAATCCATCTTGTCCGACATCGCGCTGCCCCACGCCGCCGGGGAATTGGTTTCCGAGACGCTGACGCGCGGAGGGAGCGCCGCGAAGGACCGCAGGTCGGGACGCGACTGGAACACGCCAAACATCGGGGCCGCCGCCTCGTCAAACTGCGTCAGGGGCTTGAGTCCGAGAATCAGCTCCATCGTGCGAAGCATTGAGCAGGTGGAATACATCGTGGAATCCCGGGAGTGCCGCTTCACATAGGGACTGGCGACGAAGGCAATGGACCGGTGGGCATCGACATGATCCGGACCGTTCTGGGCGTCATCCTCCAAGACGAAAATCGCCGTCGTCGGCCAGAATTTGGACCGGCTGACCGCCTCGACCACCATGCCGAGCGCGCGGTCATTGTCAGCCACCATGGACTGCGGTGTTAGGCGGCCGGTCGCCGATCCGTAGGTGTGATCATTCGGGAGCCGGACAATCTGGAGCCGCGGCATCTCGCCCTCCCGCTCAAAGCGATGCAGTTCCTCGATGAAACGCCCCGCCCGCCGAACGTCGGGATAGGTCATGTCCCACGGACGGTACCACGGATCAAAGTGGTCCTGGAGCGACGCCACGCGGGTTGTCGCCGGCTGCGTGGGATCGTCCGCGGCGTTGATGAATTCCGCGTAGGACCGGTAACTCACCCCGGCCTCGCGGGCCCGGTCCCAGAGGTATCCACTGGCCGGACGTGCCGCCGGAAACTTCCCCTCGCTGGGATAGGGAACCTTCCCGCCGGAACCGTGTCCGTAATTGAGCGGCCAGGTCTTCTCGACGAAATCCGTCGCATAGGCCCCCACGCTCCACTCGTGGCCGTCCGCGCTCACCTCGCCATCCACATAAAAGTTGTCGAGCAGGACAAACTCACGCGCGAGGGCGTGGTGGTTGGGAGTCACCGTCTCCGGAAACAGACACAGCGAGGCATCTCCGTTCCCCTCACTCATGTCCCCCAACACCTGGTCGTAGGTCCGGTTCTCCTTGATCACGTAGATCACGTGCCGGATCGGGCTGCGTCCCCCGACGGAGGACGGCACCGGATTTTCCCGACCCCGCCGCGTCGGTTTCTGCGCCAGCGCCGGGGGCGGACTGCACTCAAAGGCCCGCCCGGAGTGCCGCTTCATCTCCTCCTCCATTTTGGCCGCCGCCGGAAGCGGGATGATGCTCAAGGTTCCCTGCAACAAACCACCAATGTACTCGCGAACCGTATCGGGCGCCGATTGGTTGGGCTGGGGTCCATGCCGGTTGGAGCGCGAGGTGGCCCCCTTCCCGTTGGCAACCAGCAGGTGCCTGCCATCCGGAGTCACGCGAACGCTCGTGGGGTACCAGCCCACCGGAATGAAGCCGAGCGAGCGGCTTCTTCCCGGCTTCTCCATCGCAAACACCGCCACGTTGTTGTTCCCGGCATTGGCGACAAACAGGAACTGCTCGTCCGGCGACAGGGCCAGGCTGTTCGGAGTCGAACCCGGACGCGCCTCCGCCGACATCGCAGCGGACAAGGTTTCGAGGGCCTGTCCCGTGGCGGTATCGAGAACCGTGACCGTGTTCAAATTGGCATTGGCCACCAGGAGACGCCCGCCATCGCGGGTGAGCAGCATTTCGTTGGGATGTTCCCCCACGGGCCATCGGGCCACCACGGCATTGGACTGAAGGTCCACGACCGCGACGGAGGCCGCCGCCCAGAGGCTCACATAGAGACGATGCCGTGCATCATCGAGGACCACTGCATACGGGAACGGGGCGTCCGGAGGGGTCGTATCGCGCAGCGCCGCCGGACGCTTCTCCGCGGCGGCGACATCCAGGTTGGTTGAAAGTCGCGTCTGGGTGAGATCCACGGGCGCCACGCCCGCAAGGAACGGCACGAGTCCGGTGGCGCGGCCGGCCTGGACGTCCACCATGGCAACGTCCTGTCCAAAGACATCCGCGGCATACAGTCGCGTCCCGTCCGCAGACAACGCCACTCCTCCCGGCACGCCGCGCGTCGACGGATCATGCACCGCGAGCAGCCTCGGTTCCGAAAAATGGCCGTCGCGAAAGCGGAATTCGTGCACCACTTCGTCCGCCGCCCCACTGCAGAAGATCCGGGAACCGTCCGCGGAGAAGGCCAGTCCGTAGAAGGCCTGCGGCAACATGACCCGCGAGACGACCTTGCCCGACGGAACCGCTACGGCGACGAGTTCGTGCTCCCCATAGCCCGCGTGCAGGGCGACCACGTAGGCGCCCCCGGGATGGACGGCAAGGTTGACTGGAAAATCCCCGAGGCGCACCTGCTTGCCGGCGGGACGCAGAGACCACTGATTCGGCAGCAGAACAGATCCGTCGGGCTTCAGTCCGGGGAGCGAGGGACCGGGCGGACGCGCCGGAGCCGCCGCATTCGAAACTCCGGAGAACACGACGGCCACCAGGACCGCCAGGCAACGAATCGACATGGCTACGTCATGACAGGGACTGACCGCGACGGACAGCCTGAAGGCTGGACTACCAACCTCCGTTCTTAGTGCAGGCTTCAGCCTGTTTCGCGACCCACGCTGGTGACGGGCATGCACGCGCATCCTGCGGCCTGGACGCAAATCCAGAGCGGCAGCGGGGCTGCCCGCACTCCCAGATCCGGACAGCCTGAAGGCTGGACTACGAACCTGCGTTCGTAGTGCAGGCTTTAGCCTGTCCCCCTGCCCGAATTTTCCCTGTTACTTCCGGCGGAGTGCGGCCATTGAGTTGGTGAACATGGACGACTGGGACCTGCTGAAATCGTATGCCGCCGGATCCGAGGCCGCGTTCACGGATCTGCTCCGGCGCCATGTGAACCACGTATACTCCACGGCACTGCGGCGGTCCGGTGACCCCGCGATGGCCCAGGACATCACCCAGGGCGTCTTTTGCCTGCTCGCCCGAAAGGCCTCCTCCCTTCAGGCGACCGGAAGCCTGGTGGGATGGCTCCACCGGACCACCTGTCATCTCGCCTCCGAGTCTCTCCGGGCGGAACGCCGCCGCCGCGCCCGGGAAACCGAGGCCGCTCTCCAGAATTCCATGACCCGCGACACCGCCACCGAAACGGCCTGGCAGCAGGTCGCACCCCATCTCGATGAGGCCCTGTTGGAACTTCAGGAACCGGATCGCCTCGCCTTGTTGCTTCGCTTCTTCCAGCAACTCCCCCTGCGCGACGTCGGGATCCGACTCGGGGTCAGCGAAGCTGCGGCCAAGATGCGGGTGGGACGGGCGGTGATGAAGCTCCGGCAGTCCTTGGGCGCCCGGGGGATCACACTGTCCGCCGGCGCGCTGGTCTGGCTGATGACCGACCGGGCGGTCGCGGCGGCGCCCACCTCCTGCATCAGCACCGTGTCGTCCGCCGTGGCCGCCACGACTGCCGGAGCGTCGCTGTCCCTTTGGAGTACCTTCCTGGCCATCTTCACCAAGGGACCTGCGCCGATCGCAGCGGCCCTGACGTTGCTGATCCTGACCACCGTGGGGACCGCCCTCCATCTCCGCTCGGGATCCGCAGCCAGGACCGGGGCCTACTTCCCATTTCCGCAGTCCCAGGGTTCCGATTCCAATGCCCTCGCGCTCGAATCCATCTCCGCGGAATCCGTGGCCGGAACCCGTGTGGATCCGCTGGACGACCCAGCGACTCTGGAGGAGGCCATCGCACGGCTGCGAGCTGCCATCCGCCAACCGCAAAGCCGGCGAATGCCCCGGGAGTCCATCCACGCGGCCATCCGGGAACTGGGCTCTCACGCGGCCGCTGCAGTTCCCATGATCATGGAGGAACTCCGCGAAACCCTGCGGCCAAAGGGCGATCTGATTCAGCAATGGCAACCTCTCTCCCTCTCTCTTGAGGCCTTGCGCGTGATAGGGCCTCCAGCGCAGGGCACCCTCCCCGAATTGATGACGCTCCTTCGGGCAGGCCGTTTGTCGTCTCATCACGACGAAGTCGTCAGCCTCTTCGTCTCGCTGGATCCCGGGACTGCCCAGATTCAGGACCTGATGGGATACCTTGCCGACCCCACAACGTCCGCCACTTTCGGGGACTCCGGGGTGATCGTGCATCTGATGGAGCTTCATCCCGAATTGTTGGCAAATACCACCGAACTCCTACGGCAAGGGTTGCAGGACGCTGAACCCAATCGGGAACTGTTCCTTGTCCGCACGCTGGTGCGTCTTCCCGGTGAGGATCCCGGGGAATTCCGCCCCATTCTGGAACGTCATTTGAAACTTCCCGAGCTTCGAGATCCTTCCCACTACAAACCCGTGGTCACCGATAACACCACCGACATGACTCCGGTGAATCAACGGTGGCTCGACGACGTGAATCGGTTCGGAGCGGTCCAGACTCTCGCCGATCTTGGAGACGTCGCCCGGGGAAGCCTGCCCGCGCTCCAGGAACTCGCGGAGCGGGCCACGGACCCCCGACTTCGCGAGGAGGTCCTCCTCGCAATCGCATCGATCGACCCCGATCAGCGGATACAAAACCGCGACGTCGCCGCTGCAGCCAACACGTGGGACGCCGACCAGCGTTTGCTTCAGCAGATTAAAGCCGGATCCCCCACTCCGGAGGATCTCCGAGCCGGCTTGAAGAGCACCCGTACCGCAGACGCCGTCGCCGCCCACATCGCGACCCTCGGGGACGCCGGTCGTGACTATGTTCCCGACCTCACAGCAGCCCTGGGCCGTGGAGGCTCCTTTGAAGTCGCCCAGGCGCTCAAGACGCTGGCGCCGGACCGGTTGGTGCCCTTCCTGAAGAATCCCAAGGCCTTCACGCCGATGGAGCAAATCGGGTACACGCCAAACCCCGCCCACGACGCACTTCAGGAAGCCGCACAAGCCCTGGCGGAACTCGGTCCAAACGGCGCCTTTGCACTACCCGCGCTGCGCGAAGCGTTGGAGGTTCCCGATAAGGCGTGGACTCGCCCCACCTTGGAGAAGGCGATCCACGACATCGATCCCAAGGCCCCCGTTTCCCTTTACAACGGAGATGACGTCACGCCGGCATCGAGTGCCCTCATCCAAGCCCGCATCGACGCCGAGCGGGCGGGCAATGTGGAACGTGCAAAACTGGCAGAAGCGGCCGCATCGCGGATTGAGTTCAACTACGGCATGACGCGCCGGGAACTCCTGTCCATCGCCACGGATCTCGGCGCGGCCGATCCGGAACTGCAGGCGATCTACGTGCAGGCGCTTTGGAAGGCCAATCCCAGCCTGCGCGACCACCTCGTTTCGAATCCTTAATCGGATCCGAAAGCCGCCTGTCGCTGCACGTGAAGTGCAGCGACTCCCTCTCCGCCATCGAAGCCACCCTTCGCGCGCACCCTCATGCCCTTCCTCCGCCAACGTCCCGTCCACCTGATGGGATTCGTCCTCTGGGCCGCAGTCCTCGGATGGCTCTGGCACGACAGTTGGCTCCCGGGACGGATGGCCTTCTCCAATGATGCCCCCTTGGGACTGATGTCCGCCTACTCGGAGGGACGCTGGGATCATTTCCTCCAGGGCAGCTGGTCCCCCACCGTCTGGCTCGGAGGTGCGGCGCTCCCGCTTCAGCCGTCGTTCAGCAATCTCCTGTACCTGATCTGCGGCCCCGTCCTGTTCGGCAAGTTCGTAGCGCCCCTGTCCCTGCTGCTGCTCGCTATGTCCGTCGGTGTGTACTGCCGCTCCCGGGGGTTCGACCCCGCCGTGGGTGCAGTCGCCGGACTCGCCGCCGCGTTGAACACCAACTTCCTCTCGCATGCCGCCTGGGGACTCGGATCCCGCGCCGCCGCGGCGGCTTTCGCCCTGCTCGCCCTTGCGGCACTCCCCACTCCGGGATCCCGCCGGGTTTGGGCCCGCTACACCGTGGCTGGCGGCCTCGTCGGACTATGCGTGATCGAGGGAGCGGATGTCGGCGCGATCCTCAGTCTCTATCTCGCGGCCCAGATCGTTCTGTTCCCAGGCGCATCGGCGGACACCGGACCCGCGCGCCGCATCCCGGCCAGGGTGCTTCCCCTGATCTGGGTCGCCTTTGTGGCTGCGGGAGTCGCATCCCATGCGCTGCTTCCGCTGATCCAAACCCAGATCCGGGACGTCGCCGTTCTCTCCGACACCGCATCCAGCCGGGCCGAACGGTGGGCCTTCGCCACGAGCTGGAGTTTTCCCAAGCGCGAGGTCATCCGAATCCTCGTGCCCGGGATCCAGGGATACCGCGCAGACACGCCGGACGGCGGGGCCTATTGGGGAAACGTGGGCATCGACGGCACGCCGGCAACCCGCTCCAACGGAGGCGGCGAATCCGCAGGCGTCGCCGTCCTGCTCGTCGCGGGCTGGGCTGCAGCCACCGCCTGGTTTCGGAAATCCCACCGTCCCTTCACCGACACCGAGCGCGCTCAGATCCGATTCTGGTCCGTCGCCGGCCTCGTATCCCTCCTGCTCGCGTTCGGTCGCTTTGCCCCGTTCTACCATCTGGTGTTCGAGATTCCCGCCCTCTCGGCCATCCGGATCCCCATGAAGTTCCTCCACCCGATGCACCTCTCCTTCGTGATCCTGTTTTCCCACGGACTCGAAGGTCTTCGGCGGTGCGCTGCTGTGCCCCAGAACCCAACGCGGCGCGAATCCCATGGAAATCTGGAATCCGCCCAAGCGCCTCGCGCGGGAATCGGGCTGATCGGACTTGTCGCCGTGGGAATCGGAATTCTCCTGATCCTGTCCGCGGCAGTCGGGTACGCCCAACGCATGCCCACCCTCGAGCGCGAAATCGCGGCGACCGGATTCCCCGCGCCCGACGCCCGTGCGATGGCCCACGTCAGCGTCTCGGAGGTGTGCAGGTCCGCACTGTTCGCCATCCTGACCCTTCTCGTCATGGCCCTGTGGATTGCGGGACGCTTCCGCCATGGGAATTCTGCGGCCCCGTTCCTCGCGATCGCAGGGCTGATGACGGTGGAGCTTGGCATGGCAGCCACCCCCTTCATCCTCCATTACGACTATCCGCATCGCTACGAATCGAACGCGGTCCTGGGTCTCCTGGCCAAGGAACCCTGGCTGGGCCGAGTCACCGCACGGATTTTCCCGGACCAGCGCGCCACCTTGTCCGGTCCCGGCCCCTCCCTGTGGTCCCTCCTTCAGAATCAATGGATGGAACAGCAGTTCCCATTCTTCCGAATCCAGGAACTCGACATCTGGCAGATGCCGCGGATGCCGGAGCGGGACGCGGAACTGCTGGCGGCCCTCCGCCCCGGAAGCCCGTCCGAAGCCCATCGGATCGGCCGGCTGTGGCAACTGACCAACGTCCGCTACGTGTTGGGCGACCGCCGCATCCTCGCCGACCTCAACTCGGCGATCGATCCGGCCGCGCAAAGCTTCCGTCCGGTCCTTACGTTTGAACTCACTCTTCGCGGGAGTCCTCCATCGTCAGGGTCAATCTCCCCTGACGATCTCGCCATCGTCGAAAATCCGAACGGCGCCCTCACCGTGTTCGAATATGGAAATGCCCTGCCGCGCGTCCGGTTCTACTCGGACTGGGAGGTGGTCCCCGATACCCGGGACGTTCTGGCGAAGCTCCGCGACCCTGGATTCGATCCCCGGAAGCGCGTACTGCTCGATCAACCTCCCGAGCCCGGCGGAGACGCACCGCCCATGAAGGACGCTCCGCTCCCTCCGGAAAACGCCGCCCGACTTGTGGAATGGGCGCCTAGACGAATTTCGGTCCATACCGTGTCCGCCGTCCCCGGGGTTCTTCTGCTTAACGAGCGCTGGGATCCCGATTGGCGGGCAACCGTCGACGGCCGGACAGCCCCAATTCTCCGCGCCAACCACCTGATGCGCGCCGTTTCCGTGCCCGCCGGCGACCATCGGGTGGAGTTCATTTTCCGGCCGCCCCGGGGATCCCTTTGGATGAGCCTGGCGTGCCTCGCGGGAGTCGCAGGAGCTGCGATGGCCCCGGGAACATTTCCGGGTGTGATTCCCAGCGAATTCCCCCGGTTGGGAATTGTCGGACGTGGAGCGATCCGCGCCCAGCCTACTTCGTGGACCGCGTCGTCCGGTCCATCAGCCACTTGACGTCCTGATTGTTCGGGGACGCCACGTTGAGCGGAATCTCCTGGCCGCGCTTGAGCACGGGAACCGTCCGCGGATCCACCCACTTCCGGATCTCGGAGTGACCGTCGGCAAACGAAAGCCCTCCGGCCTTGTTGTGATATCCGGCGGGATAATCGACGATCTTCCAAGCGCCTGGCTTATCCGGATATCCGAACATGCCCACGATCATTTCGCCGTCGTTGATGCTGTCCTCACGCTCGTCGAGGAACACCCAGGTCATCGACGGACCGGGATCCAGGAAATCCGAGTATCGCTTGTAGATGCGATACTTTTGGGCGGAGTCGCCAAATCCGGCCACGTCGCTGGAGTCAATCCATCCGTTCATCGACACGCTGCGAACCCGGGGAAGCTTCTGTCCCTTCACGGTGACCGTGCTGAAATCCGACGGGCACTTGAAAATCTTCGGCGTCTTGCCGCAGTAGGTCCACAGGAGCCCCTTGGACAGATCCTGATCCACATCCCAGTTGCTCCGGTTCCCGGGACTAAAATCCATGTTCCCTTTCACCCACGGATCGGACCCATAAGACTGCGGGAGCCGCTCCTGGTTGTCGTCCACGTACAACCGCCACCCCAAGAGAATCTGGCGGCCGTTGTTCATGCAAAGGATCCCGTTCGCCTTGGCCTTGGCCTTGGACAGCGAAGGCAGAAGCATCCCGGCCAGGATGGCGATGATCGCGATCACCACCAGCAACTCAATCAAGGTAAAGCCACGGCGCAGGGGCTGGAAACGGGAGGGAATCCGGAGGTTCATGTTCGAAGTGCGCACCCGAAGCAACTGCGGACGAATCGCAGTTCGGGCGAACAACGGGTACCGTATCGAAAGAGGGGCGATCATGCCAGAGACGGTTTTGCGACGTCTTTTTCGCCGTCCGCGGACTCCCGGAACACCCGGACCGCCCCGCAAACATCCGCCCACAGGGATTCAAAATCATCCTGCAACAGCCCGCGGTGTTCCTCCAGAAACGCCGCGGATCGGTCCGGCACAAGGACCCGCCGCACGCGGGGAGACAACCTCCGGGAAATCCGGTTCAGGGCCAATTCGACGCCCGCGGTGGTCCCGTAGCCCCCCAGCCAGTCCTCGGAACGCATCCGTTCCAGAACCCAACGGGTCCCGGGAGGGGCCCGATCCACCACCGCGTCCAGACTGTCGAGTACTTCGGTGACAAAGGACGCGAGCGGACGCCCCATCCGGTCCGGGAAATCCCGGGCCAGAAAGTGATCCCAGAAAACGTCGAGCAGGATGCCCCCGCCGCGCCGCAGTTCGGGCGGCAGCGACGTCAGCGCCCGCCGCATGCGCGGGTGCCGATCCGTCGTGCGATCAATGACCCGGTGCAACGCCATTCCCCGTCGCACCCCGGGATCCGTGACACCCGCGAGTTCCGCGGGGCCAAACAGATCCGGGATCCAGTTCCCCAGGCGCTCGGATCCGTCTCCGGACGAAAGCGCAAAATGGGCCAACCAGTTCACGACGTCAGTCTATCCAGTCATGGCCGCCAGGCCGAGAGGCGAAACGAACCGTAACTCCGCGGGCGATTCCGCGGTCTGGACCCTGAACCGAAGGACCCTCATGAAACCGCTTCGACTCCCGCTCCCGATGGCCCTTGCCCTCACCCTGGCCAGCGGCGTCCTTTCAGCCGCGGACTCGTCCCGGAACTGGCCGGCATGGCGCGGCCCGGACTTCACCGGGGTTTCCTCCACGGCCAATCCCCCGATCCACTGGAGCGAACAGGAGAATGTCCGGTGGAAACAGCCCATTCCCGGCGCCGGAACGTCAACCCCGATCGTCTGGAACGACCTGGTGTTTGTGCTCACAGCGATTCCCGACACGGAGGGCACACCGGGAAACCCGGCTAATGAAACACCCACGACCCGGCAGAAGTTCACGGTGCTGGCCCTGGATCGCACTACGGGAAAACCCCGATGGGAGCGAACTCCACGCACCCAGGTTCCGCACGAGGGGCACCACAAGGACCACGGATTTGCCTCAGCGTCCCCGGTCACCGACGGCGAGGTTCTGGTCGCGTCTTTTGGATCCTACGGCATCTACGCCTTCACCCTGAAGGGCGACCTCATTTGGGAAAAGGACCTCGGAGACATGCGCACCCGCAATGGATTCGGCGAGGGTTCCTCCCCCGCACTGTTTGAAAACACGGTGGTGGTGCTGTGGGACCACGAAGGAGACGACTTCATCGTCGCCCTGGATCGCAAAACCGGCGCGGAACTTTGGCGCACGAAGCGCGAGGAGCCCACCGGATGGAGCACCCCGCTGATCCTATCCTCGGGGGGAAAACCCGTTGTCGTGGTCAATGGCACCAACAAGGTTCGCGCCTATGACCTCGCCTCCGGAGCGCTTCTGTGGGAAGCGGGCGGTCAAACGGCCAATGCCATTCCCACCCCGGTGCCGTTCGGGGACCGGGTCATCGTCACCAGCGGATTCCGCGGGTCCGCCCTTCAGGTAATCCGACTCGGCCGCACCGGGGATCTGACCGGATCGGACGCCATTGTCTGGAATCGTTCCAAGAACACGCCTTACGTCCCATCCCCGCTGCTCTACGGCACCCACCTGTTCTATCTCTCCGGGAACAATGCGATGCTGTCCATTGCGGACGCCACCACGGGAACCCTGGGGGTCGATGCCGAACGATTGTCCGGAATCCAAGGAGTCTATGCATCGCCCGTCGGAGCCGCAGGCCGGGTGTACGTGGCCGGACGCGACGGCGGCACGCTCGTTCTGAAGAACGCCCTGACGCTGGAGGTTCTCGCCACCAACAAGCTCGACGACGGTTTCGATGCGTCGCCGGCAATGTCCGGGAGCGACCTCTTTCTGCGTGGACATCAAAGCCTGTACTGCATTTCGGAAACGAGATAGCCGCGAAGATCCATCCTTGGATCACGTCACCCGAATGCGATACACCCTCGGCATGCGCCTGCCCTTCGCCGCCCTTGCCGCTGCCGTTCTAGCGACCGCGGGATGCACCCACCATTCCACGCCTCCAGCTTCCCACGCCCTGTTCAACGGGCGCAATCTCGACGGCTGGGTGGTCATGCATGGCGGCCAGTGGACGGTTGCCGATGGCATTCTGACCGGACGGAACGGAGTGGACTGGTCCACCAACCCGGAGAAGAGCGGTTCCTGGCTGCGCACGAAAAAGGAGTACGGCGACTTCATCCTCGAACTGGAGTACGCGATCAACGCCAAGGGCAACAGCGGCGTCTTCATCCGGTCCGCGCTCGAGAAGAATCCCGCGTTCACGGGAAACGAAATGCAGATCCTCGACGACTCCGAGATGAAGGAGCCGAAGAAGTGGAGCACCGGCGCGCTGTACGACGTCGTGGCAGCCAACAAGGTCATGTCCCGACCGGCCGGACAATGGAACACGGTCCGGATTGAGGCCCGCGGGCCCCGGGTCAAGATTTGGCTGAATGGAACCGAGATCATCAACCATGACGGAGCCCGCTCGCTGAAGGGCTATCTCGGTCTCCAGAACCACGACGACAAGGCGGTCGTGCAGTTCCGGAACATCCGCATCACGGAACTCTGAGGGGCACCGGGCATGGACCAAACCCAATCGACCCTCCCCGTGGCGGCGCGCGCTCGCCTTCAATCGGAACTTCAACCGCTGCGCAACTCGAAGACCTTTCGCCTCGCACTCCTTGCGGTGGCCGCGGGACTCGGATTCTGGATCTACGGACGTGTGACCGGCACCGGACAGGCACAGCCTTCGTCCCTGGCCGCCGTGCGCCTCGCCGGCGGGTACGCGGGTGGATTTCTCATCGCCTTCGCCTTCCGGCGGATCACGCGGTTCGCCCTGCTCGCCGCCGGTGCACTCCTCGGGGGACTCGCCTTCCTCAAGCTCACCGGGCTTTTCCATATCGACTGGGCTGCCGCGGAACACCAGGTCCGGCTGGGAGCAACCTGGACACAGGGGCAGGCCGAGAACGCCCGGCACTGGCTCACAGGATTCCTCCCCACCGGCTTCCTCACCGGGTGCGGTCTTTTCAAGGGATTCCGCTGTCGTTGAACCGCGTCCCCCCGGAATTTGCGCTGTGAAACTCATCTCCTGGAACGTCAACGGCCTTCGTGCCGTTCTGAAAAAGAACTTCCTCGAATTCCTCAACGCGGAATCGCCCGACATCCTGTGCCTTCAGGAAACCAAATGCTCCCCCGACCAGGTGGAGCAGCTCTGGCCATCCACCCTGACGACGTATTGGAACTCGGCCGAGAAGAAGGGGTATTCCGGCACCGCGATCTTCACCAAGAAGCGCCCGCTCGGCGTCCGATATGGCATCGGAGTCCCGGAACATGATCGGGAGGGACGGGTACTGACCGCGGAATACGAGGACTTCCACCTGGTCAATGTGTACGTCCCAAACTCAAAGCGCGAACTCACCCGCCTCGCCTATCGTCAGCAATGGGACCGGGATTTTCTGCGCTATCTAAAGGATTTGGAGTCCTCAAAGCCCGTGATCTGGTGCGGGGATCTGAACGTCGCCCATACCGAACTCGATCTGGCCAATCCCAAGGCCAACGTGCGCAACCACGGCTTCACTCCGGAGGAACGCGCGGGGTTCTCGGCCTTTGTTGAAGCCGGGTTCGTGGACACGTTCCGCGAGTTCGAGAAGGGGGGCGGCCACTACACGTGGTGGAGCCCGATGTCCGGCGCGCGCGCCCGAAATGTCGGGTGGCGAATCGATTACTTCCTGATGAGCGCCGCGCTGCGCCCGAGACTTCGCCGGGCCTTCATTGCCCCGGACGTCACCGGATCCGACCATTGTCCGGTCGGCCTTGAACTGAAGCCGGCACCTCGGCATTGACCGAAGTTCCCGGCCGCCGTTTCAGTGCGCGACCACCTTGGGCGCCGGAGTCAGCGGCTGCACGTCGGGCACCGAGGGCCCCCGCGCCTGGGCAAAATGGGTACGGGCCCGCAGCAGCAGCGTCCCGAGGAACAGATCGGCCAGCGGCAGCACCACGTTGAAATTCTTGTGCATGTACCGGTGATGGAGCAGGTGGTGGCCGTTCAGTCGGAAGAACACCCCGGAACGTTCCAGACGGCGGCGGCGCGGCAGGTGCATGCACCAGTGCATGTACTCATAGGTGCCGTAATACGTCGCGAACGCGAGCGCGGCCCCCGGCACAAGCATCCAATGTCCCACGGTCCAGGCGACCAGGGAGTACGGAATGCATCCAATGGCCACCAGCACGGGGCCGTTCCACCAGGCCATGGGAATGATCTCCTTATCCTCCTCACGCTGGACGTGGTAACTTTCGTCCGCCCGGAACACGTTGTGGTGAACCAGGGCGTGGGTCCGGAAAGGGTAATCAAACGGGCCCACCGGCCGGTGCATGACATACCGGTGCAGGGTCCATTCGAAAAACGAGGCGAAAACAACGGCGGACGTGAAGCCGAGTGCGAGCCAGAGCAGGGTTGGAATCATCAGTGAATGCTGGGCCGGCACCCAAACGCGCCGGCGAATTCGGGTACATTCCCAAATTTTCCGACGGTGGAAAGAGAAGTTCTTGGAAAAGTTTCCAACCCGAACGCACCACCCCGGGCACCCGAAATTCCGGGATCAATCCCCCGTCCAGGAACCCCACGCGTTGTTCCATTCCGGCAGGCTGTCATTGCGCGCCTCCATGAGGGAGGTCTGGTCCGCCTTCAACTCGGACCGCTGGGCCTGCTCAATCTCAATCAACGACTGATACGCCTGATACTGCGCCGCCTGGCCGATGTAGAGCTGCTTCTGCGTGGCGTCGGGGAACACGTAGTACTGCTTCCCGTTGCGGGTCATCAGCGTGAGGCTGTTCGGATCCAGCTGGGACACGAGCTCCAACTGCTTCGGCGTGGTGGCCGGCATCACCTGGAATCCCGAGGCCGCCAGTCGGCGCTCAATCTGGGCGGTACGGGAGGGTTTCGTGGCGCAGCCGCAGAGCATTGCGGCCAGGAAGGTCGCCACCAGGACGGGAAGGGAATTGAGACGCATGGAGGAAGTCAGCAGGGGTTCAGGAAACTCGTTCAAAACGGCGCAAGCGGCCACACACCCCAGGCAGCCCACGGATCGTTGCTGATCGCCGTGGCCTCGGCGTTGATGATTTCAGCGTTCGTGGCGTCCTGGTCGGCCTGCAGGCCTTGCTGCATCGACTTCTCGTTCAGGAGCAGATTTTGGTAGGCGGAGTACTGGGCGTTCCGGCCGATATAGAGCTGCTTTTGAGCCTTGTCAGGATACACGAAGTACACCTGCCCCTGGCGCTTGATCACCGAAATCTTGGTGTTGGGCAGCGTGTTCAACTGCTGGAGCTGCTCGGGAGTCGTGGCCGGCATCACCTTGAACCCCGAGGCCGCCAGGTAGCGCTCGGTTTGACCCTTGCCGGTGGCACAACCCGGGGCAAAAGCCAGGAGGACACTCAACAGAAACAAGGAAAGCCACGCACAGGGAGATTTCTTCATGAGGAAACGCCGGTTCATCAGTCGCGGCTACCCTACGGACCGGGCCGCGGACGTCGAGCCGCATTCTTCGCGGACAGCCTGAAGGCTTCACTACCAACCCTCCGCTCGTAGTGCAGGCTTCAGCCTGTCCCCCTCCGCGTACCTCCAAAAATTTGGGGAGCGGCACGCCATTGCCGGAACCCGGGTGGATCGCCTATGCCGCGGGGTGCATGACCTCCCGCGAGGCGCTCGTCGCCCTCAACCTCATCGACCACGTCGGACCCGTCCGGCTCCGTCAGTTGCTCGCCCACTTTGGACCAGATCCCGCCGCCGTCCTGAAGGCGACCCGCCAGGAATTGCTCACCGTCGCAGGCATCGGAACCGACACCGCAGAGGCGATCGCATCCTGGGAACAGACCGTGGACCTGCGGGGCGAGTTGCGACGCATCGCCGAAGCCGGCGTACAAATCGTCACCCAGGAGGACCCGGAATATCCGCCCCTCCTGAGGGAGATCTACGACCCGCCGATGGTCCTGTACGTCCGTGGCCAACTGACGCCCGCGGACCGCAACGGCGTCGCCCTCGTCGGCTCCCGCCTCACCACGCCCTACGGCCAGGACGTGGCCCGAAAACTCGGCTACCAACTCGCCTTCACCGGCGTGACCGTGGTCAGCGGTGGCGCCCGGGGGATCGACACGGCCGCGCATCAGGGAGCACTGACGGCCAGAGGGCGGACCATTGCGGTCTTGGGAACCGGCATCAACCTGGTCTTCCCGCCGGAGAACGCCGGACTTTACGAGCGCATCAGCGAGCACGGTGCGGTGATCACCCAGTTCCCGTTCAATCGTCCCGCCGACAAGCAGAGCTTCCCCATCCGCAACCGCATCGTCGCCGGCATGTCGCAGGGCACCGTCGTGGTGGAGGCCAATCTGGCCAGCGGCGCCCTGATCACCGCCAATTTCGCCAATGAGTACGGACGCCACGTCTTCGCCGTGCCAGGACGCATCGATTCCCCGCGCTCGCGGGGATGCCACGAATTGATCAAGCAGGGGGCCAAATTGTGCGAAGGCGCCGAGGACATCCTGAGTGAATTCGAGTACCTGTTTCCTCCCACCAACCGCCAGGATTCCCCCGTCACCACAGGAACTCTGCCGGCCCTGGCACTGTCCGAACCCGAGTCCCGGGTGATCGCCGCCCTCACGCCGGGAAGCGAACACACGACCGACGACGTCATCCGATCCACGGGGCTCCCCGCCAGCGCCGCGTCGGTCGCGCTGTTCAGCCTGGAACTGAAAAAGCTCGTCCGGCAGCTGCCCGGGAAACTCTACACCCGCGTGAATTGAGCAGAGCCATTGAAGACTGGCGGGACGGGGGGCGTCGCTGTCATGTTCTTCATGATGTTCGCCCGTCCCCTGCTCCATCACCTGCGGTGTCAGGTCGTCCCGGTTTCCCTGCTCGCGGCGGGACTCCTCGGCGCGGCGGAGCCCGTGGATTTTGACCGGGAGATCCGCCCCCTGCTGTCCGACCGCTGCCTGTCCTGCCACGGGGAAAAGAAGCAGGAATCCGGTCTCCGGCTGGATCGCCGGGATTCCGCCCTGACCGGAGGCGAGCACGGTCCCCTGGTCCGCCCCGGAAAGCCGTCCGAATCACTGCTCATCCAGGTCGTCTCCGGCACCCACGCGGAATTGCCGCGCATGCCGCGCAAGGGCGCCGAATTGACCGCTGCCGAATTGGGAAGGGTCTCCCTCTGGATCGAACAGGGGGCCCCCTGGCCCGCGGACCCGCCGGTTGCGAGCACCGGACCGGATCCCCGGGCCCACTGGGCCTTCCAACCGGTGCGACGACCGGCCGTTCCCACGGTCGCGCCGGGCGATACCCGGTTCGTCCCGCGAAATCCCATCGACCGGTTCGTCCTTTCTCGCTTGAAGGAGGAGGGCCTCGGTCCCTCACCGGAAGCCGATCGCATCACCTGGATGCGCCGCGCCTCCCTCGACCTGATCGGACTCCCGCCGTCCCCCGAGGAGGTGGACGCCTTTGTCGCGGACACCGCTCCCGACGCCCATGACCGGGTGATCGAACGCCTGCTGGCGTCCCCCCACTACGGGGAAAAATGGGGCCGCCACTGGCTCGACGCCGCACGCTATGCCGACTCCAACGGATTTGAAAAGGACCGCACCCGCAGCCTTTGGCCGTGGCGCGATTGGGTGATCCGATCCCTGAATGCGGACCAACCGTTCGACGAATTCACCCGCGACCAACTCGCCGGCGACCTCGTCCCTTCCCCGACGCTCGATCAGCAGGTCGCCACCGGATTCCTCCGCAATTCGATGGTCAACATGGAGGGCGGCATTGAACCGGAGAAGTTCCGGGTGGAAACCATCATCGACCGGGTGGACGCGGTGGGGAGGTCCTGGCTCGGACTCACCATCGGATGCGCCCAATGCCACAACCACAAATTCGATCCCATCTCCCAGCGCGAATACTACCAGTTCTACGACTTCCTGAACCAGGATGTGGAGCCCCGCATTGAAGTCCCGGGCGCCGCGCTCACCGCCAACCGTGCGGCCATCACAAACCGCGTCCGCGCACTGGAGGATCGCCTGTTGTCCGACGCCGCGGTCTCAAACCGCTTTGTGCACTGGCTGGACGGACTGTCCGCCCCTGGCCCCACCTGGCGGGTGCTCGATCCCAAGGAATGGCATTCGCAGCCGATGAAATTCGAGAAGCAGGAGGACTTCTCGCTCCTCGCCGGCGGCGATGTTTACAGCACCAGTGTCCTGCGCGTGTGGGTGGACGTGATGGAAACCAACCTCACCGGTTTCCGGCTGGAACTGCTGAACCACGGCAACCTTCCCTTCAACGGTCCGGGACTCGACGGGCGCGGCGACTTCCTCGTCGGCGAATTCATGGTCGAAGCCACGCCCCTGCGCGACCTCGCCGCCCTTCCCCCCGGTGCCACGAATGGTCCGGCCGCGACCCCGATCCGCTTCACCCGCGCCGTGGCGGACGCCGAGGGATCGCTGTTCCCCGCCTCGGCGATGGTGGATGGCGTGGTTACGAATGGAGGCTGGGCGTCCGCCCTGACCCGGGGACGCCGGAATGACGAACACCGCGCCGTCTTCCAGGCGGAAAAACCCTTTGGATTTGAAGGCGGGACCCGCTTCCTGATTACGGTCCATTCCAAGCCCGGGGACGGCCTCACCGCCAACGACAGCCGGCTTTCGAATTACATTCCCGGACGTCTCCGCCTGAGCACCACGTCGGATTCCGGAACTCTGACAGCGGATCCGCTCACCGCCCGCCAGCGGGAGCTTCTCGCACACGGAATCGCCGCGCTCACGTCGGATCAGCGCCGCGAATTGTTCCGGGTGTTCCTCTTCCAGGATGCCGCGCTCGCGACCGCCGCCGCCGAGTGGGACGACGCCTGGAAGGACTGGCCATACGCCGACGTCACCACACTCGCCCTGGCACGCCGGGATCCACCACGCACCACGCGCATTTTCAAGCGCGGCGAATGGCAGAAGCCGACCACGCCGGTGACCGCCGACGTCCCGTCCATCCTCGGCCCCTTCCCTTCCGGCGCACCGCGAAACCGGCTCGGCCTTGCCGCCTGGCTGATGCAGACCAACAACCCGCTGACGGCGCGGGTCGCTGTGAACCGGGTCTGGCAGCAGTATTTCGGGGCGGGTCTCGTGCCGACTCCGGAGGACTTCGGCACGCGCGCGGACAAACCCTCGAATCCCGAACTCCTGGACTGGCTCGCCGCGGAGTTCATGAATCCGGAACTGCCCGACGCCGGCGGCGCGGTGGCCCGCCCATGGAGCCTGAAACATCTCCACCGCCTCATCGCGGGCTCCGCCACCTATCGACAATCCTCCCGCATCCCGCCCGCACTTCTGGAGCGGGATCCCTACAATCGCCTGCTCGCCCGTGGCCCCCGGGTGCGCGTGGACGCCGAAGTCGTGCAGGACATCGCGCTCAAGGCCAGCGGACTGCTGTCCCCGAAAATCGGCGGACCCAGCGTGTTTCCTCCGCTGCCGGACGGCGTGATGTCCCTGGCCTACGGTCCCATCCCCTGGAATGTCAGTGAAGGTGACGACCGATACCGCCGGGCGATGTACACGTTCTGGAAACGCAGTGTGCCCTACCCGGCGATGCTCATGTTTGACGCGCCGACGGCGGAGCAAAGCTGCGTTCGTCGGACGCGTTCCAACACACCGCTCCAGGCGTTGACCACACTCAACGAACCCACCTTCCACCAGGCGGCCCGCTGGCTTGCGTGGCGCACCCTGTCGTCCGCGACCACCGACGAGGACCGGACCCGCTGGGCGTTCCGGCAGTGTGTCTCCAGGCCGCCGGATACCGGCGAATTCGCCGTGCTGGCCCGCCTGCTCGCGCAGGCCCGAACAGAGTATGCATCCAAGCCCCAGGACGCCGCGCAGTTCGCCTACGCCGATCCGCGAAATCCGCCTCCCCTGCCCCCCGGCTCCACAACCGCCGACCTCGCCGCCTGGAGCGCTGTCACCCGCGCGATCCTGAACCTCGATGAGACCATCACCAAGGAATGACGCCGCGGGGAAGGTTGACGAAGATTTGAACGCCGACATGATGTCCGACATGAAGACTTTCACCGTTCGGGATTTGGATCGCAGCCCGGGAATCGTCCTGGAGGCCGCCGACGCGGAGGGGGCGGTGCTTGTCCGCTGCCGGGACGGCCGCGCCTACCGGATTTCGCCCGAACGTTCCACACTTCAGCCGGCAAAGACCCCGGATTTCGCGGCGTGGAGAAGGCAGACCGGAATGCCCCGCCTGAACCGGTCGCAAACGGACGCCGTGGACCGAAGAATTGCCGGAGAATGAAGCCGTATGCGGACAGCAACTTTCTCGTCAGGCTGCTTTATGAATTCCCGGAATCCGATGCTGCGGAACGCGCCATTTCCGACCTTGCGGGCGCTGGCGGACTCCTTCCGATCACCTGGCTCCATCGCGTGGAGACCCTCAATGCACTGCACCTCCACGTCTGGCAGTCGCGCCAACCCGGCCAGGTCCGGGTCACCCACGAACAGGCGCTGGCAGCGACCGAAAAGTTCCGGTCCGCCATCACGGACCGATGCGGACTGGTCTCCGCCTCCGTGGCCACCGGGGCATTGGAGGAACGGTTCGAGGAATTGGCCGCCCGCCATACCGGGCGGCGTGGTTTTCGCACCTACGATCTCCTCCATGTCGCGTCCACACAGTTGCTGGACTGCGACACATTCTGGAGTTTTGACCAGAAGGCCAATGCCCTGGCGTCCCTGGAAGGCTTGAAGGTATTGAATCCCCGGAAATCCACTCCCCGCTCTTCATGAACCTGTCGCAAGAACTCGACCTGGAACGCCGACGGTTCCTGACCCGCCGCTGGTTCTTCCAGCAATGCGGCCTCGGCCTCGGCTCCGTCGCCCTCGCGTCGCTCCTCGGCGACCGGACCGCAGCCGCCAATCCTCCCGCGGGGCCGGGTCCGATGACGCCCCGCCAATCCCCGCTGCCGGCGCGCGCCAAATCGGTGATCTACCTGTTCATGGCCGGCGCCCCCAGCCAACTCGAACTCTTTGACCACAAGCCCACGCTGGCGAAGTACAACGGACAACCGGTCCGCGGGACATCCTCGGCGGACAGACTTACGCCTTCATCAAGCCGGACTCCGCCATCTACGCGCCTGAGTTTCAGTTTGCCCAACACGGGCAATCCGGGGCCTGGATCAGCGAGGCGTTTCCCGAACTCGCCCGCGTCGCCGACGAACTGACCATCGTCCGGTCCATGTCCACCGACGCCTTCAACCACGCGCCGGGTCAGATCTTCATGAACACCGGCTCGCAGCAGTTCGGGCGTCCCAGCATGGGCGCCTGGGTGACCTACGGGCTGGGCAGCGTGTCCCAGGATCTTCCCGGATTCGTGGTGTTGAATTCCGCCGGCGGCCTCAGCGGCGGCGCCGGCAATTACGGCTCCGGATTCCTGCCCACCGTGTTTCAGGGCGTCCTGTTCCGGAAAGGCGCCGATCCCGTGCTCTACCTCTCGAATCCCGCCGGCATGAGCGCCTCGCTCCAGCGCAAGACCCTGGACGCCGTGAAGGAACTGAATGAGCAACGCCTCGGCGTGGTAGGGGATCCCGAGATCGCCACCCGCATCAACGCCTTTGAAATGGCGTACCGGATGCAATCCAGCGCACCGGAACTGATGGACCTCTCCAAGGAGTCCCCGGAAACCCTGGCGCTCTACGGCGCGGAGCCCGGCAAGGCGTCCTTCGCCAACAACTGCCTGCTCGCCCGCCGCCTCGTCGAACGCGGGGTTCGCTTCGTCCAACTGTTCCACGAAGCGTGGGATCACCACAGCGACGTGAAGGGCGGCGTCAAAGCCCAGGCCGGGATCACGGACAAGGCCTGCGCCGGACTCATCGCCGATCTTCGCAAGCGAGGCCTGCTCGACGACACCCTCGTAGTGTGGGGCGGCGAGTTCGGGCGCACGCCCCAGGTGGAGGCCAGCGCCGAATTGAAGCGAAGCCTCGGACGCGACCATCATCCCCAGGCCTTCACGATGTGGCTGGCGGGCGGCGGCACCCGGCGCGGCGCCACCGTCGGGGAAACCGACGACTTCGGATTCAACGTGGTGAAGGACAAGGTCCACGTCCACGACCTGCACGCCACGCTGCTGCACCTGCTCGGATTCGACCACGAGAAGCTGACCTTCCGCTTCCAGGGACGCGACTACCGCCTGACTGATGTGCACGGGGAAGTGGTCACCAAACTCCTCGCCTAGGCCGGAGCCCCTCGCTTCCTGCGCCCCGCAAAGGATTCCCTTTCTCCCACGAGTTCGAATTTGATAGGGGTTCCCAGCCGAGGAACCAGTGATGCCCGTCCGCTTCATCCACACCGCCGACTGGCAGCTCGGGAAACCCTTCGCGGGGATCACCGACGCCGCCAAGCGCGCGCGGGTGCAGCAGGAGCGGATTGACGTCCTGGGCCGGATCGGTCGCATCGCACGGGAACATCAGGCAGCCTTCATTCTGGTCGCCGGCGATGTGTTCGACTCGGCGAGCGTTACCCGCGCCACCGTCTCCCTCGCCTGCCATGCGATCGGGCAACTCGGGCTTCCGGTCCTCGCCATCCCGGGCAACCACGACCACGCGGGGCCAGGCAGCCTCTGGGAACAGGACTTCTACCGTCGGGAGGCAGCTCGACTGGCTCCCAATTTCCGGCTCCTCACAGACACCACTCCAGTCATGGAAAGCGGGGCCGTCATCCTTCCCTGTCCGCTGCGACGACGCGCCGAATCGGCGGATCCCACCGCGTGGATCCGCTCTCCCGACCTCCTGTCCTCCCTTCCGCCGGATCTGCCCCGCATCGTGCTGGCGCACGGCAGCACCCAGGGATTCGGCAGCGTCCCGGACGACGAGGATCCCTCAGGAAGTGTTCCCAACCTGATCGACCTGTCCCGTCTGCCGATGGCGGACCTTGACTACGTCGCGCTGGGAGACTGGCACGGGACGCGCGCGATCCCGCCAAAGTCCTGGTACGCGGGCACGCCGGAACCCGACCGATTTCCCAAGGGACCCGACCACCGTGGTGGAAACGTTCTCGCCGTCACCGCAGCCCGCGGAGTGGAACCCACGGTGGCGGTGCATCGGACCGCCCGGCTTCTCTGGCGGGAGGAACATCAAGACCTCGCCGATGACTCGGCGCTCGCCCGCCTGCAGGAACTCTGGTCGCACGGGCCCGAGGCTCTGACACCCGACACCCTGCTGCGCCTCGAATTGTCCGGAAGCCTCGGGCTGGAAGCGACGACCCGGCTGGATCGTTGGATGGAATCGCTCGACGCGCTGCTGCTTCGACTGAAGCTCGTGCGCCGCACCGTCCTGGCCCCCACACCCTCGGAATGCGCCGCACTTGCACAGCGTCCCGGCGATCCCCTGGTCTCTCGCGTCGCCGCACGCCTGATTGCCGTGGCGTCGAGCGATTCGGAGTCGGCGCCGGTCGCCCGCGCCGCGCTGCGTGAACTGCATGCGGCGTGCTCCCGATCCTGACCATGCGCCTGCTGTCCGCCACGTTGCGCAACTATCGGATCCACCGCGAACTCACGGTGGAGTTCGATCCGGCGCGCACGCTGATCGGAGGCCCCAATGAAAGTGGCAAGAGCACCTTCGCGGAGGCGATCCACCGCGCCCTGTTCCTGAAGGCGAAGGGACAGACCGAACATCACCGCGCCATGATCTCAACGCGCCACGCCGGACAACCGGAGGTGGAGGTGTTGTTCGAGGCCCAGGGATCGCAGTACCTCATCCGAAAGCGATTCGGCGGCACCGGAACCACGACCCTGACCCGGACGGGCGCCCCCGCCCTCCAGGGTGAAGCCGCTGAAACGGAATTGGCGCAGTTGTTGGGCGTCGCCCCGGGGGCCTCCCGCAAGGACCTCCCCTCCCAATGGGCGCACCTCTGGGTCTGGCAGGGATCGAGCGGTGGGGATCCGTCCGGGGCCATCGGCACGCAGGCTGATCGCCTGCTGTCGCGTCTCCAGACGGTCGGTGGGGCCGCGGCCCTGCAGTCCGACCTCGACGCCCGCGTAGCCGCCGACTTCGCCGCCGAGGTGGAACGCCTCTTCAAGCAAAACGGGGAACCGCGGGGAACCGCCGAACTGGGGGCGGCGCTGGACGAGGCGGCGCAAGCCCAGGCCGCGTTGGACCGCGCCACCATGCGGCGCGACCAACTTCTTCAGACGGTACGCGAATACGAGAATGCTTCGCGCGACCTGCTGCGCCTGGAAGCCGAACGGCCCGCCCTCTCCGCCCAACAGCGCGCCCTGTCCGAACGCGCCGCCCGACTGTCCGCGCTTCGGACCCGCGAGGCTTCCGAGCAGTCCGCTCATGCCGCCGCCACGGATCGACTCCGGACCCTCGCCGATGCCGGGGAACGCCTCGCCGGTCTGCGCCGCCAACTGGCCGGACACGACGCCCAAACGCAGCCCGCCACACAGCGCGTCCGCGAACTCACCGAGACCCGCAACGCGGCCGCCGCCCGCGCCGAGGAGGCCGAACGCACGTTGCAGGAAACGCGGACCACAGCGCGCCGGCTGCGTCTGGAGCGCGATCGACTTCACGCCGGACTCCGTCGGGTGGAGACCGCCGCCCGGCTGGCCGAATTGACCCGCCACCGTCAACAGGTGGAACAGCATCGACAGGAGGCGCGGCTGCTGCGGGACCAGATCGCTGCGCTGCCATCCATCACCGAGACCCGGCTCCGGCGAATCCGCGACCTCGACCGGGCGGTCACTCAGTCGGAATCGGCCTTACAGGCGGCGTCGACGGGCATCGAAGTGCTGGAATCCGGTTTACGCATCGAAATTGCCGGCGAACGCCTGAATCCCGGAGACTCGAAGATCCTGACCGAGGACACCGAGATTGCGATTGGATCCGACGTCCGCCTGAAAATCCGTCCGGGCGGAGGATCCAGCCTCGTGGAGGCCCGGGCCGCGGCCCTGAATGCGAGGGAACACCTGGCGCGGGAACTGGACGCAACCGGGGTGAAAACCACCCACGAAGCCCATGAGGCCGCCGCGCGGCGCGACGAACTGTCCCACCGCCTCAAGTCCACGGAGCAGTTGCTGCAGTCGCTCGATGCGGACCGTCTGGAGGCGCAGGTGGAAGCCGCAGCGGCGGCGCTGACCGCAGCCGAAGCGGAGTGGTCCCGACGTTCCGAAGGCGACTCCACGACGACTCCCCCCTCCGATCCCGCGGCAGCACGGGCCTACCTCGATACCCTCTCGGAAGCACTCTCCGCCGCGGAACGGGATGAAAGCCGTCGCCAGGCGGAACGCGAGGCCGCGCAACGATCGGCCACGGAGGCCGCGGCGACCCTGACCCGGCATTCGGAAGAACTCGAACGCACGAACCGGGAAGCCACTGCCTGGAGGGGACAGATCCGACTCCTCGAGGAACTTCACGGCGGGGAGACCGCGCGCGAAGCCGCCCTCCAATCCGCCCGCGAGGCCGTCCTTTCGGCGACAGCGCAACTGGCCCAGACCCGTGCTGAGTTGGCCCAACTACAGCCGGAGTTGCTGGAGGCGGATGCCAAACGACTGGAGCGGGCCCTTAACGCCGCTGTGGAGCAGCGGACGGAGGCGACGCGTCAATTGGCCGTCGCGCAGGCAGCGCTGAGGAATGAGGGGGCCGAAGACCCCGAGGCGGAGTGGTCCCTCGCCAAGGCCCGCGCCACCACCGCGGGCGAACACCTGGAAAGTGTCCGCACGCGCGCCGAGTCCGTCCGGCTCCTGGACCAACTGTTCCGGGAGGAGCAAAAGTCCCTCGCGGACCAATTGACGCAACCGCTCGCGGACCGCATCGCCGGGTATCTTCAGTGCATCTTCGGGACCGGCGCCCGCGCGGACATCTCCCTCACCGACGGCACCTTCGGAGGACTCCAACTGGTTCGCCCAGGAAACCGCGACGGCAGCGTCAACTTTGCCGAACTCAGCGGCGGAACCCGGGAACAAGTTGCCGCCGCGGTCCGACTGGCCGCCGCTGAAGTTCTCGCCGCGGATCACGACGGCGCACTCCCGGTCGTCTTTGACGACGCCTTTGCGTTCTCGGATCCCGACCGCGTTCAGGTGCTCCAGCGCATGCTAGACCTCGCCGCGGTCCGAGGTCTGCAGGTCATCGTGCTGACCTGCACGCCCTCGGACTACGCGGCGCTCGGGGCCAGATCCGTGCGTCTAGGAACGTGACGTCCCGCTACTCGGTGATCGAGACGCGATAGAATTTCACCGAGCCCGGGGGATTCGTCACAGTGGCCCGGACGCCCTGACCTCCGGTGGACGCAAAGTTCGCACCCACGGCAGGAGCCCAGGATTTCAGGTCCGTGCTTTCCAGCAACACATGGGAACCCGCCGGCCGAGGTGACTCGAAGTCAATGAGCACATTGGCGCCCACATACTGGATGGCACCGATGGAAAACGGTCCGATGGGAACCGCATCGGCGACCAACTGGAGTCCGTCCGACGCTCCAATCAGCGCCCACCCCCCCGTGTCGCCATCCTCGGCAAATTCGCCTTCCGCCGCATAGATCTCCGCGGCGGCTCCCCCTACGCGCTGGAAGTGGACAAACTCCACCACGTAGTCGCCCGCGCGCACGCCCTTGAGCACACCGCGGGTGTTGCTATCCCCCGTTCCCACGGCGAACAGAATGTATTCCGGGAAGTCTTCATCGATGTTTCCGCTCCCGGAAACGCTGGCGAAGGGATGCCCGGTAAACCGCAACGCGAATCCGTCGTCGGAGTGCACGCCGATCGTCCAGTCCCCGTCGCGGGGGATCCGGACCTTCGCCCGCCCGACGGTGACCCAGTCGGACGCCGGCAACTCCTGGGTCTCGCCCGGGAATGGGGATTCATCCGGGAACAGTCCTCCGTTGCCCGGGGCCGGGGTGAAGGAGTAGTTGATCACCGGCGCCGGGACATCCAGCAGCTTTCCGGCAAAGCCGGGCTTGGCGGCGGCGAGCGCAATCTCGGACGCCGTCGCGACGGCATCCGCGCGTCCGGCACTCCAGATCTGCCGCACACTCCAGAAGCCTTCGGAACCGGCGGGTTCGCCGAGTCCTGTCAGCGGGAACGGCGGCGCCGGCACGGTGAAGGAAGCTTCGGTGCCGATCGCATTCTTTTTCTGGTCGGTGCCCGAAACCTTGAACGGATGCTGCGATCCCGGCACGAAGGGCACCGGGGCGTCATGGGTCACCGTGGTGACAATGCCCGCGCGGGTCACCTGGATGGGCACAGGCTTGCCGTCGATCAACAACGTGAGGGAATCCTTGTCCACCACGCTCTGCCCAAAATCCTCGAAGTCCAGCGTGAACCGGTTCAGGGACGCGTCCCAGCGCTTCACGACTGCGCGGTCGTCCGAAGGCGTGTCGGACTGCGTGACGTCAAAGCGGTCCGCGGTCACGACACCCGTGCCCAACACGGAAATCTTGAGCGTGTGCAGTCGGTTCGGAAGCAGCGGGCTGCTCCAGATCAACTTCTGTTCCGCCCGCTGGGCCGCCTTGTAGGTCACCACCGTCCGCGTGCCACCATCAATCACCACGGCGGCGGTTCCGTGATGGCTGGCCACCGTTCCATACACGTCGATCTTCACCCCGAAGAACTTCACCTCAAAGTAGGCCCCGCTCTGGTCGGCGTAGTGATCGTTGTGCAGGAAACGCGGGTCGTTGTCATTGCCCGGAGCGAGATTCCAAGTTCCCGAGTACCGGATTTGGTTCGTTCCGGTGCCGATATCCCGCTGGTCGTCAATCTGGATCACCGTCCCCGGCACCACCTCCTTCACAATGACGCCCACCTTGGCAAATCCAGCCAATCCAGTGGCGTCCGTCGCCACCACGCGCAGGGCGTGCTCGCCCTTCTCCAATCCCTTCAGGGACGCGGAATAGGGTGCCTTGTTGGTTTCCCCGATCTTGGTCGTGCCATCAAAGAATTCCACCTTCGACACGTTGAAGTCCTTGTCGGTGACCGTGGCCAGAAGCGAGATCTCGCTGCCGAACGGAACGGTGTCGCCCTCCTTGAGATTGCTGATGGCCACGGCCGGGACGAAGCCCTCGACGTCGCCCACCTCAAACCGCACCTCCGCCAATCCGATGGAATACCCGTTGCCCCAGTTGCTGGTGTTGCGGAGTTTCACCAACCGCACGTCGGTTCCCACCACGTTGAAGACCTGCGCCTTTTCCCCGCCCTCCGCCAGGGTGAATGTGGCGATCCCGGTGAACTTGGCGGTGGCGGGATCGGCGTCCTGGGACACATACACCTCCACATCCTTCATGCCGCGATCGGTGTCCACGCCCGCATTGTAGTTCCAGATGTACACCTTGGTCAGGTCGGTCACCTTGCCGAGGTCGAAGACCACGTCGGCCCGGATGGACCCGATGGAACTCCACATCTCGGAGGCGGAGGTCGTGTGAATGGAATCCGGCGTGCCCACGACCGCGTCATCGAACCCCGAACCATCGATCAGGGCATCCTTGACATCCTCGCCGTTGGACACCGTCACGGCGACCGGTTGAAGGAACTCCGCGCGCACGGCAACCGCCGCGATCACGCCGAGGAATGCGCCCATCCAGTGGCGCCAGCGATGGGAAAGGGGAACAACGAGGGAGCGGGTCTTCATGGGATTCAGGATCCGCCCCCCCGAAAACTGGGACGCAGGAAGTCCGATGGAATTCCGGCGGATCCGGGGAACAAGGCGGTGCGCGTTTCTCCCTGAAACGCGGGACCAATGCATCAAAAAAGTCGCCAACCGCGGGACCGTGGATCGCGCCCCCCGCGAAGCCGCACCATGGACGCGCCGGACCAAAGCGGGCAGGGTCTCCCCATGGGACCATTCTCCCGGACGCGATGCAGGCCGTGGCAGACCCCGCGTTCACGGGCGCTTCCGCTGTTGGTGTGGACATTCCTCAGCCTCGTCACGCCAGCCTTGGGGGCGGATCGCGATCTGGCATTCCCGGGAGCCGAATGGGAATCGGTGACCCCGGAAAGCCGGGGATTCTCCTCTCCGAAGCTCGACGTGCTCCGCCGATGGCTTCAAACCCAGCAAACCACCGCACTTCACGTTTCCGTGCAGGGACGGGTCGTCTTTGAGTTCGGAGATGTGAAGCGAGTGAGCAAGGTGGCGTCCGTTCGGAAAAGCATCCTGGCGATGCTCTACGGAAAGTACGTCTCCACGAACCCCGCCCTGCTCGACCGGACCGTGGTCGATCTGGGACTCGAGGACGTCACCCCGTTTCTGCCGATCGAAACGTCCGCCACCCTGTACCACCTGCTGACCGCCCGGTCCGGAATCTACCTCCCCACGGCGAACCGGGAACTGTCGGACCTCATGCCCCGGCGGGGATCGCAGGCCCCGGGGACGTATTTCCAATACCAGAACTGGGACTTCAATGCCGCAGGGACGGCATTCGAGAAGATCAGCGGGAAGGAAATTTTCCAGGCCCTAGACGAGGACCTCGCGAAGCCCTTGGGCATGCAGGATTTTGACCGGGCACTCCAGCGGAGGAATGACGAACTGCCTGTCACGCGACATCCGGAATACGCCATGTACCTTTCGACTCGCGATATGGCGCGGATCGGACTCCTGATGCTGGCGGGGGGCCGGTGGAATGGCACGGCGGTGTTGCCGGACGGTTGGAGTCGCCGGATCACCCGGCTGGTCACCCCGCAGAATGAACTGCATCCGCTCGGAGTGGGCGCCCATGCGACCCAGGCCGGGCGCTGGGGATACGGAATGCTCTGGTGGGTGTGGGACGCCCCGGACGTCCCGGGAACCCTGACCGGCCCCTACCAGGGCGCCTATTCCGCGATGGGAGCCAACGGCCAGTTCATCACGGTGGTGCCCGCCATGAACCTGGTGGTGGCCCACAAGGTGGACTTTGACTCGGATGGAAACCGGCGGGTTTCGTCCGACGAGTACCAGGCCATCTTGCAACTCCTGATCAACGCATCCCTGTAGGCCAGGGCCGGGCTGGGGTTCCGGGCCCGCTCGTCCGCCAAAGAAGTTGCTCGCCTCGCCCGCGAACCCTTCCATGCTCCCCGCAGCAACTCCGCGGAATGAGCTACCTGGTCATCGCCCGAAAATACCGCCCGCAGCGGTTTGCCGACGTGGTCGGACAGGAACACGTGACCACGACGCTCGCCAACGCGATCAAGTCCGGCCGCATCGCGCACGCCTATCTGCTCTGCGGCCCCCGCGGCACCGGCAAGACGACCCTCGCCCGCATTTTCGCCAAGGCGCTCAACGCCACCGGCGGTCCAAAGCCGGAATGGGATGAGGACGACCCGCGAGTCCAGGAGATCACCCAGGGCCGGTCCCTCGACGTGCTGGAAATCGACGGCGCCTCCAACAACGGCGTGGATGCCGTCCGGGAACTGCGCGACACCGCCCGCTTCGCCCCCGCCGCCGCGCGCTTCAAGATCTACATCATCGACGAGGTTCACATGCTCACGGCGGGCGCCTTCAATGCCCTCCTGAAGATCCTCGAGGAACCTCCGGCCCACGTGAAGTTCATCTTCGCGACCACGGATCCGGAAAAGGTGCTCCCCACGATCCTCAGCCGCTGCCAGCGCTTCGACCTGCGGCGCATTCCCTCGCCGCTGATCGTCTCCCACCTGGGACAAATCGCGCGGCAGGAAGGGGTGTCCGTGGACGACGCCGCGCTGCACGCCATCGCCCGGGGTGCCGAGGGTGGAATGCGGGACGCGCAGTCCACCCTCGACCAGCTGATCAGCTTTTGCGGCACCCAGATCGTGGAGTCCGACGTGCTGTCCATGTTCGGACTCGCCTCCCGGGGACAGCTCCTCGCCCTCGCTTCGGCAGTGCTCGGGGGCCAGGCGCCGGAGGCCATTCGCACCCTCGATGAACTGGCCCGGGGCGGAAAGGATCTCGGACGGCTGCTGGGCGACCTGCTCAACCATTTCCGCAACCTGCTGCTCTACCATCTCGGTGGAAAGGATCGCGGATTGCTGGAAGTCAGCGACGCGGAATGGGATGCCATTCAGACTCAGGCCGCCCAGGTCGATGCGGACGCCGTGACCCGAATCCTCGAGGTGTTGACCTCCGCCGAGGGCCGGCTGCGCGAGGCGCCGTCGAAACGCATTTTCCTAGAGGTCACTCTGATCAAGGCGCTGCAGGCCCGCGACGCCACCAGCCTCGACGCCGTGCTGCGGCAGCTGCGCAAACTGCGCGACAGCACACCGGCGGCGGGAACGCCTTCGGGAAGCCCTTCCGCGTCGGCACCCACAACCCTGCCGGAACGTCCCTCCGCCCCTACCGCGCAACCGCCCCCTTCGCCCGCCGCCGCCGCTCCTGTCCCAACTCTGGCTCCGGCTCTCGCCCCATCCCCGGCCCCTGCTCCCCGCAAGGAAACCGCCGCTGCCCCCGTTCCGCCGCCCACTCCAGCGGCCCCCGCTATCGAGGCCACGGCGCCTCCCGCATCGACGCCGCCCACTGCATTCACTGCGGAGTCCCTCTGGTCCGCCCTGTACGCCTCGCTGGAAAAATCGGAGAGGATGCTCTGGACGCTGCTCGCCGACGCCCGGGCGCTGTCCCTCGAGCGCGACCTGTTGACCGTGGAGTGTTCCGCCGACGCCGGGGAACTCATCAACAACCCCAAGACCGTCGCCAGCCTGCGGCAGCGGGCCAGGGAACTCGGTGCCGGCGACCTCACGGTGAAGTTTTCCCCGGCGGCTCCCGTAGCCGCCCCGGCGACCGCCACCCCGACGCCGCGGCCTCGTCCGGAACCCAAGCCCAAGGAAGCCGCTGCGAAGCCGGCCAAGGTCCAGCCGGTGATCCTCAACAAGGATGAATTCCTCGGCGACCCGTTGATCAAGGAGGCCCTGGAGGTCTTCCGCGCCCAGCTCATCGAGGTTCGCGCGCCATCGGACGGCGCGGCTTGACGGCCCCTTCCACCCCCGCTTTTTTCACCGCACTTCATTCGATACCCCCATGTCCAGCATCGGAAAACTCATGCGCCAGGCCACGCGAATCCAGCAGCAGATGGAACGCGTACAGCAGGAACTCGCCGCCAAGACCGTCGAAGGGACCGCCGGCGGCGGAACCGTCCGCGTCGTCGCCCGGTGCGACCAGAGCATCGCCTCCATCAAGATTTCGCCCGAGGCGCTCAATCCTTCGGACGTCGGATTCCTTGAGGAACTGATCGTGACCGCCGCCAACCAGGCGCTCGCCTCCGCGAAGGAGATTTCGACGAAGGAGATGAACGCGGTCACCCAGGGCATCGCCATTCCCGGATTGATGTGACGCGCCTGCCCGAACCGGTGACGGCCCTCGCCGCCGCTCTCGGGCGGCTGCCGGGAATCGGTCCGCGCTCCGCGGAACGGATTGCACTCCACGTGGTGCAAAGCGATCCCGCCGTGGTGAAGGATCTCGCCGCGGCCCTCACCCTCGCCCGGGAACGGGTCACCTCCTGCTCCACCTGCGGCGCCCTCACCGAAACGCAGCCGTGTCCCGTCTGCGCCGATCCACGACGCGACGCCACCTCGGTGTGCATCGTCGAACGCGCCCTGGACGTCCTCAGCCTGGAGAAGTCCGGCACCTATCGCGGACACTACCACGTGCTGGGCGGCAAGCTGAGTCCGTTGAACGGCGTCGGTCCGGAGGATTTGCGGATTGCGGCGCTGGAACGGCGCCTCGATCGCACCCCCGCCGGGGAAATCATCCTCGCCCTGGGCGGGGATGTCGAAGGCGACGCCACGGCACACTATCTGGCCCGGCGACTCGCCGGACGCGGCGCCAGGATCAGCCGCCTCGCCCAGGGGCTGCCGGCCGGCGGCGGACTCGAATTCGCCGACGAATTGACGCTGAGCCGCGCCCTCGAAGGCCGCCGCGATATGGCTCCGTGATTTCCGCATCCATGCCTCCCGAATCGTCCCACCCGGTTTCCGCCCCGCCCCGCGCGGTCGTCTTCGACCTGGGCAAGGTCCTGCTCGATTTCGACTATCACATCGCGGCACGCACCCTGAGCCCGCACAGCCGGCTTCCCGACGTGGAATTCAAGCAGGTGATCGACCAGTCCCCGCTCCTGCACCGGTATGAATCGGGAGGCATCTCCACCGCGCAATTCGAGGCCGAAGTCCGGGAGCTCACGGGATACTCCGGTCCGGCGACCCACTTCCGGAACGCCTTCGCCGATATCTTTGCGGAGATTCCGGACATGACCGCCCTGCACCGCGGCCTACGGGAGCGTGGCATTCCCACCTACATTTTCTCCAACACCAACGAGATTGCGGTCGGACACATCCGGAACCGCTTTCCGTTCTTCCGCAATTTCGACGGGTTCATCCTGAGCTATGAAATCGGGGTGATGAAGCCTGCACCGGATGCCTATGCCGCCGTCGAGCGCATGACCGGGGCCCGGGGATCGGAACTGCTCTATCTGGACGACCGGGCCGAGAACATTGACGCGGGTGCCCGGCGGGGATGGCGGACCATCCTTCACGCCGAGCCCGCCGCCACCCGCGCCGAAGTGTTGAAACATCTTCCCCAACTTTCACTCCCATGAATTCCCTCGACCGCCGGACCTTCCTTCGCACCACTGCCACCGGTGCGTTGGCAGCGGCGGTTGCGGATCCGCGGGAAACCCTCCGCGCCCAGGTGCCTGGGGTGCGTCCGACACCGGCCCAGGGCGTGACCGTGATCCATCCGCGCGGCGGCATTCCCGTCGGGCTCATCATCGACGACTCCACCTGCCTCGTGAACCTCAACCGGTTTGCGATGCCCCAGTTCGACGCCGCCTTCGAACACGCCGCCGCCGTGTATCACCGCAACTGGCGCGAATGGCCTTCGGAAATCCCCGACGCCTTTGTGCGGAAGTTTGGCGAGTGGTGCGCCGGCGAAGGCGTGAAGGGCAAGTACAGCATTGTCCCCTACCCCGCCTGCGTTGGCCGCCTGGACCGCGGGCTGCCCGGCTGGTCGCCCCAGGATCTCGAGAACTCCCTCGAACTGGTCCGGACCGTGATGATGCCCAACTGGGACATCCATCCGGAGATGGTCACCCACACGCGGGTGATCGACTTGAAAACCGGGCAACCGCTGCCTGGGTTTTCCACCCGGACGATGGAGAACTGGGAATGGACCACGGGCCGGAGTGCGGACGAAATCGCCGCCTACCAGGCCTACGCGCTTTCCATCCTTAAGGAGGTGGGACTGCGATGCGAAGGCATCACCACACCCGGCAGCTACGGCAACAAGGCGCTCCCGCAACTGGCCCAGGCCACCCTGCAGTCCGTCCGCGACGTCATGGGCGCGGAAATCCCGCACTACTTTCGCCATCTGTACGATTCCGGAATCGAGAGCGTCGCCCCGCGTGTGGAACTCGCGTCGGACCTCGAGGGACCCGATCCCCGGTGTGTGGTCAGCATCATCGGCTGCACCGGCGACTGGACGGGCGGTTGGGACTGCACGCCCCCCGGCGGCGCCGACCGCTTCATCACCGCCGATGGGACATCCGGCCGGTTGGTGGAAGTCATCGGGCGCGGCGAACCCGCGATGATGCTGGCGCATTGGACGGGCATCTACTTCAACGGACAGGAAACCGGCTTCCAAATCTTCCAGGAAGTCGTGCGCCGGCTGAAATCCAAGTACGACCACCTCGTATGGATGAAGTTGTCGGAGTTGTCCCGCTATTGGGCCGCTCGCGAACTCACCACCCTCGCGCGGACCAACGACGCCATCGCCCTGCGCGCACCCTTCGCCTGTCCCGACTTCACCCTCCGGATCCAGGGCAGCGCCGGACGACCCACGCTTCTCCGCCCCGACACGGGATCTCCGCTGGAACTCCGCGAAGTCACCGGACTGCGCCAACTCCGATCCGGAACCTGGACTCGCGACGCCAAGGACACCGTGGTCTGCCTCCCTCTCTCCAAGGGCCGCTCCCGCGTCGAGTGGAAAGCGTGAGCGGTATTGGGGCGTGAATCCAAACCCATCCCTGATCGGACGCTCCGGGAGCGCATTCCGGCAGTGATTTCCGGTTTTGAAATGGGGACGGCAACACCACCAAGCTCTCAACAGCGCGAGGCATGGGAGGCCCACGAGTCTTTAGCCTGTTTCGTTCCCATCGGATGAGTCCCCTTGCCCTGGTCCTGGTTCTGGTTGCGGCTCTTTGCCATGCCAGTTGGAACCTGATCGCCAAGCGCAGTGGCGGCGGGGGCAATGAATTTGTCCTGCTGAGCGCCGCGTGGGTCGGGATCATCTGGGCTCCGGCGGCGGTATGGGCAGGCTTGCAGGGAGTGTCCGGATGGGGCGCCTGGGAGTGGGGAGTTCTGGCGGCCAGCGCGCTGCTGCACGTCCTGTATTTCCGCTGTCTGCTCCATGGTTATGCGGTGTCCGATCTGACAGTGGTCTATCCCCTGGCGCGCGGGAGCGGACCGCTCTTGAGCTCGGTGGCTGCCGTCTTTGTCCTTGGAGAACGGCTGAGTCTCCTCGGGGGTGCCGGAGCGCTTTCCGTCATCCTCGGCGTCTTCCTGATCGCCGGCGGACCCTCCGTGGTGCGCCAACTCATGGGACTCGATGCCCTGCCCCCCTGCGAGCATCGGCTCAAGGCACGGCATCGCCTGCACCTCGGCCTGATCTGGGGCAGCCTGACGGGGCTGTTCATCGCGAGCTACACCGTCGTGGACGCCTATGCCGTCAAAACGATGCTCATTTCCCCCATTCTGGTGGACTATGTCGGCAACGTGCTGCGCATCCCGGTCCTGGCCCCTCTGGTCCTGCGCCATCCGGAGCGCATGGCCGCCGCCTGGCGCGCGCACTGGAAGGCCGCCCTCGCCATCGCCGTGATCGGCCCCACGAGTTACATCATGGCTCTCTTCGCCATGAAGATCGCCCCCCTGAGCCACGTCGCGCCGGCCCGTGAGGTCTCGATGTTGTTCGCGGCGATCCTGGGCGGCCGACTGCTGGGTGAAGGCGACCGTCGTTCGCGCATCCTCGGAGCCCTCTCCATCGCCCTAGGGGTCATGGCCCTCGCACTGGGGTGACTTCCTTCATCAGGAACACCGCCCAGCGCGAACAGATTCCGCCCCCCGATTCATAGAGATCCTCCCTATTAGATGGTGACTCTTCCGGACGAGTTGTGGGGAGGACACTGGCGATCGGTATCGGCTGCAAATCCTCGGCCTTGGAGATCCGGGGCGCCGGGATGCAGGAAAAATCAGAACCGTACACGATAAAACCGTGCCCCGTCCGCCGGATTATCTCCGGGCTCTAGAAACGTCTGTCCCCAGTGCGTCTCGGGGCGGACGGATCCCGGACGCCAGGTTCGCAAATCGTCCGAGACTTCAATCGCGTAGCCCTGGGGCGCCTGTCCCTTCAAACGAAGAAATGCACCCCCCTCGTCTGCCGGCAAAACGGCTTCGAGATTCAGATCAGCGACGGGCGTGAGGTCCGGATGGAAGCGCCACCACTGGAGGCCCCCTCTCCAAGCTCCCGAGGGTCCGGCGATCTCTCCGCGATCCCCCACTGCTAGGGAGCTGGGAGTCGATGTGAATTCCGTCGAGGGAATCTCGGAGAATCCGAGCACCTTGCCCCCCGAATTCATTCGCAAGAGCAACGGGACGACGGAGCGGAGCGGTTCGTTGGCAGGAGTGAAAATTGCCGAAGCCAGGACTTCATTTGCGGATCTTCTTAGAAAGGCGGACCACTGGATGGGCACCAACACTTGTCCATGGTGGAGGACCTGGACCTTCAAGGGCCTCGGGATTCCAGATGCCCCCATCTGCATCAAGTCCCCGGTGGTGGACTCAACCCACAGGATGCCCCCCGCCCACGGGAGCCCATTCAAGGGATATCGAGCCCAAGGATGGCTTTGGAGATCGAACATCGACTCCACCATTCCTGACACCGTCAGTCGATCAATCTCGGTTGAACCCATGACAATCCATCGACCAGTTCCATCGTCCCAGACGCGGGACGATCCTCCGAGTCCATTCGGAAGCACCCACGAGTCGGTGCGCTCTCCTGCCGCCGAAAGCCGGACAACATGGGCGGGTGTCCGGCAGTTCGAGAATCGCGGCAGGATTCCGGACACCATCAGCGAATCGTCCGGTCCCACCCAAAGATTGAGGATCACATTCGATGCCCCGCGGCACTGGGGAAGCGGCGCGTCGTGACTGGAAATGTGCAAGGCGCGATTCAGTTCCCCTTCCGTCCCGAGCCGGATCAACCCGAGCCCATCCGGGTCCAGTGCCGGAGGAAAATTTCCAGCCACCCACACACGTCCCAAGGAATCGACGGCTACCTGTGGAGACGTCTCCGAAAGGAAATCCGGAGGTCGGAAGGACGGATCAAAGCTTCCATCGGTTCCGAATCGGGCCAGGCCTGCTCGGAGAATCCCATCCACCCGATCAAATGGCCCCGAAAGCAACCACCGTCCTCCCGGCAGGGCATGCACCGCATCCACTCCGCCGGAAATCCACCGCGCGGCGCCCAGGGGGGTGTCATCATCCCGGATCGTCACCACCACGTTGCTGGACGAGCCGAAGAGGAACCCTTCTCCCTCGTCCACGAATTCCAGGAGAAAGGAGCGCTCGCGGTCCACGGTGGGGTTGTCCAGGGCAACGATCGACCGTGCACCCAGCCCAGCGCCCATCCGAACATCCCAGGCCGGATAGTCCCGCCCGGCTACGGCGGAGAGGTCCCTCGACTTCACGTGCACGGGAGTGGTTCCCCATGGGGAGAGGACGCTGACCCAGGAACTCGGGTCGGAGGACTGCAGGGATCCCTCGCCAATCTGAATCCGGTTCGTCGAAAAATTGACCTCGCAATCCAGGCTCAAGATCGACACGTCGAGGATCGCCCCAACGGAAATCCCGGCTTCGGGTGTCGTGGGACCGACGCGGAGTAAAAAGTTCTCGTCCGGTTCCGGCACCTGGTCCGCGACCATCTTCAGGGTGACGGTCTTGAAGCGCTCGCCCGGTCCGAAGACCAGGGTGGTATCCAGCGGCACAAAATCCTCCCCAGCCACTGCGGTACCGGACTCGGCCCGCACCGGCACCTCATGCGTCCCTTCCAAATCGCCCGCGCGGGTCACTCGCACCTGCTGCGGGGCACCACATTCCGGGGCGGTAGATCGGAGGAGGCGGGCGTAGAACTGGTTGGTGGGTCCCAGACCCAGTCCCGGATTCCGGGTAAAAATCCGGACCAATCCCGCGGCAGGCACGCCGTCAAACTCGGCGAAGCTTCCCGCCAACAGGACCCGTCCCTGTGGATCCTCGGTCATACAGCGAACCTCCGCCGTGGGCGCCACTCCCAACCCGGGGTCAAACCTCAGGTCCACGGAACCGTCCCCGGCGAGACAAACCAGTCCAGGGCGGGAAAGACCCATAATGTTGGTGAACGGCCCAGAATCCAGGAGGCGCCCATCGCGGAGCAGCACACTCGCCTTGGTACGCCTCCAATATCCGGGAGGATCAAAGGACACGTCGTCGGGGACCCCTTGGGCGGACAGCCGATGGATCCCGGAGTTGTAGGTCCCCACCACCAGGACGTCCCCGATCGCGTTCTCGCGGACGTAAGCTGCGGACCGAAGTCCCGCCTCGCGGATCGCCCTCAACGAGGAATCCCCCCACTGCATCCCTCCCTCCGGAGACAGCCGAAGCACGGGATTCGAGGAATCCTGTGTTACGAGATAATCTCCATTCCGGGCTACGGAAAAATCCAGTACCGATCCCTGGTGTCCGTCCGAAAGTAGGGACTCGGCGACCGAGAAGTCGGGATCCAACCGGCCATCGGCAAACATACGATTTAAAACCCCTCGCGAGAATGCGCCGGTACCGGAGGTCCAGAAGTCGGCGCCCCACGCCATCACCTTGCCGTCGGGCAACGGGGTCAGAAAACGGGTGACGCTGAAGTTATCCTCAGACTCAGGGCGAAGACTTCCCTGAGGGCTGGGAGCGGCCCCAAACGCCCCCCACGACCGCACGTCGCGTCCGTCCGGAGAAATTCTCTGGGTGGATCCCCCGATGGTCAGCAGGGCGTAGCCGTCGGAAGGAAGGGCGAGGTCGACGGGCTGTCCTTCATCGAGGATCCGGCTGGTTCGCAGTGGCTGGAACTCCGGGTCCAGTCGCCCCTCGGCGTCCAACTGCACGGCGACGTAGCGCAGCTCATCCGCCAGCTTGAACTTGCCCCCCAGGAGGATCTTCCCCTCCGGCCGGACGCAGATGGAATCCACCTGCCCCCGAATCGACGGATCCAGTGAAAACGTGGGATCCACCACCGTTTCCCCCAGGACCGGACATCCCAAAACCCCAAGAACCCAGGCCAAAAGGAAACGCTGAAGTGAGGGAGTCATGGCGTTGGGGCGGAATCCACAAACCCGACTCTGCCGAACTCGGACGACCTCCGCAAGGAAGCCCGTCTTTTTGCTCTTCGCGGAAGTAAACAATCCCGATTGGACCAACGAGCGTTCGACTCGGAGAACGGATCGGGAACCCACAGGAGGTGGATCCAGTGATTTGAGGTAGACCCGGATTCCAGACTCGGGAAGTGTCCGAAAAACCAAACGCACCAATGACCCGGGATCCAAAGCCCACCGAGCACCTCCGCGAATTTGCCTTCACGCGGACGGATCTCATCGCGCTCCTCGGGGTCCTGTCTGTCATCACGCTGCTCGCCATTCCAGCGATGGCGGCTTCCGTTTCCGGGAGCCATCGGATCACCTGCCTCAGCAATCTGAAGCGGTTGGGTCAAGCATTCCTGCTGTATGCCGCGGACAACCAGGGCTATGCACCCCATCCAACCTGGGGCGGGAATCTGACCGGCCCCAATGGATGGGCCTACGCCACTCGGAATGACGGCCGATATCCGGAGGCTCCCCAGAACCCTCGATCCCAAATGGGAAGAATCTTCTCCGTCGCCCGGGAGGCCCAACTCCCGTTTCTGAAGATGGGGCAAATCTGGCCCTACGTTTTGGACGAGGATGCCTACCTTTGCCCCGGGGATTTCGCAGGATGGGATTCCCTTCCAACAAGGCGAATGTGGATCGCCCGTCCCTGGAAGCTCTCCTCATTCAATGCCAACGGCGCCACGATCGGTTACGGCTCCCACCCCGGTCGCGAGGGTTCCACAGTGCGTCTTTCGTGGTTCCGACCGGACGACGCCCTACTCTGGGAACAAAGCGCGACCGACGGATTCTTTTTCAATGATGCCGGCACCTTCGGCGGGGAATCCATGACCACTCTCCACGATGGAGGCGGACACGTGGCCGCCGCGGATGGCAGGGTGGATTGGCTCGATGGCAAAGACTACCGGAAGTTGGCCGGTGAACGGACACGCAATCGGATTTGGTGCTACCCGCTCACTCGGAATGGAGGCTCGCCATGAGCCAATCCACGATGGCGGGAGCGATCGCCACTATCGTCGGATGGGTGACCCTGACGGCAATCGCCGCCACGCCGACGGACTCATCCCACACACCATCCGGGAATTCCGGGAATGCGGTCGTGAGTGGCAACGGACACTGCATCGCCTTTGTCAGCGAGGCGGACGATCTGGTCGCGGACTGCCATAATGGCCCGATCACCGACGTCTTCGTGCGTGACCTCGACCGGGGCGAAACCGTCCTCATCAGCAGGGCCGTCGGAGGACGCGACGGTGGGAATCGTTCCTCACGGGCGCCGTCCATTTCCGCGGACGGGCGCTGGGTGGCCTTCGAAAGTGCGGCCACCAACCTGGTGGAAGGCGATGGAAACGACCGGGTGGACGTGTTCCTGCATGATCGAACCACGGGACTCACCCGCCGGGTGAGCGCCCGAGCTGGAGGCCAGGTCGGCTCCGATTTGGAACCGGGTGATTCTCGAAATCCGGCGCTGACTGCAGATGGGCAATGGATCTTCTTCGACAGCGAGAATGCGCTGGTTACGGACGACACCAACGGCCAGAGGGATGTTTATCGCTACCGGGTTTCCACCGGGGACCTGGACTGGGTGAGTCGCGCCTCGGGCGAGCCAAATCCGGTGGCGGTGGACTCCATGGTACCCGTGGTGGACCCGACTGTCCGGTGGTTGGCATACCGGCGTCTTCCGTTGGACGCTCCGCGGGGAATCCCCACAGAAGGAACCGACCTGATGATTCTGGATTTGAAGTCGGGTACCGGGGGTTACTTGAAATCACCGATTCAGGGAAATGCCGATCAATACCGTTTCTCGGCCGACGGACGTACCCTCGTCGCAGGACTTGCCACAAGCGGAAGGAAGCACGTTGTCGTCAGTTTCGATTTGGAATCCGGATCCACGACGCTGGTCGACGCAGGATCGGCGGCTGCGGGTCGAGTGAGCCTCAACTCGTTGGCGTTGACCGCCGACGGCCGTCGCGTGGTTCTGGGTTGGAGCTCGGAGCCCAGCATCGGAGGCTTCCGAATTCCGACCAATACCGTTTGGGTATGGACATCCGGTGGAACCCCGACGCCCCTCTCCATCGGTTCGGACGCGATTCGCTCCGGGGCCTTTGACCTGAGTGCTGACGGTGAATGGATCACTTTTCGACTGGATGTTCCCCTTGCGGGCTTGGAAGGCGAAGGACTGGAAGCCGCTGCCGTCTACGTCCGGCGGCTGGAGAGCGGCCCTCTTACCCGCATTGCTGGAGACGCCACGGCACCCCTGTTCCTACCGACCGGCAACCGCGTTCTGGTCGAGACCGGGGATCCCCATCTCGTTCCCGGCGACCAGAACGAGTCCGTGGATCTCATCCTGAGGGACCTCACCACGGCGTCCGTCGAGTTGGTATCCGCGGCTGTCCCTCGGGAAAAACCCGGAATCCCAGATGGCCAACTGGGATCCGACCCCACTCTGATCTCGGCAGACGGACAGCGTGTCTTCTTCACCAGCTATTCCGCCGATCTTTCTCCCGGGGACACCAACCAGAGTTCCGACATCTTCATGCGGGACCTTTCCAGCGGTACGTTGGAATTAATCAGCGTCGCCGCAGACGGCTCAAGACCAGGGAACCGCGCTTCGTTCCATCCGGTGATTACTCCTGACGGGAATTCCGTGGCCTTCCTCAGTCTCGCCACAAACCTGACGGCAGGCGAATTCCAGGACAGGTTGGAGGTCTTCCATCGGGACCGAACCACGCGCACCACCCGCCACGTTTCCGAGGGACCGGAGTTGCCCGCCCAGCGTGCCGCCATGAATCCGGGGATCAGCAGAGACGGGAAACGCGTCCTCTTCGAGGTCTTCGAGAAAAACCAAGCCTTTGTCTGGCAAGCCGGCGCCGAGGGCGCTTCGGAATTGATTCCCATCCATGGCGCTCGCGACGGCGGTAACTTCGACCGGGTGGTGCAAACCCGTCTGAGCGCCAACGGCACCCGCGTCGCACTCCTGAATCCGAACTCGCAGCGCGCCGCGATCCTGGACCTTGGGCAGAACAGATACATCCCACTCGGATATCCGGAGTCGGCAACGCCCTACCGCAGCTTCGGAATCGCCATCAACTCCTCCGGCACCCAGTGCATCTCCGAGGTCCAATTGGCAGCCGGCACGCCCATTCAAGCCGTATGGCACTCGGACGAGGGAACGTCACACTTCCTGGAAGTCCATCATCCGTCGGACACGGGTTGGAATCTCCAGGAGATTCGGGAGGTCGCCTTCAGCCCCGACGACCGGTTCGTGGTGTTCACCCGAATAATGGTGTCGGCCGAGCCGCCACAACTCGCGCAGCGTTCGGACGTTTTCCTACACGACCTCCAGACGGGTGGCACAACCCTGATCAGCGTGAACCGGCATGGGGCGGGTCCTGGCAACGGATTCTCCCGGGGGCCCTCGGTGAGTTCAGGAGGACGCTGGGTCGCTTTTCGTAGTGACGCGACCGATCTCGTGGCCGACGACACCAACGGGCACCAGGATGTCTTTGTTCGCGATCTCGACGTCGGGGTCACCCGGCGGGTCATGGCCTTCGAATCGGAATCGCGAACCGCCCACGGACTCGTCCTGGCCGCAATTTCAAACCGGGTGGTCTTCCACGTCGTGGATCCAGCCGAGGAGGTGAGCCGAAAGGCGGGCGTTGGACGCGCGGCCACATGGACCGTGGTGGGATCGGACGCGGATCAGGACGGACTGGATGACGACTGGGAGCGTGCCTTCTTCGGCTCCATTCAAGGCGGCGCGGGAGACGATCCCGACGGGGACGGTAAGACCTCGCTGGAGGAAATCATTGCGGGAACGTTGCCGAACTCGCCGGCATCCTCACTGCGACTTCGACTCCGAGCCGATGAGTCCGGACCGATCCACCTCGAATGGGACAGCGTCTTTGGGCGCCGCTACGAGCTTCTGCGAATCCTTGGTGGACTCGACCAGCCACCCCAGGTGATCCGCACTCTGGAGGGCACGGGAGAACCTTTGATTCACGAGCAACTGCGTCCGCTGGATGAAACGACGACCCTGTATGGTGTGCGCGTCTCGCAACGTTCCTTTCCTTGAACGTTCCCGAGGATCCGCGCCGGGAGGGCTATTCTCCCTCCGCCACCCGGGACACGCGTAGATATCCCTGTGACCCCGTCGCTGGAACAGTCACGGGACTGAGATACCCGTCGCCTTCCAAGATTTCTCCGACAGGTTTGGGCGGATCGTTGAGGGAACTCTGCGAAAGGACCTGATAGCGTCGCCCAGGCTGGGTGAAGAGGCCGGCGCGGAGTTCACTTCCAGACCATCGAGGGTCTTCCAGGTGAGCGTCGGAATCGGGAGCAAGCTTCCAAATCGGCGGACCTCCGCGGCCGTCCACCACGGCGACCAGGACGGACCCGTCGGGGAGCGCCACAACCGTGGTCACCGAGGGACGCAACGGAGATGCACCCAGCGGATCCAGGAAAAGATCGTCCACGCGTCCGTCCGAGAGCCAACGGCGCAACGGGGTCAAAGGCCCGCCGGTGGTATCCAAAGCACCCATGAAGCGTCCATCCGGCAACCGAACCAACCGATGATCGGGAGGGAACCAAAAATAAGAGTTCCCGGGATTTCCGACGAACGTCGTCAGGAGCCTGCCTTCGGGACTCCAGCGTTGCAGGGGCAAACCAGTCACCAGGGTTCCATCCGGTTCCACAAACAGGGAACGTCCCCACGCCGACGCACGCTGGAAGCCCGGATCGGGCGTTCCCGCGGGCAGCAGCCGGACCAATCCATAGGGCACCGGATTGGTCAGGGAACCCTCAAACGAGAAACTCGCGCCCGCAGCCAGCAAGTGCCCTTGCGCATCCAGGGCGAGCACATCCACGACCTGCCACGGCTGAAAGGTTGCTGACGCGTCAAACGTCGAATCCACGGACAGATCGGACTTCAGGCGCGCCATTCGAAATCGCGACAGTCCACCGACCCGGGTAAAGCGCCCGGCGAGGATCCATCCTCCCTCCGGCAATTCCAGGGCCGTGGTCACTGAGGGAGTGTCCAGTTCGGGAAAATTCCGCTCCACCCGATGGCCGGTCGGCGACAACTCCGCGATGCCCGAGGCCGGGGCACCCGCCAGGGAGGTGAAGGTTCCCACCACGAGCACCGAACCATCGGATCGCAGGACGAGATCTTCCGCCCGTCCCGCTCCCTCCACCAGGCCTCCCACTCCGAAAGTCGGGTCGAGGCGACCTTCGGCGGACAATCGTCCCACCATGGGATAAATTTGATCGCCCCGGGACCCGGTTCCAAAGAGAACCCGGCCATCCGGCAGGGGAACCAGGCGGGTGATCGGTCCCACGGGTAATGTCGGACTCCACGGAGGCGCCGAAACCCCGGGACGAGGACTGCGAACCGCCAACTCCGTTTGTCCCAAATTCAGGACATTCGTTCCGTGGAGATTCCATGCCATCACTTGGAACTCCGCGGGCAGCACCCCCGCCCCGACCGGAAGACGCAATCCGGGAAACACGGCGCCCGGGATCGGAACTCCGTCCCGGAACCATTGAAGTGCGGAGTCAGCTCCTTCCGCTACTCGGGCTGCCAGATAGAGGGTTTCGCCCTCGGCAATGCGCGACCGGGTCAAGGAGGGCTCCAATCGGGGAGGCGACGGTGGAGAGTCCTGCGCGAACAGTCGGGCAAGACCCGGACGAGCCACACCGTCCACCGCGGTGAAGGATCCGCTGATCCAAAGACGGCCCTGGTCATCCAGGGTCATGGATGATACCGCAGCATCCGGAGGATCCAGGGCAACCTGGAACGTGGAATCCAAAGTGCCATCGGGCTCGACCCGAATCAGGTGAGGCACTGGGATCCCGTGCCAATTCGTCAGAGTATAGTCCGCCATAAGAATGCGCCCGTCTGACTGGACCCCATATCGTGCCAGCCCGGACAAGAGTTCCGACGGAAAGACGGACCGAACCTCACCGTGAGCATCAATGACCGCAATCCGTCGATCCGGCGCCGAGCGGGGTGAGACGTATTCAATGCCGACCACCACGGAGTCGTCAGGGCCCAACAGCAACCATGACGGCCGGGCGGTGATGAAGTTGGTGGGCGGCGGGAAAGGAAGATTCGCCAGGGAGCCCGGATCCGCAGCATTCGTGGCGGCGATGCCCAGTTTTGGCCCGGGGTTCCAACCGGGATCCGGACGACCATCCTCCAACAGCCGAACGAGTCCCGGGCGATCCACACCACCCACCGACAGGAAGTTGCCGCCCACAATCAATCGGCCCTGGCGATCCGCCACTACGGCACTCGGACCGTAAACGCCGCTGCCAATGGCGGCCATACCCGATGGATCAACGAAGGAGACGGATTCAAACCGTGCGTTGAGGGCATAGCCGGCCACATCACGCCCTTCGACATCCCGACGGAAAATCCGGGATCCGGGTTCAAAAGATAGAAAGGATCCATCCACCAGCGGCAGCCACGTGGCAAAGCCAAAGCCCATTCGAACAAAGGACCCATCGGCTTGTTCCATGTAGTTGCGACTCGCGTCATCCACCACAAATCCGCCCCACGGGAGGGGAGTGAGGAAACGAGGGGGATTCGCCAAGGGCGACTTCAACCGCCAATCCGGGTCCGGTGTGCCGTTCTCCGTCAACCGTTGCACCGCCTTGTCCTTGCGCAGGTAGAGGTGCGATTCCACCACCACCAGGAAGGGATGCGGGCCACGGTGACTTGCCGGCGGATCGAAGGCCGGATCCAGGGAACCCGGCTGGGCCCCATGTCCCAGAAGCGCGGGCAGCAGGAATGCAAACCAGAGCCGAAAACTGTGGATCCGGGGGAATTCCCGGCGCACCGGGAGCGGGAAGGGTTCTTGGGTCACAGATGTAAACTTAACAAGGTTCCGTTTTTGTTTGCAATGATAAACTTTGAAACGGTCCCGCAGTTGAAACCGCGCTCTCCATACCCTGAATACCCCAGGACTTTGTTCCGACGGTGTCCCAGCGGCCCGAGGATCACGGCCGGAATTGACCGCGTCCCGGAGCTTTGCATCCGGGTCCCCGCTTTGGTTTGCTGGGGACATGCTCAAGCACACGCTGATTCATCCGGAGATCAATGCGATTCTCGGACGGGCCGGGCACCACTCCCGCGTCCTGATCGCCGACGGCAATTATCCCGCCGCGACGAAGAAGGGCCCCAATGCCCAGGTCATCTCCCTGAACCTGTCGCCGGGATGCGTGACCGTCGTGCAGGTGCTGCGGGCGATCCTGAGCGCCGTCCCGGTGGACATCGTGAACACCATGGGCATCCCACCCGAGGATCCTTACGCCAAGTTTGGGGAGCCGCCGTGCTGGGCCGAGTTTCGCAAGGTGCTGTCCGAGGCCGGCAACGCCGCCACGCTGGAACCCATCCAGAAGTGGGATTTCTACAAGGCAGTCGAGTCCGCGGACCACGTGCTGACGGTGCAAACCGGCGATCAGGCGCTCTGGGCCAACGTCCTGCTGACCCTGGGGTGCCGGACGGCCTGACGCCCGGAGCTTGACCTTCCCCACGGGGTCGCCATGGTTGCCGGCTCGCCTTCACCGGGCGAGCACCTATGCTGCACATTCGTAACATCGCGATCATCGCCCACGTCGACCACGGCAAGACCACGCTGGTGGACTGCCTGCTGAAGCAATCCGGCACCTTTCGCGAAAACCAGCAGGAGACCAAGGTCGAGCGCCTGATGGACTCCATGGACCTGGAGAAGGAAAAGGGCATCACGATCCGGGCGAAGAACGCGGCGTTTAAATATAAGAATTTCCACGTCAACATCGTGGACACTCCAGGACACGCCGACTTCGGCGGCGAAGTGGAGCGCATCATGAACATGATCGACGGCGTCCTCCTGGTGGTGGATTCCGCCGAGGGCCCGCAGGCGCAGACGCGGTTTGTGCTCCGCAAGGCGCTGGAGGCCGGCGCGAAGCCGATTGTCGTCATCAACAAGATCGACCGCGACAACGCCCAGCCCAAGAAGGTGCTCGACCAGGTGTTTGAGCTGTTCATGTCCCTCAACGCGACGGACGAGCAACTCGACTTCCCCTTCATCTACTGCTCGGCGAAGCAGGGCTATGCCAAGGCGGAACTGGACCACTCCAGCGGCACCATGGAGCCCCTGTTCGACGCGATCGTGAAACACATCCCGCCGCCGCGCGCCCGTGCCGGCGAGGGATTCCAGCTGCTCGTCGCCAATCTCGACTACAGCGACTACCTCGGTCGAATCGCCTTCGGCAAGATCTACGAGGGCAAGGTCAAGGTGGGCGACCCCGCCATCTGCCGTCACGGCAATGGCAAGATCACGAAGAACAAGATCACCATGATCTACCACTTCGAGGGCATGAAGCGGATCGAAGTCGATGAAGCCCACGCCGGCGACATCGTCGGGTTGACCGGGTTCGAGGACGTCTTCATCGGCGAAACGATCTGCGACAGCGAGGCCCGCTCCGCGCTGCCTTACATCCCCATCGATCCCCCGACGATCCAGATGGAATTCGCCGTCAATGACGGACCGCTGGCCGGACAGGAGGGCAAGCTCGTCACCGCCCGCCACATCTGGGACCGCCTCGTGAAGGAGACGCGGACCAACGTGGCCCTCCGCATCGCCCAGACGTCCGATCCGAAGATCTTCGCGGTCGCCGGACGCGGCGAGATGCAGATCGCCATTCTCGTGGAGCAGATGCGCCGCGAGGGCTACGAGGTGCTGGTGTCGCGCCCCGAGGTGTTGTGGAAAAAGGACGAGAGCGGCAATCCGCTCGAGCCGATCGAGAAGCTGTTCGTCGAGGTGCCGTCCGAGAATCTCGGCACCATCATGGAAAACCTTTCGAACCGGAAGGCGCAGATCACCAACATGACCCACGTCGGCAACCAGGTGTCCATCGAAGCCCTGGCCCCGATGCGCGGGTTGATCGGATTCGAGACCGATCTGGTGAACTCCACCAAGGGCATGGGCGTGATGAGCCACCTGTTCCACGAGTACGGACCCGACCGCGGGGAGATCGCGGCGCGCAAGAACGGATCCCTCGTGTCCATGGAAGCCGGGGAGGCCACCTCCTACGCCCTGAACATGGTCCAGGAGCGCGGCCGCCTGATGGTCGAGCCCGGGGACGCCATCTACATCGGCATGATTGTGGGTGAGAACGCCCGCGAGGAGGACATTCCGGTCAACCCGGTGAAGGAGAAGAAGCTCACCAACATGCGCTCCCAGGGCGACGGCAAGGGCATCCAGCTCAATGCCCCGCTCAAGCTCAGCCTCGAACGCGCGCTGGAATACATCGACGTGGACGAATACGTCGAGGCCACGCCGAAGAGCCTCCGTCTCCGGAAAAAGATCCTCGACGAAAACCAGCGCAAGCGCTCGGAGAAGTCCCGCCAGATCCGCTTTGTGGGCGAGTAATTCCCGCCATTGCGGACCTCGGAGGGACTACTTCCCGCCGAGAAGCGCGGGGAGGTGGGAGAGATTCAGCTTCCCGGCCTGCGCCTCGATCTGGGGCAGGTAGGTTTCCTGAAGTGTGCGCGCCTGTCCCACGAGGGACTCGTAAATCGACTTCAATTCAAGGGCGCTGAATTCGCGCCCCCCGGCGTAGTACTGCCGCGCCAACTGCCCCAGGGCGTAGGTCGTGACAAAGGAAAGTCCGGAACTCGCAGCCTGCCCCCCAAGCGCGCGACCGAGTTCGCCGGCCACCTTCCCCAGAACTCCCCGGGCCACCTTTTCCAGGAAGCCTTCGATGACCTGGGATGTCAGTCCAACTCCCACGGTCGCGAGCAGGTCCTTGATGTGCCCGCGATCCAGCTCGTACCCGAAGGCGTTGCCGATCCGGTACACGAGCCGCATTTGGAGGGGAACGATCGCCAGGGTGGCGAGTGAACTCGGCAGCAGCTCCAAAGCCCCCGCGAGGATCGCATTCTGGAGGACCATGCGGTCCAAGTCGGCGTCCGGGATGGACGCGGAGCGCGTCACCGCCGCCGCGCCCACCTGGGGAAGCGCCGCGGCGCCCGGCAACTGGGGAACCGCGCTGGCCGCCGTCCAGGTGTCCGTCTGGTGCTCCACTTCCTGCGCGTAGGTTTCATCCAGCCCCAGGTCGGCGCGCAGTTCGGACAAAAACGCCTTTTCCTCCGCCGACAGCGGCTTGTCGGCCTCGCAGACCGCCACTGCAGCTTCGTACGCCGGCAGTCCCGTGATCGGGCCGCGCAGCTCCGCGGCCAGTTCCTTCACCCTCCGGGCACGTACCGCGGGGTCCGAACTCGGGGACTCCACGCCCTCATGCTGAAACCGCTCCGCCACCTTGCGGAAGGCCTCCCGCTCGGCCGGATAGGCGGTGCCATCCGCATACGCGGCATGAAGCGCGAGACCGAGCAGCGCCTGTTGTTGGGAATAGGTCATGGGTAAATTGGTGGGGATCGGACGACGCAGCGATTGAAGCGGAACGGAGCGGACAGGCAACGCCGCAGACTCGGGAGGGTGTCGTCACGGAATCGTCACAATCCCGCCATTTCGGCGACACCTCCCCTCCCGAGCGTGACCGCCGTGAACCGGGTCTCCCAGAGGCGGATCGCCGCCCTCCTTTTGCTTTGCGTTCCGACGCTCGTCCAAGCGGCGGATAATCCGCTGTCCACCGCCCGCGAGACGGTCGGCCAATGGGTCCAAACCCAGCAACTGATCTCCAAAACCCGCACCGAATGGGAGTCGGACCGGGAGATGCTGCAACAGTCCAAGGCGCTGTTTGAGCGGGAACTGAAGTCCGTGCAGGAGGAGATGGCCAAACAGGGAACCAATAGTTCCGTCGCCAATGCCGAGCGTCTCAAGCTGGATGGCGAACTGAAGCGATCCAACGAGGCTCTCGACGCGGCCCGGGCGCAGATCTCCACGATGGAAACCGAATTGAAGGCCTTGATCCCGCTGCTGCCGGCTCCCGTGCTTTCCGGGGCGCAACAGCTGCTCAACCGCCTTCCCGCCGATCCCAACAACACCAAGGCCGGGGTGACTGAACGCGTGCAGACCGTGGTGTCCCTGCTCAACGAGGTGGACAAGTTCAACAACGCCGTGACGGTGTTCACCGAGAAGCGGCGCAACGACAAGGGCGAGGAGGTCTCCGTGGAAACGGTGTACGCCGGACTGGGCGCGGCCTACTTCGTCAATGAGTCCGGGAATTTTGCCGGCTTTGGACGCCCCGGGGACAAGGGTTGGGAATGGACCGTGGATCCCGCCCTCGCGTCCGACGTCCGGGAAATCATCCGCATCTACCGCAACGAGCGCACCGCGCGTTTCGTTCCCCTGCCCGTCACCGTCCGCTGACCCTTTTCCCACACACCGCATGATCCGCATGTTTCGTCGTCACGCCGCCGCGGCCTTCCTGGCGTTCGCCGTCGCCGCGCCCGGTGGCCGCGCCATGGCCCAGCAGGACCTGAAGTCCGTGGCCACCGGCGCGTCCGAAGATCTCAAGAAGGCCCTCGCCGAACTGGCCCAGGTCCGCCAACAGGTGGAGTCCGAACGCCTGCCGCTGGCGCGCGAACTCAGCGAACTGGAGCAGCGTCTCGCCGATCAGCGGGTCGAACTCGGCAAGGCCCAGCGCTTCCAGGAAAACCAGCTCGTCGAACTCAACGCCCTGAAGGCGGAGGCGAAGCGGCGCGCGGACGAGGTGTCGTACGTCGATTCCCTGCTGACCGAATACTCCCGCGCCTTCCGTTCCCGCCTGAACTTCGTGGAGGAGCCCAAGTACCTGACGGTGTTTCAGGACGTGGACAAGGCCGCCGTGGCCCCCGACCAGACGCCTGCGGAACGTCTTCAACGCCGGTTCGCCATCCTCAAGACCGCCATCACCCGCGGACACGAGGCGCTGGGCGGGGAGATCATCGAAGGACGCGCCCTTGATCGTCAGGGGCGGGTTCAGCAGGGAAAGATCGCCCTGATCGGTCCGGTCGCGATGTTTGCCGACACCGCCGGGACCAGCTCCGGAATGCTGCAACAGGAGCTGAACAAGGCGGATCCAACCGTCGTGGCCGTCAGCCCGGAAATCGCCGCCGCCGCACGGGAACTGGTGACCACCGGCAAGGGCCGCCTGGCGCTGGATCCGACGCTCGGGAACGCCTTCAAGCTGACGGCGATGAAGCAAAGCTTTTGGGAGACCATCAAGCATGGTGGCTGGGTCATGGCGCCGTTGATCACCCTCGGCGTCGCGTCCCTGCTGACCGCGCTGTACAAGTGGTTCCAGTTGTCCCGCGTCCGTCTCGCCTCGGAGCGCGACCTGCAGCACGTCCTCACCCGACTGAACGCGGGCAAGAAGGAGGAAGCCCTGGCCCACGCCAGGTCGATTCCGGGTCCGGCCGGCGGGTTGCTCGCCACGGCCGTCGAACATTCCGACGAGAAGAAGGAATACATCGAGGAGATCCTGTACGAGCGCATCCTCGCGGCCCGCACCCGCCTGGAGCGCGGCCTGCCCTTCCTCGCCCTCGCCGCCACCACCGGTCCGCTGCTCGGATTGCTCGGCACCGTCATGGGCATGATCGCGCTGTTCAAGCTGATCTCCAGCTTTGGCAGCGGCGACCCCCGGGTGCTGGCCTCCGGCATCTCCGAGGCGCTGATCGCCACGGCTTCCGGCATGTCGGTCGCCATTCCTTCGCTGCTCCTGCACGCATTCCTCAGCCGCAAGGCCAAGGCGATCGTCGGCAGCATGGAGCAGACGTCCGTCGGCTTCATCAACGGCCTCCCCGAGAATGCCGCGCTCACCTTCGACTGATTCTGATTCCTCACCCCAGCCCTCTCCGCCATGCCTCCCATCCTTCAGCAAATGATCCACGCCTGGTCCACGGGCGGCTGGGTCATGCCCGCGCTCGCCGTGCTGGCCGTCATCATCTACGGCAACGCTGCCTACCTCATGCTCCGGCTTCGCTACCGCGGCCTGATCAGCGCTTCGGACGCCGACGTGAGCCTCTGGGTTCGCAGCCCGGAGAAGGCGCCGCGCAAGCTGCAGGAACTGGTGCGATACACCCAGGACGAGGTGCACTCGCTCACGGACATTGAGGGACGATTCCGGGAGGTGGAGTCCTCGATGATCAGCGACGTGGACCGCCGGATCACCTTTCTGAACGTGCTGGTCGTGGGCGCCCCGCTCTTCGGGCTGCTCGGCACCGTTCTCGGAATGCTGCTCACTTTCAAGGCCATCGGCGTGGGCGGCGGCTCGGCGGCCGAGGTCGTCTCCAAGGGCATCAGCGAGGCGCTGGTGGCGACCCAGACGGGCATGATGGTCGCGATCCCGGGGCTGGTCGTTGCCTACGTGGCCAAACGCTGGCGCAATGAACTGGTGGCCTTCCTCGCCCGGCTGGAGTGCATCACCCTCCGCCATTTCCGTCCCGAATTCCACGGCATGACCCGCGTGTTCAAGCGCACGGCTCCCGCCCGGAAGAACCCCGCCCCGGCACCCGCGGTGGAACCGATTTCCGCATGAGATTCCGTCGCAACCTCAACGAGGCCGAGGAGCCGATTGAGCTGAACCTGATTCCGCTCATCGACGTCATCATGTTCCTCCTGATCTTCTTCATTTCGACCACCAGCTTCATCGAGGAGCCCGGCGTTCAGGTGGACAAGCCGCAGGCCGCGAGCGCGAAGCTGCTGGAGAAGAACAGCATCATCTTCGCCGTCACGAGCGACGGAAAGATCGCCTATGGCGGCAAGGAGATCGGGCTCGGCGGCGTGCGCCCGACGGTCAAACGGCTCTGCGCCAAGGAACCCCTGCCCGTGGTCATCCAGGGCGACGAGAAGTCGAGCTTCGGCATCATGGTCCGCGTGATCGACGAGGCCAAGCTCGGCGGCGCCAAGGATGTCAGCCTGGCCACCGACAAGGGCTAGGCCCCCGGGGCGGATCCATGCGCAAGGTCTACCAATCCTCCGGCTCGCAGTCGGCCCTCTGGCTCTCCGGAGTGTTCGCCCTGCTGGGAACCGCCGTGATTTTCACGGTGCTGCCCTTCACGCACGTCATCGCCAAGCCGGAACGTCATCTCGAACTCCGCAAGGCGAGCGCCACCGACGTACCGCCGCCGGTCGAGGACGAACCGCCGCCGCCGCAGGAGGAACAGAAGAAGGAGGACGCGCCGCCTCCACCAACCATGGACGATGCCCCCCAGCAGGTGCCGCTCATGGCCGACCTCGACGTCGCCGTCGGCGGCGGTGGCTTCCTGCCAGGCTTCATGGCATCCAGCCAGACCGGCACGGCGGAGAAGGCGGATGCGGTCTCCGAAACCTTCAGCGCGGCGGAACTGGAGGAACGTCCCCAGGCCGTGTCCCGCACCGACCCCACCTATCCCAACGAAATGCGGAAGGCCCGCGTGGAGGGCGTCGTGACCCTCGCCCTGGTGGTCGATGAGTCTGGCCACGTCGAGGAGGCCCGCATTGAAAAATCCTCACACCCCGATTTTGAAAAGCCCGCGCTCGAGGCCATCCGCAAGTGGCGGTTCCGACCGGGAATGAAGGACGGACAGGCCGTGCGCGCCTACCTCCTCCAGACCTTCCGGTTCCGCCCGCCCGCCAGCTGATCTCCCCCTTCCTCCATGAGACCCCCCGTCCGCTCCCTCTTCGCCGCACTGGCCTTCGCCTCGGTGCTCCACGCCGCCGACGCGCCCACCACTCCCGCCGCGCCGCCGCCGAAACCGTTCGCACCGGTAACCGGGGATAGCCCGCTCGCCAGCCTTTGGAACGATCCCGAGTTCCAACGCCGCATGCTGGGAACCTACGGGATGAAGTCCGACATCGAACCCCGCATGACGCCCGAGGAACAGGGCTTCTACCGGGACAAGGTGGTGCCCGCCCTCCGGGGGGATCCGAAGGAGGCACTCCAGATCCTGCTCGGCCGCGCCAAGCCCGGAGCCAGCGCCCAGTTCGATTTCGCGCTCGGAAACCTCTACTTCCAAAACGACGACGTCACTAACGCGATCCAGTCCTTCGAAACGGCGATCACCAAGTTCCCGGACTTCCTGCGCGCCCAGAAAAACCTCGGGTTCGCCTACTTGCGCACGGGCCGCTATGAGGATGCTGTGAAGCCCCTGACCCGGACCGCATCCCTCGGCGGGGCGGACGGCAAACTCTTCGGCTTCCTCGGTTACTGCTATTCGAATCTCGGCCGCAATGCCTCCGCCCAGGGCGCCTATCAGCAGGCCCTCCTTTTCGAGCCCGACAACACGGATTTCAAACTGGGCCTCATCAAGAGCGCCATTGCGCTGGGCAACTACGACCAGGCGCTGGCCCTGCTCGATGAACTGATCCAGCTCCAGCCGGACAAGGAAAACCTCTGGACGCTCCAGGCCAACGTGTACGTCCAGAAGGGCCAACCCGAGAAGGCCGCCGTCTCGCTGGAAATGCTCCGGCGCCTCGGGCACGCCAAGCCCGCGCAATTGTTGCTCCTCGGGGACCTGTACCTGAACCAGGACGCCCGCGACCTCGCCCTCGCCGCCTACATGGAAGGCGTCGAAAAGGGAGCCGCGGAGAACCTGCCCAAGGCCCTTCGAGCCGCCGACATTCTCGCCTCGCGCGGTGCACTGAAGGAAGCGGGCGCCCTGCTCGACAAGATCAAGTCCAGCGCCGGCGCAGGATTGACCGGCACCGACGAGGTCAAGTGGCTCAAGCTCTCCGCCAAGGTCGCCATGGGAACCGGGGACGGCGCCAAAGCCATTCAGGTGCTGGAAGAGGTGACCCAGCGCAATCCGCTGGACGCCGAGGCCCTGATACTCGCCGGGGACTACTACGCCAAGAACGGACAGCCGGAGAAGGCGCAGTTCCGTTATGAAACTGCAGGCAAGATTTCCGGATTCGAGGCCGACGCGCTGGTGAAACAGGCGCAGTTGCTCGTTTCCAACCGAAAGTACGACGGCGCCCTCGAACTGCTCCGCAAGGCTCAGAAGGTCCGCCCGCGCGACAACGTCCAGCGTTACCTCGAACGTGTGGAACAGGTTGCCCGCAACGCCACCCGACGCTCCTGATCCGGGTTCCCATTTCCCTCCCGTGACTGCCGACTTCCCCATCCGAAGCCGGGCCGGTGCCGTGCTGGTCCATGGCCACCGCTGGATTCCTCGCGTCCTGTTGCTCCTCGGCCTGTTCGCCCTGATTCCCGGGTTCGTGCAAGCCCAGGACACCGGCAGCATTGGCGGCGCCGTGGTCAACGGTTGGGACGGCCGCCCGTTGTCCGGAGTCATCGTCACCGTTCGCGGGACCATCCTGGCCGGAACCTCCGATGCCTCGGGACGCTACCGTTTGGAGAACGTCCCGGCCGGGGAACACACTGTCCGCTTCAGCAAGCCCGGCTTTGCCGCCGCCACCGTCAACAACGTCCGGGTTGCACCCGGACTTCCCAGCAACCTCGACGGCTCCCTGAGGCCGGAGTTTTTCGAACTTGAGGAATACGAGGTCACTGCGGAGCAGTTTCAGGATCAGGCCGTCGAAATCCTGGAACAGCGGCAGGCGTCCACCTCCTTCCTGGACGCCATCAGTTCCGAGCAATTCCGCCGACTCGGTGTCACCGATGCCGCCCAGATCATCACGAAGCTCCCCGGCACCACGGTAGTGGAGGGCAAGTTCGCGGTCATCCGCGGACTGAGCGACCGCTACAACATCACCGAACTCAACGGCGCGCAGATCCCCACCGCCGACCCGTACCGCGTGGGTGCTCCGCTCGACATCATTCCGGCGGCAATGATCCGTGAAGTTTCCGTCAGCAAGACCTTCACCCCGGACCTGCCCGGCGGATTTGCCGGCGGCCTCGCCAACGTCAAAACGAAGTCGTTTCCGGACAAGTTCCTTCTGAACGTCGAGGTGGGCCTGGAATACAACACCCAGTCCACCTTCAACGACAATTTCCTGTCCTACCCGGGGAGCCCCAATGACTGGGCGGGATTCGGCACCAGCACCCGCGCCAAACCCGCCGCCCTCGATGGCCAGACGGCGCAAACACTCCAACCGCCTCCGAATGCCCGTCCGAACGAAACCCCAGCCCGCGCCAAGGAACGCGCCGACCAGGCCAACAAGGTCCAGAATGCCCTCGGTTCGTTTCAGGACTATGTCTTCGGAGGCACTCCGTCGGCCCCGCCGCCGAACTACGGCGGCAACTTCTCCGTCGGGGAAACTCTCGACCTCAACGGACACAATTTCGGGTACTTCGTCAGCGGAGTCTATCGCCGCCGCTGGTTCTTCTACGACGATGGCATCCAGAACAAGTACACCTACTCCTCCGACGGCGTGCAGCCCACGCGGGAGTTCCAGGAAACCCGTTCCCTGATGGAGGCCCTTTGGGCGAGCGTGGTCAACGTCGCCTACGAGATCGTCCCTGAGGATCACACCCTCAGCTTCACCTTCTACTGGAACCAGAGCGGCGAGGACCTGACGCAGCACCAGGTCGGATACGTGGACCAGGACTACTCCCGGGTCGCGGACCTCAACAGTCTCTACTGGACCCAGCGCCAAATCCACGCGTTCCAGATCCAGGGAAGCGATCATTTCGAGAAACTGCACGACCTCCGGAGCGACTGGCTGATCTCCATCGCAAACACCTCCCAGGACGAACCCGACCTCCGGTATTTCAACTTCTTCCGCCAGCCGGACGGGAGTTTCGCCACCTTCGGCAATTCCCTTCCGGAACCCGTGTGGCCGACGCGGTATTACCGGTACATCAACGAGGACAGTATCTGGGCCACCCTCGACAACAAGGTTCCGATCAAGCAGTGGCTCGACCTCGACGGCTTCGTGAAGTTCGGCGGAGGATTCAACGGTTCCCAACGTCAATTCTCCGAGGACACCTTCCAGTTCAGCGGCGGCAGCGGATGGGAGGCGCAGCAACCTCCGTTCCTCGCCACCCCCAATAACTACTTCACCGCGCAGAACATCCTCTATACGACGGTGACCAACCGGAACGGGATCAATTACATCTTCCAGCGGAAATTTCAGCAGGGGTTGTCCCCCTCGTTCTATGACGGCGAGCAGCAGATTCCCGCAGGCTATGCCATGACCGAGCTGCCCCTGACTGAGCAGCTGAAACTGATCACGGGCGCCCGGGTGGAGGGAACCTACATGTCGGTGGTTGGCGGAACCCCGCTCCAACAGACCAACTCGCTGATCAACCAGCTGGACGTCATGCCGTCCGTCAGCGGCGTGTATCAGATCGTCACCAACATGGACATCCGGGCGGCCTTCAGCCAGACCGTCGCCCGCCCAACCTATCGCGAGATTGCCCCGTATCGTTCGTACGATCCCTACAGCAACCAGATCATCGAGGGAAATCCCAACCTGACGATGACCGGGATCAACAACTACGACTTGCGCTGGGAGTATTATCCGCAGCCCGGCACGATGTTTTCCGTCAGTGGATTCTACAAGCACCTGACCGACCCGATTGAGAAGGTGGCCGTGACCTTCGGGGGCGGCGTGGTGACCTTTGAAAACCGGAACGAAGCCAGCCTGTACGGCATTGAGCTGGAAGCGAACTCGAAGCTGGCGTTCGTGGATGACGCCCTGGAGGAGTTCCAGGTCGGCTTCAATTTCGCGTACATCAAATCCGAGGTCGAACTCACGCAGACGGAGTACGACAACAAGGTCATTCTCTTCCCCGACACCCCGAAGAGCCGCCCCTTGTATGATCAGTCGCCGTGGATCGTGAACTTTGATTTCACCTTCGACCACAAGGCCACCGGGACCACGGCTACGGTGTCCCTCGGTGCCGCTGGCCCGTTCGTCTTCCTCGTGGATCGCGCCGGCCCCGATCTCTACGAGTATCCTCCGCTCCAACTAAATTTCGTCGCCACCCAGCGTCTCTCGGACCACTGGCGCCTGCGCCTCAGCTGCCGGAACCTCCTCAACTCCGAGAACATTCGGACCTACGGGGATAGCAAGAGCGACCCGATCTACTCTGAGTTCACCCTGGGGACTACCCTGGCGATGATCCTCAGCTACGAGTATTGATCGCGGCGGCGGTCAGCGCGTCGCGCGCGGCACATTCCGGTTAGGATACGAACTCCAGCCGCAACCATCGACCAGGCATCCAGGCCCAGCGGAGAGGCAGCAGCTCCACATTGATTGGCCTACTGGATCAACCCCAAGGCCGCCTCAGCCATTTTGGGTCCGGTCAGACCGTGCTTCACGTACAACTCCTCGGCGAGGTAGGCCGACTGGCCGAATTCACCGTGGATCCCCAGGGACTTCACCCGGTGGGCGATGCCCGCGTTGGACAACGCGTGGGAAACCTGGGCGCCCATGCCACCAACGACCTGGTGGTCTTCGATGGTTACCAAACGGCCGCCGCACGCCTGGACCGCCGCGCCGATCGTTTCCAGGTCCACCCGGTTCACGAACGGATTGTTGATGACCGTGGCGGACTTGCCCTTCACCGCCAGCAGCTTCGCCGCTTCGAGGCACTTGCTGAAAAGAACGCCGGATCCAACCAGAACCACATCCTTGCCGGACTCGATCACCTGGGCGCGTCCCCAAGCATACTTCGCACCCGGAACCCACTCGAGCGGGTAATTCTCACGTCCCACGAAGAACAGCACCGACTCCCCATCCCGTCCCGCCTTGCGTTCCTCGGCAATGTGACGGATCGCGTCATACATGAACGCCTCGGCCTCATTGGAGCAGCTTGGGGCAATCACGATGGTGTGCGGGATCGAACTCACCGCGGCCAGATAGGTCGTCGCCTGATGCGACGCCCCGTCGGCGGCATCCTGGAATCCAACGTGGGAAAACATGGCGATCACCGGCGCCTGCGAAAGCGCCGCCATGGTGAGCGGCAGGTTGCCCTTGGTGACTCCGAACTGACCGAAGGTATCCACGATCGGGATGTACCCCGCCTTGCTGAGTCCGGCGCCGGTCGAAACCATGTTCGCCTCGGCGATGCCCACCTCGATGAAATGCCCGGTGGCCTTCTGGAAGGTGCTGATGCCGGTGGAGCCCTGGACATCCGAGGAAACGGAATACACCGGGTAACCATCCTGCGCCGCGCGAATAGCGCCCTTGGCGAGACCCGCCTGAACCTTGTCCTTTTTCACGGCGGGGGCCGCCGGTGCGGGGGCTGCCGCCGCGGCCGCGGCCTTCGCTTTCTTCTCGGCCTCCTTCTTCTCCCAGTCGGCGCGCAGCGACTGCGCCCAACTCAGCAACTCCGCCGGAGGGTCGTGCCGCCGTAAATCTCATGGACCCAGTCCACGATCTTCTCGCCGTTCGCCAGCGGGAATCCGTGTCCCCCCGTGGAGTTCTCCTCGGTGGCTTTGATGCCGTACCCCTTGATCGTGTGCAGCCAGACACATACCGGCGTGGACGGATTGTTCTTCGCCTCGGCAATGGCAGCCTCCATACCGTGGTACACGGCGGCGAGGTCGTGTCCGTTTTTGATCTCGTGCACGCTCCATCCCAGCGTGGCGAGGGAGCGGAACGTCGGCTCCATGGAAAACGCATCGTGGTCGATGCGGCCCGACAACTTCGTATCGTTGTCCGACAGGACCATCACGAACGGATTCACACGGCCCTTGCCCGCCAGTCCCGGGATGGCGGCAAACGCCTCCTTGGCCTCGCCCTCCATCGAGGCGCCGTCGGACATTAAGCAGATCGTGACGCGGTCGCGTCCGGCCAACCGGTCGCCGATGGCGAGTCCCTGGGCCACGGGCAGCGACGAACTCAGGGGGCCATTGGACACCAGCACGCCCTCCGGGTTGAGGTGCGACTCCCCGTGTCCGGTAAGCTTGGAATGGATGCTGCGAAACTTCTTCAGGTCATCCAGTCCCAGGTTATCAAAACCGTAGATGGCGCGGATGGCGTAGATGCCGTTCTCGGCATGGCCGGCGTCGTTGAGGAAATTATAGGCTTCATGCCAGGGGCGTCCCTTCGCGGAGAACAGAATGGCATGGGTCGCCGCGCTGACCTCGGCAAAGGCGGCCGGACCGCCCCAGTGACACGCCGCACCGCCGACGACGGCATGGACATCCATTAGTGCCACCACCGCACGAATGGCCCGGGGATCCGCCACGACGACCTCCTGGCCGGCGCTGTTCCGGATCGTCGCCGGGAACTTCGGACCGGTTGCCGGAGTACCTGCCAGCTTGGACCGCACGGAGAGGGGCTGAAGCGGGGGAAGTTCGACTTTTGCAACGACGGAGGTATCGGCAGCCATGGAAGGAATCAGTGTTGTGGGGCCGGAACCAGTTCCGACCGGCCGGCGACGCTAAGGTCCGGCCCCCGAATTGGAAATCCGATTTTCTCCTTCCTTCGAACCCGATGGGTTCCCTCCAAACAAGCACTGAGGAGCGGAATCGCCCGGGGCAAACTCCAAAGCGCATTGCGCCACAGGTCAAATCCCCCCCTCAATCACACCGCGCAATACGTCGGGAAATTTGACTCCGCAGCCCCCGCGGAGCCGGGGGTCGAAAGGGTGGAGGATTTTGATCTCACCCTATTTCGACCTCAGGTGGTCCCTTTTGACGGTCCGCTGACATGAAACACGGCGGAAGGCACTACGTCATCGACGCACCCTACTGCATCAAGACCGAGTTTCATGACAGCGGCTGGGTCCACTACCACGGGATCTTCCTCACCCGCCGCTTCCTCCTTCTCGACGGCGTCGAGGGCGTCATCGACGAGCTTGCCAGTGGAGGTGATCTTGTAAGTGCTCTTCTTGCCGTTGGTGATCTCGATTTCGGTGCCGGGCGGAAGTTTGGCGCTGTCCTGGAGCGTCTTCCACCGGGAGAGCGCCGGCACCCAAAAGACGTTTTTCTCGATGTAGTAGTCGCGCTCTTCCAGCTCCTGATGGATGGCTTCCGCGTAGGCGGGGTTTTCCGCGCCACCGTAGTCGGCCGGGTCGAGGAAGTATTCGCCCTTGGGGTCGCGTAGCTGTGACTCGATCTCCTGCTGGCGGGCCGCGAAGGAGTCGGAGACGTATTTCAGGAAGATCAGGCCAAGAACGGCGTGTTTGTAAACCGCCGCATCCAGGTTGGACCGCAACCGGTCGGCCGCGGTCCAGAGCTTCTTGTCGAGCTCACGGAGAAACTGCTGGGAATTGGATTCGGACATTGCGGCGGGATAATTGGGCGTTGGCTGGTCGGTGCTTACAGATGGGTTACGGCAATTGGTGATCGCGGGCAAGAACCGGCCGGATCGCCTCGGTGAGTTGCTTTCCCGTGGGCAGCTTGCCCTTGAACTCCGCCGGCAGCTTGGCCTTTAACTGGTATTCAGCCACGCCAATCGGGTTGGCCTTGGTCTTCAACGCGAACTCGACCTCCAGGCTGTCCTTCTCGGCGCACAGGATGATACCAATGGACGGCCGGTCGTCCGGGGCGCGTTCCGTCTTATTGAGCAGGTTGAGGTAGAAGTCCATCTTGCCCGCAAACTCCGGCTCGAAGGGGCCGATCTTGAGGTCAATAGCGACCAGGGCCTTGAGGAAGCGGTGGTAGAACAGCAGATCCACGAAGTATTCCTTGCGGCCCAGGACGAGCCGGTGCTGCCGGCCGACAAAACAGAAGCCATAGCCCAGTTCCAGGATGAAGTCCCGCAGATGCCCGACGAGGCGATCCTCCAGCTCCCGCTCCTTAACCGCCTGCCGCAGTCCGAGGAACTCCAGACTGTAACGGCTCTTGAGCATCTCGTCGGCCTGCTCGGCGAGGTGCCCGGGCAGGGCCAGGTCGAAGTTGTGGGTCTTACGCTCCTGCACCGCCCGCTCGAAGGCACCGGCCTTGATCTGGTTGAGCAGGACGTTGCGGCTCCAGCCCAGCCGCGCGGTTGCCTGGAGGTAGTAGAGGCGGGCGGCGGGATCGGCGACCTTGGCGAGGACGTTGGCATGATGGCCCCACGGGATGGACGCGACCAATTCTCTCACCGCCTGTGAGAGAAATTCGGGGTTCTGCTTCTCGGGCGAGTTCCCGGCCAATTCTCTCACAGCCTGTGAGAGAAACTCCTTGGACGTGTGAACCCTGTAAAGCTGCTGCATCCTCCAGACATTCGGCGTCGAAAAGCCGGACATGCCTGGAAACTCCCGCCGCAGGTCAGCCGCGATCTGCTCCACCACGGAATCACCCCAGCCTTGCGCGGCCTGCTGCTCGACGATAGCCCGGCCCAAATCCCAGTAGAGCAGCACCAGGTCACGGTTGACCGCACGGGCAGCCGAAGTGCGGGCCGCTAGGACCCGTTCCTTCAACTCGGCCACAAAGCGCCGGTAGCGGTCATCTGGTGGCGGGGCAGGTTTCATGGCGGCGACAGGGGAATCACTTCCCAACCGAAGGCAGGTTCGGGACGACGGAAGGAGTTTTCGACACCGGAGGCGCCGAGCGCAACCGCCAACCGCAATTCCCCGTCACTGCTCAGGCCGCGAGGCACCGGGCCTGATCCAATCGGGGTCTCCTGCCTTACAGGAAAGCCTGAGTGGAGGGCAGTCCAACTCAACGGCGGAGCGAGGGCCCTGAGCTTGGGGAGTGGTCGCTCGGACCGAGCCAAGCCAAGGCCCGGGCGCTGATGGAGCCCGCCCGACGGCCTCTCCTGTTTCGGGAACCGGGTTCCGGAAAGCGGGTGGGACACGCGCAACCGATTCCTCGCCTGCGTGGACGTCACGGAGGCGACCCGACCCTTCGTCAAGACGACCGCGCGGCAGACCACCGGACGCCACACAAAGGTTCAGCCAGCGGAGCAGATTCCGTTCACGCGGCGAGATCTGGCCCTGGCTGAAACTGCCTTCCTCGAAACCAGCACCCCGATGTCCCGCCAAGGATTGGCGTCGTGAACAAACCAAAATGTTGTGCTACCTGTCGTGCTACATTTGCAGGCGAAAACGCACCTCTTGGCCAATGCGAATCGAAAGCCCGTGAAAACTCTGATTCGCGAGTTTTTAGGATTTCCAATGCCCGCAGTTCCTACCGCCTCCTCGAGAGGACCGAAGTTTAAGGCTGGCTTCAGCCAATCGACGGTGTTCATCGACGAGACGCTGGCCGCACCCTCCGTCTTCGCCCAGGCGAGCCTCCTTGGGCAGCGACTTCCACTCCCTCTCAAACTCGCGCCTCCATGAGATGAGGTACCGATAGAATTCCTCAGCGTCCAGCCATGTTTCGCGCACCGACTCCAGATCCAGGAGGGCACTCACATCCGCTCCCATCCTGAATGCAATGACTCGAACCCTCGTTCCCACGTCGAACTGAAGGACGAAACTGCGATCGTCGAATGCCTCATCGCCGTCCGGCGCCCAAACCGCCCGACCTCCATGCATTTCGTCTCGGATCTCCTGCAAAGAGAGGCCGCAGATCTTCCCTGGAAACCCATCGGAGCCCCATACCGAACGAAGATAGGCATCCGCAATCAATCGGGCGTCGAGCCGTTCCGAAAACGAAACCACATGCTGTCCGCGATCCCGAATCCGTTCACACACACCATCGTAGGAGCAGGCCAACCAAGACGCATCCGGTTCTTGAACGCCATAGCAGTTTCCCCCCACGTAAATCACAAACCACCCGAGAGCGCGTGTACCCGGTTCCTCAAAGGCCAGGCTGATGTTTGATTCGATGGCAAAACGGCCGGGGTCTCCGATCAACATGGCTTTGAACGGATCATGCGAGACGCACCTTGAATGTCACGCGGGCGATTGATCTGCCGAACGCAGTTCACCGGCATCTCCCAGGGATCAATTGTCTCTCAGGCGCTCCCTCGTTTCCTCTCACCGCATCGCTTTGCTGACTGGCGGTTACTGGCCGCCCGGGCCTCGTTTCCAGTCAACAATCCGTCAGTGACTGTTCCCGTGGCGGACTTCTCGCGTCTCGGGCTTGTCCAGCCTAGTATTCCCCCATGAGTGATGCGCTCACCGCCGCCCTGACCTTGTTGTTGGCGACGAATCGGCCCGCGGCCGCGAGCAACCTGGTCGCGGAAGCCACCGGAATTCGACTCCCGGCGCCCACCGCAGTCGCGGTCGCGCCCGGAACGAACGATCCCGTGGAGTTGGAATTGAAGGCCATCATGGCCGAGGACGACGCGGCGCAGGCGGATATCGAGCGCATGGTGGAGGAGTCCGACAATCCCCAGGACAATCCCCTCGCCCCCCAGGCCCTCACTCTCAGCGCCCGGATCCGGGAACGCGCCGCGCCGGTCCGCAGCCGATACGAGCGGTTCATCGCCGATCACCCCAAAAATGCCAAAGCCAGGACGGCCTTTGGCAGTTTCCTCAATGACCGTGGGGACGAGGAGGAGGCCATCGAGCAGTGGGAAAAGGCGCGAACTCTCGATCCGTCCGACCCCGCCGTCTGGAACAACCTGGCGAACGTGTACGCGCACATTGGTCCCGTTGCGAAATCCTTCCCCTACTACGAGGAAGCCCTGCGACTGAACCCCGCCGAGCCCATCTATCTGCACAACTTCGGGACCCTGGTGTTCATGTTCCGCAAGGACGCCACCAACTACTTCAAGTGCGACGAGCAGGCCGTCTTCACCCGCGCCTTTGAACTCTACAAGAGGGCGATCGAACTCGATCCACACAACTTCCAACTCGCCGCCGATGTCGCCCAGACCTACTACGGATGGCGTCTGCCCGACCAGGGCTCTGCGGAGGAACGCCGGCAGGCGGAACTCAATCTCCAGAAGACCGCGCTTCAAGCCTGGACCAACGCGCTCACCATCGCGGGTACCGACGCCGAGCGGGAGGGGGTCCAGCTTCACTTCGCCCGCTGGAACATTCGGGGCGGCCGCTACGCCGACGCGCGGACCAATCTTTCCTCGGTCACGAATGAAGCCCACGCCATCGTGCGAAACCGGCTCCTAAAGTCGCTGGCCGAACACGAGTCGGGCACCCAGAAAACCAATTCCGTCCCCAACGGTCAGCCGACCACGAACTAAGGACCAAGGACCAAGGAATCTTCTATTCCTTCGCCCCCGGCAGCTTGGGCAGCGGGAACGGAGATTCGTCCGCTCCACCTCCCGCAGCATCCGGCTTTCCGCCTTCCGCCTTCGGCGACGTCATGAGCTCCGAGCGCTTCTTCAGCAGCGGCTCCACGGTCCACTTGCTGACCTTGAAGGTCCATTTCCCGAGGGCCTGCTCGGATTTCAACTTCTGCTCCTGCTTGGCCAGCTTCTCCTTGAATTCCTTGTCCAGACGATCCTTGTCTTCGGGCTTTTCCTCGGCGCCCGGCTTGCGCTCCTTGGGGATGTCGGCGCTGACCGCGACTTGCACCGCGTGGTTCTCGCCGTCGGCCTTACCCACCTTCAGATCGTAGGTGAATCCGCCCGCCGTCTTGACCTGCGCGGTGACGGGGTGATCGAGCCCCAGTGCGGCAACGTCCGGATTGAGAATGATGTCGGTGAAACTGGCGGACCCGAGCAGCGACGAAAAACTCCACAGCTTGTTCTTGTCGAGCGTCTCGCCGGCGGCGGGCGCCACGAGAATCCATTCGCCGAACTCGTTGGTCCGAGTCAGGGAAAAGCTGTTCGTCGCCTCAGGCTGGGTGATGGTGACCGCAACGGGCTGTTCCACCTTGATGAACTCCTTGGCGATCCACTCCTCAGGACTCGGCTTCGCCGAGCTGAGTGGATCTCCAACCAGGGAAACCGCGTCGCCGACCTGGACATAGCGCCCGTCGGGAAAGCCGCCCCCGCCCATCGGATCGTCGCCGCCCCCCTTGGTGCTCTGCTTCCCGAGCCGCAGGCTCTTGATGGGCTTCCCATCGGCACCGAGCAGGTCCACCACCGTGACGGCATTGCCCGTCAACTCCAGCATCGGCAGCCGGGAGGCACCCACGTTCACCGGGCGCGCCACCTTCAAGCCGTCCAGTTTCTGCAGAAAGCTTCCCAAGTCCGCCAGATTCGCGGGATAATTGCCGCGCTCCCGGACCACCCAGGCATCTCCATCGCGGACAACGTTGACCGTGTTCGATCCCTGCTGGATCCGGATGGCCGTGACCTTGGCCCCGTCGAAGGAGCCCAGAACGCTGCCTCCCATGGTCCCCCGGGACTTGTCAAAGCCGGCGCTGCGCTGCTTCAGCACCCACAAACCGCCGCCCCCCAACACCAGGGCGACGACCAACAGCACCATCAGTTGTTTCGGTTTCATCGTTTGATGCGCGACGCCAGAGGCGTCGTTCTCTGAATTTCGTTCACCGACCGGATCGAACCACTGCCTACTTCGCCGCCATCTTCCGGCGCCGGACGACCGCCAGAGCCACGCCAACCAAGGCGACCAGGATGGGCATCGCCGCAATGTTTGCCCACTTGAGGCGGTTCTCAAGGGCGTCGACATCCTGGCGAAGGTTACGCCGCGTGGACCGCAGTTCCTTGCGGGTTTCCGCCTGCTGCGCGGTGAAATTCTTGAGGGCCTGCTGCTGCTCCGGAGAGAGGATGACCTTGGCGGTGTCCCCGTCCTTCTTGACCTGGATCTTGCTCAATTCCCCCTGCAGGTCCTGCAGCTTCTTGTCGAGCTCGGCGATCTTGGCCTGATAGGCGTTGCGGGCATCAGACTCCATCTTTTGGACCACCGTGAAGGGACGGCGGACCGAAGCCCGGCTGCGCGCCCCGATGAGGCTCGCGTCTCCCGCGGTCTGCTCCACGACGTTCTGCAGCAGGCTGAGATTCCCGTTCATGGGCATCGCCACGCGCATCATCTGGTTGATCTGGACGGTGAAGTTGTTGGCCAGCATGTCGGCGTCCCCGAAGACATACACCACATTGTCCGCAGCGGATTCCTTCAACGCCACCGCAGTGGAGGCCGGGGCATTGGTGTCGGACTTCGCGGCCGGATTGCCGTCCGGAAACGCGGTCTTGAACTTGCCGGAAATCCGCAACGCCAGGTTGTAAGTCACCCCCGACGGCTTGAAGTCCTGCAGCACCTTTTCCGGATTCAGCTGGGCCGTGATGCCATCCACCAACTGGGAATTCTTGGTGCTGAAAAGAATCGGCTCCCCCTTCAGCCCCGCCGCCGCCGACCCCTGCATTCCGCCCGGGAATGGCATCCAAACGTCGTCCACCTGCGCGGTGACCACACTGTTGGCGTCAATGCCCGTGGCGTTGATGAAGACAAATCCCGGCACCGGTTGCGGACGTCCGTCGCGGCCCCCGAGTTCCTTCATGAACTGCGTATCGGCGACCACCTGGGATCCAAACTCATATCCCCAGGCCTTGAACAGTTTCGGCAGCGAGGAACTGGTGCCGAAGTTGAGTCCCATCGGATTCGGCTGCTGTCGCTGCGTGTCGGAAATGCAGAGCGGATCCACAAAGGCCAACAACTTCCCGCCGCGAAGGACGAACTGGTCGAGGGCGAACTGAGCCTTGTCGGTGATGTCCTTCGGATGGATGACGATCAGCACCCTGATGGAATTGTCCACCTTCTCGATGTCCATCGGCACTGTCTTTACCTCGAAGTCGCGCTTCAATTCGGAGACGAAGATCCAGGGCTCCGAGGCCTGCTGCCGCCCCATCTGCATCATCATCATCGGATTCATCCCGCCGCCCATGACCGGAAGCGGGCTCATGACACCAATGACCGGCTTGTTGGTGGTCAGCACCTGCGAGATCGCCCGCGCCAGGTCGTACTCCAGCAACTTCTCACGCTGCGGAGCGAGGAAGGGCAGGACCACCTTGTCGGGAGCGTTCTCCACCGCCAGACCGAGATAAAACTCCTCGCCATTCTGCAGCGCCTGACCCTGGACCCCGTCCAGTCGCGCGGAATCCTCCGCCTCGGAATCGGGCTCCGGATCGATCTTCTTGATGTCGATCTTGTTTCCGGATTCCGCCCGGAACTCCGAGAGAAGATCGTCCACAGACTGGACGTAGGTCTTCATCGCGGGCGGCATGCGGTCCTTGCCCTGGCTGACGTAGAAGCGCACCTCCACCGGACCATCCAGGCGCTTGAGAATCTGACGGGTGCCATCGGACAGCGTGTGCAGCTTGTCCGCGGTCATGTCCATCCGGGCGCGGGCCGGGCTGAAAATCAGATTGAGCCCAACGAGGGCAATGAACACGAGCACCACGCCCGCGGTCGAGAAGAGGAACGTCTGAAGCTTCGACGATTTCATCGGGGATCGAAAATTTGGGTTAGGCGGCGCGCAGGCTGCGCAGGACGACGCTGGTTCCAAACAGGCAGAAGGCGATGACACTGCCGAAGAACAGCAGGTCCCGGAAATCCACAACCCCTCGCTGGAAGTCGGAGAAATGGGGCATCACGCTGAAGGACGACACAATGTTGACCAGCCACTCCGGAGCCCAGCGCACCAAAAGGTCGGTCACCGGCTCCCATCCGGCGAGAATCAGGAAGAAGCAGATCACCACGGACAGAATGAAGGAGATCACCTGGTTCCGGGTCATGGCCGACGTCATCACGGTCACGGCCAGATAGGCGCCCGCCAGCAGAACACTGCCTAGGTATCCGGTCAGCATCGTCCCGACGTCCGGACTTCCTAGATACATCGTGGTCAGCACCACCGGGAAGGTGAGGAACAGCGCCAGTGCGATGAAGATCCAGCACGCGACAAACTTCCCGAGGATCGCCTGCCAGGCCGAGATCGGCATGGTCAGCAACAGCTCCAACGTTCCGACGCGGCGCTCCTCAGCCCAGAGCCGCATGCCGGCCGCGGGAACCAGGAACAGGTACAGCCAGGGATGCCACATCAGAAAGGCATTGAGGTTGGCCTCCCCGCGCAGGAAGTAATTCCCGAGCATGAACGTGAAAAATCCGTTCAGGAGCAGGAAAATGACAATGAACACATAGGCCACGGGCGAGTTGAAGTATCCCACCAGTTCGCGCTTCGCGATGGTCCAGACGTTACGAAGTGATTCGGACATACGGGCGTTCGGAGAAATTGAAGTTGTGATTAGGACGACGGTGCCGGCTATTCGGCTGCCTTCGCGGTTTCGGGGCGGGTAATGCTGCGGAAGACATCGTCCAACCGCCCTTCCTCGGTGCGCAATTCATCGAAGCGCCATCCCTCGCGTTGGGCCAGTTCCGCCAGCGACCGGGCGAGGTCGCCGTTGACGGGCTTGTCCCGCGGATACACCCGGGCCGACACCATGGCGGCATCCCCCTGGACCACCACCCGGCCCGCCGCCGGAAGGGCATTCAGCTTGGTGCGGACCGTATCCGCCGCCGTTCCCTGCACCCGCAGCGAAACACTTCCCGCCAATTCATGACGCGCCCGCAGCTCGGCCGGTGTCCCATTGGCGACCACCTGTCCCCGGTCAATGATGATCGCCCGGCTGCACACGGCATCGACTTCCTCAAGGATGTGGGTCGAAAAGATGATGGCCTTGTCGCGGCCAAAGCGTTTCAGCAACTGCCGGATCTCGTGTTTCTGGTTCGGATCCAACCCGTCGGTGGGTTCGTCGAGCACCAGGATCGGCGGGTCATGGATCAGGGACTGCGCCAGACAGGTGCGATGGCGGAAGCCCTTGGAGAGGGTATCGACGGACTGGTGGAGAACACTCTCCAGAAAGCACAACCCCACCACCCGCTGAATCGCCTGCTCGCGGGCCGCGCCATGGAGGCCGCGCATCTCGGCGGCGAAGGCGAGGAACCCATGGACGGTCATGTCGCTGTAGCACGGGGCGCTCTCGGGGAGATAGCCGATCAGCCGCTTGGCCGGAATGGGGTCTTCCCCGATGTCATGGCCCCCGACGACCACCCGGCCGGAGGTCGGCGGAAAAAATCCGGTGATCATCCGCATGGTGGTCGATTTCCCCGCGCCATTGGGCCCGAGGAACCCGAGGATCTCCCCCTTTTGAACGCTGAAGGAGACGCGATTCACCGCCCGCTTTGGGCCGAAGTCCTTCACCAAATCTTCAACGGTAATCATGCAAGAAGCGAATCCGACGATGTTCTGCCTTGAAACGGTCAAAAGGAATAGAAAGAAGTTTTTTCCAGTCAAGAGGCAGCTTCAGATCCCGGTTGGTAGTGCAGCCTTCAGGCTGATCCCCCCGTCAAACAGCACACCGCGGGTGGTTCAAACCTTCCGGGTTCGATGCGGGGGATCCCCGGAGGGCGGCCGTGCCGGCACTCCGGACAGCCTGAAGCCGTATCTATGCAGTTGGATTGCTGATTTGGGTCTGGAAGTGATTTGAGGAAGCGGCTCAGTGGGTGGGATTGATGGGTATGGGTTCAACTGCAATGCAGTTGGGCCACGGGCAGCTCAGCTTCTCGAATAGCCTCTGCCACCAGGCCCGTAAGGGTCCTTCCCGCACGGCCAGACGGAGGGTCAGATAGCCCCCGGTGCGGCTGACAATCCCGCCGGTGGTGAAGAGTCGCATCCGCAGGGTGGCCGTGGTGACCCGATCCTCCCATCCGACGTGGCGCTGGAAGAGCACGCACAGGTTGTACGCCAGCACCGACAGACTTAGAGCTGCCTCCGTCGCGTAGAACCTCTTGAGGCAGAGCTGGGGCAACGCATAGGCGTTGGCCAATTCCTTGATGATGTTCTCGCAGTCCGCGCGCCCATTGTAACGCCGCCACACCCTCAGCCCATCCACACTCTGGGGCAGGCTCGTGATCAGCGCCTGAATCCGGTAGCCCGGACACTCGATCAACTCCCGGCCTCCGGCCTCCGGGCGCTGGCTGGTTCGGTGACGGATCAGCACCACCCGCCGCGGCCGAGCCCATCCCCAGGCCTGGTGGATCACCTCGGCCACCTCCGTCCCCGGCAGGTCGGTTGCCCGCCAGTGGGTGGCCCGGCTGATCAGGCTTCGGACGGGCTGATGCAGCCGGGCCACCACGATGTAGGGCAGTTGCTCGGCCTCCCAAAACTCCAGGAGCCGTTCATCGCAAAAGCCCGAGTCGGCCCGCACCAGTCCCAGCCGTACCCAGCTCGGTAGCCGGCCGAGCAGCTCCTGGGTGAAGGCCACCGCGTTGTTGTCCGAACGGGTGTTGCCGGGCCGAAGCCAGAACCCGGCGACCAACGGGACCTCGGAAATCATCCCCAGGAGCGGATGCAGGCACCGGCGGAAGCCTTCCGGAGTGTACGCCGAACGCACCCCCTCCTTCTGCCGGGCGTCCTCATGCAGCAAGTGGGTGGAGTCCAGATCGAGGGTGTAACCTCCCGGGTGGCTGGGCAGCCGCTCCAACCCCCATCGCCAGAGCCGCCCGAAGCACTCGGAGTTCATCCGGGCCGAGTCAAACTGCCCAAAGAAGCGGGAGTAACTCGACTGGCTGCCCAGCCGCTTGACTCCCAGCATCTCCGGCAGCAATGGGTCGATCCGCAACTGGGCACAATGGGCCAGCTTGGTGCCCCCGGAAAAGATCCCAGCCAGATACCCAAGGGCCAGGTCGGCACAGGCGATTTGGTTCGGGCTGCTGCGCCGGGGCAGCACCTGCTCCAACACCTGCCGAAATCCCCTCCCATGGAGAAAATCCGCCCATGGCCACAGCCCGGCCCGGGGCGAAATCCGCTGGTCGGTGAACCCAATTTCGATCGCTTCCCGGCCATTATGCCGTCTCATTCTTTGAGTCACTGATTGGGGAACTGATTCGTCAGGGTGCCAGGTGCTTTTTTTCATTATCTACACCAGCACTCCCCATTCAGTGGCTTCACTCAACTGCATAGATAAGGCTGAAGGCTGGACTACAAACAAGGCCGTTCGTAGTCCCGCTTTCAAGCGGTTCGGCCAACAGGACCTACTCAGTCCCAGGACGTCGCCGCAGTCCCTTTCGGGCCGACTGCCGGGCCTTGTCCGCCAGGATCCGCTCCTTGGCCCCCCGGCTTCGACCGCGCCGCGCCCGGCGCATCTTTTCAATTCGCGACCGCTCAGCGGCCCGGGCCGCGTCCCGACGAGCCTCCAACCGCTCCACCAGCAGCTCGCGGGCTCGCCGTCGATTCCGCCCCTGAAAGCGTTCCTCCTGGCATCGGACCTGAATGCCCGTCGGCAGGTGAACCAGTTGAACACAGGTGGCGACTTTGTTGACGTTTTGTCCCCCGTGGCCTCCGGATCGGACGAAGGTCTCGCGCAGATCCTCCTCCCGGATGCCGAGCGTCGCCATTCGGCGCAACAGCGCATCCTCTCCTGCCTCCCCATCACGGCCTTCGTTCATTGGTTCAGGATACCCGACCCGCCGTAGCGAATCCACCGCAGCGCCGGGGCAGCATCCCCACCGCGAAGTCAGGCCGCGTTGAGTTGGCCCGCAATGCCTCCCGGCTGGAAGCCCCTCTGATTGCTCGCCACCGGCGCGACTTCTCCCTTAGGCTTTGCCGGTCCTGCGCGCGCCCCGATAGCTCAAATGGATAGAGCAGCGGTTTCCTAAACCGTTGATCCAGGTTCAATTCCTGGTCGGGGTACCAATTGAAAATCAACAGGTTACAATTTGATCAGAAAATGGCGTTTGGAGTTCGCGCAACTTTTGCGCAACACTCCGCGCATGACCGCACCAACTCGCAAGGAACCGCAAGAGGGCGGGCCCATTCTGGTCAAGGTGGGCCGGGCAACGGTCCGCATCTATCCGAGGGCCGCAGAGAGGGGTCGAAGCGCGGGGTTTGTCCTGGCCGACTACTCCACAGGGAAGCGACGCCAACGCTGGTTCACTGACCTGAAGGAGGCCAAGAAGGAGGCCGCCCGAATCTGCACTCTGACCAACGCGGGGGACGTCGAGGGTGCCGCCATGACCGGAGAAGACCGCCGGCAACTTCTCCGCGCAACAGAGCTTGTTGCGCCGTTCAACCTGGATGTCGCGACCGCCTGCGAACTCTTTGCTGCGGCAGCGCGAAAGGTCGGACCGCACTCCGTCGTCCCCGCGGCCACGGAGTATGCGAAGCGGCACCCCGCGTCCCGGGAACGGGTCCCCATCGCAAAGGCGGCAGACGACTTCTACGAAATGAAGGCGGCCAAGAAAGTCTCGGACCGCCACCTTTCGGGCATTCGTTCCATTCTGGGGCGGTTTGTTCAGGAGCACCCCGGAAAGGCAGTTTCCGAGTTTCTAACCGCGGACATCCAGCGATGGCTGGACAAACTCCGGATCTCTGGAGGAGCGCCCGCATCAGCGCAGACCCGGAAGAATTTCGCCGCGGTCCTCGGGATCTTTTTCGAGTGGTCGCGCCGTCGGGGCACCATCGCCGAAAACCCGTGCCGGGACCTGGAGAAGGAAACCGCAGAGAGCGATGGGGACGTTGAATTCTGGTCCCCCGAGGAAGCCGAGGCGCTTCTGAAAGCCGCCGAACCCATTCTGGCCCCTTCCTTGGCCATTGCCTTGTTCGCAGGTGTGCGGTCTGCCGAGGTTTGCCGCCTGACGTGGCGGGCCGTGGATTTCGACCAAGGCCATATCGAGATCGGAAAGAAGGGGGCCAAGACCCGTTCCCGGCGCCTCGCTCCGATGACAGACAATCTCCGGGCCTGGCTTCTCCCCTACCGGGGGAATCCAGATGCACCGATTTTCACCGAACACTGCGACGGATTCCCCAAGCGGACGACGGAGGCCGCGGAACGGGCCGGCGTCCGGCGAATCGCCAATGGTGCCCGGCACTCGTTCATCACCTTCCGGACCGCCCTGACTGGCGACGTGTCTCGGACCGCCCTAGAGGCCGGCAACAGTCCGTCCGTCATCTTCGGGCATTACCGAGGACTTGCCACAGCCGAACAGGCCAAGCGTTACTTCGGTATTCAGCCAACGACCGAAGCTGACAACGTGATCCCGTTATCCGCATCCGCGTAAACGATTATGGATTGGAAACCCAAGCTACCGTCCACGGCGCAACTCGCACAAATCGCGTCCGGCCTCCCAATCGTCTATTCTACGGAGGAGCGGGCCGCGACGGCTTTGGCGATTTGGGACGCGTGTGCGAATGCGATAGCACGAGAAAAAAAGAACCGCGCTTTCGTGGCGGATCAGATCGCAAAGGCCAAAGCCCGAGAAGCCCTCCTTCCGAAGGTCCCCCGACCGAAACGCTTCCCCGCTACGTTGGACGAGTTCCTGCGTCTGGTTATCGGCGGAAGACGATACGCGGACCGAATGAAGAAGTTCCGGGACTTTTTAGTGAGTGGCGGGCTGGCGGACGTGCCGCGCGGAGCCGATCCCGGGCAAGTCCTGAAATCCATGAGAAAAAATGGATTCCAGGAAGAACCATGGGAGAGCGTAGGGTTAGCCTTCCTAAGATGGCGCGAACATCATGATCAGGAAGTTCGAACGACTCGGGCGAGAAACGCTGCAAAGCGGCGTCACGGGAGGCGGAAGAAAAAAGTCTTTGGCGCCGCCCAATCAGATCAAAAGTGACTCCGAGCAGGCTTGAGCCTGCACTCTAGCAGGCTTTTCTTTGAAAGAATTGACGTCGAGCACGAGGAACGTTGCAGCGTGACCCCAAAAAGCGGTGCTACAAGGTGATCGAGCATCAGGACAAACGCCATAGTTCGGATTTGAGGGATGGTAGCCAAGGAGCGTGCAAGATAACACGTCTCTTGGCCAAACCCCGCAGGCCGTAAACCTCTCAAAGCGGGACACTGCGAAACGGCATTCTCTGTCCGAACGAACGGTGGACAACTTTGTCGCGGCAGGAATGCCAGTCCTCCGAATCAGTTCGCGCAAATTGCTTTTCCCGGTCGCTGACTGCGACGCCTGGATCCGCGAGCGCTTCCTCGTTTCAAGAAGGAGGCCGAGCACCCTCCGGCGTCCGCGTGCGGTTGCTGTCATCGGATCGGAGGAGGGCGGAACGTGAACTTACCGGGCGCTATTGCTGCGGCACGCAACGGAAGCCATAACAGGATCCGTTGCCCGGGACACGACGACCGAAGTCCCTCGCTTAGGATCGCCCCGGGAGACGACGGCAGGGTGCTCCTAAAGTGCTTTGCCGGTTGTTCCGCCGAACATGTTTTGTCGTCGGTGAACTTGACGTGGGCGGACATTCTCCCGGACAAGCCAACCCCATGTTCCACGCCGCCACGGTTGCCCAAGTCGCCAACGCGTGACTCCGATGCCGCCGCGAAGCGTTCCTTGTGGCCGCGATTGGATAGGCCGGACGAGGATGGGCGACCGGACGAGGTGCTCGCATTCAACCTAGTCCCGAAGCTGGCAGCATTGCGCGGGTTATCGGTGGAGGGATGCAGGCTCGCTGCGGAAAGGGGACTCCTGCGCTTTTGCGAATGGAAGGGTCGGCTCTGCTGGGCAGTCACGGACGGCAGGAGTATCAATGCCCAAGTCCGCAGAATGTCCGGGAAGCCGTGGCAAGAAATTGGCGCGAAGGCGTGGACACTTCCGGGCTCCCGTGCCTCGTGGCCGCTGGGTGTCGAGGAGTCGCGCCGGTTTCCAATCATTCTGCTGGTCGAGGGCGGGCCGGACATTCTCGCAGCGCATCACTTCGCCTTCGCGCACCGGAGGCAAGCTGACGCTGCCGTGGTGGGGATGCTTGGGGCGGCCAACAAAATTCCCGACGATGCGCTTCCTGCATTCCGAGGGAAGCGGGTCCGGATTATGGCCCATGCGGACGAGGCCGGAATCCGCGGGGCGAAGACCTGGCGAAATCAACTGCGGACTGTTGGAGCCGTGGTTGACGCGGCGGATTTCTCCACTGTCCGGAAATCCAACGGAGAAACTGTAAAGGACTTGAACGATGCAGCAGACATCCATCCGGAAGATGCCTCACAAATGGAGGACCTGATTCCATGAAGATGCTGTCTGAGGCGCCGCTGGAAATCGTCGAGGAACCGCCTCGGCTGACGATTCGCAAGCCAAGCGAGATCCTCGCCCTCCCAGATGACCCCGACGATTGCCTGTTGGGAGATCGCCTTTTGTCCAAAGGGGGTTCCCTCGTTCTGATCGGTCCCCCAGGTTGTCACAAGTCGCGTCTGATCCTCACCTTGGCCGCGTGCTGTGTCACGGGACATGACTTTCTTGGGCTCCCGACATTTGCAGAGAACAAGCGGTGGCTGATTCTTCAATTCGAGAACGACAACCGCCGGCTGAAGTACGACTTCGGAGGGATCAAGGCAATGTTGGGAGCCAATGGTTTCGAACGGTTCGATGAGGCCGTATCGGTTCACACTCTCGAAGGGGAAACGGACTTCATGGGCGCATTGGATGACTTGAAGGCCGTTGCTCGCATGGAAGCTGCGATTGACGAGTCGCAGCCGGACATCATTGGAATAGACAGCATCTACAACGTCGGCATCGGCGATCTCAACAAGGACGCCGATATGCGGCAGACCTGCTTCGCGCTTTCGCAACTGGTGAAGCGAGGGAACCCGCGACGGGCCGTTGTCGCGCTGCATCATTCACTTACCGGCAAGGCCGCCGTGGCGCGTTCCGGGGGTTGGGATCGCGGGTCTTATAGCCGCAATTCCAAGGTGCTTCACGCGTGGACCCGTGGGCAAATCAACGTTGCGCCCGGATCCACCGACGGCACTTCCATCGTTCTGTCATGCGGTAAGGCTTCCAATGGTCGCGAGTTTGACCGCGTGGCCGCCCGCCTGGACGGTCGGGGCGTACTCGTTCCGTTCCCAGATTTCGACTTTGGCGGGTGGGAATCCGAGGTCTCCGACCGCCCGAGCGTGAAACGCAAGGCAGTCGGAATTGACGAGGTTGCTGCCGAGGCGGACGACATCACAAAGACGGACCTGGTCGCGGCACTCATAAAGGAGCACGGCCTTGGTAAGTCGCGAGCCTACGAACTTGTCGAGGCAGCCCATAAGGCAAAGCGAATCATCCGTTCCCCACTCACAAAGAAGTTCAACCGAAAATGAACTACTTTTCCGCTCCATTTCCGCCCCGGAATTCCACCGGAAAGGCGTCATTTTTCCGGTTTCCGCCCGCCCCTATAGGGGGCGGAAACGGAAAAACGCCGAGCATACGACCAGCGTCGAAACACGGAACCGACGAGGGCCGCAGATGAAACGAATTGCACTCCTCATCTACCTGGCGTCCGTCACATGGCCGTCTTTGCAGGACCCGCACAAGCCGCCCGTTTACTGCTGGCCGTGTTCTGACAAAGTATGTCGCGATGGTTGCCACCGACGCGACGGCGGCCCGTCTGCGTGCGAATGCGGGGCATCCTGGCGCGTCCTCGGACCCCATACCCCTCACGGCTAAGGATTCTTTTTGACCACTCTTTCCGACCGGCAAGGCACCTCGTCCCGAGTTTCCGCACAGAGCTGAAAACCGAGACCCTTCCGTTATCGGGTCCCCTGAAGCTGCATGCCTCGCCGGTCGCGTAGCAACACGCCTACCGAGAAATGACCACAAATGCCCCCTTGGTCCTCGACTCCTGCAGACACTCCTCCCCACCTCTAGCTGCCCCCCGGGCTTGTTCAACCAAGGGAGTAGTTGCTGGCTCCGCTTCGCTCCGCAGCTATACACCTTCTAATGTTTGGCCTTTCGGAATTCGACATTGATTTTCCCTTTGGCACGTCTCCGCTCTAGCCAACGTTCTGCATGGCGCAAGCAGCGAAGCGGCATCGGCATCGTCAAAATCTCTATCTGGTAGCTGAGATAACTGTGTGCCACTCCGTAGAGCATGGACAGGATATTTGAGCTACGGTGCAACCAGCTTTCAACACCTAAAGCAGAACCCTTCCCAAGCGACTCTTGAATAAGCGAAAAGTATGAATCGGCTAGAATTTCAGCCGTGTCTCCAAAGTTTGCCCCTCTTATTTTGTGGTAAAGGACAAGCCCATCGTGGAAGAAGCGATTCTGGCAATCGGCTAACTCGTCATCCTTGCCTTCCGTGAGCCGTTTTTGAATCGCGAACAACTTCTCAAGCTGGGCTTCAATGTCCGTAAGAACTGCGGCTCGTCGAGAATAAAACAGCTCAAAGGCTTTAAGCCGCTGCTGGTGACGGAAGGCAAGATACGCAAGGATAATTCCTGTAATTGCTGTTAGGTATGGAATTATGTTGTTCATCTAATTTGGTGCTAGGACGGCCTACCGCCAGCGTGAGTGACAGGAGGCAGCGGGAAACGAACTTAAGAACTGAACCGAGCGTGGAGGCCACCTTCTGTTCGCTCGACGCAATGGTTCAACCCATTTCCCGCATCACTTCATGGGTGGTTTTCCTGCATCAGTGAGCTTCTTGTTTAGAGCATCCCGGCGCGCTTTCGTCCTAGCCGGTGAAACGAAGTAAAAATCGAATAGCTCCTCCAATGTATCGAGCGTCCATTCTGCTTCGCCGGGTTCAACGGGAACAACCTCACCGGTGGCTTGACTCTTCATAGGATGAGCAGCGAAATTCCCAATATTGCGGACTGCATCGAGACTATCGGCAATGTGGGATGGTAGCATGTTACGATTTAAAACTTCCTGTATCTCCCTCGCCAGATCTTGGTGCTTGACTTGCGCTTCACCACGCAAGACATGCTGAAGACAGCGACGACTAAGCGCCGCGCTGGCTTTGGCGCTATCACCTAGCACGAGGCAGGCTTCCGTATAGTCATCTGCATACTCTTTTGGCACCTCTTTAGGAACCGGGGAACGGCCCGAGATCTTCGGGCGTATAAGATAAGTCAACTTCTCGCCAGAAAATGTATTGATATTACTGTAATATTGTTCAGCAGAGAATAATCGGATGATCAGCTTCTCGCAGGCGGAACAACGTCGAATGCCTACTCCCCAGTATCCGTCAGGATCATTTCCGAGGCAATTTAGGACTTCATTGTCGTGAAAGCTAGTGAGGCAGTGGGAACATTTCATAAGATTTGTTTGCCGAACGTCCGGAGCTCACCGACCGCCGCTGGAGCCGGGCGCCGGCAGCGAATCCAGCGTCCGATGAAACAGCGCGCTCGAAACCAAAGCGAGGAGCGGCGGTTCGGGTGGAGCGATCTTGTTCGGCATGGTCGCTCATGGAACAAACAATATGCCCCACTCTCTCCAAAAGACTGTAATCGCGCCGTACATATCTGTGACAGCACACCGGTACGGCTGTCGTCGAAAGAGCCCAACCATCAAAATAATTGGCGTGCATACCAGCCACACGACTGGAAACAGCACAGCCCACCACAAGATTCCGATCAAAAATTGATGGAACGGATTCATGAACGTGAGTGTCGCGCTGACTTGTGAGCCGCCGAACGACCCAAGCTCAGCGACCCGGCGCACGGGAGGCAACGATTGCAACCGCGACGCTCCCGCCGGGTTCGCTGCAGCGCGTGGTTAGGCGGCATTGGGCCTCCTTGTGGTGGCGAGAGCGGTGACATAAAGGACTGTGCCGAGCAGCGACCAACCCGAAGCAGTGACTAAAGTAGCGTGCCGCTCACCAAAGGGAATGTATCGATGAGATGCGCCGAAGTCAGCCTGGCCTCTGGTGTAATCGTAGCTGGCTCCTCGATCGAGGGCAGAGTCGACCGCCAGCCACTCCCGTGCGTAGCTGCAAACCAGGACTGCGGGAAGCGCAAGCAGCGCGGCTAACGGAATCCAGCGAAGATGCCTCATGATCCGCGGTGCGGCCTAACGAAAAAGCTCAGCCACAGCCGGTGAACCGTGGTAACACACTGCTGAGAGCGAACAATGAATCCACCGCATCCGAACCGAAGCGGCGTAGGCTGTTGGCTGGAGCGAAGTGTTAGGCGCGTCACAATCGACTTGGGATAAGATCGGACCACTGCTCGTGTACACCGTCGTTGGTGATCGCCCGCCTCCAGAAGGATGGCGCTGCAGTATAGAGGAAACACACTGACCAATCCGAGTTCGTCTGCACTACAAGGGGGACTAGACGAGACTCGGCTGGACGCAGCTCAAAAAGCTGTGTGCCTGGGGACAGCCAAGGCGGATTTGCATCTATCCAGTGATCTCCGCTCCGCAAGCGGACGAGCTGATGTTCGTAGGATGCGCTAACTCCACGGCACCTCAATGGAGCGGTCCCTGAATTGCTAACGGTGACAAATGCGCAATTGGTATGGCCATTGTAGCTGCCGTAGCGGACGAACTGAACTAAAAGCGAAGGAGTGCCCGGTGGAGGTCGAAATATCAATGCCGAGGCACCGAGAGCTGCTAGAAGAATCCCGAATCCTATTGTTCGGCGAAGCATGACGGTAAGCGCCTAACGACCCAATCTCAGCGACCCGGCGCACAGGAAGCAACGATTGCAACCGCGACGCCCCGCCGGGTTCGCTGCAGCGCATGGTTAGGCATCGGATCAATCACCATCTCCAGCCACATATGGAACATGCCTCCTCATTTGAGTGAATCACACCGCCACAACCAAAACATCGAAAATCATACTTCCCCAGCGGCTCTGTGCCTTCTGGTTTCCTGCGATAAGCTTTCCATCGCAAGATGGAATATACCGAACCCAACTGCTGAATGTGTCGGGCGTGCTTCTCAATAATGTCATCCGCCTGATTGCCAAATCCAGGCGACTCGAAATCCTCGCGATGCTCGACAATCTCTGCCGCCATCTGCTTCGCCAAGACAGCGTAATGCTTGCTGAGAATGTTGAGTGCCTCCTGATGCTCGTTTTCTGGTGCGCTCATAAATCAAGTGCAAGAGATGCCTAACGACCCAAGCTCAGCGAACCGGCGCACAGGACTCTACGATTGCAACCGCGACGCTCCCGCCGGGTTCGCTGCAGCGCATGGTTAGGCCGATAAAAGGTCATCTTTCAAACCACAAAAAGAATGTGAGAAATATTGCAGCGACAACAATCAAAGGTGCAACTCCGGTCCAGCATCCGCAATTCCAAAAACAACCAACCAATGGCAACAAAGCCAAGGACATGAAGACAAATCCAATACAAATGCTTTGACCAGGCGGGGTGCGTCTCTTTCCGCTCGTGGCTGTTCTCCAATCGGTGCGAAATTGCACTGCATGCTCGAAGTAACAATACGACATCAAAACAGACGGAAGTGAAACAATGAAACACACAATTCGAATCGCAAGTTCCATAGTCTTCAATGTGGCCATATCAACGTCCCAAGCTCAGCGACTCGGCGCACGGGAGGCAACGCTTGCAACCGCGATGCCCCCGCCGGGTTCGCTCCAGCGCATTGTTAGGCCGCTTTCGTGCGTCCTTGCTTTCGTGTCGTCCAATGTGTGTGCCCATTATGGTGAATGGTAACATGTGGTGGCTGACCTGTCCCGTCTGAACCCAATTTCGTGCGACTCCCGGTGCGATGATCAAAGAGACTGATGCCGACGCGGTCATCCGACGTGATGCCAAACCCTGCCACAATCTTCCCTGTCCCGTCGCGAAGGCTGACATGAAGCCCGCCCTCGTGGTCTGCTGAAATCTCAATCGCCCGGTCTTGCGGGCCGAAAAGACAAATCGAAGAATGAGAAGGATCGTCATGGACTCCCATGTAAATCCGAGTCTTACCTTTCGAGTCCACGAGCGTGATCGAATGCGCTACAATGTCTTTTGGTTTTGGCTTTCTCTTTGGCATGTGCGCGTGGTGCGGCCTAACGACCCAAGCTCAGCGACCCGGCCCACGGGACGCAATGATTGCAACCGCGACGCCCCCGCCGGGTTCGCTGCAGCGCATGGTTAGCCGTCAAAGTTTCCATCTCTCACTAATCGCTTTCTCAAGGACCGCCTTCGGGTCATGTCCTGCCTCGGTCAAGGCGCGGCGAAAAACCTCAATGTGCCACCACGGACACGATGGATCACTACATGGCGCATCCGGGTCGCCCTCGTGCTCGAACTCCAGATGAAAGCAAAGCCAGTGCATCCGCTCGAACACCTCATACTCACTGGAATGAACTGTCACGGGCTGCTTGCATCTGACGCAAATCTTTTGCTCGGTGCTCAAATTTGGTGCGACGTTCGATGACGGCTAACGCCAGAACTGACCGACGCGGGCGGCTAGTGGCATCCGAATTGGAAACTGACACGGGCCGCCCGCGTTCGGTCCAGGGATCTGGTTAGCCCATGTTTGTTGTTGTGAACTCATCTGGACGCCGCCTAATGAAGTGAATGATGTGCTGCTCCGCAGCTGGCTGAAGCTCTGCGTACCGAGCGTCGCAGCGAGACATGGAGTCGCCACTGGCAAATCGCTGCTGCGCCTCCACAACTGTGTCGGCCATCTGAGCCAAACCAAGAAAACGCAGCGCCTGAACTGTGTGCGCCGTCAAGTCCGGGTCTGCTCCATCAAGGAACTGATCGAACCCGCCGTTCCAAACGTCGTAGTCCATGGTCCGAAAATAGTAGATCGAGGCACAGCCACCCGGTATTCCCGTGCCAGTCGGAAGCACGCCAACGTGTCCCTGCGGCAACCGTGTCTCAACGCAATCGTAAACCGCCTGAAGGATCTCGTCGTCCGAAATGCCTCCCAGAGTGTCTGCCGTGAGGTCCCGGTGAATGGCGCGATGCTGAAAGCGAGTGATCGCCTGGTTTAAATGCCGACTCCGCAGGGCACGCTGTTTCCAACCGGGATTGAGAACCGCCCGAACTGTCGAGCGCCACAATTGCCGGGCGGATGGAAGTCGCATGGCGTGCGATGGGGCTAACGTTTAATCTGCGACCAGCGGTCGTATATCCAGTTTCGGGAAACGATCCGGGGCAATTCTCCTTAAATGGTTTTTCATCAGGATCCTTTGCATCGAATTGGCATGGTTCGACCAGGTCAATTGACCGCTGGTGTTCGTCGGATGCTTCGGTTGTAAGTGGTTCATGGCGAACCGGGCTCAATTCAATATACGACTGGGACGTCGTATATTGGAAGTCAAAAGCCGCTGATCATCGTTACGGATCAAACCGAAGCCAACCGGCAAGGCTCTCCAGAAGAAGCGGTTGCCATTCCCCGATGGGCAGAAGGTTCACCCTTTGGCGGAATTGGCGGGACCGCACGCCGCGTTACCCCCCCGCCGTCATTCGAAGGCTTCCGTCCATTCGGAGGACTCGGGTAACCAGCCTCCCGCGGCTACTTTTTGTGAGGGGTAGAAAAATTTCGCTCTCGCACACCGGCCCAAAGATAGGTTTGGCCCTGCCGATGTTGTACCGTAGGCGTCCGCGAGGTTTACGCCCCCATGCCGTGACGAACTACTCGGAGAACCACCTCACGCGAGAAACGAGGTTTGCCGGGTGGCCCGGGAGACGAATCCGCGCAACACCGCGCAACACCTGAACCCGTAGACGGTGCGCAATGCAACGAATCACAACGTTCAAATCCCAAATGTTTTCGCACTTTCTCGAACGGTCTCGAAGTCGTTTTCGAATTCCTAAACCGTTGATCCAGGTTCAATTCCTGGTCGGGGTACCAATTCCAGTTGTAGGACCCGGCCTCAGCGCACGCTGAAATCGCCCCGAAGTGGTTTGCCGTCGCACCCCACACAGTCGGGGCCTTGCACGCCTCCGGTGTTCCGGTATGACTCGCGCCGTGGCCGCTTCCCCAAAAACCGGCAAAGGGAACCGAATCTTCATTTCGACGGTGTCGAATGAGTTCAAGACGTGCCGGGAGCGCCTTGCCGAGGATCTGCGCTTTCCCAACGTGGATGTGCAGACGCAGGAGGAGAACATCACCCAGCTCGCCGCCGGCCAGACCATCCTCCTCAAACTGGATGACTACATCGCCAACTGCGACGCTGTCATCCACCTTATCGGCCGGCAGACCAGCACGGATGGAAGTCCGGCGGAGAAGGACGCCGTGGACGATCTCCTGGCGCGCCACAGGGACTTCGCCGCCATCGTCGCCCTCACCGAGCCGGAACTCCGCGCCCTGTCCTATACGCAGTGGGAGGCGTGGCTGGCCCTCTACCATCGCAAGACCTCCCGCACCGCCCTGCGACTGATCCTCGCCACGCCGACGGACCGTTTCGTCCCGGACCATCCACCGCACGCCGCCACCGCACAGACCCAGGCCGATTCCCAACGGCTGCACGCCGCGAAGCTTCGCCAGCACAGCCGTTGGCCCGAGATCGAGTTCGCCGACGAAAAGGAACTTTCCATCGCCATCCTCCGCGCGCTGCAAGACCTTCTACCTGGTGCCATCGAGCAGAAGATCGCCCCCACCCGCCTCGTCTCCCGACACACGGCCGCTGATTTCCTGGGGCGCGACAAGGAACTCACCCTGCTCGACGACGCCTGGAACGGGAACCACGGCACCACAAATCTTCTCTCCATCATCGCCTGGGGCGGCGTGGGAAAGACGGCGCTGCTGGCGTATTGGGTGCAGAGCCGGTTCGTCGCTAAAGACTGGCTCAATGCATCGGGCCAGCCCGGGCCCGACGCCTACTTCGATTGGACTTTCTACGACCAGGGCACTCGCAGCGACGACGCGACGCACGCCGGCGCCGCCAGCGTCGGCACCTTCTTCCAGACCGCGCTGAAGCACTTCGGCGATCCCGAGCCCGAACGTCCGCACGACAAGGCCGCGCGCCTGGCCCGGCGGATCCAGGCGCAGCGCAGCCTGCTCATCCTCGATGGCCTGGAGCCGCTCCAGTATCCACTGAATCACCCGCAGGCAGGCCAGCTCACCGATCCCGACCTGCGCGAGCTGCTCGGCCTGCTCGCCCAGCGCAATCCCGGGCTGGTCATCATCTCCAGCCGCCTGGCCCTCACCGAGTTCACCTGCGGCGACACTACGCCCACCCGCCAGCACGACCTCGAGGAGCTGCCCGTCGACTGCGCCGTCGCCCTGCTGAAGAGAATGCAGATCACCGGCAACGACGAGGAACTTAGACAGGCCGCCCAGGACTACTTCTGCCACGCCCTCAGCCTGGTCGTGCTGGGCCGCTTCCTCTTGGTGAAGGGCGGCGACATCCGCATTCGCAGCCAGATTCCCCTCGAACGCGCCAACGAGAACCGCAACCAACGAATCACCCGCAACGCCTGGCACGTGCTGGAGGCCTATGAGCAATGGCTCGCCTCGCCCGCCGCCAAGGGACCTGAGAAACCGCGCTTGAGTTGGTGGCGACGACTTTTCTCCGGCCCGGCCATAGCCGGCGAGAGCCGGAGCCACTCGGCCGATCTGCAGGCTCTGCGCCTCACCGGACTGTTCGACCGCCCAGCGAGTCCCGACTGCCTCGCCGCGCTCAGAATGACTCCGCCCATCCCCGGCCTCACCGACCAGCTTGTGCGGCTGAGTGACGACGCCTGGAACGCCGTACTCCGCCGACTGCACGACGCCCACCTGATCCAGCTCCGCTTCCCGCCCGTGGGACCCGGCAGCTTCGCCCCGCGTCCCGAAGCCCGCGAGGTCACGGTGGACGTGCATCCGCTCATCCGCGAATACTTCGCCCGGCAACTGCGGGAAAAGCAGGCCGCGGGCTTCCAGGCCGCGCACTCCCGCCTGTTCGATCACCTGTGTGCCCGCACTGAGCACAGGCCCGCCACCCTGGAGGGCTTGCAGTCGCTCTATCAGGCCGTGGTGCATGGCTGCCTGGCCGGCCGTCAGCAGGAGGCCTGCGACAAGGTTTACTTCGATCGCATCCTACGCGGCACCGGCAATGGCGGCAATTACAGCTCGAAGCAACTCGGGGCCAATGGCGCGGATTTGGGGGCGGTGGCGGCGTTCTTCGAGGAGCCGTGGAGTCGGCTCTCGCCAAACTTCACCGCCGCCGATCAGGCCTGGCTGCTCAATGAAGCCGCCTTCCGCCTCCGAGCCCTCGGGCGCCTAACCGAGGCGGTGGATCCGATGCGGGTATCCGGCGAGATGGACGTTGCGGACCAGAGGTGGATAGGCGCTGCCGTCAGCTACAGCAACCTCAGCGAGCTGGAATTGACACTGGGCCGGGTCGAGGAGGCGGTGGCCGACGCCCGCCAGTCCATCGTGTTTGCTGACCGCAGCGGCGATTCCTTCCATCGGTTGAGTAAACGCACCACCGCCGCCGATGCCCTGCACCAGAGAGGGGAGCGGGAGGAGGCGCTCCGGCTCTTCGAGCAGGCCGAGGTCATGCAGCGCGAGAACCAGCCCCAGTTCGACCTGCTCTACTCGAAGAGAGGCTTCTGCTACTGCGATCTGATCCTGGCCACCGCCGAGCGCGCGGCGTGGCGGTTCGTAGTCCCGCCTTCAGCCGTATCTATGCAGTTGAGTGAAGCCACTGAATGGGGAGTGCTGGTGTAGATAATGAAAAAAAGCACCTGGCACCCTGACGAATCAGTTCCCCAATCAGTGACTCAAAGAATGAGACGGCATAATGGCCGGGAAGCGATCGAAATTGGGTTCACCGACCAGCGGATTTCGCCCCGGGCCGGGCTGTGGCCATGGGCGGATTTTCTCCATGGGAGGGGATTTCGGCAGGTGTTGGAGCAGGTGCTGCCCTGGCGCAGCAGCCCGAACCAAATCGCCTGTGCCGACCTGGCCCTTGGGTATCTGGCTGGGATCTTTTCCGGGGCACCAAGCTGGCCCATTGTGCCCAGTTGCGGATCGACCCATTGCTGCCGGAGATGCTGGGAGTCAAGCGGCTGGGCAGCCAGTCGAGTTACTCCCGCTTCTTTGGGCAGTTTGACTCGGCCCGGATGAACTCCGAGTGCTTCGGGCGGCTCTGGCGATGGGGGTTGGAGCGGCTGCCCAGCCACCCGGGAGGTTACACCCTCGATCTGGACTCCACCCACTTGCTGCATGAGGACGCCCGGCAGAAGGAGGGGGTGCGTTCGGCGTACACTCCGGAAGGCTTCCGCCGGTGCCTGCATCCGCTCCTGGGGATGATTTCCGAGGTCCCGTTGGTCGCCGGGTTCTGGCTTCGGCCCGGCAACACCCGTTCGGACAACAACGCGGTGGCCTTCACCCAGGAGCTGCTCGGCCGGCTACCGAGCTGGGTACGGCTGGGACTGGTGCGGGCCGACTCGGGCTTTTGCGATGAACGGCTCTGGAGTTTTGGGAGGCCGAGCAACTGCCCTACATCGTGGTGGCCCCGGCTGCATCAGCCCGTCCGAAGCCTGATCAGCCGGGCCACCCACTGGCGGGCAACTGACCTGCCGGGGACGGAGGTGGCCGAGGTGATCCACCAGGCCTGGGGATGGGCTCGGCTGCGGCGGGTGGTGCTGATCCGTCACCGAACCAGCCAGCGCCCGGAGGCCGGAGGCCGGGGTTGATCGAGTGTCCGGGCTACCGGATTCAGGCGCTGATCACGAGCCTGCCCCAGAGTGTGGATGGGCTGAGGGTGTGGCGGCGTTACAATGGGCGCGCGGACTGCGAGAACATCATCAAGGAATTGGCCAACGCCTATGCGTTGCCCCAGCTCTGCCTCAAGAGGTTCTACGCGACGGAGGCAGCTCTAAGTCTGTCGGTGCTGGCGTACAACCTGTGCGTGCTCTTCCAGCGCCACGTCGGATGGGAGGATCGGGTCACCACGGCCACCCTGCGGATGCGACTCTTCACCACCGGCGGGATTGTCAGCCGCACCGGGGGCTATCTGACCCTCCGTCTGGCCGTGCGGAAGGACCCTTACGGGCCTGGTGGCAGAGGCTATTCGAGAAGCTGAGCTGCCCGTGGCCCAACTGCATTGCAGTTGAACCCATACCCATCAATCCCACCCACTGAGCCACTTCCTCAAATCACTTCCAGACCCAAATCAGCAATCCAACTGCATAGATACGGCTTCAGGCGGTCCGGGCGGCGCGGAACCCGGGGAACCGCCTGAAGGTGGGACTACAAACAAAGCCGCCCTCGCCGAAGCCGAACGGCGGGCGACGCAGACCCTCGAATGGCTCGCGCCTCGAGGCTGGCTCCTCGACATCGCCCTGGACCACCTCACCCTCGCACGGGTGGCCCTCTACCGCGCGCTGCTCGACCCAGCTCACCCTGCGTCCCTCGACGTTCCCCATGCCACCGCCGCCCTCGACGGCCTCCGCAAAGCCGGCACGATGGACCACCTTCCCCGCGCTCTGCTCACCGCCGCGCTGCACGCCCACCTCCGCGGCGACGCGGCCGCCGCGAGCCGTTTCCTGGCCGAGGCGCAACAGATCGCCGAGCGCGGCCCCATGCCTCTCTATCTCGCCGATGTCCACCTCCACCGCGCACGGCTCGTGGGAAGTGTGAGGGATGAAGGAAGAAGGAGGAGGGACTGGCCGGGAGTTGATCCCAAGACCGAACTGGCCAAGGCCTGCGCTCTGATCGAGAAACACCACTACGGGCGCCGGAAAGAGGAACTTGAGGACGCCGAGGCCGGGCTCCGCGACTGAGCGTTCGCAGCGGCCGGCGGCGGCGGGCTCCCTCGCCGAAGGGCGACGGGACTACGGCAGGGAGCCAGGCGTCCTCCACTCCCCCGGGTCCGCCTGAATGGAATTCATCGACGGTCCTGTGTTTTTCATCCCTCCCGTTTTGCATTTCCCCGGTTTTGCCGTTTCCTCCCCCTTCGGTGACCGAGCAAACCCCGCCCTCCCCCGTGTCCACGACCCACCCCCCGATTATGTCGAACTGGGATCCGCCAGATCGACCGGGATTTCCGCTGGCTGACGGAGATCCTGGCCGAAGTCCTCACGGACTTAGGGGATGGCGACCTGGCCCGGTGGCTGCCGGGTCGAGGTCCACTCCCGGACGACCGTCTTGGACCTCCCCCCACACGCCTCGGTCTCGCCTACGCCGTCGCCTTCCAGTTGTTGAACCTCGTGGAGGAAACGGCCGCCGCGGACATGCGCCGACTCAGGGAGGACGCGGAGGGCGCGGAGGCGGAGCGCGGCCTGTGGGCGGATCAACTCGCTGAATGCCGCCGCGGGGGTGCCACCGTCGAGGCCCTCGCCGACACCCTTCGGGACGTCGAGGTGGAACCGGTGCTGACCGCACATCCCACGGAGGCCAAGCGGATCTCCGTCCTCGAACAGCACCGGGCGTTGACGCGCCTGCTCGAACACCGTCGGGGCGGAATAATCGAGGGCGCTTCGGCGGATCGTCTCCGCGGGGAATTCCGCGCCGCCCTGGAACGCCTCTGGCGGACCGGCGAGATCCTGATCGAAAAGCCCTCCGTCGCGGATGAGCGGCGCAACGTGCTGAATTACCTGCGCGAGGTTTTCCCCCGGGTGCTGCCGGAACTGGACCGCCGCTTTCGGTCGGCGTGGACCGCGGCCGGGTACCCCGCGGACCTCGTCCGCGATCCCGCAGCCTTGCCCGCACTCCGGTTCGGTTCCTGGGTGGGCGGAGACCGCGACGGACATCCGGGGGTCACCGCAGCCGTCACGGCCGAAACCCTCCAGCAACTCCGCACCCACGCGTTGTTGGTGCTCCATCGCCAACTAACGGCTCTCGCAGTGGAGCTGCCTCTCTCCGAACTCATTCAACCGCCGCCACCCCGTCTGATCGAACTGCGCGATCGATCGGTGGCCGCCTTGGGGGAATCCGCGGGACCCATCCTCGCTGCGAATCCCGGGGAACCCTGGCGGCAGACCACGGAACTGCTGGCCGCACGTCTGCCTGTGGATGTGCGCCCTGGATCCGTGGCCGACGCACACGAAGGCGATGGTCGATACGCCCAGGCGTCCGAACTGGCCGCGGACCTCACCGTGCTCCACGGATCGCTCGTTGACGTCGGGGCGGACCGACTCGCCGACCATGACGTGCGGCCCGTCCAGCGCGCTGTGGACGTCTTCGGTTTTCATCTCGCCCGACTGGATGTCCGGCAGAATTCAGCGTTCCACGACCGCGCCCTGAAACAACTGCTGTCGGCCTCCGGACACGACGGGTCTCAGTGGGAGGAATGGCCGGAGCGGGAACGGCTCCGGTTCCTGGAGCAGGAGCTTCGTTCCCCGCGCCCGTTTCTGCACCCGGTCACGTCCGCCGGAACCGAGGCCGATGCCGTCGTGGGTGCCTACCGGGTTCTCGCCGAACACCTCACCCGCAACGGCGCCGACGGCCTGGGAAGCCTGATTGTGAGCATGACCCGCCAGGTGTCGGATTTGCTCCTGGTCTACGTGCTGGCGCGTGAGGCGGGACTGCTCCGACGATTTCCGGAGGGTCTCGTCTGCCTCCTGCCGGTGGTGCCGCTGCTCGAGACCGCGGACGACCTGGAGCGGGGTCCGGACATCCTCCGTGCCTTTCTTGAACAGCCCGTGACCCGGGCGACGCTGACCTTCCTGGCGGCGCGGGCTGGCCGACCGGGCCGACTTCGGCAGCAGGTGATGGTGGGGTATTCGGATTCCAACAAGGACGCGGGCATTCTCGCCAGCCAGTGGGCGCTGCAGCGGGCTCAAACGCGATTGGCGCAGGTAGGAAGGGACGCCGGGGTCGAGATCCAGTTCTTCCATGGCCGCGGAGGAACGGTCAGCCGGGGTGCCGGTCCCACGCACCGCTTTTTGGAGGCCTTGCCCTCCGGATCCCTCGGGGGATCCATCCGCCTGACCGAACAGGGTGAAACGATTGCGCAGAAGTACGGCAATCCGGCCACCGCGCTTCACAATCTGGAACTGCTGCTCGCCGGAGTGACGTCGACCACATGGCGGCACCGCCACCGGGAATCCCCCTCCGCGGGCATCGCCCCCCTGATGGACCGGCTCGCCCAGGCCTCCATGGCGGCCTATCGATCGCTCATCGAAACCGACGGTTTTCTCACGTTCTATCGCCAGGCTACTCCGCTGGACGTCTTGGAAAACACCCGCATCGGCTCCCGTCCGAGCCGCCGTTCCGGCAAGGCCAGCCTCGCGGATCTCCGCGCCATTCCCTGGGTCTTCTCCTGGACCCAGGCCCGCTACTACCTCACCGGATGGTATGGCGTGGGCACGGCACTCGCCGGCTTGTCCGACACGGATTTCGCCGCACTTCGGGAGCAACTGCGGACATGGCCCTTTCTCCACTACCTGATCACGAACGTTGAAACGTCCCACGCCAGCTCCGACCGCACCGTGATGCGGCAGTACGCCGAACTGGTGAGCGACGAGACCATTCGCGAACGACTTTGGAGCCAGGTATCCGCCGAGTGGGAACGCACCCAGGAACAACTGACCCGATTGAGGGAAGGTTCCCTCGGTGCGCGGCGGCCCCGCCTGGCGCGGACGTTGAACCTGCGAACCGCGGCGCTCGGCGTTCTCCACCGCCAGCAAATCGCACTGCTCCGCACCTGGAGGGCGAAGCAGGCGGCCGGGGATGATGCGGGCGCCGCGGCCCTGTTGCCCGACCTTCTCCTGTCCGTGAATGCCGTCGCGAGCGGACTACGCACCACGGGGTGAGTCCGCGCAAACCGAGGTCGAAGCCCCCCACCTTACCCGCGCCGGGACGAGTATCCCTGGAGAAAACGGGTCCCGGCTATCCCAGCAGTATCGAAGCGAACTGCACCCAGACTCCCGTCTTCGCCACCAGGGAAGACACGATGCAAATGGCGGCGAGGGCACCAAACCCTGCGGCAAACCACCGGTCCCAGCGACGTTCCAGCACGAATTTGAAACCGAGCAGCAGCACGCCCAGCACCAAGGTCGTGACAAACGCGCTGAACCAGTGCTCCAGCCACGTTCCCGCATACCAGGCGTTCAGCGCCGGCATCCGGCCCATCGCCGCGGCGATCACCGACAACGAGGCCATGAACATCATGGGCCGATGGATCTCCGGCCGCTTCCGGGCCCACACTCCCACCAACACGAAAGCACCGAAGGTCACCACACCGCTCAACGGCACGGTGAGAAACTCCTTCTGATTCAGACCAAAGAGCTTCAAGTCCGGAGGATTCAACCGTGCGGAATGAACCGCGACGAGGTAGCCCACGACGACGATGGATGCCGCCAGCACCGCTCCCACCGAACCCAGGACCTGATGTAGGTGCCGTCGTCCACCCGCCACGAGCATCGGCTGAATCACGGCCAGCAACATCCAGGCGGTCATGAGAACCCCGTGGGCAATCAGCAGGGACCGGTTGGGCGGCGTCAGCGGACGTCCGGGAAACGCCTGCAGGTTGAGGTAGAACATCCTGAAACCAATCAGGGCGAGCACGAGCAGAATCCCCGAGGCAACGGAATAAAAGAGCCGGCTGCGATTGTGTGAAGCGTTCATGATGGAATAAAAGTCAGCAAATTCGTTGGTCGCCCAGGGAACCCCGGCGGGGGTGCTCCCCCATTCCTTCGGAGGCTTCAGTGATACCTGGAACGGCCACAAGAATGGCAACGGACCCTGATGCGGTGTCAAAGGGAATGAACTCCCTGCAGTAGCTTGCCCGCTTCTGCGGAATCCGCGATTGCCTCGCCCAAAAAGACCCTGAGTATTTCTGAAAGCCGCCCGAAGACTGTTTCGTTCTCCGACCGGCCACTTCAATTTCATGAAAGCCTCCCTACGCCTGTCCCTCCGCGGCCAACCCACCGCCCCTGGGACGTTGCCGGTCGCACTGACCTCGGCATCCCGGGGAAGTCCCGCGGAGGATCCCTTTCTCGGAGGCGGCATCCTTCAGGTGCGTCACGCATTTGACCTGTCCCCAGCCGCGAGATCCGTCGCCGGGGAACGCACGACCGATGTCGTGGTGCCCGACGCAGAAACCCTCGTGGTTCTGGAGGCGGAATCCGGCGAGACGCTCTTCCTCAGTCCGGAAACCTTCAAGGGGTTCGCGGCGCGGCATGGCTTGGATGCTGGGACGGCCGTGCCCGTGGACGCCCTGATCTCGACCGGATCCGCAGAGCGGGGCGTCGGGGAAAGTCCGTGGCGGCGCCTGTCCATTCTGTCCGTCGCCGACGGCGACCTGTTGGACGCAGCACAGCGAAAGGCAGCCGACCTTGCCCGCGAATGGCTTGGAAAAAAGGTGGCCAACGGAGTCCTCCGAGGTGCGAGCTGCATTGGAGCCCGAGCCCTCGCCGGGGTCGTGGAAGCCCGCCTGCAGGAAAAGCCGGGCCTTTACCAATGGACCGGGTCCGAAACCACGCCGTCCGGATTGACGATCGCCGACCCCGCGGTCCTCGCCCGCCACGCCACGGAGGGTCCCCTGCTCCTGTTCATCCACGGCACCGGATCCAGCACCGAGGGTTCCTTCGCCGACCTCCGGAAGCCAGGTCCCGAGTGGGCTGGGCTTCAGCAAACCTTTGGAACTCGGATCTACGCCTTTGAACATCACACCCTCTCCGCAAGCCCGATCGAGAACGCACTCGATCTGGTCGAATCACTCCCGCGGGGCGCACGGATCCGTCTGGTCACCCACTCCCGCGGCGGACTTGTCGGTGACCTCCTTTCGCTGGGCCGCCTGACGGACGCGGAGATTGACTCATGGGATCGGGTTCCAGCCCCGGGCGTGGACGGCTCCGAGTTGCGGGCCGTCACGCTCCGCGAACGCGCCCAGCTTCAATCCCTGCGAACGAAGCTCGCGAACCGAAAGCCGGTGATCGAACGGTACGTCCGCGTCGCCAGCCCAGCGCGCGGCACACGACTCGCCAGCGCCAACTTCGATGTCTTCCTCTCGGCGATGCTCTCGGTGCTCGGCACCGTGACCGGACTCCGCGCCAGCGGCATTTACTGCGGAATCTCGCGACTCGTTCTGGAGATCGTGAAACGCCGGATGGATCCCCAGGTAATCCCCGGCATCGAAGCCATGCTTCCGGATTCCCCCATGGCTGTATTGTTGGGGCGCGCGGCGCGAGCTCCGGGAATCCAGTTCGCCGTCATCGCCGGGGACATCGAGGGGGGAAGTCTCTGGCAGCGCCTCGGTGTCCAGCTGACCGACTGGACGCTGTTTGACCGGATGAGCAACGACCTCGTGGTGGACTCCGACTCCATGTACGAAGGACTCGTCCGTGACGGGGGCGGCTACGGGTTGTTCGACCGGGGGCCACGGGTGAATCATTTCCGTTACTTTGAAAACCCGCGCACTGCCCGCGCCCTCACCGCCTGGTTGACGTCGGACGTCCCCGACCCCACCGGATTTGAGCGGGTTCCGGACCGGTCCGAGCTCAGCGCGCGGGAGACGTCCCGAAGCCGGTCCCGCGGGACAACGCCCGTCGTTCCCGACGGCACGCGCCCAGTTGTGATTGTGCTGCCCGGGATCATGGGCAGCCACCTGAGCCTCACTCCTCCGGGCGGGAAACCCGGTTCGGGACGCCGGATCTGGTTCAATCTGCCGGGCCTCGTGCTGGGCAGCTTCGCGGACCTTCGCTGGACTTCCGGCCCCCGTGCTCCGCATGTGGAACCGGAGGGCCTTTTCGAAATGTTTTACGGGGACCTCTGCGAGCACCTCTCGAAGTCCCATCATGTCATCCGCTTTCCGTACGACTGGCGCATGCCGGTCCAGGATGAAGCCCAACGCCTCGGCGACCTGGTGGAGTCCATTCTGACCGCCCTCGACGGACGGCAACCCGTGCGATTGGTGGCGCACAGCATGGGAGGCCTTCTCTGCCGCGCAATGATCCAAGGCCGTCCGGAACTTTGGCAGCAGATCGTCGCCCACGAGGGCGGACGCCTTGTGATGCTGGGCACCCCCAATCACGGCTCGCACCTGCTCGTCCAACATCTGATCGGCATGGCGGACACCACGCGCAGCATCGCCCGGATCGATCAATGCCATGATCTTCAGGAGATCCTCAATGTCGTCGCCACCCTTCCGGGAGCCCTGCAACTGCTCCCAAGCCCCGGCTTCGTGGACACTTCGGGCGGGCCCGCCCGAAACTATTTTCGGACCGCGGTGTGGGCCGATTTCAAGAAGCGCGTCACCGACTGGTGGTTCGGGAACGGTGTCGTTGGGATTCCCTCCGCGGGCGCACTCCGCAAGGCGGAGGCGCTCTGGACCTCCACGCTTTCCGGAGGCCTGGCACCGGAGCCCGTGCAACGGGTCGCCTACGTTTTCGGCCGCGACGCACAGACCGCCTGCGGAGTGCAGGTGACCACGGAAAAAGGCCGGCCCGGAAAGGTCCAGATCCTCATGACTCCGGAGGGCGACGGTTCCGTTACCTGGAAGTCCGGTCGGCTGGAAAATCTCCCGGAGGATCGCTGTTGGTGGATTCCCGCCAGCCACACCGACCTCACCCGAACCGCAGCCGCGTTTGCCGGCCTCGAGGAACTCCTCGAGCATGGCACCACCTCGGACGCTCCGCTCGGCCCCGGACTCAATCGGGGCCTTCCCCCTGTGAGCCGCGGCATTCCAGGCGGAGTGGTTCCCTTTGAGCCCGGCCCGCCTCTCGTTCCCAACGAAGGGGACCTCGCCGGCGGATTGCTGGGAGGCAGGGGAGAAACCCGTCGGCAGACACCCGGGAAGGCTTCAGAATCGGCGCCGCGATCTCCCCTTTCCATTTCCGTGACCGCAGGCGACCTGCGTTTCACCTGCAATCCCGTCCTTTGCGGACACTACCGGGGGGATCCCATTGCCGGGACGGAAGATGTCCTCGACCGGCAGGTGCTCCACGGCGGCCTGCGCCAGCGGGAACGACTGGGATTCTATCCCGCCGAGCTCGGCACCTCGACGGTGGCGCTCCTTCCGGACAGCCGGCAACCGGATGGCCGCATGGACCGACAGGGGGCACTCGTTGTGGGCCTCGGAGACTTTGGGAGCCTTTCCTCCTCCAAGCTGGCGGACACCGTGCGGGCGGGGGTGACACGACTCCTGCTCAACCTTCAGGACCGGCGCAGCTCCCTGGAACGTTCCGCGCAAAATCCAGTCCGGATCACCTCCTTGATCCTCGGCTACAACTCGACCACCAGCATCGGAATCGAGGATTCGATCGCCTCGGTGGTGTCGGGGGTGCTCGCGGCGGCTCGGCAGTTTCACGATGCCTTCCCCGATTCGGGTCTGCAGGTCGAGTCCTTGGAATTCATTGAACTCTACCTCGACACCGCGATCAGCGCCGCGCGGGCGCTTCAGCGTCTCCCGGACCGCCTCGCGTCGGAGATTCGCGCCAGTGGACTGACCCTGAAGCTTTCCGACCGGCTGCGAATGGGTCCAGGCGCCCTGCCGCGACTGGCGGATGTCGGACGCGGCCCCAACTACTGGTCCCGACTCATTGCCACCGGGGATGATTCCGCAGAATCCTCCAAGTGCCCCGGGGGAAATCTGGAGGTCCGTTACGCGGAGCGGCTCCGATACCGCCTGCTCTCGCAACGCGCCCGCGCCGAGACCGTCGTCCAGCAGCGGCAACCCCAACTGTTGGAGGGCATCGTCCGCGACGCCATTCACGACACCCGCTTCAACCCGTCCCTGGGCGATTTCCTTTTCCAGCTTTTGGTGCCCCTCGATTTCAAGGAACTCGCGCGGAACACCGAACAACTGGTGCTGGTCGTGGACGGGGCCACCGCCAACTTCCCCTGGGAGATGGTCACCACCAGCGGAGTCCCCCTCGTCGTCCGGACCCGGCTGGTCCGGCAGTTGGAATCCACCCGGTTCCGCCGGCAGGTGGCCGAAGCGACGAACAACGGCGCGCTCGTCGTCGGCAATCCGTCCACCTCCGGATTCGGCAAGGTGTTTCCCAACGTGGTCCCCGATTCATCCTCAGGACTGGTTTCGCTGACCGGAGCGGAAAGGGAAGCGTCCGCCGTGCGGGAGATCCTCGGCACTTCGGGCTACGAGATGACGCCCCTGGACGCGGGCGAGGATGCGCAGACTGTTCTCAGCGCCCTGTTCCGCAGGCCCCACCGAATTCTCCACATCGCGGCCCACGGACTCTACGGATTCCCGGGCGCGGACGGGCAGGCGCGATCCGGTGTGGTCCTTTCGGACGGCATGCTGCTGACCGCCGCCGAAGTCGGGCAGATGGAGGTGGTCCCCGAAGTTGTCTTCCTCAACTGCTGCCACCTCGGGAAGACCGACGTCCTGCCCCGCGAAACCGGCAGGCTTGCCTACAGCCTCTCGCGCGAGTTGATCGAAATGGGCGTCCGCTGCGTGATCGCCGCAGGATGGGAAGTGGACGATGAGGCCGCGGAATTGTTCGCCCGCACCTTTTACACGCAGCTCGTCGTGGAGGGTCAGGGATTTGGTGACGCCGTGTTCGAAGCGCGAAAGCAGGTTTGGGAAACACACTCCGGGTGCAACACCTGGGGTGCCTATCAGGCCTACGGGGATCCCACCTTCCGCCTCGACCGCGAGCCACCCGCTCGCCCCAAAACATCCCGACGGACCTGGGTGTCCCCGCTGGAGGTCGAAACGGAGTTGGAGCAGTGGATCACCCGCGCCACGCGGCGGGGACCACAACCGGGACCCACGCCAGCGGAGCTCGAGGTCCTCCTGAAGGAGATCCCGTCCGACTTCCTCGAGTCCCCCGAAGTGCAGTCCGCGCTCGGACGTTTGCACGCCGCCCTGGGCGATTTTGAAAAAGCCCGGGCGGCGTACGAAACGGCATTGTCCGCTTCCGACGAACGAGGACGCCTCCCGGTGCGAACGCTGGAGCAGCTCGCCAACCTCGAGGCGCGTCACGGGGAGAAGTCGGGAAACCTTGAACTGATCGACCACGCGCTGCGCCGACTGGAAGGACTCCTTGGTATTGGACCGGGACGCGAAACCGCCACCCTCCTGCATGGCAACTCCGAGCGGCTCTCCCTGTATGCGAGCGCCATCAAGCGAAAAGCCGTGGTGCTGCTCCGGCAGAAGGGCGACCTCCAGGCGCTTCGAGACAACTTGTCCGACGCCTCCCGGGTGTATGCGGACGCGATGAAATGCGCAGGCGCCCCCGGGATTCACCCTTATCCCGCGCTCAATCATCTGCACCTTTCCGCGGTGCTCGGTCAGGCCGGCGCTTACGCCGGAGACCTCGCCGAAACAGCAGCCGCCGCGGCACGAGCCGCTTTCCAGCGGGAACCGACCTTCTTCAATGCCGTGATGCCCATGGATGCCGAAGTGATGGTTCACTGGCTCCGCGGAAGCCTGCCGGCGGCCACGGACACGCTCATCCAAAATTACCGCGACGCGGGAGACCTCCTGCCCTCCACCATCCAGGAATGGGACTCCGTCACCAGCCAACTCCAGTTGCTCGCCGAGTTCGGCGACCGATTGGGAGTCCCCGGGGAACGCACGGATGCCCTTCGGGCCATTGCCGCCGGGATCCGCGAGGGAACCACGTCCGAACCTTCGGAATATCTCCAGACGCCCTCCAAAAATGGGCAGGTCCACTCCGCGGAGAACCCTTCAAACCATCCGCCGCGTCGAAAATCGAAAGCCGCAACGCCCACCCGCCACCCGAATCGCCAACGCAAATAACGCGCCGATTGAGATCCGAAGCTGCCCTCCCGAACTCCCCGATGATCCCGGTCGATCCCCCCGAAATGCGAAACCCATCTGGATCTTGTTGTGGGAACGACAGACCCAACAATTGAAACGTCCCCCCGACACCTGAATCCCTGCTTCTTTCCATGCCCACGGACTCCGCGCCCCTCTTCGCAGCTTCAGTCCGCATTGCGCACGGTCGTGACCGGATCCTGGTGGTGATGGACGAAGCGCAACGGGATCCGTCCTTGGACCAGTATATCGAGATCATGGCCACCCCGACGAATGCCAACTCCGTCCTCGACACCTGGCGCCGGCGCCTCGTTGCCCCCATGTCGAATCCCCCGTCCGCCGTCGAACAATTGCGCCAGGCCAACGACCAGGGCGAAATCGCCGTTTATTTCACCCTGTCCCAAATCGCCGCCTTCCGGAATTTCAGCGAATTCTACAGGGCTGCCACCGGGAATCTCTGGCCGGAAAATGATCCGGCGTACGTGGAAGCGTCCTATACCCTCTTCGATCTCGAGAAAATCATCGCGAACCTCAACGGGTCCAATTCCGGTGAGACAACGGTCCAGGAACTCATCCTCGCCTGGAAAAACCGTTTCGTCATTGTCCCAAAACCTCGGCCCACGGTTCCCGGACCCGGACAATAGGTCGTCAATTTGGTTCGACAGCCTGCCTTCACAAACGATTCTCCAAACGCACCCCGTTCTCCAAACCCCAATTCCTCCGATGCCCACAAAGCCTTCCTCCATCTTACGCAAACCCAAGGCCGTTTCGCTCCATCTCGGACTGAACAGTGTCAGTCCCGCCGCCTATGGCGGATGGGACGGCCAGCTGGCCGCCTGCGAGTTCGACGCCAAAGACCTGGCTGCCATTGCAAAGTCCAAGGGAATGAAATCCAAGGTGCTTCTCTCCAAGAAGGCCACCCGTGCGGCCCTGCTGTCCGGCATGCGCGGCGCTGCAAAATCGCTGAAGGCGGGCGACCTGTTCTTCCTTTCCTATTCAGGACACGGCGGGCAGATGCCCGACACCAATGGCGACGAGGCTGACAACAAGGACGAAACCTGGTGCCTCTATGACGGACAACTGATCGACGACGAACTCTATTTCGAACTCAGCAAGTTTGCCGCCGGCGTCCGAATCCTGGTGCTCTCCGACAGCTGCCACAGCGGCACCGTCACCCGCGCCATCCCCATGGCACCGCCGCCGCCGGGACAACGCCCCCGGATGATGCCCGATTCCGTCGGCCGCCGGGTGTATGCCGAACATCAGGCCTTCTACGATCGACTCCAAGCCGAGGTCGCCAAGGCGGCGCGCAGCAACTTTACCGATCCGGACGAGGCTTTGGCGCAGGTCGGAGCGGCTTCCCATGCCGTCAGCCTCGTTGGCAGTTTTAAACCCGCTGTGATCCTCATCTCTGGATGCCAGGACAACCAGACCTCCATGGATGGCGAACACAATGGCGCCTTCACCGAGCAACTGCTCAAGGTCTGGAATCACGGCACCTTCCAGGGCAACTATCAAAGCTTCCACTCCCGCATCCGCGCCGGCCTGCCCGCCACTCAATCCCCCAACCTATTCGTCCTGGGCGATGCCAAGTCCTTCCTCGCCCAATCGCCCTTCACCGTCTGACCCAGCAGACGGCGGCGGATAATCACGGTCACGTCCTGTGACGTCGCCGGCATGGGGTCCATCCGGGACATCGGACGCCGAGGCGCCCTATAGAATCACATTCAGCCGGCCCGGATCCGTGGACTCGACCGAGCGGGACCGCACTCCGCGCGGAACACCCTCCGATCCGGAGACGGCCTCGATTTTGTTCAAGCGATTCTGTCCGCCCGGGACGGTGATGCGCTTCACCTGATCGAACTGGAATGAGATCCCCGACTCTCTCTCGATGAGATCGATGTCCACCTGAAACACCTCGCGGTGCGGATAGTCCTCGAAGGGACCACCCGGCGTCGCCGACCGCGTCCTGGGCGCTGGCGGCTCCGCAATGATCCCCTCCTCGATGAGACGCCGCTTGTGGCTCATCATGAACCCCACGGCACGGATGCCTCCGTTTCGCCGGTACAGGATCACCTTGAAAAACGCCAGGGGCATACGGAAGGAGGGCTCCCGAAGATAGGGCGGATCCTCTTCCTTCATTACCGGCCCCGTGAAAACGCAGATCCGCTTCCCATCGACCTCTCCGGTCTCCTGAATCACGTACTTCTCCAATTGTTGCCACAGGCCCGAATTCAACCGCTCCGCCTGGGGAACGCTGTTGGGAAAGTGGAACGTCTGGTAGGACTGCACCTGGGCCTGGTCGCCCCACGCCATCTCATTGTTGGCCGCCATGTGACCGATCTCAAACTCGGTGAACCGCTTCTCCAAATCATAGAAGCGTCCGTCCAATTGCAGATTTTTATCCAGCCGCGGATCCAGCCGAAATCCTCCCGCGCGCTCAACGCTCCGCCGCGCCAGTCCGTCGATCGCGTACACCACATAAAATGGAATCCGACGACGACGGTGGTACACCACGCTGAAGTTGAGATAATGCAGGATGCCGTCGGGATTCCCTTCGACACGAGGCAGCTCCTTTCGCTGGTCCGCCGAAAGGTGCAGCAGCGGAATCTCCCGGCCTTCGTCGAGAAAACGACTCGGGAATCCTTTGGCCTTCAGCAGTGCCGCCTTGCCAAACGCCAACTTCTGCAGCGCCCGCTTCACCGCCGCCTTCATCCGCGCCTTCGCTCGCGTCTTCACCCGAGGCATTCCTGAAACGTAGTCCAACCCTTACCCGAGGGGCAACGCCGACGACGGGCCGAAGAGGGCGACAGGCGCCCGGACCCATCGGAAATTAGACGCCCGCGATTCAGACGGGACCCCAGGCATTCCAGAACCCACCCTGGATACGTTTCATTCCATCCGCCCGAGACCCGCCTCATTGTCCCGCAACCGGGGCGGGGTTTCCGGGCCGATTGGACGCCGCCGCCACCCACTGGGAGGACTCACGGCGCAGGGCGCCTTCAACCCGGACCACGAACAGCCGGCGCCGCTCATCCTCCGTCGGCAACGCCGCATAGTCCTCGACGCCCGTGTCAAACAGGGCGCGCTCGCGGCGCAACGCCTCCCGAATTTCCCGATAAGACACCCAGTTGTCCTGAAATTTCATCAACTTCTCCAGGGCGGTACACACCCCCGCCACGGCAGCCAGCAATGCCATGAGAATCTTGGGGCTCGGAAAAATGGACGCGCTCCCGGCGGCTCCGCCAGACTCCGGCATCATGGCGATTAGCGGGGACAACGCGCAGGCCACAATGGTGACCGTTTGAACGGAGAGGTAGCGGGACCGGTTCTTCGCCGCTTGGCGCGAATAATAATCGCACTGGTCGTCGAAGCGGTGTTTCAGATACTCCGCAAACGCTTCCTCGGTCATGGACGCCGACTCTGCAACACGGATTCCCAGTCGGACAAATGCAAAGTAGGAAACGCCGGCTCCCAGGTGGCGATGGAAGGGTGCTCCGGCCGGATGGTCCGCGTCTTCGACACCGAAGCATGCAGGGACGACGAAAAGATACTTGGCCTCGCCCAACAACAGGTCACCCGCCGCTTCACCCAGGCGGAGCGGCAACGGTATCTCCCGGTGTAAATTCCAAGCGAATCCCGGTGAACCGGGGACCTGAACTGCACGAACCGCTGGCCTCCGGGCTTCCGGCTTGTCACGGTCCACAAGGATGATCTTCCCGCCGATCGCGCAGCGCGAGTTTCGGGTGGCGTCGCGAAGGGCCTGGACCTTCCGGGTCCGTTGGATCACCGCCGCCGCCGGAGCGCTGCTCGCGTTCGCCGTCCTCGCGTTTACAGATGTCCGGTCGCGCACCGCCGGGACGTTTCTCTACTCGACCCTGACCTTCGGCGCCTTCCTTTTTGCCGTCGGATCCGGGCCGTTTCTCGCCGCCGCGTCCATCAGCGAAGAACGGCGGGAGGGCACGCTGGGGCTCCTCTTCCTGACGCCGCTCAGCGGATGGGACATCGTCGCCGGAAAGCTGCTCATCGTGGGGCTCAACGCACTCCTGGCCCTGGCTTCCGTGGTTCCGGTTTTCGGACTGGCCTGGATCCTGGGCGGCGTCACGGGTGCGGAAGTGGGACGCATGTCCGTGGCCCTCGTCCAGACCCTGCTGTTCTCGCTGACTGTTTCCGTCGCGGTCTCCGCGGGACGCCGGAATCCCGCCGGGGCCACGGCCTGGAGCGGCGCGGTCCTCACCGCCTGGATTGCCGGGGGCGCCATCCTGTTGAACCGGCTCCCCCCTTCCGCCGTCCTCGCACCCCTCCGCTGGATCCTTGATTCCAGCCCGTGGATTCTGTTTCGCGCGGCAACGGACGCCGCCTTCAAGGCCAATCCGGGGGAATTCTGGACGGCCCTGGCTTCCGGTCAGTGCGGCACCTGGTTTTCCGTGGCGTTTGCGGCCTTCCTGACCCAACGAACCTGGAAGGATGCCGATCCGTCGGGGACGACATCGGGCATCGGACGGTGGATTCGTTTTCCATCAGCCCCGCGCCGCCCCATGTCCCCCGATGCCCTGGAAACGAACCCCGTTCTCGCCTGGAGATCGACGCGGAGCAACCTGCGTCCCGTCCTGTGGATTCTCTGCGGATTCGGGACCATGGTGGTGGTTTTGGCCCTGGTGACCCAATCCCCGCCCGCCGTTCCCCTCTCACTTCCCGGCCTCGCGTACGGCGTCACTCCCGCCCCGGCGTCCGTGGCCGTGACGGCCATTCTCCTCCTGCTCAAGGTCCTCTTCGCCTGGCAATCCTGTGAATTCTGGACCCACGGGCGACGCACAGGCGAACTGGAGATTCTGCTCAGCACTCCCCTGCGGGACGACCAGATCCTCGACGCCCAGTGGATCCTGCTCCGAAAGGCTTTCTTCTCTCCCCTGTCATTCCTGATCACCGCGGTTATCCTTAGTCCCGTCGCCTTGGAACTGCTGCCGATCATTCCGAGCCCGCCCCTTCCGGGCGGAGGAGTCCCGGTGCTGGTGGGCATGTGGTCGTACCAAATCCTGACCCTGCCGTTGGAATTGATGGCCATCGCCTGGATGGGCGCCTGGATCGGCCTTTCCTCGAAACGTCCTGGCGCCGCGCTAGGACGCACCGTCCTGCTGGTCATTGTTCTGCCGGCGTTCTTTTTCTGCCTTCCCACGTTTCTGGTGGCTGGCGTGTGGTTCGGGTACGCACGAAACCGGATGTCGCTCCCAATTCGTGACATCCTCCAGGACGAATGGCGCCGGAGATCGAAGCGCAAGAATTCCACGCCGCCGGATCCGCAGGCACTCTATGAAGGATTGGGAAAACGTTCCCGGTGACGGATTCGGTCCGACGCACTCCCGGGTCGCGATCACCACTCCCCAACAACGAATTCCCATTCCTCTCCATTTCCTGTCTTCCTTGCCCCGGTGACGCTGTACGACCAGTTGGTGAAATTGAAATCGACATCCGCCGGGGCGGTGCTCGACGGGTTCCTCGAGTATGTGACCGCCCGCGGCCTCGAACTCTACCCGGCTCAGGAGGAGGCCATCCTCGAACTCTGCGAGGACCGCAATGTCATCCTCAACACCCCCACGGGATCCGGAAAATCGCTGGTGGCGTCCGCGCTCCATTTCCAGTCCCTCGCCCGCGGACGCCGCTCCTTTTACACCTGCCCGATCAAGGCGCTCGTAAACGAGAAGTGGCTCTCCCTCTGCCGCGAATTCGGCCCCGAGAACGTCGGACTTTCCACTGGGGATGCCACGGTCAATCACGACGCCCCCATCGTCTGCTGCACGGCCGAGATCCTGGCCAACATCGCCCTCCGGGACGGCCCCTCGGCGCGCGTCCAAGACGTCGTCATGGACGAGTTCCATTACTACTCCGACCGGGACCGCGGAGTGGCGTGGCAAGTGCCGCTGCTGACGCTGCCGCAGGCGCGCTTCCTCCTGATGTCCGCCACGCTCGGCGACACGGCCTTTTTCGCATCCGAACTGACCCGCCTGAACGGCCTCCCAACCACGATCGTGAAATCGGCGGTCCGCCCCGTGCCGCTCGAGTTTTCCTACGCCGAGACACCCCTGGCCCAGACGCTGGAAGGCCTGATCGCCGCGGACCGCACCCCGGTGTATGTCGTGCACTTCACGCAGGGTGAGGCTGCGGACAGCGTCCAGGATTTCACCAGTCTCAACGTCGCGTCGCGCGAGGAACGCGCCGCCATCGCCTCGGCGATCGAGGGATTCCGATTCACCAGCCCCTACGGTCCGGAACTCAAGAAATGGCTCCGCCAGGGGCTGGGACTCCACCACGCGGGCCTTCTCCCGAAGTACCGCATCCTGGTGGAACAACTGGCCCAGCGCGGATTGCTGAAGGTGATCTGCGGCACCGACACCCTCGGGGTCGGCATCAACGTGCCCATCCGGACGGTTCTCTTCACCCGTCTCAGCAAATACGGCGGGGAAAAGGTGTCGGTGTTGAGCGTTCGCGATTTTCACCAGATCGCGGGACGTGCGGGGCGCAAGGGATTCGATTCCGTCGGCTGGGTGGTCGCCCAGGCTCCCGAACACGTCGTGGAGAACCTGAAGCTGGAGGAGAAGGCGAAACAGACCGGCAAAAAGGTCATTAAGCGCAGCGCCCCGGAGGGATTTGTCGGATGGGATCGCAAGACCTTCGAACGCCTGCAATCGGCGCCTCCCGAAACCCTGACCTCACGGTTCCAGGTGACCCACGCCATGCTGTTGAGCGTGCTGGGACGCCCCGGGGACGGATGCACCGCGCTCCGCGACCTGATCCGAAGGTCCCATGATTCCGGAAAGGCCAGGAAGGCCCACTTCCGGAGGGCTTGGGCGCTGTTCCGCTCCCTGCTCGAACGGAAGATCATCGAATTTGTTCCCACCGAACCGGGCACAACCGGACCCGGCCGACGCAACACCCGTCTGCGGGTGAACGTGTCTCTACCCGAGGACTTCTCCCTCAACCAGGAACTCTCCCTGTTCCTGTTGGACACCCTTCCCCTGCTGGACCGCGAGGCTCCCGACTACGCCCTGGATGTCATCACGCTGGTGGAGGCGATCCTGGAGGATCCTGACGTCGTGCTGCGCGCCCAATTGCGGCGGCTCAAGGGACAGAAGGTCGCCGAACTCAAGGCGCAGGGCATGGAGTACGACCAGCGCATGGAGGAATTGGAGAAACTGGAGCACCCCAAGCCGCGCCGGGAATTCGTTTATGAAACCTTCAACGCCTGGGCAGAACGTCATCCGTGGGTCGGACAGGAAAACATCCGGTTGAAATCGATCGCCCGGGAGATGTTCGAGGAGTTCCGGTCGTTCGGAGACTACATCAAGCTTTACGAACTCCAGCGCGCGGAGGGGGTGCTGCTGCGGCACCTGAACAGCGTTTACAAGGTCCTCGCGCAAACCGTCCCCGATTCCGCCAAGACGGACACGGTCCGCGAAATGGAGGCCTACCTGTCCACGATGCTGCGTCAGGTCGATTCCAGCCTTCTGGAGGAGTGGGAGAAGATGCGCAATCCGGACTACCGCCCACCGGCGAAAGGCTCCACTGAGGTCCGCCCTCCCGGCGCTGAGGAAGCGGCGCGCGACGTCACCCGCAACCTCGAGACGTTCACGGCCTCCATTCGAACCCGGATCTTCCAATTCCTCCGCGCCTTCGCCAACGGAGACAACGACGAGGCCCTCGCCGCCCTGCGCGTGGATCCGGGAACGACGGATCCCACGTTCGCCGCCGGACCTATCCCGGACTCCGGTGCCGGGACTGCGACTTCAGGATCGCTGGCAGGGGTTCTGGATCGTTATCTCTCCGGACACTCCCGCCTGCTGCTGGATCCCGAGGCACGGAATCGGCGCCACACGTATGTGGTGCCGTCCGAGGACAAACGCACCTGGCGCGTGGACCAGATCCTGGTGGATCCGGAAGCGCACAACGACTGGGCCGCCCGGTTCGAAGTGGACCTGGCCGCGTCGCGGGTCGCCGGCCAACCGGTGATCCGTCTCTTGGACGTCGGACCCGTCGGCGCAGCCCCGGTCCTCTCCTGAAGCGGGATCCCCATCCCCACCCTCAACGCCAGGCGCGCACCACAGGCACGGGAGCGCAATAGGGTCGGCCGACGAACACCGGTCCTGGGATGAAGACCGGAGCGGCAATGAACTGGGGAGGCGGGGAGATGAAGTACGGCCGCGGATGCGGGTAATACCGCGGGGCATACACCACGGGCGCCGGACTGGGAACCGGGACGGGCGCCACCACCACGGGAACCGGCGGGCACACCGCGACCGGTGGGGGTGGAGGAACCGGGGAGGCGACGCCCACCCCAAATCCAAATCCTCCCCCACCTCCGCCGACGCTGATGTTCCAGGCGACGTTACCCGCCGAGACAGCAGGGGCGGCGACGCAGACCAGGGCGAGTGAGGCGACAATCAGTTTCAGTTTCATGGCGGATCCTGTTGGTTTTCCGTTCGCTCCGTCGGACTCAACCGCATCGCGCCAATTCGAAAACAGGGGCGCGAAGGCCCCCCGCCGTTATTCAGTGGAATTCCCTTACAACGTTTCCAACTCCCACTCCCGTCCCTGCATTTCCCCGGGCTTGCGGTGATTTCGCAGCCGGTGCCTTTTCGACGCTGCCCACCAGATTGAGGTCGATCCGGCCGTCGGGTTGCACGTGAGAAACGACATCGAAGGAGACGGCATCCGGACGGTCATCACTGGTCAGGCCGATCCCGGCGCGCTCCGAGTCGCGGGTAATAATTCTTGGACTGGTCATCACCTCGACCTCCCGGCGCGACTTCAGCTGCTCCAGCAGCTTCTTGGCATCCCGGACATCGAGAACGCGATGCTCCGAGGGTTCGCGGGCATCGGAGCCTAGAAAGTCCCATCCCAGTCCGGACATCAACTCCTCCGGGACCAACACAACGCTGTGGGTGATTTCAATGACCGGCTGTCCGTCATCGCCCGTGCGATAGTCGGGCGTCACCAGCAGCACTCCGCGTCGCCCCTCCGTCCAATTCCACCCGCCGGTCACCACCATTTGTCCCGGCTGAACCGTCGTCCGGACGTTTGCCGAATACGTCGGCGCGGGAGGGGCCGGAGCCGCATTGGAAGGGGCCGGCTTGTAAGGCACCCCTCTCGCGGTTCGGAGTCCGGCCACTTCCCCCCGCAGTCGCACCAGTTCCTCCTGATAACCACGAAGTCGCGCCAATTCTTCGGCATCGCGGGCCGCCGCCTCCGAGGAGGCCGTCGCCGCGGATTCCCACTGAGCCAACTGATCCCGAAGAATCCGATTGTCGGCACGAAGACGCACGGAATCCCGTTGCTGGGTGATGAGGAGTGTTCCCGCGGCCGCCAGCAACACGCCCGCGACGGTGATCTTGAAGGAGGTGGCTGCCATAAAATTGAAGACGTGAAATCCAATCGTCGAAGCGGCAACGCCCCCCAGAGCCGCCCCCGACACCGTGGCGGCCAGCGCTGGCGGGCTGCTTCCCACAGCTTCGCCGGAAAGGACCGTCGCCAACGCAGAGGTCGTGGACGTCACGCCCCGGCGGACCAGATGGCGACGGAGCTTCACGAGCGCCCGCTCCACTCGCATGCGCGCCGCATTCTCACCCAGGCCAAGCCGGGCGCCGACCTCGGCGAGGGGGCGTCGCTCAAAATGGCGCAGCAGCACGGCGACCCGGTCCGTCTGGCTGAGATCGTCCATGGCTTCGTCCAGGACGGGTAGGATTTGAGCCCACTCCGCGTCCATCCCGGTTTCATCCCTCGTCGGTTTCATCTCCAGCGCCTCCTGCTCACGATGCCGGCGGCGAGCCTCGGTTCGAACGTGCCGCAATGCCATCCGCCGCGCAGCGGTGTAGAGCCATCCATTCAACGCCGGGTGACGGACCAACCGCCGCGCCTGCCGGGCCAGTTCCACAAACACGGCCTGAGTGACATCGGCGGCTGCCGCCGAATCGCCTCCCACCTGCCGAAGCGCAGCGGAATACACCAGGTCCACCTGCCTCCGGACCAATTCGGCAAAGGCATCCTCGGAACGCCCGGACGCATACAGCTCCAGCAACTCCGTTTCCCTGCACCTTTGAAACTCCGTGGACATCGCGGTTTCCATGGAAATGCCCGCGCCATGAGAAATCGCACAGCGAAAAAACCGGGTGCCACCCCGTTCCCGATTCCACGTTCGGGGAAGCTGGAGTCATGCCCCCGGCGCTGGGCGCCAGGGTCCGAAGGCTTGCCTCGTCCGACGTGTGAGGGCATTATCCAACCAAGTTGAAACGGTCCCGCCGAACCGCCTCCTGACCTAGAATCTGATTTTAACGAACGCCCCATGAGCCCCGTCTCCATCGCCAAAGACCAGCCCCTCCAAAGCCTCGACGAAGTGGAGGATTTCTTCAAAGCACGCTATCCCGACCCGGCCGCCCCCCAGCCGACGCGGAAGCCCGTGGTGGGATACTCCCCGGACAAGCAGGAAAACGAGTTCCGCAACTACGAGGCGGATGCCAGGCCGACCGTTCGGGAATTTTATCGGCTGAATCACCAGTTCCAGACCCGCGATTTCGTCCTCGCCAAGAAAAAGGAATTCCTCGGGCTCAACCGTCTTCAAATGGGCGTCTGGGAAGCCGCCGAATACCTCAACCAACTGGTCGACGACAGTGATCCCGACACGGACATGTCCCAGTTGGAGCACCTGCTCCAGACCGCCGAGCAGATCCGACGGGACGGACAGCCCCGCTGGATGATCCTCACCGGCTTCGTGCACGATCTCGGCAAGATTCTTTGCCTCTGGGGTGAGCCCCAGTGGGCGGTGGTTGGGGACACCTTCGCCACCGGTTGCGCCTACGATCCCCGGATTGTCTTCCCTCGCTTCTTTGAGGCGAATCCTGATTTCAAGAATCCGGCCTACCAGACCAAGCTGGGAATCTACCAGGAAGGTTGCGGACTCGACGCAGTGGACATTTCCTGGGGCCACGACGAATACATTTACCAAGTCTGCAAGAATTACCTCCCCGAGGAAGGGCTGGCGATGCTGCGGTACCACAGCTTCTACCCCTGGCACCGCGAGGGCGCGTACGACTACCTCTGCAACGCCCGTGACCGCGAGTTGCTGCCCTGGGTGAAGCGGTTCAATCCGTACGACCTCTACACCAAGAGCCACACCAAGCCGGACGTGAAGGCGCTCAAGCCCTTCTACGACGAACTGATCCGCGAATACTTCCCGGAAAAGATCCGGTGGTGACGACGGGGGCCTAGCCTCTTTTCGCCCGGCCGACAAATTTCGCCATGCGATCCATGGCGATCTCCAACTGGTCAAACGCCGTGGCGAAACAGCAGCGGACGAATCCCTCGCCGCAGGCGCCGAAGGCGCCTCCCGGCACGCAGGCGACCTTCTCCTCGCGCAACAATCCCAGTGCGAAATCACGGGACGCCATGCCCGTATTCCGGATGCTGGGGAATGCATAGAAGGACCCGCGGGGCAGGTGGCAGGAAAGCCCCATGTCGTTGAGGGCTTTGACCACATAGTTTCGCCGCAGGCGGTACTGCTCGCGCATCTGGGCAGTGGCATCCGCTCCGTTCTCCAAGGCCTCAATCGCCGCCTCCTGGGCGATGATGCTGGCGCAGAGCATCGAGTACTGGTGGACCTTCATCATGGCCTCGATGAGCGGCACCGGGCCACACGCATACCCGATCCGGAATCCGGTCATCGCGTAGGCCTTGGAAAAGCCATGCAGGAAAATGGTCCGCTCGGCCATCCCGGGAAGGCTGGCAAACGACACGTGTTCCCCCTCGAAGGTCAGCTCGGAATAGATCTCATCCGTCAACACCAGGAGGTCGTGACGCCGCACCACGGCGGCAATCTCCTCCAACTGGGCGCGGGTCATCGTGCCCCCGGTCGGGTTGGTCGGGAAATTCAGCATCAGCACCTTCGTCCGCGGCGTCACCGCGGCCTCGATGGCCCGGGCGGTCACCGCAAAGCCGTCCTCCGGACGACACACCACCGGGACCGGACGACCGTGGGCCAACACGACGCTGGGGGAATAGCTGACATAACACGGCTCGTGGTACACCACCTCATCGCCGGGGTTGAGCACGGCACGGAGGGCAAGATCCAGCGCTTCGCTCACACCCACCGTCACCAGGATCTGGTTCTTGGGGTCGTAGCGGACGCCAAACTTCGCGGCGACATAAGTGCTGATCGACTCACGCAGTTTCAACAGTCCGAGGTTGGACGTGTAT
>JAXMHR010000004.1:0-364235 GCA_046346705.1 Verrucomicrobiota bacterium | reverse complement strand
GTCGTCCTCAAGAGGAAGCTCGCGAAACGAGGGTTCATGACGCTAGAGGAGATCCTCCGTTTGGCGGACGAGTGGGAAACCTCTGCCACGAGTGCGGCCATCCGGTATGCCAAGTACACGAGCGAGGCGTGTGCCGTCGTCATCTCTGCCGATGGACTGGTGAAGAACTACATCCCGTCCGAGGAAGCGCAGGCGATAGGATTCCGGTTTCTTGGTGGTGCGCGTCGCGTGCCGGAGGTTTCCGGAGCGGCTTCCGCCACTTCGAGCGACCGAAAGATTGTTGGCCGGAAGGCTGCGACGGAAGACTGGTTCTCAGGCCGCACCGCAGAGTGCGAACTTTGGGAGGAATCCATGGCGCTCGGATACACTGGCCTCGTGCTGACGCTCCTCGCCTTTTCGAGTGGTGATCCAGACAACGAGTAGGCGAAATCGGACTACACTGCTGCCGAAAGCAACTGCCGGCCATCTCCGCCTTTGACGATACAGATGAGCCCGACGTGCTTGATCGCGCTCTTACTCCTACTGACCAACCAGTTGACGATGCGCGGAGAGTACCTCCACAAAGTGGATTGTGATGGCATCAACCTCGATTCGCGTCCCTACGTGGAGCCGTCTCCGATGTATGGAGCGAGAATGACGGGTAGCCAAATTGAGCCTCTTCAAGAATGAGGGAACGGGATCGCGGTTGGACTTCGGGTTTATGGTGTCGGATGCTGCGGCTGCGAAAGGAGTCGCGGGGCGTCATGTCTGAGTGCGTTGTGAGTGAGGAGCCCTCGATTCCAAATCCCGGGTGCCTCATCTCGGGTGCGGATGGATCGCGGGCATGGATTCATGAGTTAGCCCGGCTGGCGCAGGACCCTGGGGACCGCTTGGCCAAAGTCCGAGCCCGGCTGGAAGGAGTGCCCATGCCGACTCTCGAACAGACGGAGGCCTTTGTGCTGCATGTCGGCACCAACCATAGTTGGTACAAGCATCTGCCCCACTTTCCGCCGGGATGTTGGTTCCTATTCGCTCCCAACCCGAATGCCGGTTGCCAATTTGCCTGGTGGGAGAGTCCACCGCGGCATGTCCACCTGGTGCGAGGGAGCTATTTTGATCATCACAGCCGGCTCAGTACGGCGGAGTACCGGAAACGTTTCGGGGTATGGGACTACGCGGATCTGCATTCCCAGATCCAAGAATTGAGTTTCTGGCCAGCAACGCTCCCGATCCATTTCAAATGCCGCTTTACTTCGTTTCTCCGACCTCAGCCCTTTCACGGGGCAATCTTGGAGCAGCGAGTGGAGGAGGATCTGAGGGCTTTTGAGGACTATAAGGAGCGGTTTCCCAAAGATTCCGATGCTCTCCGGTACCGGACTCTGGAGGCGCTGGCCCGCCAGAAGGACCTGGGTGTCAGCCTGTGGGGCGATTCCTTCCAAACGTTTCTGCGCGAAGAAGGCCGAATTCAACAGGATCGTTTGCGGGACACCTTATTCCGATTGCGGGAGGAGTGGATCGAAATTCTCGAGCATCATTCTTAGCAGAGCGAAACCGGTGTCCACAGTCACTGGATCCGTTCCTCTGGGGTGGCCTACACGAGGTGGGAAGTGCAGGTTAGGGAATGCGGCCTGTGTTCTGGCTCTCTCCACCCACTCTGAATGGCTTGCAACCATTCCCGAGCTGCCGCGTGTTCAGCAGGCGACGGCTCCCGATTGCTACGGCCACGGATCTCGAGCAGGGTACTTGTGGTGGGGCAGACCTGCAAGGTGACGCGGTCTCCGCGCTCGCTCATCAGGGAGAAGATCAACGTTTCGCCGCTTGCGCACTGGCCGAGCAGCTTGAAGACGCAGTGGTCCATTTCCTTGGACTCCAGAGCGAGGTCGGTGAGCGAACAGATTTCTCGAAACGACCAAATGGTCCCCGACGAGCTGACGGCCCGGTCCCAACCGTGGGATGGCCATTGGAGAAGATGCGCCATCCGGTATCGAATCGGGTGTTTCGGGGTGGACAAGCTCGCGAAAACCTCTGCCAACACTGAGAGAGCGGATCGCCCTTTCAAGGAAAGTGGGCGCACGGTGTCTCCCATCAACCGAGCCTTTACGCGGCGCCGATCTGCTGCGGAGAATCCCCACGCAACCACAAGGATTCCCAAGCTCGCGGCCACATCCTTGCGGTGTTTCGCTAGCCATGGTGCTACCGTTCGAACCACGGGAGCACCGTGCATGAGATTCGGACGAAGTCCGTAGTGGAGAAAGTCGCTGACGGCGACGTTGTCGCCGCCCGATTGGAGAACGAAGGCGTGGTAGATGCATTCCTGTACGGTTTCGTAGGCAGGGGCCTGGCGAAGGTAGTGGGTTCCGCGTCGGGTGAAGAGGGGGCGGCCTTTGGCATTGATGAACAGGTACTCGGCCGCTCGGTAGAGGCTGCCACCCCGTCCCATGTACAAGGCGAGCGATAACCAGTCAGTGTCCCAATTCAAAGCCCTGCTCGGCGCAGCGCGGGAGTCCAACCACGCTGGCACTTCGTACAGATAGAACAGGTGTGCGAATAAGTCGGCAATGCACGTGTCGGCATCCGCTGCTGGCGCCTTCCAGTCAGCAACACTCCGAATCCACAAGGCCTGAAGCGCGATGATCGTCTTCAGCATGCGTGCCGCTGGTGTCTCAAAGCCGATCCTTGGCGGTGCCAGAAAGAATGGGTGCTGACCCAGGGCGGCAAGCGCCTGCTCATAGCGGTGACCGCTGGGGCCGGGGAGGCGCGGCTCCCTGCTCTTGGTTAAGAATAGGTGGAGATCCTCGAAGGCGGGCGGCCGGGACGTGACGTCGAGCGCACCTTCGCCATTGAACGGCGCGACGCGGGAGAGACACGGACTCGTCGAGGGGCCCCCGAAGAATTTTCGGCCGGCCCCGTCAGCGATGAGCAACCACCAGGTGCACTCCAGTGGCTCTTCCTCGTCATCGACGTCAAATGGTAGATCGGTTCCGCGTGGATACGAAGCAACTGGGGGTGCCACTTGCTCTTCGCGAGCAAAATGTGTCTCCCGGATCACGCTCCAGCTCCGATCAAACTGCTGCCGCTTTTTCCGCGATGCGTGACGGATCTGTGCTCCGCTAGGATCCGATGCGAAGAGGCTCATCACTTAGCCCGAATTTCTCCTTGACCGAGTAGCGGCCTTGACCAACGGGTGACCGTGTTCCGGGACTGGAGGGCTCACTGCCCTCCTAAACCGTTCCCTGGTGCTGCGGTCGATTCCGTCAGCGGAATAATTCAGCAATTTAAGTGATGAAGTTGCTTCGAGACTACCTATGCATGTTGCAAAGGCTGGGAGGACGGTAAGCGTTTGGCCAGCAAAAAGAAGTGCAAGCCTGGTGGGATCTGGCTTCCGGCCGAAGCCGACTCTTGAACGGGGGCTCCCTTTGCGGTTGTCTTGGGCTCTCGGTTTACTCTTCCTCGGAAACACCCGTCGCAATGAAGCCCATTTTTGGACTCGTATTCCTTTCGTACTGCTTTTGTGCGCCGGGAGTTTGGGCGGATTTCCTTTACACTGTGGATTTCAACGGGACCAACCTGGATTCACGGCTGTACGTGGAAGAGTCTCCTCAATACGGAGCCCGGTTGACCGGAACCCAGATCCAACTTTCCAAGGAGGAGGGCGCTGACGTCGGTTCGGGGGTGGTGAACGTTTACTCGAGCTTCTACGTCACCGGGAATTTCACGATCTCGATCCACGGCCACCGGGGGCCGGGCAAGGCCTCCACTGGACTCGGGATCCAGTCGCCAAGCACCCAGCATTACCAGGCCATGTACATGACCGGCCCGGCCCATCTCTGGGCGGCGAATTGCTATCCGGGCGGCTGCGATAGCCGGGGGTATGTGGATGACCAGATCACAAACGTGGTTCTCCGTATCCGTCGGGAAGGAAGGATCGTGACTTCCGAGTTTGATGCTGGCGAGGGATTCACCCCGCTGATGGAGACGGATCTGGAAGGATTTGACCAGCCGATGCGCCTGAAATTGTTCCTGCTTCAGCAGGATCCGGGAGCATATCCTCCGCCCTACACCGATGCGGCCTCGGCCCTCTATGACAACTTGCGGTTCGAATCCCAAGGCGTAGAGCAATTCGTCCCTGGAACTTTCACCACGATGGCGACGATTTCCTCCGGCCTTCAAATCTGTTGGCCCACAGAAATAAACAAACGGTATCAGGTTCAATGGGCGTCCAAACTTGGTGAGGAAAACTGGCTGAATGTGGGCGGGCCGGTGATCGGAACTGGCGATGCCAACTGCTTCGTTGATTTGGAACCAGTCGAGGAAGGCCGGTTTTACCGCGTCGAGACGCTGCCGCAGTAAAATCATCAACTTCGGCGCGCCCTGTTTTCTGACAGCGCCTTTTCAACGAACTTCAGAAAGCGCTTCTCGCGAATTCCGGTCGTTTGCTCCCAAACCTGAAGCGGAATTGGTCTCGCTAGAAACCCGACGATGTCCCGCCTCAGATCATCCTCGGAGAAGACGTGGTGTTCGGCGGCAAGCCGCCAGCCGGTGCAGAAGTGAACGAAGACGGTGTTCAGGAATTCGGCTTCACTGGTCGTGATCGGACTTCCCACCAAATCAACCTCGTCAGCTAGGATTCGCCCCAATTCCGGTCGGCGGTGAAGCTCGCTCCAAAGATCGCGGTGCTGCTCGTCCAAGGCCAGGAGCGCCGTCATCTTCCGGGACCGGGATTCCCGTCGGAGAGTGACCCCTGCAAAAAGCAGACTCGCTACAATACCTGCGCTTTGAACGAGGTTGAACCAGTTGGCTTTAACAAATGCGAAAATCTCCCCCATTCTGGATTCCTATCACGAAATGGGGACGATGAGGAAGGGTCTCAGGAAGACCGTAGGTGCACGTGAAGATCGTGGGTTTCGCACCAGGCACACTTTGCTTTAAGCTCGTTGAAGTAGTTCCCCGTTACCTTTGGATTGGGAATCGTGCTCTTTGTCAGCTTTGGATTCATTCTTGCCGTTGCCGCATGCATCTGGTGGCGACGTGGATATCGGCAACGGACGCCGGTATGGAGCGCTCATCTCCGGGGCCGGCTGCTCCGTACCGCCGAGGAAGCCGCAGCGATCCTTTCCACGGCGGCCACAGGACCCACGCTCCAGATCGGTCGGCTCCGGTTTCCGATACGAGTTGCTGGCGGGCACTTCGCCTTTGTCGGTGCGACCGGAAGCGGAAAGACGATGTTGCAACGCCTTTTGATGCAGTCGGTGCTACCCGAGGTTGGACAGGGGCGCGGAGTTCGGGCGCTGGTTTACGACGCCAAGCAGGATGTCCTTTCGATTCTGGGCGGGATGAGGCTTCGGAGCGTTGTCCAGATTCTGAACCCGCTGGACTCCAGGTCAGTTGCCTGGGACATGGCAAGCGACATCACCTCCCCCGCGTCTGCCCTCCAGGTGGCCACGGGCCTCATTCCTCCTTCGGACCGGGACACCAATCCGTTTTTCACGAACGCCGCCAGGCACCTTCTCTTCGGTGTCCTTCTCCATTGCATCCAGCAGGCTGAGGGGCGCTGGAGCTTTCGGCAGGTGCTGCTTGTGCTTCGCGACGCGGAATTGCTGCGCCGGGTGCTCGGGGCTTCCAGCGAGACCCAGCACCTTCTTCAATACTGTGCTCATGAAGGGACATTCCAAAACATCTTGTCCACGGTGCTCACCGTCACCTCGTCGTTCGAGATCATCGCCGCAGCCTGGGACCGGGCGGGTGAGAAGCTGAGTCTCCGCCGGTGGGTCGCAAGCGAAGGAATTCTCATGCTTGGGAACGACGAGATGAACCGCGCGGCCCTGGACACCATCAACCGGCTTCTGTTTCAGCGCCTGAGCGAACTGATGCTTGGGCAGAGTGAGGTCTCGTCAGGGGATTCGAGGAGGACCTGGATCTTTCTCGACGAAGTCCGGGAGATGGGGCGGTTGGAGGGGCTTCCAAGGCTGCTGACCAAGGGGCGAAGCAAAGGGGTGTCGGTTGCGATTGGCTTTCAGGATGTCGCCGGGCTCCAAAGCGTATATGGACGGGAGATCGCCGAGGAGGTGCTTGGTCAGTGCAGCTCCAAGGTGATACTTCGACTCAACAGTGCCGGAACGGCACGCTGGGCGTCGCAGCTCTTTGGTAGCCGGGAAATCCTCGAACGTTCCCGGAGCGAAAACCGGAGCCGCTCTATGCGGAATCTCGGTTTCGACTGGTCGGCCAGTTCCGGGGAAGGAGTCTCGAATGGTATCAGAAAGAGAGAACTGGTGCTCGATTCAGAGTTTCTCGATCTCCCGGAGCCCACGTTAGAGGCGGGGCTCTCGGCGTACTTTCTTAGCCCAATCACCGGCGGTTTTCTTGATCGGATTCCGGGCTCGTGGATGCAGGCGAAGCTCTTGCCGCGGAGCCGGACGATTCTCGATCACGTTCCCCGACCTGAGGCCGAGCAATACCTCCGCCCTTGGAGCGACGAGGACTCCCTGGCCCTTGGTCTTACTCCGGATGCATCCGCTCCGTCCACAGTCGCAAACCGGGGGCGGCGATGAAGAGGTATTCTGGGATAAATCCCCAAGTATCCCGATCCACACACCACGCACTAAACCGCGTTTTGAAGGGGAGGTAGATCGTTGCTCTCCATTTCGAAGCCGATCAAGGGATTCGACCAAGGGGAGTACTACCTCGCGCTCGCGGCTGTGGATGACTACTACCTCGGAGGCAAGGAACCCCCCGGTTTCTGGCTGGGCGAAGGGGCGGGGCGCATGGGGCTTTCCGGGACAATTTTGAGTGATGTCTTTCGAAGACTCTTTCGCGGGTACGCGCCGGAGACGGGTGAGAGCCTGGTCCACAATGCGGGATCGCCGATGCGCCGCGCTGGTTGGGATCTGACTTGGAGTGTGCCGAAATCCGTGAGCACGCTGTGGAGTCAGGCTCCCGCGGCTGTCCGCGAGGAAATCGAGCAACTCGTCGTGGCCGCTGTGCAGGAAGGCGTTTCGTATCTGGAGTCGGTCGGGGTCGTTTCCAGGCGGGGTGAAGGCGGTGTCATCCGGGACCGGGCGAGCCTCATCTTTGCCGCTTTTCCTCACTCCACCAGCCGGGCGCTCGACCCACAGCTCCACATCCACACGATCCTCTTTAACGTCGCCATGCGCCCGGACGGTTCGACTGGAACCATCGAGCCAAAGGAACTCTTTCGTCATCAACATGCCGCTGACGCCATCTTCCGGGCGGAGCTGGCTGCGCAGCTTGAAAGGTCACTCGGACTTCGCGCCGTCCGGGTAGGGAAGGCGTTTGAGATTCTGGGCGTGGACCGCACGCTCATAGAGACCTTCTCGAAGAGGCGAAAGGAGATTGAAGCCTTGCTGGAGGAGCGCGGGCTTTCGGGCGCCAAGGCGGCGGAGATGGTCGCCTTCGAGACCAGAAAGGCGAAGGTCGCTGTGGATAGGGATCAATTGTTCGAGGAGTGGCGGCGGATTGGCCTCCAACATGGCTGGAGTGGGCGAGAGGTGTCTCTGCTTCTGCACGCTCCGCTGGCGTCGCGGGCTTTCGAGCGAGAACGTGAAGGAGCCAAGATCGGTGCGCTCTCGGCGCTCACCTTTCATGACAGCCATTTCTCGCTTCGGGATTTGACCCGTGCTCTGGGCGATGAAGCGCAGGGACGAGGGATCTCCGCGAGAGAGGTGTATTCACTTAGAGACGCGCTGTTGGTGACCCGACATGTCCTGCCAGTTGGAATACGGGAGCGGGAGACGCGGTTTACCACGCCGGAGATGCTCCGGATGGAGAAGGCGCTCCTCATCACCGCGCGGCAACTCCGGCAGCAGCATGGAGCGGAAGTGGCGTTTACACCGAAGCGGGTAGCGCTTGAGATTCAACGCCATGAGCTGTCAGCCGAGCAGACGCAGGTTGTACGTGAGGTGACCAAGGCGTGGGGCGGTCTCCATCTCGTCGTTGGTATGGCCGGAACCGGAAAGACGACAACTTTTCGGGCTGCGCGGGAGATCTGGGATCAGCAGGGAGTCACGGTTTATGGCGGATGCCTGAGTGGAAAGGCCGCCTCCGGCCTGGAGGTGGGAACGGGAATTCGGAGCGCGACGCTTCATCGGCTGCTGTGGGGACTTGAGCATGGCGCTGTCATCCTTCACCCACGCGCAGCGGTTCTTGTGGACGAGGCAGCGATGGTGGGAACGAGGCAACTGCTCGACCTCGCCACTCGGTGTCAGGAGGCGGGAGCGAAACTCGTTCTCGTTGGTGATGCAGGACAACTTCAGGCGGTTGAAGCCGGTGGCGCGTTTGCTGCGCTTGTCCGGGTGCACGGCGCGTCTTCGCTGACCGAGATTTGGCGTCAACGGGAAGAGTGGGCGAGGCAGGCGGTCAGGGACCTCGCTGCGGGGGAAGCCGGGAGTGCGCTTTCCGCATTTGGGGAGCGCGGACTCCTGCATGTCCGCGATTCGCCGGAATCGGCGCAGAGCGCGCTCGTCAGGGAGTGGTCCGCTCGGGTTGAAACGCCCGGCGCAGGCGAGGTAATCCTGTCGGGTACCAACGCGGAAGTCGCAGAGCTGAACGATCTGATCCAGAAGCGCAGGTTCCACGAGAGGAAACTCCTTGGGCAGCCTGTTTACTTAGGAAATGGACCGGTTTACGTCGGCGACCGGGTCTTGTTTACACGAAACAGTCAGGCACTCGGTGTCTTCAACGGGGAGCTTGGAACCGTGACCAGTCAGTCTGAAGCACGGCTCTCTATTGCGGTGGACGGCAGACGCGAGGTTTATGTGGAACCGGCGTCGTATCCCCATCTCCAGCTTGGCTACGCGATCACGACCCACAAAGCGCAGGGGATGACGACCCAGCAGGCGTTTGTTCTGCCTGGAAAGATCGTAAACCGGGAACTGGCCTACGTGCAGGCGTCGCGCGCGAGGGGCGACACCCGGTTCTTCTTCGGGTTCGACAGTTTGGACCTGGCCGCGGAGCGGATGTCCCGCAGTCAGCCGAAGGAGTTGGCCTGCGCCGTATTGGCAGAGGCGGGACCGGCTTTGGAGCATTGTCTTGTCCCGTAGGGTAGCTGTTTACCCGCGCAAGCGATTTGGGAATGCTCCTAGACAACCGCTTGTGCAACCGAGGATCGCACGAGGAAGTAGTGGGGGCCTCAAGGCGTCGTGGGGGCGGGCGGGGCGCTGCGCTCGAGGCACGCCGACCGAAGCTGGAGATGCGTTGGCGGGAGGACGGGGAAAAGCGGGGATAGAGGGCCTATCGCTTGGGCCTCCTGTCCCCGCGACGCTGATGCGTGATGCGTCGCGCATTACGGAGTCCCCGGCAGCGCCTCGCGAAGAGCGACGAGCAGCGACCGGGGAATCTGGACGATCCGCTCACCGGCACCGCAGCCACTCCCAGTAGGGAGCTTGTGTGCGTGATCGGTGATGTCCGTGCCGATCACGGCGAAGTCGCCGGATTCCAATTCCAGGAGGTCTGGACAGCCGTGGCCGCCGGAGCAGGGACGGATGGAGGCCGAGGATTGGTGGAGGAGAAGACTGCGGAGAAACATGGCAGTGCTAGGGGTTGATGTTTTGGAGTACTGACAAGAATAACACTCGAAGGGATTGTTCCGAATTCGGAACCACAGTTCGCCGGAAGGAGGGCATGGTCAAGTTCTGATTTCAGAACATGTCGCCTCCTCGAAATATCGTCGGTCCGGTGGTTCGGCAGCTTCGCGAGAAGGCGAATCTCACCCAGCAGCAGCTTGTCGCGAAACTCAATCTCCTCGGCTGGGACCTCAGCCGGGAAACCCTTGCGAAAATCGAGTCCCAAGTCCGATGCATTGCGGATTTCGAGCTGCAGCATTTCGCCGATGCACTCGACGTTTCCCTGGAGCGGCTCTTCGAGAGGCCACGGCGCGAGCGCAGTGGTGGTGCTCGATGAAGTCTCGGTGGTTCGAGGAGAAGCGGGGCCAGCATGGTGGCAAGGGTTGTTACAGCGGCGGAAGGGGAAGCACTTTTGAAGTCGTTGGACCGGTTATGCTTTTAAGCATATCCTACGTCAAGCGCTTTTTGGCGTAGGCAGAGCGGCGTGACAAAGGCTCAGCGGCGCGCGGCGGTCGCGACAGAAATTGTGCGACGATTGCGGCAGTCCCGTGAAACAAGCGGCATCTCCATGAACGTGCTGGCCGCCAGGGCGGGGCTCAGCCAGTCCATGGTGAGCCGGCTTGAGAATCTTCAGGGCAACCCAACATTGGATTCGCTCCTGCGCATCGCTGAAGTTCTCGATATCGAACTAGGCCGGCTCATCACCGAAGCGGAGCAGGCGGTCCGAAGGTAAAGCCTGGTGGCGGTAGCCGCCTACATGGTGGCGACCTGGACGTTCGCGGTGCTGGGCCGCATACCGACGCTCTCTCGGCGGAAGATCCCGGGATTCCCAATCTCTAGCCGTTGAGTTGCATTGATTACAGTAGATGGAGATGTCTCTATGAGTGCTTCAGCTGTGGTCAGTGTGCGACTTTCTCAGGACGCGGCTGGCCGCCTGCGTCTTCTGGCCAAACGCATGGGCAGGACCGCAAGCGATGTCGGTGCCCAGCTTCTGGCCGAAAGCTTGCGCCAAGCGGACTTCGCCTTCATTGAGTTCCGTGATTCGCCGGTGGGACGACAGGCCTACGTTCAAGGCTCCCGACTCGCGGTCTGGCAGGTGATCACCCTGCTTCGGGACCACCAGGGTGATGTCGCGAAGGTGGCGGCTCACCTGCGCTGGCCGGAGGCCAAGGTGCATGCTGCGGTCGCGTATGCGCAGGGGTATCCTCAGGAAATCGAGGAGGCGATCCGGGACAACGATTCGGCGACCTTTGAATCCCTTTCCCGTCTTCTGCCAGGAATCCAGCGCATCGGAAAAACACCCATGGGATCTCGCTGAGATGCCATGCTGAAGCTCTTGACCGATGAGCATCTGTCCCCGGCGATTGCTCCGGCGGTGCGAAAGCGTTCGCCGGACGCCACAATCCTCTGCCTTCATGATTGGAGAGAGGGCCACTTCCTTGGGGCGTCCGATGCCCTGGTACTTCGTGAAGTAGCGACCGAGGGGCTTACCTTGGTGACTTTCGATGTCCGCGCGATTCCACCACTTCTCAAAAACTGGGCTGAGCAGGGGAGCGATCACACCGGGGTGATCTTCGTGGACCGGCGCAGCTACGCCCAAAATGATGTCGGTGGAATCGCCCGAGCGCTCGCCACTCTTTGGTCAAGCCACGGAAAGGAGGAGTGGCGCAATCGCTATTTCTTCCTTTGAACCGGCAACGGTGGGGAGGTTGGCAGTCGTAGCCGCCCTCTCCCCGGGGGATTCGATGCCCCCCCGGAAACCTGCGCTTCCAGCGTAGGCGGGTGGTTGACGCGTCAAGGTACTTCTCGGCGGCTTCGCAGCGGTGGTGCCACCCGTGTCCGGGCCTGCGCTCCACCTGGACTCGTAAACCACCCTGCCCGGAATTCGCGCCTAGGATTTCACGCGGAGATCCTGGCACGCTTGGGGCTTGGGCCGCCTGATTCTGTTTACGAATAGAACGAGCCCATTTCCTTCAAGGAGGCATGGGTTGACGCGCCGATGACGATATGGTCCAGCAGCTCGATCTTGAGGAGCTGTCCTGCGCGGATGAGGTCGCGCGTGGTTCGGATGTCCGCTTCTGACGGGGTCGGATCCCCCGAGGGATGGTTGTGGGCGACGATGATTGCGTGTGCCCGGTAAACGACCGCTGCTCGGAACACCTCCCTCGGGTGAACGAGGACCGAATCCAGAATCCCGACTCCCACGACACAGTGCCCGAGGACATGGCGCCGTGTGTCGAGGAGGATGACCACGAAGGATTCGACGTCCGGGGCTGAACCGCTTTTCGGTCGCGACATGCATGCGCCAATAGTCGGCAAATCACTGCGGGGCGTCACAGATTCCCCATCCCTTCGGCATCGGGCAGTCCCGCAGGGCGACCACCTTGAACTCGGCCGGTTCCGTGCTCCGCCGGATAATGATGCGGTGCGGCGGAAGCTTGATCTGCGGAAATTCGAGCTGCCGCCACTCCCGCGTTCTCGGGGGCGCAGGGGTCCTGTTCTTTTGAACCTCGTCAGGGCCCGTCACGAACGCTTCCCCGAAGTTGACGGTTTACACAGAGCACAGTGATCCATGCGCCAGTTCGCCTGCTCTCACGAGTCGGAAGCCGCGGGAAATTGGGCGCCAGAGAGTGAGCCGCCGGGCTTCCTGCGGGGTTTTGACTCGGGGGTTCCGGATTCCTCCGGACGTTCGCGCCGTTGGCTCAGAATCCAAGTGTGGGCCTGGTCGGCGGCTTTCGCCACTACGAGCAGGTCGTCCCTACTGAATGACGATGACGATTTCCATGTTTCGCCGTCCCGGTACGAGCGTTCAAAGGTCACGTTGTAACGGGTGCCGTTCTCGGTCTCGTTCGCCCAGATCACGGCGCGGATTGCTCCGAGCCGGACCTCGTGGGCCGGTGGGGTTCTTGCCGGTTGGTTCGCGGGTGCGGATGGTGTTGCCATGATGTTTCTCCAGTAGGTGGTTTCGAGGGATTCCCTTTCCGAGGTGGACGGATTTCCCACCTTGTCGCATACCACGAACTGGTCCTTCCCGGTCAAGGGATCGAGGCATTTTCCGCCCGATTTTCCTGGATCTGCAAAACCTCGTCTTGTTTACGGCGTTGTCGCCACACGGACGGGCTCGTTCCCGCGGCTGGCGCCCGGTTTCGTCCACAAACTGGTGCATCAGGTGTGATGCGTTTCCTCAATCTGGGAGGGAGCTACGCGACCGACCCCAAAAGACACAGCGAGGAAGGTTTTCCATAGGGGAGCGGACGAAGTGGGGCACAAAACCCCCGCAGGAGCACCCCCTGTGGAAAACCTTCCTCTCCTTTTGCCGCGCGTTTGAGCCGGCAGAACTTCGTTTGCAAGCGACGTGGTTGAGTGCGGTTGTTGGGGGCAGTGGGTGGGGCGGGAAGGGCGCGAGTGCCCAGAAACGGAAACGGAGCCGGTAGTCCCTCAGGGCTCCAGCTCCCGATGATGGCGGTCAGACATGTCGGCTACCACGGCGCCACGAGCACCGCGACCTCGCCGCCAAGCTCAACCTCAACCACGTTGAATGAAGGCGAATCCAGGAACAGGTCGGTGTCGAAAATCAGGCCATCGCACGGCGTGGACTCCCAGGCGTGGTAGAGTTCCGGGAAGTACAGCTCGAAGAGTTCGTAGGCCGCCTCGCGGCGAACATCGGTGAAGTTGCCGCCGAGAAGGCAGCAGGGCGCCAGGTCCCGTACCCTATCCGCCGTGACTTTCCCGAGTTCCTCACCGACGGAGAGAGCGAAGTACACTGAGAGGTAGTTTTCGGTGCTGTCGTCCTCCAGCTCGCCCAGAAGCACGGAAAGCTCCAGCAGTTCGGTGGCGGTGACGGCGCTTTGGTCGCGGAAGATGAGCGAGATCTCGCGCTTGTCTCCGGCGGGCCAGAATTCCGCCTCGCCGTGGCGGTCGTGGTCCCACTGGACCACCTCCGTGGCCGTGAGCAGGCGTTCGATGGCGGTTTGGTGTCGAAAGTTGTAGCCTTCGAAATGGCCAAAATCGTGGGTGATGTTCTGGGTTTGCGTCATGACGTTCTCCTTTTTGTTTTTCTCCTCCCCACAGAACATTCCCCGGGGAGCAGGGGTGTTTTCGCCCTGTCCTGAAACACCCCGACACACCGGGGAATGACGCTGTCTCAGCCAGCCCCGGAGGGGCTGTCCGCAGAATCAACACGGGCGCAGACGACACGGCCGAACGGGACCCTCAGGCATCCACGAGCAGGGCGTGCCAGGTCCTGCTGGCGCGACGTGCGGATGGCCAGAGTCCCGTTCAGTGGCGCGGAGCCCGACAATGCAGTCTCGGCCCGGAGGGACGAGTCCACTTTCAGGTGAAGAAAAGAACGACCTCTGCCGGGAAAGCGATTTGGTTCAGCCAGGTTCTTCCCGACGATGGATCTCGTAGCGTTGTCTGGGCTTCAGTGGACGGAAGATAGGCCGAGAGCCAAGTGTTCTTTCAAGGGGCCATGTACGCCGCAGGTGAGGCACCAGAATGGTGCTACTCCGGCCAGACAATCGGAGGTTCTTCCACCGGCCTGCCCGCTGCTGAGATCGGGCAAGCTGTTGAGAATAGTGCCGAGTTTTATGGCGTGCTCATGTCTGTCGTAAATGCCTAAGCAGCAAAGTTTTTGTGATAAATTTAATTGATTGACGTTGTAAGAAAAACAGGTCCGCTATTCTTACGGGACCCGGAGGACTCCCGTCCAAGCAGTCAGGTCACTTGGGAAGAGGCAAGTATCGGAGCGGCGGACCGATGCCTGACCTCCGCAGTGCGGAATCCCAAGAATTGATGCGTTTGCACAACTGACCGTAAAACGGTACGATGCAGAAATGAAACCGTGTCACTCAAGAGTGGCCATACCTCGCCGAACCGGAGCTGCGGAAGCGGCTTCCGAGGCGCGCCTCGCCTCGGGGCACCTTTCCCTTTCGCTGGCCCACCTCGTCGAGCAGTCGGGATTGTCGCCGCTTGCCGCAAAGCGCCAGTTGTCGCGACTCCGAGGCAAGTTGGTCAGAGTTTCTCCCCGGCAACCTTTCTACCTGATCGTCACCCCGGAATATCGAAGCCTTGGGGCACCGCCTGCCAACGCGTGGCTTCACGACTACTTTGACTGGCTGAACCGTCCGTACTATTTGGCACTCCAATCCGCTGCGAGCCTGATGGGTTCAAATCCACAGGCGCTGCAAGTCACGCAGGTGATGACCGACCGTCCATGCCGGCCGATCACCGTGGGAAGGATCCAGGTCCGATTCTTCGTAAAACAGGGGATTGAGCGGACGTCAAAATACCAGCCTGAGGGAGCCACCGCTCCGCTTTGGGTCAGTAGTCCCGAAGCGACGGCATATGACCTCATCCGCTATGCGCCAAGCATCGGCGGGATTGAGCGTGCGGCGGAAACCATTCGCCCACTTCTACCACTCTTCGCCGCTCGTAGCCTGAGACGCGTTCTGGAAGCGGAGAACGAGATCGCCGTAGCGCAACGTCTGGGATTGGTGATCGAAGCCAGTGGCAATCGAGTCCTGGCGAAGGTCGTTCGCGACTGGCTGCCCGAGAAGTTGACGCCGGTGATGTTTTCTCCGGGTAAGGGCGAGCGCGACCAACTCTTGCTCGTGAAGCGTTGGCAGGTGCTCGGCAACTCGGATGAGCTGAAGGTATGACGCCCGTCACCCGCCAGGACATTCTCGCCCACCAAAGCGTTGTGCCGTGGGCTGCGCAGTACCAAGTGGAGCAAGATCTGCTGCTTTGTCGCGCGATGGCGGCTTTGTTCGACGACAAATTCCTGAGTGCCCAAGTCGCCATGCGCGGCGGCACCCTGCTGCACAAGGTGCATCTCGCTCCGGCCGCGCGGTACAGCGAAGACATTGATTTGGTCGTGGTCGGAACCCGGCCGGAGGACCACATCCGACGCGCGATTCGCCGCGTGCTCGGCGACGTCCTTGGGACCCCAAAAACGTCCGTCTGGGACACCCTCAAACTCGCGATTCGCAACACCGTCAAACCATCACGCGTGCTGCGCATGACGTACTCGACTCGCTCGATCATTGAACCCGCACGGACGCTGGAGATCGTGGTCGAGGCCAACGTCACGGAACGGAGGCCGCACCGGCCGGTGGTCGAGATACCTTTCAGTTTCCCGTTCCGCGAACAGACCGTGTTTACCCGAATCCGGGCCTTTGACATCCACGAGATGCTGGGCACCAAGATGCGCGCCTTGTTCCAGCGCAAACGCGGCCGGGATCTTTTTGATCTGTATTGGGCGCTGATCCAGCCACAGGCGTCTGTCAATCCAGTGGAGATCATTGCATCGTTCCAGCACTACCTTGATCAGGAGGGAACGAAGGCCGCCCAGGGAGAGTTCGTCGAGATCCTCGACCGTCATCTCTCAGACCGGGGCTTCTGTTCCGACATGCAGCCACTCCTTCGGGCCGGTATCGCCTACGATCCAAAATTGGCTGGAGAACTCGTCAAGAGTCGTTTGCTGCACCTGTTGCCGAGTTGAGGCGACCCGAGGCGCATCGCGCTCTCTGGTTGCTGAACGGCTCGCGTTTTTGTTCAATCCAGAGTCGTTTTTCGCGAATCCAAGCTTCCTTGATCATGGCAGAGATCCAATCCCACGAAAGGCGCTCGGCATGAGTTGGAACCAGACGCTTCGTTCCATTGAGGCTGCGGCGCGGCGCCACGAACGCGAATCGCGGGCCCGGTACCGTCAAGTCCAAAGCCAGTCCAAGCAGTTGGCGCGCTTATCGGCGCAGGAGCGGGCGAGGATCGAATTCAGCGCGTTCACGAGCCAGATCGAGGTGCTGACCTCGATCCACAAGGAGTGTGGGCCGTTTTGGGATTGGGAAGAACTCGCAGCGGCCCCTCAGCCGGTCGCGCCGATCCAGGAACATCGCCGTGCAGGGGAGGTGATCTCGCGCCGAGATGCATACTCGCCGGGCTTCCTCGACAAGCTCCTTGGCAAAGCCGCCAAGCAGATGGATGCCTTCGCGTTGGAATTGGCGGTCGCCACGCGGGCAGACGAGCAGGAGTTCACTGAGAACTGTGCGGCGTACGAAAGTGCGCTGGCCAAATGGCATGACCAAACGCAGCTTGCACGAGAGGTTCTGGCAGGGAGTTGTAATGCCTATTCGCGCGTTCTCGGAGAGCTCGCACCCTTCTCGGAGTTGTCGGATCTGGGTTCTTTGCTGACATTTTACGTCCGGGGCGCGTCGGTGATTGAGGTTTCCGTCAGCGTCAATGCGGATCGGGTGATTCCAAACCAGGTGAAGTCGCTCACGGCGACGGGAAGGCTGTCGTCCAAGGCGATGCCCAAGGCACGCTTTAATGAGATTTACGCCGACTATGTCGCTGGCTGTCTGCTCAGGGTCGCCCGGGAAGCGTTCGCACTTCTGCCTCTGGATGTCGTCCTCGCGACCGCTTGGGCGGATGTATTCGATTCCCGGACGGGACACACCGACAACCAGGCGATCCTCTCCGCAGCGATCACCCGCTCTACACTCAAACGTCTGAACTTCGAACGGCTCGATCCGTCGGATGCCATCGAGAATTTCCTTCACCGAGGCGATTTTGTCGCCTCTCGAAAGTCTGGGGCCTTCGCTCCGATTGTCCCCCTGACTATCGCAGACCTCAGTGTGGATAGCCCATCGACACCGCTTGGGACTGACGGGCCTTTACCCGCTGGGGACCACACTCCAGCCGGCAATTCGAATCCGATTTCCGAGAGGTGGGCGGAGGCGCTGAAGAAGAATCGAATCGAGTTCGGGTTTCTCTGCCTCACGGCGAACCAAGTGGCCGGAGCGTTGAACCGAGATGCCAAAGACAACTTCACAGTCTCCGAAAGCCGGGAAATTGCCTCCGCGGTCCAGGAGTTCGGCTACTGCCTTGAACCGGATCCGCGATTTGGAGCCGGGAACTACTGGGGCAGCCAGGAGCTTGGAATCTTCCCGCCTGTCGGCGGGCCGGTGGAGAAGCCATCTGCACAGTTTCTCGGCGCCTCGGCACTCCTCCAACTTTGCCTTCTGGTTGCGGCGGCTGTGCTCCAAAAAGCTAACGAGACCCTCGGCGCCGAATTCTTCAAGACTCCCCGTGACATCATTCGTTCGTTTGTCGGGCTGCTCAATGTGCTGGAACAGAACCCGGCCGTGCAGTGGCGCGACTGCTTCACCGGGGACTTCCTCAAAAAACCGGAGGCTGCTCCCACGGTCGAAGAAGAAGTCGCCCGAGGAGTTGTCGCCCCCGATTCATCCGATGAGGATTTGGTGAGCTTCAAACTGTGATGAGTGAGGGCGCCTTCTCCTTACTTGCACCCGAGGTGCAGAGAGCTGTCTGGGAAATGGGCTGGAAGGAGCTTCGATCCATTCAGGCGGATGCGATTCGTGCCATCATTCAGGGCGAAGGCCACCTGCTCATCTCCGCCGGCACCGCCAGCGGTAAAACCGAGGCGGCCTTCCTGCCCATTCTGTCCAAGATTCTCGGAAACGCCCATGGGTCCGTCCGGGTGATCTACGTTGGCCCCTTGAAGGCGCTGATCAATGATCAGTTCGGGCGCCTCGACCGCCTGTGTGAAAAGCTGGAGATTCCCGTTCACCGATGGCATGGCGATGTCTCGGCCGCCCACAAACAGGACCTCCGAAGGAGCCCTGGGGGAATTGTGCTGATCACGCCGGAATCCCTCGAGTCCAACTTCATCAATTACGGCCGGCAGATTCCGCGCCTCTACAGCGCGCTGTCTTACGTCGTGATCGATGAACTCCACTCCTTCTTGGGCAACGTCCGCGGGATTCACCTGGCCAGTCTGCTTTCCCGGCTCCGTCTCGCCACCGGATCGGCTCCACGGATGGTCGGTCTGTCGGCCACCCTGTCTGATCCCGGCATTGCCGGGGATTTCCTGAGCGCCGGCCTCACCGCGCCTGTTGTTCACCTGACGGACCCGGCCAAAGGGCGGGAGATTCGGTTCGCGCTCAAAGCGGTGCTCCGCTCACCGGATCCGGATGAGCGGGCGAGGGGGGCCGTGCGGCGGACGCCCGAGGAGGCCTTGAAATATGTTGTCGCACAATCCGCTGCGGGACTTCGAGGGGCGGGGGGGCAGCGCATCGTGGGTGCGACCCCGCGGCCAATGGCGGTGGCGGTCCAAGAGCCGGATGATTTGGATGACATTGCCCAGGAGCTGACCGAGCAATTTGCCCGTTCGTCGAATCTCGTCTTTGTGAATTCCCGCCGGACCGCGGAGGAGCTTGCCGTACGGGTACACGACGCGGTGGCGAAGGCTGGGTGGCCCCATGATCCGTTCATGGTTCACCACGGTTCGGTGAGCAAGGAGTTGCGCGGCGAAGTTGAGGCCGCGCTCAAGAGTGGCGTACCCACGACCGCCATTTGCTCCAGCACGCTCGAAATGGGAATCGACATTGGATCGGTGCGTGCCGTGGGACAGGTTGATCCACCTTGGAGTGTCTCCTCGCTGGTGCAGCGTCTCGGCCGGTCGGGAAGGCGTGAAGGCGAACCTGCGATCATGAGGTTGTACGTGCGGGATGCGTCTCCCAATCCCATCAGTCGTTTGACCGACCTCCTTTTCCCGGAGCTGCTTCGCGGGATCGCATTGACCGAGCTGATGCTCAAGCGGTGGCTCGAACCCCCGGCGCGTGGCCAGCGTCACCTCAGCACACTGGTTCATCAGATCCTCAGTTGCCTCAAACAAACGGGAGGACTCCCTGCCGCGGCCCTGTACAAGCTGCTGGGCGAGGACGGCCCATTTCTTGGAGTCAGTGTCGGGGACTTCACCCTCTTGCTGCGCGGACTGGCCTCGCACCGATTGGTGGAGCAGATTTCGACCGGCGAGATCGTGCTCGCCCTGGAAGGCGAGCGAATCGCCTCGGCATTTGATTTTTATGCGACGTTTCGTGGAAACGATGTCTTCGCGGTGCGCCACGACGATACCGAGATTGGAGGGTTGCCAAGAGATTCGGTGCCGCCAGTTGGACAGGTGTTGCTGCTGGGAGGACGTCGTTGGCAGGTTAGTGAGATCGACAGCGGACACGCCGTCGTCTGGGTCATTCCCTCGAAATCCGGCGATGCGCCTCGCTTTCTGGGACTGGGAGGCGATCTCGATCCACGGGTGGCGCGCGAGATGGAATCGGTGCTGTTGGGAACTGGCGAGCCGAGATACCTAGACGTCTCCGCAAAGACCCTGCTGTCTGCCGCTCGTCACACCGCCGAGGCGGTTGGATTGAGGGAGTCCGCTATCGTCCGGACCCCGGGTGGTCGGCGGTGGTTTCCCTGGGTGGGCACTCGGTGCCTTCGGACCTTGGCACTCCTGGCGGAGCACCAGGGGATACCCTGCGAAGTGGACCGAATCTCCCTGTGGATGGCCGCTGAGGATGACGATGAGTTTGCTGAGCAATGGCGGATGATTTCCAGCGGGATGCCGCCGCCGGAGGTCATCGGCGCTTTGGTCACGCCTCAGGCCATCGACAAATTCGACGAGTTCATTCCGCCTGAACTGCTGAACCGAGTGGTGGGGGTGGAAAGGTTGTCGCTTCCTGAGGCATCGGAGGCGATCAATAAATTGCTATCCGAGATCGACCCAACGCTCAAAATAGACAGCAAAACGAAACAGAGCGAAATGGGCAGAGAGCCCAAAACCAGTGGGTCCAAGTCCCATTGAGGTTTCCAGAGTAGACAAGCGTAAACCACTTAATCCGTGATTCTATCGAATCAGAAGACGGACTGCCTTTGGTGCGGGCGGAGGCTCATCGAAGTCGAGATCCAAAGCGACGTGAGCTTTGGTCCGAGGGTGCGTTCAAACGAGCACATCATCCCACAATCCCTGTTTGGAAGAATTGTTACCCGCGATCTCTGCAAGCCGTGCAACGGTTTCTTCGGCCGAACGGTGGATCACGCCTTAGTCAAGGATGGACGCATCGTCAACGCTGCCACAAGGGCTGGCTTCAAATTGGATGATCTCCTGGATAAATTTGAGGGGGAGCAGGAGACAAGTTCCGGGGCGAAAGTGCGAATGCTGTTCAAAGATGGGAAGTGGAGTCCGCTTACCAGTCTTTCTCCCACGGCCGACCTTCGAATCCCGTTCGATGGTTGGCTTAGGAATAGGGCGAATGTCAAAGGGGCATTGATTTCCAAGGTTGTTAAAAAGCAGCTCCCCATGACGCGGGACGAGATCGCAAGACAGGTCGAGGATCTCCTCTGCGCTGCCGAACGAGATCCTGGTTGGTTTCAGGTAAACTCACGAATCGGAGAGGGCTTTCGCATGGCAACCGCTTCGGGGTCGGTGACGGTTGCGAGTGAGTACGCTCCATGGGAGACAGACTGGTGCCTAACGAAAATCGTGTTTGAATTGTCGGTCATTCTCTGGCCGAGGGAGTATCAGTCTTACTGCGATTCGGTCTTGAAATTTCTTCGGGACTTTCTTGAACAAAGGGAACACGACCCATCGCTCGGCTGCGGAAAGGGAATTTTTGACTATGTCGAGTCTTGCTCAGCTCCGGAGAAGGTTCATCGGATTTCCGGCTTGGTGAGTCCAACCAGGGTTAAGTGGAGTTTAACTTTCTTTGGAACCGCAAGTTGGTCTTGGGAAGTTGAACTCGATCCAAAACGGCCACCGCCCGGCAATGGGCATATAGTTACAATTACCAATCCTTGCGAGCCTACGGCGGACTCTCAACCCGAGGTCATTTGCGCTCCTATATAAAGAAAATTGGGATCTCGGAAAAGTTATGGTGCCAGATTTGTGAGCCACGACCACAGCTCTTCCAAGGAGAGGTACCCTGCTCAGTTGCGATAACCTATTTTATCGCAACTGCGGTCCACGGCAGGGGACGGCCCCGCGGGCAGAACCGTCGCCCTCAGTTCGGGAATCGCTCAACCCACCACTGGCCGTCGCTGCGGAGGATGCCAAACTCGATCCACCCCGGCATGGCTGTCCCGTCGCGGTAAAGTGGGCGTGAGAAGCAGAACGTCCCCCCATTCTCGTGACAGTACTTCTCCATCAGGCGATAGCGCTTGCCGTCTGCTGACCAGCCTCGATTGAGCGCGCGGCTCTGGACAAAGACGTTGAGTTCGCATTGATCGACCGCTCCTCCAATCGAGTGCGCGATGAAGTGGCCCTTATCGAATTGCCGCCCAAACATCCGCTCAGTCGGTCCGACCCATCCCCTCAGGCGTTGATCGTCGCGTTCTGTTTTCTGCGGCCTCGTTACCCCCATCGCTGCCACCAACCGAGGTTCGTACGCAGGATTGAGTGGCACCTTGCCGAGCGCCTCCAATGTCGCGTAATCGTCGTAAAGGTACTGAAACGTCCCGAACGCGATGCGGTAAATGTTGCTGGGATGCGGGGTCAGTCGCTCGTATGTCTGCTTCCACCGAGCGGCGAGAACATCCGCCAGGTTCGTGATTCGGAGGGCATCGGAATTTGCTCCTAAGGACTCCGAGCATGTGGAGTAGTCGAGTCCAATCCAGTCGCAGAGGTCTGGATTCATCTGGACGCAGTGGCTTGGCTCCCAGGAGGCAATGGCGGCTCCCCGCCCCCCCTTATCAAGCCGGCCCGAAGGCGCCCCCGAAGTTCTTGATCTTCTTGTTGGTGTACAGCGTGGTATTGAGCGAGTTCATCGGATCTTTGGCCCGGGAAGAGTAACCCAGCTTGCCAATGGCCGCCAGAATCTCCCTCTTCGGGAGCGGTTTGGATTTTGTCACGGTGAGAACTGCCTCCAGCAGGGACACCGCATTACGAGCTTGCTTGCGGGTGCGGGCAGGTTTGGCGGCAGTGGAGGCGGGTGCGTTGGGGGATCCCAGGGCAGCCGAAATCAGCGAAAGTTCTTCGGCAAGTTCCGCCTGACGTTTGAGCAGGGATTCGCGGAGGCTGACGTAGAGGGTGAGTGGACTTTTCTTCATGGAGCGTGTCATGGTTTGAGGATGGCGGTGTGTCGCTGAAGCTTTTCTCGTTTCAAGAAATGCAGGGCCAGAGCGCAAGATGTGGGGCAGGTGAGCCTTTGAGATAATGCGTTCAGCAGTCTTCTGGCAAGAGCACTGTCGTGACACTTCGATCCCCTTCGGTGATAATCCAGAGCTTGACCCCGGCAGTGGTCCGGTGGCAGGACAGGATCCTTGCCCCGTCAACCAGCGCCTGCTCGTTTGCTGCCTGGTCCCCGGGCTGAAGCGTTCCCCAGTCGCGGCTGCGGTGACGATGAAGTGCTGTCCGGATCTCTTCGGCGGGAATGTTCCCGAGGGCGCCCGGTGTGGCAACAATTCGGCCCAGAGGAAGTTCTGGCAGCCAAGTGGGGGCCACTGCGTCAATGGACGCGATCACCCCAGCTCGTCCCCGTTTCCAGGGGACGTTCTCGGTGCAGCGTTTCGGATTGAGCGTCTCGGCAGACGGCATGGTTCGTCCTCCCACCCTACCTGAATACCGCATTTCCACCTATCGAGGCAACGGGGGACAGCACCCCGGGGCTGGGCATTTGATGGGCCCCTCTGGCGCGAGTGTCCCATGCCATGCGAGGATGCCTGGAGGAGGAACGATTCTGGGAAAGGACAGCGAAATTGTCATTCGCTCGACAGAGTGTGGCGGCGCATTGACGCCGAAGGAGTTCGAGGCGCTCCGGAGTATCCCCCACTTTTTGGAGTGGCTCGCCAACATCGAAAACCCCAACACCCGGCGTGCGTACCAGACGGATCTGGGGGACTTTGTCCGCTTTGCCGGGTTGTCTGGACCGGACGGGTTCGTCGGGATTACCCGGGCGCACCTCATCGCCTGGCGCAAGGATCTCGAACGAAGGCAGCTTCAGGCAGCCACCATCCGCCGGAAACTTTCTGCACTCTCCGAGTTATTCGAGTTTCTCTGTGAGGAAAACTGCATTGCCCAGAATCCCGTACACGGCGTCCGGCGGCCCAGGGAAGGCGCCAACGAGGGCAAGACTGCGGCCCTCTCTGATGGACAGGCCAAGCGTCTCCTGGGCGCGCCAGACCCCACGACGCTCAAGGGGAAGCGGGACCGGGCGATTCTGGCGGTCCTTCTGTATCACGCGCTGCGGCGGGGCGAACTGTGCCTTCTCCGCACGCAGGACTACGAGGTCCGCAGGGGAATCCCGATGCTTTGCGTCCGCGGCAAGGGCTCACGGCTGCGTTATCTGCCGGTGCACCCGCTGGCTGCCACGCTCATAGAGGAGTACCTAGACGCGGCGGGACACCGCTTGGAGCCCGAAGGGGCGCTATTTCGCCCGGTCCAGAATCCGCGGGGAACCCTAGAGGGAGCGCTCACTGGGCAGGCGATTTATCGCAATGTCGTCAAACACCATGCGCTCGCCGCGCGGATTCCGGATCGCTCCATCCGGCCCCACTGTTTGCGGGCCACGGCCGCAACCAACGCCCTGGAACACGGCGCGGACATCGCCAAGGTGCGGGACTGGCTCGGACACAGCATGATCTCGACCACGCAACTCTACGACAAGCGGCGTCATCGCCCAGAGGACTCCCCGACCTTCAAGGTGGAGTACTGAGCGCCGGTTCACTCTCCCCTGTCGGACTGGCGGCGGTCCCAAGGACGTAGTTGGCCGCGCGCTGCGCCTCGGCAGCCGCCTTGATGAGCCAGGTGCGGTGGTCGTGCACCCTTAGCACATCCATCCATCCCTTGAGGTACGCTGCGGAGTTCTCCTGGGCGTCCTCGACAATTCCGGCATACGCGCCGAGGAAAGCGGCGGTCATTTCAGCGACAAGCTCCTCCTGGCAGTAGATCTTCTTTTCCGATCCGACGACGTGGATGCCCCGATTCTCGATGAGCGTGGGCCGGCTGAGCCGCGACGCGTGACCGGTCGCGTGGCCCAGCTCATGGAAGAGCGTGATGTAGTAGCGCCACTCCGCCTGGAAAGTCTCCCGGCTGGGCATCTCGACGGTGTCGAGAGGCGGCACGTAGTGGGGAAAGGCTTTTCGTCCCTCATGGATCAACGGTGGATGGGGCATTCCGTCCACGATCTGTCGTGCTCGGTCCGCCAAGACGCTCGGCGAATAGGCCGGTGGCGTCGGTGGTGGTGGGAACTCGATTCCCTCAATCTGGCAGGCGTTGAAAACGGTATACACCTTTAGAAAGCGTCGGGGAGACGACGCCGTCTCTTTGCTTTGGTCCGCGGCGTCTTGGGTTTCCTGCCCATCCCTCCTCCATGTACCGAGTTTGACAATGAACATGCCGTGTTCACCACGGCGTACCCGGCCGCCGAGTTCTTGGGCCTGGAGGAAAGTCAGAAAATGAGGTGACTGAAACTGATGTGCGCCGAGGAGAAACACGTTGATGCCCTGGTACGCCCGCCCGCTGTGGAAATTGCGGGGCATTCCCACCCGCGCCAGCGACGGCGACTGCCATGGGACCACTCCCGTGCTGAGTCGCCCCAGAATCTGCTCGGTCACAAGCTCGAAAACATCCGGCCTGCCGTGTCCCCGAAGTTCGTGAAACCCGCCCTGCGATTGGGTTCTTTCCCGCTCGAATTGCTCCACCCTCGCTCCACCCTCCTCGATCCAGGAATGTAGCACGGCGGCGGCCTGTTTCGGAAGGGGGTAACCTCGCTAGCTGAGGTAGCCTCCGCGCCGCAGCCACTGGGTCACGGCCTGGGTGACGATGTCTTGTTGCGAGAAGGGCGCCTTGCGCTGGAGTTTGCGCTCGAATGCGACCTTGAGAAGCGTATCGGCGAGTTCGGCCTGCACACGGACGGATAGGGGCACGAGTCCCCGCGCCTTCGTTTCCTCCCCTTCCGGTTCCGCAGCCGGCTCGCGCACCGATTTCGGGGGCGGCGGCTTCGGTTTGGCTACCTCCAGCGGCGGCCGGCTCTCCACGGCCGGCTGCGGACTCCCCTGCTTGATGACGGCCCATGCCTCGGGCGAAAGCTCAGCCATTGGCAACGACTCGCTCAGTGATCGTCTCTGGGTCATAATTGATCAACTCCTCCAACAAAGCCTCCATTTCTCCGATGGCTGGCGACGCCGCCATTCCCATGCGCCATACCACCGTCCCCTGACCGGCCGCATCGGCATACGCCTGGCGAAGGCGGAGGCCGGAGACAGCCGGGATCCCGAGGCTTTTGGCGGTCTCCAGAAGCTCGCGGCTCAGCCGGTAGCGGACCTGCAACTTGTTTGGAATGAGCACCGCCAACGGTGGCCCCTTCCGGATGGACTGCGCCTGCCGGACCACGCGGATCGCTTCGCTGGCCGCCCACAGGTCAAGGGCTGAGGGTCCACAGGGAAGAAATGTCACATCGGCGACAAACAGCGCCGAGCGCGTCACCTCCGAAAGGCCGGCGGGACCATCCACCACCACAAACTCGAACTCCTCTCGCAGACTCGGAATCCGCTCCAGCATCTCGTCGGGGGTCTGAAGCCGGAATCTGGGCGTCTCGGGTGAGGCCTCGTGAATCCATCGCGAGGACGACCCCTGCACATCCGCATCCACTAAGGCCACCGTGCGCCCCTGCTCGTGGAGCCGAACCGCCAGATGCACCGAGAGGGTGGACTTCCCCACCCCTCCCTTCGAATTTGTAAACGCGAACACTTTTCCCATGTTTCCTTGCTAACATGATCACCGGCCTGTTCGCAAGGGGGCAATGTTGCGTGGCGGCAGGCCAGACGCCCTGCCGGGCGGCTGCCCGGCCCGCATGCTGGCTCGCATAAAACCGGGCGGGCCCGATGCCATGCTTGCATGCAAGCATGCAAGGATTTGTGCCGGTAGGGTTGCGAGCCGGCGTGCGTGGCGGCAGACTGACAGCTTGTCCGAAATAGGGGGAACCGGGACAGATTGCTACAGTGACCCGGGACAGGCTATTGCGGGGAAACGAGACAGAGAATGCAGGGAAATGAGGCAGGGGGGTGCGGGGAACCGGGGCAGGAATCCAGGGGAATTGAGGCAGGAAAGGGCAATTCAACGTCTTGATCTGTCTGAGGTTTCTGAAGTATAACTTCTAATAGTTAGATAAACATATAAACACAACAACTGGAGCGTTGTTGCGTTTCATGAGTTTTGGTAGAGGAAGATTTGGAGGAGAGGGAACTCGATCAGGCGAAACGGCACGACGGAAAGGATGAGATGAACCTCGCGGAGTTTCCGCTTTCAGCCATCGCCGACCGACTGGATCCGAGCCAGAAGACCCTCGTCTTCGAGGACCGGGTCTGGGACAACGCCCGCGGGGAGATGGTGCCACGCCAGCTCCTCATCACGGCTTCCGAAGAGTACGGGCTTCCCACCGCCAGGGATGACGAGGTGATTCTGGGCCTCATCCAGCTTTCAAGGATGCAGGGGTTTGCGGACCGCAAAGTGGCGTTCACGCGCTACCAGCTCATTCAGCTTCTTGGCTGGCGCCATGAAGGCAAAAGCTACCAGCGGATTGAGACCTCGCTGAACCGCTGGTTGGGCGTGACGTTGTACTACAAGAACGCATGGCGAGACCGGAAGAATGCCTGCTGGGTGGATGAGAAATTCCACATCCTCGACAACGTCACCCTGTTTGATTCCGACAAGCGGTTGCGTGCGGCCCCGGGACAGACCACCCTGCCGATCTCCAGTTTCTCGTGGAATGAGGTAGTGTTCAAAAGTTTCAAGGACGGCAACCTGCGGAGTCTGGATTTTGACTTCTTCTGCCGATTGGAGAGCGCGGTCTCGAAGCGCCTTTACCGGTTTCTCGACAAACGCTTTTTCCACCGCAGCCGGTGGGAGTTCAACCTCCAGGAGCTTTGCTGGGAGCACGTGGGACTGGCCCGCTCATATGACACTTCCAACCTAAAGCGAAAGCTCCGCCCCGCCATCGCAGAATTGGAACAACGGGGATTCATCCGGCCCGTGGGCGACGCGGAGCGGTTTCGCCGGGTGAGTTGTGGGGAGTGGCGGGTAGTCTTCGAGCGAGCGCAAAAGGCCGAGTCGCGACGGACCGAGAAGCGTCTGTTGGATGAGTCCCTTTGCCACGCCCTCACTTCGCGCGGGGTAACGCATTCCACCGCGGTGGACACCGTCGAGCGGTATCCGGCGGAGCAGATTCAACAACGGCTGGAGGTGTTTGACTGGCTTTTGGACCGGAAGGACAAGCGGATCGGAGAGAGTCCGCCGGGCTTTCTCGTCAGCTCCATCCGCGGCGAGTATCTGCCACCGCGTGGGTTCAAGAGCCGGGCGGAGACGGCCGATGCAGAGGCGAAGGCACAGGAGCGGGCACTCAAGGAGGAGGCTCGATTAGAGCGGGAGCGAATCCTTGCCGAACGGAAGCTCCAGGCCCGCCAGGAGGCGATCACCGAGTATTGGGGAGCGATGTCGCCGGAGGAGCGGACCCGGTTGGAAGGGGAGGCCATCGCCCAGGCCGGTTCGTTCGAACGGTCGTTGTTGGAGAATGGTGGGTCCCTCGCGCAGGCAACACTGCGGAAGGTTCTCGAAGAGTACGCTCTTAGGAATCTGGAGGGGGCGCTCTGACCCGCGGCCTTGGTTGCAACCGGTTGAGAAACCCGGGACTGGAGCGCGTTCCAACCCGGATTCTGGGGCAGTTCGGGGCGGGTTCCGTCAGATTCGTCTAGGGTCAGAAGTGGCACACTACCCAGAGCGGGGTTAGTCGTGTTAGAACGGGTCGAATGATGCCTCAATGTCAGCAGCAAGATTTAGCCCGGGAGCGATGGTTGCAGGAGTTTCTGGAATCTAGGGGATTTCAACCCGCCGCCGCGAACACCTACTCGAACGGACGGGCGACACTCCAGTTTGAGGGGCGGCGCTTAGTGGCGCTGCCCGCGGGAAGCGACAGGGCATGGCGGACGGATTTTGGCCCGGCGTCTCCTGAAACCGTTCGGTCCGTACTGGGCCAACTGTTGGCTGCTCCTGGCTTCCACTCGCGAGAGGAGATCGACCGACAGAGGGTTCAGCGGCTGGCCGTGGAGTGTGCCCTCAAAAGGATTGCGGAACGTGTCGAAGCTTCTCCCGATGACTCACAGGGCCGATTTCTGCGTCGCCTCCTGTGGTCGATGTTCAACTGCCATCACATCGTGAACCTTTGGGAACTGCGAGGCATCCTGGACGGAGATCAATCTGCCTGGGTCTCCGCGGTACTGACGGGATGGAGTCTGGGAAACCTCACCGAAGACACGCTTCGCGACGCGCTGCGCAGCTCGGGCGAGCTGGACCGATGGGAATCGGTCCGATTAGAGCAGGCGAGCACGGAAAAGCTGGGGGAGTCTCTATCCCTGATCGCGAGCGTCCTGCGGAAATCGGTACCGGGGCCATCTACTTCACGGCTTGCCCAAGCGTACGAGCTGCTTGAGAAGGCATTCGAGGAGGGGACCGGAGCGGCACGTCGACAAGGATCATCTCACGGAGGCGCCCGCAGAGAGTGAGTGGCGGAATCTGCGAGTAGCTCCCCTTCCAATGATGGAACATCGCAGGCTGGCTATTCGTCCAGAGCAGTACCAAGGCTTTGGAAACGCCGGAGGAAGAACCCCTTGACGACGCGTACGTGAAACGCTAGGGCGGCTGGAGTTCCGCGCACTCAACATCAACCATGCCAGCGATCCCACCGCTCGACGAAACCAAGCTTGAAGCAATTTGCGAAGTTCTGGGCGAGACCGATGGAGGGCTCACAGGATCGGAAATTGCTCGCTACCTGCGCGCCTGCGATATTCCAGATCTCTCGCCAACCTCTACAAAACGCCACCGCCTTTACGACGCGTTGAGAGCTAAGCAGCGGGAGGATCGGTGCGCCAACAATGTGTTCGGGTTTGTGACGAAGGTAATGAACCCAGTCTTGTACCATGCGAATGCTGACTCCTACGACAGCTTTCGCGCGCGCTTGAATACACCGCTTGCGTTTTGCGGATACCAGGTCAATGAGCGAGGGGAGATTTCTCCGGTCACCGCGGCACGAACACTGACGGAGGCCGAGCAACGTGCAAACCGACTGCAAGGCGAACTGCGCCGCCGAATGGTTCATCCCGATGTACTCAGGTTCTGCCGCGCCGAACTCGTTCAGGAAAACTACTTTCACGCCGTGTTGGAGGCGACGAAGAGTGTTTCCGAAAAGGTCCGGGCAAAATCAGCGCTCACCAGCGATGCCGGAGAACTGGTCACGAAGGCATTTTCACTCGGTCAAGTAGGAATGCCGTTCCTTGCCTTCAACTCGTTGAGGACGGACACCGAGAAAAGCGAGCAATCAGGCCTGATGAACCTGTTTCTCGGGATGTTCGGAGCCTTCCGCAACGTGACAGCGCATGGGGCAAAGATCTCTTGGAATATCACGGAGCAGGATGCCTTGGATTTGCTGACCCTGGTATCGATGCTTCATCGGCGGCTCGATGCCGCCGTTTTTACCGGGAGGAAGTCGTGAGCCCCACTGTCAGCCTGCTGAGGCTTGCTTTATGTGGTCCGGGGGACGTGAAGCAGGAGATTGAAATCGCCAAGGAGGTCATCAACGACTGGAACACACAACACGGTGAGGCCAGGGGCTTTTGGGTAAAGCATCAACACTGGTCCACCCATAGCCACCCCGACTTAAGCGACCGGCCGCAAGCCAGTATCAATAGACAGATGCTCGATGACTCGGACATCATTGTGGCAATTTTCTGGTCTCGCTTTGGAACGCCCACGGGTGTTGCTGACTCAGGAACGGAGGAGGAGATTCGGCGTGGTATGCGGCATGGGAGAAAGGTTATGGCCTATTTCTCAGATTTGGAACCGATGCCCGCCGACGCTGACAAGGAGCAATTGGCACGACTGTGGAGCTTTCGCCAAGAGCTACAAGCCATCGGCCTGTGCTCCAAGTTTCAATCCCGCGATCAATTTCGGCGCGAGTTCACTCGTCACTTGGCGCTCGCACTTAATGAGTTCAAACCCCGAGGCGCTGGTACAATGCGGTCTCCCACGTCGACCGGCCAGACCATCACCGGTGACGGAAACGTCCAAGTCGGACGTGACCTCAACTTCTTCAACCGGCCACCCACAGTGAAGAATGTGATTGAGCGGCGTGAGGGCTGTATTTCGTCAGAACAAGCACGCCAGGTTCAGACATGGATCGAGGAGCTAGCCGAGGGTACGGTTGGCCAGGGTCGTCAGCAGGCGTTTGGGATGTGGTGGTCTCGATTCAAGAACAAGTTTCGACTGGAGAAGTACGAGGAGTTGCACTCAGGACGGATGCTTGAAGTGAAACAATGGTTTCGACAACAGCGTGCGATCCAGACGCGTGGACTCAAAACCAAAGCACCCGACCAGTGGCGTCCCATGAGAACCGGTGCCATCAAAGCAGCCATGAAGCGGATGGGCGTATCCAACGAAGCCTACTATCCCGAAGTGGCTCAGCGCCTCCGCATGAAAAAGCCATTCAAGTCGCTTACTGAACTCACGAAACGCGACTTGGAACGCGTTTATACTTTGGTCCTTCGCGACGCGATGGGGACCTGATTCGGCCCCGAGCGATTCATCGAACGTCTCGTGTGTGACCGCCGAGCCGCAAACTAATTGACGCGCGCGAGGCCGAAAGGCCGAGCGAATTCATCACCGGTGGCCGAATGGTCCGACGATTCGGAGATGAGGCCTGGGGGTAGGCCGGCTCAGCGTGGTTCCTGCTTGGTACTGTTGCGATGCACCTGTTCTGCACCGTTTGTCGGTGGCCGCGGGAAGGAGACGATTTTCCCGTTCGTCTCGTATTCCTCCAGGGAAGGGACCTTCACCTGTGCACTTCGGGCATAGGCTCGATGAACCGCCTTCGAGTTGTGTCCCAGCGCCTCTTGGGCAAAGCGCTCCGGATAGCCGGCCGTCTTGGCCCGTTCGGCCCAGGCGTAGCGGTACGAATGGAGGGTGATTCCCTTGATGGCCAGCCCAATGCAGCGCCGTTTGAACTCCACGGCCCGGTGCTTTTCGTCCATGCGGGCGAGTCGGGGGAAGAGAGGTCCCTGCCTTGGAAGCGTGCCGAGCAAGGCGGCAGCTTGTTCGCCGAAGTGAAGCTGGGAGACAGTCCCGGTCTTGTGCCGTTGGTAGCTCACCACGCGGTCGGTCCAGTTCACGTTTTCCGCGGTCAGCGTGGCAATATCGGTTTGTGATCCGCCCAGGTGCCACAATAGCTCGTAGAAGCTCCTCGTCTCGGGATTTGGCTCCCGGGCCACGATTGCGAGGTGCTCCTCCGCGGTGACAGCGCGCTTGGCGTCGAATTCGATGGTCGGCCATTGGCGCTTGGGCAGCACCGGCCAGGGCAGCCAGCCCATGTCGAGGCAGAAGTTGTTGAGGCGTCGAAGGAAGACGTTGGTGCTCACCGTACCCCGGCGCAGGACGATCAGGAGCTGTTCGGCCCGGGTCTCAATGAGGATCACTTTCCGCAGCGACCCTAGGGCCGGGTCGGCGGCTGCGCGCTGCCAGCGCAGGCGGGTGGGACCGCGTTTGGCGGCAATGACGGCATCCAGGGCATCTTGCCAGGTTCGAGTGGCGACGCCCGAGTCGCTTCCGGCCATGTAGGCCCGGGCGATCTGGAGGTTCAGGGTGGGTTGCCGGGTGGCCTGGTTCTTCGCGAGCACGATCTGTTCGGCAGCGTCGCGGTCACCGGTGGCCAGGCTGGTGCGCTTTCCAGTGTCAGTATCCACGCAGTAGAAGGAGCGGAGGCGGTTGCGGCGCTCCAGGAGGCGGTAGCGGTTTTTCATGCGCTGGTCGGTCAACGACAGCGTAGAAAGTCCTGCTCCCGACTGCTGAATGGATTTCCAGGGGGTTCGAGCGGATTCCGGGAGGGACCGTTCGGTTCTGAGAATGGGTGTCCATTTTGGTGTCCACTTGGGACACCGGCTCATCCAAAACGTTGCCACTCAGCAGGATCTGAATGGAGCCGGTGGTCGGGTTCGAACCGACGACCTGCTGTTTACGAAACAGCTGCTCTGCCACTGAGCTACACCGGCATGGCCACGTTTCGAGAGGATCGAAACGACGCCGCGGAATCTGTTCCACCCGTAAGGGGGTCGCAAGACTCAATTCCGGGAAGAAGGGCCTGCGTTGCCCTTGCCGGAAGCCCGATTCGGAATCGGAACCGTCGATAGAGGTGCCGCATGGACTTCTGGATTTCCGGTCCCTTATCCGTTTGATGCTCGGCGTGGGTACAGGTCAGGATGTCCCAACTCAACGCTCCTTAGTATTCCATGATCTGTTGCCGTTCCCTTTCCCAGTCGCGCCCATTGGGCCTTCTTGTCGCTGCGATCGCGGTTTTGGCGCGACCTTTCGCCGCGGGTGCCGCGGAACCCGATGCCGGACAGCCCACCCCGTCTGAACTGAAGAGCATTCCCCCGGTGTTTTCCCAGCAGAAGGCTGATGCTCTGCTGAAAGAGGTTCAGTTCCCGGAGGAGTTTTCTGTCAGTATTTTCGCGACACCGCCGGCGGTGAATTATCCGGTTTTTGTCGCGGCGACCCCAGACGGGACCGTGTTTGTGTCGAGCGACGGCAACGGCTCCCTGGATCGGAAGCCCCATCTCGGCCGGGTTCTGCGCGTGAAGGATACCGATGGCGACGGGAAGGCGGATTCGGTGACGGCGTTCGTACCGGATGTGGATTCACCGCGCGGGTTGGTGTGGGATCAGGACCGCCTTTACCTCCTTCATCCTTCGGACATCAGCGTCTATGTGGACCGGGATGGGGATGGCGTGGCGGATGAATCGCGGACGCTGGTGTCCGGAATCGCGTTCACCTTCAAGGATCGGCCCGCCGACCATTCCTCGAACGGGCTCGAACTGGGCATTGATGGATGGCTGTACGCGGCCATTGGTGATTTCGGGTTCATGGAGGCGACCGGGTCCGATGGTCGTAAACTGCAGTTGAGGGGCGGAATTGATTCGGGTCCGACCGGACGGATCCGGTCTCGAGGTGTTCGCCGAGGGGACGCGGAACATTCTGGAGGTGGCCGGTGAGTCCGGAGTTGGACGCCTTTGCCCGCGACAACACCAATGACGGCGGTGGTTGGGATGTGCGGTTTCATCACTTCACCGGGCTGACCCAGCATGGATATCCGCGCCTGTTTAAGAATTTTCCGGCCGAAATTGTCCAGCCGCTGGCGGACTTCGGGGGTGGTTCCGGGTGCGGAGCCTCGTGGATTGATGAGCCGGGGATTCCTGCGAAATGGAATCGCGCCCCGTTTACCGCGGACTGGGGCACGGAGTGGATTTACCACCACACCCTCGGACCCAGGGGGGCGACGTTCACTGCCAATCAGGAGCCGTTCGCGAAGCTCCCGCGGGTGACCGACCTGGATGTCGATGGGAACTCGGCGATCTATGCTGCGAGCTGGAAGGGGGCGAGCTTCACCTGGGTGGGACGTGAGGTGGGATTCCTCGTTCGTGCCACCCCCAAGGGATTCAAGCCTGAGCCGATGCCGGATTTCGCGTCCCTCTCGCCCGCCTCGCTGATCCAACAGCTGGAATCTCCGAGCCATCGCCGACGTCTCGCGGCGCAGCGGGCCCTGATTCGCTGGATGGAGGCGGGCTCGGTGTCCGGGGTGCTTGGGGAGCTTTCGTCCCTGGCGATGAATCCAGCTAAGCCGATGGCTTCGCGAATCGCTGCGGTGTTTGCGATCTCCCTGGGGTTCCGCAGTGAAAGTTCCAGCCTGCTTTCCGGACTGCTCCTGGATTCGAGTCTTTCGCCCTGGGTTCTTCGTGCGCTTGGGGAACAGGGACGTCGCCCAAACTCCGAGACCATGGCGACCGTGGTGAGCCTGCTGGAATCCCCGTCGCCCCGGGCGCGCCGGGAAGCGCTGGTGACCCTGGCTCGCCTGGGGAACGAAACGGAGGCCCGGGCCATGGTTCCGCTCCTGGCGGACTCTGATCCCATCGTGGCCCACACCGCCGTTCGTGGATTGGCCCGCCTGCGCGCAGGCGATGCCTGTCTCGCGGTTCTCGACGCCCCCAGCGCCACTCCGCAGCTCAGGGTCGGTGCACTTCAGGTGCTGCAGTTGTTGCATGAACCGGACGTCGTGGCTGGGTTGATCGCACGGCTGAATTCGGAAACGGACCCAAGCCGGCGGGCTGGACTGATCACGGCGCTGTGCCGGCTTCAGTTCCGGGAGGGCGTGTGGAAGGGCGATTCCTGGGGGACGCGTCCGGACACCCGCGGACCCTATTACCAACCCGAACCCTGGAGTGAGTCGGCCCGGATTTCGGCGGCGCTCAAGTCGGCACTCGACCATGCCGATTCCCAGGAGTCGGCCTGGATTGGCCGTGAACTGTCCCGCCACCGGATCCCGGCCGGCGACGCCCTGCAAACGCTGCTGGACCGGGCGTCCAAGGATGACTCGTTGTTGCCGGCGATCGCGTCGCAGTTGTCCGAAGCCGACAACACGCCTGCCAACGCGATTCCGCTGCTGGTCCGGGTCGCCACGGCGGACTCCACGTCGGATGCAATTCGGGCACAGTCGGTGATGGCCTTGGCCCGCACGTCGGATCCGGCGGCGTGGGGCGCCATCCTGGTCGCCATGCCTCGGGTCCAACGGACGCAGACGGAGAACAACCTGGCGGAGAAGGCCCGGGCCGCGGTGTACAACGCGACGGGATTCGACCAGGCGCACGCCGTGTTTGAGGAAAGCGCGGCGCGTCTGGATGGGGACTCTTCCCTCATGGCGGACGGTTTTCTGCTCAAGCTGGCGTCGCGAACGCTCGGTTCCCCGGAGTCGCGGGACGCCGCGGCGCGATCGCTGGACGCGGGGTGGGCCATCCCCGCCCGGCGATTGCAAATCCTGCGGGCGGCGGCTCAGGTCCGGGACACTTCCCGGGCGGCGCAATACGTGGCGGCGATGAACGACGCCGATCCCAAAGTGGCGGCCGCCGCGACGGAAACGATCCAGCGCCTGAAGATTGATCCGGCGAAGTTTCGGACGGAGTCGCAGTCCCCCAAGGTGGGCGATCTTGGGACGGTCGCCGTGCTGGATGCGATTGCTTCGACCCATGGTCAGGTTTCCAGGGGCGAGCAGATTTTTCAGCAGGTGGGCTGCACCGGATGCCACACCGTGAAGACCGGGGAACCGTTGAAAGGACCCTATCTGGGGACGATCGCCAAAACCTACCGGCGCCGGGAGCTGGCGGAGGCCATTCTCATTCCCAACAAGACGCTGGCGCAGGGATTCATCACCCATCACTTCGAGCTGAAGGATGGAACCGAAGTCGATGGATTCGTCGTCCAGGAGGCGGCGGATGCCGTCACGATTCGAACGGTGGCGGCACAGGAACAGCGGATTCCGCTCAACACCATTGCGCGCCGGGAAAAGCAGGAACGATCCCTCATGCCCGAGGGCCTGGCGGCGGGACTGACGGTCTCCCAATTCGCCTCGTTATTGGACTATCTCGAAGCCTTGTCGGCAAACCCGTGAGGGGAGATTCCCGAGGCATGAAATGGCGCGGAAAAAGATTATGGGTCATCGCGACCCTTCTCGGATTGGTGTTGATCGGGGCTCCGGCGTTATTCTTTTGGAATCTCTCCAGGGTCCATCAGCACTGCATCAAGAATTCGGGAATGATACTTCGGATTTATGCCGCCGAATACGGAGGCAAGTTCCCGGTGCACACCAACGGATTCGGGGACGCATTGGCGCTCCTGGTCGCAAAGTCGGAGGCGGACGCTGCACGGTATTTTGTTGGGGTGGGCGACGACGGCGCGTGGCTTCAGGCCGCTGCGACCAATGGTTCAAATGTTCCCGAGGATCGTTGCACCCGAATTTATGTTCAGGGGTTGGACGAGTCGAAGTATGAGCTGGCGATCCTCTTCGATCGATATGCAGTCCGGGGTGGCGACCATTTCCGATCCATATTCCGACCCTACGTTCGGGAGGTCTGCATGGCCGACGGATCGATGCAGGTGATTCGCCAGGAGAATTGGGCCACGTTCGCGAGTAACCAAGTGGAACTTCTCGTCCGCGAAGGGGTTTCGCGGGCTACAGCGGAGGCTTACTACCGCCCGACGCTGGATCCGAGGGCGATCCGCTGAGTGGCGCGAAAGCCCGCTTCAGCGCACTTCTTCCGTCATCTCCCGGATCCGTTTGAGGAAGGTCGGAATCCCCTCGTCGAAGGCGGCGGAGATGGGGAGCACCGGGGTCTTGCGGACCTTGCGTTTGAACGTCTTGAGGTTCGCCTCGGCGCCGGGCTCATCCATTTTGTTGGCGACGACCATCCGACTCTTTTCAAGGAGGGCCGGATCATAGAGGGCCAGTTCCTCCAGGAGGGAGCGATAGTCATCCCACGGGTTCCGCGCATCGGTGCCCGCCATGTCGAGCAAGATGATCAGGGCTTTGCAGCGCGCGATGTGGCGCAGGAATTTGTGTCCAAGTCCCACATTCCTATGGGCTCCGGCAATCAATCCCGGGACGTCGCAAAGCGTCAGGCGGTGATGGTCCGGATACTCCACGATCCCGACCTGCGGGGTCAGGGTCGTGAACGGATAGGCGGCGATCTTGGGCCGGGCCTTGGAAATGGCCGAAAGCAGGGTGGATTTGCCTGCGTTGGGATATCCCACGATGCCCACGTCGGCGACGAGCCGCAGTTCGAAGAGGAAATCACCCTCGGTGCCGGCCTCCCCGGGCTGGGCGAAGCGGGGAGCCTGCCGGACGGATGTCGCGAAATTGCGGTTGCCGAGTCCACCGCGTCCGCCCTTGCAAAGCACGAACCGCTGGCCGTTTTCCGTGAGGTCGCACACGAGCTCTCCCCGAGCCGGGGCGTGGAGTGGGCGACGTGAATCGTCCTCGGGTTCCTTCTCGAGGTTGATTTCGAGCGCGCGGGCACCGCTCTTGATGACGGGACGTCCGGACGAAGCACTGCGGAGGGGAGCCGGCTTGGCCGTCCGGGTGTCGTCGTCGGGATCGTCAACCTCAGTCGCCTCGGCTTCCTCGGGAGCCTGTGGATCGAGTGGCTTTTCCAGGCGCCAGACGAGGGTTCCGCAGGGCACCTTGATGACCAGGTCCTTGCCGGCGAGTCCGTCCATGCCCTTGCCCATGCCACCCTCGCCGCTCTCGGCGATCAATCGCGGCTGGAAGAACTGCTGGATGAGATTGTTGAGATCGTGACTGGCTTCGAGGATCACGTCGCCTCCGCGCCCGCCATTCCCTCCGCTGGGGCCGCCCTTGGGAATATAGGCCTCCCGATGGAAGGCGACGGCGCCTTTTCCGCCGTGTCCCGCGCGGGCGAAGATCTTGACCTCGTCAATGAACATGGCGGATCCGGAAAGGGGCGGGGACAAAGAAAAAGGCGAGGCTCTCGCCTCGCCCGAAATTCGAAGTGTCAGCGATCAATTGGAGGCGGGGTTGGCCTCGGGAACGACGTGCACCTTGCGGGCCGCCTTCTCGAACTGAACCCGGCCGTCGATGAGCGCGAAGAGCGTCCAGTCGCGTCCGGTGCCGACATTCTTTCCGGCGTGAAACTTGGTGCCGCGCTGGCGGACGATGATGGATCCGGCGGTGACCTTCTCGGAGCCGAATGCCTTCACGCCCAGACGCTGCGCGTTGCTGTCGCGACCATTGCGCGAACTTCCCTGTCCTTTTTTATGAGCCATGTTTGGATTCTCCTCGTGGAATCAGGCGGTGATTCCGGTGATCTTGACCACAGTCAGTTCCTGACGATGGCCCTGCTTCTTGTGGTATCCCTTCCGGCGCTTCATTTTGAAGATGATTTTCTTGTCGCCGCGGATGTGCTCCACGACGTCGGCAACGACCTTGGCACCCGCCACGGTCGGCGCGCCCACGGAGACGGCGCCCCCGTTGTTGACCAGGAGCACCCGGTCAAAGGTGAACGGTTGGCCGGCCGCGACCTCCAAGCGTTCGATTTCGAGCGTGTCGCCTTGGGCGACGCGATATTGTTTACCACCGGTTTCCAAAACTGCGTACATAGCTGGGACTCCTGACAAAAAGAGGGGCGAAGTAATCAAAGCAGGGAAGTGGTGTCAAACCTTGAATCCAAAAAGATTGGGAACACCCGGGACGTGGGCACAACGGGAAAAGTCCTTTGATTAATCCTCCGGTCCCGGTAGTCCATCGACACACATGCGTCTCCCTGTAGCTCTCGTCATCGCCGGCATGGCCATGGTAGGCCCGGTTTTTGGACAGCAAACCCAGGCCCCGACCGCCGCGTCCGGTTCAATTTCCGGAGCGCCAGCGCCGGCCGGAACCTGGCTGCCCCCCGAATCGAGTTTTCGAAAGGTGGTCCTGGATCAGGACCAGACCGTGGATGGAGAACTGAAGGATACGCTGGTGGATCCGATGGAACTCGCGGTGGCATCGGACGGAACGGTCTTCTTCGCCGAGCGCAAGGGCGTCATCAAAATGTTGAAGCCGGGCGCCACAAGCTCCGTGGTCATCGGCCGGATCCCGGTGTTTGACGGTTTGGAGGAGGGAATGCTGGGAATCACCCTGGATCCGAAGTTTGCGCAGAATGGCTGGATTTACGTGAACCATTCCCTTCCCGAAACCACGAATGATGGGCAGGGCAAGGCGGGAATCATCCGCGTTTCGCGCTACACTTTGAAGGGGGATGTGCTGGATGTGGAGGGGGGCGTGACCGTGATCGACATTCCGGTCCAGCGCGAGCAGTGCTGTCATGTGGGCGGGTCCCTGACGTTTGATGCAGCGGGCAACCTGTACGTTTCGATTGGTGACAATACCAACCCGTTCGACTCCGACGGCTATTCCCCCAACGATCCCCGTCCGGGCCGCTATCCCTGGGACGCCCAGCGTTCGGCGGCAAACCCGAATTCCCTGCCTGGGAAGATTCTCCGGGTGAAGCCGCGTGCGGCCGGAGGGTACGACATTCCCGAAGGCAACCTTTTCAAGCCCGGAACGGCTGGCACGCGGCCGGAAATTTATGTGATGGGGAACCGCAATCCATTCCGCATCTCGGTGGATCAGAAGACCGGATTTCTCTATTGGGGCGAGGTGGGGCCGGATGCCGGTGGGCCGAATCCCCAGCGGGGCCCTGCGGGACACGATGAAATCAACCAGGCGCGGGGGCCAGGGTTCTTTGGTTGGCCGTATTTTGTCGGCAACAACAAGCCCTATGCCCCCGTGGACTACGTGGCGCGGCAGAAGTATCAGGACGCCATGGCGGCGCGGGAGGCGGCGAAGAAGGCGGGCAAGCCGGAGTCCGAGTGGCCTGCAAAACCGGAGCCGTGGATGGACAAGGATTTTAAACCTGAGCTCTACGATGCCGCGCATCCGGTGAACAATTCGCCGAACAACACGGGCATCCATGACCTCCCGCCAGCGCAACCGGCCTTTATTTATTATCCGCCGTCCGCCTCCACCAAGTTTCCGGTCGTAGGATCCGGCGGGCGTACCGCAATGGCCGGACCCGTTTATTACTTCGATCCCAAGAATCCGTCCCCCCACAAGCTGCCGGCCGAGTTTGACCACACGTTGTTCATCTACGAGTGGACGCGGAACTGGATCATCGCGGTGAAACTGGATGACCAGAACCAGGTCGCGCGTATGGAACGGTTCCTGCCGGGCATGACGTTCAAGCGTCCGATGGACATGGAACTGGGTCCGGATGGGTGTCTCTACCTCATCGAATTCGGAACCAATTGGGGCGATAATAAGGACAGCAAGATCATCCGCTTGGAGTACGCGGGGAATTCCACCGAGGCGGCCAAGTAGCCTCTCGAGGGCTGGATCGGGGGGGCCTTCCTCCGCTTGCTGCCTGGGTTCGATCCGAGGCATCGTCCGGTGAATGAGCTCACCGGACGGTTTTGATTTCGTGGTTGTCGGCGGCGGTCCTGCGGGGGCGACGGGTGCCCTTGCGGCGGCCTTGCTGGGACGTCGGGTGGTCCTGGTGGAGCGATGCCCCGAGGTGGGCGGAGCGGGAATCAACACGGGGACGCTGCCGAGCAAGACGCTTCGGGAAACGGCGCTGGCGCTTTCGGGCCTCAAGGCGCGCCAGTTGTATGGCGTGGATCTTTCCCTCCGCCGGGAGGCGACGATCCAGGACTTCATGTATCACGAGAAGACGGTCACCCGCACCGAGCGGTCGCGGATGATGGACCAGCTTCGCCATGCCGGGGTTGAGGTGATTCATGGGAACGCCCGATTTGTGGATCCTCATACGCTCGAAGTGACAGGCGGAGAGTCCGGGACCCGGCAATTGCGAGGGGAACGAATCCTGATTGCCACCGGTTCCTCCCCGGTTCGACCTCCGGAGTTCAATTTCGAGGATCCCCGGGTTCATGACTCCAATGAGATCCTGGAGCTCCCCAGCCTGCCCAGATCCCTGGCAGTGGTGGGTGCCGGTGTGGTGGGGGCGGAGTACGCGTGCACGTTCCGGGCGCTGGGCGCGGAGGTCCACGTGGTGGACGGACGGGATACCCTGCTGTCCTTTTTGGATGCGGAGGTTTCGAAGGCATTGGCGGAGGCTATGGCTTCAAACGGGATGGTGTTTCATTGGGGCGAACGCGTTCACGCTTGCGACCTTCCGTCCGAGGGGAACGTGATCCTGAAGTTTGAGTCGGGGCGGACGCTTTCCGTGGAAGGGGTTCTCGTGGCCGCGGGACGGAGCAGCAATTCGGGCGACCTGAACCTGCCCGCCGCGGGCATCACGCCTGGCAAGCGCGGGCTGATTCCGATCAATCCATTTTCCCAGACGGAGGTGCCGCACATCTATGCCGCGGGCGACGTGGTTGGCCCGCCTGCGTTGGCGTCCACCAGTTCGGCCCAGGCGCGGGTGGCGGTCTTCCACGCCCTGGGAGTCGAAGGCGCGCAACCCTTGAGCCCGCTGTTGCCCTCGGGCATCTACACCATCCCCGAGGCCAGCATGCTCGGGGAAACGGAGGAGTCGCTGAAGGCCCGGGGAGAGGATTTTGTGGTGGGTCGGGCGCCATATCTCAGGAACGCGCGGGGGGCCATCCTCGGGGACACGAGCGGCTTCCTGAAACTGCTGTTTCGCACGAGTGACATGCGACTGCTGGGGGCCCACGTGCTCGGGGAACATGCCACGGAAATCATCCACATCGCGCTGATGACGATGTTGGTGGAGGGCGGAGCCTCACTTTTGGAGCGGGCCTGCTTCAACTTTCCGACGCTGGGAGGACTCTACACGCTGGCCACCTATGACGCCCTGTTGCGTCGGAAGGGGCTCGCCCCAGCGTGGGTATAGCAGTTGAAGGGCGGGTCACTCCCGGAGACGGGAATCGAGCAGCAGGGTCACCGGTCCATCGTTGACAAGGTCCACCTGCATTTCAGCGCCGAAAACGCCAGTGGCCACGGGACGACCCAGGAGTTCCTCAAGGTGCCGATGGAATCGATGGTAGATCGGTCCGGCCACTTCGGGGGGCGCGGCGCGGTGCCAGGAGGGACGGTTCCCTTTGCGGGTGCTGGCAAGGAGGGTGAATTGACTGATCAGTAGAATTCCACGGTCCGCCTCGGTGACTGCCTGGTCCATCACCCCCTCTGCGTTATCGAAGATTCGGAGACGCACCAGTTTTCCCGCCAGCCATTCGATGTCTTCATCGAGATCCGTTCCTTCGATCCCCAATAGCACCACCAATCCGGACCCGATTCGTCCGCGTGTTACTCCCGCAACCCGCACCGCCGCGGAGGAAACCCGTTGCACGACGATTCTCATCCGGGAGCGTTACCGCAGGCCCCCGGCCGCCGTCACGTTCGAACCGATGACTATCGGTGAAGGTATTCTCCGAGCGCCTCAAGGAATACCGATTCGGGAACGAGCGCTGCATCCCGATTCGGGGGCAGGGACCCGGGGGTTGTCATCGCGACGACCTCCACTCCGTCGAGTTTTCCCTGGAGGACTTCGCAGAACTCGTCGAGGTCAAAGTCAATCGGAAGGTCGTCACCGCACATGCTGGAATCCACGTAGTAGAGTCGCTTCATGTTCAGGTCGATGGAGTTCAGTTTTGCCGTCACGAAGGCCCGGCGTGCCAGGGCGCATCTTGGGGATGCAAAGTTGCACCGCGGATGCACCGCGAGGGGAACTGGGGCCGACTTGAGGAAGCGACGGCGGCGATAAAAACGCACGCCCTAAGTTGCCCCCGGGGAAATTGCCGGCGGGTTCAGGAGGGTTGTCCAACAGGGAAGATTCCCCTTGGAGCAGCGGATTGCCTCCGGCTTGGGATGTAACTGCCGTGTTCCTGCCGATGCCGTTTCCAACCGTGAGGGTGGTTCACCAGGGAACCTTGCCTTCCGTGAGTGAAACGGCGGCGAGCAGCACCACGCACACGGCCAGCGCAACAACATCCAGGTTGCTGGCGGGAGCACTGAATTGAAAAAGTTCGTTCATGCTATGCCCCGGAGACGAGCGGGCGGATTTCCTCGGAACCGGTTCGGGCCCTGACGGCCCGCCTGGGTTCCTGATCTTTGACCCTCGCCGGGCTCGCCCGCCATGACCTCACAGTCTGTTCAATGTGGGTAACAGTGGGCTTCTCCAGCAGATTGGGTCTCAATCTTTACAGAGAATCTCAAAAAATCGGAGAAATGGAAGCGGATAATGCACACCCATTTTTGTCGGACTCCCGGCTATGCGCCGTGAGTCGGTTTGGACTGGGGCGGCTTCCAGAGGGAATCGTTGCGGGGAGGTTCGAGGTCGTGCGGGCCGCAGACCGGGATGGGAAACTCGCTGGGAGCATCCGGATCAAACGACCGGGATCGGTTCGGTCCGGTCAATGGCTCTCCAGCCATCTTTTTTTGAAGTTGGATGAGGCCGTGAAGGAGAGCCTCCGGCCGGGGTGGGCATCCTGGGATATGGATATCGACAGGGAGGAAGCGGTCGATGCCCTTGAGGACGTTGTATCCTTCCCGGAATGGCCCGCCGGAGATGGCGCAGGCGCCCATGGCGATCACATATTTGGGCTCGGGCATCTGGTTGTAGAGCCGGACGACTTGGGGCGCCATCTTCTTGGTCACCGTCCCTGCGACGATCATCAGGTCGGCCTGCCGGGGCGACGGACGGAAGACTTCGGATCCGAACCGCGCAATGTCGTAGCGTGCCATGCTGGTGGCGATCATCTCGATGGCGCAGCACGCCAACCCGAAGGTCATCGGCCAGACCGAATTGCTCCGGCCCCAATTACTCAGTTCCTGAAAGCTGGTCACTACAACGCCCTGCCGGGCGAGTTCACTGCGAAGTCCTTCGTCCATCACGGAGTGGGGTTTGTTATTTCCATTCCAGGAGTCCCTTGAGCCAGGCCCAGGCAAGTCCCTCGGCGAGGAGCAGGACAAAAACCAGCATGGCCGCGACCGCACCGACGGGGAGATGCAGGAACGCAACCGCGAAGGGGAGCAGGAAGACGACCTCGACGTCGAAGATCAGGAACAGGATTCCATAGAGGTAGTATCCCGCCCGGAATTGTTGAAGTGGATCCCCACGGGTTTCGATGCCGCATTCGTAGGTGGCATTCTTTGTGGGGCCTGGCCGTGGGGGAGCGAAACGGAGCGCCCACAAACGAGCCAGGGCGAGCGGCACCAGCGGGAAGGACAGCGCCATGAACAGGAGGACTGTCAGAAAAACGTACGGATGAAGTTCGGGTGTGTTCATGGGCCTCGTGCCGATTCAACCGTTGGGCTCAGGGCATCCGAAGGGAATCCACCTCCGGATTCGATGGGTGCAGACTAGGGATTTCAGTGCGCGGTTCCAGTGGGAAACGTGGAACCTCCTGCTGGAACGGCAATCATCCGTCCCGCGGGGCTGCGGGAACGCCGGAGCCGGCCCGTTTTCGTTGCGCGAACAGATTGTCCGTCGTGTACAGGATCAGGGCCGCCCAGATGAAGGCGAAGCTCGTCATCCGGGAATGGGAGAAGGGTTCGTGGTAAAACCAGACTCCAATGGCCAGTTGCACCGAAGGGGCCAGGTATTGCAGCAGTCCGAGCGTGGACAACCGGACGCGCCGCGCGGCGTAGGCGAATAGGAGCAGGGGGACGGCCGTGACGATGCCCGCGCTCAGGATCAGGACATGGGTCGGGGCATCGACGCGTCCCAAGGCGCCTCTTCCCTGATGGTGTTGCCAGAGGAGATACCCGACTGCGAGCGGGGATAGAATCAATGTCTCCACGGCCAGTCCTGGTATTGCCCCGACGCTGGAGCGCTTTCGCAGCAACCCGTACGCGCCCCAGGTTCCGGCGATAACGAGGGCGATCCAGGGGGGGCGCCCGGTTTGGATCACCATCGAGCCCACTCCGATGGCTGCGATGGCGATCGCCGCCCATTGAGCCGGACGCAAGTGTTCCCGGAGGATGAAGTGCCCGGCGGCGACGTTCACCAGCGGCACGAGAAAGTATCCCAGGCTGGTCTCGATGATATGGCCCTGGCTGACCCCCCAGACGTACATGAGCCAGTTGCACGTCAGCAGGGTGGCGCTCAGGAATAGCAGGGCGAGCGACCGGGCAGGTTGAAGCGCAGTTCCCAGCTCACGAAGCCCACCCTGGGTTGCCCACATGAGGAGCAGGAGAAACACGAGGGACCAGACATGCCGGTGCGCGATCAACTCCAACGGATCGATGGCCGACAGCGGCTTCCAGTACAAGGGGACGAGTCCCCATAGAAAATAGCACGCCGCGGCCGCCAGGGCCCCGGACCGGGCCCGGGTGTCGTGGGGATCCGTGTGAAAACTCACCGGCGCACCATCCGGGTCCTGGGCCGGGCGTCAATGACGACCCCCCGGGATGGTTATCGTCCTGCGACGGGAAGTCCGCTCGGCACTCGCAAGGGAATGGTCCGGTCGTAGTGATCGTCCTGAATGGATTCGAGGAACACCTTCAAATCGCCGATGCGCGCGGGATTCATCCGAAGTTGTGCGAGCAGGGGATCGAGCGGGGGTTGGAGCGACGTGTCCCCGCCATCCCGGGCCTCTCCTGCCGCGTCGGCCGTTTCCTCATAGAACTGAAGGACGGCGTCGAGAGTGCGATACCTTCCGTTGTGCATATACGGCGCCGTCTCCTGAAGCTGACGGAGCGTTGGCGTCCGAAAGGACCGACGTCCGCCCGCGGATGAGTCGGGAACCCCCAGAACGTGCAATTTGAAATCAGACAACATGGGGCCGCCGTGGCAAAGGATGCAGCCGGAGTCCTGAAACTCCCGAAGTCCGGCACGTTGTTGCGGGCTGAGCGCTTCGGCATCCCCGGCGAGGAACCGGTCGAGGGGAGTGTTGGGCGCCACGAGGGAGCGTTCGAATACGGCAAGGGCGCGGGCGAGGTTGGTGGCGTGGACCGATGTGTCGGGGGGGCCTCCGAAGATGCGGGTGAAACGCTCCCGGTATTCAGCGATCTTCCGGATTCGATCGACAGCCCGGGGGACGCCCTCGGACTCAGGGCACGACTCGCCCCGCATCTCACCCCGGTTTTCGATGGGGATCAGTGCCTGGACCTCCAGACTTTGCACCCGCGAATCCCAAAACATCGGCGCCCGCTCCGGGGAAGCGATCCGCCCGGTCAGCACGCCGTTGAATACCACGTTCACGAGTCCGGGCGTGTTCCGTTCCGGAAGGGGAGTCCCTGAAGTTCCCCTTGGAAGGCGCAACGGACCGAGGCCCACTCCATCCACTCCAATTGGAGTGGGGCGACCATCGCTCCATCCCAGACCAGGGTGGTGGCATGTGGCACAGGCCACGTTGCCGTCGGCGGACAAGATTGGGTCGAAAAAGAGCAGCCGGCCCAGTTCGATCTTGTCGGCATTGGCTGGATTCCCGGGGTTCTCCGGAGCCCGAGCCGGAAGCGGGGAGAGTTGGAGTTCCGGAGGAATCTCGAGGAGCGGTTGTGATGGTTCCGCTAACGCCGTCGGGAATCCGATCATTCCTAGAAACGGGGCAAGAACGGCGGAAACGACCGCCGCGGCGGGGCATCCCCACGGGAACTTCGTCGCGACCCGCGCCTGAGGGCGTTTCACAGACGCCGGGGGTTGTTCCTGCATGGGCCGCGCTTGGACGGAATTGAAGTTCTACTCGGGACCATCAACGTGGCTCCACCCGGTCAAAAGGTGGGCAATCCTGCGTTGCTGGGATGATCCGATCAAGAATGGCCCTTCAGGGATATCCCGATCTGGGCGTGTTCTTCCTGCTTCCTGCGGGAGATCTCCCGCGCCAAGCTGGCTGGGTCACCATGAATCTTCAGAGGGTCCTGTCCTTTTGTCTGCTGATCTGGTTTGGGGGAACCGGGGTTCCCGCCGTTGCCATGGAAGGGGCACCGTTCTTTGTCGAAGGATATGCGGGGCAGCGGAGCGTCGCTCCCGGTGAGGAAGTTCCCTTTCATGTGTCCACGAGTGCGGGTGCCTTTTCCGTTGAGGTGGTCCGGCTCGGGGCGACCAATGAAACCGTTTGGCGGGCGGCGGAACTTCCGGGTCGCGCCCACCCGGTTCCGGACGACGCGTCCTCCCACGGATGCGGTTGGCCGGTGTCGTTTCGGGTGCCGGTCGGAGCCACCTGGCGCAGCGGGTACTATGTGGCGCGGTTTCGGATTTCCGATTCGGGAGGGACGTGGACGCAGCGGGGACGTAGGACCGCGGAATCCGAGGCGTGGTTCGTGGTCCGGTCGGCAAACCCGGGATCCGGGACCCGGATCCTGCTCCAGTTGTCGGCCAACACCTACAATGCCTACAACAACTGGGGAGGCTTCAGCGTGTATGCCTATAACAGTCGCGACCAGAATCAGGGGCATCGGGTTTCCGTGGAACGCCCGGGCGGATCGTTGTTCGCGAACTGGGAACAGCCGTTTGTCGTCTGGGCGGAACAGAACGGTTACGTTTTGGATTATGCCGTGAACAATGATCTGGAGTTCCGACCGGAGCTGCTGGCGGCGTATCGTCTCGTGCTGAGCGTGGGGCATGACGAGTATTGGAGCGGTCCGATGCGGGACGCCCTGGAACGGTTCAATGGAGCCGGAGGCAACGTGGCGTTCTTCAGTGGCAATTCGGTCTGCTGGCAGATCCGCAATGAGGAGGGTGGCAGGGCCTTCACCTGCTGGAAGCAGAACTACTTTTCGGATCCGGTCTTCAAGACGCGCGAGTACTCCACGCTGTCCACCGCCTGGAGTCATCATTTGGTCCGGCGCCCGGAGACCCAGTTGACGGGGGTGGGGTTCCTTTGGGGCGGATATCGGGGAAGCCATGGTCAGTTCATGGGGGAACCGGCGGAGTACACCGTCCATCGCCCGGAGCATTGGGTGTTCGATCAAACCGGCTTGAAGCGGGGCGACGTTTTCGGAGGGGCGGATACCGTGGTGGGATATGAAACCGATGGATGCGAATTGGAATGGCGGGATGGACTCCCGTTTGCCACGCATCGGGACGGGTCGCCGGAGACCTTCACCGTCCTGGGGACCTGCCCTGTCCGGTGGCAGGAGGATGACTGCGAATGGTACGAACGCTGGGAGAAGGGGCGTATTGGGGCGGCGTGCCTGGGTGTTTATACGCGGGGCGGTACGGTGTTTACCGCAGCGACCACGGACTGGTCGCATGGACTTCGGGGCGGGGACAAGGTGGTCCAGCGGATCACACGCAATGTCCTGGACCGGCTGTCCCGGTAGGAACCCTGGCGGCGCGGATCACCCAACAATGGAATTGAAGGGATGGATTCACCCGATAAAACGGGGGCGTGACCACCAAAACTCCGTTCTCCTCCAATCCCCAACCATTCCAATCGAGGCAGCATTCCTCCAGCCTCAGGGGGCGACTTGCAGTGGTCGGCAGCCTGTCGCTCGTGCTGTTGGCGGGCTGCGCTCGAACCCAGGTCGAATATCGCGGCACCGAAACACGGAAGCTTCCGAGTCCTGCCACCTTCGTGGTGCATGATTTTTCGATCTCCCCGGATCAGGTGGCTCTTGACCATAACATTGGACTCCGCCTCCAGGAGGCCATCGGTACGAAGTCGGACGCGGCGGAGCGGTTGCGCATCGCCCAGGAAATCTCCCGGATTGTCAGCCAGCAGGTCGTTTCGGATCTCCGGGCAAAGGGATACAACGCGGTGCTGGCCTCGGCGTCGGCCGTGCCGGGTTCCCCGGCGCTGGACATTGAGGGCCAGTTCTTCTCCGTGGATCAGGGAAACCAGCGCCAGCGCATGATTATCGGATTTGGAATGGGGGCGAGCGAAGTAAGGGTGCTCGTTCAGGCCTATGAGATCACCGGGCAGGGGCGACAGTTGGTGGATGACTTCTACGTCACCACCCTGAGTTCACGTCGTCCCGGCATGGGGCCCATGGGGGGAGGCGGTGCGGTAGCGGGCAATGCAGTGGCGGGATTGGCACTGAGCAGCACTTCCATGCTGGTCGGGGCCCGCGCGCAGACGGTTGAGGCTGATGCCAAGAATCTTGCCGACCGGGTCAGCGTGGAGTTGGAGGCGTTCTTCAACCGGCAGGGTTGGTCCCCGAAAGGAAAATAGGTCACTGGAGGCCGCCGGGGCCCGAGCTTCCTTGGATCAGATGTAGAACATCCGGGCGGGATCACCGGCGGATTCCGCCAACTGCTGGAAGTTGATCTTGGCAGCCTCCCCTTCGACGGACCGGCGCAGACGGAGCCAAACCTCCCGAAGTTCGGGGGGGCATTGGTCGTCCTTGAAGGCCGGGGAATCGAACAGCGTTCCGTGAACGCAGTGAAGGACGTCGGCAATGGTGATATCGGCGGGCGGGCGGGCGAGTTGGTAGCCGCCCGCCTTCCCGCGGATGCTTTTCACGATGTGCGCGGATTTGAGCTCGATCAGGATCTGGACCAGATAATTGGGCGGGATCCCGTTCTCGCGGGCGATTTCCTCGACGCGACGAGCCCGCTCCCGCCCGTGATGACGGGCCAGGGACAATACAGCCCTGGCGGCGTAATCACTTTTGACGGAGAGCTTCACGGTGGGCGGATGTTGCCCGGCCGGCGGTTCGGCGCAAGACGCCTCTCCCTCACCACAGGCTCATGGTTTCCAGCACGGCGCGGGTCCGGGGCACCTCGTGAGTCCGAAACAAATCCGTTCGTCCCAGGGCCGCGAGCACCGCGAAGAACGGTTCCGCGCTGCGAACCTCCTCACCGAAACATTCGAAAGCGTGCGGCAGGGCCTGACAGACGGGCCATCCAAGGCTTCGGAGCCGGAAGGTGTGCAGGAACACCTCCATCTGGTGCCGGATCCGGACGGCGGAATCCTGGAGATTTCGGTAGTAGAATCCGAGGCCCGGGTCCACCCAGAGCCGGCGTACGCCGCAAGCCAACGCTTCGTCGATCTGCCGTGCGAAGGACTCCCGGAGGTGCGCTGGAGCGTCAGCACCGGATTCGAAATCCCCGACTGATCGCACGTGGGCGCCCTGCACGTGGCAAAGAATGACCGCGGCGTCATGGTCGGCCACCATTCGGTACATTTCCGGGGACCGGTCATTGCCGGTGAGATTCAAGATTCGAGCGCCGGCCTCGAGGCAGGCACGGGTCACCGCGGGTTGGTAGGTTTCCACGGACACCAGATGGCCTGCCCGGGAGAGCTCCTTCACCACGGGGACGAGCCGGCTGTTTTGAAGGGCCGCATCCGCCCGGGCGGCGTGTGCGAGCGTGGATTCGGCTCCGACATCCAGGATGTCAGCACCCTGCGCCGCCAACACGTGTCCCCTTCGGATGGCGCTGTCGGTGGTGAGGCAAACGGATTCGCGATACCAGGAGTCGGCGGAAAGGTTGATCACGCCCATGAGGGAATGGCGTCCCAAGCCTCCGAAACGGCGGCCGCAAAGATCAAATTCGGCAACGGGCCTTGCCAAGTCCTCCGAGTACTTCTGGGTGATGTGGGCGAGGTCTTCGATCGTGAGCATGGGCAATTTGAGGCGTCCGGCGACATCGGACCTTGGCGGCGGCGCGGGGTCACCTCAATTCACGCCCTGTCGAAGAAGGTCGAGGGCCGAAGTGAAGTCGGCGAGGGACTCGCAAAGCGTCGCGCGAATGTTCGCGAGCGCCTGTCGATAACCTGCGGCGGAACGCCCCCCAGCAACCACCGCCACCGAATCGGGGAGCCGTTCCCGGAGTCGGTGGAGTTCGTCGGGGAGATGCGGATCGTCCGCAGGATGAACGATGCTGAGCGCGACGACGCGCGCCCCGTTTTGGAGGGCGGCGCTGGCGATTTCCTCGGCGGGAAGGGAGGGTCCCAGGTACACCACACGCCAGCCCTGATTGCACGCGGCCGCGGCAACGAGGGCGGCCCCGATTTCGTGCAATTGTCCTGCCGGGGTGCCGGCGATGAGGACCGGCGCCGACGCGTGGATGGCGAGGGGACGGGCGGCGCGTCCGAGAAACGTGCGGATGACCGCGGAAGCCTGATGTTCATGCACGATTCGAAGGGTGCCCTTCTGCCACTCTTCCCCAATGCGCTGAACCAGCGGTGCGATCACCTGCATCAGGAGTGCATTCTGGCCGAGGGTCACGGCGCCCTCCTCGAGGATGCGTTCCAAAGCCCCCGAATCCATGGCGGCGACTGCCTTCAAGGCGGATTCGATCAATTGGTCCGCACTTCGCGGCTTCGACGCAGGAGGGATTTGGACGCGGGAAACCGGGGGACTCCCGGGATGCCCAGAAGAGGACAGGAGGGCGCGCAGATGGGGAACCGACAAATGGGTGATGTTGCTGATGGGGTGTCCGGCGTCGGTTGCTTGTTTGAGCAGGGACAACCGTTGGACATCATCTTCGCTGTAGAGTCGCTGGTTTCCTCCGGATCGCTCCGGATGAACCGTCCCGTAGCGCCGCTCCCAGACGCGAATTACGTGGGGGCTGAGGCCCGTTCGCGAGGCCACGACCTTGATGGAATGACGAAGGTGCGTCGAAGGCACGAGCGATGGATTAGACTCGAATTGGACAAATTCAACCCAAACCTTCGACAGTTTGTCTAAGTATTGACGGTTTCATTTCCTGAATTGCGCTGAAAATGGTTAATTCCTCAGTTTTCTTGAACGCGTTGGCATGAACAAAAATTAGACAAAAGATTGACGTGTTGAGCGTTCTCGGATAATTCGTCTGGGTCGCTGGCGGGTGTTCCGTAGGGCGACCGAAGATCGAAGGCACCCCAAAAATCACTATCGATGGCTAAATCACGTCAGACCCGTAGCGTTCGAATGAAGAGTGGATCCAAGGGCCGTGCTGGACGGACCCGTCCCATGGAATCGACGGCGGCCAAATCCGGAAATGACTCGGTGCGGGTGCCGACGCCGTTGGAGGTTCAGCGATCCGAGCCGCTCCCCCTGGCCCCTGTTGGGAACGCGGTGGAGGCCAAGTCGGCTCTGACTCTCTACATGCGGGATGCGGTTGAGGTCCCACTACTGACGATCGAAGAGGAAAATGCGTTGGCGGCGCGGATCAAAAACGGGGATCTGGCAGCCCGGGAGCACATGATCCGTGCGAATCTCCGGCTCGTGGTGAAGATCGCGCGGGATTACGACGGATTCGGTCTTCCCCTGCTGGATCTCATCAATGAGGGCAATATTGGACTGATGAAGGGGGTCGAGCGTTTTGACCCGGCGAAGGGTGGAAAACTGTCGACCTACGCTTCGTGGTGGATCAAGCAGTCCATCAAGCGGGCACTGGCGAACCAGTCGAAGACGATCCGCCTCCCAGTGCATCTCGTGGACAAGGTGACGCGCATGAAACGTGTCGCCCACCAGTTGCAGGAGTTGCTCGGGCGCGAGGCGACGGACGAGGAGATTGCGGAGGAAATGGAGGTTCCGGTGAAGAAGGTCCGTTTCTGGCAGCGCGCCGCCCAAAAGACTGCCTCATTGGATGCTCCCCTGGGGGATGAGGATTCCAGTCGTCTCGGGGACGTGGTTCCCGATACCGAATCCCACGATCCCTATGGGCAATTGGAGGAGAAAACCACGCACCGCATGGTGGGGCAGTTTCTCGGGATTCTGGACTCCCGCGAATTGAGCATTCTCCGCCAGCGGTTCGGATTGGATGGCCAGAAGGAGAAGACCTTGGACGAGATCGGTCAGGGGTTTGGCGTTACCCGGGAGAGGATCCGGCAATTACAGAACATTGCCCTGGCCAAGCTCCGGCAACGAATCGAAAAGCATGAAGCGGTTCGGGAACCCGTGGAAATGTCCGGTTGGATGCCCATGGCCTCGGTGACCCTTTGAGGGGTTTCCGTTGGCGGGAAAGGGGCGGGTGGGTTGTTGCCGAAGGCGACCCGGAGGTGAGGCTCCGTATTTTCGGTTCCCGCGGGAATCGGGTTGCCTTTTGACCTCATTCTTCGATACACGGAGGCCTGTTCCAGTTTATGCCGAACGCTTACCACGCATCCATTGAGGGCGCCCAGCATGGGGCCAAGTCCCTTGAACAGTTTCTCGATTATGCCAAGGCAAGCGGGGCCGCGGGGGCGCAACCCAGCAATTACATGCTGGGAGACGGCAAGGGCGGGCTGCGAAAGGCAAAGGAGATCCGTTCCATCTTTGAGGATCGAGGGATGCGTCTGGACGGAATCAGCGCCCACTGTCCGTTTTGGGTGCACACTTCGGCCTGGACCGGAACCAAGTCGGGCAATCCCTTCATCGCGCCCGACGTGGCGAAGCTGTCGCCGGACAAGATTGAAGCGTGGCATGAGAAGTATCTCCTGAAGTTGATGGACCTGGCTGCAGAACTGGGCGTCAAGAGCCTGCCCATGTTCTGGGGAGTCGCCTTCGGGTGGGAAGTCGCCTCTGGTTATCCTTGGGGTTTCTGGCAGGGGGGGGGATTTGACCTCGTGAAGGAGGGCCAGGAACGGTTTGTCAAAAAGACCGCGAAACTCCGCAAAGCGGCCAATGAACGCAGTATCAAGCTGTGTCATGAGATCCATCCCGGCACGGGTGCCATGTGCGCCGATGACTTCCTGATGCTGGTCCGGATCTGTGACAACGATCCCTGCCTCGCGGTGAATGCGGATCCGTCGCATTGCTGGGAGGGAGAATCCTGGGAGTCGCGGTTCCTGAAGGTGGGACCCTACATCTACGCGGCCCACGTGAAGAATTTTGTGATCCGGCCGGGGCTTCCCCTGCGCGTGATGGAGGCTTCGTGGCCGAAGCGGGCGATGCAGTTCACGGACCTTCCGAGCGGTGACCTGAACATGCAACGCTACGTGGAATTGCTCCTGCATGTCGGGTACCGGGATCGCTATTGCAAGTTGCACCGTTGTGAGTCCGCGCCGCTGGTAGTGGAGGCGGAATCCGCCTTCAAGGATCTCGATTACTGCAGCGCCAATGGCATCCGGTACACTGCCGACCATCTCTGCTGGCCGGCGGCGGCGGGCAGTTTCGAGGAAGGCATGGGAGCCTGATCGCTGCGGCATCGCCGCAGCCCGTTTGAGTCAGGATTGGAGGGGCTTGGGTGATCTCCGGTTTCCTGGTTCATTTCCGGTTGTCGAACGTCGGCGCTGCTTGACGTTCCGTATCCTCCTTCTTTACTTCCGCCACATCACGTATGCCCACGTACGAGTACCATTGTCAGAAATGCGACGCCCAGTTTGAGTTCCAGCAGCCGATGTCTGCGGAACCACTTTCCGTGTGTCCCCGGGAGATCTGTTCCCGAAAACCCTGGGGCCGTGGTCGTGTGAAACGCGGAGTGGGAGGCGGAGCCGGACTCATCTTCAAGGGGAGCGGATTCTACATTACGGATTACCGGAGCGAAGGCTACAAGTCGGCGGCCAAGAGCGACTCGGACTCCGGAAAATCCAAGACCGAAACCAAGGCGCCAGAGTCCAAACCTGCGGCAAAACCGGCCTCGAAGTAGGTATTGCCGATCCCGTGAAACTCCGGTCTCCAGCCTTTGCCGTCATCCTCGCGGTATTTGGGTTGGCCCACGGAGGGAAAGGGGCGGCGCCATCGCTTCCCATCAATATTCCGGTTTCGGCGCGCAGCGTGAGCGGACAGTTTGTCGTCCACGGCCGCGGATCCACGCTGCCGGCACCGGCATCCCAAATCCGGAGCGTGGGCACCAATCAGACCGTCCGGCTTCGCCCGGACCTCCTTGCGGTGACGGCGGAGCGGGTCAAGCGGGGCGTGGATCGTGAATTGGGGGTGACGGATGTCTGGAAGGGCCTGATCCACCTCCAACTCCGGAGCAATGACGAAGTGCCGGGCCCCATGGCAATTCAGGCCCGCCTGTTTCGGGAGGGCTGGCAGTACAACGTCATGGTCCCCGAGGACATCGGGTGGGATCGTCTGGTCCGCGGCCTCACCGAAGTGGTCCTGCTGGAGCGGGCCAATCGCGCCAATGCCTCCGAGGAGTGCACCCTGGTTCCCCTTTGGTTGACGACCGGGCTGAACCGGCTGCTACTGGGCGAATTTGGACGGGATCTCGTCACGGAATCCGGAACCTGGATCAACCGGTCCGAACGACGCCCCGATCTGCTGCGGGATGTGCGGGTGGCCCTGGATGGTCGGGAACCGATGACCTTCACCGAAATGGGCCTGGCCTCCACCGCGGACCTTCAGGATCCCGCCCGGTATGCCTGGTTTGAGGCAAGCGCGGCGTTGTTCGCACACGAATTGATTCGGGAGGAATCCAGTCGCGCCGCTTTGGCGGACTTCATTCGGTTTCTCCCGGACACCCTCAACTGGCAGACCAGTTTCCTTCGGGCCTACCGCAATCGATTTGCCACCCTGCTGGATGTGGAAAAGTGGTGGGCGGTCTCCTCGACGGAGACCCTGGCTTCGGACCACCGGCAGCACTGGCCGCGCGATCGGGTTTTGGCACGTCTGGCGGAGGTCTTCGTGGAGACCGCGGACTTCCGTCCGGAGACCAACCAGCCTTCGATTCGACAAACGGTTCCGCTGCGCGAGTTGATTGTGGAATGGGACTTCAACTCCCAGCGGGAGGTGGTGCAGCGGAAGGTCTCGCAGCTTCGGGCCCTCAGGCTTCGTTCCCCGGCGGATCTGGCGCCGCTCGTTGGGGATTCCACCGAGGTTTTGGAACAATACCTTGCGGTTCGCGGCCGCAGCGTGCCGCCCAATCCATCGAAGGGGACACCCGAGGTGCGGGGCGCGATGGTAGCTCAAACCACGGCCCGAAAACTGGCGGCTTTGGAGAGCCGCATGGACAGCGAACGAAAGAATCCGCCACCGGCACCGCCCAACCCGGCGAATCCGGCCAAGGTGGCGACGCCCCCGGGGCGTCCTCCGATCAAAGCGTCCCCTTCATCTGGCGGGTGATCCGGGCGCTGAGTTCTGCGGCCGGGTGATAGCCGAGGGAACGCAGCTTGGTCTGGAATGCCGCCACTTCGATGAGACTCGCGAGGTCGCGTCCTGGACGCACCGGAATCACGATGTGGGGAACGTCATGTCCGAGAATGTTGACGTGGGCCTGATCAAGCCCGAGTCGGTCCACCTCCTCCGCATCCTCCCATCGGCGAAGCGTCACGACCAGGTCCACCCTCTTGTCCTGGCGGATGGAGCCGACCCCGAACATCGCGGCGACGTCGATGAGGCCGATCCCGCGGACCTCCATGAGATTCCGCCCGAGTTCCTTCGCGGTCCCCATCAATTCGGCACCGTCCTGAACCCAGAGGCAGACGACGTCGTCCGCCACGAGACTGTGTCCCCGTTCCAACAATCCAATGACGGCCTCGCTCTTGCCGATGCCGCTTTCCCCTTCGATCACGACTCCGATGCCCCGGATGTCCACCATGCCGCCATGCATCTGGGTGCGCGGCGCGAAGAGGTTTTCGAGCGCGAAGGTTGCCCGGCTGATGAACTTCATGGTGATCAGCGAGGTGGTGAACAGGGGGACGTCCGACTCCTCCGCCATCGACAAGAGAAGGCGTCCCGGCTTGAGATCCCGGCAAAGCACCACGCAGGGAATCCGATGCGCAAAAAATGCGGCAATTCGCTCTCCGCGCAGTGCCGGAGGGAGGGAACGGAGGTAGGAGATCTCCACGTTGCCCACGACCTGGACCCGCTTTGGGGCGAAATATTTTTTGAATCCGGCCAGCGCCAGGCCGGGGCGGTTCACGGTGGGTTCCCGGATCGGGCGTTTGAGACCGACCGCGCCGGCGACGAGGCGAAGACCCAGATCGTCCCCAACCTGGGTATAGAATCGTTCGACGGTGACGGCGGCGGAACTGCGGGCGGGGGGAATGTTCACAGGTTGAACTCCGGACCAAGGTAGATTTCACGGGCCTTGGGGTCCTCAACCATCCGGGCCGCATCGCCCTCGTAGACCACCTCACCTCGGTGGATGAGGTAGGCGCGATCCACGAGTTTCAGTGTCTCGCGCACATTGTGGTCGGTGATCAGGATGCCCAGGCCGCGGTCCCGCAGGCGACGGATGATCTTTTGTACCTCGTACACCGCGATGGGGTCGATGCCCGCAAACGGTTCGTCCAACAGCATCAACCGCGGACTCGTGACCAGGGCGCGCGTGATTTCGAGGCGGCGTTTCTCACCGCCGCTCAATTGATAGGCGAAGCTCTTCGCGAGGGAGGTCAGTTCCAGTTCCTCAAGGAGGTACCGCAACCGGGTGTCGCGCTCCTCGCGGTTGCCCACGCACGTCTCCAGGATCGCGAGGAGATTCTGCTCCACCGTGAGCTTTCGGAAGACGCTGGGTTCCTGCGTCAGGTAGCCGATCCCCAGACGGGCCCGCTGGTGCATCGGAAGCCGGGTTACCTCCCGTCCCAGGAAGGAAACATGCCCCTCGTCGGGCCGGACCACTCCGACGATCATGTTGAAACTTGTCGTCTTTCCGGCGCCGTTGGGTCCGAGCAATCCGACGATTTCCCCGGGACGGACGTGAATGGAGACGCCATTGACGACCCGGCGTCCGCGATAGGCCTTGGCCAGACCGGAGACCTCCAGGAACGGTTGGTCGTTTCCGGACGTTTCCGCCGGCGCTGGCGAGGAGGCGGTGGAAGTGCTCACTCGGAATTCGGTCAGGGGAGGTTTGGCGCCCCAGGAGGGCGGTTGGTCCGGCCGGGTCCGAGGGCTCCCTTCGGCAGGGCGTCCGGACGAATGTTCAGGCGGAAATTGCCCTTGAGATCAATGCGGTCGCGCGTCCGGTCAAACGTAATGACGTCCGCCCGAAAGGACCCTTCCGCGCCTTCGACCCAGGGTTGCCCGAACGCCGGCGACCCGGTGAACGTCACCGTGTCGTTGGTGCTGGTATATTCCGCCACGGCGGCGTGAATCCGATTCGTTCCCGTGGTCCGGTTCACCGGCAGGCTGAGATTGGTCGAACCTTGCCGGACCAGGGTGATGACCACCTGGTTGCTTGCCGTCATGCGATCGATCTTGTCCCCGCCCGGCAACATGCGCAGTCGGAGGTCCTCACATTCCAAATCCAGCATGCCCGGGTAGTGGAATCGCACATTGCCCTCCGCGTGGAGAATTCCCTGGGCCAGGTCGAACTCACTTTGGGCCGCGTCGAGGGTGCCTTCCCCGGCGGGCATTTCGGCGGCGGTCGCGGCGAGTGCCGCGGCGGCGGCGAGGAGAACGGGATACAGGGGGCGCTTCATTTCGAGGGCCTGGGTTGGGACGTCAGGGTGGGGGCGGAGTTGAGGCGGAACACGGCGTGGACTCGGTTGGAGAGCTGGAGGCGCTGGGCGGCATGGTTCCAGTTGAACCCTTCTCCGGACAGCGAGAATCCGCCTCCGGCCTGGGTGATCTTCAGGGGGCCACTGGAGGACGCGTTGGTGGTGCTGACGTTGAAGGTGCAGGTGGGCGCCTCCCCGATCAGGTTGGGAGTGCCGTCCGGGTTATACGTTTCGATCCGGAATCCCTTGACCTCGTAGATGGAGAGCGACAAGGCCCGGCCATCCTCGCCGCTGACCCTGGCCACCAGAACGTTGTCCTTGCGATAGGGGAAGGTGAACCCGGGTTTTCCCGGGGACGTTCCCGTTGCGGGCTGGCTACTTCCGGGTGCCGCGAGGGACACCAGGGCAACCGCCACGACCCCCAGCGCCTTTGGGAAACCCGGGAACCTGGGAATGCAAATCACGGAGTGGACTTTCGCGGGCGTTCCACCGGTTAGGAAGTGAATTTCGCCACCGCGGCGTCCCACCGGCCCAGGGCCTTCAGGATCAATTCCACAGTTTCCCGGACGGCTCCCTGGCCTCCCGCGTGTTCGCAAACGTAGTGCGCCTGCGCCCGTGCCTCGGGGACGGCGTCGGAAGGTGTCACCGCCAACCCGGCATATTTCAAAGGGCCGAGATCAATGATGTCGTCGCCGATGTAGCAGATCGAGTCCCAGGGCAGTCGTAACTCGGCCAGCAGTTCCTCGATCACCTTCACCTTGGGGGCGGGGTCTTGTCGGAGGAAATCCACCTTGAGATCCTTCGCCCGTTCAGTGGTCGCCTTGGAAGGCCGGGCGGAAATCCATCCAACCCGGATTCCCTCCTGCTGGAGCAGTCGCAGGCTGAAGCCGTCCCGAATATGGAAGCGTTTCAGTTCGACCCCCTTTCCCATCAGGAGGGTGCCGTCGGTCATGACGCCATCCACATCGCAAAGGAAGAGGCGGACGTTTCGGGCGCGGGACAACACTGCCTCGGAGGGGACCATGCAGCGGATAGGGGACGCGGGACGCAGGGGCGGATTCAAGTCCCAACCGCAGTCTGTGGGAAATCGTCGGGAATACTCGCACCCGGGGCCGGCATCCGGCAACGTCCGCGCAATGCAATCTTGGAGACCTCGGATTGCCCGTGGCCTGTGTCGCGGTGGATGCTGGTGCGGCCTGATGTTGGCGGGCATTCAAATCCTTGCCCGGGCGGCGGACTGGCCCCAGTTCCTCGGTCCGGAACGCAATGGATCCACGCCCGAGGTCATCGGCGTGTCCTGGCCCGCCGATGGGCCTCCGCGCCGTTGGCGCTTGGACGCCGGAGCGGGATTTGCGGGTCCGGTGGTGGCTGAAGGCAGGGCCGTGCTGTTCCACCGAATCGGTTCTGATGACGTCCTGACGGTGGTGGACGCGAACTCGGGAGCCCAGATCTGGGAGCAACGGCAGGCGACCACGTTTGTCGATGAAATGGGATCGGGCGATGGTCCGCGGGGGACTCCCGCCATCTCCGGGGGGCGGGTGTTTGCCTTGGGAGCCGACGGCCGCTTGAGTTGCCATTCGATGGCGGATGGCCGGCGGATTTGGTCTGTGTCCACGCGGGACTCGTTGCATGCCGACATGGGCTTCTTTGGTTTCGGGTGTTCGCCTCTGGTGGTGGGAGGGCAGGTGCTGGTGAACGTGGGCGGGCGGCCGGGGGCGGGGTTGGTCGCCTTCGAGGCGGAATCCGGCCGAGTGATCTGGAAGCTTCGGGACGACGAAGCGGGGTATGCCTCGCCGGTTCTGATGCCCCCGAAGGGAGATGGCCCTTCCGTCGCGGTGTTCTTCAACCGCGAGGGATTGGTGGGGGTGACCGTTCCGGGCGGCGCTGAATTTTTTGCGTTCCCCTGGCGTTCCCGGATGAGCGCCTCGGTGAACGCCGCGAGCCCGCTGGTCCATAGTGACGAGATTTTCCTGACGGCGAGCTATGGAACCGGAGCGGTGTTGCTGCGACGGCAGGGGCCGACACTGAAGACCGTCTGGTCCGGCGATGAATCCCTTTCCGCCCATTTCGCCACTCCGGTCCTCCACGCTGAATTCCTCTACGGTTTTCACGGCCGCCAGGAACGCGGTCCGGAATTGCGTTGTGTGGAGTGGGCGACCGGCAAGGTTCGATGGAGCGAGGAGGGCCTGGGCTCCGGATCCGTGATTCTTGCGGGGGATCGCCTCGTGCTTCTGCTCGAATCAGGATCCCTGGTGGTGGCGCGGGCCGAACCCGACCGATATTCCCCGCTCGCGCGTGCCCAGGTCTTAGGACGAATCGCACGGGCGCCCGTTGCGCTTGCCGGGGGGAAACTTTACGCCCGCGATTCACGGCAGTGGATTGCCCTGGAGGTGGCGCCCGGAGGGAAATGATTCCCGAATCCGGGAACCGCCAATCCCGGGAGTGGAACCAACGCCGGCCCGGCGGGATCCGGCGAGCCCGAAAAAGAGGCCATGGTGCGGGAACATTCCGTGGAACCGGCTGGCATATTCCCTGCATTGCATGATTTCCGTTCGAACCATGACGCCCTTGATCCGAGTCCGGAACCTCGAGAAATCGTTTCCGACAAAACCCAGTCCGACCTGGGTGCTTCGCCAGATTGATCTCGATATTGAAGAGGGGGAGTTCGTGACGTTCATGGGGCCGAGCGGTGCGGGGAAGTCCACTTTGCTCAGCATCCTGGGACTCTTCGACAACGACTGGGAAGGCGAGTACCTCCTCGAGGGACAGTCGGTCGGGTCGTTGAAGCCGCGCGACCGCGCCGCGCTCAATCGGCGTCTGGTGGGTTTCGTGTTCCAGCGCTTTCACCTGCTGGAGGATTTGACGGTGGCCGAGAATCTGGACGCACCGCTGAGCTACCGGGATTTGAAGAAGTTCGAACGGGACGCATTGGTGGCGGACACGCTGGATCGATTCGGGATTGTTGGAAAAAAGGACCTGTTTCCCTCCCAGCTCAGCGGGGGACAACAGCAAATCGTGGCCGTCGCCCGGGCGGTGATCGCGCGTCCGAAACTGCTCCTGGCCGACGAACCCACCGGCAATCTCCATACCGGCCAGGGCAATGAGATCATGGATCTGTTTGAGCGCCTGAACCGGGAGGGGACCACGATCATCCAGGTGACGCACTCCGAGGCCAACGCCGCTCGAAGCCGGCGGGTTCTCCGGCTTCGGGATGGCTGGATGGAGAAAACCTAGGTTGCGGTGGCATTCGGACGGGCTCGGTCGCCAGGGTCTTCAGAGCTTCGACTTGGACCCATTCCGCCTTCCGGCTAGGCTCGGGTCGTGAGTTTGAAGGATCAGATGACGGATCTGGCGCGGGCTGCGAAAGAGGCTTCCCGTGGGTTGGCCTGCCTGGACACCGCGGAACGGAATCGCGCCCTGGTGGCGATGGCAGATGCCTTGGATTTGGCGGCGCCGCAGTTGCAGGAGGCCAACGCGCGGGATCTCCAGGTCGGCCGGGACCTGGGCTTGAGCGGCGCAATGCTGGATCGACTGACCCTGACCCCCGATCGAATCCAGGCGATGGCCGCGGGGGTTCGTGAGGTGGCTTCCCTTCCGGATCCTGTCGGGCGCGTGCTGGATGAGCGGACGCGCCCCAACGGCCTGCTCCTCCGGAAAGTCAGCGTTCCGATCGGGGTTGTGGTGATCATTTACGAGTCGCGTCCCAACGTCACGGCGGACGCCGCAAGCCTGTGCTTCAAAACCGGCAACGCCACGATCCTGCGGGGGGGCAAGGAGGCATTGAACTCCAACCGGTTGATTGCGGAGTCCATGGTGGCGGCCGGGCGTCGTGTTCTGGGAGACCGGTTTCCGGAAGCGGCCATCCAGGTCGTGCACACCACCGACCGCGAGGCGGTTCCCTTACTGCTGGGCCTTTCCCAGTATGTGGATCTCTGCATGCCCCGGGGTGGGGAAGGTCTCATTCGCGCCGTAACCGAGTGTTCCCGCGTGCCGGTAATCAAGCACTACAAGGGCGTCTGCCACGTTTATGTGGATCAGGAGGCCGATCTCGACATGGCGGAGCAGATTGTCTTCAACGCCAAGTGCCAGCGCCCCTCCGCCTGCAATGCGGCTGAAACCCTCCTGGTCCATCGCGCCATCGCTTCCCGGTTTCTTCCCTGTGTCAGCTCCCGCCTGGCGACAAAGAATGTCGAGTTCCACGCCGACACCGATTCCCTGCCTCTGGTGAAGTTTGGGGTGGGAAACCGGACTTCGGTGGTTCGCCCCGTGTCGGGAACGGATTTCGAGACCGAGTACAATGACTACGTGATCAATGTCGCGGTGGTGGACGACGTGGCGTCGGCCATCCGTCACGTGAACCAACATGGATCGGCGCACAGTGACGCCATCGTGACGTCCAATGCGACCACGGCGGACCGCTTCCTCAAGGAGGTGGATTCGGCCGCGGTGTATTGGAATGCCAGCACGCGGTTCACCGACGGCGGTGAGTTTGGGATGGGCGCTGAAATCGGCATCAGTACCGACAAGGTCGGCGCCCGGGGTCCGATGGGCCTGGAGGAGTTGTGCAGCTACAAGTGGATTGGGGTGGGTACCGGACAGATCCGCGGCTGACGCCGTCGCCCGTTCCGTGCATGCTTCGGCTTTCGAATGAAGGCGCTCCAGCTCTCCGAACCCCGATCCTTCCGAATCCTTGATATACCGGAGCCGTCCGCTCCCGCTCCAGGGGAGGTGTTGGTTCGCATCCATCGGGTCGGGATCTGCGGCACGGATTTCAGCGGCTACCTCGGCAAGATGCCGTTTTTCAGTTATCCGCGGATTCCCGGACACGAGCTGGGGGTCGAGGTGGTTGCGGTGGGGGACGGCGTGACGCGGGTCCGTGCGGGAGACCGCTGCTCGGTGGAACCCTACCTGAACTGCCAGCGCTGTTCCGCCTGTCGCCGGGGCTACACCAACTGCTGTGAGCAGAATCAGACGCTGGGCGTCATGTGCGACGGCGGGCTGTGTGACCGGATGCTCCTGCCGGAGCGGAAACTGCATCCCGCCCCCGGGCTCACGTGGGAGCAGGCGGCCCTCGTGGAGACCTTGGCCATCGGGTGCCATGCCGTGAATCGAGGGGCACCGAAGGCCTCGGAGAACGTTCTGGTGGTGGGTGCGGGGCCCATCGGGCTGTCGGTGATCGAGTTTGCCAAGCTCAGCGGGGCACGGACGCTGGTCATGGACATGAATCCGCGCCGGCTCGAGTTTGTCCGGGACGTGATGGGGGTGTCGGACACCCTGCTGGTTCGCGGGGACGGATCGGAGTTGGCGGCGCTGTCGGAGGCCACCGGGGGTGAATTGGCGCATGTGGTGGTGGACGCCACGGGATCCAATCGGTCGATGAGCCAGGCCCTGCAGTACTGCGCCTTTGCGGGAAGGCTGGTGTATGTCGGGATCACGCAGGCGGAACTCTCCTTTCCCCATGCTCCGGTGCTCCACCGTCGCGAGTTGACGGTGCTCGCCAGCAGGAACGCTCTTCCCGGCGATTTTACCCGGATCATCGGACTGATCGCCGATGGGCGCATCAATACCCGCCCTTGGATCACCCACACGGCCGCGTTTGCGGAGGTGCCCGTGCGATTTGCCGATTGGTTGAATCCCGAGGCCGGTGTGATCAAGGCCGTCGTCAGCCTGGATTGAATCCGGCGCGGCGGGCCGCGTCCACCGAAGTCGATATGCATCGCCGAGCCGCCTTCACCCTGATTGAACTGCTGGTGGTCATTGCGATCATCGCCATCCTGGCGGGACTTCTCCTGCCGGCGCTGGGGCGGGCCCGGGCCAGGTCCCTCGGGGCGGTCTGCCAGGGGAACCTCCGGCAGTTGCAGATCGGAGCGCAGCTCTACTCGGCCGAAAATACCGACCGGATCGTCCACAACCATGGCGTCGGAGAAACCCGGGCGCGACGCGACAACTGGGTCAACAACGTCCTCAACTGGGAGGACTCCGAGGAGAACACCAATACGGTCTACGTCACCGGAGGAAAGCTCGCCCCGTTTGTCGGCCGGTCGCTGGGTATTTTCCGTTGTCCGGCGGATACCTCCAAATCGCTGGTCGGGTTGCGGACGCGCAGCATCTCGATGAATTCGCTGGTCGGGGATCCCGGGGAACTGACCAACAAGTTCAACCCGACGCTGGTGCAGTACTTCAAGGAATCCGAACTGGGCACTCCCTCGTCGATCTTTGTTTTTCTGGACGAACATCCGGACACCCTCAATGACGGCTTCTTTATGAACCGGCTGGAGGAGGCGCCGAAGTGGGGGAATTTGCCGGCGTCCTTTCATGGTGGGGCGGGCAATTTCGTGTTCGCCGACGGTCATGTGGAGTCCCACCGCTGGGTCGTGACGGCGGGTCCGGACGCGACGATCCGTCCGAACGTCAAAGGCGGGGCCGGCGGCATCTTTGCGATCTCCAATTTGGCCGACTGGAACTGGGTCAAGGAGCACACCAGCGTGCGTCGTCCCTGATCCGAGGGGGCGGTCGGACGATTTGCGCTGGCCACCGTCTGGAATCCTGATTTGGGTTTCGTCCGCCGTCCCGACATGAAACTCGATTCCCACCAGCACTTCTGGCGTTGCGACGCCGCCCAATATCCCTGGATTCCCGCGGGGTCACCCCTGGAGCGCGACTGGCTTCCTGCCGATTTGGTGGCGCTGCAGGAACCCCTGGGGTTCGGCGGTTCCATTGCCGTTCAGGCCCGACAATCCCTCGCGGAATCCCATTGGTTGCTGGGTCTGGCGGATGCCGATCCCCGGATCCTCGGGGTTGTGGGATGGGTGGATCTGCAATCGGAGTCGGTGGAGGAATCCCTGGTTGCGCTGGCGCGGCATCCGAAGTTTGTCGGTGTTCGCCATGTGGTGCAGGACGAGCCGGATGACCGGTTTCTGTTGCGTCCGGCGTTTCTGAGGGGATTGGGGTGCCTGCGGGGTCAAGGGCTGACCTATGACCTTTTGGTGTACCCGCGGCAGTTGCCGGCGGCCATCGAAGTGGTGGGCCGTTTCCCGGATCAGCCGTTCGTTCTCGATCATATCGCCAAGCCTCTGATCCGGGACGGGGTGTTGGCGCCGTGGAGCGAACAGATTCGCGAACTGGCGCGTTTTCCCAACGTGTGTTGCAAGGTCTCGGGAATGGTGACCGAGGCGGATCACCGCTCCTGGAAGCCGGATCAGTTTCATCCCTACCTCGACGTGGTGCTGGAGGCCTTCGGTCCGGGGCGTCTCATGTTCGGATCCGACTGGCCGGTTTGCCTGTTGGCGGCAACGTATCCGGAGGTTTTGGAACTGGCCCTCGGCGCGTTGGTCGCGAGGGCAGGTTGGAATGCGGCAGAGCAGGACGCCTTCTTCCAAGGCAACGCCCGGCGCTTCTATCTCGACTGAGGGGGGCGGCACTTGGCTTTCGGCCGGAAGCGTCCGGTGGTTTTGGAGGGAGTGCGCGCGGCGTTCCTGCATTCGCCGCTTGCCTGTCCCTTTGGCGGGCAGGCAAGGTCTCGCCGTTTCAACGGAAGCAGATATGGCTGATCTTAACGGTAATCTTTTGGTCGCCCAATCGGGGGGCCCGACGTGCGTCATCAACTCCAGCATCGCGGGAGTTATCACCGAGGCGGGCCGCCATGAGGCCATCGAGGAGATTTACGGGGGGCTGAACGGCATCCTCGGAATTTTGAACGAGCAGCTCATCGACCTCGGTGACGAACGCGCCCGGACGATTGAGGGATTGCGCTACACGCCGGCGGCCGCCTTGGGGACCTGCCGTTACAAGATCAACTTCGATAAGAAGCCCGAGCAGGCCGCCCGGGACATGGACCGGCTTTTCGAGGTCCTCGCGGCGCACAACATCCGGTATTTCTTCTATGCGGGTGGGAACGATTCCCAGGACACCGCCCACAAGATTCACCTCGAGGCCTTGAAGCGGGGTTACGCCCTCCGGGTCATGGGTGTTCCCAAGACGATCGACAACGACCTTCCCCACACGGATCACTGCCCGGGCTACGGATCGGTGATCAAGTACAACTCGGCCACCGTGATGGAGGTGGGTCTCGACGTCAGTTCGATGGCCACCGACGACGGCTCGTGCTGCATCATTGAAGTCATGGGGCGCGCCGCCGGCTGGATTGCCGCCGGCACCGTGCTCGCCAAGCAGGGGGATGCCGCCCGCCCGCCCCACATCATCCTGCTTCCGGAGATTCCTCTTGATGAGGACGCTTTCCTGAACCGGGTGAAGGCGAGTGTCGCCGAGTTGAATTACTGCATCGTGGTCGTGGGGGAGGGGCTCAAGAATGCCGCGGGTGAGGAGATCGGCGCGGATAAATCCCGTCTCGATGCCTTCGGCCATCCCGTGCTTTCGGGGGCGGCAGACGCCCTGGCGTCCATTGTTCAGGGCCGGCTCAATCTCAAGACGCGGACGGTCAAGCTGGGCTATGCCCAGCGGGCCGCGGCGCATTTCGCCAGCCAGACGGACTCCGACGAGGCATTTGCCTGTGGGACCGCCGCGGTGCGGGCCGCCGTGGAGGGCAAGTCCGGCTTCATGCCGAAGATCGTCCGCCTCTCCAGCCAGCCATATAAGTGGACCATCGAGCTCGAGGATCTCGCGAACATCGCGAACGTTGAGCACTTCATTCCGCGCGACTGGATCAGCGAGGATGGCATGATGCCCAACGAGAAGTTCGTTGAGTACGCGTCGCCCCTGGTGCAGGGCGAAATGAAGCCGCCGATGGTGAACGGGCTTCCCCAATACGTCGTTCTCGGGCGCAGCCTCGTGGAGAAGAAGCTTCCGGCCAGGGCTTAGGTCCGTCCCGTCGGGACGGGTTCAGGGTTCAATTCGCCAAGGCCCGGTTGGTCCGGAACTGTTCCGTCACCGCCCAAAGATTGAGCGGAAAGAGGGCCCCGCGATATTTCAGGAACTCGGCGTGGCCGTCGGCGAACGTGTAGTTCGATCCGCCAACCTTGTTTTTGCCTCCATCGCCGGAATGTCGGTTTCGCAGGATCTGGTCCCGGTCATTGCCTTCAAGGAAGTCCATGTAGAAATGATCGGAGTTGGTGAGCTTCTCACCGAAGACGATCGTGAGATTGGGTTCCAACAGGGCGGATTCCGGCATCGGCTTCCCGAGAGCCTGGTCCACGCTGGAATAGCCAAGCCGGACTTTGAAGTAATCGTTGAACCCGTTGAAAATGTAACTTCGCAGCGCGGCGTCGGGATCCTTTCGCGCTGCGGACGCCATGGAGGCGGTGAACCGGCGGCGGTCGTTGGGACAGGCAAGAATCGCGAGTTGGCGGTATCCGGGGAGTAATTGGGTGGGCCAGCGGTGGTCGTTTCTCCGCTCGGGAAAGCTTCCCCGGCTTTCATCCGCGTACATCGTGGCGGCAAGACCTAATTGACGCAGTTGATTCAGGCATTGCACCGATCTTGCCCGCTCCCGAGCCCTTCCCAGGGCCGGCAGGAGCATGCCGGCCAGGGTTGCGATGATCGCGATCACCACCAGCAGTTCGATCAGTGTGAAGGCGAACCGTCGGACGGATGGGCGCGAGTTTGCCCGGCAAGGTTGAGATTCATCCGGGAGGACCATGGGGTTGTCCGACGCTGGCACCCGGGCGTGGACAGCGGCAAGAAGTAAGGAGGCCTTGGAGGAGGGCCCCTATGGCTTCGAAGCCGTAGCGGGGGCAGGAGTCTCGGAAGGGAATACGAGCCGGGGCTGCTCCTGATCCGCAGACCAGACCCGGAGTGCCCCGTCCTGGCCCCCGGCGACCACCGTTTGCCCGTCCTGCGTGATGGCGACCGACTGGGTAAAATCATCCCCGCCCGTCAGGCTCCGCACCTTTTCCCCATTCTCGTTGAGCACCCGCAGACCGCCATCTCCGGAGCCGGCCAGCCAATGATCGGTTCCTGGCAGATGGACGATGGCCGTGACCTCATGTCCGAACCCCGTTGCCACCTTGCGTCGCTCGCCCGAAGCCGGATCCCAGAATTTGACCTGGAGGTCGGCCCCGGCCGTCGCGAGGGATTGTCCGTCGGAACGCCATCCGACTCCGAGGACGTGTCCGGTATGACCTTCGAAGATGCGCACCTGGCGTCCTGAAGCGACGTCCACGAGCCGCGCAAAGCGGTCGGCCCCGCCGCTGGCCAGTGATCGTCCGTCCGGGGAGAATGCAACCGAAAGCACGGCATCGCTGTGAAGTTGGGGTAGTCCGAAAACAGGAACCCAGGTCCGAGTATCCCAGAACCAAAGGTCGCCGCTGCGTGAGGGTTCTCCGCTGCCGCTAGCCAGCCATTGGCCGTCGGGATTGAAGGCAAGGGCGTTCACCCGGTCCCCAAGCCGGCTGTCGTTGGTTCCGGACAAAGTCTTGAGCCAGGTCCAGTGGGGTTTGAGGTCGAGTGTGAGGGATTCGTTGGTCGTGCGCACGGCCAACTGGTCCGCGGCGGTGAAGGTGAGCGAGCGCACGGCACCCGGAGCCCGATGGCTGTCCACCGGAATTCCGTTGGTGGCCGCCCAGCGGGTGATCCTTCCGTCCGGATCCGCGGTCGCAATCCAGAGATTGTCCGGGGAAAACGCGACCGCCACCGGCGGGGATGATTTTCGGTCGCGGTTCATCTCCGCGATCTTCAAGGCGGACTCCGCCGCATTGAGATCGTCGCCAGCTTCCCGGAGGCGCCATAGGGCCCGGGCCCGGGTGCTTTCGGCGCGGGCAATGCCCTCGAAGGACAGAACCAGCTCATTGTCGGAAGTGGAGGCTTTCAGGGCTGCCGGGCGCTGGTCTCCCTCGGCCTTCTCCTGCGCGGTGCGAGTGGACTTGACCCGTTCCTCAGCCGCCTTCAGGTCCGGGGCGTTGGTGTTTCCCGCGGCGAGTCGTTCCGCGACCTCGCGGCGGACGGTGGCGAGGACCAGTTCCCGTTGGGCCGCCGCGAGCACGGCGTCCTTCTCTGCGAGAATCTTCGCGGCCGCGGTTGCGGCATCCCGCGCCTTCTTCGATCGGTCGAGTTGTGCTTGAACCTCCTTCTCGGCGGCTTCGAGGCGGGCCTTTTCCCGCTCCTGGGTGCGTCGCGACCGATCCACGTCGGCCCGCGCACGCGTCAACGCCAGTTTCTCCTCAGGATGGATCCGGAGTTCGGCGATCCGGGTACCGGACCCATCCGAAAGGATCACCGCCCCGTTGGTTCCTTGCGTTGCCACACGAAGCCCGTCCGGACTTCGCCAGGAACCATTCGTACCGACTACGGCGGTTGCGGGGATCGCCGCAGGTTTCCATTGTGGCGTTTCCTGCGTCCAAATCTTGATTTCCCGGAAGCCACCCGAGGCGAGGGTCCTGCCATCCGGGCTGAACGCGAGGGCGTTGACCCAATCCCGGTGAGCTCCGGATTCCAATGCCGGATCGGTGAGGGATCCCACCCAAGTCCCGGTGGGAAGGTGGTAGAGATCGATCCTGTTTCCGCGTCCCGCGGCCGCGAATTGGCCGTCCGGGGCGACGGCGACGGAAAGGATGGGAGTGAGCCCGGCGGGCAGGGGCTTCCAGGTGATTCGCTCCTCCGCATGGCCGGTGGTCTTCGCGCCTTGATCAATCCACAGAGCCAGCAATCCGAGGTCCTGGGGGGAGAGATTGACCGCATTCACCTTGTTATCCTTGGGGGGCATGCGGGGCTTCTGTCGATGGGCGGCCAGTTGGAGTAGGAGCGAATCCGAGGACTTTCCCGGGACGACCGCGGGGCCTGATTCCCCACCTTTGAGCATGTCCGCCGGAGTTTCCAGGAGCAGGTCCGCCTTCGTGGTGGTCTTGTTGTGGCACGGCAGGCAATTGACCTGAAGGATGGGAACCACCTCGCGATAGAAGTCGACGGGGTCGGTCCGGTCGCTCCGGGCGATTTCGATCCCAGGGGATGGAGCCGGTTCGGCGGCGCGGGCGGATACGATTCCGAGGGTCGGCGGGATCGCCACAATCCAACGTGCGATTCGCGCGAGGATGGAAAACGGTGTCCTCACGGTTTTACCTCCGGCTTTGCCTCGGATTTGGGCGGGGGAAGGATGCGAAGGTCGAACGGTCGGGAATAGACTCGGAAGCCGGCATCCCGGGGTTTCGCCCTTTCCTCGGCCGCCTTGCGCTTTTCCTCAGCCGCCTTGCGACGCTCCTCAAGCCTGGGTTTGTCGGCTGCGGATGCGGCGGCAATGGCCGCGTCGGCGGCCTTGACCTCCGCCTCGGCCGCGGCCAGGGCCTCGGGATTGTTGCGATATTTTCCCGCCGTCTGTCCCTGCAGCCAGATTCGATACACGCCTTCCGGCGGCTTCGCCTCAGACAAGTTGATCTCCAGGGTTACGTTGGTTGCCTTCTCGGGAACGGAGGCTTCCTTGGCCTTGTCGAATTCCGGACGCCCCGACAGTTTCAGGCTGAACGCCCCGTTGAATTCCCCGCGCCGGATGACCACAAGAGGAATGGAGACCTTGCCATCGGTCGGCGCTTCGAAGGTGCGGCCCGGGGGGATTTCTATGGCGACGGGCGCCCACTCGGACGAACTGAGATCCACCAAGGATTCTGTGGCCACGTGGAAGGGGACCACGGAATCATTGAAATCGGCGATCGGCCCTGCGGCGGCCATCACGGCGACCGCATCCGGCGCAGTTCCCGGAGGTATGGACCGGCCCGTGATGATTGGGTGTTGAAGACCGGAAGCCTCGATGCCGGCGATGACCGGGACAAAGCCGACGTTCTGACCGGCCGGGATCCGCGTGGGTTCCGACGTCACACCGTTGGTCCAACCGCGCGCGGTCAGTTCGATCTCCCCGTTGAAGCCGTCGCGACGGAGGGCGACGACCCGAATCATTTCGACGCCACCCTTTCGCAAAAACGGTGCGAGCGGATGGATCGCGCGGTCATTGTCATTGGCCCGGATGGGTTGCACGGGGAGCGCTACCAGGGCGAAGGAGGGGGATTCCCGTCGGATGGATAATCGGTATGGCAGGCGCGGTCCCTTCCCCGTTGTATGAAATAAATCCCGGACAAGAATCCGGTAGGTCCCGTCCTCCGGAGCCTCGAAGCGACCGACGGGATCCCGTGTGAAGCAATTGAACTCGGAACCACCGGGGTTGGATTCGTTGTCCCCCAACTCCATCACGTCGGTGTATGGGGCATTGTCGGGGTTGTTTTTTGTGGCTTGCTGACGCTGGACGACGGCGGCCGGATCGGCCGCGAAGCCGAAGCGTTCCGCCCAGAGTTCGATCCAGTATTTGTCCCCCTTGTGCGCCTCGAAGGTGACCCCACTCAGCTCGCCGCGGCGGGGAAACAGCCCATGGAATTCGACCGGGGGTTGCACCGGGACCGGTGAGGCCGGGGGCGTACCCGACCCGAGAGGCGCAATGACGATGGGATTGGTGGAGATGCCAAACAGCAGTGGGTTGGAAACTCCATTGCTGCCGGACAATCGCCACGCGGTGACCTCGTGGGTCAGGAAGGCCGAAGCCGGGCGTCCCAGCAGACTCAAGGTAGTGTCGGGCGGGGCTGCGGGCCCCGTTCCGACCAGGTCCACGGTCGTCTGCTCGAGCAGGCTGCCGTCGGCGCTCATGAGAGGGGAAGGTTTCCCCCCTTCCAGATTTCGCCCGAAGAGCGTCACGCGATTGGTGATGCCCGGATTCAGGACCTGGGGTATGGCAAATTCAATTCGGGGGTTCGCGGTGACAGAAAACCGAAAGGGGAACTCGTCCCCGCCGCGGTAGGTGACGTCGCACATCTGGATCAAGACCTCCCCTTTCGTGGACGGCACCTCGACCCAACCCCGGCGTGAAGACTCCAATGCCTGTCCTGCGGCATCGAAAACCCTCAGTATGGGCTCCAGTCGGGTCTCGAGGGACCGCACCGGCACTTCGGCGATCCACCGCTGACCCGCGTGGGGGCGAAATCGGAACCAAAGGGTCTGGCCCGCGGGAAGCCGACCGGAGACCACGGCGGGGGTGTCCAACTTCAGTGCCGTGGCGGCGGACGTATTGGTGGGATTCAGAAGAATCTCCGGTCCGGTTCCGATGACGAAGGTTCGGGGATTGGAGGTTCCAAAACGTCCGGTCCAACGCACCTGGACCGGGCCCGGGGGGACCTCGTCTGGAACGATGACTTGGAAGGTGGCGGAATTGGATCCACTCCTGAGCGCGCGGATGCGCGGATCTGAGAACCGAAGTCCTTCCGGATCCTCGAGATCCGTGCCGCTGACCGAAACCTCATTGGTTGACCCGGCGGCAGCGCCCGGGGGAAACACGCTGAGGAGTCGGGCTTGAGGAAGATCGGAGAACGCATTCGGGCAGGCGCCGAATCCGAAGAGGGCCAGCAGCAAAGGAAGAAGTGTGTCGCTGGGGAAGGGACGGATCCGCGGGAGGACCCGGGAATCCGGACACGACACGGAAACAGGCGGGGGACGATGGATCCGCTTCTGGGGCACCCGGAAGGGACTTCCGCGGCGGCCAAAAATTCAAGTTGGAAACGCTCGCGGCGGGAACACTGGTGACTATTTCACCGTGTTCACCAAGGGGGCCAATCCCTGGATGCGGACCTCAAGCCGGTCGCCGGATTCGATGGGACCAATGCCAGCCGGAGTGCCGGTGAGGATCACGTCTCCGGGGAGCATGGTCATGTTGGTTGAGATGAAGCTCACCAAATCGAAGCAATTGAAGATCATCTGGCTCGTGTTGCTGTTCTGACGCAACTGGCCATTCTGGAAGAGTTGAATGTTGAGATCGTGGGGGTCGATCTTCGTCTCGATGTAAGGCCCGAGCGGCGTGAACGTGTCGAACGACTTAGCCCGGGCCCACTGGCTTTCGCCGTTTTGAATGGTCCGATCTGTGACGTCCTGGGCGGCGGTGTATCCGAAGATGTAGCGCGCCGCCGCGGCCGGTGTCACGTTGCGCATGCGCCGGCCGATCACGATCGTCAGTTCAGCCTCAAAATCGGTGCGATGATTTCCGAAGGGGACCTCGATTTTGGCTCCATCCGGGATCAATGAGGTGGGAGCCTTCAACCAGAAGAGCGGCTCCTTCGGCAGCGGCTTGCCCGACTCCCGGGCATGGTCGGCGTAGTTGAGTCCCACCGCGATGATCTTCGACGGGACGACGGGGACCAGGGTTTTTACTCCCTTCAGGGCCGTGGGCTTCTTCTCGAAGGATGGGGAGCCGTAGACGTCTCCGATCAGCTTAAACAGTTCTCCATCCACCACCTTCGCGTGAAAGATCTCCTCCCCTTTTTGAAACCGGCCGATAGCTGCCATGGCGCGCAAAGAGGTATCAAATTCTCACTTGACGGGGCAAGTTGAATCCCAACCGGCAGACTTGGGATTGGCCCTTGCCGTTGGCTCCGTCCCCCGTACCGTCCCGACATGGCAGATGCATCCAAGCCCAAGGCGGCCGCTCGAAAGCCGCCGAAAGCCGTCCTGCTCGGGGTCGGCCTTGATTCCGACGGCCATAAGCGCGTGACGACCGGAAAAAACTTCGCCCTGGTCGGTGGAACCGCGGAAACGCACGAGGCCATGACCGAAAAGGCCATCAAGATCAACGAGAAGCTCCAGCGAAGGGGCAAGGAGCTTCATGAGGTCAGTCGGGAGGAGTTTTCCGATATTGCCGCCGAAGTGGGCCTTCGCCCGCCCCATTCCGGGAACTGAACCGGGATTGTGCGGTTGAGAAGGTCCGGAACCTGCTTGCTTCAGGAATGCGTCCGATCCTTCGCCCGACCCGCACCGTGCAGAGGCTTATTCTGGCTTTTGCCTGTGGGATGGTCCGCCTGCTCGGGGCGGGGATTTCCGTCGGGGAGTTGAACTACAACGATCCGGAAGGCGCCGACTTCGATTTCATTGAACTGGTCAACACCGGAACGGCGGGAATCCCGCTTCAGGGGCTGACGTTTACCCGGGGTGTCGGATACACCTTTACTCGAAACGAATCGCTCGCTGCCGGAGAGCGCATCGTGGTGGTGCGGGACCGTTCGAAATTTCAGGCGAGGTACGGCACCGGGATCCGGTTGGCGGATGGCGCTTTTTCCGGAGGGTTTTCCTCGGATGGCGAGCGGGTCACCCTCATGAATTCGGCGGGAGTGACACTGGTGGATTTTTCCTACCTGCCGTCGGGTGACTGGCCTTCGCGTCCCAACGGCTTGGGAAGCACCCTGGAGCCGGTGGATCCCTCGGGAGATCTCAATGACCCGGCGAATTGGCGCGCTAGCAGCGAATGGCTCGGCTCACCGGGGCGCGCGGGAGCCGGTCCGCTGAATCGGGTGGTGATCAATGAGGTGTTGGCTCACACGGATCCTCCCTTCGAGGACGCCATCGAGTTTCTCAACCTTACCGGGGAAACGATCCGCATGGATGGCTGGTATCTGTCCAACCAACAGTCTGATCCGACGAAGTTTCAAATTCCCACCAACACGCTGCTTCCCCCCCACGGGCGGGTCGTTATTTACGAGTATCAATTCAGCCCCGCGAATCCCGCGTCCGGACAAAAGATTTTTCGGTTCAATTCGGCGCATGGTGACGAAGCCGTTTTGATGTCCACGGACTCCAAGGGCCAGTTGGCCTACTGGATGGACGCCATTCGCTTTGGCGCCACGGCCAATGGAATTCCTGTGGGCCGGTATCCGGAGGGGACCGGCCCCATCACCACGCTGCAACGACAAACCTTTGGCACCGCGATAGACATGACGTACCCGCCCGATTTTCTCACGGAATTCCGTGCCGGGAAGGGGGCTCCCAACGCAGGGCCGCTCGTGGGTCCCGTCGTCGTACGCAGAATCCAGCCTGCTTCCGGCGCGTCCGCAGACGAGTTTCTGGAACTCGAGTCCATCCAGTCGGTCACGGCTCCGTTGTTCGATCCTCTGCATCCCGAGAACACATGGAGAATCCGGGGCGATGTGGAATTTGATCTTCCCCAAGACGTCCAATTGGAGCCGGGCCAGCGGCTTCTGGTGGTGGGCATTGCACCCGAACTGTTTCGCTCCCGATTTTCCGTCCCGCCCAACGTTCGGGTCCTCGGCCCGTGGACCGGATCACTGGGCGACGGTTCCGGCCGGGTGATCCTTTACAAACCGGACCCACCTCAATTGCCTCCCCATCCCGACGCGGGATTCGTTCCCTATGTCGAGGTCGAGTCGATTGGGTATTCCGTTACCGCCCCCTGGCCGGTGGTTCCTCCCGGTTCGGGTGCTGCGCTGTTGCGAAAGGAGGTTCGAAGCTTTGGCAATGACCCGGCCAATTGGGACGTGGAATCCATTGCTCCGCCCGTGACGCCGCAGGTGATTGCAGCCACGACTGGAAAGGGAGTGGTTCAGCTCCGCTTCACGGCGGAAGCGGGGCGCACCTACCGGCTGGAATCCCGGGAGCCGGTTCCTGTCGCGAATTGGTCCAGCCTGGGAGTCATTCCGATTTCGGCGGTCGGAGGCCCGGTGGTGGTGGAACCCCCGACGGTCGCCGCCGCCCGACTGCTTCGGGTGACGGTGGAATAGTTCCGGAGGGAAATTGAGGTTCGGCCTCCAAGGCCTAGAATCCGATCCAACGGAGCGCCACCTCGCGGCCGCCAAAAACCCAGGCCATGGCGGCGGCGGCGATGTAAGGACCGTACCCGAGCCGCCCGGAAAGCGTCTGGCGCCCGAGGGCAATGAGGCCCAGGGCCACGACCGTTCCGATGACGGCGCTGAACATCAGGGAAAAGACGGCGGCCTGCCATCCGAGGAAGGCTCCGATCGCCGCCATGAACTTGACGTCACCCAGTCCCATGGCTTCCCGGGGCAGTTCGATCCGGTCGGTCTCGGCCACCATGTAGGGTTCCTCCTCGGCTTTGAACTCCTCCCCGCCCACGCGGAGGGTGGCGGGTTGCGCGGCCAGTCGCAGCTCCACTGGTTGGTCGCAGAAACAACGGTCCGTCAGTTCCAGTCGGTGGGCGTGAAGGCGCACCGTGTCCGAGGGACGGTAGAAGATTTCCTCGTAGGACATTTCCCCGGACGGCAGCAGCACGGAGCTTTCGAGGAATCGCACGCGGCTGACCTCTGAAAAATCAATGCGCTGACGCCCAAAGGCCATTTTCCCGAGGCGGAGCACCAGATAGACAATGCCCGCTCCCACCGCGATGCCCAGTCCGCTGCGCTTCATGGCGTCCAGGGAACCGTCCGTATGCTGAAGGGCTGGGACTGCGGCGGAGAGAAGGAAGCCCGCCACCGTGCCGCCCAGCGTGATTTCGTCGGGGATGATCAGGTGTTCCAGATCAATGAAGGTTGCCGCGATGAACCCGGCGAAGAGCAGGCACAGGGCGAAGGCCATCCACGGCTGTTCTTGGCCGAAGACCAGCCAGGTGGAGACGAACACCAGTCCGGTAAAGACTTCCACCAGCAGATACCGGGGGGAAATGGGTGCCCCGCAAAAGGCGCAGCGTCCGCGGAGGGCCAGCCAGGAAATCACCGGAAGGTTGAAGCGAAGGGGAATCCGGGTGCTGCATTTCGGGCAGTGGGACGGAGGCGAAACGACGCTCTCGCCGAGGGGCATCCGGTGGATCACCACGTTGAGGAAGCTGCCGACGATCAGACCGAGCGCCGCGACCGCGAAGGTCCAGAGCGGATACGGCATTCCGAGGAACTCCGGCCGCCAGAAATCGAGGGGAAGCCCGAGATAGCGGTCGGTCATGAGGTGGCTCCGTAGACTTCGGCCTTGAGGGCGCGCCGCATGGTTTCGACCGGCGACGGGCGACCCGTCCACAACTCCAGGGCGGCGGCACCCTGATAGAGCAGCATTCCCAGTCCATTGGCGGTCCGACAGCCCGCCTCCCGGGCGGCGCGGAGCAGTCGGGTCTCCGCGGGCCGGTAAACCATGTCGTAAACGCCGTCCGCCTGGGTCAGGGGAAAACGGCTGATGTCGAGGGGCAGGGGATCCGACTCCTTCAACCCGAGTGAGGTGGCATTGAGAATGACTTCGACATCCCCCTCCGGATAGCCGAGGCGGACGTCCGTCACGAGCGAGCGCTCGGCGATTTCGCGGGCCAGGGCCTCAGCCTTCTCCATCGACCGGTTGACCAGCCAGAGTTCGCCGACCTGCTCATCGGCAAGTCTCAGGGCCGCCGCCCGAGCCGCTCCGCCGGCTCCCAGAAGCAGGATGCGGGAGGCGCGTGACTCGATCGCCAGATCCTCGCCGAGCGCGCGGACCAGGGCGTCGGCGTCGGTATTGTAGCCATGCAGGCGCACAGGGCCGGACGGATCGCGGAGTTGTCCCACCGGACGCCAAAGTCCCTCCGCATCCTCCCCCTCAAATACCACGGTATTGACCGCCCCATACTCGCGGGCGGATGGGTGCAGGACATCCATGAGCGGCACCGCGAGTTGTTTGTGCGGCACGGTGAGATTGACTCCGGCGAAGCCCATGCGCCGGGCGCCTTCGAGGGCCTCCTTCAAATGGTCGGAGTCCACTGCGCAGGCGACGTAGGTCCAGTCGAGCCCGAGTTCCTCCAGGGCGGCGTTGTGCATGGCCGGGGATGCCGAGTGGCGCACGGGCGAGCCAAAGACGGCCAGCAGCCGCGTACGGGCGGTGGGAGGGGGCCGGAGCAGGGGCGTCATGCGCGCGAGAGCCTAGGCAGGCCGCGCAGGGTGAGAAGCCGGAAGTCGGGATGGCATGCCGAAGGTGAGCCGGCCACCCGCGAGCCCTGACATCCTATTTTCCGTGGGCTGCCCGGAGATGATCCGCGAGCACATCCCGACCGAAGTCCCCCTTGAATTCTCGCCAGACGGCATGGACGTGATTCGCGTCATTCTGGGTGTTGTCGTATTCCAGAAGGAAGGTGGGCCCGTGAACCCGATAGTAGTGCCCTTGTCCCCGTTCCAAGCCGCCCGCCCAGGCGAAAACGATTGGGTCGAGTCCCGCGGTCTCAATGGCCTTCAGGTCGGCCTCGGCGAGGTCCCCGCGAAGTCGTCCCACGTACGCCCGGAGAATCCTCCGGACCAAGTCTTTTTGGTCCGCGTTCATGTCGGAAAACCGGAGACCCTTGGCCGCACCGATGTCGGCGACCGCGGCCGCGACCGTCAGGATGTCATCCGGGGCCTTCGGTTGGACGACCGCCTGCCGGCGCTGATCATCGTTGAGGGAATGGACGAGGGTTCGAGCCAGGTCCTCCTCCGTTCCAAGCACGCGAAGCCCGGCGCGTCCGCCCGTCCGGACCTCGGCGGGATTGGTCCCCATGAAACTCGGCGTTCCGGCAACCACGGCACCGTCCAACAAGGTGAAGTTGACCGAGAGGTGGTGTCCCTCCACCCGCCAACCCCAGGCTCCCTTGGGTCCGGGTTCGCCGAACACACTGACGTAATACAGCTCGGGATCGCGCGGAAACTTGCGGTTCGGTCCTTCAAGATCTTGGAGTATCTGTTCCAGGCTCATAATGGTGACCGCCTTGTTATAACCGCTGTGGCTCAATCCGGAATTGAGCAGTGCGTAGGCCAGATGGCGTTGGGCGGCGGACATTTCCTTGAGCGGAAGTCCATTGCGGTCCTTGGGGATGAAGTGCCAATTCTCGCGTTCAGGGGACTCGAAGACGAACGCCGCCTTTGCCTTTTGTTCCGGAGTCAGCGCCGCGAGGAATGTCTTGGCGGCGGATGCCATGTCGTCGGCAGGGGCGGCCAGGGTGCGCGCAGCCAGGAGCAGCAGAACGAGCGAACGGAGATGCATGAGCCCAGCTTTCAGAAGTCGTGCCGGTGCCCCAAGTAAAAAAGTGCGGGTGGGGCGAAGGATGCTGCCCCGTCAACGCGCCTTGTGCGGGGCCGTCGAGACATCCACCCTCGCCCACATGAAGGTACTCTTCATCGGCGACATCGTGGGCGAACCCGGGAGACGGGCGGTCCGCCAGTTGGTGCCGGTCCTGAGGGAACGGCATGCGCTTGATTACGTCGTCGCCAACGGGGAGAACTCCGCCGGTGGCGCCGGCATCACGGTGGGAACCGCCCGGGAGATCTTTGAGGCGGGCGTGGATCTCATCACGTCGGGCGACCACCTGTGGGACCAAAAGGACACCGTATTGCTGCTGACCTCGGAACCCCGCTTCCTTCGTCCGGCGAATTATCCGGACGGCGTTTCAGGTCGCGGTCTCACGGTCGTTGAGAAGTCCGGTATTGCGCCCCTCGCCGTCGTGAATCTTCAGGGACGGACGTTCATGGCGGCGTTGGAGAATCCGTTCGTGGTTGGAGCGGCTCTTGCGGAGCAGGCCCGCACTCGTACGCCGGTGATCCTGGTTGATTTTCATGCCGAGGCGACGTCGGAGAAGATTGCACTCGGCTGGCATTTGGACGGCAGGGTCAGCGCAGTGATCGGCACCCACACCCATGTGCAGACCGCCGACGAACGGATCCTCCCGGGAGGAACGGCCTGCCTGACCGACGCGGGATTCACCGGGGGGCACGACGGGGTCTTGGGACGGGAATGGCGTCCGGTCGTGGAACGATTTCTACGTCACACCCCGCAGAAATTCGGAGTGTGTGACTCGCGAATCCTTCTGAACGGATGCGTTCTCGATCTTGATGAGACCACCGGGCGTGCCCGCGGGATTCTTCGGATCTCCGAGCCGCTTCCCGCCGCCGGATGAAGGAGCCGGCGACAGGCAGCCCCTCGGGCCGAGACCGCCACTGGCGGCTGCGCGGGGGATGGTTGGTGGGTTTGGTAGCGTGTCTGGCCGGGGCCCTTTACTGGATCCAGCGTCCTTCGCCCGCGGAACGGGAGGCGAACCGGTGGCTGGAGGATTTCCTTCGGGTGCGCGCCGCGGACACGGCCCGACTTCCGGATTGGCCCCTCTCCTATGAAGGGCAGCGGGTCTTGGTTCGTTCCTTCACACGACCCGAATTGAGTGGGTTTCGGGCCTGGGACCGCTTCCGGCGGAGAATGCCGGCTCCGCTTCGCGGCCTGCTGCCCCGGTTTCCAGTGGCACGGGACCGCGCCATCACCGTGGGGCCGGCACTGATTGAAATGCCGAAGATGCCCGCGATCCGGATGGCGCTGTTGGAGGCCGCCCTGGATCCGCGCGGAGCCAACCGCGCCTTTGCTGTCCAGTTTGCCGGCGCGGATCTCCCGGTTCCGAAAATCCTTCTGCCACTTTTGGAGCGGTTGGCCGGGGATGCCGATCCAAGGGTCCGATCCCAGGTCGCCCTCGCCGTCGCGGGAATGACGCCGGGAGATCCGTCGGTGGAGCGACTCTTGGGACAACTCCAAGCGGATCAGGTTTCCTCCGTCCGCGAATCCGCCCGCGCCCGTCGAACGGAATCAACCGACATCGAATAAACATCGACCCCGGGCTCACTTGCCGGACGACATCCGGGTGGCGATCAGGTCAAAGGTGCGGGCGGCTTTTTCCCGCACGCCCGGGAGTCGCTCCTCGAGCCGCGCTTTCACGGCCTGGCGCATACCCCACGCCCGGCGGACCTTCTCGCAGGCAAACGCCGGATCGAGAAAGTCCTTCACGGGGAGCAGCAGACCATCACGGATCTGGTTCGGATCAAAAAGGTCGCCGAGAATGCCCTCCGCCTTGACGGAATAGCCGATCGCGACCGTGCAGACCGCACTCGACAATCCGGCGATGCAGGAGTGCATCCGCTCGGAGACCACCATGTCGCACTGGCTGATGATCCCCTTGAATTCCGACGCGGAGTAATCCCCGCCCGCAATCTGGAGCCGCGGGTCAAAGTTGAAGTGGCGGACCAGTTCGGTGGCCAGGACCCGGTCATCGTTCTTGGGTGAGATTTCCTGGACGTGAGGCACGAAGATGATTCCGGCGTCGAGTTCGCGCAGGAGCATATCCACCACGGCGCACCAGGTCCGGAAGTGCTGGTCGTAGTCGGAATTCATCCAATTGCAGATGGCCTGGCTAGGGGTGAGGGCGATGACGGGCCTGGATCCGTGGAATCCGTGATACACGCGCAGTCGGGCGAGGCGTTCCGGTGCAGGAAGCTTCAGGAGGAATGCCGCGTCGGCCGTGTGGGCCACCAGGTCCTGCGGCAATCCGAGTTCCCGCGTGACATAGTCGTAGGACTTGCCCTCCCGGACGCTGATGCCCGCGGCGTCCTTCGCCACGTCGAGAAAGGCCTTTCGATCCGCAGCCGACTTGAACGGGCCAATGGAATGGGCGGCGAAAAAGAAGGGCTTCCCCAGGTCCCGCGCCACCTGAAGTGGGGCGAGGTGGGACAGCAGCGAACGGTGTCCATACTCCGACGCGAACACGTCCCCGCCGGTCGCCACCACGAGATCCGCAGTTTGGAACTCGCGCAGGGTGGACTGGTAGTCGCGGGCCAGCGCCTCGACCTGGTTTGATAATTTCAGGATCATCGCGCGAAGCCGGGAGCTGAAATGGGGCTTGGCGGTGAGATCCAGGGCAAAGCGTACGTCCGTCTCGCGAACCCGGGACGCGTCGAACTCGGGAACCCGGTCGAGGACCAGGAACTCTGGTTGGGGAAGGCGGGAGCGGAGTTGTTCGACGAGCGTCGTGACCAGGGCTTCGACCCCGTGGTTTCGGAAGCTGGTGACTCCGGTAATGATGGTCTTCATGGGCGATGGGGATCTGGGAACAATCGAAAGAGATTTAACGGGTGTCCTGGGCCCTCGTGTTGTTTTCGTCCACGACACGGGCGGGTATACCGACGGCGGTGGCATTGGACGGAATATCCCGGGTGACCACCGAGGAGACTCCGATCACGGCGTGGTCGCCGACACGGACATTGCCCACCACCTTGGCGCCGTCCCCCAGGAACACGTGGTCCCCGATCTGAGGGCCTTGCTTCGCTCCGTGCGCGAGAACCAGACGAACGTCGGCGTAGAGATCGCAATCCTTCCCGATCACGACCTGGGGCGCGATGATCAGACCCATCGGATGGGGGAGTCGGAGGCCCGGGCCGATGACGGCGTGGCGGCTGACTTCAATCCCGAAGAACCAGAAGAGCAGTTTGGCCGGGACGATCGTGGGCAACCGGTGCGCGGCGCACCAGGATTGCAGGCGGATCAAGGCCACGGCGTGAATGCTGTTCAAGGTCAGGCACAGCGCGGCGCGGTGGAGGAATCCGCGCGGGGCGTAGTCCTGAAGGTTCCTGCGGACGTCGGCTCTGAGGATTTCAAACATGGTTCAGTTGAAACGGCTCCATAGCTTGGCGTAGGCGCCGACCAGGCTTGGAAAGTCGGGGGCCTGGGTATCGAGATCCCGTTGAAGCAGGGGCAAATATTCCGGATCCATCGGTGCTCCGCCGGACCGCAGCCAGAGGAGCCGCGGCAGGGAGTTCAGAAGCCGTTCCCGTGGGTGGCGTCCCGCGCCGGACTGCAGGAGCACCCGGGGGCCGAAGGCGCGGAGATTGACGAGACGGTTTCGGATGCCGGGCTGTTCCGGGCATTTGTTTCCCGGCCAGTTGGCGTAGTGATAGACGCTGGGAAATCCGATCCCGATCCGCCGATTCTCCAGCGCCAACCACAGGTCAAGACCGAGCCGGACCAGGCGCTCATGGCGCTCCGCGAGTGCTTCCCGGGAAAGCGTCGATCGGATGGGGTGCAATTTGAATTCCACCCCTTCGCGATGTTGCGCCACGAGCTCACGTCCGATCATGGCAGCCTCGGGACGAGGAAACAGGCCCGGCTCATCGGCTGCCACCAGATGCTTGAGTCGTTCGTGGCGCTCTCGGCAACTCCAGTGGTATTGGCCCGCCGCCGTAAGCAGGACGTCCCCGAAGGCCAGCTGCGCTTTGGAGACGTTTCTCCCCACGAAGTCGGCTTCCTCGGGGCCGAAGGAATCCCGCTCCAAACGCTCGAGGGAAAAGAGCAGTCCGGAGCAGCGGTTCATCAGCAGGCGGGTCGCCTCGTGAAGCGGAATCCGGGTCGCGTCCCGGTGATGTTCGCAGCCGGCCAGGGCGGATTCATTCCCCACGAGGCATTGGTGTCCTTGCACCAGGTCGTAGTAGAACATGGTGGTTGGACTGCGGCGCAGCCGATCCAGGGTGAGCACCTTGAATTCGATGTCGAGGCCCGTGCCGGGGGAGAGTCGCTCGCCCAGTTCGTGCAACGGTCCGCGGAACCGCCGCTCGGCGAGCAGGGCATTGCCCCGGACAAAAACGAAGGATTCGAGGTCATTGTAGGGGCGGTCGCCAGAGGGGGTGCGCAGGACGCCTCCTTCGCCGCGACCATAGCCCCCGCCAAGAAGGACCGCGTCGAGACGGTCCGCCGGGATCAGTCCGCGGATCCCGTCGCGAACTCTTCCGCAAAGGTCCCCGAGGTACGCCTCCAGGGTGTCACTTCCGTCGAGGGTGAAGCGTTTGGCACTCATGCGGGCGCCCCTCCGGCTTTGCGGTAGTCCCGCCATCCCTTTCGGAATCCCTCCAGTCGTCCGCGGCGCTGGGCCCATCGGATGCGTGCCGCATGGGGCAGCTCCCGGAGGCGCCGTTCCCGGAGACAGAATCGGGCGTCCTTGCGCAGATCGCGCAGCCACCCTAACAGAACGGTTCGAAGGAACCCGAAATCGGACTCCGTCCCCGGCCAAGTGGCGGCCATGGCTCGGGCGTCTCCCGCGGAGCGCTTCCGTGCCTGGGCCGCGGTGTAGTTGTGCGAGTGCACGGCCACCGAGTTCGCCACGTACTCCACCCGGTATCCGGAGGCGCGGCACCAACGCGTGTACTCGTCGTCCTCCGCGTATTGAAGATCCTCCCGAAATCCGCGTCGTTCCCAGACATCCCGCCGCAGCCCGCTGCTAACCATGCTGAAGAAATGGTCCCAGGTTGCGGATTCGCGGTCGGGGCCGAAGCATCGGTCATAGTCGCAGGCGTAGACGGCTTCACAGTCCGGCCGGGGGATTTGCCGGCCAAAGCAGGCGGCCACGGCGGGATTTTGGAGCGCGTCCACCAGGGGACGAAGCCATCCCGGACCCTGCGGGGTGGCGTCGGCATTCAGGAAGATTGCAAAGGGCGAACGGGCGAGACGCATGCCGTGATTCATCACCCGGCTGGGATTGTACTCGGCCGGGGTGATCTGGACGAAGTGGGCGGGCTTGGCGGCGCGAATGAGTTCCACCGAGCCGTCGGTGGAGCCGGAATCGATGACGATCAACTCCCACGCCGAGTGGTTCTGGGAGCGGAGCGCGGGCAACGTCTCCCGGAGGGCCCACCCTTCGTTGTAGGACCGCATGATGATGCTGACGAACGGGTCGCTCATGGCTCAGGCGTCCGTCCCTTGCAATCGCCGATCCATGAGGCGAGGAGTTGAGTGAAGTCGCCCCCCACCCGGTCCGATGAATATCGAGCGAGGCAACGATGCCGGAGTCGAAGTCCGAGCGCGTCGGTTTCCGCAGGATGTTCAAGACAACGTACCGCGGCAGCGACGAGTCCGTCGGTCGTGTCGGCGATACAGGCGTCATCCCCCACGTCGATGCCTTCCGCACCGATGGGGGTGGTGACGACGGCCCGTCCGGCCGCGGCCGCCTCAAGAATGCGGGTTCGGGTCCCGGAAGCCACGCGGAGGGGCAGGAGAACGAAGCGGGAGTTCCGAATCGCGAGGTCCATCGACGGGACGCCGCCAACCAGCGACACCAGGTCGCCGTTTGGTCCCCGGAGGTGATCCGCGAACCAGGCGGGCGGATTCCGTCCCACGACCTCGATGCGGGCGCCCAAACGCCGCAGGGTTGGCGCGAGGCCCGGCAACAGGTCGTCCGCGAGGTGCCGGAAGGCATCGGTGTTGGCGGCAGAGTTCAGGCTGCCGAAGAAAAGGATGCCCGAACGACGGGGAAATGCCGTGTCGGCCGAGACGTGTCCCGGGTCCGGCATGACATTGGGCAGGACTTCGAGCCGGCAGGGGGGCTCCCTGGGAACGCCGCGGCGCCGCACGTCCGCCAATTCCTCTGGATTGCTCAGCAGCACGAGGAATGGACGTCGCATCAGGGCGCGTTCGCAGCGCTCAAGTTTTAGCCGCTCCATGAGGAACCAGCGGTTGCGCAGGGATGGCGCTTGTTGCCACGTCAACCCCACCAACCGGGACGATAACATGTCGAGATCGACGACGACGGCAGGTCGGGTGGGGTGCTCGGATGCAATCCGGGCGAGGTGCCAGGGAGCATGGAAGCGGGCTACCACGGCGGCGTAGTTCCGCTGTGTGAGGAGGTGCCGAAATTTTTCGAGCTCCGCGTTCGGGAACTGAAAGACGGAATCCGACTCCCACCACGGATTCCGGGCGCTGAGCAATGTTACCACGGGTCGGATTCCGGTTTCGGTTTCCGGCGGGAGAGGTTTGTTCGCGGGAAGGATTCGTCCCCAGTCGGTGTCGAAGGCGGAGGTCAGTGCCGACCACAAAAATCGGCTGCGATTCTTGTCGCCGCCGGTCTCGTGCTCGAAGGGCACGTCCAGGTAGAGGACGCGGGAGCGGCTCATGGGGTGCTGGCGGCGGGTGCCGCCCTGCGAAACCGGTTCCCGAGCTTGGAGACGAGGCGCTCGCGTCCCTCCGGATCGAGTCCGAAGCGCCACAATCCCGCGAGGCCCACCGCACCCACCGCCGCCCCTTCGGCAAGCACCAGGAAGGCGTTGCTCCCGCTGTGCCACCAGGGTTGGCAACGCAACGCGATGGCGGCGACGATCATTGGGAGGCACCCGGTCCAGGCCGGAACCACCACCCGCCGGAAGAGTGCCCAGCGTGAAAGGCCCGCCTCATGGGAAGCCCATCCCCAGAGGAGGATCCACCCGAAGAGGACCGTCGGGATGACGGATCCCAACGCGACCCCGACAATGCTCCGCAGCCACACGGTGAGTGAGATGCTGAGCGCGAGATTGCAGACCGCCTCGGCCACGCCCTGTTGCATCATCCGGCGCTCCTGTCCGGCCATGAGAAACATCCGCTTGAAAACCCAGTGGGTGAGCACCAGGGAGTAGTGCCAAAACAGTAGGAGTTGTCCGACCCACTGCATGTCGGCCGTGGGTTCCTTGACGCCGGTCAGGATGCGGATGAGTCCATCCATGTAGGCCGCGCAAAGAATGTACAGGGGCGTGGCCAGCAGAACGCTGTAGCGCATGCCTCCGATCAGCATGTCTCGGAGTGCAGCGCGGTCCCCTTTGGCATGGAGGTGGGCCGCTGTCGGGGAGAGCACGTCCGCGATCTGTTTGGTGAGTTGCCCAAACATTTCACCGATCTTTCCCCCGGCCTGATACGGGGTGACCGCCGCCACTCCAAGTATCGAACTGATCACGGGTTGGTCCGCCTTGTTGCGCATCACGTTGCCCAGCATGTTGAGGTAGGCGTACAGACTGAACTTACCCGTGTGGAACAGCGTGCCTCGCGAAAAATAGGCGGGGCGGAGCCGGACTCCCGGGAGGGCGCGGAGTGCCAGGACGAGGGCGACAAAATAGGGGATCACCACTCCTGCCAGGGAAAGGACCACGAGGGTGAGGAATCCGAGATGGAGGCGGACCACCAGGAGAACGCACAGGAAGTTCGCGACGTTGGTGGCCAGGGCGAGGTTGTTGGCGAGGATGAGGCGTTGCTGTCCCTGCAGGATTTCCGGAAACACGCCCAGTGGAAAGGCGACGCCAATCCCGATGAGGAAGACCATCAGGATGGTGCGGAACTCCTCGCGTCTGGAGGCACTGACGTGAAACAGGTCGATCAGGGGGCCGGAGAACAGGATCCCGGCCGCGACGGCTACCAGCGCCGCGAGGGCGTAAAATCCCACGATGGAACTGAGCACGCGGCTCAGTTCGTTCCAGTCGGCGCGCACCGAAAGTTCAGCAACCCGCTTTTGCGCGGCGTACCCGAATCCGAAGTCGAGGAGAATGCCGTACCCAAAGATGGCCCACAGGAGCGACCAGAACCCAAATTCCTCCGCGTCGAGACCCTGGTATAGCAGTCGGAAGGTCACCAAGCCCAGGCCCATCCGGACGATGAGGCGTACATAGCCCGATAGGGTGCTGCGAACGACGTTGCGCCGGACCTGTTCTGGATTCATGGGAGTGGACTGCCCGGGGAGACCCCGGAGGGAATCGGAGTGGAAAGCCGGACGCCCCGGGTCCGTGCGGCGTGGGCTTCCGCGCCCTGGTAGATCTCCTCAAGGCGCCGGGCGATTCGGGTCCAGTCGTAGTGCGCCCGTGCCTCGGACCGACCTGCTTCTCCGAGACGTTGTCGCAATCCGTCGTCGCCCTGAACCCGCTTCAATTGGGCGGCGAGCGTCTCCGGGGCGTCGTCGCGGTTTGCGTCGAAAAACAGTCCTGTTTCGCCGTCCTTCACGAGCGCTTTCAGTCCGCCGACCCGGCTTGCAATCACCGGTGTTCCGGAGCTCCAGGCTTCCAGGACCACGATCCCGAACGGTTCGTGCATGGAGGGGAGGACGAAGACGTCGGCGGCGTGGAACGCCTCGACGAGCGCAGGATCCTCATTGCGAAGTCCGGGTAGAAGGCGGGCGGAACCGGTAAGGCCGAGTTCGGCAATGCGTTCCCGCAATGCGGCCGCGTAAACGGGGTGGGTCACCGGTCCGATCAGGAGCAGGTGTGCGCCCGGCTCCGACTTGTGAAACCGCGCAAAGGCCTCCAGGAGGAGTCGCTGGTTCTTCTGAGGATCAATGCGGCTGAGACTGAGGATGAGGAAGGCGTTGGACGGAATGCCGTGGCGCTCCCGAAACCGGCGTCCATTCCCGTTGGCAAAGCGGGCGGTGTCCACGCCGTTGGGCAGATATACCACCCGGTCGTGGCTGAGTTCGCCGCGGGCCTTGTCGAGTTCCGACTGCCCAACGCAGATCACCGCGTCAGCATCGTCCAGAACCCGGCGGGATCCGAACAGCGCCCCGAAGGGTTTGCCCCATTCCCAGCGCCCCTCGATGGGTTTCATCATGCCCCCCAGTTCGGCGGCCGGGACGTCGAACACGCCGCCGTGCAGCGATACGACGAACGGCTTCTTGCGCAGGCGCGCTGCCGTCCGGACCTCTCCCCCGAGGCGCTTGAGCGCGTGGGCGTGAAACAGTCGGACGTCCGGCAGGCGCAGCAGCGCGGTGAAGAAGGAAAGGGAAAGCAGGTTGCCGCCCTTGCGGTCCAAGGCTGCACGATCCGCTTCACTGAGGCCGAAGTACGGGTAGCAGTAGGGGAATCTCCGGACCGGAACGCCCCCGATGGTTTCCCCCCGCTTTGTCGCGAGCGCCATCGAGGTCAGGATCACCGGGTTTGCGCCGGCGGCTTGTTGCTGGCGGGAGATCTCGAGGATCACCGTCTCCGTTCCACCCCAATCCTCCGCCACAAATCGGCGGGGAACGTGGACAATGGTGGAATCGGAGGCGGTCATGGGGTTTCAGGGCTGGAGATTGCCGGACTTCGCGGCCGGGACATTGCGTTCGCGCGCAAGACGCGCCGTCGCCTCCATCAGTCGGTAAATGTGCGGAATGGCGGTGATGTTTTCCGGAACGGAGGACTGGTTGGTGAGGAGGCTTGCGTAACTGTGGGGATCGGTGGGGTGGTATCCGTGCATGGCCCGGATCGGACGCTCCCCCATGTGACTGGGGACGATGAGAACCCCCTCGCGGACGAGGAAGATCAGTTCCCCAAAGTGACGGTCCTCGAACAGGGCGTGCATTTCCCGAAGCTCGGTGTCGGGCACGATGCGACCCTTGGGTTCCTTTTGGAGGGCGTTGGTGATCCGGGTCCGCGCCGCGTCATTGAAAAACCAAAATCGAGCCATGGTGGAGTCGTACACCACGGCATAGTCGCGTCCCATCGCCAGCGGCAGGCTGTCGATTTGTGATTTCAGGTCGAGCAACTCGTCGCAGTTCGCCATCCCGTGGTCGCTGAAGACATACAGGTGGATCTCGTCATATCGGCTCCGGGCTGCTTCCAACAGGGTGTGGATCCATTCCTCATAGCGGCGGAGTTTTTCGGGAACCTCGGGGGAGCGGTTGCCCACCCGGTGAAGCAGGCCGTCGAGCCCCGCCCAATACAGAAAGGCGAAGTCGACGTCCCCCGCCCGCAGGCGCGTGGCGAGTTCATCCCGGTTCTCCTCCTCGGTCTTTTCGGGATTGCTGACGAAATACGGGATCTTCTGGGATTCGAGGAAATCAAAGATATTCGTTCCGCGGTTCATTCCTCCGGGCTGAAGCGGGCTTTTCTTTTCCGTGAAATCGAAGAGGTGGATGAATCGAAAGGGAATGTTGTAGAGGTCGAAGTAGCCGCGGAAACCCAGATGGACCTTGAGGAGCCGGGTGAGCAGGCGGCGGACAATGCGCCGACTGGTCAGCGATGTCGGAAGCCAACGCAGCATTCTCAGCGACCGAAACGGGGAGTTCTTCGGATCATAAACAAAGTAACACCAGTTGCGATGCTCCACGGGCCAGCGGCCGCTGAGGATGGATGGGACGCAGGTGGAACTATATCCGAAGACCGAGTCGAGCCGGCGTCTCAGGGGTGCCACCTTCTGCAGGAACGGATCGTCGCGAAGGATCTCCCATCCACAGGCGTCCACCATGATGAACAGGGGAAGGATCGCTTTCATGCGGACAGAGCCCCCGTGAGGACCGCTTCCGCTGGCGCCGGCCGGGCCACCAGGCGGTCCACTTCCGCGAGCAGTTGGGTGGGACTGAACGGTTTGGTCAAAAACAGATTGGCGCCCGATGCGGCGGCCTCCTGACGCGTGATCACCTGTCCCCGTGCCGTCAACATGATGACCGGGGTTTCTGCGGTCTCCGGTGCTGTGCGGAGCTCCCGGAGCGCCTGGAGTCCGTCCATCTCGGGCATCAGGACATCCATCACGATCGCCTTCGGTCGCTCCCTTCTCGCCAGATCGACGGCTTCACGTCCGTTGCGCCCGACGATCAGCTGGTGGCCCCCTTTGCGGAGGCTCATTTCGATGATGCGAAGCATGTAGGGTTCGTCATCTACGATCAGGACTTTGGAGGGCATGGGGCGGAGGGATTAATGCGATTCGGTTGAGGGGTCGGACGCGAGGACGAGGAGCGTCACGTCGTCCGAAGGGGCTTCGCCCCCGAGGAAATCATGGTTGAGTTTGAGCAGGGCGTCCCGGATGCCTTCGGCCGAGTTCCCGTTGGCAAAGGCCCTCTCCAGGCAGGGCTGCACACGCTCGATGCCCAGCAGATCGCCGGAGGAATTCCGGGCTTCGATGAGGCCGTCCGTGTAGAGGACGAAACCGCTGCCCGGGGGCAGGGGAATGACTTGTTCGGTCCATTCCATTTCCGCCGAGATGCCGAGGGGTGGACCATCGGCGTTGAGGGTGCGCACCTCGCGTCCGCCGCCTCCCGTCAGCAATGGGCAATGGCCGGCGGAGGCGATCTTCAGTTCGCGCCGTCGCAGGTCCAGAAACACGAGTTGGGCGGTGACGAACATGTCCACCCGGTCGAGATCGGGAAACAGCGCCCAGTTCAACCACGTGAGAAATTCAGCGGGTCGGGGGGCCAGTTCCGGTCGGGACCGAAGATAGCCGCGGAACACCGCCGCAACATCGCCGCGGGGACTCCCTTTCCCATGACATCGGCGATCGCGAACAACAGTCCGACCTCGGGGATCTCCAACACGTCGTAAAAGTCACCGCCCACCTGGCTGGCGCTGGCGGAGTGGCCGGACAAGCGAAACCCGCGGGGTGCGGGGAGGTCCACGGGAAGCAGCGAGCGCTGGATGGAGGCGGCAATCTCGAGATCGCGGCTGAGCAGGCGGCTTTGCAGCTGCTCTTCAAGGATTCTGGAATTGTGAATCTGGAGCCCTAGGAAGTCTGCGAACGTGTGAATGATGCTCACCTGTCCGGCGGTAAAGGGAACGTTGGGAACGGCGCGCCCCAAGGTCATCACCCCCAGGAGGGTCCCGTTGACGTGAATGGGGTGGCTCAATCCGGCGGTGGCCTGTCCGAAGGCGCGGAGCGGGTCCCGTGCGGGCAGTTGTACGTCAGGTTCGAGCCAGACATCCTGCCGTCCGGTTGCGGCCGAGCCCTCAATGGATTCCTGCCGGCCGGGGACAAGGCTCACCGGCGGGAGGAGTTCGTGGCGGGAGGAGGCAAACTGGACCAGGGAGTTTCCTCCGGGAGCCGCGAGCCGAAGGATCCACCAGTCAGCGGCGCAGACGGTCCGGAGTTCGTCCAACCATCGGGCGATGAAGCGCGCGTCCTGTCCCCCCTTGTTGATCTCCTCAGTAAAGCGGAAGATTGCCGAAAGGCTTTCGTAGCAGGCGGACAACTCCTCGCTCATGGTCTGGAGCATGGATTCCGCCTGCTCCGCCTCGACGTTGGGTCCCGGAACCGGGGGCGCGACCGGATGCGCGCGTTTCCGAATCAGGACCAGCCGGTTCTCCTCGCGCCCCCTCAGGTATTCCGCCTGGTCACTGAGCGTCCTCATCAGGAAGAGGCCGCGTCCGTGTTCGGAGGTCGGATCGGGAAGTTCGGGCTTTTCGGGAAAATCGAACCCCGCGGTATGGTCCACCACCTGGATTTCGACGAGATCTGGAAACACCAGCACGAGGAAGACCACGGGCTTTTGTTCCGCACCGGGCTGGACGTGCAGGACGGCGTTGTTTCCAGCCTCGGCGCAGAGGAGTTCCCAGGCGGATATTTCGTCGGGTTGTAGCCCCTGTCTTCCTAGAAACGCACACACCTTCTGCGACGCCTCCCGGACCGAAATCAGGTCGCAGGCCGCGGTCTGGATCCAGACCGCGAAGGGCTGCTGAACGAGGGGCGAGTCGGACACGGGAGGGACCTTTGAGGTGGCTGTTCAGGCAGTCCGGATTTCAATGATCCGGTGCATGCGGGTCAGTTCCAGGATCTGCAACACCGTGGGTGTGGGTTTGAGGATTCGGACGGACCCGCCGCGTCCGCACATGAGCTTGTGGATGGAGATGAGAGCCCCGAGTCCGCTGCTGTCGAGGAACCGGGTCTGGGACATGTCGATCTCGACATGTTGATGGTGGGGCGCCACCGCGGCGCGGGTTTCATCGCGGAAGGCGGCGGCGTTGGGAGCCGTGAGCTCCGCAGGGCAGCCGGCCCGGAGACTGTCACCGATGGTTTCGAATTTCATGAGGACGGATGATGTGACGTGGGAAGGGAAGAGGGAGGATGCGGCGGGTTCCGGAGGCGGCGAATGAGCAGGTTCACGTCGCGGCGCCATCCCCGATGGGTGGCGTAGAAGCTGGCGTGAGCCCGCGCTTCGTCCCCATGCGGATCCTTGGCGCCTTCGAGTTCCGCCGGGGCAAGGAGACCCGGAGGAATCGAAAACCACAGGCGCTCATATTCGTCGCGCAGGGTTGCCGCGGTTTCGGGGGGAATCGGACGATTCCCCACCCAGGCAAAGCGTCCGCGCACGATCTGCCACAGCTCCGGCCACCGGCTTGCCAGTCCGCGCACGCCGCCCAGTTCATGGTAGATGAAGGGCGGACGCTGCCTATCCGCAGGATCCGGGGACCGTGCGGCGAGGTGCGGACGGAACAGCGGGGCGTTGGATCCGAGGTTGCGGAACCACGCCCACGGTACCACCGGCGCAGTGATGCCCATCGCCAGAAGGGCTGCGACGCGTCCAATCCAGTCCGGAATAACCGAGGCCGGTGTGTCTGGACGGAGGTCGTCGAGGAGGATCGGATCGGGGACTTCCGTCATCGAATCGTTCTCCCAATTCTGAAGAATCCGCCCGCAGGCGAGGGAGCGTCGCACTTCCGTGAACGCCCCGATGTAGGTGTCCGGCCCGACAAAACTCTCCTGGACGGACGCGTCGTGGTCGATGAAGGCGCCCTCTTCGATGATCGCACCGGGCCCCAGCGTAGCGCGGGGGCCGACCCGCACGCCGGATCCGATCCAGCACGGCGCCAGCAGTCGTGCGTTCGGATCGATCCGGGTTTGTCTGCCTATCACGATTCCGGGTTCGATCTCCCGCATCCCGATCCGGTCGCGTGCCGCGGCAGGAATCAGGCTGCGGGCGGCGGAGAACCATTCGCGGGCGGAACCCAGCAGCGCTTTGGCGCCGGTTCCCGGGAGTCGATCCGCCGGGAAAATGTTGTCGAGACCGACCTCGGGAAACCGCACTACGGCTTCGGCGACCGTGGACTCCCGGGTCTCCGGAAACACCTCGGCCCTGAGTCCCCAAGCCTCGCCCCGGCTTACGGTTTCGCGGACGCGATGGGGCCGGTCCGCGGCCAGTATGGCCACCTCGCGACATCCGCGTCCTGCAAGCTCCGAAAGCGCGAGATCCAGCACCCGGCGTCCGAGCAAGGGGGCGAGCACCAGGGGGTCACGGCGTGTGAGCGCACCCAGCGTGCTGCGGTCAGAGGGGCAGATCAGGATGGCGTCCATCGGTTCAGGCTCCCTTTCCAAACAGGATTGCGGGAACAGTTTTGGCGAGGATCCAGAGGTCCCCGAGAAAAGTGCGGTTTTCGATGTACCGGACATCGAGTTCCACCTGTTCGGGAAAGTCGATGGCGTTTCGGTCGCCGATCTCCCAAAATCCGAGGTTGCGTTCACCAATTTGCCAAAGGCAGGTGATGCCGGGCTTCACCAGGAATCGGCGACGGTCCGCCTGCGTGTAGAGGGCCACTTCACGGGGAACCGGCGGACGGGGACCCACCAGCGACATTTCGCCCCGGAGCACATTGAGGAACTGCGGGAGTTCATCGAGGGACGTCTTGCGGATGAAGCGTCCCACCCGGGTGATGCGGGGGTCATCCTTCATCTTGAAGGTTACTCCGGATGCCTTCTCGTTCCGGGACAACAACTCCTTCAACCGCGCCTCGGCATCCACCACCATGGAGCGGTACTTCAACATCTTGAACTCCCGGCCGTGAAGGCCGATGCGGGTCTGACGGAAAAAGACAGGGCCGCCATCCAATTTGACGAGGATCGCCAGCAGCAGAAAGACTGGGGCGAGGAGGATCAGAGCCACGATGCTGACGCCGACGTCGAGGAATCTCTTCAACGCGTGGGAACCAGCGATCACGGCCCTCCACGAATTGCGCTTCCAGCCGAGGTAAACGCGTTGCCGCCACCGGCCCCAGGGGGACTGGGCGGCCAGCAGGTGCCGGGTCAGGCGCTCGTTGAATGCGTCGTCAGTCATTCGGGGGATGCAAGAAGACGTTCGATGCGTTGAACAAGCTTGGTGATCCGGGCTCCCTGCATCGGCGACGGGATGACCACATCCGCGGTTTTGCGTTGAGGTTCGACGAACCGTTGATGCATGGGCTCCACGTGGGATCGGAACTCCCGCTGAATCGAGGACACGGTGCGGGCCCGCTCCTTTCGGTCACGCTCGATTCTCCGCGCGAGGCGTTCAGAGGCGGTCGCGTCCACGAAGATGGTAAGGGAATACAGTCCCGGTGCTCCGACTGCCTGAAGGGGCCACAGTCCGTCCACCAGGATCAAGGGCGCAGGACGCATCCGGCGGCGGGTTCCGGACCGGTTGGAGACGGTGAAATCGTACTTGGGAACTGGAGTCGTCTTCCCCTGTTGAAGTCGGGACACGACGGCGAAGAATTCCGGCCAGTCGAGGGCGCGCGGGTGGTCGAAGTTGACGTGGCGGCGTTCCGACGGGGTGAGGTGAGACCGGTCCTGGTAAAAGTCGTCCAGGCTGAGGAGTGATGCGCGGCTCCCCAGATGGCTTGCGAGCCGATGGGACAACCAGGTTTTGCCTGACCCGCTTCCGCCGGCGATGGCGATGAACTGAACTTTCATGGGCCACCCCCCTTCGAGCCAACCTCGGAGAACAGGGCTTCCAGGTCCTGGATGTAGCCGTCGAAATCGTAGCGTTCGCTGACGAGGCGAAGACCGGCCTCCCCCATGCGGCGGGCGCGGTCCTTGTCCTGGAGCAGATCGTCCAGACGCCTGGCGAAGGCTTCCCGGTTCATCCAGGGAACTAGGTACCCGTTCTGGCCATCGAGCAACCAGTCCTTGATGCCGCCTGCGTCAAAGGCGACAACCGGCAGGGCGTATCGCATCACTTCCAACCCGATGGTCGCGATGGGTTCGGGCCATACGGAACTGATCGCGACGACGCTGCACTCGCGGTAGTAGGCCTTGAGTTCGTCCTGGGGAATGAAGCCCTTGAAGGTGACCCGGTCGGAAAGACCCAGCCGGCGGCACAGGTTCTCGCAATGAGCCCGGTGGTTTCCATCTCCGAGGATGACGCATTCGAAGCGCGATCGGACCTTCGCCAGGGCCTCGATCAGGATGTCCACGCCCTTTCCCCGGATGATTTGACCGGCGTAGAGGATCAGATTCCGGTCGCTGAATGAGGAGCGGAGATCCGGGTCTCCCATCCGGGGCACCGGGGCATGGATCCGGATGCGGTTTCCGTCGAATCCGTTGCGGAGCAGTTCGTCCCGCATGTAGGTCGTGACCACGACCATCCGGTGGAATTGACGGTTGAGCTCGATCTCCCGGCGTTTTGCCCCATAGCTCACCCATTTTAGTGGAAAGCCGCCGTCGGCATTGCGCACCACCGGCGCCAGGCAGGGCACAATGCAGGCGAGGGACGCGGGACGGGTGCAGATGCGTCGCGTGAAGTAATCGTACTTGTAGCTCCGCATGCAGTAGATGTCGTGGTCATGCACCATCCGGACCAGCGGGCGGCCGGACGCAACCAGCGTCTGGATCACCTCGAGATCCGACATCTTGTGCACATAGACGACATCCGGCTTGAAGGTTTCGAGGGCATGGGCGGTCGCCGCGGCGGTTCCGGTCGGGAGGAGTGGGAACCGGTGCGGGAAGGAGGAATTCCATCCGGATTCGTTCCGGCCGGTGGAGGGGCCGTGCAAAATTCCAAGAATGTGTCCCCGGCGCCCGAGTTCCGTGGCCGTGATGTGGGCGTTTGCCTCGGCTCCGGCCAGGGCCCCAAAGCGTTCGTGGACGTAGAGTAGTCTCATGGAATGGCTGGCTGGGGTGAAGTCCACAGTGACCGGAGCGCGGCGAGGCCGAACGGGCGGACGAGCACTCCGTCCGCTCCGGCTGCCTTCCACGAGACAAACGGCGTGCCGTCTGCGGTGGTGGTCATCACCGCGATGTAAAGAGGTCCGCTCACCGCCAGGCGTCCGGCGCCCTCCGCCTCTCGGATTCGGCGAAGGAGTTCAGCCCGATCGTTCTGCAGCCATTCCTCCTCCAAAAGGACGGCATTGTAAGGCTGACGTTCGAGATTCGGGAGGACGTCACCTGGGGAGTCTGCAACCCCCGCGACGCCGCCCATTTTTTCGATCAGGCGGACGGCGAGGCGCCGATTGACGTCCGCGTCCGCCGCGACCAGGACCCTTGACGTGGTCGCCATGACCGGGAAGGCGCCGTCCGGCTCTGCCGTGACTTTTTCGCCCGGGGCGGAGGCCAGAGGGAGTTCCATCCAGACGGTGGTGCCCGCGCCGCGCGCGCTTTTTAGTCCGATGATTCCGCCGAGGACTTCGAGGATCTGCCGACTTCGTGCGAGACCGATGCCGACTCCCCCGTGGCGGCGGGTTGTGGATCCGTCCGCCTGCTCAAAGGGATGGAAGAGTCGTTCCTGGTCTTCGGGTCGGATTCCGATTCCAGTGTCGATAACCTCAATGCGGACCCGTCCCGGGGAGGCCGGTGTTGCGCGGACGGTGATGGAACCGGCGGCGGTGAACTTGAATGCATTTCCGACGACGTAGGTAAGCACCTGGCGAAGGTGCCGCTCATCTCCGGTGAACCGCCGAGGCAATGCGGGGGAAACTTCCACACGCACTGCGACCGGGTCATCCTCGCGGGAACCGGTGTTTGCCTGGACCACGTCCTGCAGGAGGGATTCCAGCGCGAAGTCCCGGAGTTCGACCTCGAGGCGGGAGCTGTCGCGGCGGGAGTACTCGAGGAGGTTGGTGAGGAGATCGAGCAGGGAGCGCCCGCTTTGGTCGATGACCCGGGTGAGTTCCCGTTGCCGCGAGGTCAGCGGTGTTTGCTGGAGGAGGTCCGTGGTGGCGAGAATTCCGTTCATGGGTGTCCGCACCTCATGGCTCATGGTGGCGAGGAAGAGCGCCTTCACTCGATCGGCCGCCTCCGCCGCCTCGCGGGCGCGCCGGGTTTCCCGCAGTTGAGCCTCGTAGCGGAGGATGGCCATGCGACGGAGGTACAGGATGGCAACCCCGAGGGCGGTGCTGCTGAGCAGCGCGAACAGGAAATGGGTCCGGGCGCCCGGGGTTCCGAGTCCGTGGGCGATGCCTCCCCAGGTCGCCCAGGTCACGGCGAGCATCGTGGCTTGCCAGCGCAGATCCAGCAGGAGGCAGCTCCAACCAAGAATGTGCGCCATGAAATTGGTGGTTTGAATCAGCTCGCCGGTCAGTCCCAGATGCGCGGCGCAATTGGTCAGCATGACCAGGCTACCGCAGAAGACCAATGCATGTGCTCTCCGAGGGGGGATGGGATGCCGACGGAACCTCCAGGCGGCCGCGGCATAGACGGCTGACGAAGCCAGGGCGAGGGTCGACATCATCCGTGCGGTGGCCGGCGGGAGGACGAACAGATGCGCCACGGCAAACACCAGATAGGTTCCGGCCAGCGCCGCAGCGACCCAGGGCAGCCCCTCAACTGCCGCCCGCTGGAGCGCGGGGAGCACCTCCTGCATTGGATCTTCGGCGGTGGCAGTGCCCATGATTCCCTGAGATGGGGCTGCCCGTTCAGCCTGGGGAGTTCCCGTCGGTCCTGCCGGTGTGGAGCCAGTCCCTGAGGGCGGCTTCGCCCGCGGCTGCGGGGGCGGCAAGCGCGTCGATGAGCTGTCCGAGGCGTCCGGGGTTTGCTGTCTCGGCGGCCTTTTCCAGTCGCAACAGGGCGTCGGCCAGCGCGGTGAGGCCGAGGGTGAGGCTGATTCCCTTAAGGCTGTGGGCGCCCCGCTTGAGTTCGTGACGGGCTCCCTGGGCCAGGTGGACGGGCAGACGATCCAGCTCCGTAGGAAGCTCTGCGAGGAAGTCGCGGGTCAATCCCTCGAACTCATCCCAACCCAGTTCCTCCGCCATCTGCCGTGGCTGGGTAGGTGTGAAAATCGGGGTGCCTGACTTCGGCGCGGTCGGGGCGGCGCCGACGTTGCCCCCGGCCAGGGCCGGGCTCCGACGCAGGACGGCCGCCAGCTGCTTCGATGTAAACGGCTTGGTCAGGTAGTCGTCCATCCCCGCGTCCAGGCACCGTTCCCGTTCCCCGAGCAGGGCGTTGGCGGTGACCGCGACGATATAGGAGGTATGACCGCCGGGACCCGTGGCGGCCGATTCTGCGGCGCGAATAAGGCGCGTTGCCTCGTACCCGTCCATTTCGGGAAGATGGCAGTCCATCAAAATCACATCGAAGGGCTCCTTCGTCGCGGCCTCAACGGCTTCACGTCCGTTGGTGGCGACGGACGCCCGGAGGCCGAGTCCTTCCAGCATCAATTCGCAGAGCCGGCGGTTGGTGCGGTGATCCTCGACCAGAAGGATCCGAAGATTGCGGTGTGGGGCGAGGTCCTTCTCCGAGGTCGCCTTCGATGAAAACTGGCTCCGGGTGAAACGTGGTGTTCCGGAGTCCCCGTCCAGAGCGCTCGCGAGGCAGTCGAACAACTGGGATTGCTTGACGGGCTTGAGCAGAAGCTGCCGATAGCCCGGCGGGACGGAGGTCTGCCGAAGCCACGGCGACAGGGGGCTGACCAGCAGGATTCGATGCGCGAACTGCGCCGGGATGGGCGGTGTTGCGCCGGGAGGCAGCAGGTTCTCGTCGAGGATGAGAATCGCGGGGCTTGCCGGGACGCGCCCGGGTGAAGGCGACAGGGCGACAGTTTCCTCGAGGGAGCACACCGTGGAGGCATGCAGACGCCAGCTGCGGAATTGCGCATCGAGTGATTCCGCGAGTGCGTCGTCGGCGGTGGCGACAACGAAGCGTGCGGACCAAAGCGGCTGCGAAACACCCGGACTCTCGGTGTCCGGAACCGGCTCGAGGGGAAGCTCAAACCAGAACGTGGATCCGTGCCCAATCCGGCTGGTGACTCCAATCAGGCCATCCATCAGTTCGACAAGCCTTCGGGAGATGGCGAGCCCCAAGCCGGAACCGGCAAAGCGGCGCGACGAGGACGAGTCCACCTGAACAAAGGGTTCGAAGATCTGGCGAATCTGAGCCTCCGACAGACCCGAACCCGAATCTGTGACTTCAAACCGGACGCGGGAACGCCGGTTGGGATCAGAGGGGGTGGACACCCGGACCACTACGTGACCCTGCTCCGTAAACTTGACGCCGTTCCCGACGAGGTTGAGGAGGATCTGGCGGAGTCGGACCGGATCTCCCCGGAACCGCCGGGCGAGGTCCGGCTGAATCACCGCCGCGAGGGTGAGGTGTTTTTCAGGGGCCCGCATCGAGGCGACCTCCAGCACGGAGTCGACCAGGGGCCGCAGCACGAACGTCTCGGAAGAGATATTGAGCTTGCCGGCCTCCACCCGCGAGAAATCCAGGACATCGTTGATCACGTCCAGCAGCGCCGACGCGCTGTTACCGATGGATTCCGTCAATTCACGCTGCCGATCAGTCAGGGCCGTCTGCTGCAGAAGGTCGGTCATTCCAATCACCCCGTTCATCGGGGTGCGGATCTCGTGGCTCATGGTGGCGAGGAATTCGCTCTTGGCCCGGTTCGCCGCCTCGGCCGCCTCTTTCGCCTCGCGCATGGCAGCCTCAGCCTCGCGGCGATCCGTCAGATCCACGGCGCTGCCGAGGAATCCGGTCAGGGTGCCAGCTTCGTCCCGGAGTTCGGTGATGGTCAGTCGGACCGGCACCCGGGTCCCGTCGCGACGAATGAGGGTCCAGTCCCGGTCGTCCTTGAAACCCATCCGGGCGCGGGCCAGCAGGGCCTCGATCCCGGGATCGATGGCGCGTCCCAATTCGCGTCCGAGCTCGACGGCGCGGTCCGCGAGTTCCTTGGGGTCGTGAATCAACAGCGGCGTCTCCCGCCCGACGACCTCGTCCGCCCGATAGCCCAGCAGTCGTTCGGCGGCAGAATTGAAGGACAAATAGGTGCCCTCCGGAGTCACCGCCGTCAGCGCGTGGGCGGCACTGTTGAACATGGCCTGCTGGAGGGCGCCTGCCCGCCGAGCAGCGATCTCCGCCAGTTCCCGGACCACGAAGAGTCCGATTTGGGAGCAGGCGGCATCGAGTCCATCGACCAGGCCCTCGTCTAGGGCGTCTCCGTGAAAGGCATAGAGCTCCACGATTCCGACGACTTTTCCATCGGCGATGCAGGGATAGCCGAGTGCCGCGTGGAAGCCGGCCCGGCCGGCGTCCGCAGCTCGGGGGGTATCCAGATCCCGGGCGACATCCTTGAGCCAGACCATTCCCGATTTTGCCCAGCATCGGCCCGGCAACTCCGTGCCGGGTTCCAGTTCCCGGTTTCGAGTCCTGTCGCAGAATGCCACCAAATCATGTGCCGGGTCGTACCAGAGTTCCTCGCACCGGAGTCGTCCCTCGGCGGATAGCGGTCTCCAGAAGGCACCCCAGGCCCATCCCAGAACCTGGGTGATGGCGCGAATCGCGCGTGCAACGCCCTCCGACAACGACGACGCCTCGGTAATCGCCCGGGAAACGGCATGCTGCAATTGGCGACGCTGTTCGTTTTGCCGACGTTCGGTGATGTCACCCTCAATCGCCATGAAGTTAGTGACTTTACCGGATGCGTCGCGCACGGGTTGAACTTCAATCGCGACCCAGTAGGGCTTGCCGGATTTGGCGTAGTTCAGCACCTCGGTTCGAAACCCGTTCCCGTTTCGGAGATGCTCACGCATCAATTCGACGGTCTTTGGATCGGTGCGTGGACCCTGTAGGACGCTCCCGGGCTTCCTGCCGCTCATTTCCTCGAGGGAGTAGCCGGTCGAGCGGACGAAGCCGTCATTCACCCATTCGACGCGACCCTCCGCGTCGGTGACGATGACCGCGTTATCGGTTCGGGCGGCCACCAAGGCGAGTTTTCGGGCCTCCGCTTCACTGCGGCGAAGCTGGGCCTCCGTGTCTTGGAGGACCCGGTTCTGAAGCTGAAGCTGCTCGTTGGCGTTCCGGAGATCCGATCTCTGTGCGACGAGGCGTTCTGTCAGTCTTCGGGAATCTTCAAGCGCCATCAACTGGGCCTGTGCCAGTTGGAGAAGATCGACGATGGGGTCGTGAGTCGCGAAATCATTGAAACTCAGACCCTGTTCGGTGATTTCAGAGGCGCTCAGCAGCCACGGGGAACCGAGGAAGACCAGGCATTGTCCCTCGTTCAACGCGACAAACTCGCCACGGAGCTTCATGGACGTCCTGCGAAGCTCCAGAAGAAACAGCTGTGCCTGGTTTTCCTGGAGGAACGCGAACGACAGATCGCCCTCCGGACGGACAATCCGGAACAGCTCCTGAAAGGGGACTCCCGCGACTGCCTCGGGAGCCACGCGGGGCAGGGAGCGTCCTGCCTGTATGAGGCGAAGGTCGCTTCCCACCGCGAAATGGAATGGAAACGCGGCGGCGAAAAGAGCCGGCGGGAGTCCGACGGCGGGTGCCTCTGCGACGGCCAAAGTTCCTATGGCGATTTGGGCGTCCATTCCAGGAGGAATACATCATGGTCCGCCCCTTGGGACCGGGACTCCAAATGGGTCACCGTCACCGGGGTTTCAAACAGCGTTCCCACACCCTGCAGAAGGCCGATCATGAATGCAGACAATCCGGGACGATGAGTCATGTAATGCAGCTTCATCGACCGGTCGGTGACATCCGTGCAGCGAAATTTCGGCGGATGCAGTTTGGGAAAGATCATCGCCACCCGCGTGTGGAAGTTGGGCAGGTTGGCGAAAAACTCCGGAAGGTTCCGGCCGGCAGCCTGAAGCATTCCGCCATATCCTTCCTTGGCGGTATAGGTGATCCAATGCTCTCCGAACGCCTTGAGAATGTCGTCCGTCGGAGTCTTCAGAACCTCACTCGCCGCGCCGACGAGGCGGTAGGTGAATTCGTCCGGATATGACTCGTTGCTGAGGAAGACTTCCACGTCGACGTTCGCACGACGCTTGATCTCCTCCCAGATCGCCTCGCCGTGATTCCGGCAAACGAGTTGTTCTATGGCCTTGTTGACGAGTCCGTACATTTCAGGAATTCGCTGCGATCTGGGTGGGTCCGGGGTGATTTAATTGAGTAAGGCTCCCTCAAGCCCGGGGCGTTGACAAGAACGGGTTGCAGGAATGGTGCGGGCTGGAAATCCGACCGGATCTTAGTCGCCCCGGTAGGCCTCAGCGAGAAGGGTTACGGGGTGCACGACGCGAAGATGGAGTCCCCGCTGCCGACATCCGGTCACCAACTGTAGTAGGCACCCCGGATTGCCGGTGGCGACCACGGAGGCTCCGGTGAACTCAATGTGACGCATTTTGCGCAGAAGGAGCTCTCCTGCCATTTCCGGCTGCGTGAGATTGTAAATGCCAGCACTGCCGCAGCACCAGGAGGACTCCGGGAGTTCCACCAGTTTCACGCCGGGAATGGCCCGGAGGACTTCCCGCGGTTGACGGGTGACTTTCTGTCCGTGGCAAAGATGGCAGGACTCGTGGTAGGTGACCACCTGGCTGGACTCCCGGGAAGGGGGAGCAACGATGCCCGTGTGGGCGAGCCATTCATGGATGTCCTTCACCTTCGCGTCCCAGACCTGGGCCGCCCCGGCGTACCGGGGGTCCTCCTTGAGGAGATGGGAATAATGTTTGAGGTGGGAGCCGCAGCCGCCGGCATTGGTGATGATGGCGTCGAATTCGGCCGGTGGAAATTGGTCGATGTTCCGCCGGGCGAGGTCCTGGGCCTGGCCCCATTCTCCATTATGGGCGTGAAGCGAACCGCAGCAGCTCTGGAGGGGAGGGGTGATCACCTCGCACCCGTTCCGAGCGAGTACCTCCGCCGTGTCCCGATTGACCGAGGCAAAGGTCAGATCCTGGGCGCATCCCGTGAGCAGGGCCACCCGGTATTTCCGGGGACCCCGGGCTGGCAGGACGGGCGGAATGAGGTCCGCCGAAAAGGCTCCCTCGACCCGCGGGGTCATGGCCTCCAGTTCCCTCAGGCGCTTCGGCAGGAGTCGGAGGAGTCCGCTGCGACGGAGCAGCGACTGAAGCCCTGAGGATTGCCACCATCCGATGGCCTTCCCAAGCACCTGCAGCCGTCGGAGGTCCCCGAACAGCCAGACGAGGGTGATGTGGCGAAGGAGGGAACGTCTTGGGGACGCCAGGACGCCGCTCTGTTCGGCTTCGGCCCGGGCTTGTTCAAAGAGTTCAGCGTAATTCACTCCCGCCGGACACGCGGTCATGCACGCGAGGCATCCGAGACAGAAGTACATTTCGTCTGCAAACGTCTTGGTGACGGGCAGGCGGTCGTCGGCGATGGCCCGCATCAGGGCGATCCGACCGCGCGGGGAATGCCGCTCTAGGTGCGTGGACTCGTAGGTGGGACAGGTCGGCAGACACAGGCCGCAATGCATGCACTGCTGCACGACGGAGTAATCCAGGCCTTTTAGTGGAGACGACAGAGGGGACGACATCGGACGACCTCCAAGGATGGCGGCAGGAGCCAGGGTGCGGCGAGAAAAAGGATCGCAAAGTGCGTCCGAAAGCGCGGGGAAGCGCCCGGGTCGGGACGAAACCGACCCGCTGGGACAAACCCAGTTGGAGTCGCTTGTCCGCCAGGAGGATTCGTCCTAGAGTCCCGGGAGATGAACACAGCCGCCGCGCCGGTGGAGCTTACGGGACTCAGCGTTTCGCTGGACCGTCTGGTCTATCACCGGCTCCCCCCGGAGAAATGCAACGGCCGTCCCCACGCCTTCATCTACTTCCTGTCGATTCAAAACGACAGCGAGGTCACCGTGACCATTCGGGGGCGCAAATGGGTGGTGACCCACGAGGATGGTACGCAGTTGGTGGTCGAGGGAGACGGAGTCGTAGGGCAGCATCCGGTGATCCCCCCGGGGGAAAAGTTCAGCTATAACAGCTTTCACACGATCCCCACGCGGAATGCCCATGCCGAAGGGGCGTTTTTGGGGGTTGACGATCAGGGACGACGGGTGCTGACGCGGATCCCCCCGTTTCGACTCCAAGTGCCCGCCGGGGAGTTGTAATTCGCGGTGGAGGCGAGATCTCGGCTGGGGCCTCGGAGTTCAAGACAACGCTGCCGGAACGTGATCCAGGCCTTCGAGATCGTAGAGGACATGTTCGGCCTGGACCTGGTCTCCGGCAACTGATCGGATGAAGTTCTTCCGCATCTTGCCCGGAATGGGCCAGCACCACGTGAAATACGTCGAGGAGACGAACCCGGAACATGGTGCCGGGAAGGACTGCGTGACGGTCGGTCAGTTCTATCGGTTCTTCTTCCTTGTGCGAATCGGTAGCCGAATCGCCTGGGCGTACCGCCACGGCGGACGCCGGAACAGTGCAAGAAGCGCCCGGGTGCAAGCGGGTTTGATCGGACTGGTAACGATGGCCTGGTCCGTACGTTCTGGACTTCCAGGGTGCCGGATCTTTCCCCGAGGCTCCTTGCGTTCGGACGGTTCCGTTCGCACTGGCAGCATGAAGAAGGACGTCCTGCCGGTGCAGATCCGGCGGCCTTCTCACACGCGCACCAGGGGAGTGGCCGCTATTTCGTGGGAATGAGGAAGGTGTTCACGTCAATCAGGTGGAGCAAAACATCGGCGCCGTCATTGGAATGGCGCTCCGCGGCGCACACCACGAACGGCCGCTGACCCATGACCTCATCGGGCACATTTTCAAGGGCTTCGGGATCTCCGTGGAACGGGTGGTGATTACGGAGCTTCGGGACGCCACCTATTTCGCGCGCATCATCCTCCGGCAGGATAACGAACTCGGGTCCAAGTTGGTGGAATTGGATGCCCGTCCCAGCGACTGCCTCGCCCTGGCTGCCGCCCAAAAGCGGCCCATCTATGTCACCGCCCAGCTGTTTCATGAGGCGTTGGACATGAGCGAGGTGCTCACTCGCATCGGCGAGGAAGGCCCGCCCGACGAACCGGCTTGATGGCGAAAGCGCCATCCACATCAAGCCCCGTGGTGATGATCTGCGGGGATGACGAGTTTTCCGTGCGTCAGCGGGCCCGGCAGATCTGGGACCAGTGGAGCGCGGAGGACTCCGGAATGGATCAGGAAGTGATCGAAGCGGCCGCGGGAACCGTGGACGAGGCGTTCCGGCGCATCGCCCTGCTTCGGGAGGCGCTCCAGACCCTGCCGTTTTTTGGGGGGACGAAGCGGATCTGGTTCCGCGATTGCACATTCCTCGGCGAGGACCGCACCAGCCAGTCGGCCGCGGTGACCTCGGCCCTGACCGAGTTTGCGGACGAACTCAAGGCATTCCGGTGGGATGGCGTCCGACTGCTGATCTCGGCGGGCAAGGCGGACAAACGAAGGACTTTTTTCAAGACGCTCGACAAGATCGGTACCGTCGAGGAGTTCGGCTCCCTTGCCGACGAGAAGGACTGGGCGGATCGCATCGAATCCGAGGCGCTGCGGCAATTTCGAGCGGCGGGAAAGGAGATCGCCGACGATGCCCTCGCGGAGTTGGTGGGGCGCGTGGGTCCCAATCTTCGGGCGCTTTCCAATGAGGTGGAAAAGTTGCTGCTCCACCTGGGGGACCGCGGTCAGGTGACCCTGCGCGAGGTGGAGGTGCTAACTCCGCTTCAGAAGATGGCCGCTGGATTTGCCCTTGGAGACGCCGTGGGCGACCGCAATCTTCCCCGGGCCCTGCGCGTCCTGGACGAGGAGCTGTGGGTGATTCGCGCCGGGGTGGACAAGAAGCGGAGCGAGATCGGGCTGGTCTATGGGTTGATCAGCAAGGTGCGACTCCTTCTGCTGATGAAGGAACTTCGACGTCTCGGCATCGTGCGTCCCTGCCGCGACTTCAACTCCTTCCGTTCCCAGCTCGCCGGCATCGATCCCCAGTCCCTGCCTTCAGATAAGAAATACAATCCCCTCGCGGGCAATCCCTATCCCGCCTTCAACGCGCTGCGCCAATGCGAGTCGTGGGAGTTGCAGTATCTGGTGCGAGCCATGGACGTTCTTCTGGAGGCGAATGTGAAGTTGGTGACGTCCGGACTCGACGAAGCGGTCATCCTCCAGCGTGCCCTGGTGGACATGCTCGGCCTCGACCGGTCCGCCACCGCAAAGCGGGCCTGAAGTGCCTTTCGAGCGACAGAGCCGAAGTCGCCCCCCAAAGTTCGACTCCCCCTGGGACTGCGGCAGCGAAGCTGCCGCTCTGGATCCACGCCCCAACCGCAGGTCCCCCGTCGCCTCCCCCTGCGCGTCTTCCGCGAGAAAGCGAGAGCTGCGCTCTTGCTCCCAGAGCCCCTCATTTTCCAGCCATTTGCGTCGGATCGCCTTCGCCGCGCTGCAGTTGGAAGGGAGCACTGTCGACCACGCCCAGAACCAAAGTGGAGAAGCGTCCGTCGCCCGCTTCCAGTTGCCGGACGATCTTTGCACAGCCGGGCGATCATAATATTCCGAGCCCCTCCCCAGTGCATAGGTGAGCATTTTCTCCGTGAGACATCCGGAGAAAATCCGCCTTCCGGTTCGGCGCGGGGATCGATTGAGGTCGCGGTGATCCCGGAACGCCTCTCCCGACGACAGGCCTCCGCCGGTTACCGGATCCGTTCCGTCGCGCTCGCGCCGCGCCGATTCCATCGAAATGTTCGAAGGCAAATCCGATGGAGTCCATGCGGTTGTGACAACTCGCACACATCGCATTGTCTCCCGATGCTTTTTCCATCCGCTGTCGAAGGGAACCAGTCCGGTTTTTCGCCCGTTTCCAATTCAGGAACCCCTGGAGGAGGAGGCGGTGGCGGCGTGGCCAGCAGGTTTTCCAGCACCCATTTGCCCCGCTTCACCGGCGAGGTGCGTGTGGGATTCGAGGTCAGGGTCAGGATGCTCCCCTGCGTCAGGAGTCCTGTCGTTCCGTTCCGCCAGGGAGACGCGAACGAATTCCTCTCCGTCCGGACCTGGAACGCCATAATGGCGGGCCAGCGTCCCGTTGAGGAAGGTGTAGTCAGCGAGTAGGAAATCCATGACTGGACGGTCCTCGGCGACAATGTAGTTGAAGAGAACTGTTCAGTCCTCGGCCACATGCTCCGGCGCAGTTCCTCGTTGAACGCGGGGAATTTGCTTCGGTCGGGCTCCAGAATGCCGAGGTTCGTAGGCCCAGCCACTGTCGGCGGAAATTATCGGTCAACGCCGGGCCTTGGGATCCCGAAGCATTCTTCGGACCTGGGATCCCAGTTCCTGCGGAGACGCCCTGATCGGCGAGCGGACAACTCATCGTCGGGCATCGAACTCCAAAGGAAATAGGAAAGCCGCGAGGCCAGGGCGTGTTCGCTGATGCGGTGGATGGAGCCCGGATCATTGGGGTCCGGCTGCAGTTCACCCCGGAACAGGAAGTGCGGGGAGACCAGGATCGCCGTGAAGGAGTGTGTTTGACCGCCGACTCAAACGAATCCCCTGCGGTGCGGCGTTGGCGATACAGCAAGCCCGGGCGGTCCGATTCGGCGGCGGGGCCAGACGCCGCCAGGCACGGCGTGAGAACCAAGCGATCAGGTCCCGCGCCGAGGCGTCGTCCGCACCGGGGCGACGGCGGGCGAACACCTTTTGATGAAACTCTGGTGGTGGGAGATCGACATGGAGGGGGCCGGTGATGGCGACCTCATGCAGCCAGAAATTCCGGTCCTCCTTCACTTCTTCTTTGATCGGCTTCTTCCCCTCCCGCTTTCGTTCGACGAGTCGCTCCCCGTAATAGTCATTCAGGAAGGCGAAGGATAGCGTCACATCTCCGGCGGTGGGGAAGGGAACCTCCGCTTCGTACGTTCCCGGCTCCTGTGATTTCGCCCGGACGTCGAAGCGTTGGACATCGGCTCCGTTGATTCGGAGGGCCATCCGGACGGGATCCGGTCCAGCCTGGTCCCCATGGGCGCGGATGGTGACGCGGTGGATTCCCGGATGCAGGATGGGCACGGTGATCCGGAGTTCACCGTTGGAGGGTAGACCGCGCATGGGGCCGTTGTCCGTGCCGCCGGAAAACTTGGCGGCTTCATATCGACGCGTGGGCGGAGGTCTCGGCCCATCCACGATCGCCTCGGCCATCACCGCTTCCGCCGCGGAAAGGTAACGTTCCAACAGAAGTGGTGGCAGGGTCAGGACGTCGCCGATGTTGTCGAATCCGTAGCCGACGTCGTCCTCCGGGAAGTTCTCTCCGGGTTGGAAGCTCACCCCGACGAGGTCCCGGATCGTGTTGTTGTATTCCGCGCGATTGAGGCGCCGGAGGGTCACGCGCCCGGGATCCGGGCGTGCCGGGTCCACCGGGAAGAGGGTGGTTTCGAGCCACCGGACGAACTCGTTCCGTTCCGCGGGCTTGGGCTGTGGCTTCTTGGCCGGAGGCATGTCGCCATTGGCAACGACGTGGAGGACGCGCTCCCAGAGTTTCCGGTCAGCCAGGATGGCGGCAGAGTTGGTGAACGCGTCGAGGGCCACGTCGCCCTTGTGCGCGCCGTCCGCATGGCAATCCGAGCAATATCGATTGAGCACGGGCAGCACGTCGCGATGGAGCCCGGTCTCTGCCCGTGCGGTGTCCACCCGGGGTAGGCGATACGAGACCCGGGAATTCGCGCGTCGATGGTATGCCAGCGCGCCGGCGGCGATGGCTCCCGCCACCAGCACGCCGATCACGAAGAGTTGATGTCCCGTTCGTAGGATCACGGCGAAAACGACCCCCGGACTATGGCATCGATCCTTTCGATGAGGAAGCGGTGAGCCGGCAATCGTCGCCCGTCGGTCGCGAATCGTCTTGGACTGCGGTAGTCCCCTGCCGCTTTCCGTCCCGGCGGGACGCGCTTCGGAGTTACGGGAACCCATCCCCACGGACGCCGCCCGGGTCCCCCGAGGGGGGGCGGTGAAGTCGGCACACTATCCTGCACGATTTTTCTTCTGAGTGACGAAGTAGGCGGACCGGAAAACGGCGGTGTTTTTGGAGCGTCCGTCCGTTGAAATGAATGGGAGGGATGGCGTGTCGCCGTCCGAAAATAGGTCCGGGGTTGGGCGCGTGGACGGAGTGCGTGGACGGAGTGCGTGGATTGTGCACCTGACACCTTGTACACCTTGTACACCTTGTACAGTCGTGCAATAGCCCAATCGCTCGACAGTTGCTGCTTACAACTCTCGCCTCTCCGGCATCCCCGCTCCGGGAGCGAGCGGATGTATCTTGAGGCACCGGGTTCCGACCGGGTGCTGCTGAGCTCCGCCAGGCTGCCGATGCCGCCGAGATTCCCTATCTGGAACCGGTGATTTCCTTTCCGTCTGATGAGCCGGGAAAGGTTCGTTGGGCTGCGGATTCCGGGACCATTGAATCCGGACCATTTTGAAGGCACCCTTCCACGGGGTTTGGGGCGCAACTTCTTGCGCATGGCTTTACCCGAGTAGGTAGGATTCGGTGACGGCCTCGCCGTGTTGGACTTCGTGCTCGGCACAATTGCTGCCGAAAACGGAAAAGGGCGACGGCCAGCGGACCTGCCGCCACCCATCGCCCTTCGACACACGGAATGGATTGGCTTACTTGCCGGTGAGGAGGACGTTTCCGGCGAGGTCGGTGATCACGACGCTTAGGATCGTCGTGCCGGGAGTGAGATACTCGCTGTAGGAGCAGGTGCCCGATTGCGCCGTGACGAAGATTTGGTTGCTGGTGAACGGATACATTGTCCCGCCCGTTCCGTTAACATTCACCAATAGCACCGTGCCGTCGGGAACCGCCGCGAGGCCGACACTCACGCTGACGGTCATGAGCGACAGTGTGGGGTAGTACGGGTCCACGCGATAGGAGCCGGTGCAATAGGGCGCGATGCCGTTGAGCGTCGTATTGGCCGTGAACGTCAGTGGCGCGACGACGATGGGCTGAGGGGCCGGAGCCGGAGCTGGAGCCGGCGCCGGAGTCGGAGTCGGAGTCGGAGTCGGGGTAACACTGACACTCTTTTTTCCGCCCCCACCGCCGCCGCTGTTGAGACCGCTCTTGCTGGTGCCCGGGATCGGGTCGGTCGCACCACCTTTGGCCAGCAATGCAGACGATGAGGTGACCGCGGCGCAGAGACAGGTGGCAGCTAGGGCGACGCGTACGAGACGGGAGCGATTCGAGATGTGTTCCATGAGAATAGGAGATGTGGATCTGTTTTGCCTGCCTTCCCGATACTTGCGGATGCGCAGTGCCGTAGGCCGACCAAGCCCCTTCAACACCTGGCGTGCCAAACTGTTCAAATGGGCCGAAACAGGTGTGGCGACGCCATTTTATTGAGTCTCGCATAATAGGGTGACATGTTGTGTCGTCGGTGTATGCTTGCATGGCGCTGACGCGAGATCATGCACGGATGGAAAAGCGGCGGGTCCAGGCTGCCGCGATGTTCGAGAAGGGGATCTCGGCCCCGGAAGTCGGGAGGAGGCTGGGGGTGAGCCGTCAGGTGGCCTACCGTTGGAAGTCGGCGTGGGAGAAGGGCGGCAAGGCTGGCTTGGCCAGCAAGGGGGAAGGCCGCAAGTCCAAGCTGACGGCGGAACAGACCGATGTGGCTGTGAAGGCGCTGGTGGCCGGACCGGTGAGCCGAGGCTACAAGACCAACCTGTGGAGCGCTTCCGCGTGTGGCGGCTCCTCAATGGGCGACCTGACCGGGGTCGAGTACCATCCCGGCCATGTCTGGCGTCTGTTGGGCGACAACGGGTTCAGTTGCCAACGCCCGGAGCGCCGCGCGTGATCGAGCGCGACGAGCCCAAGATCCGCCGTTGGAAGCGGGTCGGAGTGGCCTGCGATAAAAAAGCCGGCAAAGAGGGCCGAACCCTCGTCTTCATCGACGAAAGCGGACTGAGCACCCGCCCTACCCGGGTACGGACCTGGGCGCCCCGCGGCCAGACGCCGTGATCCAGGAAACCTTTGGCTGGAAGAGCCTCTCCATGATCGGCGGCCTGGCCCTGTACCGGTTCTTCTTCCAGATCCACCCCGGCAGTATCAAGGGCCCCCAGGTCATCGAGTTCCTCCGGCACCTCCAACGACTTGTTCCGGGGAACATCCTCACCGTCATCTGGGATACGGCGCCCCTATCCACCGCAGCTGCCTGGTTCAGGACTACGTGGCCAGCACTGATGGACGCGCCGGGTGGAACGGCTGCCGGCCTATGCCCCCGAACTAATCCCGTCGAGTACATGTGGGGCAACCTCAAGACCCATCAGATCGGCAACCTGATCGCCACACAGGCCTGGGACCTCAGCATGCAGGCCACCGCCGCACTGCGACGCATGCGCCGCCGCCCCTCCATCATCGCCGCCTGCTACAAGCAATCCACATTATGGCCTGAATGACACCCTATTATGCGAGTCTCAATAGGCAGGTTCGGACCAGATTTTGGTCCATGACTGGTCAACCAGGGGAGAAATATGAACCCTTATCGGACCACCTGCCGGGAAAGATCGAGCCGTTTTGGGAACCAAGCTGAAGTGTTAAATTGTTTGAGTCGGAAACAGGAATAGGGTGACAGGTTCAGAGTCTTTGCGCTGTCCAAAGCCGGGACATTCGGGGCGCTGTCCTGGTCGACCGAAGTGGATCGTGAGAGGCGGAGATTGGTTCCTAGGGCGTCGCTAAAAAGACGCTTGGGTGTTTCGTTGAAAACTCAGGGGTTTCTGCGAGCGACGATTGCGGCGAACTTCGGATGGACAGACAGAGTGACAGGTTCGTTGTGCGTGGCCTCCGATGCATCTTCATGACTCCAACCTGGATGGCCAAATACCCAAATGTGGTGACAGGTTCAGAGTTGTGAGCGGGTTTCGCAGGGCGTGGAATGTTGGCGCTTCATCCCATGCGCATGTCCCGCCTCAAGGCCGACCCGGACCAGTCGGGAGTATACCACTGCATCTCCCGCGTCGTTGGTGGGCAGTTCCTCCTCGATAACCTGGGCAAAGAGACCCTCTCCCGTCTCCTCTTCAAACTCTCCGCGTTCTGCGGCATCGAGATCATCACCTACTGCATGATGGGTAACCATTTCCACCTCCTGGTTCGCGTCCCGGTCCGCGAGGATCTTTCCGATGCCCAGTTGCTCGGACGTCTGGAGGCCTTTTACGGAAAGAGGGGCATCCTCACGGTTCTCGCCCGCCAGGATCTCCAGTCGGAAGGGGTGATTGGGGCTGCCCTGCGCCAATCCCTGCTGAAGCGCATGGGTGATGTCTCTGCCTTTCTGAAGGAATTCAAACAGCGCTTCAGCCGCTGGTACAACCGTCATCATGGTCGTTTCGGGACCCTATGGGCCGAGCGCTTCAAGAGCATGCTGGTGGAAGATGTCCCAGGGGCGGTGCGAGTGGTGGCGGCCTACATCGACTTGAATCCGGTGCGGGCAGGATTGGTGCAGGATCCAAAGGATTACCGCTTCTGCGGCTATGCCCAGGCCTTGGCGGGGAACGCCGTTCTGCGGAAGGGCCTGATCAGGTGCCTGAAGTCGGGCGACTGGAGTGAGGCGTCGGCGGAGTATCGAATGTGCTTGTACGTGACGGCCGGAAGTTCGGGGCGCAGCGACAAGGTGACGCTGGACCGGGAGATGATTCTGTCGGAGTTGAAGCGGGGCGGGGTGTTGAACCTGGGGCAGATCCTGCGTTTGCGGGTGCGGCATATGACCGACGGGGTGGCACTGGGATCCCGGGCGTTTGTGAATGAAGTGTTCCTGCGGCACCGGCATAAGTTTGGCGCCCGACGAAGGAACGGGGCGCGTCGAATCCGCGGGATTCCAATGCCAGACCTTCGCGTGCTGCGGGATTTACGACTGAGGACCGTCGGGTAGCCAATGAAGGGGCTCGGCCCCATTGACACCTTGGAACGAGGCGAATAAGTGAGATTATGTCGCGCTGGTGCCTACAGCGTCGGCCCCAGAATCCACGGCGCAAATTCCTCGTCGCCCAGTCCGTGCAGCTCACTCTTGGTTCGTTTGCCTCCTGCGACTTCAAGGATCTCACTAAAAATCCTCTGGCCTACCTCAGACACCGTTTCGGTCCCATCGAGAATCGTGCCGGCATTCAAGTCCATGTCCTCCTTCATCCAGTCGTACATGGTGGTATTGGTGGCGACCTTGATGCACGGCATGGGCTTGCACCCATAGACACTGCCGCGTCCGGTGGTGAAGACACCCACATTGCACCCGCCGCAAACGAGTCCGGTCATGCTCACCGGATCGAATCCGGGCGTGTCCATGAACGCGAGACCCGGTCCTTCGATCCGCTCGGCATAGCGATACACCGCCGAAAGAGGCGCCTGTCCTCCCTTCGCGAGTGCCCCCAGGCTTTTCTCGTAGATCGTGGTCAGTCCTCCGGCCTTGTTTCCCACACTGGGATTGTTGTCGATGGACGCCCCATGTTGCCGCGCATGGTCCTCCCACCAACGGATCCGTTCCATCAGTTGCTTCCCGACTTCCCGCCGGATCGCCCTTTGGGTGAGGAGATGCTCGGCGCCATAAATTTCGGGGGTTTCTGCGAGAACACTGGTTGCCCCGTGGCGGACCAATTCATCGCTGGCCACGCCCAGGGCCGGGTTGGCGGTGATGCCGCTGGCACCATCGGAGCCGCCGCAATTCATGGCCAGAATCAGTTTCGAAATGGGTAGAGAGACACGGCGCAGGGCTGCGGAGGCGGGGAGTAATTTCAGGACTGCGGCGACTCCGGCCTCCACTGTTCGGGCAATTCCCCCCTGGGTTTGGATATTCATCACGGCGGAGGGGACCGACCCGGGAGACTCAGGCCCGAGCTGGAAATCCTTGACGAGGCGCTCGACCTGATTGACCTCGCAGCCGAGTCCGATCAGCACGTAGCCGGTGATGTTCGGATGGCATGCAATCCCGGCGAGCACGCGTTGGAGTTGTCGCGTCGGTTCATCGTCGGGCATTGCACACCCGCTCTTGTGGGTAAATGCCACCACTCCATCCACGCCTGGAAAATCGCGACCGAAATCGGGGCCCCGGAATCGATCGGCCACGTACTTCGAAACGGATGCCGAGCAATTCACGCTGGAGAGGATCGCGATATAGTTCCGGGTCCCCGCGCGTCCTCCGGGACGGTCGAATCCGGGGAAGGTACGCTCGGAACCTGGGGCAAGCGGGGGCAGGGGCCGGACTGCGGAGGCGTAGTCCGGGTCACGCTCAAAATCATGAACGCCGAGATTATGCAGGTGGACGTGATCTCCCGGCCGGATGTCCCCCCGGGCAAATCCAATGATCTGTCCGTATTTTCGGACGGGTTCACCGTCCCGCAGCGGCCGGACGGCCACCTTGTGACCGCGACCGATGTCGGTGCGCAGGTTCAAGTCGCCGCCGTCCACTCTGCAGGTGACCCCGGCCTTGAGTGGCTCACGGGCCACGAGGACGTCGTCATCGGGGTGCAACCGAAGAAGAACCTCACGGGATGCAGTCATGTCCACGAGATGTATCCGGGTGATGCCCCGAGGGAAAGTCTGCGAGTAGTGGCAGGATTGCCGGTCTTGGAGAACCAGGGTGACCCTGCTGGAATTGCTGACGAGAAATCGTCGTCCTCGGAAGAGGGCTCACTCATGCCCTAAGTGTGTGGACAAAGTCGTTTCGTCCCCCTGCCGGACGAACTGCGTTCTCGGCCTCCGTCACTCAAAATCAGCACGTCCCCAGTCCTCAGGACGGCCTTGAACGCCGGCGCGGGGTGCCCAGGCGAGACGACTACGGTTGATGTTTTCCCCGGGTGCGGCGTCGGTCTTGTCCCCATCGTAGATCAAGACGTTGAGTCCCATGCGGCGACCGGAGGCCCGTCGGGCGGGTCCCAAATCGGCGAGCGGGATGGACGCGCGAATCGCATAGCCCTCCGGGGTTCGCCAGGAGGCGAGCCGGGTGCCGGGAGACATTTCCTCGACGAGTCCGGGGCGGGCATCGGCGTCGCGGGCGGCGCGGACGTGTCCGGTGGTATCAAAGGGAAAGATCCCCAGCTTGAACGCTCCAAGCGTGTGTTCGGCGCCCACGGCGGGATCAAAGCACAATTCCACGGAATCGCTGCGCCAGTGTCCGCGGATGTCATTGGGGGCAATGTTGCTCACGACATGATCGTCGCGGACCCGGACTTCGACATAGAGGTGGGATCCGTCATGTCCGAGTCGGAAGGTCGCGCTGCAGTCCTCGGCGTTGGTCACCGTTCCTTGCCAGGATTGGGAGGGAAGGATTGCGTTCAGGGGGAGCAGCGACCAACCCGGAACATCATCTCCCCCGGCGACATTTAGTGGCTTTCGGATTCTGGAGATTCGGAGCTTCGGGACAGGGTGGAGCCTGGCGGTTCCCTGGAGTTCCCGGTTACCGACGACTGCGACGGCCTTGATGTCCCCGTCCGCGGCGCTGTCTGCGGGCGGGATGACCCGAACCGTCCACGGCTTGCCGGCGGAATGGCCCGGGCGCAGCGCGAGGGCGGGCGGGTCTACGCGCCATCCCTCCGGAACCGTGAATCGAACTTCGCCCGGTGAGTTACCAAACGGGGTTTCCTCCAGGGTGAACGACAGGACATTGGCTTCACCCGTGACAACGGGCACGTCCGGCGCAAATCGTGACGTGATGCCATCGATCCCGTGGGTACGCGCCCATCGTTGGAACCAATCGACGGCCGGTCGAGGGATGAAGTGAACTCCTTCGGGGGGTGTTGAATCGCTGGTCGCGGGCGAGGGCAGGCGTGGCGGAGTGTTTCCGGTCACTGGGAGTCCGCGGCGCAGATCCGTCTCATCCGTGGCGAACGGGACGACGCTCTGGACCAGCGTCCAGTTTTGGGGACGCCGAAGCCAGGGGGATCCTGAGAATCCCCCGAAGCCCTGGGAGCGGTGATTCGCGAGGGCTTCGCCGGCGACATCGGCAGGGGTCCTGCCGTCCTTCAAGGGGGATGACAAATCGATGGTCGCGCCCGTTCCGGCGGGTCCCCCGTAGTACAATTTTCGGGGCCGCCAGACCGATAGTCCCTCCCGTCGCAACTGGTCGGGGAATCGGGAGGGATCCGCGGCGGCATCGAAGGCTTCGATGGCGAGAATTCCTGCCGCCTGGTGATTGCCATGCTGACCCGGATTTGGGGCGGGGTTCATGGTCAGGATGATTTCGGGGCGGAGTGCGCGGACGATCCGAACCAGGTTCCCGAGTGTTTCCTCGTGTCCCCATTTCTCGAGGGTGATGGCGAGACTTTCGGTATAGGCGAAATCGCTTTGCCCGAGAAAAAAGCAGCGATGAATTCCCAGGGTGGCGAGACATTGGCGGAGTTCCACCTCCCGAAGCACCCCGAGCGCAGCACCCCACTGGGTGCCCACCATGTTGCCGCCGCCCTCGCCGCGGGTGCAGTACACGTTGGCGACGACGGCGCCCCGGCCCAGGGCATAGGCGGCCAGGGTCCCCGCGGCCCCGGTTTCATCGTCGGGATGGGCAAACACGCCCAGAATGTCCGTCTTCAGCAGGTCAGCCCCCGTGAGTGTTTGCGACCGGGCGAAGAAGTGGTTCGTCGCAAACAGGGTGACTGCCAGCGCCGCGGCGATCCGGGGGAATTGCATGGGCCAACGATGACGGACGCAGGGGAGGTATTGAAGGGCGAAGAATTCGCCGTCGGAAGTTCCAGCTGTATCCCTGGGATTGACCGAACGGAATTGACTCCCTAAAACGGACGTGGATAAGCCACAAGATGACCCGAGATGCCGCCAGTCTCAACCGGATGCCGGTGTACCATCAGCTCAATGAAAGGCTGCTGGCATTGCTTCGGGGTGGGGAGTATCGGCCGGGGGATCGCTTCCTCACGGAACGGGAAGTGGCGACTCGATTTGCCCTGAGTCGCATCACGGCGAACAAGGCGCTTTCCGGATTGGTGGCGGCGGGGCATCTGGAGTTTCGCAAGGGCGTGGGGTCTTTTGTCCGGGGAGAAGCTCTGGAAAACGACCTCCGGGCGCTGGTGAGTTTCACTCACAAGGCGGCCCGCTCTGGGCGAAAACCCTCCACACGGGTCCTGGTTTACCGACGGCTCACCGCTGCGGATGCGGAGGAGTCGGTGCGCCGGGAACTCGAAGTTCAGGTCTCCGAGGTGCTAATCTATGTCGAGCGGCTCCGCCTTGCCGATGGCGAGCCGGTGATCCTGGAGCGGCGTCATCTCGTGGCGGGACTTTGCGGGAATCCGGGTCGCCGTGACCTCGGGGGTTCGTTTTACGAATGGCTTGGCCGCGTCGGAGTCAAAGTGACCGGGACGGAGCAGCGCATTCGTGCCGTACACGTCCCGGAACCCGAGAGGAAACTGCTCCAATTGGACCCCGAGGTCGCCGTGCTGCGGGTGCATGCGGTCGGCCGTGCCGGCGTCCCGATCTGGGTTGAGGACACGGACTATCGCGGGGATCGATATGAATTTCACAACGTGCTGACGGATGGACTGCCGACGCGTCCGGCCCGCGCCACACTGCTCCAACCCTGAGCCCGACCTCATGACCGACGAACCCTTGGCCAGCCACTTCATCCGGGGACAATCCGTTCCGACTAAAGGGGGAGACCCCGTGGCCCTGGTGCGTCCGTCGGATGGTTCGTCGCTGGGCCGATTGTTTCCGGCACGGTCGGAGGCCGTTTCCCAGGCGGTTGGGGCGGCTTCCGTCGCTTTTAAGGAGTGGAGCGCGCTTCCCGTAAAGGAGCGGGTGCAACCGCTGCTGCGGTTTCGAACATTGGTGGAGCGGCATCTGGGGGATTTGGCGGAATGTGTCAGTCGCGAAAATGGCAAACTGCCGGCTGAAGCGGCCGCGGGCATTCAGCGTGGGTTAGAGGTGGTGGAGTTTGCCTGTTCCCTGCCGACATTGGTGTCCTCAGAGATTCTGGAGGTCAGCCCGGGAGTGGACTGTTTTATCCGACGCCATCCGTTGGGGGTGGTCGCGGGGATCACGCCCTTCAATTTCCCGGCCATGGTGCCGATGTGGATGTTTCCGATCGCGATCGCCTGCGGAAACACCTTCGTCCTCAAACCCAGCGAACAGGTTCCCTTTACACCCGTACGATTGGGGGAATTGCTTCAGGAGGCCGGGTTGCCGGACGGCGTCTTCAATGTGGTTCAGGGGGATCGCCACACAGTTGAATTGTTCCTGGAGGAACCCCGAATCCGGGCGGTTACATTCGTGGGCTCCACTCCGGCGGCGCGGGCGGTGTATTTCCGAGGCACTGCGAATGGAAAGCGGGTTCTGGCGCTGGGCGGCGCAAAGAATCATCTCGTGGTGGTTCCGGACGCGGATCCCGTCTCGACGGCGCGGAGCGTTGCTGCGTCCGCGACGGGTTGCGCGGGCCAGCGGTGCATGGCGGGCAGCGTCGTGATCGTGGTGGGAGCATCGGAGGCGATTCTCGATGCCATCGAATTCGAGATGGGCACACTTCGGCCCGGGAAGGACATCGGACCGGTGATCAGCGCCCGGGCTCGGGATCGAATCGTGGGGTGCATTGACCGTGCGGAAGCGGCTGGAGCGCGGGTTCGGGTGGACGGCAGGGGTGTCCGGGTTCCCGGTTGCGAGCAGGGGTTTTATGTCGGGCCGACCTTGCTGGACGGACTGGACCGCGGATCTCCGTGTGTTACCGAAGAGATCTTTGGTCCGGTGCTTTCGGTTCTCCGTGTGGACACCCTGGAAGAGGCTCTGGCCATCGAGAACTCGAGTCCCTATGGGAACGCCGCCTCGATCTTCACGACGAGCGGCGCGGTAGCGCGGCATTTCGAGTCTCGGGTTCGGGCGGGAATGGTGGGGATCAATGTCGGCGTCCCCGTCCCGCGCGAGCCCTTTGGGTTCGGCGGCTGGAATGAGTCGCGGTTTGGTGTCGGTGACATTACTGGGCGCGACGCCATTCAGTTTTGGACCCAGGCTCGGAAGACCACGGTGAAATGGACTTCCCGGCAGACCAACTGGATGAGCTGATGAACCCCGATTCCCACGTCCCATCGACCCCATGAAAGCCGCCGTCTATCTGGGCAAGGAGCAGTTGCCCATCCTTGAAGTTCCGGACCCGGTTCCCGTGGAAGGGGAAATGCTGATGGAGATCGAGGCCTGCTCGGTGTGCGGCACGGATCTGCGCACCTTTCGGCATGGCGATGCGAAGATTCTACCGCCGCGGATTCTGGGACATGAATTCTGCGGGCGCATTCTGGAGACCCGTGCTGCGGAGTCGGATTTGAAGCCCGGAGACCGGGTGGTGATGTACATCGTGTTGGTGGAGGGCACGGATCGCTATGTCGAAATGGGCCGCGAGAATCTGACCTCCCGGCGAACGACCATCAGCTATCATCACGACGGGGCGTTTGCGCCCCGGATGCGGGTGCCGGCGCTGGCGGTCCGGAATGGAAATCTCTTCAAGGTGACGAGCGACATTCCGTCCGACGTCATGAGCCTCGCCGAGCCGCTGGGCTGCTGCATGAATGCCCACTCCCGGCTGGGGATTGGGCTTAAGGATACGGTGGCGGTGATGGGGGCGGGCCCGATTGGGATCCTGCATGCCGTGCTGGCGCGCCTTCAGGGGGCCCAGCGAGTTCTGGTGCTCGACACCAATCCCGCCCGCCTGGAAATGGCGAGGGGTTTCGACATCGACGGGGCCATTCTTGTCACGTCGGACGGCGCCCATCGGGAGGAGGTTCGGACAGCCACAGGCGGGATCGGTCCTGACGTGGTGATCGTCGCCGTCAGTTCCGCGTCGGCGCAGAATGACGGGCTGGCCATGGCGGCCCGCGCGGGCCGGGTCAATTTCTTTGCCGGGCTTCCGAAGTCGAATCCGGTGGCGCCCCTCGACGTGAACCAGATTCACTACAAGGAGTTGGTCGTCTCCGGGAGCTATTCGGAGAAGAAGAGTGACTTTCAGGCGGCCTTCGCCCTCCTTCACAGCGGACGCTTTCCGGCGGAACGCATCATCACGCACCGACTGCCGCTGGAGCGCATCAGTGAGGCCTTTCCCCTGATGGAGCGCGGCGAAGCGCTCAAGGTTTGCATTCTCCCCCAATCATGAATTCCGCCCCAGTATCCGAATCCGGGATCCATCTCGACCTCCACATCGATGGGGTTTCGCGCCCATCGGCTTCCGGAACCCGGATGGAAATCCGATCCCCGGCCACCGGCGCGGTGCTGGGTACCGTGGCGGTGGCGGGCGAGGCGGATCTGCAGGATGCCGTGGCGTCTGCGGAGACAGCGTTCCGTACGTGGTCGGCGCGAACGGCCTATGATCGCGAACGGACCCTGCGGCAGGCGTCGGCGTTTGTCCGGACCCGCGCCGACGCGTTGGGGCGCCTGATGGCGCTGGAGCAGGGCAAGCCTTTAGCCCAGGCCCGCAGTGAGATTCTGGGTGCCTGTGACACGCTCGAGTATTACGCCGCCGAGGCGCCGCGAGTCGAAGGATGGACGAATCCGACGGAGGACCGGGGGTTTCGTTCGTGGGTGACGTGGCATCCCGTCGGGGTCTGCGGATTGATCACCCCGTGGAACTATCCGGTGTCGCTCCTGAGTTGGAAGCTGGGTCCGGCGCTCGCGACGGGGTGTACGGTCGTTGTGAAGCCGACCACCGTGACGCCCTGGTCGCCGCTGGCCTTTTGTGCTGCGCTGACCGAAGGGGGATTGCCCGCGGGGGTGGTCAATTGCCTACCCGGGCCCGGTGCGTCGCTGGGGGAGGCGTTGATCCAGCATCCGCGGGTGGCGAAGATCGCGATGACCGGATCCACCGAGACGGGCAAACGCATCCTCAGTTTGGCGTCGCCATTCCTCAAGAAGGTCTCCCTCGAACTCGGGGGGCAATGTCCCGCGATTGTGGCGGCGGATGCGGATTTGGATTTGGCGGCGCGGACCATCGCCTACAAGGCGTTTCGAAACTGCGGACAATCCTGCAGTTCGGTCAACCGGATCTACGCGGACGCCTCCATCGCCGGGGAATTGGTGGGCCGGATTCGGGAGCTTGCCATGGCCATGACGCTGGGGGACGGGATCTCGGATCCCAAAGTGGATCTGGGTCCAATGGCGACGGCGGAGGGAGTGGCGATGGCGGCGGACCACGTTGCGGATGCCCTGGCGTTGGGCGCGACGCTGGTGACCGGGGGCCGGGCACCCGCCGGGGACGCCTATGCTCGGGGCAACTATTATCTGCCCACCGTGCTTTCGGATTGCACGTCCCGGATGAAGGTCATGCGCGAGGAGACGTTTGGTCCGGTGGTGGGCATTGCCGCCTATGACCGGATCGAGGATGCGATCGCGCTGGCCAACGACACGTCCTACGGTTTGGTCTCCTACCTGTTTACGCGCGACTTCGCGACCACCGTTCGGGTCAGCGAGGCGCTGGAGGCGGGCACGGTTTGTGTGAACCATGGCGCGGTGAACACGAATTACGGGCCATACGCCGGCTGGAAGGAAAGCGGGTACGGGCTGGAACTTAGCCGACGCGCGGTGTTTGAGTATTTGAAGCCCAAGCACGTCAAGGTGGCGCTGGGCTGAGCGAATCCGGATTTCCATGCTGCTGGACCCTTTGCAATCGCGCGTGGTGCTGCGCACCGCGTTGGAGAATCGGTTTGCCCTCCTGGCGGTGAACGCGGATTCCCCGGCGGCCATCATCGACGTTCTGGAGGCGGCGCTTGCCTGTGACGCTCCGGTGATGATTGAGGCGAGCCTTTGGCAACTCACCGGAATGAGCTTTGGAGCCGGCGATGCGGCTTTGGGCATGGCCCGATATCTGGTGGATCTCAACCTGCTCGCAGCTGCAGAGCGTTACCGGGAGGTGCCGGTGTTGTTCCATACCGACCACATCCGAGGGGCCGGGGCGCTTCCGTTGCTCAGGTCCGCGGTGCGGGGACTTCCCACCGGAATCGAAGCAAGAGTCCTGTCGCCCTCCACCGTTTCAGTGGATTCATCGCACTTGAGCGAATCCGAAAACATTGCCGCGTTGGTGGAGATTTCGGATGCGGCTTCAGTGGCAAAGCGCGCCGTCACCCTGGAAATGGAGGCGGGCGTGGATGACGGGGTCACTGATCCGGAGACGACGATCCGGTTGCTGCGAGGTGTGGAGCAGAGGGCTCCGGGTGTCATCCATCTTTGGGCTCCGGGTGTCGGCACCCGTCATGGGCTGGGCGATCAGTCCGCTTTTTCCCCGGAGGCGGTCGAGCGGCACCGGGATCTGGCCGGGCAGATCCTGGGACGCCCGGTGGGAATCGCGTTGCACGGATCCTCGGGTTTATCGAGGGATGCCCTGTGTTCGGCAGTGGATGCGGGTGTGGTGAAGGTCAATTGGTCCAGTGAATCGCTCAGGATTCGTTCGCTGGCGGCCCGGGAGTACTACGCGTCTGCGGGAGTGACCCTCGACGAACCGGGGCACCCGAACTGGAAATCCACTGCGATGGACCATGGCGTCCAGTCCCACGTATCCGCGCGGTACCGGCCCAAGGTCGAAGAGCGCATTCGAATTCTGTGTGGAACGGGTCGGGCCGTTTTCTGTCGGGATGCATTGAACCGGTCATGAAGCCTTCGTCTTTTTTCAAATTTTGCCCCTCGTGCGGCGCGTCCCGTCCCTCAATTCAGAAGGGAGTCCTCGTCCACTGCGACGCGTGTGGGTTTCACTTCCATTTCAATCCGGCGGTTTCGGTTTCCGCCTTTCTTCGGCGGCGGGATGGCAAGGTGCTGCTGATTCGGCGGGCCCGATCTCCCGGGCGGGGAAAGCTCGCCCCACCGGGGGGATTTGTGGACATCGGGGAGACCGCGGAGAACGCGCTCCTCCGGGAGTTGAGGGAGGAGGTCGGAGTGGCTGCGACCTCGGTGCAGTTCCTGTGTTCCTTCACCAATCGCTATCCGTACCGTGGAGTGACCTATCCCGTGGTGGATCTCTTTTTTACGGCACGTGTTTCCAATTCCGGAAAAGCGTCCGCCCTGGACGAGGTTCGGGAAATCGGATGGTTTGATCCCAGCGAGGTGGGAGCAAACCAACTGGCGTTTCCGTCGATGAAGTCGGCCTGGAAACGCCTTCAGGCGGGAACTTGAGCTACTTTCGCTCGAGGGTGGCCGGGGAGGCTCCGCTCCTGAGGTCGAGGAAGTAAGGGGTCGAAAGATCGCTTTGAGCTGCCGGCTGACTGAGGGTCGGGTAAGTGTAATCGAACTTGTACCGATAGGAGATCACCGGTTTCGCCGTGGGAACCGGCACGTCGGCCTCCCAGCGATCATTTATTCCGGTGATCCGGTTCATCGGGAAGAGCGTTTCGTCGATCATCACGTAGGCCTTCACACTCGGAGTGTTGGCGCCCCGGCGGGACGTATCCCACTGGACTTCGAAGTGGTAAACGTCCGTCCGGACGGGCACGGCGGACCTCGGGGTGAGGTTGGTGAAATGGGAAGCGCACCCCGACGCGACGAGGACGGCGAGGAGGAGGGAAGGAAGAGTGAAGGCCTTCACGGGCATGGACCATGATGGGCAACGGAGAAGGCGGCAAGCCTGTGTCCGGGCATGTGTCACCAGCTGGCGATCGAATCCGACGCAAAAATCTGCTCCACCAATCGGGCGTAATCCGGATTGGCGCCGGTGAGATCGGCCACGGTGAGTTCCACAGTGGGGGATTTTTTCAGGGCCTCGAGAAGCGTTTGGGTGAACTCGTCGGGAGGCACGGTCAGGACGTGAAGCTGCCGGGTCATGATCAAAAGCGCAGGACGGAGGTGGCTTGCTCCAGGAGGGCGGCGAGGACGGAGGAATTCGTCTCCTGGAAGGGAACCGGGGTTTCGCCCAGGTCGGCGAGATGGGTGGCGCCCGCCTCCACGTACACGGGATGGCCGAGATCCCGCAGGATGGGCAGGTAGCGGTTGAAGTTGTCCTCATCCACGAGTTCGTCCACGAACTCGGAGAGGGCAAGAACGGCAGGGCCGTGAAGATACAGGATAACGGACGCCTTTTTCCAGGTGCCCACTCCGGCCGCGATCCGGATGGCCTCCGCGGGGCGGGGGCTGGTCCGTGGATCCGAAGTCACCAGCATCAGGACAGTAGGGGTCATGCGACGGGATTCAGTTGAAGCTGATGAAGCGGTCGGTTCCGGCGATGAGGTCGCTCACCACCGTCAATCCGGCAAACGCAGCCCGGTCATCCACGGGCACGTCCCGCCGATGGGCTCCATAGGCGCAGGCGTACAACTTGAGGCCGTGTCCTTTGAGGTCCTGGATATCGGGACGTCCCACCCCGGGGACAGCGTCGTCGATGCAATAGAGGTAAACGTCGCAGCCGGCGGTCAACGCGGCTGCGGCGAGTCGGACGCCGTGGTTGAAGGACGAGGACTCCGGGGCTGCGGAGATCAGAACGCCGAGCTTTTTCCGGGGTTCGGACATGGGGTAATCATGGCGACGACGTCCGGTGGTTCCAAGCTGGATCGAAGTCGGTCCCTCCGCACAAACCGAGGTCAGGACCCGGCCAGCATTGCCATGACCTGGGCGGCCACGATTCGAAGGATCATGGTGAGGGGATAGACCGTGGCATAGGCGATGGACGCGGAGTCCGACCGCGCGGTGTTGTTGGCGAAGGCGAGCGCCGGCGGATCGGTCATGCTGCCGGCGATCAAGCCGCACGTCGTGACGTAGTTCTGTCGGAGGACGAGGCGTCCGAAGGCTCCCACCAGAAGGATCGGAACCATGGTGATGACGAGTCCCGCAGCCGCCCATTGGAGTCCGGCGGGGCTGAGGAGGGTGCGCACGAAGGACTCGCCGGATTTGAGACCGACGCAGGCGAGGAAAAGGACGATGCCGAGTTCCCGAAATGCGAGGTTGGCGGTGGCGGGCATGTACCAGACCAGGCGTCCGATGCGGCCGATGCGGCTGAGGATCAGGGCCAGGAGCAGGGGGCCACCGGCGAGTCCGAGGTGAACGGACACCGGCAGGCCGGGGATCGTGATTGGGCAAAGCCCCACGAGGATGCCGGCGGCGATGCCGAGGAAGATGGGAACGAAATTGGTCTGGTTCAGGGCTTCCAGTGAATTGCCAAGGTGGGCGGCGGCCTGGTCGAGGTGCTCCTGGGTGCCGACCAGTTGCAGCATGTCGCCGAACTGGATGGCGAGTCCGGGGACCGCGGTCACCTCGAGGTCGGCGCGGGTGATCCGGGTGACGGTGACATTGAACCGGTGCTCCAGATTGAGTTCCCGGACCGTCTTTCCGAGGACCGATTTCTGGGTGACCAGGACGCGGCGATAGGACGCGCTCCCCGGCGCGTGCAACAGGTCGGCGGAACTGGGCTTGCCGACGATTCGCTGGAAATCGCGCAGGGCCTCCGGGGTGCCGACGGCGAGCAGAACATCGCCGCCATGAATCACCGTGTCCCCCGTGGCCGGGGATGCCTGGGCATCCTGGGGACCGCGAATGCGGGAAACGATCACTCCGAGGGATTCCACTCCGGGGATTTCCCTTACGGGGAGACCATCCAAATTGGGGTTGGTCACTTCGACGTTCAGCCGTTGCGGTGGGTGCGGCACGGTCCCTGATTGCTCCCGGAACGTGGCGGCTTCACGATCCGGATCGATTCGGAAAAATGCCTTCAGGATGAGCATGGATCCTATGATCCCGGCGATGCCGCCGGGATAGGCGATGGAGTAGCCAACCCCGGGGAGATTCAGGAGGTCCGGCGCGGCCCCGGTTGCCCGAAGGCTGTCCTGGGCGGCACCGAGGGCGGGGGTGTTGGTCGTGGCTCCCGCGAACAGCCCCGCGGCGGCGGCCAGATTCAGGCCAAGGGTGGTGGCGATTCCCAGGGTGAGTGCCACACCCAGTCCGACGACGGCGAACGCAAGGAGATTGAGAGACAGCCCCTGACGTCTCAAGGACGTGAAGAAACCGGGGCCCATCTGGAGGCCAATCGTGTAGACGAACAAGACGAGTCCGAATTCCTGGAGAAACTGGAGGAGCGCATGGTCCACCCGCAGTCCGAGATGCCCGGCGAGTAATCCGGCGAAGAGGACGCCGGCGGATCCAAATCGGATGCCCCGGAATCGGAGGGTGCCGATGGAGATGCCCGCGGCCGCCACCAGGCTGACGATCATCAGCGCGGCGGCGGTTGGTTGGATCTCGGCCAGGACGGACGGCGGATGCATTACGGGTGCGCCACGGAGCGGGATCGAACGAAGGCGATCCCTGATGCGTGCGAGGTCAGGCCGGTTCCTTCAGAAGGTCAATGAAACGTCGCATCGCGGGCGAAAGCACCTTGCTGCGGCGGTGGATGACCGCGAGGGGACGTTCGGGGATAGGCTTCGAAAACGGGATGGCCACCAGGGTTTGCTTGGCCACCTCCTGCGTCACCGTGCCGACCGGCACCACCGCCACGCCGGCCTCGATTTCCACGGCGCGTTTCACGGTTTCGATGTTGTCGAATTCCATGACCATCTTCACCTCGATGTCCTGCTCCCTCAGGATCCGGTCCACCGCCCGGCGGGTGGGAATGTCGTGTTCAAATCCGATGAACTTCTGCCCCTGAAGCTGCGAAAGCTGAAGGGACTTGAGCTTCGCGAAAGGGTGCCCCGGATGGCAGATGAGGGTCATGGTTTCCTCGCGGAAGGGCACCACTTCGAGGCGGGGATCCTTGCTGGGGTAGGCGACCAAACCGAGGTCCACAACGTTGCCCAGGACATCCTCGTACACCTGGTTTGCCCGTTGGTATTCCAAGTGGATGCTGACGGTCGGGTACGTGCGGAGGAATTTCTTCACGTACGGGGGCAGGTTGTGGAGTCCGATGCTGTAGATCGTCGCGACGCGGATGGATCCGGACACCACATCGTGGGCCTCCTGGAGCTTGTTGAGGAGCCCGTCGAAGGTCTGAATGACCAGTTTGCCGCTCTCGTAGAGGAGACGGCCCTCGTGCGTCAGCCGGAAGCGCTTCTTGCTGCGTTCGATCAGGAGGCACTTGAGCTGACGCTCCAGGGAACTGACCTGCTGGCTCACCGCACTCTGGGTGATCCCGTTAATCTGCGCGGCTTTTGTGAAACTTTCGGTCTCCGCCAGGTCGCAAAACACCCGGAAGCTTTGAATTTGCACGGGCGAATCGTAGACCGGCTTTTTCGAAAATGCACCGATGCAGTGGCACGGGAGTGATTTTGTCCGTTCCCCGGGATCCCGTCACGCGTCGCGCGAGGCTGTCCAGCGGCGGCGGAACCTGATCTGATTCGGCCGTGGCCAAACCGAGTGAGATTGATCTGCCGGACGGGACCGGGGTGCCGGTAGTGTATGAGGACCGGTCGGTGATGATCCTGGACAAGCCGGCGGGCTGGATGGTGGCGCCGGACGAATGGACGCACACGGCCCGCAATCTGTCCCTGGCGATCCGCGAGGGCATGGATTTGGGCGATTGGTGGGCACGTTCCCGGAATCTTCGGTTCCTGAGGTTCGTCCACCGGTTGGATGCAGAGACGAGCGGGCTGCTGATGGCGGTGAAAAGCGAGGGAGCCATGGGGGTGTATTCCCGGCTTTTTTCGGAGCGCCGAATCGAAAAAAGGTATCTCGCCGCCGTGGACGGGACCCCGGACATGGACGAGTGGACGCGGAATGATCCGCTGGGAACGGATGACGAGCGGGTGGGGTTTGGCCGGGTGGATCGGGACGAGGGGAGGACGGCGACAACCCGGTTCCGCGTGCTGGCCCGAAGCCGGGAAGGGGCGTTGGTGGAGGCGCAACCCATCACCGGCCGGACCCACCAGATCCGGCTGCATCTCCAGGCGAGCGGGTATTCCGTCGTCGGGGATGATCGCTATGGCCGTCCCGACTCCCGCGGTCTGGGTCTTCGCGCGGTGGCGTTGTCCTACGAGGATCCGTTCCGCCGTCAACCGGTGCGCGTGCGGGTCCGGGTGGAGGAATTTTGTGCCCGATTCGGCTATGCGGTTCCCGAAGGATTTGGCCGGCTAGTGCGGCCGGAACCCAAGGGGCCTAGACCAGGGAGCCGGGTTCCCGCGGGGGCGCCGCCTCCTTCTGGGGACGACGGGCCGAAGGGTGGAACAACTCGTCGTTCGTCAGGCCCGTCAGGCCCTCGAGGCCTTTCAGGAGGCGGACCAGGGCGACCATCATGATGGCGAGGCTGGGGACCATGATGACCGGGTAGGAGACCCAGTTCAGACGTCCCAACTGGGCGACGTTTTCCGGGGATCCAGGCGGTGCGGTGACGATCCACCGCGCCAGGAGGAAGTTTAGGACAGCGCTGAAGAGAAATGCGGAAGCGAGGATCCAGGACGACGCGCGCAGGAGAGCGTCAAATCCCGGGACGGTTCCGCGCTCCACCAAACGGCGCCCGATACGCTCCGTGTCCAATACCTGATCGTTGTAGATCATGGTTTTCACGAGCGGCTGGCGGGTCCGGAGGGTCATTGGGATCGCGAGGCCCAGCACCAGGGGAATGGCGGCCTCCTTCACGGCGAACCAAAAGTTGTTCACCTTGAGCAACCCGAGGCCGCCGGTCAGGAGGATGCTGATCAATCCCACGATGGCGAACGGGTTCCAGGTCCTGCGCCGCGCCAGGTCGTACAAGCCGTATCCCAGTGGGATGCTGAGGGCGATGATGAGTCCGAGGACCGGTCCGAGTCGCTCCGGCTTGCTGAGCTGGGTCAGGAGCAGTCCGGGGATCACAGCGTTGCACGCCAGGTTCACCCACAGGTTTTCCTTGGGAGTGGACGGCGCGGCGGGCGGGGGGACCTCTCGAGGGCCGGGACTTGCTTCAGGGGGCATGTCGCTCAAAGGTGCCGGACAGTTTGCGAGACGACGCCTCATTTCAAACCGATTCGGCAGACGTCCCCCTGGCGGATGTCCCGCCTCCTGGGGCGTGGATCCGCTATCGAGTCCTGTCGGTGCTTTGGGTTCCTGTTTCTTTGGGTGCCCTTTTCCTGCTGCTGCGGGATGATTCATGGAGGGCGGCCGCGGGATTGATGGCCAGACTGAAGTCGATCCGAATTGAGCAATGGACGGCCCTCCTTCTCCTGGGGGTGCACGGCTGGTTTTTGATCCGGGCTCGAAAATCCGGAGTGGCGCCCCGGGGTGGGGACGGGGTGGGTCCGTGACATTTCCATGCGACCTGTCAGTGTTCGTCCATGCCGCTCTACGAATACGAGCTTTGTGACGGAAATTGCGCCGCCTGCGGCGGGCGATTCACGTTGCGCCGTCCGCTGAGCGCCAAGGAATTGACGGCGTGTCCGGCCTGTCGGCGTCCCATCCGCAAGGTCATCACCGGGTTCAGTACCCCCTCCCTGACCAAACCCCTGTCCATTTCGGATGCCAAGAAGGCCGGATTTACCGTCCTGAAGCGGGTGAACCGGGGCGAGTACGAACGCCAGTAATTCCCCGGAATCCCGCCTTTCCAAGTGCCGCACCGGGGGCCATGTTGCCCGCACCATGGCCACGTTGAATTCCATCGACTCCGCGGTTGGTCAGACGGCGCGCCGACTTCGTTGGCTGAAGGGCTGGAGTGGTCTGTGGAAAGGGGCACTCATTGGGGCCGGCTTTTACCTTCTGGCCTTGATTGTCTTCAAGCTGGCGCCGATTCCGGCCGCGGTGGTCCGAATCGCAGGAGGTGCGGCGTCGCTGTTCACGGTTGTCGGATTCGTGGCCGGTTACTGGCGCCGGGTATCGGAGGCCGAAGCCGCGCGCTGGCTGGATGAGCGTGAAGGATTGCAACAGCGGTTGGCGACGGCGCTGGAGGTGTCGAAACAGGACCGGGACTCAGCCTGGAAGACGCTGGTTGTGTCCGATGCCTCCGCTGCCGCGGCGAAGATCCAGCCGGCGCGGCTTCTTCCGGTGGGACTTCCCCGGATGGCGCGCGCCCTGGTGCTGGTGCTGGCGGTGATCGCCGCCCTGGGATTTGTTCCGGAGTACCGGTCCCGGGCACACGTCCAGAAACAGGCGGATGCCGCAGTGATTCGCGAGGTGGGGCGTCAGTTGGTCACCCTCACGAGAAAATCGGTGGAGCAGCGTCCGCCGAATGCCGAGCCGGTGCGGAAGAAACTGGAGGACGTGCAGGAACTGGGGCAGCGACTCACTCAGGCGAAGCTGACCCGGGATGATGCGCTCAAGGATCTCGCCAAGACGACGGAGCAGTTGCGGCAGCAGGCTGCGGATCTCGCCAAGAATCCCGCGCTGAAGCGCATGGAACAGGCGGCGCGAAATCCCGGCGGGCGGAGTCCGGCCAATCAGGCGCAATTGCAGAAGCAGATGGAGGCCCTGAAGCAGCAGATGGGCGACAAGGCGGGAAGCCCGGATGCGGCGGACCAGTTGAAGAAGGATCTCGACAAGCTCAAGGATGCGGCGAAGGGCATGGCGGAGAATCCCTCGGGGGCGACCGACGCCATGAAGCAACAGTTGTCCAGCATGGCGAGCGAGCTGGCCCGCAAGGCGGAATCGCTGGGAATGCCGATGCCGAGTCTCGATGAGGCGGTGGCCGCCCTCCAGGCCTCCCAGGTGGACCAGTTCCTCAAGGATTTGAACGTGGCGGATCGTGACCTGGAAAAGATGGCGGACCTGGCGCGGCAGATGGCGCAATTGCAGCAACAGGCGCAAAAGCTCGGAAAGGATCTGGCGGAGCAACTCCAGAACGGAGAGGCGCAGGCGGCGGCGGACACGCTGCAACGCATGCAGGATCTGATGAAGAACACCCAATTGACCCCGGAGCAGCTGGCCCAGCTGCAGGAGGAGCTCTCACGGTCCGTGAAACCGGGGGAACAATATGGAAGGGTCGGTGAAAAGCTCGCCAAGGCGCTGAAGCAGTCGAAGGCGGGCAGCCCCCAAGAAGCCCGGCAATCGCTGGCCGAGGCCAAGAAGGAGTTGGAGGATCTGATGAAGGAGATGGGGGATCTGGAGGGGTTGATGGCATCCCTGCAGAACCTTCAAAAGGCTCAGGCGTGTGTGGGCAACTGCCAGTCCTGGGGTTCGCAGCCGTCTCGTTATATTCGAGCTGGAAACAAGGCTCGCGGAGGCAAGGGCGTCGGGACCTGGGCTGACAGCGACCCGTGGTCGATGCCGGATCACCTCGACGATCTGTGGGATAACTCGGGATTGAATCGTCCGGACCGCGATCCGAAGGGACAAACCGAACGCGATACCGACATCGCGGGAAATCTGGCTCCCACCAAGATCAAGGGGCAGATGCAGCACGGGGGACCGATGCCCAGCATCACGTTGAAGGGACTCAGCATCAAAGGGGAGAGCAAGGTCGCCTACACGGAGGCGGTCACGGCGGCGCAGAGCGAGGCCCAGTCGGCGCTGAACCAGGAGCAGGTCCCCAAGGCCTATCGAAGCGCGGTTCGCGACTACTTCGATGATTTGAAGCAATAGGGGCGCGGTCCTGATGGACCGTCAGCCGACCTTTTGGGCTCCGCGGAGGCGTTCCACTTTTTGCGGGTCCACCTTGATCAGGTGGAATTCCTTGGCGAGTTCGTTGAGGAAGTTGGCCGTCACCCGGGTGAGATCCCGTTTCTCCTGGTTCAACCACCAGACCAGCAAGGGTAGCCACAACAGCAGGGCCCACGACCATCCCCCCGAAAGGAACCCGATCACGATCAGCTGGAGACTGGTCACCGAGAGGAATAAGGCGCGGGCCAGAAAACTCCAGCGGGCGACGAGACGGCACCGAATCATTTCCCGATGTCCGGGATACCATTCCCCGGCCGTCGTGAGTTCCAAGCGGGCCCATCGGGAACCGAAGAGTTCCACGTCATAACGGCTCCAGCCGGCGTCCGGCTTGTTGGGCCACTTGCGCTGGTCCAGTCGTTCCAGAATCCGTGCGAGGAAGGTGATGCGATCCACCCCGGTTTCGCTCCAGTAGAGCAGTTGGCTGAAATCCTCCTCCTGATCCTCCAGGATGACCGAGTTGAGATTTTCGCGGTCCTCCAGCGACCGCTGTTGTCCCCGAAGATGGCCCTGGTGTCGCGCCCAGCCGCGGACGATGGGCTGCAGGAAGAACAGGAGCCCAACGAGTGGACGCGACCACCAGCGTCGATGGGCCGGGGCCAGCTCCGCCTGATGGGCGGCGATCCCGCACATGGACAGGGAAAACACGAGGCTCGCCATCCCGACCGTCACGAGCCCCGGGACCACCGAGCCCAGCACGAGCAACGGCAGGGTGACGAGAACGTGGTATTCAAGGCTGGTCGGCACCACCAGCATCAGGCTGGGCGGGGTGGCGTAGATGCTTTGGAAGAAAGCGCTGCCGAAGAGGCCGTGGTAGATGATGGGGGCCTGGGTTTCGACACCGAACTTTGCCTGGGAGTAGATCCGGCCCCTCCAAATGGAGCCCCCGAAGCGATTGAAGTTCTCCGGATGGCGGCGTTCGAGGAGGGCTTCGGCATCCCCGTATCCGGCCTGCTGCTTCAGGTAGGCGCGGATGGTGTTCCGACGGTAGTGCCAGACGAAGCCCGCGGCGCAAAACCCGATTCGATAATTGCGCTGCTGCAGGCGCCAGCAGATGTCCACATCGTCCCCTGCCTTGCGATAAATCGGGTCAAACCCGCCGATGCTGTCCAGGGCCCACTTGTAGAAGGCCATGTTGCAGCCCGGGATGTGCTCCGCGATCCGGTCGGTCAGCATCACGTGGGCGGGGCCGCCGGGGGAGACCATCACACAGGCGGCGGTGGTCGCGTCGTCGGGAGGCAGGAAATTGTGTCCGCCAATGCCGGCAAAGCGGGAATTGATGAGGTCTCCGACCAAATAGTAGAGCCAATCCTCGTCGGCCCGACAGTCGGAGTCAGTGAAGGCAATGATTTCGCCCGCCGCCGCGGCAATGCCCGTGTTGCGCGCCACGCCGAGGCCCTGGTTGGACTCATGCCGGAAGAAGCGGACTCGCGGGAATTCGGCGGCGATTTCGGGAGTGGTGTCCGTCGAACCATCGTCCACCAGGATCACCTCATAGTCCGGGTATTCGAGGGCTTCCAGGGACTGGAGGCAGGTTCGCAGGGTGGCCGCGCCGTTGTAGCTGGCCACCACGACCGACACCTTGGGGGCTTGGGGTAGGGGGAACCGGGGCGCCATCGCGAATTGGCGCTGCACGACGGCGAAGGCGGGTTTGGGGACGCGGTTCCGTGTGACCAAGCCAAAGGCCCAGTCCTCAACCGCCCGCCCATCCTTGAACCAGTCGTCTGTGAACGAAAAGCAGATGGCCCCGGCGCAGCCGGCCCGGAAGGCCGCCTCGATCTGCCACCCCAGCGCCTCCGCCTGCTGGGTCTCGGTTTCGCGGAGCGAATCCAGCCCGAATTCCCCCAGCACCAGCGGGCGGGTGTCCGCGAGCATTTGGAGGCGAGCGAGGTAGTTCTCGAAGGGACGCGCCTGGTGGAGGTAGAGGTTCCAGCAGACGAAATCCGGCAGGCGAGGCCGGAGGAACTCGGTCGGCGGAAAGTTTCCAAACGTGCAGAGACGTCCGGGATCCACCGACTTGACCTCCGCGATCAAGGAATCGATGAAGTCGGCCACGGCGGTGGCGCCGCTCCACCGGACGATGTCGGCCGGAATTTCATTGACCACGGACAGGGCGAATACCGCGGGATGCCCCGAGCAGCGTTCGGCCGCGGTCCTCACCGCGATTCGGGCGTCGGCAGCCAGCGCCGGGGAGTCGAGGAAACACAGGTGCTTGTTCCAGGGGACGTCCACCAGCAGCTTCAGTCCGTGCTCCTGGGCGAGGTCGAGGAACCACCGGGGAGGGACGTGATAGACCCGGAGGAGGTTGGCCCCGAGCTCGTGGATCAATTCAAAATCACGCCGAGTTTGCTCGGGAGTGGCGAAGGGTTCTCCGGCGGAGTTGGGTGCGAACGGCCCGTAGGTGACACCCTTGGGGTGAAACTTCCGTTCTCCGGCCCGGAAAAACTTTCCGTCCACGCGGACGCCCGCCGGTGGGGGAACCGGGGAGGGGCCGGGTGGGGTGGAGGAGGCGGTGTCGCTCACGACGGGGACAACCGGCCGGGGGACGGTCGCCGGACAAGATTCAGAGCGGTCCTTGACCCGGACGGGAACAGAAATCCGCAGGGGAGAATGCAGCGGATCGGGCGAGGGGGTCGCCGGAGCCAGTCTCCACTGCCATGTGCCTTCGTTCACGAAACCGCGGTCCTTGCGGGCGCTCCGGAAAATCCCCGATGCCGGAACAGTCCCGGCCGGGCCCCAAAAGGTGGGGCGGCGGCGCCGCGGGTGAGACTCGGACGGTGGGTCTTTATTCACGACCGGGAGGGGACGCGAAAAGCGGTTCGGAAGTGGAATCGGCGATTGGCGGGGGGCGGGGGGCACAGGCATGCTGGGCCTGCGTCCATGAGCTCCTCCCCGCATCGCCCGCAGCCGGTGGACGCCCGTGGACCGCGTCGTCGGCTGCCGCGCTCCTTTAAGGAGCTGACGCCCAGCAACCATTTCAATCCACGGACATTTTTTCGCGAAATGGTCTGGAAGGCCCTGGTCACCCCCCGGGGCGGATCGTTCAAGGTCCCCCGGTTTCCCGTGCTAAAGGATCGGGAACTGGCGTTGACTTGGATTGGCCACGCCTCGTTTCTTATCCAGTTCCAGGACCTGAACCTCATCGTCGACCCGAATTTCGCCAACTGGCTGTTCCTGTTGAAACGGCTCAAGCGCCCAGGCATCCGGGCCGCTGACCTTCCCCCGATTGATGTCGTCCTGTTGACCCACGCGCACTTTGACCATTTTCACAAACCCTCCCTGAGGAAACTCCCTCCCTCCCCCAAGATTGCGATCCTTCCGTGGGGGTGCGGTTCCCTGGCCCGCCGGCTGGGATTTGAACGGATCGTGGAGCTCCAGTGGTGGGAAAGTTTCGGAAGCGGCGACTGGAAGGTCACCCTGGTACCCGCCAAGCACTGGGGCGCGCGAACGCTACGGGACGCACATCGCGGATGGGGTGGATTTTTGATCGAGCATCGGGGGCGGCGGGTCTATCACGCGGGAGACTCCGCGTACTTTGAGGGGTTTCGGGAGATTGGAGACCGGATGCGTCCGGAAATCGCCCTGCTCCCGATCGGTGCCTATTATCCCGACTCCTTCCGCCATGTGCACATGGGACCGGATGAAGCGGTGAGGGCGTTCAAGGATCTGCGGGCGGAGTGGCTGGTCCCGATGCATTACGGTACGTTCAAGCTCAGCTTTGAAGCCATGGAGGAGCCGGAGCGATGGCTTCGCCAGATTGCGGGTGAGGAGCGGTTGCTGCGTCACCTCCGCGTGCTGGAGGAGGGGATTCCCGAGAAGTTCTAGTCGGCGGGTTCCAGGCGCCGCAGCAGATAGGCGACGTCCAACCAGCGCCCGAACTTGAATCCGACTTCGCGGAAGAGCCCGGCGCGTTCGAATCCGAACCGCGCATGCAGTTTCAGGCTGGGTTCGTTCGCCGCATCAATGACGGCGATGATGACGTGGAGGCCGCGTTCGCGGGCTGCGGGGATCAGCGGTTCGAGGAGTCGTCCTCCCAGACCCTGTCCGCGGAATGCCTCCGCGACGTACACGGAATTTTCCGCAGTGAACCGGTAACCCGCGCGGTCGTGGTATTTGTTGAGTGCGCTCCAGCCAACGATCCGAGGCTGACTGTCCTTAGGACGTTCCTCCGCGACAAACACCGGCATCCGGTCCCGCTCATGGGCGTCAAACCAATCCAGCCGGTGCTGGAGCGGACGGGGTTCCTCGTCGTAACTGGCCGTGGTCTTCAGGACCGCATCGTTGTAAATGTCCAGAATGCCCGGGCAATCGGCGCGAACCGCGGGCCGTACGACGATGGGGTTCACAGGGGCGTCCCTTGGGGTGGATTCGGAGGATAGAGGGCCGCGTTCAGACGGCGACCGGAGCCTTGATCGCGGGGTGCGGGTCGTAGCCGGTCAGTTCGAAATCCTCGAAGACGAATTCGCGCAGTTCCCGGCGTTCGGGGTTCAACCGGAGCTGGGGGAGTGGACGGGGTTCGCGGGACAACTGGGTTCGCACCTGCTCCACGTGGTTCGAATAGATGTGGGCGTCACCCAGGGTGTGGATGAAATCCCCCGGGACGAGGTTGCAGACCTGGGCAACCATGTGGGTGAGGGCGGCGTAACTGGCGATATTGAAGGGAACCCCCAGGAAGAGGTCGGCGCTGCGCTGATAGAGCTGGCAGCTGAGCGCCCCGTCCGCGACGTAGAACTGGAACAGGGCATGACACGGGGGCAGGGCCATGAGGTGCAGTTCTCCGGGATTCCAGGCGGAGACAATCAGCCGGCGTGAATCCGGGTTTCTCCGGATCTGGGTCACGACATCCTCGATCTGATTGAGGCTCTTTCCGTCGAAGGAGCGCCAATCGGTCCATTGCGCCCCGTACACTCGTCCCAGATCGCCGGTCTCTGGGTTGGCCCACTCGTTCCAGATCGAGACACCGTGTTCCTGAAGCCAGCGCACGTTGGTGTCGCCGCGCAGGAACCAGAGGAGTTCGTAGAGGATGCTTTTGACGTGGACCTTCTTCGTGGTGACGAGGGGAAATCCATCGGCCAGACGATACCGGCTCTGGGCGCCGAAGATGGAGTAGGTCCCGGTTCCGGTCCGGTCGGCTTTGAATGTGCCGTGATCCAGCACGTGCTGGAGGAGGTCGAGATACTGGCGCATTGCGGGAGGATCCTAAGGTTGTCGGCGGCAGCGGGGCCAGCCGCTTCAGCGGCCGCGTCCCGGGGCGGGTTCCAATTGCAGGAAAATGGCCTTCAGATAGGCCGCTTCGGCAAAGGTCGCGGCATGGTCGGCGGGATGTCCCGTGGTTTCCAATTCGCGGAACGCCTTGCCATGCCGATTCGCTGCGTTGCGGACCGTGGCGAAAAACTCGGAGGCGCTGACGTGCGCACTGCAGGACGCCGCGAGGAGCAGTCCTCCCGGACGCAGCAGCCGGAGTCCCGAGCTGGCAAGCCGGCCGTAGGCCAGCAGCGCTTCGGCTCGCTCGGATTCCCGGCGCGCCAGGGATGGGGGATCGAGGATGAGAACATCGAAACGGGGTTTGGAATTGGAGGCGAGCCACTCAAATGCGTCCGCCTGGATCTGCTCATGACGGGCGGAAGCCACGGAGGGGATTCGGGCATTGCACGCGAAGTTCCGTCGGGCCTGGGTCAGCGCATGGGCGGAAATATCCAGATCGGTCACCGAGCGGGCACCGCCCCGCGCAGCATACAGACTGAAGCCTCCGGTGAAGCTGAATACGTTGAGGACATCCGCGCCCTGGGTTTTTCGCTCGAGACGTTGGCGGTTGTCCCGTTGATCGAGAAAGAATCCGGTCTTTTGCCCGCGGACCACTTCCGACTCAAAGGTGAGTCCGTTCTCCAGAAACGCGACTCGATCCTCCTCTCCCGCCGGCCAGGCATTGGCGCCATCCCAGAATCCGGCGGCTTCCGCTGCAGCCTTCGTGTTCCGGCTGAAGCGGAGCACCAGGCGGTCGGGGGCCAATCGGTCGCGCAGCAGGTCGAGGAGGGTTTTCAGCCGGGGGAGCCAGGCGGCCGTGTAGGCCTTGAGCACCAGGGTGTCGCCATACCGGTCAAGGACCAGCCCGGGCCATCCGTCGCTCTCGCCGTAAAGGCATCGATATCCGGTGGTATCCGGGCCAAATATTCCGGAACGGCGCTCCAGGGCGGTCTCGAGCCGGGCGCGCCAAAAGGCGTCGTTGATCGCGGTGGGAGGTCCCGCGTGGAGAATCCGGATCCGGAGCGGGGAATCGGTGTCCAGCAAGCCGATGGCCAGGAACCGGTCCCGCCGATCGAAGATCACGCCAAGATCGCCCGTGGCACCTTCCCGGTTTTGGTCCCGGATCGAATCCGAATAGACCCACGGATGCCCGGAACGAATGGCGCGTTCGGCGGCTGGGGAGACGCGAACGTGGAGGGGACGCGGGGATTCCGGGGCCGACACGGGACGAGCATGCCCGCGGGATGCCAAAGCGGAAAGCTTCAGGGAGGGAAATGGGGGCGGAAACTTCCCTTGCCGCTGCCGCCGTCCCACTTAGGCTCACCACCCTTTCGTATGGTTGAACTCTCGAACGAGGAAATCCGCCGGTATTCGCGCCACCTGATCCTTCCCGAGGTGGGACTCGCCGGCCAGCGCAAGATTCGCAACACCTCCGTCCTGTGCGTCGGGGCAGGCGGCCTGGGTTCGCCGATCGCGATGTATTTGGCGGCTGCCGGGATTGGGAAACTCGGGATCGTGGATTTTGACACCGTGGATTATTCCAACCTCCAGCGGCAGATCCTCCATTCCGACGCGGATGTGGGCACCTCCAAGGCGGAGTCCGCGAAAGTCTCGATTCAGGCGCTGAATCCGAATGTTGAGGTGGAACTCTACAAGACGCGGATCTCATCCGAGAACGCCTTCGACCTGATCCGGCCCTACGACATCGTGGTTGATGGCACGGACAATTTCCCGACCCGCTACCTGACCAATGATGCGTGCGTGCTCCTGAAGAAACCCAACGTGTATGGGTCCATCTTCCGATTCGAAGGACAGGCGAGTGTCTTTGCCCCTCATCTGGGTGGACCGTGCTACCGGTGCCTCTATCCGGAGCCTCCGCCCCCGGGCATGGTGCCAAGCTGTGCCGAAGGCGGGGTTCTCGGGGTGCTTCCCGGTATTGTTGGCTGCATCCAGGCCACCGAGATTCTGAAACTCGCCCTGGGGAAGGGCAGCACGCTCATCGGGCGACTGCTGCTTTTCAACGCCCTCGACATGAAGTTTCGGGAGTTGAAGCTGCGGAAGGATCCGAAGTGCCCGGTGTGCGGGGAGAACCCCACCGTCCGGGAGTTGATCGACTACGAGCAATTCTGTGGCGTGATGCCGGAACCGGTGAATCCCGGACAGAATCCGGATGAAGTCACCGTCCAGGACATGGCGAGGGCGCTTCAGGATTCGTCCCTGGGCATTCACGTCATTGACGTTCGCGAGCCGGACGAATACCAGATTGCCCGGGTGAAGGGCGTCCCGCTGTTTCCGTTGAGTACGCTTCCGCAGAAATTCACGGAACTCGATCCCAATTCCCAGATCTACATTCACTGCAAGGCGGGGAAGCGCTCGATGAAGGCGTTGGAGTACCTCCGCCAGCAGGGGTTCAAGTATGTGAAATCCGTCAAGGGCGGGATCGACGCGTGGTCGGAACAGATCGACCACTCGGTCCCCCGATATTGACGCCGGCCGCTCCCGTACGGGGCGTTTTCCCATCGGGTTTTCCCTTGCTGGTCATCGGCTCTGGTGGTCCATTGCAAACAAGTTGCAGCTGACACGAACAGCGGGATCCCCGGGCCTGGCCGCAAGGTGGCTGGCGTTCCTTTGTGTCGGGCTGCTGGTGGTGGCTGGGCTCCTGTCGTCGAATGAATCCTGGCATGCGGCCCTGCATGCCGCTTCGGGTGCGGCGGAGTCCTCCGCACACCACGAGACCGCTCCGGATGGGGCGTCCAACTGTCTGCTGTGCGCAATGGCCCACCAGCAGGTGCTGGGAGGGTTCGCTCCGGCAATCGAGATCCCGGTTCCAGTGGGGGCGCCAGTCTTCGGGGAGTGGTACCCTGCGGGGCCTCCTCCGATATTGTCGCTGGGAGTCCCCATGGAACGGGGCCCGCCCTACGGGTGCTAGCCTGACGCCGGGCGTCTGCCCGGATGCTCACTCGCGCGCGTCCTGACCGGACGCTGGTTTGGTTTCTTCCGTTGTTTCCGTCTCCCTGCCACGCCCCACGCGTGGTTTTCCTTAGGACTCTCCATGAAGACGTTTTTCCGGGCTGTCCGGAGGCGTTCCGGTTTCACACTGGTGGAATTGCTGGTGGTCATTGCCATCATCGCCGTTTTGGCCGGACTGCTCCTTCCTGCGCTGGCTTCGGCCCGATCCCGTGCTCAAAGGGCCGCCTGCCAGTCCAACCTCCACCAACTGGGTCTCGGCATTCAGATGTACGCGGATGACAACCGCGGGTTGTTCCCCGAGACCACCCATGACACCTCCGAGACCAACCGGTCCTGGATCTTTACCGTGCGACCCTATCTCGGCCAAACCGACCGGATTCGGGTCTGTCCCGCGGATCCGCTCCGGGCGGCGCGGCTGACCAACTTCGCCACGAGTTACGTTCCCAACGAGTACGTGGCCGTGGATCTGAAGGATGGACTCGGGCGGACGGTGGAGTCCTTCCGCAATTTGAATGCCCTGAAGCGTCCGGTGGAAACCGTCACTGTGTTCGAATCCTCCGCGGATCCCGACAAGCTCAGCGTCTTCGCCGACCACACCCATTCTCGGAACTGGTATAAGGGTTGGCCTGTGGTTCTGGACGATATCCAGCCCGACCGTCATCGGACAGGGAGCGGGTCTCCTGATCATTCCAATGGTTCCGCCAATTACCTGTACGCCTGCGGACATGTCCTGCCGTTGTCGGCTCGTTCCCAGAAGGAACGGGTGGATCGCGGTGAGAACATCGCCCGCCCCCCCGAGTAACATTCCCAACCAATTCTCAACCTGGACCTGAATTGCATGAAGAAACTTCTGATTCCACTCATGGCCGCCGGTTGCGTCGCCTCCGGAGCTTCGGTCATGGCCGTTGTTCCCCTTACGTCCGGACATGCCGACGTGGGCATCGCCTACGAATTGGGAGCGTTCGACCTTCACGTCCATGATGAAGCCAATGACATCGAGTATCCGCCGGCGGATGCGCTGCTGGTGGTCGGGTCCCAGTCGCTTCGGTATTCCCCCGGAGGTGACTATGGTTTCCTGGGTCCCAAGGGCACTCCGGTCTGGGTCCTGCCGGCCAATCAGAATCCGGATCTTCTGTTCCTGGGCATCGGTGCCGAGGAATTGATCCCCGGGGATTGGATCGGAAACCTGTCGCTGACCCTGAAGTCTGTCAGCGGCCCCGGCACGTTTTCCCTGTGGAGCACGGATGTTCTGGGGAGACCGCAGGTGTGGATGAATTCCAACGGTGGCGTGAACGATGCCGACCGGGTCTCGGTCATCCCCGGAAGCCACGGGCACTATAATTGGGGTTTCTCGGCACCGGGTTCCTATCAAATTGCATTCGAAGCCGCCGGGGTTCATCGGGCGGACGGACCTCAGAACAGCGGCCCGGTCACCTATCAGTTTCAGGTGGTGCCGGAACCTCAAACCTGGGCGCTCCTCGGGCTCGGGCTGGCGGCATTGTGCTGCCTGGGACGGAATCGGTTCCCGACGGGAGACGGTGCTGAGGAAGCGATTCCGGTTGGGAATCGGTGACAGCGAACCTTTTCACAAAGTGCGCCCTATGAAACGTCCAACTCGAATTCCCAATCTGTCGCGCCGGGGGCGGGGGTTTTTCCTCTTCGGATCTCTGATCCTCATGAGCTTGGGGCTTTGGTGTGAAGCCCAGGCCGCCGAACCCACGCGGGTTTCCCTGTCTCATCAGCATGTGGACCTCCGGATCCGTTACGCACCGGGAACGACCAATGAATTATTCCTGATGGTTCATGACGGCGATGCCGGCACCAATTATGCGTCCACCAATGTGGTGTTGGTGGCGCGCCCGCCGTCCGAGATTGTCCTTCCGGATGGATTCCCGGAACTGGGTGAGCCGGGTTCCCCGTTTTGGATTCTTCCCGCATCCCAGGATCCCGAGTTGCTGTATCTCGGAGTGTCGGGCGAAGGACTTCCGGGCGGCACCTTTGAAAGTCCGCTTCGTGTTCGGATGACGGGAATGCGGGCGATGGGCGACTTTAAAGCCTGGCAGTTCGAATCGGATGGTTCGCTGAGAATGTTTCTGGACAGCAGCAACGGCGTGGGGCCGGAGGACATCATCCCTGTGTTGCCGGGAGGGCACGGACACTACAACTGGGGTTTTTCCAGCAATGGTTTTTACCAAGTGACCTTCCGGGTGGAGGGACGGTTGGCTGGCGCCAGCACGAACCTCCTCGCCGCGGAGACGCCATTCCTCTTCGCTGTGGAACCGATGCTCCCGGGTGTCCCCGCTCCGGCCCGGCTCGAGGTCACCGGCGTGCGGGGCGATGCTCTGGAGGTGAGTCTGGTGGGGACGCCCGGCGTTCCTTATGACATTTCGACTTCAGTGGATCTGCTGGCCTGGAACTCTGCCGGCGCCGTCACCGCGGGGCGGAACCCGGTCCTATTCACACTAACCCTTCCCGAGGGTAGAGAACCCTTGCTGATCCGCGCGACGGCGGCGGTCCCGTGATCAGGGATCGTTCGGCGCGACAAAAACCCGCGCAGGCGGCGCATTGGTTTCCGGATCCTCGTAGGTCAGGAATCCGTCCGGATCGGTGATCGTCAGGACGGGGCCCGGGAGGATCGTGTTGACCGCGGTGCCCTGATCAAGACGGAAACGTTGGTCGAGTTCCCCATGGAAGAGGAAGGAGCGCTCCTCCGGGGTCTTGGGATACTGCAGGATGTCCACCGGACGGAGGTAAGGCGTCAAGCGCGTCCGGAGGATGATCCCCTCAATGCCGGAGGTCACCAGTTGCACGCCATATCCTGCGACTCCATAAAGGGACTTCCCGGTGATCAACTGTTCGTCCCGGGTCCAATCGACGCCATCGCGACTGTGGAGCAGCGTGCCCTGATTTCCGACCGCGAACCATGAGTCGAGCGCGAATCGGACATCGTTTATGGAAGTGCTGACACCACTGTTCCGGGTCGTCCAGGTGACGGCGTCGGGACTGGTGAGGATGGTGCCGTTCCTGCCGACAGCAACGAGTTGGCCCGGACCTGATCGCACGCGGAACAGCCAGTTGGTGGTGCCACTCAATTGAGGCGTCCAGGTGACTCCGTCGGGGCTCGTCAGAATGGTCCCTTCCTCTCCAACCGCGACGAAGCCGCCTGCCCAGGCTTCGACACCGGTCAGGGACAGCGAAGTTCCGCTGTCCTGAGGCGTCCAGTTCATGCCGTCGGTACTCGTGGCAATAAAGCCGAGTTGGCCGGTGATGACGTACAAACTATCGGAGGCGCAGGCGGCGAGCAGGTCAAGGTTTGTGGGCGACGTGGACTCGGTCCATTCAATACCAATGCTGCTGAACACATTGGTGACTCGGGCATCGATTTTGAGGGTACCGTCGGAGAGTTGATTGGTGCCGAGCAGGGTCAGGAACGAGGCTGGGCTGAAGGAAATCAGGCCTCCGCTGCCCACCGCGACCAGTCCGTTGGTATTGCCGCCCACGCCGAGATACACGTGGTTGGTGCTGCTGTCGGGGGTTGAGGCGAGGCTCCAGGTCACTCCGCTTTCGGAAGTGAGGATCGTGCCGAGGTCGCCCACGGTCACGTAGGAGTGGTCGATGTTTGTCACCGCGTTGTAGACGGGCATCCCGTCGACCAGCGAGACCTCGTTCTGGGTAACGGCCGCGGTCGTGGTCGTGAGGTCGAACAACCAGTTTCGTGGCGGACTTGGAAATGGGATCCAAAGGGTCTGAGTGGGATCCGGAGAAACCTGGACTCCATAAATGGTAAGTCCGGTCCTCCCTCCCAGAAGATACCGGCTCCCGTCCGAGACGGCCGCCGAATAGAATGCCGGAGGGGCTCCGCCCGGTGGGGCGATCTGATCCGACCAGAATATCACCAGAATCCCCGAGGCCAGCCGCACCTCCCGGTCGCCGGCAACCAGGCGCGAGCCGGGGGAGGCGGCCGCCGCCGCCAACAAGTCACCCGTGGATCCGCTCTGGGTTTGGCGAACCCAGGACGAGCCGGAGGCGTTTCCGAAAATGACGGTGCCCGCCCCGTTGAACTGGTCCCCGGCGACGACAAAACCATTCCCCGTCCAGGCAATGCGGTTGAGATTGGCGGAATGTCCATCCGCCACTTCCCGTCTGGTCCATTCGATGCCATTGGGACTCGTGACGATCAAACCGCCTTCTCCCACGGCGGCGAAGACGTTGCCGCCCCAGGCCACGCCGCGAAGCCAGTTGGTGAAGCCGACCGTCTGCCGGGACCAGTCCACTCCGTTGGTGCTGATATAAATTGCCGCGTTGTCCCCGACGGCGACGGCGAGTTCCGGGGACGCTGCCACGCACTCCAGCCAATCCTCCGTTCCCAAGTCCACCGTGTGAAACCGTTGAAGGTCATCGGACCACAACACGAGACCTTGTTGTCCGGAGACCAGGAGACGATTTCCCTGGAAGGTGCCCCCCCGTAGATCCCGGCGGGTCCCCGTCTCCCGGGACTCCCACTGGGTTAGCGTGTCGCTGACATACACCTGGCCGTGGTCGGTCACCTGAACGAAGTGGCCATTCGTATGGTAGGCGAAATCGGCGATGTTGTTCCCGTGGGGAAGTGGGTTGGACCAGTGCCAGCGTCCTGGATCTGCCTCCGGAAAGAATACGGCGCCGCCAAGGAAAACCATGGCGGCAACGAGGAAGCGGAGGCGTCTCAAGAGACGCATCCGGTTCGGGCGTCGGGGACAGGACGGCATTCTACCGGGTGATAACGGTGCCCGTCGAATCGGCGGGGTCAACCCACTTTGTTGATGCCATCGGTAGGTTGACTGCTAATCGCCGGGGATCGGCCCTCCCACTACTTTAGAGTCAGCAGGTAGGCAAGGAGATCCCGGACCTGATCGTCCGGGAGGCCTTCCAGCAACCCTTCCGGCATGACACTGCCCCGGACGAATCCGGCACGTTTCAATCGAGACCGAGGAAATCGCTGATCCTCGGTTCCGGGCTGACGGAGAGTGACAGAGTCATTGTCCTGGGCTGCCAGGAGTCCTTCAAATAGGTCTCCGTCCAGAGTCTCCACTCGGAATCGCCGGTATCCCGCCTCCATCGCCGCGTTGGGCGTGATCACATTCCGGAGCAGCGCTTCGATTCCGTTTGCCCCGGCGCCATCCAATGCAGGACCGATTTTTCCGCCGCTTCCGCGGACGGTGTGGCAGACGCCGCAGGTGCTGGCGAAGACCTCCTGTCCCCGGGCCCGGTTCCCGGCCTGGGAGGCGAGGGTGCGTCCCCGGGCGAACTTGACCTCCAATGCCGCGGCATCCTTCGCGGATAATACCGGCGGGAGATCGGAAGTGTTTTCGATGCGAGCCGTGCTGCCGAGCGTTCCCCAGGACGCCCCGTCGCTCCGGTAAATGAGGCCCGCTGTTCCAGCTGGGACATCCGCATTCGCGGTGGCGCGAATCTGGTCCGGCGTTCGGCAGACGTTCCAGATCCGGTAATAGGCCAGGTCCGCTGCGGTGCCGCCTGGGACATTGGATTTCCCGATATCCAGGTTGGGGAAGGGGCGGGTGTCCGTCCGGGCCCCAGTCGCGTCGAGTTCGCCGTTGAGATAGATGCGGAAGACGCCGGCGCTGTCGCGAGTGAAGGCGACATGGGTCCACGCCTCCGGGGCAACCGGTTTTGACGCGGTCACGATGTCATGCACCCCGCCTCCGATCCAGACGCGGAAGCGGCTGTCGAAGAAATTGGCGTCCAGCTGATCCGGACCGCCAAGGAGGGAATCCTGATTCCCAATCCCTGGTTCGAGCTTCACCCAGGTTTCGACCGTGAAGGGCCCCTCGAGGGCAAGCGCGGTTCGGACGATATCCTCGTCACCCCCGTGGAGGCGCAGCACGGGTTGAAGCGAGGAACCCAGCTCTGTCTGGAGTGTTTTGACGGTTGCGTCCCCGGGGAGAACCACCGACAGCTTGTCGAGGGCGTAACCGTCGAGGTCCTCGTGGGACACCATTCCAGCCGTGACTGCATCCAGAAGGCGTCGCGCCGAGGCGGGGGATTGCGTGAGCCGGTCCACCGCGGATTTCCTTAGCGAGGGTGTCAGTGTGGACCAGAGCTCAAGCAGGGCCGGCACAGCCTCCTCGGTGCGGGCGGAGGCCAGGGCTGCGACGGCTTCCTTGCGGACGGCGTTGTCCCCGCTGAGGGCAAATTTCCGGAGTACGTCCACGCGCGTGGATCCGGATTCCCGGAGGGCGCGGAGGGCCGCCAGTTGGGCTTCGGGGCGGGCCCCTGGGCGCTGCGCTGCGGTGAGCAGTTCGGGTTCGAGGTCACCGAGACGGAATCCAGTGGCCAGTCGGACGAGCAATTCCTCGTTGGCCGCTGATGGGTTCTGCGCCACCAGACTCCGGATGGCGTCGGACAGAATGGCTGGCAATGCGGTGGACGCGCGCAGGGAGCCGCGTTGATCATACAGGAGCCGGAGCGCGGTGGGATCCCTGAGCGCAGAGACCAGGACTGCGCGGACCCGGGGTTCGTCCGCCTGCGAGGCCAGAAGCAGCAATTCCTCCGAGGTCGGGGGCCGGCCGAGTTTCGGCAAGAGGGCGGCGAGGCGGATGGCACCGGCCTTTCCTCCGAGGGCCAGCCCGGCGTAGGCCGCGGCGCCCTGCGGGGACGCGCTCCCGTCGCGATCTGCTGCCGCGAACCAGGTCTCCACGGCGTCCGGTTGAGCCTCGAGCGTTCTGCGAATCCAGTAGGACTCGAATGCATTGAAGTAGGGGCCGAACTTCGCGCCTCCGCTGTCCGGCGGGTTCAAGGCCGCTTGGAGCAGTGCGTCCACCATGGGCACGCGCTGGGGACTTCCCGCCGGAGTGATCGCCAGCATGCGGGCGAGCCAGCGGATTCCTTCCTGTCGCACCATGCGGTCGGGATCCTGCAGCGCCGCCCTGGCCAGCTCGAAGGCCCGAGAGGTGGAAAGGCCGGCGACGGGAGAACCAGAGGCGGCACGAAGGGCCTCCCTGCGGACCGACCGTTCCGTGGCATTCACGAGCGCCTCAATGGAACCCGATTCCAAACGGCCCAATCCTTCGAGAGACCAGAGCGCCCGGATCCTGAGATCCGGCGGCTGGGTCGCGTCGGCCACGATGCGGGCCAGATCTGGAGCCAGGGAAGGGGCCGGGCGATCCACGATCTCCTGCCATGCCGCATTGACTTCCCAGGTGTCCGGCGCGCGGAGATGTGTCAGGAGTTCCTGCTCGGGTACCCGGTACAAATCAGGAACCGTGGTGCGATGAGGTTGGGATTCGTGGCGGAAGCGCCAGAGACGGCCTCGGGTTTTGTCCCGTTCAGGATGCTTCCGTGGGACTTCGTTGTGGGAGATGATCTGGTTATACCAGTCCACCACGTAGAGACAGCCGTCCGGACCAAAGGACATGGCGACTGGACGAAACCACGGGTCGCTGCTCAGGACGAAATCGGGCAGATGCTCCAGTTGCCATCCATTGCCGTAACCGGAGGGTCCTGCAGGGGCACCACCAGAAGCGCTGCGGGCGACCCGGATCGCCTGGATTTTCCGGGTGATGGGATTGTTGACGAAAAAGACGTCCCGCCACTCCCCGGGAAAGGAGTCGCCACCCTCACTCAACGCCAGACCGCTCAGGCCGGTCCCACCCATTTCCTTTTCGCCGGTTTTGGGGAATGGCGGGGCATAGGGCCGGGGCACGTCGTCGCCACAGAGCGGATACGACCCGCCTTCCAGGAACGGCATCATCGGCCATCCCTGATCGTTTGCCTCCTGGATGAAGGATTCGCCATGCCGGTCGAGCACCAGGCCCCAGATGTTGCAGGGGCCCCACCCGATGATCTCGAACTGGGAGCCGTCTGGGCGCCAGCGCGCCATTTTCGTCCGGTTGAACGGCGTCACCTCTCCGCTGGTGGTGCGGACCTGGGACGAATTGAACGCACCCTGAGCGAGCCAAAGCCAACCGCCGGGGGCGCGAGTGAACTGGTGGGGAAAGAGGTGGGAATCTTCGATGCCGAACCCTGTCAGAACATTGGTGAATCCGTCCGCTCGGCCATCCCCGTTCGAGTCGGTATAGAAGCGGATGTCGTTCCCATATTGGACGTAGGCTCCGCCCCGGTAGGGCAGGATCCCCAGCGGCATCACCAGACCTTCGGCGAAGGTACGCGCCGTCTGCCGACCGGGACGGGTGGGCGTGTCGAAGACCAGTACGCGGTCGCGACCTCCCCGATCAAACAGCGCCTTGGCTTCCGCCCCGGCTTCATTGGCATCCAGCGGATACTCGAGCGCGGTCATCGTCCAGAGGCGGCCCGCGTGATCGAAATGGAGTCCGACAAATTTTCCACCGTCGGGTTCCGCGGCGACCAGTTCCGCAACAAATCCAGGTGGAAGGCTGAACGTGGCCACCTGTTCCTCGGGCGTCAGCGGGGATGCATGCGGCGGCGGCGGCGGAGCGCCGGCGCCCCTCAGCTTCGGTCTGGCAGGGAGTTCCTCGAGGGTGATGTCCTTGAAGTACGCCTGGACCACGCCGCCCGCGTGGACCTGGAATCCGATCCGCCCCGAATCGATGATGTCAGGGTCCGGTTCCCGATAGTCCGTGGCCAGGACACCGTTGATCCACGTGGTGATGCGGGGGCCGTCGGCACGGATGACGTAATCGTTCCAGTCGTTTCGGTGCAGGACTGGTTCCAGGCGCTTCATGTCCGACCAAGCCATGACCCGATTGCGGCGTGACTCGTCATAGACGCTTCCCCACCAGGTCGGGTCGCCAATGTCGCATTGGTATCCCGCCATTTCGGAACTGTTCGGAACCCGTTCACTGCGGATTTGAACGCCGCTGTTGACGAAGCCGGTGCCGGTCAGCTTGAAGCGCAAACGGATGATGAAATTCGTATAGCGACGGGTGGTCGCGAGAAACTCATTTTCCGAAAGCGTTTCCGTCAGCGATCCGCCCACGATCATGCCATCCTCCACCTTCCAAAGTCGCGCGGTTCCCTCCCATCCGTTGAGCGTCTTCCCGTCAAACATTGAGGAGGAACGCGACGGGTCCAATACGGGCGGCGCTTCCTGCGCCCGGGTGGTGCTAAATGCTGCCAGTAGCAAAGGAATCAACAGCCCGAAACGAAGGGAACGTGAGATCACGTGGAAATTCTGTCGCGTTCGACGCCCCCAGAAAAGTCCGCAGTTCAAACAATCCCTCCCAGAATTCCCGGGAACATTACGCCGGGGGGAATGCACCCGGAGCTCAACGGTTCTTGGGGCAATTCAGCGCCGAAGCCAGCCGTTGAATCGCATCCAGTCCCCGACCCGCTCGGGCCAGTGCGTGACCGGGTTGTCCGTTGTGCGGAGTCCATAGCCATGGCCCCCGGTCGGATAGATGTTGAGCTCGAACGGAACCTTGGCGCCCTGCAGTGCCGTCGCGTAGCTCAGCGCGTTTTCGACGCGGACGGGATCATCCTGTGAAATCGAGATGAACGTGGGCGGGGTGTTGGTGGTGATCGGGAGTTCCGGACGCACCCGTTCCCCGTTGTCCTTATCCGTGAGGTAGGCGGGATAGATCAACACGGTGAAATCCGGGCGACAGCTCACTGCGTCCGCGGCGTCGACCGCGGGATAGGTCCGAGTCGAGTAATTGTTGCTCACCAGGGCGGCGAGGTTTCCCCCCGCGGAAAACCCGAGGACCCCGATTCGATCCGGCTTGAGGCCCCATCCGGCGGCGTTCTGGCGGACGAGTCCGACCGCTCGCTGGGCATCCTGCAGGGCGGCCTGGTGCGCCGGTTGTCCCTCGCGTTTTGGGACACGGTACTTGAGCAGGATTCCGGTGACCCCGATGGAATTGAGCCAGTCACAGACCTCGGTTCCTTCCAGATCCAACGCGAGGATGTGATAGCCGCCCCCGGGAAACACAATTACTGCGGTTCCCGTATCCTTGTCGGCCTGCGGTCGAAAAACCTGGATTGTGGGTGAGGATACGTTGCCGAGACGGATCAGGGGGCGTCCTGCCACCAGACCTTCCCCCGGTTTGCTGGTGTCCTTCTCCGGCCCGAGATCACCCTTTTCGCCGGGGGCTCCCTGGGGAAAGAGGGGAATCGGCTGGGTGGGAGCGGCGGCGTGGGAGTTCGCGGCAACCGGCAGCAGCGCAAGACCCAGGAGAAGTCCCCGGAGGAGGCGTGGTAGGTGCATGGGCGGTAGCATGGGAATCCTCCAGCGTCCGGCGAGACGAAAGACGACGGGGGAACGTCGCGATCCCCGGCGAGGTGCGCTGGCTTCAAACCGAACCCGGCGCGCACCGCACTCGGTCGTCCAGGTAAAATGGGGAACTTTGCATTGCCCCGTCCATGTCCCGTTCATAACGTCGCGGTCCCATGGATGTCTTGGTGACTGGTGGAGCGGGGTATATTGGTTCGGTCTGTGTCGAGTCGCTCTGCAATTCGGGGCACACCGTGACGGTGTTGGACAATCTGACCGAAGGACATCGGTCTGCGGTGGATCCGCGGGCCCGGTTCGTGAAGGGGGACCTCGGCGACCAGCCCTTTGTGGAGCGCCTCATGAAGGAGACCGCGCCAGGGGCGGTAATCCACTTTGCCGCGAGCGCGCTGGTGGGTGAGTCCATGACGCATCCGTCGAAATACTTCCGGAACAATGTGCTGTCCGGACTCAACGTCTCCGACGCCGCCGTCGCGGCGGGGGTGCGGAAGTTTGTCTTCAGTTCCACCTGCGCGACCTACGGGTTTTCCGGGGATGCCCCACTGGACGAATCGTTGCCGCAGCGGCCCATCAATCCCTATGGGGAGTCGAAGCTGATGTTTGAGCGGGTGCTCCATTGGTACCGCGAGATCCACGGACTTGAATATGTGGGGTTCCGGTATTTCAACGCCGCCGGCGCGACCGCCCGGTTTGGTGAGGACCACCGGGTGGAGACGCATCTGATCCCCAACGTGCTCCGGGTGGCGCTGGGGAAGAAGTCGCACGTGGACATTTTTGGAACCGACTATCCCACGCCGGATGGCACCTGCATCCGTGACTATGTCCACGTCTCCGATCTGGCCCAGGCGCACATCCTGGCCCTGGAGCCGGGACGCACGGGTTTTTTCAACTTAGGGATCGGCACCGGCGTGTCCGTTCGGGACGTGGTCGCGGCGTGTTCCCAGGTGTCGGGCGTGGCGATCCCGGTGAAGGAACTCCCCCGACGCGCCGGGGATCCGCCCCGCCTCGTCGCTTCGGCGGACAAGGCCCGGAGGGAGCTCGGATGGAATCCGCGACATACGGATGTGGTGGACATCGTCGGTTCCGCCTGGTCGTGGCATCAGCGGAATCCTGGAGGGTACCCGGATTGAAGCAAACCGGACCGTCTTTGGTTGCGTCGGGGACCGCGATGCGGGTTCGGCGGCGGGGACGGCTCCGGACGTTGATGGCGGTATTGGGATCGGTGGGTCTGCTTGCGGCCATCGTGTGGCGGGTGGAGCCGGCCCGATTGGTGTCCATACTGGGACATGCACGTCCCCTCTTTGTGGTCTGCTCGGTGTTGTCCTCCGCCGGTGCCCTGGGAATGCTGACGATCCGATGGCACCTGATGGCATGGCTCCGGGAGGTCGGGGACCGTATTTCGGATTCGGCCCGGACGGCCCTCATCGGGTTTGGCCTCACCTTCGTTCTTCCCGGTGCTGTGTTCGCCGACGTGGCCAAGAGCTATCATCACTCCCGCCGCCTTCACCGGCCGTTTCCGGATTTGTTGGTGGTTTGTGCGCTGGACCGGTTCGCTGGAATGCTGGGGTTGGCCGGCTACGGCGCGTTGGTGCTTTGGGTGGTGTGGAAATGGGGGGGAAGGCGCGCGGGATCGGAAGAAATCCATTGGCGTTTGCCTTCCCCCTTGTGGGTGGCGGCGGTGGGTGTGGTCCTAGGGATGGCGGCGATGGTCATCCTCCGCCGTCCGGCGATTCGTTCGGCTGCAGAGCGCGGGCGGATCCGGATGCGGGACGGCTGGAACGCGCTTCGTGATCGCCCGCGTCTGCTGGGGTTGGCCGCGCTCCTGAGCATTGCCGGGAATCTTATGGTTGCGGGCACCCTGGCGTTTGGCCTCGCGAGTGTGTCTCCCGACGCGGTTCCCTGGGGCAGGGTGTTGTGGACTCTTCCGCTGATCGGATTGGCCGCCGCGTTTCCCCTCACCGTGGGAGGGGCTGGCGCCCGGGAGGGTGCCGCCATTGCCTTGTGGAGTTCGGTGGGGATTGCGCCCCCGGTTGCGGTCGCCGCCTGCCTCGTCACCCTGGCCGCCAATCTGTTTTGGGCTGGGATCGGCGGATTGCTGATTGGGGCACCTTCCGCCGAGCCCACGAATTTGCGGGAAGCGTTTGAGCACGACGCCTGATCCGTCCGCGTCCCGGGTGGGATTCGGACGATGCGCGGCTCAAGACAGGCTCCAACCCGGCCGGTATTCCCGTCGAATGAACCGCGATGCCTCAGGGGCGTTGGTGGCGGCGAGTCGGACGGGATCCCACTCCAGCTTCCGTCCCGTTCGGTAGGCGACATTCCCGAGGTGATTGGCCTCCGTCAGCCAGCCGGCATATCCGAAGTTGCAGGTGGTGGGCGCGCCGGTCCTGCACGCCTGGATCCATTCCGCGTGGTGTCCGATCGATTTCGGGATGAACGGCTCGGGGCGCTGGAATCCGGCGAACGCGGCCTCGGGAAGGAGCAGGTGCTGGTCGTAGGAAGCCAGCAGCATCCGTCCCTGGGTGCCGATGAACAGGACACCGCTTTCCCACTTGGGAATTCCACCGTTGGTCCAGATCTCGGGCTTGTCCTCGCCCTGATGCCACGTCAGCCGCACCGGAGGCAACGGGCCCCGGGCCCCGTAGTGATAGGTGGCATGCATGGAGGCCGGCGCGATTTCGGGATGGGGCGGTGGACCCCCGGCCTCCACGGTCAGGGGCGCCTCGAGCTTCAGCGCCCAGAAAGGCAGATCGTTCCAGTGCGAACCCAGGTCGCTCATGGTCCCATTGCCGAAATCCCACCAACGATACCACTTGGGACCGGGGTAATAGACCTCGTTGAAGGGACGGTATGGAGCGGGGCCGATCCACAGGTCCCAGTCGAGTCCCTTCGGAATTGGAGAGGAACCTTCGGGGCGTTCCCGCACCGAGACGATGTCGTGATTGCGCTCGGCGGCTTCGGCGGACTGACGGCCCCAGGCGCGTCCGACCCAGACATGCACCTCGCCGACGGGTCCGATGGCTCCGGACTGCACCAATTCCACGACCCGGCGATAGTTGTCACCTGCGTGGATCTGCGTCCCCATCTGGGTCGCGACCTTTGCCTGGGCGGCCGCCTCGCGGATAAGCCGCGCCTCCGCAATGTTGTAGGTCAGCGGCTTCTCACAATAAACGTGTTTGCCCATCCGCAGCGCGGGCAGGGTGGCGAAGGCGTGGGTGTGCTCGCACGTGCTCACCACGACGGCGTCGACCTGCTTCTCGGCGTCGTACAATTTGCGGAAGTCGGAGTACCGGCGGGCCGCAGGGAATTTCGCCCGGGCGGAGTCGAGCGAGGCATCCGAAACGTCGCACAGGGCTACAATGTTTTCGGTCCTCCCCACCTCCGCGAGATTGCCCGCACCGCGGCCGCCCACGCCGATCACGGCAATGTTAAGGCGATTGTTTAGATTCTGCCCGCGAAGGAACGCGGGCGCGGCCAGGGTGCCGGAGATTCCGGCGGCGCACGTGCGGGCGAAATCGCGCCGGGACAGCTTGAGGGGGGCGGGGTTGGGAGTCGGCATGGAGATGCGGGTGTTTATACTCCGGCGGACGAACGCGGGAACGCAGAAGTTTTTTCTGTGAGATCGTTCGGAATGCGGAGTCCCCTCAGTTATTGCGGGTCTTTTGGGCATGGGCAGTAGAGGGTCCTGGATTCGCTGTGCGCGCGGCACAGCCCTAGTGTTCCAGGGAATGGCGTTGGGTGGGGCTGAGCGGCGTGGGGCGGAACTGATGTCCCCGTATCTCGAATCGTTGACGCTGCAATGACCACGGCCGACGCGACGGTGATCGGACGATTCGAAAATGGTTTGCGGCGGCCTAGCCTACCGCCTCGTGAAGGGTGGGGAGTGGTTCCTGGGCGGCGATGCCCGATCCGGATGTCATGATGTCCGTGCTCCAGGGAGTTGGGCCCTTACTGTGAGGCCTGTCACGGTCTGGGAAGGGCTCGCGTTAGGAAGCAACGGGCTTCTGGAACAGAGAGTCAGGGCCGATGATTGCTTGAAGGGTTTTGCAGGGGGGCGCCGGCTCCCCAGTCGCCCCGAGGTCTCGGCTCCGGATGAGTCTTCCTCAAGCGCTCGCCCCAAAAGTGCCGGCCGCCCTTGCGTGCCGGCCATAGACCCATTCGAACACCGGTGACGTCATGAGGGTGGTCAGGATGGCCATGAGCACCATCACGGAGAATAGTCCGGGTTCAATGACGCCCCGCTGCAGTCCGATGTTGAGAATGATCAGTTCCATCAGTCCCCGCGCATTCATCAGGGTTCCGACGGCCAGGGCGGTGCGTTGATCGGCTCCGGTGAGGCGCGCTGCGGCCCAGCATGCGGCACCTTTGCCGGCGACCGCCGCCACGAGCACCGCCCCGGCGATCAGGAGCATTTGCGGACTGTTCACCAGGTCGAGCCGGGTATTGAGGCCGGAAAAGGTGAAGAACATCGGGAGTAGGAACACGACCGCGAACGGTTCGATCTGGCGCTGCAGTTCCCGGGTGAGAGTGCCCCGGGGCATGGCGGCTCCAAGGATGAATCCTCCAAACACGGCGTGAATCCCGATGGTGTCGGTCAGGAACGCAGCAAGCGCAAAGAGCATCAGGACCAACCCCAGCATGGCGGGAGTGAGTCGGCCCGCGCGATCCACTGCCCCGCCCAGATGCACAAGAAGGCGCCGTCCGACTGTCAGCATAAGGACTCCATACAGTGCGCCGCCCGCGATGGCCTTGATCGCCACCGCTAGTCCTGCTCCGAAACTTGCGAGGACGATGGCCAGGATGCACCACGCCGCCGCGTCATCAATGGCTCCCGCCGCCAGAGCCAGCGTGCCCAGGGGGGTGCCGGTGAGGCCACGCTCGTAGATGATGCGCGCCAGCATGGGGAAGGCGGTAATGGACATGGCGGCTCCCAGAAACAGGATCGCTTCCAGTTGGGTAGCCTTGGCGGAGAAGAGTCCCGGCGTGTGGTACAGCCAAAGGGCCAGTCCGGATCCGAGAAGGAATGGGGCCACCATTCCGGAAACCGAAACTGCTGCGGCGCTGCGCAACCGCCGCGTGAACGTGCTGATGTCGAATTCCGTCCCGACCAGAAACATGTACAAGCCGACACCCAATTGCGCCCCGACAAACAGGATTTTGAGGGAATCCTTGGGGAAAAGTTCCGCAGCGAACCGGGGAAATTGCCACCCCATCAGTGAGGGCCCCAGGATCACTCCGGCGATCATTTCCCCCACCACCTGCGGTTGACCGAGCCGCCGCGCGGCAATCCCCACCAGCCGACACGATCCGAGGATTACTGCCATCTGTAAGAAGAAGGCAGCCGAGAGCTCTTGGTTTGACATGATACGTGTGCGTATTAACAGCTCGTTGTGATCGGGTCAACCACTCTCCAAGAATGACCCGCTGCTGAGGAGGTCGACCTGCCGGAGTCGCTTCAGAATCCATGTGAAGGCTGTGATTGAGGGCGGACTTCCCCGTGTTTGGAGACGAAACGCGTGGTACTCCCGGCCCCGGGGGTGCCGTTCATGATAACGGTGGATTTCAACGGCCAGGGACACGCGGTCAACGGTGAGATTCGGGGAATTCTCTCGCGAATGGTTTGGTTCATATCCATTTCCAATGGAGATGATTGCATGGCTCTTATTCCTGGATTTTTTCCAAACTCTGGGTTCCGAGTCCTTGGCTGGATTTTGGACTACTCGCCATCAATTCGGGGACCTGACACCAGTGGATTTCTTTGCAGAAGTCGTTTCGATTCTTGCCTCTGCGCGGGAATTCGCTATCTCACCCGTCCGCTGTCGGGTCCGGATTGGACTCACAGCCCACCTTCGGGTCCCCAGTGGGCGCGGAGGGGCAGACCATCTCCTGGGGAGTGGCTGTCTTTCGGAAAGGAAGTGAACGTGACTTGAGCGAAGTGAAGCTGAAAAAGGGCGAGCCGATTGATCGGGCGCTCCGCCGTCTGAAGAAGAAGGTCGATCGTGAGAACACTCTCAAGGATGTCCGCACGAAACGACATTACGAAAAGCCGAGCGAACGCCGACGCCGCAAATTGAAAGTGGCCCGGTTTAGCGCCATGCTGTCCGCACGGTACGCCGACCTGTAAGCGTCCAGCCGACGGATTGAACCCCACGCGCCGGATGCTGTCCCTTTTCGGACTGCATCCGGCGATTCGTTTTCATGTATTCCCTTTCCACCTGTTGGAATTCAGGCCGCCACACGTGCGGCCGGCAGATGTTGCGGGAGATCCGCGATTTGGGCTTCGAGTACGCGGAGCTCAGCCACGGCATTCGCATCAGCCTTGTCCCCGGGATCATTGAAGCCGTCGAGGCCGGGGAGATCCGAATCTCCACCCTGCACAACTTCTGTCCGCTGCCCATTGGGGTGAATCACCCCGCTCCGAATATTTTCAAGTTCACCGCCGAGGATGCGCGGGAACGGATGTCCGCCTGGAAACACACGCTAAAAACGCTGGAGATGGCGGAGCGGGTGAAGGCGCGTCTCGTCGTGCTCCATTGCGGCGAGGTCACCATGCGGGATTACAATGAGAAGCTGGAGGCGATGGTGGCCCGCGGGGAACAGGATTCCTCCCGCTACCGCCGCCTGGTTGAGGAGGCCGAATCCAAACGCGAACGGGGCAGGGAGCAGGCGGTGGATCTCGCCTTGGAAATGATCCAGCGGATTGCGGGGGAAGCCGCCAGCCGGGGGTTGTTGCTCGGTGTCGAGAACCGCGAGGCCATTGAGGAGATCCCGTTCGATCACGAGATTCCGTCCTTCCTCTCCCGGCTTCCGGACAACGTCCGGTACTGGCACGACTGCGGCCACGCCCAGATCAAGGAGAACCTCGGATTCGTCCAGCACATCATGCAGGTGGAGGAACTGGCCCAGCGCCTGGCGGGATTCCACGTCCATGACGTCGTGGCTGATGCCGAGGGACAGCATGACCATTGTCCGCCTGGGTCCGGCTCGATCCGCTACGACCTCATCCGGCCCTATGTCCGTCCGGAGCATATCAAGGTGCTTGAGTTGAGTCCGGGCATCCCACCGGAAGCCGTTCGGAAGGGCTACGAGTTCATCCGCTCGGTCTGGGGCGCAGAGTGAGGGTCCCGTGCGGCGCCCGACGTTCTCCAGTGCCGCCCGTGCCGCCGCCGGATTGCTCCTGCTCGGCGCGATCTTCCACTCCATCTTCTGCAACGAGGTCCAGTTGCAGCTCCAGGCCTCCGGCGGTCCTTCGTGGGATTCCTTCACCCGATGGGAACAGCGCCGACTCGCCTGGACCCGCGGACCCTCCGGGCTGTGGGAGACCTTCCGAAGTCTCGATGCCCTCAGCTTGGTGTCGGCTTTCCTGATCTGCGGCGCGCTGGTGGGATTGGGTGCCGTCCGCTGGAAACGCGTGCTCCGGGAACAGGGTTTGATGCTGTCCTGGCGGGAGGTGTTCCGAATTTCCCTCGTTGCCCAGTTTTTCAACGCGTTTCTCCTCGGCACCGCGGGCGGGGATGTTGTCAAGGCGTGGTATGCCGCGCGGGCGGCGCCGCACCGGCGGGCGGAGGCCGCGGTCTCGGTGTTTGTGGATCGGGTGCTGGGCACGCTGGGGCTCCTGCTGGCGGCCCTGATTCTGGCGGCACCGAACCTTGGGATCATCGCCACCTACCGCCGATATCAGGCGGTGACTCTCGTCATCGTCGGCATGTTTTTGGCGGCGGCCGCCCTCCTGGTGCTGGGGTTCTATACGGAAGTGCTGGGCCATGGCGGGCTCTTCGCGCGGTGGCTTCATCGGATCCCCAAGGGCGAATCCGCAGTCCGGGCGCTGTCCGCATGCCGGCAGTTCGGACGGGACCCGGCATTCCTTCTGCAGATGGGGTTCTGGTCCCTGTTGATCGCCGCAGGAGTCGCCCTGGCCTATGTGGTCCTCGCCGATGGGATCGGACTCCACCTCGATCCGCGTCTCCTGGCGTTCACCTCCCTGGCCGTCGTTTGCGTCTCGGCGCTGCCTGTGACGCCGTCCGGTCTGGGGGTTCGGGAGAACCTGTTCGTTTGGCTGCTGGCGGTGCCGCTCATCAGTTCCAAGCCCGGTTTGGCGCTGTCCCTGTCGCTCCTGGGCTATACGGTGAATCTGGCGTGGAGCGCCATCGGCGGGTTGGTCTATGTGCTCATGCCGGAGCGGAATGAGATCGCCGCCGTCCGGGAAGCCGCGTCATCCTGACCCCCGTCCCACATGAATTCCCGGCGCTTGTTTCTGCGTTCCGCAGCCGTGCTGCCCCCGATCCTGGCAGGGGCGGTTACCGGACGCTGGAATGTCGAGGCTGCGGGCCCCGGGGAGGATGAACTCGCGGCCGACGTGGTCATTGTCGGAGGCGGGGTGGGTGGGTGTGCCGCGGCCATGGCGGCGTGCCGGATGGGATATTCGGTCCTGCTCACCGAACCGACGGACTGGATCGGAGGACAGTTGACCGCGCAGGCCGTGCCGCCGGATGAGCATCCGTGGATCGAGAGCTTCGGTTGCACGCAATCGTACCGCGGCTTTCGCGACGGAGTCCGGCAATACTATCGCGATCACTTCCCCCTCACCGCCGAAGCCCGCAGGAACCCGCGCTTGAATCCGGGAAATGGATTGGTCTCCCGTCTCTGCCATGAACCGCGGGTCGCCCTCGCGGTCCTCTCCGGAATGCTGGCGCCCCATGTCAGCGCGGGACGCCTCCGAATTCTTCTGGAGCATGAACCGGTTTCGGCGGAGGTCTCTGGGGACCGGGTCCGCGCAGTGGCGGTCCGCGATCGACGCTCGGGCAGGGCGCGGACCCTGCGGGCGCCCTATTTTGTCGATGCCACGGAGTTGGGAGATCTGTTGCCGCTCACCGGGACCGAGCATGTCCTCGGTGCGGAGTCCCGCTCGGAAACCGGCGAGCCGCATGCCCCGGAATCGGCGCAGCCCCTGAACCAACAGGCCTTCACCTGGTGCTTTGTCGTCGAGCATCGACCGGGGGAGGACCACACGATTTCGAAACCTTCGGAGTATGCCTTCTGGCGGGACTACCTCCCCGGGATGCGTCCGCCATGGCCGGGTCGGTTGTTGAGTTGGTCGATGAGCGACCCGATCACCCTTCAGACCCGCAAGGTGGCCTTCGACCCAGGCGGTCCCGGGGAAGGGGGGATGAACCTGTTCCTCTACCGCCGGATCGTGGATCCCGGAAATTTTGTCCCGGGCGCCTACACCGGCGGCCTCTCCCTGATCAACTGGCCCCAGAATGATTATTGGCTTGGCCCCGTGGTGGGCGTGGATGAGGCAACAGCGGCCGCTCACCTCGCCCGGGGAAAGCAGTTGAGCCTGTCGCTCCTGTACTGGATGCAGACGGAGGCGCCGCGTCCGGACGGCGGTACGGGATGGAAGGGCCTTCGGCTTCGGGAGGACGTGGCGGGAACGTCAGACGGACTGGCCAAGGCGGTGTATGTCCGCGAATCCCGGCGGATTCGTGCGGAGTTCACGGTCCGGGAGCAGCATGTCAGCACCGAGGCGCGGATGCAGGAGACGGGGCGTTCCAAGGAGGAGGTGACGGCCGCGACTTTTTCAGACTCCGTGGGCGTGGGCGCCTATCGGATTGACCTCCACCCGTCGAGTTCGGGGGTGAACTATGTGGACCTGAGCAGCCTGCCCTTCCAGATCCCGCTGGGCGCTCTCCTGCCGCAGCGCGTGGAGAACCTCATTCCGGCCTGCAAGAATCTTGGAGTGACCCACATTACGAATGGGTGCTACCGGCTGCATCCGGTGGAATGGAATATTGGGGAAGCCGCCGGCGCGCTGGTGTCCGAGGCGCTCCGCATCCAGGAGCCGCCGCGCCAAATCCGGAAGGATCCCCGTCGGCTCTCCGACTTTCAGCGGAACCTTCGCGCCCAGGGATTCGAACTCGAGTGGCCCCGGATTCGTCCTCTCTGATCCTGGCCGGAACCCGGCGGAAGAAAGGTCGGACCAAGGTCGGATGGCGACAAACTCGGGAAACTTGTAGGGTTTTGACTCGTGAAGACCCTTCAATCCCTTCGAAGCGCCTCGGTCATCCTCGGCGCGTGGTTCGCGTTCAATACAGCGCAGGCACAGCTGATTTACTCCGACGCCTTTGACTACCCGGATGGGGACCTCGTTGGCGCAGCGAGTTCGCCGTGGGTGGTCAACTACCTCCCGGCCGACGGTGTCTTGGTGTCCGGGGGGCGGCTGGTGCTCACGGATGCGCGTCAGGAGAGCGTGCGGGTGGCGTTTCCATCGGCGTACAACAGCGGGAATCTCTACGCGCGAATGACGGTGAACTTCTCGGCCCTGCCTTCCGGCGATGGCAACTTCTTCGCGTTTTTTCGCGGCAACAGTGTGGACAATCTTCGGGGCCGCGTCTGGGCGACTACCAATGGGGCGGCCCCGGGCAAGTTTCGACTGGGCATCACCACCATCCAGCCGCCGCCGACTTTGATCGAACGCGATCTCGATCTGGGGACCGACTACACCGTGGTGATCCGGTATAACATGCCCCAATCGTCGTGCACGCTGTGGATCAATCCGTCGGGCGAGAACGACACCTCGTCCCGGGTGGATTACGAGGCCGATGAAACGGGCTGGTCGATCCGGGAGTTTGGGTTTCTGCAGACGGCCTACTACAAGGTTGGACTCGGGAACTATATCGGGACGCTGACGGTGGATGACCTTCGGATTGGACGGAATTTCACGGATGTCCTTCCGGGGATCCACATCACGGAAATCACACCGGGGCCCGGCGGGATCCTCAATCTGCGCGCGACCGGGTTCGCGTCGGTCGAGCATGTGCTGCAGGCGAGCACCAATCTGTTGACCGGGAACTGGCTGAATCTCTCGACCAATACCGCGGACGCCGCCGGCCTGTTGGAATTCACGGACCCGGACGCAGGGACACTTCCCGCGCGATTCTACCGCTGGGTCGCGCCCTGAGTAGAGGCTGAAAGGTGGAGTTCGTGCGGCGGCTGTCCCTTGAAATGCTGGGAGGGATGGCGTGTCGCCGTCCCAGATCCAATCCGGGGCTGGGTGTGTGGAGGTAATGACGGGTGAATCCTCGGGCGACGGATCCGCCTGGGAAGAGTCCGATTGTCGGCATCCATGACCTCATGTGAAACGGGTGTTTACGAACCGTGACGTCATGCGGTACGAATGGTCAGACGACAGGGAAGCTGTCGCCCAATCCAACTGTTAGGCTGCTGATGCGCACCTTCTTCCACACTACAGCCTTTATGCTGCTCGCGACTTCGGCGTTCGCGAACAAGGACCTTTCGAGCTGCCAGAGACACTGGCCGTCAGCTTCAAGACTGGCGAACGAGCCACATTTGTTGTCTCAAACTCGGTTGTCACTGCGATCACACTCCGCGTCGCTTCTGCAGACTACGCAGTTCCCGCGTCCGAGTGCGCCAAGCTGCGGGAGACTCGCTTCGAGAGCGTCTCGCTCCTGTGGCACGGTGCATACAAATCGGCGGCTGAGGCTGATTACTTCTATTTACGCTTCGACATGGGCGCTGAGAACGCGAGAACGTTCGGTGAGTTGCCCCGTGTTCAGTTGATGTTTCGGGACCGGAAGTTCGGCGGGATGAAGGTCACCAAAAAGACCGCACAGAATGTCTGGCGGGATTCCCAATTATGAAGGCGCATCCTAACAGCTTACTGGACCGAATTTGAGCGGGACGCATTGGTTGCCGATTCGAACGCCATTAAGCGCCCGCGACGGTCAATTTCATCGAGGTCGCCGACGAACATGCTCCGACGACTAATCAAAATAGCGGGAGCACTGGCGGCGATGCTTCGTAAGCGTCAAGCGGAGCACCCCCTCGCGGGGTGCATCAGTGTCATAGGTTTTGCATTATGACGCTTATGCAGCGGGCCGGAGAGAGGCCTTACGCCAGGCCTCTGGCGTGAGGGTGGGGATCTGGCGGTTGGTCATCGATGGGAGTTGGTTGAGGACTTCCCGCAGGTAGGCCAGTGGATCAATCCCCCGCCTCCGGCAACTCTCGATGATCGTGTAGATCACCGCGCCGCGCTGTCCGGCTCCGGCGTCACCCACGAACAACCAGTTCCGCTTTCCCACCGCCGTCGGTCGGATCGCGTTCTCCACGGTGTTGTTGTCGATCTCCACCCGACCGTCGTTCAGAAAGACCTCCAGCCCGTGTCGTAGGCCGAGAGCATAAGCGACGGCCTGGCCGAGGAGGGACTTCGGAAGCGGACGCGATTGAATCCGTTCCAGGGATCGCCAGATCCGTTTCACGATCATCCGGCTGTGGGCCGCGCGAACGGTCGCTCGCAGTTTTGGTCCGGCGCTCTGGTCCCGAAGCCAGGACTCCACCCGATAGAGCAACTGGATTTGGCGCAGGAACCATCCGCTGATCTTCGGGGACTCTTCCCTCGCTTCGTGGAACTTCCGCCGCGCATGCGCCCAGCAGGCGGCCAGAGTCACCGGATGAGGATGCTTTCGGGCGAAGGTGGCGTAGGCGGCATATCCGTCGCATTGAAGGGTCCCGGTAAAGTCTGCGGGCAACACCTTGCCCAGGCAGTCGGCGGCACGGCTGGTCTCCCAGTGAAAGAGCACGTCTCCCCCCGGCTTGGCGCAGGTCCATAAATACCCCAGGCCGGTCCGCCCCCTCCCAGGATCCAGATACTCGATGGGAGTTTCGTCCACCTGAAGGTATCCCCCGGCCAGAACACCGGTTCGGATTTGATCGTAGATGGGCCTCAACCACTCGGCGGCTAGCTCGACCCACCGAGCCAGGGTTTGCCGGGGCAAGTCGACGCCGTGGCGGCTTCGGAAGATCCGTTCCTGTCGATACAGGGGAAGATGATCGCAGTACTTGCTGACCAGCACGTGGGCCAGAAGTCCGGCCGCCGGAAGGCCCCGTTCCTGGAGTCGTTGCGGCAGAGTCGCGATGACCGGTGCCGCATCCTTGTCCACCTTGCGAACATACCGGGGACGCACCAGGCGGCGTCGAAAGAACCGGCCTGGCTCATAATCGAGCTGCTCGCTGACTTCCTGTCCGATCCGACGCCACTGCGAGGGGTCGGCCAGCACGGGTTCCGGTTCGAGCACTTCTTCAATCACCGGCAGATGTTCCGGAATGCGCCCTCTGCGGGCGCCACGACCCTCCGTGTTCCTTGGCGAGGACGCGGGGGGTATCGCCCGTTCAGGCTGCGGCGCCTGAGGCTCGGCCTGTGCGAACAGCAACTCCAGTTGGTTGGCCGGGACCTGCTCGCTCGAGCTCCCGAAGACCCGGCGAACCAGCAGGTCAATCTTCCGGCGCAACAGTTCGTTCTCCCGTCGTGTTGCCTCCAGAGCCGACACCGCCGCCTCCAGTTGGCGGGTCAGTTCGGCTTCACGCGGCGTCATCATCGACGCCAAAAATCACAGCAGGTGCAGGGCCAGAAACTGAGTGAGGACTGTTTGGCGCAACCCGGTGGAGTCACTCACGCTGATACCACGGACGCAGTTTGGCTCCGCGCAGATCCACCCCGTCGGTGAGCATCGTCAGGGCTTCCGGCGTCAGGGAGATCTTCAACTGTCCGGGCTCTGTGGCTTGTGGCCAGGAGAAGCTCCCGTCCTCAAGTCGTTTGGCGCAAACCCAGAGTCCCGTTCGATCCCAAAAGAGGATCTTGAGCCGGTTATGCCGCCGATTGGTGAACACGAACAGGGCGCCGTTCCGCGGTTCCTCACCCAACCGCTCGGTGACCAGGGCGTAAAGGCCGTTGAACCCCTTGCGCATGTCGCAGGAATCGATCGCCACGAAGACCCGTAATCCACCGCTGAAACTCAGCATGACACCAGCCCCCGGAGAAGTTCGACTACCAGGGGAATCTGACTGCGGTCCACAATCCGAAGCCGAGCTGAACCGGGAAGGTCGACTTCCAAGGCCATGGAGGATGATGCCGGTTGCGCCTCCAGGAATCGGATCGGGCCCTCACGACCTCTCCCAGTCCGTGGGCGACGCGGCCGTGAACGATCCCGGCGTCGTCGCCAGCTGGCAAAGGTTGGATACTTCACACCGATCAGCCCAGCAAAGGCGATCCCACTCATCCCGCTTCGCTCGAACTCATCCAGGATCCGCTCCTGCTTCTCCGGCGGCATCCGTACCCGCCCCCGTGAGTCCACCTTCAGTATCCGCAACTCCTCCTGTGCTGAAGACATCCTCCCACTCTACCGACTCCAGTCTCTCCTCGGACAGTGGTGCTCCGCGTGACGCTTACGCTCATTTGCCGGTCCTGTCATCCTGCCTCAAGGAGATCAATGGTTCATTGATTCGAATCTGACTGCAAACGTGGCCTTTCATATTGACCTGGGGTATCCTGGTGAACGGCGGGGCCTATCTGACCTTCGACGCGATCTTCGAATCGTCGAAGCGGTCAAGAAATTGTTTGGCTATGAGAAGCCATGAACGACTCGCATGTCCTGATCGTTCCCAACGGACTGGCGACCTTCGTTACGAGTTTGAATTTGGCGCTTCATTAGCCGCCGCATTCGCGCCGAGGAGTCGCTGCCGGCGGTGAAGCTTCGTCGCTGGAATTCGTGGGGCGCGGATTTTCCCTGGCCCTTTGATACTCAGCCCGGGTTCAATTGAACGGAGTTGTCGTGCCATCTTCTGCCATGTCTTCGGGTGACTTCCTGTCTTCGGAACGCTTTCCGCGCGCGTCAACACCATACTTACTCGGGGGTGATAGAAATCAGCACAGCGGCTGATTCAGTTTGAATATTCAAAGAGTTTATCCCATGTACAATTCGTTTGTGCGAGTGCTTGCTAAGCGAACGCCGTGAAGGTATTAAGGGACCCTCCCATGTTGCGTATGCTAATAAAACTCCGCTTCCTATTCACGGTATGCTTTGTGTTGGTGGTGGGATTTGCCTCCTTGTTTCTTGCTGGGGTTCATTTTGGATACGTGCCTTTCCGTTACAGTAGTGTTGATCGGGGGGGCGGTTTTTCGGCGGTTGCAGTTCTGAAGGCGGCTGTGGGGGCGCATGTCAGCACAATCGTCCGTGATCCACTTTCTGATTGGAGGCATCCAATTAGACTTCGAGGTAGAGTGTTAGATCAGAATTCGAATCCAATCTCAGGGGCAAATGTAGCACTTTCTTGGAACGACTTGAGCCCAGGAGGAACGAGAGATCGGTCCATTGTCTCTAATGACCGCGGTGAATTCGAGCTAAAGGGGGTTTTAGGAAAGGCGTTAAGCGTATACGTGAGTAAGGATGGCTACATTCAAGTAGGCAAGTCTGTTCAGTCGTTTGAATTTGCGGATCCTGCTCATCCGAATTATTTTAATGGCGGGAAGGAGTCGGTAGTTGAGTTTCGTCTAATGAGAGCGAGTTCAAGTGCCAGAGTTCTGAAGTATCGACTAGATACGATCCTAGATTCGAAACGTGGGGTAAGGTTTGATCCGGTGCGATTGCGTTTCGATACTCCTCAGGCGCTTATGTTTCAGTTGCATCGAGAGCATCTCAATGTGTGGAGGCTTGTCGTGCGAAGTAGTAGTGCTGGTGTACTTGAGGATGATGACGAGGTTTTGTTTGTCGCTCCGCTTGAGCGATATGTGGATGAATTTGTCACCTCGGATAGAATCGATTTTGACGCAAGTAAGTTTGTACTAAAGACTAAGTTTTATTTTAGATTAGGTTTGCGCCCGTATTTTGGTGCCGCGGAAGTGGAGGTGAGGGTTCGCTCGAGAATTGCGGACGGGGATGACTTTGATGCTGATATTGCGATATCGTTTTCGGTAAATCCTGATGGTGATCGGGATTTGAGCTCGAATCCTATTGTCAGCGGCATTAGATTAAGCGCGGAAGAGATTCGAAATGGTTTCGGTCCTGTTGGTTTAGATAGCAATTAAATTGGTGGAATGGTGGGTGAGGGCGTTCTCTTTGGTTTTTCTTCAGATCTTTCGGAGTAATCAATTGTAAGCGTCACGCGGAGCACCACTGTCCGAAGAGGGGCTGGAGGCAGTAGTGTCGGAGGATGTCTTCGTCACAGGAGGAGTTGCGGATTCTGAAGGTGGATTCACGGGGGTGGGCGCGGATGCCCCCGGAGAAGCGGGAGCGGATCCTGGATGAGTTCGAGCGCAGTGGGATGACTGGGATCGCCTTTGCTGGGCTGATCGGTGTAGAGTACCCGACCTTTGCCAGCTGGCGTCGACGACGGGATCGTTCCCGGCCGCGTCGCCCGCGGATTGGGAGGGGTCGTGAGGGCCCGATCCGATTCGTAGAAGCTCAACCGGCGGAGAACTCATTGGCGTTGGAAGTCGAACTGCCGGGTTCGGCTCGAATCCGGATCGTGGATCGGGGTCAGATTCCCCTGGTGGTCGAACTCCTTCGGGGGCTGGTGTCTTGTTGAGTTTCAGCGGTGGGCTGAGGGTCCCCTCCCGGATCGAGCCGTCGGACCGTGGCGGTGGGTGCCGCGGTGCAGCCGTAGGAGATGACCAGGGATACGCTCGTCTGCTCGAGGAAGGCACGTTTGAGCCGGGGGGAAAGAAGTTCGCCGGAGCACTGCACACTTCGGAGGGCACGTGTCCATCCCGGATCCTTGAGATTCAACAGGGACTGCAGGGCGCTGGGCACCAGGAGGAGATGGGTGATTTCCCGGTCTGCAAGGAAGCGCGCGAGGGCCCGGGTATCCCGTTCAATTACCGAAGGCGCGATGTGGAGCGTCTGGCCATTTCGCAGGGGCGTCAGGATTTCCCCCCCCGGGTGAACGTCGTGCCTGAATCCGTTTTGAGCACGTGGCGTTCGGATCCCGGGAGGGGCGGCGCGGGTCGGACTCGGAATCCGAATGGGGTGACCACCGCCTTGGGAGGACCGCTGGATCCGGAGGTGAGAAAGATCGACGCGATGTGTTCCGGTAGAATCGTTGCGTCCGGCGTCGCCGAGGATTGCCGTAGCGCGTCGCGTTCCAGGGCGTCGGGAGAGTACCAGCGAACCGACAGGGTGCCGAAACAGGGATCCGTGTCCGGAGCGATCACGAAGACGGGGTTGACCCGTTCGAGGACGGAGCGGAGCCGCTCGGCCGGTGCAGAAGGTTCCAGCAGCAGATACGCACCGCCGATCTTGGAGACGGCAAGAAAGGCCGCGACCAATTCCGGACTGCGGGGAATACGGAGGGCCACGACGATATTCGGACCGACCCCCAAGGATTGGAGATGGCGTGCGAGACGGTTGGAACGGTGATCCAGTTCCCCGTAGGTCAGCGATCCGCCGCTGTGCGCGCCGGCGATGAGGTCGGGAAATTGGGCCGAGAATCTGGCGATATCCCGGTGGGGAAAATTGGGCGGTGCTGGAGGCAGCAAATCACCCATGCAGTGCCTCCCCGGATGCAGGTGAGACCGGCTGTCCGTGCGTGCGGCTGCGGAAACGGGTGGGACGTCTCATGGACGCGCCAGCCTTCAATGTGGAACCGGTGCGGCGCAATAGTGTCTGCTGCGCCGCACCGGATTCAAATCATGGGTCCTCCCTGCGAGGCGACCGACAACGGTGCGACCCGGGACGGATCCCGATCAGGCGAGGTCGAACCGGTCCAGGTTCATCACCTTGGTCCACGCCGCAACGAAGTCATGGATGAGCTTCTCCGTGCCATCGGAACTGCCGTACACTTCCGCCAGGGCGCGCAATTCGGAATTGGATCCGAAGACGAGGTCCACGCGGGTGGCGGACCATCGACGGGTGCCGGTGTTGCGGTCGCGTCCGTCGAAAAGGTCCGCGTCCGAGGAAACCGGATTCCACTCCGTACCCATGTCGAGAAGGTTCACGAAGAAGTCGTTGGTCAGTGCCTCCGGTCGGCGGGTGAAGACGCCGTACGCCGTGCCCCCGACGTTGGTTTTCAGAACCCGGAGACCGCCGACGAGTGCGGTCATTTCGGGGGCGGTGAGCGTGAGCAACTGGGCCTTGTCGATCAGCAGGGCCTCGGCGGGGATCGTGAACCGGCCCGCGAGATAGTTGCGGAATCCGTCAGCGATCGGTTCGAGCACGGCGAAGGAGGCGACGTCCGTCTGTTCCTGGGAGGCGTCCATGCGGCCCGGGGTGAACGGAACCGTGACGGCATGTCCTGCGTTCTTCGCGGCCTGTTCGACGCCTGCGTTTCCGGCGAGGACGATGAGGTCCGCGAGGGACACACGCTTGCCGCCGGTGGCTGTCTTCTGGAACTGCGCCTGGATCTGTTCCAGGATCCCGAGGACCTTGGCGAGCTGCGCCGGTTGATTGACGGCCCAGTTTCGCTGCGGCAGGAGGCGGATCCGGGCGCCGTTGGCGCCGCCGCGTTTGTCGGAACCGCGGAACGTGGACGCAGAGGCCCACGCGGTGCTGACCAGTTCGGAGACGGAGAGTCCGGAGGCAAGGACCTGTGCCTTCAGCTTCGTGGCATCCTCCGCGTCGATGAGCGGGTGGTTCACCGGCGGAATGGGATCCTGCCAGAGGAGATCTTCCTGGGGCACCTCGGGTCCGAGGTAACGTGACTTCGGTCCGAAGTCGCGATGGGTGAGCTTGAACCACGCCCGGGCGAAGGCATCGGCGAACTGGTGCGGGTTCTCGAGGAATCGCCGGGAGATCTTTTCGTAGGCCGGATCAAAGCGGAGTGCGAGGTCCGTGGTGAGCATGGACGGCGCGATCTTGCGTGACGGATCGTGCGCATGCGGGACGGTGCCCTCGCCGGCGTCGCCCTTCGGACGCCACTGGTTGGCGCCTGACGGACTCTTGGTCAACTCCCACTCGAATCCGAAGAGATTCTCGAAGAAGTTATTGCTCCATTGCGTGGGGGTGGTGGTCCACGTCACCTCCAGGCCGCTGGTGATGGTGTCCGCTCCCTTGCCGCTTCCGAAGCGGTTCTTCCAGCCGAGTCCCTGCTCCTCGAGACCGGCGGCCTCCGGCTCCGGGCCGACATTGGAGGCAGGACCGGCGCCGTGGGTTTTGCCAAAGGTGTGACCGCCGGCGATCAGGGCCACGGTTTCCTCGTCGTTCATCGCCATTCGGACGAAGGTCTCCCGGATGTCACGCGCGGCCGCCACCGGATCCGGATTCCCGTTCGGGCCCTCGGGGTTGACGTAGATCAGGCCCATCTGCACCGCGGCGAGCGGATTCTCCAGGCTGCGATCCCCGGTGTAGCGCTTGTCCCCAAGCCAGGTGGTTTCGGTGCCCCAGTAGACGTCGCGATCCGGTTCCCAGGTGTCTTCGCGCCCCCCGGCGAACCCGAACGTTTTGAATCCCATGGTCTCGAGGGCCACGTTTCCGGCGAGGATCATCAAGTCGGCCCAGGAAATCTTGCGCCCGTACTTCGCCTTGATGGGCCAGAGCAACCGTCGGGCCTTGTCGAGGCTGACGTTGTCCGGCCAGCTGTTGAGCGGGGCGAAGCGTTGTTGTCCCCGGCCGCCGCCCCCGCGGCCGTCTCCAGTCCGGTAGGTGCCGGCACTGTGCCAGGCCATGCGGATGAAGAGGGGGCCGTAGTGTCCAAAGTCGGCCGGCCACCAATCCTGGGAATCGGTCATCAGCGCCGCGAGGTCCCGCTTGAGGGCGGCATAGTCGAGCGATTGAAACTCCTTCGCGTAGTCGAAGTCCGCACCCATCGGATCGGACCGCTGGGAGTGCTGATGCAGCAACTCGAGCTTCAGCTGTTTCGGCCACCAGTCCCGATTGGTGGTTCCGCCGCCGGCAGTGTGGTGGAAGGGGCACTTGGATTCAGAGGACATGGATGCGTCGCGTCAGAGGTTGCAGTCAATGAGGGATCCGGGATGCGGATCAGAAGGATCTGGGAAACATCCCGGGCATTCCGGGAACCGTTCTCAACTCTTCCCACCGCAGTCTTGGATCTGTTTATGTCCATAGTTCAGCACGGGTTGTCTTATTATGGAAATAGACGTTTCCTTGGATCAACATAGGAACTGCCTATGGAGATGCACCAAATCCGCTACGTGATCGCGGTGGCTCGGACGGGGAGTTTTTCCCGGGCTGCGGAGCAGTGCCACGTGGCCCAACCTTCGATCAGCCAGCAGATCCGGAAGCTGGAGGAGGAATTGGGTGAGCGCCTTTTTGACCGGATGAAGCGGGAGGTGAGGTTGACGGCGCACGGTGAGGCCTTTCTGACCCGGGCTTTGCGCATCCTGGAGGAGGTGGAGGGTGCGCGTCGCGAAGCCGGGGATCGAAAGGGGCTCCTTCGGGGAACGTTGAGATTGGGAGTCCTGCCCACGATTGCGCCCTATCTTCTCCCGGAGGTTCTCGCGAAGTTTACCGCCAGGTTTCCAGGCGTGGAGGTCGTGGTCCAGGAGGACACCACCGCGGCCTTGATCCGTTCGGTGCATGCCTTTGAGACCGACCTTGCCCTCGTCAGCCTGCCGATTCCGGATGATCGCATGGAGGTACGGGAATTGTTCGTGGAGGAATTGCTTCTGGCCCTTCCTCCGGGGCATCGACTTGCCCGCAAGCGGACGGTGACTCTGTCCGACCTCGAACAGGAACGCTTCATCGTGATGAAGGAAGGGCACTGCCTCGGGGACCAGTTGGTCAACTTCTGCGAGCAGCGCGCGCTGCGGCCGTCCATTCGATTTCGCAGTGCGCAGCTGGAGACGGTCCAGGCCTTGGTCCGGTCGGGGATGGGGATCTCCCTGATCCCGGCGATGGCGGTCGGTCGTCCCGGTCTGAATTCCCCCGTATACCGGTCGCTGTCCGATCCCAAGCCGTCCCGCCAGATCGTGGCCATGTGGCCAAAGCAACGGGTCCCGGGCCGGGCGGCTGCGGAGTTCCTGGCCATGCGCTTTCGTGCGGCCTGACTCCCCGCGGTTGCGTCCGAAGCCCCAGGGAAGGCACTTGCCAAACGGTGGGCTTTCTTGTCGGTTGCGGTTCCCCGCTTCGGGCGTTTCCAGGAGCCGTGACCGAACCGCCGCGCGCCGGGGAATGACTCCGATGTTTGTCCCGACCCACCGCCCCATCGCCGGCGTCTTTCTGTGGTGCGCAGTACTCGCGCTGCTGCTGCCGCCGTCGGCGCGGGCCCAGTATCATTCATTCAACGTACCCTCGGGCGCGGATTGCGTCGTGCAGGACTATCGTTCCCCCAATTTGCCGCCGGGGATTTACGATGCGATCCACGAGCAATATGTGACCAGCAGTGACGGAGGATCGGGGTATTTCTACGGGGGCATGGTCCACGACCCGGCGAAGCAGCGAACGCTGGTTCAGTTTGTGTGCTGGCCGGCCAGCGGAGGATTCGCCCCGTACTCCCAGCAGATCCCGATCTTCGCGGGACGAAACATGGTGGGCTATCCGCAGATCGGGAAGGGAGCAGTTGCGCGATCAAGGGGTACTGGCCCCTGTTCCGATCGGATCTTTGGACGCGATTCGCCGTCCGGTTCTGGCAGCCGGCGGATGGGACGAAACATGTCGGCTACCAGGGAATCTGGATGAAGGATCCCGTGGACGGCGCGTGGCATCACGTCGGCACCTTTCTTTATCCGTTCGCCGTCACCGGCGTGAACGGCATGAGTGGGTGGCAGGAGAATTTCAGCGGCTACACGGGAGCCTACATCGTGGAACACGCGCGCGGGTATTACCATCGGGCGGGGGCGTGGCATTCGGCGAATCAGATTCACTTTACGGCGGCGGGACATGTCACGGCCACCGAGGGCAACACGGTTGCCCGATCAGAGGTCGGGAATCCCGCTCTCGCGAAGAATGTCCCAAAGACCGTGACGCTCAGCGGCCAGGCGGCCCTACCGGCGCTGGATCCCATCCTGATCAGTGAGGCGGCCGCGACGGTGGTGGGATCCCAGTGGTGGGTTCACTGGACCCTGCCGCCGACGAGTTCCCCGCAGTTGGGCTACAGGATCGAGGTCTTCGACAATGCCGGGTTCTCCGGAAGTCCCGTGCGAACCGTCACGGAACGGGAGCCCGATGTGCGGCAATGTCTCCTGGATCTCTCCGGGGTGGCGGATCCCCACCTGCGATTGACCCTTTCGGACATCTTTTTCAACGACAGTGATCCTGTGACGGTGCTCCCGACGACGGCAACCCCGTCTCCGGCCTCGTTGCCATCGTCCGTGGTGGAGGGACTCAATTACGAGTACGTGGAATCGGCGTCGGGGGACTGGACCCGCCTTCCTGATTTTTCCGCCCTTCCGAAGATGCGAACCGGCGCGGTGAATGGTCCCGACGTGTCCCCCCGCCGTCGGCGCACCAACTATGGGTTCCGATTCACGGGTTACTTCAACGCCCCGGCGGATGGACTGTACGCCTTCAACCTGCATTCCGGGGACGGAAGTCGGCTCCTGGTGGATGGCACGACGGTCATCGACTTTGACGGGGTGCATGATTCGTCCGAGTTCCAGGGCGGCGGCATCGCCCTCGCGGCGGGTGCCCACGCCCTGGAGCTTCAGTTCTTCAAGGGTGCTGCCAATCCGGTGAATCCGGGGGCACTGACCGATGGCCTCGGGCTGGAGTATTCCGGGCCGGGGATTCCGTGGATGCCGGTTCCCACGTCCGCATATTTACGAAATCCCTCCCCGGATGAGCCCGAGGTTCGGGTGGTGTCACCCGCCAAGGGCGCGGTGGTCCTGAACACGGCGCCGGGCGTTCGGGCGAGCGTTCTCGCCCGCGGACGCAGCATTGACGGGGTTCAGTTTTACCTAACCGGTTTCGACTCCTATTACCGACGTCCGTCCGCCGGCACGGAGTTCCATTGGAGGACTGCGGCTTCGGAGCCGTTCACTTTGGATTCGATGATCTGGAGCGCTCCGGAAACCGAGGTTCGGGCGCGGGTGCTGTACGAAGGCAACCGTTCGATTGATTCGGCACGGATCCGGATCGGCAGCACCAATGGACCGCCGGATCCCTGGATCTGGTCGCCCCTCGAAATGCACAATTATCCCACCGGACTCGGTGTTGCGGGGGACTCTGTCACCCTCCTTGGGGACGGCATGGACTTGCTGAGCCGAAGGGTGACGGGGGATTGCGTTCTGACCGCCCGACTGGCGGACCTCACGGCTGCGGGTGCCGGACCGGATGGCGTCGCGCCGTCCGGGGACTGGCGCGCCGGGATCATTCTTCGTGGCAACACGAATGCCACCCTGGGCCAGCCTCTCGGCGATGGCGCCGGCACGCGGTTCGCGGCCCTCTTCAGCACGGTGGAGGGTGGCACCTATTTTCAGGATGACACGATGCGTGCGGGCAATGGGGATGCCAACCGCTGGTCCGCCAATCTAGGGGGCGGCAATCGCTGGTACCGTCTCCAGCGGACGGGGAACACCGTCGTGAGTTCGGTGTCCACGGATGGGACTGACTGGACCGTGGTCAACACGGTCACCCTGCCGAACCTGGGAGGAACCATTCACGCGGGGGTATTCCTCCATGCGGTCCAGTCGATGAATCCCAACCTGCATCATGCCCGTTGGGACAGTTTCAGCCTGACGGGGTCCGGCGTGGTCGGGCCCGTCAGCGTGACCGTCAGTCCCGGCACCAATGCCGTCATTGCCGGTCTCCCCGCGCTTTTCAGCGCGTCCGTCGTGGGGCCGGCTCCGGAGGGATATCGGTGGCAGTTCAACGGAGAGGATATTGCGGGGGCCACCCAGGCCACCTATTCGATTGCCAGCGTCTCCCGCATCCACGAGGGGCGATACACTGCCATCGCCAACGGCACCACCAGTGCGCCGGCATTCCTCGTGATCCGACGTCCCGCGGGCTCCGGAGTCTGGAGCTTCGCGGCCGGCGGGTCCTGGTCTTCGGCGTTGAACTGGGAGGGAGGACAGATCGCGGGGGGAGTCGGTGCCGTTGCCGATTTCAGCGCGCTGGCGCTCGATGCGGATGCGACGGTGGCACTGAACGGGGCGAGGACGGTGGGCACCCTGGTCTTTGGCGACCTCAATCCCGTCTCGGGACATCGTTGGACGATCAATGCGGGTGTGGGAGGATCCCTGTCCCTTTCCGCGGGAGAAGGAGACCCGGCCCTTGCGGTGGACCATGCGACCGCATGGATTACGGCGCCGATTTCGGGCAGCGAAGGGTTCATCAAAACCGGGACCGGAGTACTGGTGTTGACCGCGGCGAGCCCTTTCACGGGGACGGTTTTCGTCCGGGATGGCGTTCTTGAGGTTCAGAAGAAGTCAGGCGATGTGCCTTATAGTGTGAGCCCGGGGGCGACCCTGAAAATCGGGTATGGCACGGGAGGTGGTTACGCGGCCACGGGCCTTTCCATCAGCGGAGATGGAGTGGAGTCGCCGACCGGCGTCTATTTTGCGGGAGGCAAAAACTACAATGCCAGTGGTCAGATCGCCCTGCTGCGGGCTCCGACCACGCTCCGGCAGTATGGATCGGGTTTCGCGAACCTGGGGACTTTCGACATCAATCCCAACGGCCTCTGGTGCAGCGCCGCTGCGTCGGGTTCCGCCAGTGATCCCAATATTCGGATCGTCAGCCAGGGGTATGGCATGTCGATGTTGGTGGATGCCGGGGCTCAAACGGCGACCGGGGATTTTACCGTCCGCGGTCCACTGGGTGTTGGAAATCTGGGACTCTTCAAGCGGGGCAGCGGTTCGCTCCGCCTGGAGGGTGTTGCCCGGGCAGAGCAGGTCGCGATGGCGGTGCAGGGGGGCTCGGTGATGTGCGGTGTGGCCCAGTGTCTCGGGGCCAATTCGGCGATTACGGTGTCGGGTGGGGCGTCCCTGGAGTTGCGGGGATTTGACCAAACCGCCGCTTCGGTTTCCGTGGCGGCGCAGGCGGCGTTGAACCTCGGTGGAGCGGCGAGCTTCAAGGTCCAGTCCGCCACGATGAACGGAACGCTTTCCGTCACGCTGCGTCCCGGGGCTGTTCCCAATTGCAGTCGGCTCGTGCAGATGGGAAGTCCATTGAAGTTTGGGGGACGATTGGTGGTTTCGCTTGAAGGCGTTGGGGTGCCCGTGCCGGGCGAGGTGTTTCCGTTGTTTGCCGCGTCTGCATTTTCAGGGGACTTCACCTCAATATCGCTTCCGGCACTTCCCGAGGGGCTTTCCTGGGATACGGATCACCTGCGCGACGACGGCACGCTCCGAGTCCGGGGGATGACGCACGTTTTGACGTATTCCGCGGGGCCGCACGGAACGGTGTCTGGTCCGGCCAATCAGCTCGTGGAGCACGGGGCTTCGGGACTCCCGGTCACGGCGGTCGCGGACGCGGGATATCGATTCGACGGATGGAGTGACGGCGGATGGTCCAATCCGCGCACGGATCTTCAGGTCACCGGCGACATTGCGGTGACGGCGGCGTTTGTGCCCCTGGACCTGACCCCGCCGGTCATTCTCCCCGGTATTCGCGTTGCCGGGGACGGTGTTGAATTCGAGTTCACCGGGGTGCCGCGTCAACATTACCGGGTGGAGTACTCGCTCACCCTGCCCGCGGAGGGTTCCTGGCTTTTGCTGGCCGATTATGAATCCCTGGAAGTCCCGACGGTGCTCGTCCGGGATTCGGCTCCGGCGTCACCGAGGTTCTACCGCGTGCGCCTGGTGCCCTGAACCGGGCGCGGTGTCTACTGCTGCAGGAAGTAGGAAAGGTTCTCCAGTTCGATGGCCAGGTTCACGTTTTTGACCATCACGTGGTCGGGGACGGAGAGCATCGCCGGGGAGAAGTTGAGAATGCCGGCGATGCCCTGTTCGACGAGCACATTGGCCACCTCCTGCGCGGCGGAGGCGGGGACGGTGAGAATCGCCATGCGGACTCCGGACTCGCGGATCACGCGCCCAAGCCGGTCCATGCCGAACACCGGCGTCTTCTTGGCCTTGTCCCGGTGGCGGTCCACGTCCACATCGAACGCCGCCACGATCTCGAACCCCTCCTCCTCGAACCCCCGGTAGCTCAGCAGGGCGGTGCCGAGGTGTCCGACGCCGATCAGCACCACCGGTTGCAGCCGGTTGGTGCCGAGCAGGTCGGAGATCATCTTGGACAACTGGGCGACGTCATAGCCGAGGCCCCGGGTGCCGAACTGTCCGAAATGGGTGAGGTCCTTGCGCAACTGGGTGGGCTTCACTCCGGCGGCGCCCGCCAGCGCTTCGCTGCTGACGGTATGAATGCCATTGGATCGGAGCCGCTGCAGGCAGCGGAGATACACGGACATCCGGTAGATGGTCTTCGGGGGGATGACCGGACGGATGGACTTCTTCAAGGTCAGGAACGGTTGGGGCGTTGAACGCGGACGCTGGCCTAACGAAGAACCGACATTCCCAGCGCCCCCACGAAGAGGCCCCAGACCACACCGGCGGCGGCGGCACCCCGGAACAGGGCGGGGCGGGCGACGATCCATTGGATCCAATCCCGGAGGCGCCAGGGCGCCATGGACCACCACAGCCCTGCCAGGACCCAGACATAGGCCCAGGCGATCAACGCTCGGCGCCAGTCGCTGGGATGCCAGCGCGCCTTTTCGCACACCACCCAGGCCACCATCAGGAGCACCACGCTGAATCCCCGCACCGATAGGTAGTCCTTCACAAAAAAGCAGCTTCCAATACCGACGAGCCCGAACCCCAGAAGCATCAGGTTCTTCCACGGGGCGATGTCGGAAAGCGTTTCGTGCCAGAGGTTCCATTCAAACCAGGCGGTGCCGATCAGCATCAAGGGAACTCCGATCGAGACATTCCGGGGGAATCTTTGGAGCCAGCCGGAGACCGTCTCGGGCTTGAGGAACGCAAAGCCGTGCGACACGACCATGGTGGCGGCGAGGACGAGGCAGAGTTGGGACAGGGTCATTCGGTAAGGAAAACCGGGTTCAAGCGGGCTGGAGTTCCGGGACGATCGGGGTTTCGGTGGCGGCCTCGGCGGGGCTGAATCCCACGATCGCCGGATCCCCATAGAGGGTGAAGGCGCCCGCACGTTCAATCCGGACCGGGAGCAATTCTCCGAGGTGGCGGTCGGATCCGGGGAAGATGACGATCCGGTTATCCCGGGTTCTGCCTTCGAAGCGCGCGGCGTTCTTCCGGCTGGGGCCCTCGACGAGGATCTCGACGGTGCGGCCCACGTGGGCGGCGTACTTCGCGGACGCCAGCCGGTTGATCAGGGCCAGCAGACGTGCATGGCGCTCCTCGATGACTTCCTGGGGGACGGGATCCGGGAGCGCCGCGGCCGGCGTGTCGCGACGGGGCGAGTACTTGAAGAGGTACGCCTGGTCGAAGGCGATCTCCTCGCAGAGGGACATCGTCTGCGCAAAGTCGTCCTCGGTTTCGCCTGGGAATCCCACGATGATGTCCGTGGTCACTCCCATGGCAGGATGCGCCGCGCGCAATCGATCCACGAGACCGCGGTACCGCTCGCGGGTGTATCCGCGGTGCATCTGCTTCAGGATTCGGTCGGACCCGCTCTGCAGGGGCAGGTGAGCGTGCTCCGTCAGTTTGGTGAGGCGGCCAAAGGCGCCGATCAGGTCGTCGCCGTAGCCCTTGGGATGCGGCGAGGTGAAACGGATGCGCTCCAGTCCGTCCACGGCCTGGACCGCCTCGAGCAGTTGGACGAACCCGGATTTTCCGTCGCGGACGGGGATTTCCCGGCGCCCGAAGCTGGTCACGATTTGACCGAGCAGGGTGACTTCCCGGACACCGCGGGAGACCAGGGTGCGCACCTCATCGACGATGTCGGGAATGGCGCGGCTGCGTTCTTCGCCGCGGGTGAAGGGCACGATGCAGAAGGTGCAATGCTGGTTGCAGCCCTGCATGATGCTGACAAATGCGGTGACGGCCCGGGCCCCGGCCGGCGGCAGGTGCTCCCGGATGGTGTCCTGGGAACGCGCCTCTTCGGCGACATCGACGACCTGGCGCTGCCTGCCGGAAAGGAGCGTGTCCAGATGTTCGGCGGCCCGGTGGAACTTCTGGGTGCCCAGGACCAGGTGGGCCCGCGGTTGCTCCTCCAGCAGTCCGGCGCCCCGGCTTTGGGCCATGCACCCCATGAATCCCAGGATGGGCGACCGTCCCTGGCTGCGGGCCGTGCCCGCGAGGGACTGCATCTTTCCGAGGGCCTTCTGTTCCGCGAAGTCGCGGACGGAGCAGGTATTGAGGAGAACGACGTCCGCCTCGTGTTCGTTGGGGGACAGCGCGTAGCCCCGCGCGAGAAGCTGGGCGGCCACCGCCTCACTGTCCCGCTCGTTCATCTGGCAGCCGTAGGTTTTGATGAAAACGCTGGGCATCGGACAAGAGCGGGCGGGAACCTAGGGAACCCGCGGGGACCCGCCAACGGCATTTTTTGAAGCCACGGGAATTGCGGGACACCCGGAGCCGAGGTTCGGTATTCCGTCGAAAGACGGAATTGGGCACTGGAAATGGGGTCGCCTGCCCGGGGAGACGGGGATAGGTTGAGCGTGTGGAGACGATTTGCGGAACAGTCCCAGTTCAATCCCGGCCAGGATCACGCCGGGGATGGGGGGTGGTGGTCTGCGGGTGTCTGATCGCAGGGACACCTTTGTTCGCCGCCGACTCCGCCCAGTTCGGCAGCGCGTGGACCCGCAACATGGTCTCGGCGGAACGGGGGTTGCCGGCGTCGTTTGATCCTGCGACGGGCGACCAGGTGGCTTGGTCGGTGCCGCTCGGAACGGAAACCCATTCCACTCCGGTGGTGGCCGGGGGCCGGATTTACATCGGGACCAACAACGAGGAACCCAGGGATCCCCGGCGCACGGGGGATCGAGGGGTGCTGCTGTGTCTGGACGAACGGGACGGGCATCTCCTCTGGCAGTTGGTCGTCCCGAAGCGGGAGGAGGATCCGTATCTGGACTGGCCCAAGTCCGGACTGTCCTCCACCGCCACCGTCGAGGGGGATCGCGTGTACGTGGTGGACAATCGCGGCGTGGTGCTTTGCCTCGACGCGGCCGGCCTGACCAACGGGAACGACGGTCCGTTCGTGGGTGAGGCGACCTATCTGACTCCGCGGGGCACGAACGCTGCACCAGTGGTGGTGCCATTGGAACCGCCCGATGCGGACATACTCTGGGCCTTCGATTTGACCCGGGAGCTCGGGATCTGGTCTCACGACGCCGCGCACAGTTCCATTCTGATCCACGGGAACCATCTTTATCTCAACAGCGGCACGGGCGTGGACAACACCCACAAGGTGATCCGGACCCCGGATGCGCCGAGCCTGGTGGTACTGGACAAGCGGACCGGCGCGGTCCTGGCGACGGATGGACTGGGCATTGCGCCCCGGATCTTCCATTGCACTTGGTCGTCGCCGTCGCTGGCGCGACTGGGTGGCCGGGAAACCGTGGTCTTCGCGGGCGGCGATGGCGTGGTGTACGGCTTTGAACCGTTGCCTCCGGATTTCCCCGTGCCGAACTCCGGCGGAAAGCCGGTGACCCTGCGCAAACTCTGGCAGTTTGATTTCGATCCGGACGGTCCCAAAACCGAGGTGCATCGGTACAACGGCAACAGGGCCGTCAGTCCGAGCAACATCTACGGGATGCCGGTGCTGGAGGAAGGCCGAATGTATGTGGCCGGGGGAGGAGACTGGTTTTGGGGAAAGAATGAAGCGTGGCTGAAGTGCGTGGAACCGGTCGGCGAGGGAGACCTCACGGTGCGGGGACGGCGATGGACGTATCCCGTCAACCGGCATTCGATGTCCACACCGGCCGTTCAAGGGGGGCTGGTATACGTTGCGGACTCCATGCGGGTGCTGCATTGCGTCGATGCGGCGACGGGCGCGGGGGTCTGGACGCAGGAGTTGGGCGGCGAGGTATGGGCGTCGCCCCTGGTGGCGGACGGACGGGTGTACCTGGGAACCCGGCGCGGGGATTTTTGGATTCTGTCGGCGGGACGTGAGAAGCGCGTCCTTTCTACCGTGCAGTTGGACGGCCCGATCAGTGCGACGGCGGTCGCCGCCAACGGAACCTTGTATGTGGCTACAATGAAGCGCCTGTATGCCCTCAGGGCGGCGGCGGCGGCGGGATCGGGCCGGGAGAGATAAAGGATTCAGAACCCGGAAGGGCGGAGGTTTGATGCTGGAAATCGTGGGGGGAATTCCCACTCGCCGCGGAGCCGGCGATCCGTTACCCCCTGCGGGTCCAGTGGGCGGTCACAAGAATTCCCCAACCGTGGTTTCCCGTCGTCCCTGGCGTTCAGCGTCCCTACCAACCGCAACTCATCCATGCAGATTCTCCTCCTTCTCTTCCTGATCCTCATCGGGTTGATCGCTCTCGCCGGGTTCGTGGTGCTGTGCGTCCGGAAAATCCATCCCGGAAAGGCCGGCATCAGCGTGGGCCTGGGCGGCCTTCGCGTGGCGTTCGACTACATGATCCGGCTCCCGATCGTTCAGAACTTCGAGGAGATGGACATCTCCGTAAAAAAGCTGGAGATCCACCGCAAGGGCAAGGACGGCTTGGTCTGCAAGGACAACATCCGGGCCGATATCTCGGTCGCCTTCTACATCCGCGTGGAGGCCACCGAGGAAAGCGTGCGAAAGGTGTCGCAGATGCTGGGCGTGGAGCGGGTGTCTGACATGGCCCAGCTCCGCGAACTGTTTGAGGCCAAGTTTTCCGAGGCCCTCAAAACCGCCGGAAAGCAGATGGAGTTCCACGAGTTGTTCACCGAGCGCATCAAGTTCCGCGAGGAGATTCAGGCGACCATCGGCAAGGATCTGGACGGCTTCCTCTTGCAGGACGTGGCCATTGACTATCTGGAGCAGACCCCGCTGGACCAGCACGACCCGAGCAACGTGCTGGACTCCGAGGGCATCAAGAAGATCACCGAGATCACCCAGCGGGAGCGGGTGATCGCCAACGAGTTCTCCCAGCGCGCGCAGGTGCAGGTCGAGAAGGAGAATGCCGACGCCGACATCGCCAAGCGGGAACAGAAACGCCGCAATGAGGAGGACACGGCCCGTCAGTCCCGGGCCATCAATGAGGTGAAGGCCAACGAGGAGGCCGAGGCCCGCAAGGTGATTGAAGCCCGCCGGCAGGAGGTCGAGGCCAAGCGGTTGGAGGCGGAGGAGGCCATCCGCCTGCGCACCGAGGACATGAATCGCGCCGTGCAGGAGCGCGAGTTCACCGTGAAGAAGGAGAAGCAGCGTCTCGAACAGGAAGCCGTCCAGGAGGGTGAAGAGGCGCGGGTCCGGCGGGAGCGCACCGTGTCGCTCGCGGAGATGGACAAGGAGGTCAAGGTCAACGAGGCGGCCGTCGAAGTGGAGCGCAAGCGGGCCACCGTCGTGGCTGAGCAGAAGGCCGTCGTCCAGCAGGAGGAGGAGAAACGCAACATCGAGGCGCGCATGACCGCCGAGCGCGTCCGGGAGGTCACGCTCATCGAAGCCGAGATGAACGCGAAGAAGGACCAGACCGAGAAGGTCGTGGCGTCCGAGGCCCAGAAGGAGGTCGAGCGCAACCTCGCCGAAGCCGGCAAGATCAAGACCATCACGGCGGCCGACGCCGGCCGGGAGGCCGCGCTGCGCGACGCCGAACGCCTTCAGACCACCGCCGACGCGGAGGCCAAGGTCGCCGACAAGCGCCGCCACGCCGCCGAGCAGGAGGCCGAAGGTACCGCCGCACGCGAGGCCGCCAAGGGATTGGCCGAAGCCAAGGTCACCCTGGCGAAGGCGAACGCCCGCAAGTCCGAGGCCGCCGCCATCAAGGAAGTCGGACTCGCGGAAGCGGAGGTCGCCAAGGCCAAGGGCACCGTGCAGGCCGAAAATACCCAGACCCAGGCCGTGGCCGAGGCCGAGGGCACCAAGGAGCGGGAGATGGCCGTCGCAACCGGCATCGAGGCCCGCGGCACCGCCGAAGCGAAAGCCATCCACCTCAAGGCGGACGCCATGAAGCTGCTGCACGCCTCCGGACAGGAGCACGAGGAGTTCAAGCTCCGCCTGCAGAAGGAGCGCGATGTCGAACTCGCGTCGATCCAGGTCCAGCGCGACGTGGCCCAGGCCAATGCCCAGGTCGTCTCCGAGGCGCTCAAGACCGCCAAGATCGACATCGTGGGCGGCGAAAACGACTTCTTCGAGAAGATCGTCCGCAGCATCGGCACGGGGAAATCGGTGGATCGCCTGGTGCGGAACAGCGCCACCCTCACCGACATCAAGGACACCTTCTTCAACGGCGATCCCGAGCACTTCAAGACCCAGCTTCGCCAGTGGGTGGCCGACTTCGGTATCAAATCCGAGGATTTGAAGAACCTCACACTGTCCGCCCTGCTCACCAAACTCGTCGCTTCCACCGACGACACGGGTGTGAAGGCCACCCTCAAGTCCGCCCTCGCGCTGGTGAAGGAGAAGGGAATGGGCGAGGTGCGGGCGGAGACGGTCTTGAAACAAGCCTGAAGTATCCTATGTCGTGGAAACCTGATGCGTTTCCGTCTATTGCGTTGAAATACGCAAAGGCGGCCGACGTGATTCAACTTTTCCGGCTGCTGGCATCGCGGGCGGTAGACCTCGCAAAAATGCAGAACGATCTCCTCAATCAGATTGTTCAAAGTCGCGAACTCAGAGAAGGAAAGCCGGTCAAGCTTACCACCAAACAAATGCGCCTGATGGAGAGTTACGAGGAGGATGCGGATCAGGCCGTGATTGAGATGGATCGCCTTGCATCTTCCATGGATGACTCAGCTCTGCTCGCTAGTGCGCTTTCAGGTATTGATCTGGCGATCCAGCTCGATGAACCGACGGTGAAGACTTGCCACAGGGATGACGCTCCGGCGGTCGGTCGTGTTCTCGAATTCCAACGCGAGACGAAAAGACTGATCGAAGAGTTTGTGGCTGCCTCGGGGCTGAGTGGAAACGTGAAATCGATCTGGCATGGAAAGAGCATCACAACGCGAAAGTAGTTCTGCTTTCAGATGGTGTTTCAACATGGCACCGACTCCTAGGCAATGGTCGGCGCACATGCGCCTACCATGGGGAGGTTCGTCCCCAGGCGCGGAGCGCCGAGAGACCGTAGCCCACAGCGTGAGCTGTGGGTTCCTGGGTTCCATGGATCTCCAGCCCCTGAGGGGCGGCAGAATCTTCGGGTCTGTTCATGCGTGTCCCGTCCTTCTATCGCCCTTCCGGGGCTCGTCCTGTTGGATCCGGCAAACCACAGCTCTCGCTGTGGGCGACTCCCTGCCGATGCTCCGCACCTTCGCCATGGGACAACGGCTCTCGCGTCATTCGTCGGCGTTCGCCTCAATCTTTCGAGTTCAAGGAGCGTAGTCGCCATGCCCCGCACCTACACCCAACTCCTGAGCCATATCGTGTTCAGCACGAAGGAGCGGCGTCCCATGCTGGCGCCGGAGCTGGGGGTGAGGTTGTTTGCCTACATGGGTGGGATTATCCGGCAGCTTGATGGGGTGTCCTTGCTCATCAACGGCGTCGCAGATCATGTTCATATCCTCGCGTCGCTGCCCGCGACAATCGCCCCGTCGGAGTTCGTGGGGAAGCTGAAGGCGAACTCCTCGAGATGGGTGCATGAGAACTTCCCAGAGCATCGGCGGTTCGCGTGGCAGCTCGGCTATTCGGCGTTCAGCGTAAGCGTCTCCCAAAAGCAGGGGGTTTTGGACTACATCGCTGGACAGGAGGAACACCACCGGAAGGTTCCGTATCAGGAGGAGTTGATCGCGTTCTTGAAGAAGCACGAGATCGAATATGACGAGCGCTACGTGTTTGAATGAGGATGACTGCTTCCACCACAAGCCGGATGCAAATGAGTTCGGGGAGCCGAAGCGCGGAGTCGGGAATGAGCCCTGAGCGTCAGGTGTGTGTCAGCGTTCCCCACGGGTTCTGGCCCACTCCTTCTATCGCCCCTCCGGGGCTTGTCTCCCCATCCTGCAAAACCCACAGCTCACGCTGTGGGCTACTTTCTGGCGGTGCTCCGCACCTTCCCCGTCCCGTTCGGGTGCCTCGCGTTTTCCTAGGGGCATTGGTTGGCAGTACTTCAGGCCGCGACCTGGGCGTTCATCCGTCCTTCGCATCCTGTATTTCCCCGCCGTTCCATGGCTGATTCGCAACCAACCTCCGGAACCACTCCCGCTCCGGCGCCTCCCGTCCCCTCAGCCCTTGCCGGCGCGACCTACGAGATCATCCGGCAGCGACTGGCGGCGACGTCGGCGACGTTGCGGGAGCGCATGGGACGGCTGGACTTGCGGCGGCAGGAGGTGTTTGGGCGCGTGGAGTCCCGGTTGCTTCAGGCCGATCGGGTGACCACTGCGCACAATTGCATCCCGCGCGACATGGTCCCGTTGGGGCATGGTCGATTCCTCTTCGCCTTCAATGTCCGGTTCGGACTGAAGAAGGAGATGGATCTGGCGGATGTCTTTGCCGTCTACCGTCGCGACGAGGCCGCGGGGAGTTTCCACGAGGAACCGCTGGACCCGCTTCAGGACAAGCTGTTCGTCGCGGACTTCAAGCGGCTCTACAATGTCTACGAGAAGACGGTCTTTCGGAAGTTTGCCGTCATCGGAGGAAACCTCTACGCCAAGTTCGGCACCGGCGCCTCGCTGAATGACTACGCGGTCTTCAAATGGGCCTTCAACGACGGCAATCTCCGCTACCTCGACGGTCGGGCGGAGTCGGAGTACCGCCGGATTGGCTATCCTCCCACCCACGATTTCCGCTGGCAGACCCCGGATCGGGAATCCTACCGCTACGGCGACCATCCCCACGTCTCCATCGCCGAGCGCGTGTTTGTCGAATGCGTCGGCGGCGATTTGACCATCAAGGTTGAGGACAACACCGCCACCGGCGAGGGCATCTACGCCGAGCCGGTGGAGGACCGGCACCAGAAGGTGGACGATGCCGAGATCGGGTACGCGGAGCTGGACCATCTGGTGTTGCTGCGGATCCGTCCCTACAAGGAAACCGCCGTCCGCTACTTCATTTTCAACGAGAAGCTCCGGTCCGTGGTGCGCGTGGATTCCATCGGGGATTCCTGCGTGCGACTGCCGGAGTCGCACGGGCTGATCTTCCCCGACGGCTACTATCTGGGCACCGGCGAGCTGAAGCGCTTTGAGGCGCGGGAGACCGGGATGGTCCTGGAGCGGATCGTTCACTCGCCCAACGGCGAGGATTCCCTATACGTCTTCTACGGACGCGCCTCCGGTGAATACGTGCTGATGCCATACCGGCTGATCGCACAGAAGGTGGAGGAGCGCATCGCCTGCCACGGATTCGCGCTGTTCCCCAATGGCCAGCTCATCCTCTTCCGCGCGGACGACGTGCCGCAGAAGCATCATCAGGTCCAGCTCCGGCAGACGCCCTTCTACCAGCTCGGACACGAACCCGCGGGACAGAAGGACGCCTTTCTGTACCAGGTCGGAAACAAGGACGTCGTCCGATGTCTCGCCGAGTGCAACGAGGTCCTGACCCTCGCCGACAAGGACACCCCCTACGCCGAACTGTATTCCGACCTCGTTCGCCGATGCACCGCGATGCTGGATGCGTATCCGTGGCTCACCGGTGCGGATGGGTTCCAGATCCACGAGGCGCTTCAGCAGGTGCGCGACATCGCGGACAAGGCGGTGGACGAATTCGCCAAGGTCCGACGGCTTCAGCATGAGGCGGTGCTGCGGCTTGCCGATTTGAAGGGCCGGTGTGAGGAGCGTTTCCAGGCGGCCCGCCGTGCGGCCTTCTCGAAGCTGGAGGATTTCGTCCAGAATCTCGCCGCGCTCCGTCACCTGCGCGGCGAGATCATCGCCACACGCGAGGTCCGCTATGTGGACCTCCCTGCGGTTGAGGGGCTGGAGCAGGCCGTCGTTGTCCAGCTCGGCGAGTTGTCCGCCCAGTGCGTCAAATTCCTGCTGAAACCCGAGGCTCTGGAACCCAGCCGAAAGCAGGCGGCCGAACACCTCGCCGCCGTGGACAAGGTTATGAAGGTGGCCGACGGACGGAAGCTGGAGAAGGCCGTCGCGGATGCGGGTGCCGAGCTGGAGATGCTCATTGAGATCGTCAACAGCCTCAGGATCGAGGACGCCACCGAGACCACCCGGATCATTGACGGCGTCACGGCGGTCTATTCGACGCTGAACCAGGTCCGGTCCGCGCTGAAGAAGCACCTGCAATCGCTGGTGGCGGCGGAGGGGGCGGCGCAGTTCAACGCGCAGCTCAAACTCCTCGGCCAGTCCGCCTCCAGCTACCTCGATCTCTGCGACACGCCGGAGAAGTGCGACGAGTACCTGAACCGCCTCACTGTCCAGTTGGAGGAGATGGAGGGCGCCTTCGCCGGATTCGACGAGTACACGGTTACGTTGTCCGAACGACGCACCGAGTTCTACGAGGCCTTTGAACAACGGAAGATTGCGCTCGTCGAGCAGCGCAGCCGGCGCGCCGGGTCCCTGCTGACCGCCGCCGAGCGGATTCTCAAGGTCGTCCAGAACCGTCTCGCCGGCTTCAAGACCCTGGAGGAGATCCACACCTACATGGCGGCGGACCTGATGACCGCCAAGGTTCGCGAAACGATCGAGGAACTGCTGACGCTTGGCGACCCGGTGAAGGCGGATGACCTTCAAGGTCGGCTCAAGACGGTTCAGCAGGACGCCGTGCGGCAGTTGAAGGACCGGCAGGACTTGTTTGTGGACGGCGCTGCTGTGATCCAGCTCGGCCGGCACAAGTTCAACGTCAACACGCAGCCGCTCGATCTCACCATTGTCCAGCGCGACGGCCAGCCGCACTTTCACCTCACCAGCACCCAATACTTTGACCCAGTCACGGACGAGGCCTACCTGGCCACGCGGCAGGTCTGGGATCAGGAGGTGGTTTCCGAAAACGCCGAGGTGTACCGCGCCGAATACCTCGCGTGGCGGATGCTTCGGCAAATGGAGTCCGGAGGGATGGAATCGGGGGATCCGCGCCTCCTCACGTCGGCGGCTACTACCTTGGAGGAGTTTCTCTCGTTGTCCGAGGACCGAAGGCTGGCCGTCGTGCAGGAGTTCATGGCGGCGCACTATCAGGACGGATACACCAAGGGGCTCCACGACCTCGACGGGGCCCGGATCCTCGCCGAGCTGGCCGGAACGCATCTCGCCTTGAAGTGCGCGCGGTTTCATCCCGGCGCCCGGGCCTGCGCCCTGGTGTACTGGACCCGCTTTTGTCCGGCCGAAGTTCGCGCGCTTTGGACTGCCAAGCTGAAGGCCTTCGGCGAGCGCAACCGGCTTTTCCCTGGGGATCCGGTCCAACAGGACTACCTCGTCGCGCTCCAGGGTCTGTTGCGCAGTTTCCTGGAGTCCCGGCCGCTGTATCCCGCGGCCCTCGCAGAGGAGGCCGGAGAGTACCTGTTTCACGAACTGAGCGGCGGCGGAACCTTTACCTTCACCCGGGAGGGAGATCACCTGGCCACCGCGTTCCGGCAGCACCTCGTGGCCAAAGGATGCGAGTCCACCTTTGCGGACGCCCGAGCCGCACTGGACGGGCATCCTTCCAGCGAACTCGAGTTGGTGCGCGACTGGGTGAAGGGATTTCTGATCCCGGGTGGCGCGCGCGGCGGCGGGGTGGACCCGTCACCGGCGACCCTGTCGTCGTCGCACCTGGAAGAGGCGGCCGCCATCCTTCTGTGCGACGAGGCGCTGCCGCGTTCGGTCGTTCACGCCGAATGCCGACAGGTGCTGGAGTCCCTGCGGGGCGCGCATGCGCGGATCGAGGGGAACCGCTACACCTTCGACTATCTCGACTTTACCGGACGCCTGCGCCGGTTTGAGACCGAGGCGGTCCCGCGATTCGAGGCGTATCACCGGCTCAAGGGCCAGTTGCTGGACCGCGAACGACGTCGGCTGCGGCTCGACGAGTTCAAGCCGCGCGTCCTGTCGTCCTTCGTTCGAAACCAGCTCACCGACCGCGTCTATCTGCCGATGGTGGGCGACAACCTTGCCAAGCAGATCGGTGCCGCCGCTGCGGCCAAGCGCACCGACCTGATGGGGCTGCTGCTGCTCATCTCGCCTCCGGGCTACGGCAAAACCACCCTGCTGGAGTACGTCGCCAGCCGGCTCGGGCTTGTGTTTGTGAAGATCAACGGCCCGGCCCTCGGCCATGCCGTAACGTCGCTTGATCCCGAGGAGGCCCCCAACGCCGCCGCCCGTGAGGAGGTCACGAAGTTAAATCTGGCTCTGGAGATGGGGGACAACGCGTTGATCTGCGTGGACGACATCCAGCACTGCAGTGCGGAGTTCCTGCAGAAGTTCATCTCGCTTTGCGACGGACAGCGGAAGATGGAGGGTGTGTGGCGCGGACAACCCCGCACCTACGATTTGCGCGGGCGAAAGGTGGTGGTGGTGATGGCGGGCAATCCCTACACCGAGAGTGGGCAGAAGTTCAAAATACCCGACATGCTCGCCAACCGGGCCGACACCTACAATCTGGGTGACATCATCGGCGGGAATGCCGAGTGGTTCCAGGCGAGCTACCTGGAGAACGCGGTGACTTCCAATGCAGTCCTAGCCCCCCTGGCGGTTCGCAGCCAGGCGGACATCCGGGCCTTCATCCGCATGGCCGAGACCGGCCAGCGCACCGCCGAGGGACTCGAGGGCACCTATTCGGCGCAGGAGTTGGATGAAGTGTTGTCCGTGCTGCGAAAGCTGGTGGCCATTCGGGACATCGTGATGCGGGTCAACGCGGAGTACATCGCGTCCGCTGGCCAGGCCGACGAGTTCCGGACCGAGCCGCCCTTCAAGCTGCAGGGTTCCTACCGCAACATGAACCGGCTGGCGGAGAAGGTGGTCGCCATCATGAACGACGAGGAGGTCCGCGCGGTGGTGGTCGGGCATTACCGGGGTGAATCTCAGACCCTGACGACCGGGGCCGAGGCAAATCTGCTCCGGTTCAAGGAACTGATCGGTGAGCTGAAGCCAGACGAGGCGGCGCGCTGGGCGGAGATCAAGAAGACCTTTCAGCGGAACCAGTTCACCCGAAGCGGCGACGCCGGGGATCCCGTGGGCCGCGTTGTGGCCCAGTTGTCGCAGTTTCAGTCCGGATTGGAGTCCATCCAGTCCACCCTCGCCGCCGCCGTCGCTCGACTGCAGGCACCCGTCACCGTGGATCTGGGCGCCCTGGGGCAGAGCCTGGAGTTGTTGCGCACAACCCTGGAGGAACGACTTACGAATGGGCTGCCTGCGGCGACCTCGCCGCAGGCGTTCGCTCTGCCCGCCGGCATTGAGGCACTGGGTGCGCAGCTTGGGGAAGGGCTGCGGGCCCTCGGGGCTGACTTGAGCCGGGCGGTTGGTGCGGCCCAGGGCGGCGCCACGGCCAGCAAGGTGGACAGCCTTTCGCACGAACTGGAGATGATCCACAGCACGCTGGTGACGTTGAAGGATCTGGCCTCCCAGCAGCGCGACCACCTGCATGCCGCCCAGGAGCTTCTCGCCACCCGCGCCCGGCAGGGAATCGTGGAGGTCGAGGTCACCCAGGAATTGTTGGCCAATGAACGGGCCTTCATGGAACGGCTCCAGTCCGTTTTGGAAGCCGCCCAGCGCAAGAAACCGTGATGGGTTCCGACTACGAATTGAATTTTCCCGCCACCGAATCCTTATGAATCCCCTGACCCGACGACTTCAGGATCTTCGCGACAAGGCCGCCCGTTTCCAGCAGGTGGTGGAGACGGTTCCGGAGCGAACGGCGCGGTTGCGGACGGCGATCGAGGCCACCACGGGGGAACTGGAGCGACTGAAGTTGGAGTTCCACGGAATCTCGGAGCTGTTGAAGTCCGACACCGAAACGTCCCTCGCAGAGTCCCTGTCCGAGCTGGAGGCGGGAATGGGCCTGTTGGCGCGGGCGGGTTACGAGTGGACGGGGGTGGATCTGGAACCTGGGTCGGTGGGCCGCATTCTGGTACATCTGGATCGGGTTCCGGGAGCGGGAACCGACCCACTGGAATCCCTGTTGCGGGAGGCCGCGGGACGGCGGCGGCTTGAGGCGGTTCTTCGGGCGATGATTCACGCGGAGCGGTTGGAACCCGAGGTCCGCCTTTCGGAGATGTCGTATCGGGGGTTGAGCGTGTATCTGGGACCCGTGCCTGCCATCCGGATCCGGTGGGGAAGGGCAGTTCCTGGCGCTGACACGGCTGAAAAGGTTGTTGCCGTCCAACCGGGGGTGCCGGTGCCCGCGTCGGCGCCCCTTGCCGGATTTGCGGCGGATGCGTTTTTTGGGAAGAACGACGTTGTTCAGCCCGGCGGGCCTACGGGAGCGGTTCCCGCGACGGCGTTGGGGGTTCCTGAGGCGGTTTCGGCAAGGGCCGTGCCGGGGACGAAGGCGCCTGCCGTCCCGGAACGACGCTCCCTTTCGGCAGACTGGCGCAAGGACGCCCTGGCGCGCTTCAAGAAGATGCCCGATTTGTCATGACGTTACGGATACGCTTGTTGCCGGCCTCCGAAGAGTTGTATGTTTTCGCCCAGCCTATCCCATGCCGAAGATATTGCTGGTCGAAGACAACGAGATGAACCGCGACATGCTGTCCCGGCGGCTGGAACGGCGAGGGTTTACGGTCACCCTGGCCTGTGACGGTGCGGAGGGGGTGGCCCGGGCCCAGTCGGATGCCCCCGACCTGATCCTGATGGACATGAGCCTTCCGGTCCTCGATGGCTGGTCGGCCACGCGCCAGTTGAAGGCGGATGCCAGCACGGCGGGGATCCCGGTGATTGCGCTGACCGCCCATGCCATGGCGAGTGACGAGGAGAAGGCCCGGGCGGCGGGCTGTGATGATTTCGACACCAAGCCGATCGAACTGCCCCGGTTGCTGGACAAGATCCAGGCCCAGTTGGTGCGGGTGGGAAAAGCCTGATCCCTCCGAATGAATCTTCCCCGACTGGATCTGAGCAAGGTCCGCCATGATCTGCGCGGACCGATCAACCACATCGTGGGGTATTCCGAGATCCTGCTCGAGGATGAGACTCTCCCCCCGGAGTTTGCACCGGACGTTGAGCGGATCCGAAGCGGTGGACGACAGCTCATCGAGCTGATCAGCCACTACCTCGACGAGTACCGGCTTCAGACCGAACCGTTGGACCTTCCCCGTCTCCAGCACGATCTCCGGACCCCGATCAACCACATCCTGGGCCATGGCGAGATGCTCGAGGAGATGGCCATTGAGCGGAAGTTGGAGCGGTTCGTTCCCGATCTGCGCAGGATCCATGAGGCGGCCCGGACCTGGCTGGCGCTGATGGAGGAGATCCTTCTGCCGCTGAACCAGCCGCCCCCGGAGTCCGCCGCGCCGGGAGTGGTGGCCAATTTCACCACCTCGGGGAGCCCGGTGTTGCGCCCGGCGATTTCATTTGCGACCCCGCCGGCGGCTCCGATTCCCGTGGCCACCGACGGCGGGCGGATCCTCGTCGCCGACGATGATCCGGGGAATCGCGACATCCTGACCCGCTGCCTGGAGCGTAACGGATACAGCGTCACAGTGGCGGCCAACGGACTGGAGGCGCTCCAGCGGCTCCGCGGGGAGCCCTTTGACCTGGCCTTGCTCGACATCCTGATGCCCGGGCTCGACGGCTATCAGGTGCTGCTGAAGCTCAAGGGGGACGCGGCCCTGTGCGACATCCCGGTGATCATCATTTCCGGATTCGACCTTGGCAGCGGCATCGCCCGGTGCATTGAGGCCGGGGCGGATGATTACCTGACCAAGCCGTTCAATCCCGTCCTGCTTCGGGCGCGCATTGCCGCGTGTCTGGACAAGAAACGGCTGCTGGATCAGGAGCGGGCGCTCGCCATTCAGGTCAAGGAGGAGCGGGCGCGGTCGGACAAGCTGCTGCTCAGCATCCTGCCCGCTCCGATCGCCGACCGCCTCAAGAAGGGGGAGAACACGATCGTTGACGCGCTGGATGAGGCGACTGTCCTGTTCGCCGATCTGGCGGGCTTCACCGAATTGGCGGCACGACTGGCGGCTTCCGAAACCGTCCAGTTGCTGGACGAAATTTTTGGCGGATTTGACCGCCTCGCAGAGCGGCACGGAATTGAGAAGATCAAGACCATCGGAGATGCCTGGATGGCTGCCAGCGGGGTTCCGCGGCCCCGCGCCGATCATGTCGAGGCCGCGGCGGAGCTGAGCCTGGGCATGCTGGAGTTTCTCAACGGCTTTGCCGCCACCACGCACCACGCCATCCGGGTGCGCATCGGGATCCACAGCGGTCCGGTGGTGGCGGGGGTCATCGGACGGAACCGGTTCACTTACGATCTGTGGGGCGACACGGTCAACACGGCGAGCCGGATGGAATCCCACGGGATTCCGGGTCGGATCCATGTCTCCAGCGCAGTCGCGGAACGGTTGAAGGGAAAGTACGAATTCGAATCGCGTGGCCCCATTCCGGTCAAGGGACTGGGCAACCTGAACACGCTGTTCCTGAACGGTCGCTGTCCGAGGTAGGCCGTGATTCAGACCGCGACCGTGGTTCCCTGGGGAACCGTGCATTCGGCCGGGATGAACAGCGTGAAGGTGGAACCCTCGCCCACCACGCTTGAGACCACGACGTCGCCGCCCATCAGCCGGGAGAATTTCCGGCAAATGGCGAGTCCGAGTCCGGTCCCCCCATATTTCTTGGTGGTGGAGGCGTCCCCCTGTTCGAACGCCTCAAACAACCGTCCCAGCTGTTCGGGACTCATGCCGATGCCGGTGTCGGTCACGGCAAAGCGAATCCAGGAGGTCGGCGGGCCTCCCGACGGGCTCTCGCCTCCGGTCAGGGCGTCGCGGGTCAATTCCTCACGGGTGACGGTCAGTGTGATGATGCCCTGATGGGTGAACTTGCTGGAGTTGCTGAGCAGGTTCAGGAGGATCTGCCGGAGCTTGGTCTGGTCGGATCGGATGCGTCCGAGGTGGGGCGGACACTGGACGCGGAGTTGGTTGCCATTTTTGGCGACGAGCGGTTGCACGGTTCCCGCGACATATTGGACGACCGGCGGCACCTCGAAGTCCTCAAGGAAGAGGGTCATCTTGCCCGCCTCGATCTTCGACAGGTCGAGGATGTCGTTGATCAGCGCCAGTTGGTGCTTGGCGGACACATGGATTTTTTGAAGGTCCGGCACCATGGATTCCGCGCCCAGGTCTGCGGCTTCCTCCTCCAGCATCTCGCTGTAGCCGATGATGGCGTTCAGCGGTGTCCGCAGTTCGTGGCTCATGTTGGCGAGGAACCGGCTCTTGGCGCTGTTGGCGATCTCGGCGGCCTCCTTGGCCTTCTTCAGTTCGCCCTCCGTCTGCTTCATTGCGGTGACGTCCCACGCGATCAGCTGCACTCCGGTGATTTCGCCCCGGGCGTCCCGGATGGGCACCTTCACGGAATGGAGCCAGACACCGGCCTGGCCCTGGACTTCGTACAAGCGGACGACCTCGCGCATCTCACCCTTTTCCATCACCAAAAGGTCGTCCTTTCGGATTTCCTCATACAACTCGGGCGGAGCCCATACGGAGTCGTCGTGGCCTAGAAGCTCGTCGGATCGGTGTCCCATCCAGGTTCCCGAACCGCTGTTGGCGTAGGTCCAACGTCCTTCGCGATCCTTGCGGACCACGTGGTGGGGGATGCTTTCCACCAGGGACTGGTAGAGGGACTCGGACTCGCGGAGGGACTCCTCCACCTTGCGGCGTTCCTCGACCTCGGCCTCCAACAGCTTCCGGGCCTCCTTTTCCTGTTGGAGGAGCTCCTCGCGCAAACGGGCCGCCTCACGTCGCTTCCGGAGGTAAAGGACTCGGGCCAGGATGGCCCATCCCACGAGCCCGGTATTCAGCAGGACCAGCGGTGCCATGTACCAGGGATTCCGGTACCATGGCAGGACCAGGACGACGGACTGAATTGCCGGGGCGGAATAGTTCAGGTCCCGATCCACGAATTGCAGTGCGAAGCGGTAAATTCCGGGCTGGTTTGTGGTGGTCCAGTCCACTTGATCAATGGGGGTGGCGATCGACCAGTTTTCCGCGTGGAGTGGAGCGTTGGTGTCGCCGCCGCCGGGAAGCAGTTGCCAGCGAAACAGTCGTTCCTCTGCGGGGGTCCGAAACTCGGCGAGGCTCCATTTGAACGTCGCCCGACGGCCCTTGGTCACCGTGGCGACGCCCGGATCCCCTTCCGAGTCGCGGTCATGGTCCACGATGAGATGCGGGGAGACAGCGCGACGCGACGAAGGCCGATATCGGACGAGTCCCTTTTTATCGGTGCCGAGCCACAATGAACCGTCGGTGCCTTCGGTGACCGTGAGAATATTCTTTGTCGGAAGGCCATCCCGTTCGTCGAGGCCGGACCACGTGACTCCGTCGAAGAAACGGACACCGGTCGCTTTGGCGACCCACAAGAGCATTTTGCCCCTGGTAAACAAGGCGTTGACAGCTTCACCTCCCGCCTGATCACGGCTGTTGAATGGGATGAATCCGGAACCCTCGAACCTCGAAACGCCGACGAAGCCACCCGACCAGATGTTGGATCGTGCATCCTGACCCAGCGCGGTCCCGTATTCATCATCGAGCCCATTGCCCTTGTCGAATCGGGTTACTTCGGCAGCCAGGGTGCCATCGGGTTTTGGACGGGTGATCTGCCGAATGACCCCGCCTCCGTAATCGAATCCCGTCCAGACTTCATTGCTGGAAATACACAGGACGCTCTGGAGAGACCGGCTCTTGGAATTGGGAACGATTGAGACTTTGGGATCCAAGCGGGGATCCCGCCACTCGATCAGTTCCCCCCGGGAGGTTCCTGCGGCGATGGTCCCGTCCGGCGCGGCCCCAATGCAGTTGACACGTTGAAGAATTTCCCGGGGGGCGGGGAGATTTCGAACCGTGACCCCATCGAAGGTGGCGATCCCATTGGGGGTGGCGACGCAAATGGAGCCGTCCGGCAACTCGGTGATGCCGCGGATGTCGTCGTCGGGAAGGAGACTCCGCTTCCCATACTTCCTGAACCCGGATCCGTTCCACTGGATCAGACCCGACGGGGAGGCAAACCAAAGCTGGCCGTTTCGTCCCCGCGCGGAGCCTGAGATCTTGTTGGCCGGGAGCCCATCCGCCTTGTTGAAGGTGATCAGGGTGTCCGGGTCGTACCGGGACAATCCGGCCGTGGTGGCAAACCAGATCACGCCGTCGGGATCGCTGCTGATCATGGAAACGTGATCGGACGGAAGACCGTCGTTCACCTTGAAGTTGACGAAAGAGTTGCTCAGGAACCGGGAGGCACCGGTCTGCGTGGCCACCCAGACCGCTCCGTCCGGGGCGAAGGCCATGGAAAAAACGGTGTTGTCGGGAAGTCCGTCCTCGGTCGTCCACCGTTTGAAGGCCTTCCTCCCAGAGAGGCCGGGGTCATAGCGCCATAATCCGCCGCCCCAGGTTCCGAACCACACCGTACCGTCCGGCGCCACTTTGGGGGAATCGACGTTGGTCCCGGCGAGTCCGGCGTCCACGCCTACATTTTGGAATCGATGCCCATCGAAGTGGATCAGCCCCTCGTCGGTTCCGAGCCAGAGTGACCCATTGGTTCCGCCGGAGATCTTGAAGACCGTGGTGGCGGGGAATTCCTTGCCCGGAATAAAGTGGTCAATGTTGGTTCCACGGATCCGATAAAGGGCCGCCCCGCCCGTCCAGACAGCCCCATCCTCCGCGGCGAAAACGCACTGAACGCTTCGCGTCGATCCCGGCCCCAGGGGAACGGCTTCAAACCGGCCACCCACCATGCGGCTGAGTCCCCCGTCCTCTGAGGCGACCCACAACGTCCCGTCCCGCGACCGGGTGATGTCGGCAATGTTGTTCCCTGCCAGCCCGCTGTCTTCGCGGGTGAACGTGGTCATTCGACGGCTTCCGTCGAAGCGGGAAAGACCGTTCCGGGTTCCGATCCAGCGGACGCCGTCTGGATCGGTATGCAGCGAGCGAATGCCGACGCTGCTAAGACCATCCCGGTTGTCATAGGTCTTCCAAGTGCCCTTCTTAAAAGGGGCGATGTCCTTGAACAGGACGCCGCTGAGCACGGTGCCGTCCCCGATCGTGATGCCCCGTGGTGAATAGTCGATGGTTCGACCAGGGACATGGATGCGTACCTGGTACTCCCCGGGCCGGAGGTGGGGAAATCGGAATTCCCCCTTATCCGAGGTCATCATCTCCTTGGTGTACTTCGGCTCCTCCAGTCCGGGAGACGCAGGCCGGGTGCCGATGGGGACCACTTGCGTCACCACGCCTTCCAGCGGCGTCTGGTCCAGAGCCTGGACGCCGCCGCTGATCGACGCGCTCACGGGGACGGACCAATCGAGGCGGAGGTGCTCGCCCGGTTTAAGCCGAATCCCGAGCTTCCACGCTCCAAGATCATCCTGATCGCATTCGAGGTCGAGGGGGATCCCGGTTCGAAGAGTCAGGAGGTTGAAGAATCCCCCCTCGTCGGTGGGGACCCTGTCCACTTCGACTCCGCCCGCATGAAGACGGACGGCGGCCCGGTCCAGGGCATGCCCCACGGCATCCGATAACAGTCCGCTGATGACGGCCGGCCGGACCAAGTCCTCCTCGGGTGGTCGCAGGACGGGCCCGAATCGGGCCCCGCGGCCGAGGGTGGCCTTTTGCCGCGCGGGCGAGTGATCCTCTGCCGTTCCCTGATCGAAGTCCCAAAGGCCCCTGAGACCCGGCTCGTTCCCAGACAGGCGTTGGAGCAGGGAGGTTCGGATTTCGTCCTCGGTCCGAACGCGGTTCCAGAGGGCGACCCGGTCCAAAAGCAGCAGGGACCCCGCGGGCGAATTGCTTCCGGCCCCGTCGGCGCTGACCCGGCCCACAAAGGCGGCGAGATTCCTTCCCAAACTGTCGGGGCCATCCGGGAACGGATCCCGGCCCGCGAGTTCCCCGTTGAAGTAGAGCTTCATCCCGCCCGGGCCGAAAACGGCCGCGACGTGACACCATTGGTTGGTCGTCAGGACCCCCCTCGCCGTGACGAGATGATTCTGGGACGTGCCGTCTCCAATGGCAAAGTAGAGGTTTCCGGATGCGTCGGCGGTGCCCAGGTTCATGGACCGGGTCCGGTCGCCGAGTTCGAAAATGCGTGAGGGGATCAGGTGTTCGAATCGGACAAAGGCCTCGACGGTGGCGGCGGTCCAGTCGTCAAAGGTTCCTGGAGGAAGTTCCAGCGGTCCGCCACCGGACGGAATCATCAGGACCAGGTTCGTTTGTGCAGGGGTTCCGACGATGCCCTGGGCGAGAGTCGCGAATTGTGCGATCAGCGTGAACAACGACGCCAGCATTCCAGACCGGACCCACGAAAAACGGCATCGCCGCGGGTTGCGCGACGGTCGTCCGGGCATCTCGGGCGGGCGGGTGGTCAACATGACGCTGGAGTCCGGGAACCGGCGGTTCCGGGTCTGTTCACAATGCGGGAGGCGATGGACGCCCCCTCGGGGTCGAGTATGCGTGCGGTTCCCGCCTCAAGATAGAGTTCAATTCTCCGGATTACCTCCTCGGGGCGGATGAGGTCCATGCACCGGGGAAGCGATCCAACGACGTTGGTGCACAGGCGATGCGGTTCGTCGCGCTCGTCGCCGTCCCCGCGGGGAAACGTCCGGCAGCGCCAGCATCCGGTTTGGGCGCAGCAGGGGAGCATTCCGACGGTGTGGATGAATTGATGCCCGGGGTAGGCTTCCCAGTGGGGGGGTTCCCGCCCACCCGCGACCACGACGCAGGGCCGCAGGGCAGGTCTTCCCGGGCGGGTTTCCACGGCAGCGGCCAGATGCATGGCAAAGGTGACAGGACACACCACACCATCCGCATGGTGGGTCAGTCGGATCATCTGGCGCAGGGTGGTTCGCCCCCGAAGATCCAGAACACCAGTGAGGGTCGGATGGTGGTGGGACTTCTCGCCAACCTGGACGAACAGGAGTCGGTCCCGAAAATGATCCACGACCGCCTGATAACGGGAGGTCTCCCACCACTTGATGGTGTAATCGTACTTGCCTCCCGCGACGATGATCCAAAAGGGGAGATCGGATCCGGAGAGGCGCCGGACGGCGGAGGGAAGGGATTTTTCCCGAGGGGAAAGATGGACTTCCCCCCGGCAGGCGGTCAGTCGACAGGGAACCTCAAGGCGCGCGGCCAGAAACTCAACGAAGCCATTCAGGCAGTGCTTCGGCTGCGTTCCGCATTCGTGGATTAGCGGATACTCACAATCGATGACTTCGACTCCCCGAGCACCCTCGGACAATGGAGTGAGGTGCGGGTTGTTCTCCCAGATGTCCGGACAAGCCGTCCGGACATCAGTCTGGAACGCTCCCGGATTGTGGCGGTGCAGATCTCGCACCGCGGCGGTCAGCATGATCAGGTCGCCGGGCGACCAGGGATTCCGAAGAATGAGTCGCCGGGGCTTGCGGGGTGCCGCCAGTAATGGGCGACCTTCTGATTGCGGGGATGGAGTCCGGCGCGCCTTGGTTACCGGGCGCCCTGCGGAGGATCGGTGGGATCTTGGAGCCTCCTCCAACGCTTCAGGGGTTTGTTGAGTCCCTCCGGCGATTTCGCCCTTTCAGAACGGGCTCGGGCTCGAGCGGGGGCTCGAGATGGGGCTCGACGCGCCTCCCTTGATCGCTCCCTTGGCCTTCAGGTCGCGGAGCTTCGGGGTGGCCTTCGATTTGGAGGAGTTTTTGGTGCTCATGGGATCTGGGTTGGACTGCGTGTTGCGGAAAGGTCCTTGGTGACTGGGGCAAATCAGTAGCGGAACGTAGGGAGTTGTGCAATGGACGAATTCCGTCCTTCGTCGCTTCCGGCGCGGAAACTACCGGGATCGTTCCCGCAGAGCCTTCAACGGCTCAAAGACATACTCAATCAGGGTACGTTCTCCGACCCGGATGCGTGCTTCGCCCATCATTCCGACCCGGACCGAGACATTGGTGCCGTTGACGAGAAAGAAGTCCCGATCCAGGGACGCCCGGGCGTGGAACTGGAGATCGGATCCGGTGGCGATGGCAGAGGGACTTACCCAGTTGATCTGTGCGGACCGCGCGCCGTAGCGCTGATAGGGAAAGGCGTCAAAAAACAGCCGTGCCGCCTGGCCGGGCGCCACCTGGTCCAGTCCGGATTGAGGGATCTTCAGGTCGGCGACCGGGCGTCCCTCGATCCGGGCGAGCTGGCACAATTCGAGTCCGGGCCGAACCACACTTCCGGGATTCCGTTGGGCAACGGAGATAACCATGGCGTGGAAGGGGGCACGGACGGACAGGACGCCGGATTCGCAGTTCACCAGACGCTGTTTCAGGCTGGCGATGCGCCCCTTGAGTTTGGAGATCGTCGCTTCTTCCTCGCTGCGGTGAAGATTGCGTTCGGTCTCGAGCTGCTTTCGCTCCAGGGCGTTCTTGTTGAGCGCCTGTTCGGAAATGCTGAGGTCCTTTTGTCCTGCGGCGAGTTCCAGCTGAGCCTTCAGGTTTTCGACGTGGGAGATCAATTTTGAATCGAAGAGGGTTTGCGCCGCGTCCACGAATTTTTGGACGGTATTGCGGTAGGTGGTCCGGAAGTCCCGTTCCTGGGCGATCTGGCGTCCGGCCGCCTCGTTGATCTCCAACAACGCGGCGTAGGTTTCCTCCGACCTGCGGGCGCGCTCCTCCGTGGCGTGGAGGTCGTCCTCGGCCGCGTGAAGCTCGGTCTGCCAGGTCAGGACTTCGTCGGATCGGATCTCGAAGATCACGGCGCCCGACGCCACTTCCTGGCCCTCGGCGGCCCGGATCTGTTGAAGCACGCCATTGACCGGGGCCTGGATTGGATCCGCGCCTTCGGCGGGTATCAATGTGAAGCGGCACCGGACGGTTTCCGGGAGCCGGAGCAGCACTGCTGTCAGCAGGGCGGCGGCGAAGAGGCTGATGAGGCACCACCCTGCCAGCCGGGCCAGCCTCGGCGGCGGTTCGTCGGGAAGCCAGTCCACTGGGGAGGCCTCTGGGCGTGGGGTGGAGAGTCGCGGCGTCACTGGGGCGGGTCCGGTGTCTTAAAGGGACAGCTGCTGGCTGCACAGATGGAAGTAAAGCCCTCGGGCCTTCATCAGCTCGTCGTGGGTTCCGGTCTCGACGATGCGTCCGCGTTCGAGGACCAGGATGACATCCGCGTCCCGGACCGTGCTCAGTCGGTGTGCAATCACGAAGCTGGTCCGGTCATGCAATAGTTGGCGGAGGTTTTCCTGGATGGCGCGCTCTGATTCCGTATCGAGGGCACTCGTGGCCTCGTCAAAGATCAGCACGGGAGGATCCCGATACAGGGCACGGGCGATGGCGATCCGCTGGCGCTGGCCTCCGGACAACGCCAGGCCGGTTTCGCCGATGCGGGTCTCGTAACCGAGGGGAAGGCGGGAGATGAAGTCGTGGGCGTTTGCGAGATGTGTCGCCCTGAGGACCCGCTCGAAGTCGGGCTCCCGGTCCCCGAATGCAACGTTGCGCAGGATCGTGTCGGCAAAGGTGTAGTTCTCCTGCAACACGATCCCGATGCGGCTTCGAAGGTCCCGCAGGCTGACCGTCCGAATATCGACGTTGTCGAAGAGGATTGAACCTTCCGTGGGCTGGATGAGGCCCGCGAGCAACTTGATCAGCGTGGTCTTTCCCGAGCCGCTGCGACCGACGATGGCAACGGTTTTTCCCGGCGCCACCCGGAGATTGATGCCGGACAGAATCGGCATCGATTCCGGACCTCCGTAGCGGAAACCCACATTGCGGAATTCGATCTGGCCTTCCAGGGATCGGACGGGTTTGAGATGGGAGTGGTCGCGTCCCTGTTCCGGCTCGGATTCGAAGATATCGCTGAGACGATTCAACAGCACGGTCATCCACTGGAGGTGATCCCAGACGCCCAGCGTGCGGAGAATGGCCGCGGCGGCCATGGCGAGCAGCGTGTTGAAGGCGACGAAGCGTCCGACGGTGAGTTCGCCCCCGACGACCTGTTTTGCGCCGAACCAAAGGAAAAGGCCGCCGGACAGCAGTCCGATGACCTGGATTGCGCTCTGGTAGGTCATCATGATGAAGCTGCCGCGCAGGAGACCCTTGGACACGCCGAGGAACTGGCTCAGAAGCGCCTCGCGAAAGGCGGGTTCTGCGGCGGACGCCTTCACCGCCTCAATCCCCTTGATGGCATCGATCTGGTAGGAGCTGTACCGGGCATGATTGGCCTCCAGATCGGAGAAGAGAGGCCGCAGCACGCGCTGGGAGAACCACATCAGGCCGGCATAGAGCGGCAGCATCGAGAGAAAGACTCCGGTCAGCGCCGGACTGTACAGGAGCATCAGCCCGAGGCACCCGACGAACTGGATCACGGCCAGCAGGCTTCCGATGCCGTGCTGCACAATGAACTCCCGGATTTCCCGCGCGCCCTCGAGCCGCCGCTGAATGTCCCCGGTGCGCCGGCTGTTGAAGTAGGACATCGGCAGCTCGAGCATCCGGCGGGTCAGGTAGTCGAGAATCGAGCAATCCACCCGGACCGTGACAAAGCTCAACAGGTATTGCTGGAGAAGATTGCAGGTCACGAGTCCGATGAGGGCTGCAGCCATCCCGAAGACCACCTGGCGGAGGAGGTCCATTTCCTGATCCACGATCACGCGATCCACGACGACCTGGGTCGCGATGGGGAGAATGAGTTGGAGTCCGCTGACCGCCAGGGCCAGCAGCAATGCCTGGAGGAAGATGCCCTGGTGCCGGGTGAAGAAGGGGATCAGCCAGGCCCACGAGCTTGCCGTCCCTCGGGTGCATTTTCAAATGCGGCCGTGTAATCGAAGAGCGCGACATAGCCCGACCACAGTTCGCTGAATTCCGTCCGCGTTACCTTGCGGCGACCCACGGCGGGATCCGCCAGCCACACGTGGGTTTCGGAAACGTGGTACACGACGAGCCAGTGTCGTCCCTCCCAGTGCGCGATGGCCGGCAGGGGCATCTGCCCGAGGTGTTTTCGGGAGGCCTTCACCCCGCGCGCTGCCAGGCCGAGTTCGGATGCCGCGGAGCAGATGCCGTCCAGACTGGTACCGTCGGACGACACGTGGCACAGCTCGCGGATGCGGGCGATGTTGACCTGGCGACCGAAGTGCCGGCAGACCATCGCGAGGCAGGCGGCGCCGCAGTCCATCTCGTCAATTTGCAGGACGATGGGCATGCGGCGGATGCGTCGGGGGCGGCTGCGGAAGAATCCGCGTTCGTCTGCAAAGGGTTCCTCCGCGCCATCCTCGGCCGGTGACGGGGTGGCTTTGGTGGAGGTGGTGGACGTATCCGCCTCCGCTGGCAACAGTTCCTGGGAGAAGTCGAGCGGGACCCGGGTCTTGACCTTGGCCTGGTACAGGGCACGTCGCTCGGCAAGGAGCTTTTCAATCTCGGGGAATTGGCGGTCCAGGATCGCGACGCTTTCCGGCGCGAGCGCAAGAAGCCGGCAATCGGAAGCCGCCTCGGCCGAGGCCGCCCGCGGCGCGCCGGTCATCACCGACAACTCCCCAAAGTAATCCCCCTCTCTGAAGAAGGCGACGTTGACCGCCTTGTCCGAGGGCCCGGTGAAAATTCGGACCCGTCCTTCGCGGACGATGTACATCGGGCCCGCCGGATCCCCCTGCCGGATGATCGTCTCGCCCTGCCGGAACTCCACGGGCTGAAGATGGTCGATCAGGGCGCGGAGCGCCGGGGCGGACAGCCGGCCGAAGTGGCTGTACGTGTAAAGAAAACTGTGCAGGGCCCGCCACCGGGAGAGCAATTCCAGGGAATTCAGCAGCTCGGGGAACTCCGCCACCAGTTCCTGAAAGTCCTTCCTTCCGAGGCGCAGCACGTCCACCGCCGTGCTGCAGCGCACCGTGGTCGTTCGGGTCTGCTCCGCAAGCAGGGCGCTTTCACCGAATTCGTGGCCCGGCTGCAGACGATTGAGAGTGACCTCCTCACCGTCGGGCTGTTCCTTGAGGACTCGCGCACGACCGGTGATGAGCACGAAGAATGCATCGGCTTCCTCCCCCTGCCGGATGATGGTCTCCCCGAAGTCATAGTGAACCTCCTCGAACCGGTCCCGCATCCGCTCGAAATGCTCCGGAGGCACGAACCTCGCGAGGGAGGTGGTGCGCAGGATCTCCTCGGCGCGCGGCATCATTCCGCAGCCTCCGTTCTGAGCAGCCAGTTGACCTCGCGCGATTCCAGGCGGCCAAAATGCCGCTCCAGCAGCAGTTCGTCGAGCGCCTGGGCAACCGCTGGGTCCGTGAGCACCGGTTCGTGATGGGTCACCACCCGGCAGACATGATGGGTGCTGTTTTCGGGAAGCGGCGGAAGGGTCCGGCCGGGAAGGGTGGACAGGAGCGGTAAATGCCACTCCTCCGGAAACTGCCGCACGAAGGCCGAGACCTGACGAATCGGGTAACCCGATTCGTTGGCGACTTCCTCCAGAGAAAGTCCGTCAGCGGTGACGCACAAATACGCCTCGTGAGCTGCGGCTTCGGAGTCAAACTGGACGCTGACCAGTTCGACGCGGACGAGGGCGCTGCGTTGTTCCGCCAGGACGGCGGCTCTCCGCTCCGAGGTGAGGGCATCCCGACGATCCGCATTGTGGCACCATTGGCCGAATAGGAGGGACAGGACCACCGGTTCCTCAATCTGCCAATCCGCCATCCACCGATCAAAGGGGATGTCCCTCATCCGGTCCGATGAGCGGAACCCGTCGAGGAGGTCGCGGGCCAGGGATTCGGAGGGACCCGGCCGCTGAAGCGCGCAAGTCGCCTCGCGCGCGAGGCGGCGCGCCAGACGGGCGAGTCCGCCGGAGATTATCAGGTCGCTCGTCCAGGCGGTGGAATCCTCGTCGTCCGCGCAGGGCTGCGGATTCAGTTCGTGTTCCAGTTCGCGTTTCCAATAGGCCCGGAGGAAGTGGTTGCCGAGATCGTCCACATTCAGCCCATTTTCCTCCAGCCAGTGTTCGGTTTCCTCGACGGTGACCAGGCCATTCTCATAGCGGAAGCCGTCCATCAACTCCTCGACCGCCTCCATGTCGGCCTCGCGTCCTTCCTGTTCCGCATGTCGTTCGCAGGCCAGGGCCTTTCGGCTTTCGTCAATCCAGGGCATCAAGTCTCCCCGGATCTCCGCGGCCAGCACGACCTCCCTCAGGGTGCAGCGACGTCCCCGAATCTCAAAGGCGACCCGGCGTTGCCAGGAGGCGGGAATGGTGTGGCTTATAAACCGTTCAGGCATGAACCAAGGGTGGCGACCGGGTGGCGGTAGCTTGGACGCGGGTGGGGCGACATCAAGCACCAACGCGACTGGGCCTCGCCGCAATATGGGTTGGTGCCGGAAATGCTAGCCTGGGGGTCGGACCCGACCGATCCCGAACTGGTCGCCCACTCGGAGGACCCGCCCGTCCTGAAACTGAACCTCGACCATTTTTTCACTTTGGACGGGGGCGCCGGTTTCGTCGGACAGCGTTGCCACCACCTGGCGGGTGGCCACATCGATCACGTCGCCGGTGGAGGACCAGGCGTGTGTTCCGTCGAGGCTGAACGTTACCCAACCCGGCTGGTCGCGCAGTCGGACGCTCGCCACCTGGCGGGGTGGGTCGAGGGTGTTGTCGAAGATGTGCAGGCGTTCGTTGGCGCCGTCGGTCAGCCAAACCTCCCGTTCGTCCGGGGTCAGGCCGATTCCATGACTCGGGCAGCCGTGGCGCTTGACTGGTCCCTTGGCGTATCCGTTGACGGAAACCCGGTGCAGCGGTTTGCCGGTGTTAAGGTCTCCAACTTCAAACCCGAGGAAATCATCGACGCACACGTACACCCGGGATCGCGCGCCGTTGATGGTGAAGGGGCGGATGAAATTCAGGAAGGGACCGACGGTGGCAATCTCCCGCTGGCTGGCCACGTCCACGACGGTCAGTCGGGCGGAATGCCGGTCCGCCAGGAATGCGCGCGCACCATCCAGGCTGACCAGCGTGTTGTGGGCCGCTTGATGCCCGCCCAGGCTTCCCAGGATCTCCCCGAGGTCGGCACGGACGACGTTCCAATGGGCGCTCTCCAGCGAGGGAAGAAAAAGGAGCTTTCCGTCGGGAGTGATCGCTGGACGATCACAGCCGCCGGGATACGACCGTTCCCACAGGAGTCGGTCGGTCCGAAGATCATAGCAGGCGAGCGATTGAAGGGAGCTGACGTACAGTCGCTGGGTCGCGGAATTCGCCACGATCCCCTTGACGTTCATGGGGACCCCGCGGGCGTCCAGCCCGGTACCCGGGATCCGACGAAGACAGCGGTAGCCGTGGTCGGGGTCCAGCACGAGGATGCCGTGACCTCCGTACTCCAAATAGTTCCGGATTCCCGGCACGGCGACGTAGAGGCGGCGTTCCACCGGACCCGCTCTCAAGACGCCGGAGAGCGTGGCGGTGAAAAGGATCCATCCCAGCAGAAACGACCGGGGAAGCATGTCCCAAGGCTGACGGGACGCCGCCCCATGGCAAGCCTGGGTGCGGCGCCCCGTCGCTCGATGAAATGGATACTTCTACTTTGCCGTGATCTGGACTCGGACAGCGTCCCGCTTGGTGGTGTCCCCTGCGGAAATCGCCGTTACGAGGCAGTCCTTCATCGTCCCCACCGCGGTGCCCGCGGCCACGGAGACGATGGCATAGACGTGGTTGACGGATCCCGACGCCGCGTTGAGAAACTGGTAGGTTCCCGCCACGACCTGGGATGTGATGTCTGCACCCGTGATGCTGCCAAGGAGGTACTTCACGGTGAATCCGCCGGATCCACCCGTGCCCTGGAGGCGGAGAGTGTCCGCAGCCGAACCCTCGTTTTGGATCGCAACATGGAACGAAACGGACTGCCCGCCCGCCACCGACGCCACGCGGCTTTGTCCTGAGCCGTCCGTGTTATAGATGTTGTTGCCCGAAAACGACGCATCGGTGGCGAGCTTGACCCAGGCATCCACCTTTCGGGTCGCGGGGGCCGCGCTGCCTGACAGGGAAAGGACAGTCACCGAATACGGGGGAAACGTGTAGCCGAAGGTGGGTGCGGCACCCCCGGGGGACGTGGTGGCAATGTCCGCGGATCCGGTGCCCGTCCTCGCCGCTTCATCCTGCGGGATGCCGTAGGAGTAGGCCGTGAGGGAACCGCCGGGGGTGAAGCCGGCGATGGACAGCGTCACCGGCATGGATGCCGTAGGACTCTTGTTGATGACGAGAATCCGAAGGGTTCCGTCGGCCCGGCGCACCGCGGAGGCGGAGAGCGGGGAATAATTGCTGGTGGCTGAAACCAGGGTGTCGCCGCCCCGGGCGAAATGCTGGAGGAGTTTGGCCACGTAGAATGTGGGAAACCGATCGGCCGGCCCGGGTGGGATGGCGTCCGAGACGATTCCGTAATCACCGTAGGGACGCCACCCGTAGAGTCCCGCGGAATTGTTGTTACCCGTCTCGCGGGAATTCCGCAGGTCCCACCAGACCACCCCTTTGAATTCGGTCTTCATCGCCGAGCTCAGGCTGTCGGCGAGGAACAGGCCGTTGACCAGGCTGGTGGTCTGTTTGCCAGGGCCGCTATACACGGAATTGTTCTCCGTGCAGACGAGTTCCACGCCCACTGCGGGAGTGCCCAGATAGTCGGTAAGCTGTTGGCGGAGATCCGCAGCGTCCGCCGACCAGCTGCTGGAGGAGGCGAGCAGCCCGGCATCGCTTTCTCCACCGGGAGCCTGCGCGTACCGGTGATAAATCAGGAAGTCCGGTGTGACTCCCAGGCTCCGGAGTGTGGACAGCATCACCGGAGTCCAGCCGTTGTGGACCTGTCCGGTCCGGGCATTGGTGGCGGGATGATCCGAGTAGTTGGCGTATTGATCTTCGCCGGTGATGGCGACCGCGCCGATCTTGATGGTCGGATCCACGGTCTTCATCTGCTGGAAGTAGTCGCGAAACCGGAGCGCGTAGGTGTAGGGGTCGTGGGGACGGGCATTCGCGTCCGTTTCCCAGCCTCCGTAGTTTTCATTTCCGACTTCCCAATACTTGATGCCCAGTCCCTGGACGGAATTGGCGTAACGGACCCAGGCGGCGGCCTCGGCCGGCGTTCCGGTTCCGTAGTTCACGGTTACGAAGACCTGCGCGCCGGTGGTTGTGGCCACGTGGGCGAATTCATCGAAGGAGGTGGCCCAGGTCCACGTATTGTTGCCGGTCGTGCCAGATTGCCAGTGGTACTCGTCGGAGAGCGAACCGCCCGGGAACCGGAGCGTCTGATTCCCCATTTCCTGGAGAAGCGAGATCGTGGACGGCGTGTCGAAGGCGGCATCCCAGATGGCCGCATTGAGCGCGAAGTGACGACGATCGACGGTCCGCAGTGTCTTGCCCGCATCCACCGCGATCGTGAGCGACGCCGGCGGTGGCACGGCCACGAGGGTGATGTCGTCCACGAAGAATGCCGGCTTGGACGTTCCGCTGCGGTCCTGGATCCAGAAGCCGTCGAAGTTCGCCTTGCCCGCCACGCCCAGCGAGGACAGGGAAAGCGTCACCTGCTGCCATGCATTTGCGGTCAGTGCGGGGAGCGTGACGGCGGTCTGTTGGGCGCCTCCAAGCGTTGCCTGCACCTGGAGCAGTTGTCCTCCGGTTGTGCCCCCGTGAATCCAGAACCGGAGGTCGGTGTAGCCGGTGGTATTAAACGCAGCATGGTGCAGGTAGAGCGCTTCCCATCCATCGGTGGTGACGCTCGCGGACTGGGATCCGGAATGGACCGGAGACGTCGCGGCAAAGTTCACGGCGGCCCAGCTCCAATTGTCCCACCCGGGCGCGAGGCCGTCCGCGTAGATGGTCTGGTCGGTTTGCGCCCGGAGGACCGGGATCAACCACAGTGCAATGAGGAAGCCGGCCGCGAGGGACCGGCATGAATTTCGATTCGAGTTCATACCATGGGGACTTTCAGGGGTTCTGCCCACGGGTTCAGCAGGATCCCTGCCCGCAGGGTGTGGTCCCACGGCGGTGTCGGGGAGGAATCGCATTCCTTGGAATCCGGGACGGGGCGGTTCACGGGTGCGTGGTCTGCCGGTGCAGGTGAGGCAATGGATCCGCGAAGACCGCGGCCTTATTGCTTGATGTGGTCATCCGGATGCGTGGAACGAAGAACGGTTGGCTCGGAAACGGGACGCCAAGACCGCACCAATTTGACTCTGTCCGTGGAGATCCTCATCGGTAAGAATTGGGGACGGAAACGGAAACAGGGCGGATTGCATTGGGGATCATTCCCCAGATCTCGGAGCCAGAATTTGGAGATCCGGTAACTTTCCTGGCGCATTACAGTTCGGCTCTTTGAGACTTCCGCCGGCTTCGCAAACATGGGTTTCACGCTGAGACGTCTCGCGAATATTCCATTCCGTGGGGACCGGCCGCGAATTCCGGGGATTTGGGTTGTGTCGTGGTCCAATACCGGCGATGGCAATGTCGTCGCCGGGGAGCAACTCGCCGGGCTCCTCGCGTTGCATGACCGCCTTGCATCAAGCCATCATAGGGGATGATCGAAGTCGCGTTCGGTCACTGCTGGTTCGGAATCCCGGCTGGGCGGTGCTCCCGTTCTCGAGCGATACCTTCTTCGACTCGGGGATTTGCCATTGGATTTATATCGGGGACACGGCCCTGCACCTCGCGTCTGCGGGACATCGTGTCGAGTGTGTCCGGTTGCTGCTGGACGCCGGAGCGGAAGTGAACGCGGTCCGGAGTCGGCGCGGAGGCAGTCCTTTGCATTACGCCGCAGACGGGTTCATTGAGGGGCCGGAGTGGGACGCCCGGAGGCAGGTTTTGACCCTTCGCTGCCTGTTGGATCATGGGGCCGATCTTCATGTTCCGGATGCCAATGGCGCGACGGCCCTGCATCGGGCGGTTCGGACGCGGTGTGCCGCGGCCGTGCGAGTTCTTCTCGGCGCCGGGGCGGATCCGGGTGCCCCGAATCATTCCGGTTCCACGCCGTTTCATCTGGCTGTCCAGAACACTGGTCGCGGCGGGTCGGGGACACCGGGGGCTCGTCGCGCCCAGGAGGAGATCCTTCGGGAATTCCTCGCCCGGGGGGTGAGTCCGCACCTTCGCGTGGGCTCGGGAAAGAGCGTGATGGAGTGCGTGCGAAGCGAGTGGATCCGGCGGTTACTGTCTTGATTCCCAGGTTGTCCAGTCGGTGGATCCCCAGATGGAACCGTAAAAACCGGTTGCGGGCCGGGGAGGGCTTTGGCTCTATTCGGGGCGTGATCTCCAAGGTCCACGTCACTACGACGTCCTAGCGTCAGCAGCCTGTAGCTGCCGACGCTCCCACGCCTCGCCCCGAACCGGTCGAGGCGTTTTTGTTTCTCACTTTGTCATTGGTACTCGGTTTTCAGTGTTCAGAAAGACAAGAGGCAACCTCAGTGTCCCGGTCTCACTTCCAAATCCGACCGTTGGTCATTGGTCGGTGGCGCCGAAGGACTAGGAACCAATGACGAGTGACCAGTGCCCCCCATTTCCCATGTCCGCCCCTGAATCCCAATCCAATCCCGCCTTTGAGGCCGCCAAGTCCGACGTCCAGCGCAAGACGCTGGAGCAACGCGGGCAGATGGACGAATTGATGCGCCTGCGCCATTCGTGCGCGCACATCCTGGCCACCGCGGTCCTGCGGATCTGGCCCGACGCCCTGCTCGACATCGGCCCGCCGACTGAAGAGGGATTCTACTACGACTTCGACCTGGCGCACCGATTCACTCCTGAGGACTTCCCGAAGATCGAGGAGGAGATGCGGAAGATCACCAAAGAGAACCAGGTCTTTGAGAAGAGCATCAAGACCCGGGAGGAGGCGCGGGCCTACTTCGAATCCAAGGGCCAGAAGTTCAAGATCGAGCGCCTCGGAGACATTCCGGAAGGGGAACCCATCAGCTTCTTCCAGAATGGCGAGTTCGTGGATCTCTGCGCCGGCCCACATGTGATGCGCACCGGCAATGTGAAGCCGGGCGGGATCAAGCTGCTCAAGGTGGCGAGTGCCTACTTCCGGGGGAATGAGAAGAATCCCCAATTGCAGCGACTCTACGGCACCGCCTTCCGCAACAAGGAGGAACTGGACAAGTGGGTGACCCTCCAGGAGGAGGCAAAGAAGCGGGACCACCGGCGGATTGGCGCCGAAATGGGGTTGTTCGCATTTGACTCGGAGTACGTCGGGCCCGGACTCGCGCTGTGGCTACCCAAGGGCGGCGTCCTTGTGGAGGAACTGGAGAAGCTGGCGAAGGAGACCGAGTTCCAGGCGGGATACGTCCGTGTCCGGACTCCGCACCTCGCCAAGGAGAAGATGTACACCACGTCGGGTCACCTGCCGTATTATGCGGAGTCCATGTTCCCGCCGATGGAGATGCTCGAGGAGGAGGAGCGCAAGATGCGGGACCGCCTTCTGGAGCGGCGCGCGGATTTGATCCAGCTCCGGGACGGGATGTCCCACGCGACCAGTGCGAATCCGGCTGGTCTGACGGTGGAACAGCTCCAGCACGACATCGCGAAGATCGAGGCGGAGATCACGTTCCTCGGGGGACGCTACTACCTCAAGGCCATGAACTGTCCGCATCACCACCGCATCTTCGCGGCGGAACCGCGGAGCTATCGGGACCTCCCTCTGCGCATGGCGGAATACGGCACCTGCTATCGCTACGAGCAGTCCGGCGAACTCTTCGGATTGATGCGCGTGCGCTCGATGAACATGAACGATGCGCACCTGTACTGCACTGCGGAACAATTCGCCGATGAATTCCGGGCGGTGAACGACATGTATCTGAAGTATTTCAAGATCTTCGGACTCGACCGCTACCAGATGCGCTTCAGCACGCATGATCCGTCCCGGCTCGGACAGAAGTTCGTCAATGAACCGGAGTTGTGGCGCCAGACCGAGGACATGGTTCGCAACGTGTTGATCGAGTCGGGCATCAATTACATTGAGGTGCCCAACGAGGCGGCGTTTTACGGACCCAAGATTGACGTCCAGGTGTGGAGCGCGATCGGACGCGAGTTCACCATCGCCACCAACCAGGTGGACTTTGCGGTGCCCAAACGCTTCGGACTGACCTATCGCGACCGGGACAACACCGACAAGACCCCGCTCTGCATTCACCGTGCGCCGCTGGGGACGCATGAGCGGTTCATCGGATTCCTGATCGAGCATTACGCCGGCAACTTCCCGTTGTGGCTGGCGCCGGAGCAAGTGCGGATCCTGACCCTGGGGGATGAGGAACCGCTGGTGACCTATGCGAAATCCATCCTGCAGGAGCTGCGTTCGCAGTTTGTGCGGGTGGAGGGCGACTTTGGAACCAATCCCATCAAGGCCAAGATTGCGGACGCCGAGAAGTCCCGCGTGCACACCATGCTGGTCATCGGTGGGCGCGACCTGGAGGCGGGTGTGGTTTCCGTGCGCCTCCATAGCAAGGGACCCCAGGGGGCGAAGCCCCGGGCCGAAGTGGTGGCCGACATTGTCGCGTCGATTCGCGAGCGGCGCGCGTAAGGGGAGCAGCCTGAAGGCTGGACTACGAACGGGCCGTTTGTAGTGCAGGCTTCAGCCTGTCTTCCGCGTGAAGTGTGGAACCGAGGCTTCAGCCCATTCGGCGCCGGAACTCGCGGCACGCGGCGGCGACGTCGGGTGCGTTGAGAATTGCGGACACCACACAGATTCGGCGGGCTCCTGCTTCCAGAACCGAGTCGAGATTCTGCAGGGTGATCCCGCCGATGGCGAACCAGGGCGAGGTCAGTTCCCTTGATGCCCAGCGCACATAGTCCAGTGTCACCGCGGGGCGTCCTGGCTTGGTTCCGGTGGGGAACACCGGGCCGACGGCTACGTAATCCGCCCCGGCAGCCACGGCCCGCGCGGCCTGGTCCGGAGCGTGGCTGCTGAGTCCGAATTCCGCCGGAGCGCCGCTCGTACGAAGGTCGGCCAGCGAGGTGTGCCCGGCGTCAAAAAAATCCTCCTGCCCGAGATGACAGGTCTCGGCCCCGACCTGCCGAGCGATGTCGACGTGATCGTTGATGACGAGGCGAACACCGGCGGCGCGGGTCACGGTCACGATGGAATGGGCAAGGCGCAGAACCTCGGAGCTTGCAGCCCCCTTCGCCCGGAGTTGAACCAGGTCGGCGCCGCCGTCACAAAGCTGGCGGGCAACCTCCGCAGGGTTGCGTCCAGCCAGATACGCCGTGTCCACGAAGGCGTAGAGGCGGCAATCGGACAGGGACTTCACGCGACAGGGAAAACCAGAGCGGCTTTGGGCCTACTTCTTTCGGGTCGTGTGATCCCGGAGCCACTGATTGTCGAGGCGCGACGTCGTTCCCGGCACGCCGCTGTGCACCGAATGGTAATCCCCCTTGAACGCGGGATTATTGAAGCGGCCGTCCACCCATTTGTGACCTTCCGCATGGCCGTCGGCGAAGGCGAAATTGGAAATCCGGCCGTGGTAATTCCCGGGCACGTGGTACACCCCGTTGTTCCCCGTCATGTTCACCCCGAAAAAGGGGCGGCAGACGCTTTCGGGATGGATCTCGCCAAAGACGAAAATATCGCTCGGGGACACGACATCACCGGCCTTCCGGGGGACCAACCAGGTCTTGGCTTCGCCCTGACCGTTGTAGGTGTCCCCGCTCCACGCGACGAACGCATTCATTCCGTAGCTCCGGGGGTTCCGGCGCTTTTGTCCGTCGATCACGTGAACATAAATGTCTCCAGGGCACTTGAAGCTGCCCTTGGCCTTCAGGTAGGGGGCGATGAGGGAGACCCGCTCATTGATCAGTCCGTTGGCAGAACCTTCCATCAGGTTGCTTCCTTCGCGTCCCTCCACCCAGAGCTTCGGAACAAAATTCGGCGGCGGATTCGTCAGGCTGACGTTCGCGTCGCCCTCCCCGTTGGGAGGCAGGTAGTCCTGGAAATCCGTTGCGTACACCAACGCTGCGGTGATGAGTTGCTTGCAATTGTTGATGCAGGCAATGCCGGTGGCCTTCTGCTTGGCCTTGGACAGGGCCGGCAGGAGCATACCCGCCAAAATCGCGATGATCGCGATCACCACCAGTAGCTCGATCAGGGTGAACCCCTGCCGGGAAGGCTCCGGGGTATGGCGGCGATGGCGCAAGATCATGAGAATGCGGCTAGCCTACCGATGACGAGACGTCCTGCAAGTCAGCGAGAAGGCTTTCCATTTCGGCGAGAGGCCCCTCGTGATGCTGGGCGATGGCGAGGTCCCGTGCCCGCTCGAATGCGGCGCGAGCCGCTGCCGGATCCCCCAGTTGAAGATCGCACTTTCCCAGTAGGATCTGCACCGCCATCCAATCGGGCTTTCGCCTCAACGCCGCCTGGAACTCCAGTTTTGCCGCCGCAACGTCGCCCCGGTCAAAGAGGGCGCGCCCGAGACTGAAGCGGGCCAGTTCGTTGTCGGGATACTGGGCGGCCAGTTGACGCTGGCGTTCGAGCGGATCCATGGGCGGGGATCCTGACTCGAAGGGCCCCAGCACCCAAGTGTGTTCTCAGCGCTTGTCCGGGAATCCCGTTGCGGGAATCCAAGTCCGGCGTACGGGTCTCGGGGTGCCGAGGTGGGCTAACCTCGATCCGCCGGTGAAATTCCTTTGCCGGTCCGGTTCCGGACGCCAGACTGCACGCTCGATTCTATGGACGTTAAACTGCCGAAGGTTGGGGAAGCCGCTGATTCCGGAACGGTTGCCACGCTGCTGGTCAAGGTGGGGGACACCGTTGCCGTGGATCAGACCCTTCTCGAACTGGAGCAGGAAAAGGCCGTCGCGCCGATTCGGAGTCCGGTGGCGGGCCTGGTGACGGCGGTACACGTCAAGGAGGGGGATAAGATTTCCGTGGGTGCCCGGCTCATCTCGGTTGAGGACGGAGCCCCCGGTCGGGCGCCGGCTGTCGCAGCGCCCGCGGCGAGTGCGGTCCGCCCGACGGCGCCAGCCCCGGCGGCGGATTTCGACGACGACGATGCGGCGCCTGCGGGGGACCCGGCACCGGATGGTCCCGAGCCTGCGGCTTCGCCCTATGTTCGCAAGGTGGCCCGCGACCTGGGCATCCGATTGAATCGGGTGAAGGGCAGTGGCGGAGGAGGCCGGGTGCTTCTGGCCGATGTGGCCCGTTACATCGCCCGCCTGGAACGGGGAGTAGAACGCGCCGGGCGCCATGCGGACGAACCCAAGGGATTGGTCTTCGCGCCGGTCTCGCAGGATTTCTCCCTTTATGGCCCGGTCGTCAGCCAGCCGCTTTCCGCTCTTCGCAAGGTCATCGCGGCCCGAATGGTCGAGAACGCCGTCTCCTTGCCGCATGTCACCCAGTTTGACGAGGCGGATCTGACCCGGGTCGAGGAACTGCGCGCCCGTCATCGGACGGCGTTCGAAGCCGATGGGGTGAAACTGACCCCGACGGCGTTCGTGCTGAAGGCGCTGGCCTCTGTCCTGAAGACCCATCCGATCTTCAACTCCAGCCTCAACGAGATGGCTGAGACGCTGGTGCTGAAGCAGTATGTGCACCTCGGAATCGCCGTGGATACCGACGCCGGGCTGCTCGTGCCGGTCATCCGCGACGCCGACCGCAAGAGCCTGCGGGAGATTGCGAAGGAGCTCGCCGCCCTGGCGGTGCGCGCCCGGGATCGCCAATTGGGCCCCGACGAGATGAAGGGAGGTTCCTTCACCGTCTCCAACCAGGGCGCCATTGGCGGGGGGCACTTCACCCCAATCATCAACAAGCCCGAGGTCGCAATCCTTGGATTGGGTCGCGCGTCCCGGAAGCCCGTGGTGGTGTCCGATGGCCGGATCGAGGCGCGACTGATGCTGCCGTTGACGGTCAGCTACGATCACCGCGTGATTGACGGCGGCACGGCGGCGCGGTTCACAGTGGACCTCGTGCGGGCGATCCAGGAGTTCCCCGAGGAACTCGTTGCCGCCTAAAGCGTCGCTGAAACACGTGCCAAGCCCCCGCGGGTTCCGCCGGATCCCGCAAGGACCCCTTTGAATTTCATGGAACCGATTCAAGCAGACATCGTGGTGATTGGCGCCGGACCCGGAGGGTACGCGGCCGCCTTCTATGCCGCCGACCTGGGCCGCAAGGTGATCCTGGTGGAGCGGGATCCGCGACTGGGGGGCGTCTGCATGAACCGCGGATGCATTCCGTCCAAGGCCTTGCTCAACGCCGCCCATGCCATCCACGTGGCGAGGGAATCGGAGCGCCGGGGCATCACGTTTGGTCCGCCGGCCATCCAGCTCGACAAGCTCCGGGGTTGGAAGGATGGCATTCTGGAAAGGCTGGGTGGTGGCATCGCCAGTCTCGCCAAAATGCGCGGCGTGACCGTGATGCACGGTCGGGGCCACTTCGAGGATTCCCAGACGTTGCGGGTCGAGTCGGAGCAGGGGAATCAGTTCCTCCGGTTCCAGAAGGCGATCATCGCCGTGGGGTCACGTCCGGCCCTGCCGCGTGCCTTTGACCTTGGCAATCCGCGGGTGATGACGTCCACCGAGGCGCTCGAAATCCCTGACATTCCCGAGTCCCTGCTTGTGATCGGAGGCGGCTACATCGGCATGGAACTGGGCACGGTGTACGCCACGCTCGGGTCCAAGGTGACCGTGATCGAGGCGATGGAGGGAATCCTAGCTGGTGCCGATCCGGACCTAGTGCGTCCGGTCGCCCTTTACGCGAAGAAGGCATTTCGTGAAGTGCGCCTCAAGGCGCGGGTGTCGAAGATTTCGTCGGCCGGCAAGCAGATCCGGGTGGTCAGCGAACACGACGGCAAGACCCTGGAGGAACTGTACGACCGGGTGCTGGTGAGCGTGGGCCGGGTGCCCAACGGACAGGACCTCGGATTGGAAAACACGCGGGTGACCCGCGACGACAAGGGGTTCATCCAGGTGGACGAACGGATGGTCACCACGGATCCGAACATTCTCGCCATCGGGGACATCGCCGGCGGGATCATGCTGGCACACAAGGCGGCCAAGGAGGCCCGGGTGGCGGTGGAGAATCTCGCGGGAGAGGGGACGGCCGTGAATCGGAACTACGTCATCCCGGCGGTGGTGTTCACCGATCCCGAAGTGGCGTGGGTGGGATTGACCGAGCAGGAAGCCAAGCAGAAGGGCATTGCCGTGGAGGTCGCCAAGTTCCCGTGGGGGGCGAGCGGCCGCGCGCTCACCTACGACCGAGTGGACGGACTCACAAAACTCCTGCTGGAGCCGGAGACCCACCGGGTGCTCGGGGTGGGAATCGTCGGACATGGCGCTGGTGAGCTGATCGGGGAGGGTGCGGTCGCGGTGGAGATGGGGGCCACGGCGGAGGATTTGGCGGCCATTGTGCATCCGCATCCGACGCTGTCCGAAACCCTCATGGAGTCCGCCGAGGCGTTTTTCGGGCACGCGACGCACGTGTTCGCCAAGAAAAAGCCGGCATGAGGGGGCGTTCGCGGCCGACGTTTTGATTCGCTCCCGACCGCATGCGACCGTCGCCGTCCAAGACTGGATATTACGTCATCGAGGGGGCCAACTCCTTCGCGACCGCCTACTACTTCAACTACCTGATGTTTCTGCTGCACGATGTGCACGGATTCACCAACCTGAACAACCTGGCGGTCGGCGCCCTGCACGGCCTCGTGTATGTCGGAGGTTCGTGGTATGGGGGACGGTTTGGGCAGCGGAATGGGTATTTCCGTTCGTTGCGTTTGGGGTTCGGGGGCATGGCCCTGGGGCTGGGGGTGGGCTATCTCGTTCCGGCCCTCTGGGGGCAGTTGCTGGGCCTGGGGTTCTGGACGATCGCCATCTGTTTCACATGGCCGATGCTGGAGGCGCTGGTCAGTGAGCACGAAACCCCCGCCCGGCTGCCGCAGCGGGTGGGGATCTACAACGTTGTTTGGGCGGGGACCGCCGCCCTGGGATTTTCCACTGGCGGATGGATCTTCCAGCATCTGGGTCGTTCCAGTCTTTACTGGCTTCCCTTCAGTATCCATCTCGCCCAGTGGGTCGCCACCTGGCCCCTTCAGCGGCGCCACGATCTCTGGCTCGCCTCGGCGCCGCCGGTTCCGGCGGGTCCGATTCCCCACGATACGGCCGTCCGACCGGACTATTTCCGTCGGCTCGCCTGGGTGGCCAATCCGTTCAATTACATGGCCATCAATACCATCATGGTCGTGGCTCCCGGGATTGCCGCGCACGTCGGCCTCAGCGTGGTGCAGGCCGGTTTGGTGTTGTCCGTATGGTTCTATGCGCGGGCGCTGGCATTCCTCAAGTTGTGGCTCTGGACCGGTTGGCACTACCGGTTCGATTGGTTCTTTGGAGCGTTCGCCATTTTGCTGGTCAGTTTTGTGGCGGTGATGCTGTCGCCGACGGCTGCGGGCCTGATTCTGGCGCAGGTGGGATTCGGATGGGCCTCCGCGCTCCTGTACTACTCCGCACTTTACTACTCCATGGATGGATCGGACGCCCACGGGGAGCACGGGGGTGTCCATGAGGCCCTGATCGGATTGGGCCTTTGCGGGGGACCGGCGGTGAGCGCCGGGGCGATTTGGGTCACGGGTCAGCCGACCGCTCCGGCGTGGGTGGTGGCGGGCGGGTTGGCGGTCGCCATGGGGTGGGTCTGGCGGATTCGCCAACGCGCGGTTGGCGCGTCCGTTTCAGGCTAAAGCCTGGACTACGAACGGGTGATTGGGTTCGTAGTCCAGCCTTCAGGCTGTCTGTTCACATCCGCGGCTTCCTTCTTTTCCCGGGGCCCTCGACCCGGTAGGCTGCCGCCCATGCGTACCGTCCAAGTGCCTCTCGGGGCGCGTGCGTACACGATCCACATCGGCAACGGTCTCTTGTCCAAGTTGGGCGAACCCTGCCGTCGCCTCAAGCTGGGGGAGCGTTGCACCATCATCACCGACACCCAGGTGGGGCCCAAGTACGCCGACGCCGTGGTGCGGGCCCTGAAGATGGGGGGCTTCGTGCCCAACGTGGTCACCGTGCCGTCCGGGGAGACGGCGAAAACGCTGAAGGTCCTGGGGGAAATCTACGACCAGCTCGCCATGCGGCGACTGGAGCGCAAGTCGTTCCTGGTGGCGCTCGGCGGGGGATGTGTCGGCGATGTGGCGGGCTTCGCGGCGGCGTCATATCTGAGGGGGATTCCCTACATCCAGGTGGCCACCACGCTCCTTTCGCAGGTGGACTCCTCGGTGGGCGGGAAGGTGGGCATCAACCTCAAGTCGGGGAAAAACCTGGTCGGCGCCTTCCACCAGCCGCGGGCGGTGTTCTGCGACCTCGACACGCTGGAGACGCTGCCGATCCGGGAGTTGCGGGCGGGCATGGCCGAGGTGGTCAAGTATGGCGTGATCCGCGATGCGGAGTTCTTCCGCCGCCTCGAACGCGAACTCGACAAGATCCTGGGCCGCGATCCGGCGACGTTGTCCGCAGTGATCGCCCGGTGCTGCACGATCAAGGCCGACGTGGTGGGCACGGACGAGTTTGAGACGACGGGGGTGCGGGCCATCCTGAATTTCGGACACACCGTCGGACACGGACTGGAGGCCATTTCCGGGTACAACGAGTACCTGCATGGCGAGGCCATCAGCGTGGGCATGGTCGCCGCCGCCCGCCTTTCGACGCGCCTGACGGGATTCGCCGAGAAGGATGCCGACCGCATCCGGGATTTGCTGGTCCGGATTGGACTGCCGGTCACGGTGAAGCTGGCGCCCAAGAAGCGTCAGGCCCTGTTGGATGCCATGCGCCTCGACAAGAAGGTCAGCGGCGGTGAATTGAAGTTCGTCCTCGCCAACGCCATCGGCGACGTGGCTCCCGGCCAGCGCGTGCCGGACTCCGACATCAACGCCGTCCTGAACCAGATCGAGGCGGCGTAGCGGGGATCTCTCCGCGATAGGCGCGATAGGATTGGGGCCCCAATCCTCGGGACAATGGGAGGGATGGCGTGTCGCCGTCCGTGAATGGATTCTGGTTTTTCGCGTAGGCGTTGGGCATGGGTCTTTCCCCGCGGAATGGGAAACGATGGAAGGGGCTATGTTCCTGGCACTCCTTCAGGGTGTTTCGGTGGATCTCCCGCACCTTGGGATGCTGCCGTCGGGCTTGACCAATCTCCATCCGTCCTGGGTCGGCACAGGGAGGTCCACCTTTGGGATCTGCCCCAGCTTCTCCAGGACCACTCTGGGGTAAGCCCCGGTGCCATGCGTTCCAAGCGCATCTTCAGGCCCTCGTACAGGCAGTACGCCAGGCAGTTCACGAACCCATGCGCCTCGATCCGTTGGGCATCCCGGTGCCAGACAGGACGGATTTCCAGAACAGCCATTGCCTTATCCGAGCCCCATGTGTCTGCTTGTTCTCCTGTGGACCCAGCGCAACGTTTTCTTCCGGCTCCCGCACGGCTTAATTGCTACTTAATACTCTTAGTCCTCGTTCTCACCCTCGGTTTGTCCGCCCGGGCGGCCACCCTGTCCCCCACCAACATCGTCACCCTCGATTTCAGGGCTGCGGACCGAGTTTGGGACGCGGTCCATCGCGCCGTGATCCTATGTGATTCAGCGGGACACCGGGTCCTGTCCATGGGAGTTGACGGAAAGATCCGGGCGGTTTGGCAGGCGGCGGCAAACCAGTTTCCTGAATCGCTGTCCCTCGCGCCCGATGGGCGTCGGATTGCAGTGACCCTTCCGGAACGTCCCCACAACGATTTTTGGTTCGATGGGCAGAGCGGAGGCGTCGTCGTGCTCGAGGTCGACACGTTGACGCTGGAACGGACCCTGCCGCTCAGCCTCGACCCATGGGATGTGGCCCTGATTGAGGGGGAGCGCCTGCTCGTCTCGGGCGGGTCTGGACAATTCACCAGCGTCCACCTCTACGAGCCGGGCGCGTCAGAACCCGCCGGAACCCAGGCAGTCCGTCAACGCAGCTACCTGATGCCGTCGCGGGATGGCCACCGGGTGTATCTTGCGGATTCCGACCTCGGACCCGCGTCACTCCGTCGCCTGGATCTGAATCCGGAGTCCGCAGCCTCGCGGCTGTCGGATTCGGGGAGGAGCATTAGTGGTTTCCTCCCGGCTCGGTCGCGTCCGTTGTCGCGTCCGGACGACGCGATGGTTGTCCTCAATGGCAGCGATGTCGTTGGACTCGATACATCGCCGGGTTCGGACCTGGTGCGGGTCGGAGTCCTGGCACCGCAACCGCAGGTGCTCTCGGCGGTGGTATGGGATTCGCAACGCGGAATGCTCCTGACCTGTTCCGATTCCCCGGAGACGCTGCTGCTCGCTTACAACGCCAGCTCCCTTCTTCCGGTGTGGACCGCAACTCTGGACCGGGCGGTGGACGCGCTGTTTGTGGACGGTGACGCTCTTTACGGGACGGTGCGGGAGTCGGAGCGGACTTCATGGGTGCAACTTCCGCATCCCGGCCTTGGTGCGGAAACAAACGCGGCGCCCGTGGCGGCCTTTCGGGAGTCTTCGGAACCTTCGGTGGATGCACCCGTACTCTTCGATGCCGGGGAAAGCAGGGACGACGGGGGACGGGCGGGACTCGCCTTCGCCTGGGATTTCGACGGCGACGGCGTGTTGGAGATCCCATTCTCCTCGGAGGCCAAAACCTCGCATCAGTTTCTCGAGCCGGGCCCTCATCCGGTAACGGTGGTTGCCCGTGATTACTGGGGTGCGACCAACTCGTTGACCCGGATAATTTCGGTGGCTTCGACGACGAACCTGCCGCCGGTAGCGGCGTTTTCCTGGCGTCCGGTGACTGTGGAAACCGGCCTCCCTGTGGTTTTTGACGCCTCGGCATCCTCCGACGATCAACTGCCCGGCGTTCCGCTGTCGGTGCAGTGGGATTGGGATGGGGACGGGGCCTATGATACCCTCGAAACGACTTCGTCCCAGGCCAGCCATGTTTTCCATGTGGCGGGACGAGTGCGGGTGGCGCTCGGGGTGCGTGACGTGCAAGGGGCGACGAACCGGGTGGAACGCGAGATCGAGGTGGTGCAGCGGGTGGATCCAGGGTTGGCGTTGTTGGGACAGCCGGCCTTTGACCTGGCATTCACGGCGTCGGCGATGTGGGTGGATTCGGTGGGGGGGTATGCCTATTTCACGGATCCAGAGGGGAGGCGGCTGGTACGGATGCGGCTTCCTTCGGGAATCCCGGATCGTGAATGGAGATTTGAGTTTCCGACCGATGCCCTGGCGTCCTCTCCGGACGGGAAGACGCTCTATATTTCTGAACTGGTTATTCCGCGGAGCTCTTTCAATTTTGGCCGCCAGGAAGGATTGATTGGGATCCTGGACGTCCCGACGGGGAACCTCCTCCGGAAGTTTTCGACCGACGTCGACCCGGGCCAGCTGTTGGCGACCGCCGGTGGGCCATTGCTGGTGGGAGGCGGGTCCGCGCAGCTCACCCAGCTCAAATCCTATGACCCGTCCAACGGCCGGGTCTTGGGGAGGGGGGACGTCCGGGAAAACTCGGCGATTTTGGCGCGGGGCGCGGAACGTGCGTTGGTCCTGACGACCTTCGGGTCCTCCGCAACCGTAGCTCAATTTCGGATTGGACCCGACGGCACACTCTCCGAGGAGCAGGGGTCGGGTTCGGTGTTCCTTGAATCGGTGTGGGCGCCCTGGGCGATCAGCCCGGGTGGGAAGTCCATTATCTCCGCCAATGGATATCGACTGTCCGTTCCCAGCGATCCTGCATTGCCGGTCGCTCTGGAGGGGCGGCTTTCCGTGGATCCCACGGATGATCAGGGCGGTGCGGTCGCCTTTGATCGTGAGGAACGAAAGGCCGCGTTCCGGGGTACACGCAATCGGCTGGACTGGTTCGAGACCACCACGTGGAGTCGGATTCGTTCGTTCCCGACGGTGCCATCGGTTCGGTTCCTGGGATTGTGGTCGGACTGGCTGGTGGTCGCGGGGAATGGCGGGCACGGGACGCAGGTCGAACTGCTGCCGAATCCTGTGGCTGGTGCCGAGACCAACCAGGCCCCGGTTGTCGTCCTCACCACAAAGGGGGGCCCCTTCTCGACGGCCTCCGCGGTGGAGTTTGATGTCTCCGGGACGACCGATGACCTCGACTCAGGCGGTTCGTTGGAATTCCGCTGGGACTGGACCGATGACGGGAACTTCGACACGGAGTTCTCCCCCGTGAGGACGGCGCAGCACCGCTACTTTCTTCCGGGAACGTGGACGGCACGGGTTCAGGTTCGGGACCGTTTTGGATTCATTGCCTCAGGGAGCGCCGCCTTTTCGGTGGCGGCGGTGCCGGATCCGGGATTTGCCGGACGGACGAACAACCCGTTCCAACTGGATTTCCCCGCCTCAGGTGTCGCCTTCGACGGGCCTCGGCACCGGGCGTTTGTGTCCGACACGCAGGCGCGAGAAGTGGTCGCCGTGGACCTCGATACCGGCCTGGAGATTCGGCGATGGACGGTCCCGGGGCTACCGGAGCGAATGTCCACGACACCGGACTCGCGGCGTCTGTACGTGGCATTGCCAGCGGCACCCCATCGGTATGAGTCCACGGTTCCCAACGGGGATGTCGTTGAGTTTGACCTGGAGGCGATGGCGATGACGCGTCTGATTCCGGTGGAAACGGATCCCTGGGAACTCGCGGCAACGGATGACGGAATTCTGGTGGTCAGCTCCGGTTCCAACCAGTTTGGACCTGTGGACGCCTACCGGCTGTCGGACGGCGTTCGCACGGCCCGAATGGTGACTCGATTCCGATTGCGAACCCTGCTCGATCCGGACCAGAACTCCGTTTGGGTGTTGACCACGGATTCCAGTCCACAGGTCTCCACCCGGTTGGATCTGATTCGCAGCTCGTCATCCTTTGTGAAGGGCTATGAAGCCTTCGGGGAGCCGAACGGTCCGAGCGTGGCGATTCCCTTGGGAGGTGGCCGGGTTCTGGATCGGCGCGGACGGATCCTCTCGGGCGCCAACCTCGCCCAGGTGTTGGTGTCACCGGCGAATGCCCCGACCATGGATGGCGGCCTTGTACAGGCCGGTGGCCAGTGGATTGTGGCGCCGATTGCCGAAGGCGTCCGCTATTGGGCATCCGGTGACCCGGCGTGGCTGCCCTGGACCGGAAACCCTGCAGGGGCGGCGTTTGTCGGTCCGGTGGGAAACCGTCATGGATTGGCCGTCGTGGGAACGACAACGACAGAGTTCTCCCTGCGTTCCCTCCCTGCGCGCGATGCTTCATCGAACCAACCTCCCGAAGTCTCGTGGAGTGCGGCCATTCCTGAAGGCATCGCCGTGCCGGGCACCGTCGAGTTGCGCGCGAAGATTGAGGACGAGGACGGTGAGGTGGTTTCGGCCGAACTGTGGTCTGGGAATACAAAGCTCGCAGATCTGTCCCCGAAGAATCCGTATTTCGTCGCCAGCATTGGCGCCGTGGGCACCAACCAATTTCGGATCGTGGTCCACGATAACCTCGGGGCGGCGACCTCCTCACCGGAACGACGCGTGGTGGGTCGCAACCCGCCGTCGGTCGTGTGGGTGGAGCCATCATTTCCCGCGGTGGATCCGGGCACTCCCTTCGTGATGGAGGTCACAGCGACTCCGGGGGACGGCTCGATCTCGCGTGTTGTCTTCACCGCCTTCGACTCCGCCGGAGGCAGCCAGACCCGAACGGTGACCTCCCCGCCGTGGAGGGCCAGCCTCCCCGGCATCCGCGGGGACACACGACTTTCCGCGGTGGCCTACGATGAGCTGGGCGTTGCTTCCCGCGATGTGATCCGGGATGTGCATGCCATCGGGGAGGAAGGGGATGACTTCTACCGTCCCTTCATCCTCGGGGGAGGCAAGCTGTTCGACCTTCGTTCCACCGCCCTGGCAACCCGGCAGCCGGGCGAACCGGTGGATCCGCTGAATTCGTTCGCGGGCCGTTCCCTGTGGTGGCGTTGGACGGCACCCTCCAACGGCATGGTCGCCATCTCGACCGCCGGCAGCACCTTGGATACCTACCTGGCGGTGTTTAGTGGAACGGGGCTGGGGGCTTTGCGTACGGAAGGGTCCAATCAGGACGCACCGGGCGCGTCCCCATTCAGTCTGGTCAAGCTGAAGGTGACCCAGGCCACCACGTATTTCATCTTCGTGGATTCCCCGTTTTCCATCGCGGGCGAGGTGGCTCTTTCCGTGGCCTACGAGTCGGTGTTCGCTCCGTCTCCTCCCAATGATCTCTTTGCCAACCGCACCTTGATTCGGTCGGTGCCCGCCCGATTTGAAGTGGAGACCCTCGGCGCAACCGTCGAGAACTTGGAACCGGTGGTCGGTGGAAGACCCGGCGGACACTCGGTCTGGTGGGAATGGGTTGCGCCTGCTGCCGGACGGATCGAGGTCACCACAAAAGGATCCTCGTTCGACACCCTGCTCGGGGTGTATTCTCCCTCGAATCCCGGCTTCTTGTCCCCGCTATCGGTGTTGGGCGCCAACGACGACACGACTCCGGAGGAGCGCACCAGCCGCGTTCAGGCACGGGTGAAGTCGGGGCAGACCGTGTACGCGGTCGTGGACGGCTTCGCAGGCGCCTCGGGTTTGGCAGTGCTTTCGTTGGCCTTTACTCCCGAGCCGGAGGTCCTGCCGCCGCCGAATGATGCCTTCTCCAACGCCCTCTGGATTGTCGGCGAATCCGTTCTCGAGTCCGGAACCCTGCTGGGATCGACGCGGGAAACGGATGAGCAGCTCCCGTTGGCGCAGACTTCGGTTTGGTGGCGGTGGACGGCACCGCGTTCGGCACTGGCCCTGATCACGGTGGAATCATCACCCTCCACAGGGCTGGGCATCGCCCCGATTCCCACCGTATGGATTGGTTCGGCTGTATCAAACGTCGTTCCGGTGGCTTCGGTGGCTGGTTCCCGGGTGCCCGGGCGCATGGCGTTTGAGGCCGTCGGCGGTCAGACGTACCACCTCCGCTTTGCGGGCTCCTTAAAGTCGGACTTCAATTTCTCGCTCAACGCGTTTCAACCTCCTCTGTCGGATCGATTGATACGGATCACCCGCGTGACTGGGGGTCCCCCCATCCTGAACTATGTGGGACCGGTTCCGACGCAGGGCACGCTCCAGAAATCCCGAAATCTCAAGGATTGGACCGATGTCGCCACACGAACCTGGCAGTCCGAGGATGACTATTCACTTCCCGACGTGACGGAAGACGAGGTGTATCTCCGAATCCTGATCCGTCCGTGACTCGATGCGCCCTGTTCAGCGGAAGGCCTGGGGCTGACCCCGGCTGGGGAAACCAATTCCCAATTCAGATGGAAGGTGGGTTTCCCTGCCAATTTTTTGGAGGGGCGCCCAGGTGCTCCTGGCGACGAACGTTCGGATCGTTTCCTGGATGACCTCTGGGGGAGGCGGGTTGACCGGTTTCCGTGGCCGCCCATGGACTGAGCAATGCCTCAGACATCGTTCATCCCGGGGAGGATCCCTCCGCCGCGGAGAGGGTGGATAGGGTTCGGATTTGGGAATAGGATCGGGCGTCGTTCGTCGCATGGCCAAGCCCAAGTCCCAGGCATTCGCCCGAATCCGGGCGGAAGTCCTCCGTCTGGTGGCCCTTGTCCCCGAGGGGAGGTTCACCACCTACGGGTCCATCGCCACCCACATGAATGTGCAGGCCCGGCACGTGGCATTTGTGCTGGCGCGGCTGACTCCGGAGGAATCGGAGGGATTGCCGTGGCACCGGGTGGTGGCGTCCGATGGACAGATCAGTCCGTCCATGCCGGCACCGCTGGCCCGACGGCAGAGGTCGCGACTGCGGGCGGAGGGACTTCGGATCAATGCGGCCGGTTTTGTTCAGGATGCGGACGACCATTACTACTATCCCGGTCCGAGACGGAACATCCGGTGGAGCCAGGCGCCGGATTCGGAAAATGCGGGGTGAGCGATTCAAAATCGATGGTGAAAGTGTCCCGTCCCTGTGGCGCCCAATCGTTGGAATATGTGGGAGGGATGGCGTGTCACCGTCCGTGTTGAGGTGCGGGCTGGGTGGGAATTGTGTTCTGTGGAACATCTGTCGCAGTACGCTGCAATAGGCGACGGGCCCGCTCGAAGGACGGTTGACCACCCGTGCCAGGGGTGAAGGGTGTGGGACTTGGAGCTTTTCATAAACAGTCCAGCCAATACTCTTGCCCCATGTCATCAGCCGGACCTGGCTCAACCATGAACCCCGCTCCAAATTCTGCTTCGCCGCGCGGTGGATTGGTTCAACAGGCCAGATGTTGTGAACCTTGCGATAGAGCGCCGATCTGCGATCGAGTATCGATGCTGTCAGGGTCCTCATCTAGAATGTCCACCCGGCCAGTAGAACCCGTTAGCCGCGCCGACTAAAAGGACAACGACATTCCGAAACCAATGCTCGAAAAATTCCTCATACTACTCTGTGGTATCTTGATCGGGCAGAGAGTTCGTATTGGCGGCGATGCCTCGGTAAAGAGACAGCGTTTCAGAAGCTACTTGGTGGTATTTCGGGCCAAGATCGACGCGAAAGCTGCTGATGATTTCGTTTTCAGCCAAGAGTTGAGAGATGTCGATACGCTTGAGGCCGAGTCTCTTGAAGTGAGGCACTATATCGTGCGCCGCTTGCTTGGCCAGTTTGATGCAGCCATCCGTGACTACAAGTCCGCCCGCTTCGATCAGTGGGCAGGTTCAGATCCAAAACGTCAGCAAGAGAGAGACGCATCAAACCACAAAGCCAAAGCACAACTCATTTGCAGTTTGGACACGCTTTATCGGTGTGCTTGGTGGGCGGTCTAACTTCAAATATTGTATCGCTGCGGAGCGAGCAATTACACTCCTTTTCGAACCAATCGGTATGGGAATGGGTATTGTGTAATCGGCAGTTCTGTGGAGTGGTGTAGTTGGTGTTGAATCGTGTCTCGTTTCGGGGGGAGCTTCTTTCTGGTTGGGATAAATATGGGGTCCAGTTTCGGACGGCGAAACGCCATCTCTCCCAATCGTCGGGTGGGGAAGTGTTCGGACACGGGGGTGCCGACGCCGCAGCAGGGCTCGCGGATTGCGGTCTGTTCCCATCTAATCGTGGAGGACGCGGCGGACGAAGTCGCGTGTCCGCTCCCGCTCCGGTGAGCCGAAGATGCGTTCAGGAGGGCCGCACTCCTCCACGCGGCCAGCGTCCAAAAACACCACGTGGTCCGCCACCTGACGGGCAAGCCGGAGGTCGTGGGTGACCACGATCATGGTCATGCCCTCCTCCGCTAGTCCGGTCAGCACGGTCCGGACCTCGTCCCGGAGTTCCGGATCGAGTGCGCTGGTGGGTTCGTCGAGGAGGAGAATGTCAGGATTCATCGCCAGGGCGCGGGCGATGGCCACCCGCTGCTGCTGGCCGCCGGAAAGTTGAGCCGGGTAGTGACCCGCCCGGTCGGAGAGACCCACTCGCGCCAGCAGTGCCCGCGCCCGCGAATCGCATTCCGCGGCGGGAAGACCCAGCACGTGCCGCGGTCCCTCGAGGATGTTTTCCAGGGCGGTGCGGTGAGGAAAAAGATGGAACTGCTGAAACACCATGCCGGCGCGACGACGGAGCTGCTGGGTCTCGCGGTGGGAAGGCGTCCGGGTGCCGTCCAGTATGAGGTCGCCGAGCGTGACGCATCCGGCATCCGGGGTTTCGAGACGGTTGAGGCAGCGCAGGAAGGTGCTCTTGCCGCAGCCGCTCGGGCCGATAAAGACGACGGTTTCCCCGCGTTGTTGTCCGTGGTCCACGCCGCGGAGCGCGGGAATGCCGGCGTAGCTCTTGGTGAGTCCTTCAACGCGAATCACGGTGCATCCTCCGTTCCAGCCAGCGCGCGCCCTGGGAGGCGGCGTAGCTCAGGGTGAAATAAATGGCGGCGGTCAGGATGCCGAGTCCGATGTAGTCCCCGGTATCAATGGCCCGGATCTGGTACGCCTTGGTGAGTTCCACGAGGGCGATCACCGAAACGATCGAAGAATCCTTGAACATCGCGATGAAGTCGTTGGTGACGCTGGGCAGGCTGATGCGGAGCGACTGGGGCAGGATCACCCGGCGGAGCATCAGACTGCGGGACATTCCGAGCGCCAGCGCCGCCTCGGTTTGTCCGCGCGGGACGGCCTGGATGCCGGCGCGGTAGTTCTCGGCTTCGGATGCCGCGTAATTGAGGCCCAGAGAGAGGACTGCGGCCGCGCCGGCCGAGAGGCGGAGTCCGAGCTGCTGGGCGAGTCCGAAATAGATGAAGTAGATCTGCAGGAGGAGGGGCGTGCCGCGGAAGACTTCAATGTAGGCGACGGACAGCCATCGAACCGGGGCCGGGCCGTAAAGTCGGAGCAGGGCGAGGACGAGTCCCCAGGTGGCGGCGAGAACCATCCCGCCGCAGGTGACCCAGATCGTGGTCACCGATGCCTCCAGCAGGAACGGCAGGTAGGTGCGCCACTCGCGGAGCACGGAATGCCGCCGGGGTGCCACCGTCGTGGATTCCTCATGCCATTCCCGCAGGGCCGCCTGGTCGGAGTTCCAGAGGGAGTACTTGCGATAGATTCGTTCCAGCGATCCATCGGAGGCGAGCGCGCCGATCGCCTCGTTGATTCGGCGCAGGAGATCAGGATCCGTGGAGCGAACCCCGACGGCGTATGCGCCGAGGGCGAAGGGGGCACCGGCGGATCGCAGGGCCGGGTGCTCCTTCAGGTTGGCTAGGGCGATTGGCGTGTCGGTGAGGACGGCATCCAGGCGGCCGACTTCCAGATCGCTGAAGTAGTTGACGTTGTCCTGATAGATCCGGACGTCGATGCCGCCGGCGCGTTCCGCGAGGTGGTGGGATCCGGACGCGGAAAGCACACCCACGCGTTTACCCCGCAGTTCCTCCAGGCGCGCGGTGCGGGTGTCCGAGGCGGGAACGACGAGTTGCTGACCGTAGATGAAGTACGGCCGGCTCATGTCGATCTTCGCCAGGTTTTCCGGGCTGCGTTCGAGTCCGGCGATGATGACGTCGAAGTGGCTGCCCTCCTGGAGGGCGGGGACGAGCATGTCCCAATTGTTCTGGACGAACTCCGAGCGGACTCCGAGCTGCGCGCAGAGGGCGCCGGCAAACTCCACTTCGAATCCCGTGAGTTCCGTCGGGCGGTCGGTGAGATGGTAGATGTAGGGAATTCCCCCTCCGCGTCATTGCCCCAGCGCAGGGAACCGCGACGCTGGATGTCCTCCCAAGTGCCGCCGCGAACACTCCACACCAGGAGCCCCGCGAGGCATCCCCACAGCCACGACCGACCGGCGGCGCGGCAAATGTGGAATGCGGGATTCAGGACGCTCGGCACGAGCGCTATACGGGGTCGATCCGCCGAATTCACAAGCGGATTTTGAGGGTCCGCCAAGAAACCTTCTCGAAAGCGGACTCTACCGCGCGCCGGCGGCGGCGGGCACGTGGCGCGGTCCCGGGGAAGCCGGGGTGCGGGTAACCGTTACTCCATTGCGGCTGCGCCAGTATCGGTCGGGCAGCAGGCCGAGACCGATGATGGTCAGTTGGCTGAGGATGAACACGCCGAGCCACAGGAATGCGCCGCTCATGAATCCGTAGGCGTGCAGTCCGATGCCCAGCATGTTGGTTCCGAACCAGGACCAGCTGGTGACGATGTTGCCCACCACGGTGAGGTTCATCAGTCCGCGTTCGCGGACGATGCCACCCCAGCGCGCGTGCAACAGCAGGGCGTTCCACAGGACGATGATCAGCGCGCCGTTTTCCTTCGGGTCCCATCCCCAGAAGCGGCCCCAGCTCTGGTCGGCCCAGATGCCGCCGAGGATGGTGCCGATGAAGCTGAAGAGGGTCGCGAAGCAGATGATGCCATAGACCATGCGGGCGAGGGCGCGTCCAGTGGCTTCGTCGAGTCCTCGGGTGAGCACCCCGCGCAGGATGTACACCACGGCGAGGAAGCCGGCGACGTAGGTGCTGGCGTATCCGAGCGTCACGATGACGACATGGGTGGCGAGCCAGAAGTTCGTGTCGAGCACGGCCTGAAGCATCACCATGGTGTCGCCGCCGAGGGCGAGGTTGTGAGCGATTATGAGCGTGACGAAGCCGAGCGATGACGCAACCACGAGACCAATGGCGTTCCGCCAGAACTTCTCCAGCACCATGCCGAGGACCACGGCGCCCCATCCGATGAAAATGGCCGAGGAGTAGAGGTTGGTGACGGGTGGGCGGCCTTCCAACACCATTCGGAAGATCAGGCCCGTGGAGTGAATGACGAAGGCCAGTCCGATCAGTGCGAAGGCGGTCCTGCGGGACCACTCCGCAAAATGGAACCAGTAGAAGATGGCAAAGAGGAAGGCCGCGACGTAGATGACCAGCGCGTCATAGAAGGGGGCCATGCGATTGAAAAAGGTCTCGCGGTGTCCCTTGGTCAACTCCGCCTGGAGTCCGGCAGGGAGCGAGCGGCGGTAATCTTCCACGGACTTCACGAAGTCGGGTCCGTTCCCCGATTGGAAGGCGTCGGACATCCGGGCCCACGCGGCCACGGAGGGGGGCAGCGCTTCCCCGCGCACGTGGGCCATCAGCACCTCGCCCATGCGCGACCATCCATCTCGGTCCCGTTCGGGATGGTGCGGCGGGATGATCAACGGGGGCTCCATTTCGGCTGTGACGTTGTAGCGGGTGACCAACCCCAGGAGATTGTTGAAGGCGTTCGTGTCGTAGGGTTGACCATTCTGCTGGTTCCGGACGGCAGCCACCCCGGCGGGCAGCCCGGCATCGAAGGCGGCCAGTTCGGAGGTGAAATTCACGGTGTCCTGGGGACGCACCGTGTTCTTGAGACGCATGTACAGGGTCAGCGCGTTCCGCAGCTTGAGGATGGCGCGGTCGAAGGCGTCGCGCTGGGATTCCTCCTTCTTGGTGGTGAGGATTTGTTTTGCCTGATCCTCGATCTCCTTGAAGCCCGGGGACAGCTGGTTCCAGGAGTAATGCTTGCCGTCCTCCCCGGTGGAGTCGTTTTTCTCCGGCAGCTTGAGCAGGGAAATCACCCCCGGGTGATCAATGCGGAACGCCTTTCGGTCATCGGCGGCGGAAGGACGCATCATCACCTCGGCCAGCCATTCCGCGGCCGAGAGGGTGCGATTCGTGATCCCGAGCGAGGTGGCGACCGGCGAGCGGGCGGCCAGTTCCGATGCGGACATCGGGGTGCGCACCGTGTAGCGATCCCGGATTTGGACCAGGGAATTGCGCGCCACGGAATCCAGCGGCTGGTGGCGCCCGTTGAACACCACGGGAAGTTCGGCGAGCTGCTCAATTTGGAACTCGCCAGGCTTCGGCGCCCGGAGCGTGGAGAGAAACCAGAGGGCGAAGACGCCGGTAATGATCCAGGGCAGGTGACGCTTCATGGGACGTGAGGAAAAGGGTCAGGCGGTTCGCTTGCGGAGGAATCCAATGAGGTGGATGAGGAACTGGACCAGAAGTCCGGCCAGGACGAAGACGGTGCCGAAGTAGGGGGCGATCCAGGACGGGTTCTTGACGACCTGGAGCACACTGAGGCCGCGACCGCCCCGGGCGACCTCCTCGCGGTCCATCTGGTGTTGGTAGAAGGTGAGGCCCCCATAACGCAGCGGCTGGTTCATGGAGATGTCCACCTCACGCTTTTCACCGGTGGCCGGGCGTTCCAGTTCGACGCGGCTGGCGAAGTTCCGGGGGATTCCTCTCGGATCGGAGGCGGTCCGGGTGCCGGTGTACACTTCATGAGTGGTCTTGAGCAGTTTCACCGAGAAGGGCTGGTAGTAGCGCGTGGGACGCAGGGCGACACGCCAGGTCTTGCCACCGGATTCCACCGGCTGCTCGTTCAGGACCAGTCCGAACAGCCAGGTTCCGAGGGACGCTCCGTTGGCATCCGCGAGTTCCACGACGGTGCCGGGAAGGTTTCGGTCATTCATCGTGCGCACAGGCGGTGCCGGTGAGAAGACTGCCTTGGTGCCGACGCCCTGGGTCGCGGCGGGAGCGCGGTTGGTGTCCACCATCGGAGCCCGGCTTCGGATGGCGGCATTCTCCGCGAACTCACGGATCCGCACCGTGAAGGGAAGCTGTGGGTGACGAATCTCGCCGCCACGGGCGAGCAGCGAGTCGGGGATCGCGATCACGAGATCCAGAGAGGGATCCTGGCTGTCCCCAAGAAACACCAGTTCGGTTTTTTGGAAATCCTCAGAGTAGTTGCGCCATTCCCCTTCGGCGAAACTCATCCGGCTCTCCCGGGAAAACAGGTCGGTCGCCAACTGGCCCAGCAGAAGCATCATCACGCCCAGGTGGGTCAGGAAAATTCCGGACTTCCGCCACGTGGGTTTGAAGCGGGTGGTATGCGCGGCGAGCAGGTTGAGCACGAGCAGCGTGCCGAGCAGGTAACCGCCGGGGAGGGGGATTTTGATCCACTTCCAGCCGGGATCGTGCGGGGACCAGACGGAGGCCCACGACCGGAAATACTTCTGCTGCGCGATGTAGAGCCCATCCTCGGTCTGGGCGAGCGTTCCGAAGAAGGTCACCAGGATGCCGAGGGCCAGCAGCACCACGGTCAGGCGCAGCGAACTCAGAGGGGAGATCCAGCGTTGCCAGGGCGCCTTGGGGCCGGGCGAACCCGATGCCGGGGCGGATGGGCGGGGAGTGCCCTTGCCCGGGGCGGGAGGAGGTGTCGTTGCCGTTGCGCTCATGACAGGAACTGGGGCTCAGACGAAAGGACGTCGTCGGGCTTCACGGGTATTTCACCGACTTCACGAAGCCGAGGAAGGCCTCCTTTTGGGCGGCGACGAGCGGGGCATCGCCGGTGAGCTTGTAGAACCAGGTGCGATCGGGACGAGACACCACGGCCGCCAGCATCCGTTTGCCTGCCGACGCGCCCTCGCCTGCGAGATCCACGATCACCGCCTCGTCCCCGGCGGGAGTGGACAACTTGCTGGATTCCCGGGAGAGACCCGCATCATCCAGCGGGGAAAGTGCCATCTGTCCGCGCCATCGATTGACGTTGGCCAGGAGTCCGCCGGCACTGGGACCGAGCGCGACGACCGAGAGGTCCCCGGATTGTCCGTTGGCACCTTCGACGACGAAGCTGGCGAGGCGCATGGTGGAGGCCGGCACGGATTTCCATCCGGCGGGAACCGTCCAATTCGGGAGGCCGGTGGATGGCGGTGGCGCCACGGGGCCTTTCATCGCGGGGCCACCCGGCGACGCCGCTGGCGTGGGGGCGGCCTCGGCCTGGGGGGCGGGGGCAGGTCCCGTTTGGACCGATTTCAGCCAGGCAAGAAATTTGGGACGATTCTCCGCGACGAGGGCGTCCTCACCCGTGGCCTTGAAGAAAACCGTGGTGTCCCCCGCCGTCAGGATCGCTGCCAGCGTCCGGGCCTTGTACTTCCCGTCGAGCACGGGCTTTTCGCCCGCCATGTCGAACAAATCACCGGAGAGACCGCCAATTGCGACGGGTTTGCGGAGTCCGGCGAGGTCGGAGTCCGTGACGGGGCCGAGTCCGATCTGGTCGCGCCAGCGGTTGACGTTGTCGAGGAGGGTGCCGGCGGTGCCGCCGAGCGGCACGACGGAGATGTCCACCGCGCGTCCGTCGGGAGCGGTCACTGCGTAGGAGGCGATGCGCATGCCGCCCGGTTGGGATGCCTTTTCTGTCCAGCCTTCCGGCACGGTCCAGGGGACGCCGCCTGGCCCGCGGCTGGCATCGCCGTCGGAGGGACCTGCAGCAGCGGAGGCTGGGGAGGTGCCTTCGCGAGGGGCTTGGTACACTTGGATCTCGTCGCGGGGTTTGCACCCGGCGGCGAGAGCGATCACGGCCACGGAAAGCACCGGAAAACGGCAACTGCGCATCGGGTGTAAGTAGCCATTTGTGATCCCAGCGGCAAGCGGACATCGGAATGGGGACAGGCTAAAGCCTGCACTACCAACGGGGGTTCGTAGTCCAGGCTTCAGCCTGTCTGGGGACCCCCAACTCTGAAATCGCCGCCGTGGGCCGATTTTCGGTAACCTGATCGCATGTGTTCCTCAGGAAGCGGGTGAGATGAATGCCTCGACCCCGATTCCACCTTGTTCCCGTTGCGGTGCGCCCATTCCTCCCGACGCCCCGCGCGGATTGTGTCCTCGCTGTGTTCTGGCGGGCGTTGCGGATTCCACGGATTCCGGTCGGCTGCCCCATCGCCGGCAGCCGCCCTCATTGGATGCCGTCCGATCCGCCTTCCCGGCGCTCGAAGTCCTTGAACTCATCGGATCCGGCGGGATGGGTTTCGTGTACTCAGCGCGTCAGCCGCAGTTGGACCGGACGGTGGCGCTGAAGCTTCTGCCGGTCGCTCCGGACAGCGATCCGGCGTTTGCGGAACGCTTCGCACGGGAGGGGCGTCTGCTTGCCCGGCTGAATCATCCCCACATCGTCGCGGTGTATGAATTCGGAGAGGTGCCGGGATTTTGCTACCTGATCCTGGAGTTCGTGGACGGCGTGAATCTGCGCCAGGCCATGGAGTCGGGGCGGTTCTCACCCTCGGAGGCGCTCGCGATCGTCCCGAAGATTTGCGAGGCGCTCCAATATGCACACGAGCAGGGCGTGCTGCATCGCGACATCAAGCCGGAGAACCTCCTGCTCGACTCCCGCGGGCGGGTGAAAATTGCCGATTTCGGGATCGCCAAGATGGTTGGCGACCGGGTGACCGACATCACCCTGACGGCGAGCGGTGCGCGCCTGGGCACACCGCATTACATGGCGCCGGAGCAGATCGAAGCTCCGTCGGCGGTGGATCATCGGGCGGATATCTACTCCCTCGGGGTGGTCTTCTATGAACTGCTCACCGGCGAACTGCCCCTGGGCCGCTTCGGTCCGCCGTCGTCGAAGGCTTCCCTGGACGCCCGCATCGACGAGATCGTGATGCGGGCGCTGGCGAAGGAGCGCGAGTTGCGCCAGCAGAGTGCGGGCGAGGTGAAAACGCAGGTGGAGGGACTCGAGGGTGGGAGTCCCGTTCGGGGTGCGTTTTCCTGGGCGCATGATCATTCCACGTTCGGAGGCGGGGCATCGTTTGAGTACAAGTCCCAGCGGACCGTCGGAGGCCTTCCCTGGATCCATATCGTTTCGGGCATCGACCCGAAGACGGGACGCTCCCGCGAGGCGCGCGGGGTGCTGGCCCTGGGGCCCCGTGCCCGGGGCGTGTTCGCAGTCGGAGGATCCGCGCGGGGAATCGTGGCGTTCGGGGGCGGGGCGATGGGGGTGATTGCCTTTGGAGGATTCGCCGTCGGGGGCGTCGCGATTGGCGGGTTTGCGGCGGGGCTTTTCAGTTTTGGAGGTTTTGCGCTGGCTCTGCTGCTGGCGCTGGGCGGATTCGCGGTGGGTTCGGAAGCCTTTGGCGGCGTGGCTGTGGGCCATCGGGCCCTGGGTGGATTGGTCTATTCCGGAGTTCCGGGGATGACCACGCTGGGTTGGGAACGGGCGGTGCTCAACTGGCTTCCCTGGATTTGGGCTCCCTTGTTGCTGGTGACCCTGGTGGTGACGATGGGGTCCGTGGCGTTGACGCTCTGGGCGGCGCGTCGGCAGGGACAACTTCGTAAAGCGGGCCGCACGCTGGAGCATCGACCGAACCCGTGGCCGCACCGACTTTACTGGCTCATCCTCGGTTCTCTGGCCGTGCTGGGCTCCGCAGTGATTGCCGCACTGGGTGTGCCCATGCTGTCGCGGTCGGCTTCCGGGCCTTGGGAGATGATGAACCCTGGATGGGCAAAAACCCTGGTGACGCTTTTGGGATTGCTCCCGGCATTCGTGGGTGCCGGGGTGGTTATTCGCTTTCGTCAGACCCGACCCGGACCCGAACGGGCGATTCCGATTTCGGAGTGGAGCCCTTGGGCGAAGAGGATCTTCTTCGCGATTCTGTTCCTGATCGTCGTTCCGATTCTCCTGTTGGTGCTTGGACTCATCCTTCCTCCAATGTTGGCCCGTCCGCGTCCGATGGTGGAACCCGTGTCGATTTCGAATTCAGCCGTCGCTCAAAAGGAAGTGCATCTTCTTGTGTCGTTTCCGGCCGGGCAGGCGTCCCGAATTGTAGTAAAGGTGTGGAGCAATGGAGTGCCTCAGACTCTACGAAGCGCAGGGTTCGCCCTGAAGCCCGGGTGGGGCGGCGCTAAACCTATGGATCTCTCTTTCGCGCTGACGTCGGGGAATACCCCAGGGTCCTGGCACATTTCGACGTTGATCGGATCGACTGCGGAATTGTCGATTCCTGAGGATCTCGCCATGGCCGAGGTGGTGCCGGGACCGGTGCGACTCCAATTGGGACAGCGGGCGCGGCGATGGTTGTTTGTGCCCGTGGAATGTGAGCTCACCCAGATTCATGTTTCCGGAGGGAAGGGGTCCTATCGCACCCGCGAGGGGAACGAGCAGCGCTGGCTCAACGGGATCTCGGTGGACATCGAGCCCCAGGACGCCCTGGACCTTGACGATGCAGTGGCCCTGGCCGCGGAGCGATTGGATGGGTTGATGCGCGCTCAAGAGCGAGCGCGTCTGCGTACTGGGGATCCCGTGCCCGGCGAGACGTCTCCCGAGGAGTTGGACCGTCAGGTTCTGGGAGCTCGAAAACTATTGGAGGCGCTTCAACGGACGTCTTCGGGTGGCGATTTCACTTCACCATGAACGATACCCGGCCGGACTTGCCTGTTTCTCCCAGCGATTCCTTTGCCGCCACGCGCTGGACGCTGGTGCTTCGGTCCCGCGGGGATTCGGAGCCGGCGCGCGTGGCGCTGGGCGAGTTGTGTGTGGCGTATTGGAATCCGGTCTTCCGCTTCCTGCGGTCCGAGGGGCGCGACGAGGATGCGGCCCGGGAATTGGCGCAGGAGTTTTTCGCGCGGATTTTGTCCGGTCGCGGATTTGACGGGGCGACCCCTGAACGCGGCCGGTTTCGTTCGTTTTTACTGGGAGCGTTGAAGCATTTTCTCGCGGATTGCCGTGACCGCGAGCGGGCCGTGAAGCGCGGAGGTGGGACGATCCCGGAACCGCTCGGGACGGGCACCGACACGTCCGCGGGACACGACCTGGCGGCACCGGCTGAATCGGATCCCGCGGCCCGGTTTGACCGGCAATGGGCGTATGCGGTGATGGACCGGGGCCTGACGATCCTGGAGGAAGAGCAGAGGGCCGCGGGTCGCGAAACACACTTCCAGGTGTTGAAGTCGTGGCTGGCGGGAGATGAGGCGGCGGGATCGACGCTGGATGCCTCGCGTCGATTGGGGATCAGCGAGGGTGCGGTGAAGGTTGCGATTCACCGCCTTCGCCGTCGTTTCCGGGATCTGGTCCGACTGGAGGTCACGCAAACCGTCCCGGCGGCGGACGATGTGGATGAAGAGATCCGCTACCTCATCGAGGTGTTGTCCCGATAGGGACATCTCACCGGGTTTAATGCTTCCGGATCGTGAAGTAGTCGCGGACACGACCCTTCTCGTTGATGAAGGTCGCGTTGAGTTCCGGCCCGTGAATGTCGAGGATGAGTGAGCCGAGCTTGTTCAGGGATAGAAACATCGCCGGATGATTGAGTTTGCCCCCGCTCGTTTGCCCGGAGCATCCCGCGACCACGTACACGGCGCCCTGATGGGGAGCCCGCCCCGTCGGCTTTAAATACGCACCATCGCCATCCGGACGTCCGTCGCCGTGGTTCACGAAGTTCGCGGGCCCCATGTTGGTGCTGAATCCATAGGACCCGTCGAGCAGGTAGCTGCGTTCGTAATCGTGACTGTGGCCCGCGAGCACGAGATCCACGCCGCCTGCTTCGAGGATGGGAAGGATGTTCTGCCGCATGTCGATCAGGCGTCCCCCGCTGTCCGTCAGGGAATCGGAATCGTGGGATCCCTTGGTGTACGGGGGGTGGTGGAAGAAGCAGAGGATCCATTCGCGCGCCGTGCTTTCCAGGTCCGCGCGCAGCCATTGCGCCATCGCGCCCTTGGCACTGCGGTCGGTATCCTGGGAGTCGAGGCAGATGAAATGAATGTTGGCGTAGTCGAAGGAATAGTAGGCCTCGGTGCCGCTGGGGAGTCCGCCCGCCTGGCCCTGGGTGGGCAGGGTGAAGACGTCGTAGTACACTCCGGACTGTGTCGGTGAGTTCGCACTACCGGCGTCGTGGTTTCCGAGGGTGGGCCAAAGTGGGGACTGTCGGAGCAACCACACGTAGGGATCAAACACCGCAGCCTGGAATTGGCGATCGGTGCCCGCACTGTAGGCATTGTCCCCGAGCATCAGCCAGAGGTCCGGCGGCCGTCCCGCGGCGTACCCGTAAAAGGAATCGCGCACGGCAAACTGGTTGGTGTTGGCCGTCCCGGAATCCCCGATGACCCAAATGCGGGTGGGGCGGACGGTCCCTGCGATCGGCGCGGTTCGAAAGGTGTAGGATTGTCCCGGAGTGTTGAACCAGTCGTTGGTATCGCGCCCGATCGCGTAGCTGTACTGGGTGTCCGGGCGAAGCCCACCGATGCGCACCACATGATCGGTCAGGACCCCGGAATGCTGTGTGATATTGGTGGCAGTCTCCGGGGTGAGGCCGAAGCGGACCAGGCCCTTGGTCTCCTTGTCTGTCCGCCACCGCAACACCATGGAATTGGACGTCTGCAACTGAAGGTAGGGCCCCCGGATGACCTTCGGAGCCGCCGCCTGTGCGGGAGCCACCAGCAGGGAAAGCAGGAGGAAAAGACTGGATCGGATCATGGCGTAGACGGCGTGCGAGGCTCCGTCGCGGAAGGGAGGCCCGCAAGCTTCGCTTCGATTTGTTGTCGCAGTTCGCTGGCGGTCCAGGCCCTCCGGAGTTTGTCCGGCAGGGCGTCGAGGGCGCGGAGTGCGGATTGGAACTCGATCCGCGCTTCGTTGGTTCGCCCGGCTTTCAGGAGCACGTCGCCCCGGCGCGCGGTCCATCGTTCCTTGCGTTCTGCGCGTGCGGCCAGCGCATCGAGCCGCGCCAGAGCCTTGTCGGTGGCACCGCGTTGTTGTTCTACCTCGACCCCCATTAACTCCAATGCCGGTAGGGGGCCGAGGCGGACAATGCCGGTATCCAGGGGACGCAGGACATCTTCTGCCGGCGCGCCCGCGGCTTGCAGGGCCCTCGCCTGGTCCAGATACCAGTCCGGCAGGGGATCAGGGCTGAGCGCGATGGCCGCCTCCAGTTGCGCGGCGGCCTCCCGGGGGCGTCCGGCGAGCTGCAATGCGCGGAAGAGGCTTCGATGTCCTGGAATCGAATCCGGCCGTGCGTTCACGAAGCGCTCCAGCCGCAGAACCGCCTCGTTGGTGGCGCCGAGTTCGAGTCCGGCCTGGCCAAGGCGGAAGTCGTTGGTGATGTCATTTGGGCGCAGTGTAGCGACCCGTGCGAAATCCTTCTGTGCGTCGGCGGGGAGTCCGTGGAGCAGCAGCAGTTCGCCCCGGCGGGACAGCCGGGCGGGATCGTCCGGGTGTTGCTCGAGTTCGGCGTTGAGGAGGAGGATCTGTTCGTGGACGGGCCCGTGGGCATTCAGGGCCGCGATGCCGGCCAGCAACAGCGCACCGATGAAGGCCGCCCGCCAGGCCCGGAGGATGGTCCGGGCTTCGTTTCCCACCGTCGGGACCGGCGCCCGGTTGTGGAGCAGGTCGGTCACGGGGTGGGGGCTTCCTTCAAATCAGAGCTGGATCCGCCCTTCGAAGACAAAAGTCGCGGGACCGGTGAGCCGGACATTGGAGAAGGTGTCGCCGTTTCGATCAAAGGCGACCTCCAGTTCGTCGCCGCCCTGCACCTGGACGCGGACCGGGGAGGTGAACCCGTGGACGGCGGCGCTGACCATGGCGCTGGCGGAGACTCCGGTGCCGCACGCCAGGGTTTCCCCCTCGACGCCGCGCTCGTAGGTGCGCACGCGGATGGAGTTGTGTCCGCGAACCTGCGCGAAATTCACATTGGTGCCCCGGGGCTTGAAGTGTTCGTGCCAGCGCAACTCGGCACCGAGTTGCTGCACCATGGCGCGATCGGCGTCGGGGACGAACACCACGGCGTGGGGAACCCCGGTGTTCAGAGAACTGACTTCGAGGGAACCCTGCGTGGTGCCGACCGAGTCGCGCAACCGGAGGGAATGGGGACTGGTGAGGGTGACTGTCACCCGGTCGCCATGGAATTCGGCGCCGATAACGCCCGCGGCGGTTTGGAACCGGAGGGTGGACGGCTTCCATTCGGTCGTGCGCTGGATGTATCGGGTGAAACAGCGGGCACCGTTGCCACACATTTCGGCATCGGATCCGTCGGAATTCCAGAACTGCCACGCCCAGTCCGCCGAATTATCCTTGGCGGGCACCAGCAACATCAATCCGTCGGCTCCGATTCCAAACTGCCGGTGGCAGAGGCGTGCCACCTGTTCGCGGGTTAGGGAAATGGATCCGGTGCGGTTGTCGGCCAGGATGAAGTCATTCCCGGCCCCGCTCATTTTGACAAACTCCAGCATCATCGTTGTGGCGATCACCCTAGCGGGAGGACCCGTGGAAACAAGTCGGGCGGTCCGGCTTCGTGGGATGCTTCGGCGGGACGGGAGCCGCCGCTTTAGAAGGACGCGTGGTTCGGGGGGGGCGTGGAGTTCTTCGATACGTGTCCCGGCGAGAACGGAAAGCGGTAGGGGACTACCGCAGTCCAGGACGCTTCGCGAGAAGTTGGGGCGTGGGGAAGTCCGCCAGGTCCTGGAGTGCGGCCGCGGAGCTGCCGCTTTGGGACTACGCGTTGTCCGCAGATGAGGGTGGAGTTCCTTGGTGCGCGTCCCGGCGGGGCGAAAAGCGGTAGGGGACTACCGCAGTCCAAGACGCTTCGCGAGAAGTTGGGGCGTGGGGAAGTCCGCCAGGTCCTGGAGTGCGGCCGCGGAGCTGCCGCTTTGGGACTACGCGTTGTCCGCAGATGAGGGGTGGAGTTCCTCGGTGCGCGTCCCGGCGAGAACCGAAAGCGGTAGGGGGCTACCGCAGTCCAAGACTGCTTCGCGACTTCAGCGGAATTGAAGCGAATAGAGGTCGGCGTCCTTAAGTGCGAAACGGAGGTGGACGGGTTGGTTCTTCAGGGACTCCAGGGATCGGCCGGACTTCCAGGGCTCCGTTCGTTCCGTGTCGTCCCCGATCCATTCCGCGGATTCGGCGAGGGTGAAGCCCGGAATCGGCGTGCCGTTCGAATCCTGAATCTCGACTCGCAGGCTTCCGGCGGCACCGGTGCTGAAGTTGAGGAAGAGTCGGTTGCCGGTGAAGGTGAGCAGCTGCGTGACAAACTCCCCTCCGGAGAAGGGAGCGTTGACGGACACGAATCCGTCGGTGCGCAGGGTGTAGCGGACCAGATGGCCGCTGGGTTGCGCATAGTGGGCCTGCTTGTAGAGCGACATCTCGGCGGGGCCTGTCGGGACGATGCCCAGCGCGGTCAGGCCGGCCCGCGAGGCCCAATTGCCGGGATCAGGTCCGGGTCGGATGAATCCTTCGAGAAACCGACGCGAGTACGTCGTCCCGCCGCGGCTGGTCATGAATACCGCTTCCGCCGCGTCGCTGACATAGCCGGGATTCACCCCGAGGAGTTTTGCTTGTTCCGGAGTCAGCACCTGGCGCCCGGGGACGAACCGCATCGGGGTGGCGACATACAGATGCGGCGCCCGGAAGTACGGGTGTGTCTGGCTGGTGTAGAGATGTTCCACCGGTGCGCTCCCAAACGTCATGGGCACGGGATCGGTCCAATCGAGGAAGTTGGTGGAGGTCGCACGGCTGATGGTCCGGTAGCCCTTGAAATCGCCGTCGGTCCAGGTGCGGAGATACAGCACGTAGCAGTGCTCGACTTCCGACCAGAAGGCGACGTTTTGGGAGTCGAAGGCGCCGCGCGTGACGAGAGGAGTGTCGCGAATGGGGCGCCAATGGATCCCGTCCGGTGAGACGAATCCGCGCAGGCCGCTGTCCGTCGTGCCGGCCAGCGCCTTGAAGCGCTCGGATGAGGGGACGTTGGGATGGGCGTCCAGGAACGGGGAGAAGTTGTGCGAATAAGGAGCTGCCCCAGCGAGGATGACGTTATTGGTGCGCGTGCCCCGCACTTCGAACAGGCCGAGGTTGGGTTTGGTGAACGTGATGCCGTCGACGCTTTCGGCATAGCAGGTGACCTCGTCATTTGAACCGTCCCGTCCGTCCACCGGCAGGCCGCGGTAATAGCACCGGACGCGTCCGTCCGCTGGAAACACGGACACGTATCCGCAAAAGGCACCCTCCCACGGGGCGTCGAATCGGAGGGCGATGTTGGCGGGCGTGGGTTCGTGGAGACGCAGGGTGCATCCGGTGAGTTGTCCGACGAGCAGGTCGTCCGCGAACAGTTCGAGTCGGGATCCGATCGGAACTGGTGCCGTGCGCCCGTTGGCATTGGCGGCGCCCACGATTGTGGCGTGCGGCGTGGCGTTGATTTCAGTGCGACGCGTGGACTCGGCGAGGGTGCCGGGGGTCGCCGAGAGACCGGGTGGCGGGAGGACCGGGTTCAGGTAGAGACGGAACCAGCGCTCGGCGTAGTCCCGCACGACGTCCTCCGGCAGGTTGTGGGTGAAGCCCTCATAGGTGACGAGGCGGAGTCGTGCGGGATCGCCGGCGAACGCGGGGCGCGCGGCGTCGACGAAGACGCGCGTGGAACGGAGATCCACCACCTTGTCGTCGCCGCCGTTCACCAGGAGCGTGGCGGTCGGCCAGAGATTCGTCGCGTGGAGGACGGGATCCACGGACTTCAGCAGGGCTTCGGTTTCCGGCCACAGGCCGTTTGTGCCGCCGCTCCAAAGTCCGTTGGGTTTCCAGGTGTCCAGCCAGGCGCGGTAGGCGCCGGTGCTGACGAACGCGACCACGGCGGCGAGACGCGGACCCTGGGTGGCGACGGCGAGTCCGGGAATGCCGGTGGAGGAACTGCCGAACCAGCCGAACTTTTCCGGGTTCACGTCGGGACGGGACGCGAGGTAGTCCACGACCCGTTGGGAATCCTTCACCGCGCGCTCGGCGGAGAGGGGGTAGCTGTGGGCGAAGCGTTCGTCGAAGACCAGCCATTGGGGACGACGGGCTGAATCCGGATCCGGTGGATGGGCGACCGTGAAGGCGCAGAGCGTCCAGCCTTCCTGGAGGAGATTGGTACTCCAGGCGGGTGGCATGTTGGAGTTCAACGAACCCAGCATGAGGATCACCGGGCGCCGGGCGGGGACCGGGGCGTCGGGACACGACATCAGGTGCACCGCGGCGGCGGGTTGTCCAGGGGTGTCGAGCGTCACGGATTCGAACCGGACGGGCGCGGCGGCAAGTGAGTTCTCCCCCACCCCAAGGCATGAGAAGAGAAGCCAAAGGGCAATTGGAAAGCGCCGCGGGAACATGGGGGGATGCTCGGTATCCGACGCCTGATGGCAAGCCGGGGGAAACGCGCGTTGCTCGCAGGTGAAGTGTGGAATTCCTCAGTGCGCGTCCCGGCAGGGGCAAAAAGCAGTAGGGGACTACCGTAGTCCAAGACGCTGTGCGGCTACCTGGAGACAGGTAGGTGGATATACCAGTGTCCCGGTATTCAGATGGAGTGGGACCTCGGGGAACCTCTCTGGAACTTTCGGTAGTCCCATGGTGAGTGGGTGTCTTCCGAATTTTCCGTGTCCCTTGCCATGAATCGTTCCTGTCGATGGCCCCTCGTTTTGGCGTGTTGGCTGGTCGCGTTCTTGGCCATGCCGAGTTGCGGCTTCGCCCAACCGGCGGGCTCGGATGAGGGCGTCCTCGATCTGGGTGGAGGCGATGCACATCTTGAATTGCCATCGGGCATCTACTCCAACCTGACGTCCGTGACGGTCGAGGGGTGGGTCCGCTGGAGGCAGTTGGGATACTACTCCCGCTTCTTCGATTTTGGTTCCGAGGAGAACGCCCTGGAGTGTGGCCAGTGGGACTCGGGCGGGGACCTTCAGGTTGTCCTTTGGCCGGGAGGTATCCCGCAGCGGCTCGTCGTGCCCGGGATTCTCGAAACCAACCGGTGGATCCATGTCGCAGTAGTTCTGGGGCCTGGTGGCATGCGGTCGTATGTGAACGGAAGGCTTGCTGGCCTGAATGCGGAAACCAATGCCCTTGCCTCGGTCTCTTCGCGGAATCGGCTTCTCGGCATGTCGGTCTGGAATGGTCCCCAGGCAGGGTTGAATGGACAGATCGACGAATTTCGGGTCTGGAGCACGGAGAGATCGGCGAAGCAGATCCGGGAGGGGCTGTTCAGGAGATATCCGCCCTCGGAACCGGGATTGCAGGGGCAGTGGTCTTTTGAGGATGGAGGTGCACGGGATTCCAGCACGAATGCATTCCGTGGGATTCTGAAGGGCGGTAGCCGCGTGGTCCGGGAACCGGTGCGCCACTCCGGCGACCTGAAGTCCGTGCCTGTCATTGCCGGCCGGGTGAGAGGCTCCCAAGGAGCTCCGGTCGGGGGTGCCACCGTCCGGTTGGTGCGCGGAATGGATCTTGTCGGCGAAGCGACGACGACCTCTGAGGGTGACTTCGTCCTCAAGGCTCCGGAAACGACGCAGGGAACCATGCTGGTCATTCGCGAGGGGCAGCGGGTATTTCGGGGAAACCTCGACTCCAAGGCCTCGGGGGATTGGGACGTTGTGCTGCGTGAAGGTCGCGTTCTTACGGGCACCACTCGTGCCCGTGATGGTTCCCCGTTGCCCGGGGTGGTATTGGACCTCCTCGGAGAGGATGCGTGCGCGGGGAACCTTCCCGTGGATCGTCAATTGAGCGACTCCTCGGGTTCCTTTCGATTTGCCGGCCTCGTCCCGGGCCGTTACCGCGTGCGCAGCCACGGGGCCGGCGGATTTTTCGAAGGCCCCGGAATTGCCGACCTCCGGGAGGCCGACGGGGAGATCTCCATCACGCTGTCGCCCTTCAAGAAGGGGACGTGGCAGACACTGGACGAGATTCAGGGATTGCAGAGTGATTGGATCAGCGGTCTTCGCGTCGCGGACTCCGGGACCGTCTGGTTCTCGACGTTTTCGGGCTTGGGACGCTACCGGGGCGGGCAGCCCCAATGCCTTTCGATTCCCCTTCATCAGGAAGTGTGGTCCACGGCGGCGCCAACAGAGGTGCTCGACGGAAGTGTCTGGTACTGGTCGAAAAGCGGTCTGGTTCGGTTTCGTCCCAACCCGGGTTCGAAACTGGCTGGGACCTTTGAGACGTACTCGGACACCAACGGTTGGTCCGGGGGACGAATGTTCGCGATTGAACTGGTTCCCGATGGATCGCTTTGGTTGGGCAGTGAACGGGGCCTCTTTCGGTGGGTTCCGGAATCCGGTGGGGCGCCGGGCCGCTTTGTATCGCAACCCTTGCCGGATTCCCTGAGGCCGTCCGCCGTTCGGGGCCTGCGACGAGTGGAAAAGGGAGGTCTCTGGATCGGGGGCTCGAACTTTGTGGCGTATCTGGACCAAGGGAAGTTTTCGTGGACCCAGGCGGGCAAGAATGGATTCAAGGCAGGACTTGTGGACTGGATCGACGTGGATCCAAGAGGTGCCGTTTGGTGTGGTTCGACGGAGTCCAAGTGGGTCCAGCGACGCGATCCCAACGGTTTCTGGTCGACGGTTTCGATCCCTGAGTCCTGCGCGAGCGTCATGAGGATGGTACGCCTCGACCCAGGCGGAGACCTTTGGTTGGGGACCGACGGGGATGGGGTTTGGAGATACGACGGGACGACGTGGCGCAACTACAACGTCGCCGACGGCCTATGTTCCACGCGTGTCCATCACCTGGCGTTCGATCAAAGTGGACGCGTTTGGATGGGAACCTGGGGAGGCGGCATCTCGATCCTGAACGAACGCGACTTCCGCAATTATGCACGTCCGGACGGCCTGCCTTGGGATATGGTCTGGAGCTTGGGAGAGCGGGGAGACGGGGGCATTTGGGTGGCGACCGGCTTGCTGGTTCGGGGGAAGAATGAACAGCCGGGAGGCATCTCCCTGTTTGATGGGACGAACTTCTCTCCTCTCGCCCTCCCTCCTTCCCTGACTGGAAAACCCGGCTCGATGAAGGTGGGGCCGGATGGGAATCTGTACTTTGGGAACAAGAATGGCGAACTTTGCCGGTATGATGGACGGCAGTTCCACGTCTTCCCGACGTTGGTCCCATCTGAGTGGAGGGGAAGCAGCATCACCTTCGATGACGCGGGTCGCCTTTGGTTTGCCAATGAACGGGGCATCTTCCGGTTGGAGGGGGAAATACTGGTCCCGCTGCCCCTCGATTCGTGGGGGGTGACCGCTAATATCGCATTCGATCGGGAAGGCCGCCTTTGGTGGGCTTCCGATTACGGCAAGGGGGTGAGGCGCATCGACGTTTCCCGGGATCCACCCCAGGTAAGCAATTTTTCAGAGACGAATGGATTGGCGGTCCACCATACGCTGATGGTTGCTCCAACCCGGCGATTTGGAGTTTGGCTACATTCCTCCGAGGCGGTCCTGCGTTTTGATGGGAGCCGGTTCCGTCCCATTGCGACTCCACATCCCGGGCTATTGGGGAATTCCTTCCGCTCATTCTTTGAGGACGATCGCGGTCTCCTGTGGTTCGGGACGCATGGCGGAGCGGCGATGTTTGATGGCGAGATGTGGTCCACACTGGACCGTCGGGATGGACTGGCGGGAGACATCTGCCTGAAGGTGCTGCAGGACCGGAAGGGGGAATACTGGTTCGGAACGGACCGGGGATTGTCCCGGTACCGGCCGCGGCGGGTGACGCCTCCAAAGCCCCGGGTTTCCCTGCAGGCGGAGCGTGATTACTACGACGCCTCCGCGTTCCCGAAGCTGACCACCGCCCGCCGCGTCTCCTTCCAGTTTGATGTCACCGACCTCAATACGATCCCCGAGAAGCGGCAGTTCCGGTACCGCTTCCTGGAGGGGGAGCGATCCGATGCGAAGAGCATCCACGCCTGGGAAGGGCCGGTGACCGTGGCGGTCGTGGACTGGACGCCCCGAAAGGCGGGTTCCTACACGCTCGCGGTTCAGTACGTGGATCGGGACCTGAACTATTCGCCGGTGACCTTGGTGCCCCTCACTGTGGTGCCGCCGTTCTATCTGTCCGGCGGGTTCCTGGTCCCGGCCGTGGCCAGCCAGTTGGGATTGACGGGGGCGGTGGTTGTCTTGACGCGCCGGAGCCGCGTCCGGAAACGCGAGGCGGAGCGGCTGCGTCAGAAGTTGCTGGAGGAGGAGCGGCGGGCCCGCGCTGTGGCGGAGGCCGCGAATGCGGCAAAGAGCGAATTCCTGGCGAACATGAGTCATGAGATTCGCACGCCGATGAATGCCATCCTCGGATTCTCCGAGCTGCTGCGAACCCGGATGGCGGCGTCGAAGGAGCGGGGATACCTCGATGCAATTTCGTCCAGCGGACGCACCCTGCTGGCGCTGATCAATGACATCCTGGATCTGTCCAAGATCGAGGCCGGAAAACTGGACCTGCAATACGAGCCGGTGTCGGTGTCGCGCGTGGTGGCGGAAATTCAGCGGTTGTTTTCGATCAAGGCGCGGGAGAAGGGCATTGCGTTGGAGGTGGAGCTTGACCCGAAGTTGCCGGGGGGACTCCTTCTCGACGAAGTGCGGCTGCGGCAGGTGCTCTTCAACGTGGTGGGCAATGCGATCAAGTTCACCGAGAAGGGGTCCGTGAGGATTCGTGCGGCGTTTCAGTACGCAGGCGGCGGGACGTCCGGGGAGGACGAAACGCGCGTTCACCTGACGCTCGAGGTTGCGGATACCGGAATCGGGATTCCGAGAGACCAGTTGGACCGGATCTTCGGCGCCTTCTCCCAGGTGGCCGGGCAGAGCACCCGACGTTTTGGGGGCACGGGACTGGGCCTGACCATCACCAAGCGACTGACGGAGATGATGAAGGGACGGATCTCGGTGGAGAGCGATCCCGGCGTCGGAAGCGTGTTCCGGATGGAGTTTCCCGAGGTCGTGATCACGGAGTTGGCGGAGCCGGATGCGGTGGCTGGGGGTGACGGCGCGGATTTCACCGTGTTCGCGCCGTCGCGCATCCTGGTGGCGGACGACGTGCCGTTGAACCGGGAATTGCTGAGCGGATATTTTGAAGGAACCCAGCACGTCGTGGAGACCGTCTGCAATGGTGCCGAGGCGTTGACCGCGGCCTCAGCGCACCGGCCGGATGTCATCCTGATGGACATGCGCATGCCGGAGATGGATGGCTACGAGGCGACGCGGCGGTTGAAGGCGGATACCGCTACCCGGGACATCCCGGTGATTGCGGTGACCGCATCCTCGTTCCGGGAGGAGGAGGCCAAGGCGCGGCGCATTTGCGACGGATTCATCCGGAAACCCTTCAATCGGTCGGAACTGGCGGCGGAGCTGGCGCGCTTCCTGAAGCCGGCGTCAGCGGGGACTGCATTCCAGACGACCGGAAAGGCGGTCGAGTCTGGCGCCCCGGAGGTGGTACCTGCGTCGGTTCGATCCCGCTGGCCCGAACTGGTGGGGTTGTTGCGGGCGCAGCAGGAGTCGGTGCTGCCCGAGTTGGTGCAGACCCTGGAGATCGGCGCGGTGGAGGCCTTCGCCCGGCAGCTGCGCGGGTGGGGTGAGGATTATCAGTCCCGGGTATTGCTGCAGTATGGCGACCAGTTGCTGGAGCAGGCCACTCACTTTGACCTCGACCGCCTGCCGGCCACCCTCGACGGCTTCGCGGCGCTGGTGGATTCCCTGGCGCATGCTGCAGGACTTCCCACATGAACGCTCCCGACCAGTTCGGACTTCCCGCGCCCCACGATTCCGTGATCCTCGTGGTGGACGACGTGCCACAAAACATCCAGGTGGTGGGCACCCTATTGCGTGAATCGGGCTACTCGGTCATGCCGGCCACCAGCGGAACGGCGGCCCTGCAGCGGGTCCAGAAGAAGGTGCCCGACCTCGTCCTGCTCGATCTCATGATGCCGGACATGGATGGCGTGGAGGTATGCCGCCACCTGAAGGCCGATCCGGTTACCCGGGAGATCCCCGTGATCTTCCTCACCGCCAGCAATGAGATGAACCATCTCGTTCAGGCGCTGGAGTCGGGAGCGGTGGACTATGTGACCAAGCCCTTCAATCCGCCGGAGCTGCTGGCCCGGGTGAAAACGCACCTGGAGTTGAAGCATTCGCGGGATGTCATTCTCCGGTACAGCGAGGCGCTGCGGGCCCTGAACGATGAGAAGAACGAGTTCATGGGCATTGCGGCCCATGACCTGAGAAATCCCCTGTCGGCCATCCAGGGGTATGCGGAACTGGTGAAGGAGGACGCGGATGCCGCCGGACTCCGGGAGATTTCGGCGAACGGGGGCCGCATTCACGCCGCGGCGGACCGCATGGTGCGCATGGTCCAGAATCTTCTCGATGCGAACCGGATTGAGCGCGGGGAGTTTCAACTCAACAAGACCCCGGCCGATCTCGCCGTCCTGGCCTCGTCGGTTGTGGAAAGCCATCGTGCGCGGGCCGGGGCGAAGCAGCAGACGCTGCATTGGGACGGAGGCGGCGGGCCGGCCCCGGTGGTCGTGGACCCCGTCGCAACCCTTCAGGTGCTGGAGAACCTGGTTTCCAACGCGCTCAAGTACTCTCCGCCCGGAAAGCACGTGTGGGTGCGGATCCGGACGGAGGCAGGGAGCGTGCGATGTGAGGTCCGGGACGAGGGGCCGGGGTTGAACGAAGAGGACCAAAAGAGGCTTTTCGGAAAGTTCGCCCGCTTGAGCGCGAAGCCGACCGGCGGGGAGCAGGCCACGGGGTTGGGGCTTTCGATCGTCAAACGCATGGTGGAGGCCATGCGGGGCCGGGTATGGTGCGAGAGTGAGGCAGGGCGCGGAGCCTCGTTCGTCGTGGCCTTTCCTGCGGCCTGAGGCCCTCGTTCCAAGCGCAGTCAGGGGGCGCGCTGTTCCCGTTGGACGTCTTTGGGCGTGTCGCGGACTTGTTCGAGCCAATGCTGCAGGAAGAATCGCTTCTCGACCGGGAGGAGTGTGGGGGCCGTTCCGACGAGGGGACGCAAGGCGGTCGTCATCTGGAGGGAAACGACGACGAACAGGGAGATCCAAAAATAGAAGGCTCCTTCGCCGCGCGCCCCGAGGCGCACCATTCCCCGGTACATGAAGCGAGCGCCGAAATAGGTGGCCACGATCCAGAAGGCGAGATGGAGTGTTCCCATGACGCCCACCGACACTGTCGATTGCGAGAAAACCCAGGCCACCGGAGAGAAACTGACCAGCAACAGCGTCATGAGCGCCAGTAGACCGGCGATCATCCCGAACACATCCAGAAAGCCAGCCGAGGAACCGGAAAGGCAGGCGAAGACGTAGAGACTGGGAAGGCAGATCAATCCGCAAAGAAGGAGTCCGCCGGCGATTTTCAGAGGCGCGGCCCACAATTGCATCCCGCCCGAGAAGGATCCCACTATTACTCCATAGGCGGCGGCGGCGAGGAGAGAGGCCAGGATTAGAACGCCTGCGAGGCGTCCGCCTCCGGGGTGATGGTGGAAGTGGTGGAGAACGGCGGCCGGCCGGCGCAACAGGGCTTCAATGATGCTGCCGGTTCCGGTCAGGGGCTCCGGATTGGACGAGTCCGACGAAGGCGTTGGAAGTGGAGGCGGGGTTGACGATGAGGCGGAGGTGGGTCCGGTGGGATTCATGGATTGAGTTTGGGTTCAGGGGTGATGACGCGGCGAAAGCTGGCCGCGGTCGCTTCGAAAAAGTTGCCGGAGAAGGCGTCGGATCGGAGCCACTGGACCGGCAGGCTGGGTGTCCCGAAGTAGGGGCGGGCAATCCAGGTGAGCTGGGTTCCAAGCAGGAGGTTGGCCGTGAGCCAGGCCAGAAGAATCCGGATCGCGATGCCGCGACTTCCGGAAGAGAATCTGAGAAGCCGGAGAAGCCGGAGGTTGGCGGCGATCCCGGCGAAGGCGACGGCCCCCACCGTCGCCAGCAGCAACGCGGCGTGGGCGGATCGGCTGCGGCCCGAGACGGCGTCCATGGGGGGGAGATTCCAAACCAGGAAACCCAGTGCCGGGCTTAGGGACCCGAGAATGATCGCGGCCAAGGCAAAGCTGGAGAGAATAGTCAGAGCCGTTTGCCGGAATCCGAGATGGAGACCCATCAGGGGGGCCAGGAGGCCATTGAGCATCGAGTTTCCAGCCGCGGTCAGCACCAGGATCATTGGCAATTTGACGGCGGTGATCGTTGCCTGAAGTCCCGACCGCCAGCTTCCCACGGCGGCTCCAAAGAGTCCCGCACCCAGAATGATCACTCCGAGGCACAAAACCCAGGAAGACCCTGCACGGCCATCCAGACGGTTTGGAACCAGGGCGGAAGTCCCCCGCAGCAGCGATTCCAGCAGACTCCACCCGGACCTTGGGATCGGGATTCCGGGACTGGTTTTGCTCTCACTTTGCAATTCAAAGTAAATGACCCGAAAGAATGGGCGACGTTCAAACGGAATCTGAAAAAGCTCCTCTGGATCTCGAATGGAGTCCGTGGAGCTGAAGCAACGGTGATATGTTTGCGATCAGGGACGGGGGGCCAGAGGGGTGTAATCTACTTTTTTGTGCAAAGTAGATGCCGGAACTGCCGGATCCCTAATCCTTGCTCGGTCCTTTGAAGGGAGGGTCGGGCGGGCTTTATCGCTTTCGTTGGACGGCGATTTGCTCCGCAGCGTAGGTCAGGATCCGGGCGAGGTGCCGGGCGCCGATCGGTTTCGCGAGGTAGTCGTTCATTCCCGCTGCGAGGCAGGCCTCCCGGTCTCCCTCCATGGCGTTGGCGGTCATGGCGACGATCCAGGGTCGGTGGTGGGGCCACTCGTCGGAAACGATTTGTCGGGCGGTCTGGTATCCGTCGAGGACGGGCATCTGGATGTCGAGCAGGAGCACGTCGAACCTGCGGGTGCTGAGCGCCTCGAGGGCGTCCAGCCCATTGGCGACCGCGATGCATTCATAGCCCAGCCGTGAAAGCAGGAGCGTGGCGACCCGTTGGTTGGTGGGATGATCCTCGGCGAGGAGAATTTGCAGGGGGTATTTCGTGCCCAGTTTCTCGTCGATGGGAGCGGGAGGGGCGACCCGGATGGGCGCCGTACCCGCCTGGTCAAACAGGGTGACCAGGGCGTTGAACAGCGTGGAGGCTTTGGCGGGCTTGGTGAGACTTGCGGAGACCTCGAGACCTGCAAAGCGGGTCGCATCGCTCCCGATGGACGTCAGGGCCAGAATCGGGAGTTGCGCCGGGGCCCGTCGCTTCCGGATTTCCGCCGCGAGGGTGTAGCCGTCCATCTCGGGCATTTGGACGTCCAAAATCGCCGCATCGAAGGATTCACCCCGGTCGAGAGCCGCAAGGGCCTCGGCACCGGACGAAGCGGTGGACGGGAGCAATCCCCACCGGACCGTCTGCAGGGCGAGAATGCGCAGGTTGGTTGGATTGTCGTCGACGAGCAGGATCCGGCGTCCCGCAAGGGCGGGTGTTGGGGAGGTGCGGACCGAGACCGGGGCTTCCGCAGCGACCCTCAGGGGAAGTTCGACTTGGAATTCCGAGCCCTTTCCCGGAGTGGACTCGACCCAGATCCGTCCCCCCATCAGGGTCACCAGGCGCTGGCAGATCGCGAGGCCCAGGCCGGTTCCCCCGTATTTCCGGGTCGTTGAAGCGTCCACCTGGCTGAAGGCCTGAAACAGGTGGTGGAGCCGGTCTGCCGGGATTCCGATTCCGCTGTCCCGGACCGAAATGTGAAGCGTTCCCTCGCGGGATCCTCCATTCGATTCCGGGGACGGCACCCTGCCGCTGAGGTTGACCACGACCTCGCCCCGCTCGGTGAATTTGACGGCATTGGTGACGAGGTTGATGAGGATCTGGCGAATGCGGACGACGTCACCGGTGAGATGGGCGGGAACATCGTCCTCGATCCAGTAGAGGAGATCGAGTCCCTTGGCGGCCGCCGCGTGTGCAGCAAACTCAAGCGTGCTTTCGACGCAATCCCGGAGGTCAAACGGCGCCTCCTCGAGTTGCAGCGCTCCCGACTCGATCTTCGAGAAATCCAGGATGTCGTTGATGAGGGCGAGCAGGGCGTCTCCGCTGTTCCGGATGGTTTCGGCGAATTCCTTCTGAACGGGCGACATGGGCGTGTCGAGCAGGAGATCGGTCATGCCGATGACCGCATTCATCGGGGTCCGGATCTCATGGCTCATGTTGGCCAGGAATTCCGCCTTGGCGCGTCCCGCCGCCTGCGCTTCCCGGGCCAGCTCCTCTGCACGGCGGGTGGTCGCCTCCAGGGCCCCGTTCCGTTCCTGCAGCAGGTCGAGGGTCCTGATCATTTCCGCGTTTTTTCCCAACAACGCGCTCTCGGCCTCCCGGCGTGCACGCTCGGCCCGCTGCAGCCAAAGCCAAAGGATTGGGGAAATGCCCGCGGATAGCAGTGAGGCGTCGAGGATGAATTCCCGCCATCCGGTGATGCCCGGGAACCACGACAGGACCCACATGACCAGCAGCTCCATGCCGAACACCAACCCCACCAGGCGGAGCGCAAAGGCGAGGGGACGTCCGTGGGGACTCGATGGGGAGTAGGACATCGGTTCTCGTGCAGTGTCCGGACCCGCTACGGGCGCTTCGTTCCGGGGGGCAACTTTGGATCCCCCGTGTTCCCGTGCAGGCGGACCCGGGCAATATAAACCTTTGTCCCGTCCGAGTGCGAAGAATAATAAGTAACCCACAGGATTCCGTCATGCCACACGAGCCCCGGATAGCTGCAGTCTCCGCCGCCGGGAAGGCGCAGAAACTCGGAGAGGCGGGCCGTGTCGGTATCGAGCCAGCAGAGTGCGGTCCGCGCGCCTCCGTCGTAGAGGCGCCCTGCCGCGACGAGGCGTCCGTCCGGAAGTCGGAGGAGCTGGGGGCCGCCCACCCGGACCCCGAGATCCCGCCAGGTCCAGTTTCGATAGGGTGGCCGGGACATTCCCAGCTGTCCCGTTCCCGGCTGGCCGTCCCGTCGCAGCAGGCAAATGCAGGTTCCATCCGGGAGATACGCAAGACCCGACTCATTCGGATTGGGATCCGAGAACAGGGTGGGGACCACCGTGTCAAAGCTCCGCCCGTCCCGGCTGGAATAGAGTCGGACGAACCTTTCCCCGTCCGTGTCGTAACCCACGCCCAGGGCCTCCGGTCCGCGCCAGGCCACGCGCCACATCCAGATATTGGGGTCCCCGATGGGGATCTCCTCCGTCCAGTGGCGTCCATCCCTTGAGAACCAGGCCAGGGATTGGTGCTTCACCGGACCCGGCTGGGGCAGCGCCGCCGCACCATAGAGCATCAGGGAACCGTCCGGGGTCACCGTGACATGCGGATCCCGAAGATCTCCGCGGGACGAGGTCAGGCGGACGGCGGAGTTCCAGTTCGTCCCGTCGGGCGAGGACAGGACACGAATCGCGCCGTCGGGGGAGACGTGGGCGGTGCCCTCTCGGAAAACGCACCAGAATTGATCCTGCCAGCGGATCAGGTCCGTGAAAGCGCAGTGGGGTGCCGTGTCTCCGATGCGTTGCACGGACAGGAGTTCCGCCTCCGCGGCCTTGGGGCTGGTCGAAACGAGGGTGAAAAGGAGCGTGAGGAGTGGGAGCGGCTTCATGTCGGAATCGGTGGAGAGGCTTTGAAGAGAAGCGGGACTGTGGGTGATGTGCGAGCGGGTTTATGTGGGTTTCTAGGAGGGGAGGACTCCGGTAGCGGTGCGAATGGACGACAAAGTTGCTTGTCAGCACGCTGAGCTTCAGGGCCCCCTTGCGCGCTCCCGATCTGATGCAATTCAACCTGCCCAACGTGCTGGCCGGCCTTCTGGTGGGAACGGTTGTCGGGATCACTGGCGTTGGGGGTGGCGCCTTGATGACCCCGATCCTCGTGTTGTTGTTCGGGGTCGCGCCGAAAACGGCGGTGGGCACGGATCTGATTTTTGCCTCCATCACGAAGATCTTCGGAGTCGCGGTGCACCAGCGCCATGGTACGGTGGACTGGCTGATCGTCCGTCGTCTGGCTTCTGGCAGCCTCCCGGCGGCGGCGGCCACCTTGTTTTGGATGAGCCAGTCGGCCGTTCACCAGGTTCGCGATGGATTTGTCATTCGCGCCGTTGCGGTGGCCATGATCGTCACCGCTCTTGGAATGCTGCTGAGAAACCGGCTTCAGCGGCAGGGTTTCCAGCCGGGTGAGTCCGCGAAGCGACGGCTCGAAATCTGGCAGCCGCGCCTGACGGTCCTCGCCGGCGTGATCCTTGGGGTCCTGGTCACGCTAACCTCGATCGGCTCGGGCGCACTGGGAACGGTGTTGCTGGTGTACCTTTATCCCGTCCGTCTCAATGCCGGTCGCCTGGTGGGCACTGACATTGCCCACGCGATCCCGCTATCCCTGATCGCCGGGCTCGGGCACCTCAGCCTGGGAAACCTGGATTCCACCCTGCTGGTCAGTCTTCTGCTCGGGTCGATTCCAGGCGTGCTGGTGGGATCGCTGGTGGGCGCCCGGGCACCGGTGGCGCTGATCCGGACTTGCATCGCCTGTGTCCTGCTCGCCGTGGCGACCCGGATGTTGGCGGTCTGAAATTCGGTTCGAACTCCGGACGGACGCCTTTCCTCAGGCGTCTTTCTGAGTGCCAAGGCGCAACGAGGTTGTATTCTCGCGGTGTCTCCAAACCCCTCCAAGCATACCCCATGGATCCTTCCGCATCCGAGGAGCGACTGCTGGAACTAGCGCTATCCAAGAATGCACCCGACCGCCTCGCATTTCTTGAGGGTGCCTGCGTCGGGGACGAGGCGCTGCGCGACCGCATCCTTGAACGGCTCCGGGCCCGCCTGGGAGAAGACACGATTCTGGATACTCCCGGTGAAGCTTACAACTCGGGAGGAAGAGGAGACCCGGTTTCCGCGCCCTCCGAGGTCCCGGGGGCGGATCGTGGGTTCGCGCACCAGACCCCGTTGGGAGAGGGACCCGGTTCCATGATCGGGCGGTACAAGCTCCTTCAGGAAATTGGGGAGGGAGGCTGCGGGACCGTCTTCATGGCGGAACAGGAGGAGCCGGTTCGTCGGCGGGTGGCACTCAAGGTGATCAAGCTGGGAATGGACACCAAGGCAGTCGTCGCGCGCTTTGACGCGGAACGGCAGGCGTTGGCCATGATGGAACATCCAAACATTGCGCGGGTGCTGGATGCCGGGGCCACCGCTTCGGGGCGGCCGTATTTTGTCATGGAGCTGGTGAAGGGGATTCCCATCACCCGGCATTGTGACGAGCATGAACTTTCAATCCGGGATCGGCTCCAGCTTTACATCCAGGTCTGCCACGCCATCCAGCACGCCCATCAAAAGGGGATTATTCACCGCGATATCAAGCCGTCCAACGTGCTGGTGACGCTGCATGACGGTGTGGCCGTTCCCAAGGTCATTGACTTCGGCATTGCCAAGGCAACCGAGGGGCGACTGACCGATCAAACGCTGTTCACGGCCTACGAGCAGTTCATTGGGACTCCGGCCTATATGAGTCCCGAGCAGGCGGCGGTGAGCGGACTGGACATCGACACGCGCAGCGACATCTACAGCCTGGGTGTGCTGCTGTATGAACTGTTGACGGGGCGGACTCCGTTCGACGCCCGCGAGTTGGCGAAGTCCGGATTGGATGTGCTCCGGAGAACCATCCGCGAAGTGGAACCCCAGCGTCCGAGCACGCGGCTGGTCCAGACGCTGGGCGCGGCAACGCGTCGGCGGACGGAGTCCGCGTCCTCCATCGTGCCGGCCACCGAGGCGGAAGCGCTCGCGATGGAACGGCGGCGGGTCCAACTCAAGGAAACCCTGGCGGAACTACGCGGCGATCTGGACTGGATCGTGATGAAGTGTCTGGAGAAGGATCGGACCCGCCGCTATGAGACAGCCAACGGATTGGCTGCGGATCTCCGAAGGTACCTCGACCAGGAGCCCGTCCTCGCCCGGCCCCCGAGCAACTGGTACCGCCTTCAAAAGACGTTTCAACGCAACCAACTGCTGGTGATGGCGACGACGGGCATCGTGGTTGCCCTTCTGGCCGGAATCGCGATCAGTCTGTGGCAGGCGACGGCCGCGACGCGTGCCCGCGACCGCGAGAGTCTGGCGAACGACCGGTTGCGCTCCCAGGTTTCCCGGACCGAGGCGGCGCTCCGGAAGGCGGAGGAGTCGGCCGCGGGGGAGTATCAGCAGCGGGTCCGGGTCGAGGCGTTGCTCCAGCAACTGCAGATTCAGAAGGCGGAGGAACTCTTCGGCGCGCAGCACTCCCAAGAGGCAGTCGCGGTCCTCGGTGGAGTGCTGCGGACCAATCCGTCCAATGCGGTTGCCGCAGCGCGACTGGTGTCGGCACTCACCCGTCCGTTCAGTCAGCCCTTGTCCGTACCGATGACGCATGATCATTGGGTGTCGGACGGCGATTTCAGTTCCGACGGGACCCGGGTGGCCACCGGTTCGTGGGACGGCACGGCGCGCATTTGGAATGCAAAGACCGGTGAGCCCGTCTCGGGACCCTTGCGTCACGGGGCGGAGATCCGCTCTGTCCAGTTCAGCCCCGACGGACAGCGGTTGGTGACGTGTTCCGGGGATCGCACCGCCCGTATCTGGGATGCCTGGACTGGAGGAATTGTGGCAGGTCCGCTGTCTCATGAAGGGCGGGTCCGCTTTGCTCGATTCCTTCCCGAGGGCGGCCTATTGATGACCGTTTCGGATCATTCGGTGCGGTGGTGGGATGCGCGAACCGGCGACGCGGCCCGGGAGGAGTTTCACACCGGAGGCTTGATTGTCTGCGCCGAGGTCACCCCTTTGGGTGTTCTGGCCCTGGTCTCCTCCAACGAGACTTGGAAGGTAATTGCGCTGGATTCGCGCCGGGTCCTGTCCCAGTCGTCCTGGAAGAACGATTCCTTTTGGACGGCCGAATTCAGTCCGGATGGCCGGATGCTGGCGTTTGCCGGTTCCGACGGGGCTGCGCGCATCGCGGCCACAGAGACGGGGCTTCCCGTGGGGGGGCCAATGCGTCATGGCGCCCGAATCCGGGCTATTCAGTTCAGCCCGGACGGACGTCGTGTGGCCACGGGATCCGAGGATGGCACCGCACGCGTTTGGAATGTGCGGACCGGTGTCCCTGTGACGGAGCCGATGGTTCATGGGGCGAAGGTGCGATCCGTCGCCTTCAGTCCCGACGGAACCCGGATTGTGACCGCGTCGGATGACAAGTCCGCACGCATCTGGGATTCCCGGACGGGTCGTCCCCTCACGGAACCACTGCGACATGGTCAAACGGTGAATCAGGCGCGGTTTAGCCCGGACGGACTCTGGGTGATGACCGCGTCCGATGATCGGACCGCCCGAATCTGGAGCGCCCAAGTGGGTCAAATCCTGGTGACGCCTCTTCGTCACGACGACGAGGTTCGCTCCGTCGCGTATAGTCCGGACGGGAATCGGCTCGTCACTGCCTCGGACGACGGCACCGCGCGGATCTGGGATTCGCGGACATCCAAGCGGGTGGGCGACCCATTGCGTCACAACGGGGCCGTCCTGGATGCTCGATTCAGTCCGGATGGTCGAACCGTGGTTACGTCGTCCCAGGACAAGACGGCGCGGCTTTGGGATTCGGCAACGGGCAAACCCGTTGGCGAACCGTTGCGGCACGACGGCCCCGTGGTCTCTGCGGAGATCAGCCCCGATGGCCTTCTCCTGGTCACGGCGTCCACCGACAGAGGGGTTCGACTCTGGGAGGTTTCGTCGGGGCGATGCCTGCACACGTTGCGGCACGGAGACGCCGTGAACTCGGCTCACTTTAGTCCTGATGGGCGTCGCGTGGTCACCGCGTCGGAGGATCGCACGGCGGTGGTTTGGGAGGTTCGGATCGGCAGGCCCCTGGGGACGGCTCTTCGTCATGAACTGGCCGTGAACGACGCTGCCTTCGATCCCGGGGGAACCCGCGTCGTGACGGCTTCCCGGGACCGGACGGCGCGGGTCTGGGACGCGGCGACGGGGCTGCCCGTGGGGGAGCCGATGGTGCATGAAAATGCGGTGCTGACGGCGCGCTTCAGTCCCGATGGCGTCCGTCTCGTCACGGCCTCCGACGGGGTGACGGTCGGGGTCTGGGATCCGGAAACCGGACGGGCAACGATGGAATCGATCCGTCATGAGGGTCGTGTTCGGGGCGCGTGGTTCAGTCCAGACGGTTCCCGCATCCTGACCGCATCGGTGGACCACACGGCCCGGCTTTGGGATTCGCGAACGGGACTGCCGGTGGCAGAGCCATTTTTCCACGGAGGGGAGGTGTCCCATGCACAATTCAGTCCCGACGGAGCGTGGGTGGCGACGGCGTCCCTGGAGGGCTGCGCCCGGCTCTGGGAGTGTCCGCCGGTGCCCGTTCCGGTGCCCGGGTGGTTTTTGGATTGGGCCGAGGCGTGGGTGGGACGGCGCTTTGGCGCCGCGGCGGGTGCGGACCTCGTGCCGGTCGTCGAACAGGTCCTGGAACGTGAGCGGGTGGCGGGGCTCGCAGCCACGGATTTCTTCACGCGGTTCGCGCAGTGGGTTCAGTCGGACCCCGGAACCCGCCGGAGTTCGCCTTCCAGCAGCCTCACCGTGCCCGACATTGCGGAAGATCTGCTGGCGCAGGCCCGGATTTCGTCCCGGATGGAGGCCGTCCGAATTCTACCCCGCAGCAGTCGAGCGTGGGCTCGTCTGGCATCGTTGGAATTGGCTCAAAGCGCCTCAGGCGACGAAGACGCGTTGTTCGAGGCGAACTTCAGTGCGGAGCGCGCGGTTCGTCTGGATTCGGCCAATGCGGATGCTCAACAGGTCCTGAGTGCCGCGAGGGAACGGATGCGGCATTAGCGACGGCGTCACCGGATTCGAGGGCCGACGGGCTTGGGGGCGTCATTTCTCCAAAGCGGATGACACCGATTTTCTTCGTCTTCGCCGGAAACCTCGCGTAGGGATGGCGCGTCTCCCATTTTGGAGTTTCGCCAGTCTCTCCGAACCCAGTTTCGCCATCGCCCGGATTCCGACTCCGGGCGTTCGAGGTTCGAGAGGCTGAAGGCTGCGGATGCCAACAGGGAACCCCATCCTTCCATGTGTGGAATAGCCGCCTTCTTCTCCCGCGATCAACCGCTGCCGGCCTCGATTCTTGAGCGGGCGACCGCGGTCCTGCATCACCGGGGGCCTGACGCCCGCCGACAATGGGTGGCCCCGGATTCGAGGGTCGGTCTTGGTCACGCGCGGTTGAGCATCATCGATTTGGAGGGCGGGGATCAGCCGATCACCAATGAAGAGGGCACCGTGCGGATCGTGGTGAACGGGGAGTTTTACGGTTTTGAGGACATTCGATCCGGACTGGAACAGCGGGGCCACCGGTTTCGAACCCGGTCCGACAGCGAGATCGCGCTGCATCTCTATGAGGAGTCCGGAGCCCAGTGCCTCCATCAGCTTCGCGGGGAGTTCGCCCTGGTCCTGTGGGATTCCGCCAACCGTTCGCTGTTCGCGGCGCGGGATCGCTTCGGGATCAAACCGCTTTTCTACGCCAGTCATGCAGGCGTCCTATACCTCGCCTCCGAGGTCAAGGCGCTGTTCGCTGCGGGCGTGCCGGCGCGCTGGGATCCGGAATCCTTTCACGATCAGGCGACCGGGGCACCCTTGCCGGATCGGACCCTGTTCCAGGGGGTCCATCAGATTCCGCCGGGACATTATCTGCTGGCCACTCGGGGCGGAATGCAGGTCCTGAAGTATTGGGACTTCGACTATGCGACCGCGGAGGAACTGGCGCGGCGGCCGCGGTCCGAGCGGGAGTACATCGAGGAATTTGGCGCTGCCCTGGACGACGCGGTGCGCCTGCGCATGCGGGCGGATGTCCCGGTGGGCTGCTATCTCAGTGGGGGACTCGACTCGTGTGCCGTGCTGGGACTGGCGGCGCGTCATGCGCGGGAACCCATCCAGGCCTTCACGCTGACCTTTGACCATGCGGCTTATGACGAGGGTGCCGTCGCCCAGGAGATGGCGGAAAAGGCAGGGGCGGTGTTTCACCAGATCCCGATCCACCAATCGGACCTCGCCGACCATTTCGCGGACGCCGTCTGGCATGCGGAGGCTCTGGTCCTGAACGGGCACGGCGTCTCGAAGTATTTGCTCAGCCGCGCCGTTCGCGACGCCGGATTCAAGGTGGTCTATACGGGCGAGGGGTCGGACGAGATCCTCGGTGGTTATGCCCATTTCCGGAGGGACATGGTCCTGTACAACACCGAGGGGCAGGATCCCGCGGAAGTGCGGCGATTGCTCGCGGGACTGAATGAAGGAAACGCGGTCTCACGGGGATTGCTGCTTCCGGACGGCCAGGGTGGCGTGCCGGACCTGGTTCGTCGCACGCTGGGATTCGTGCCTTCGTGGTTCGAGGTGTTTGCGACCATGGCGGCCAAGCGACGGTCCCTGTTCTCCGACGGATTCCGCGAGGAGTTCGGCGAACGCATCGCGGTCGGCGCCTTCCTGAACCAGTTCGATGTCGCCGGCCAACTCCGAGGGCGGGATCCCTTGAATCAGGCCCTGTACCTGTGGTCGAAGAGTGCCTTGTGCCAATACATCCTGGTCGTGCTCGGGGATCGGATGGAGATGGCGCACTCGATTGAGGGACGCCTGCCGTTCCTCGACCACCATGTGGTGGAATGCCTCCGACGCATCCCGGTTTCCCTGAAGATCCGGGGCATGACGGAAAAGTACGTGTTGCGTGAGGCGGTGCGGCCTGTGCTAACCGACACGGTTTACCGGCGCCAGAAGCATCCGTTTCTCTCGCCGCCGGTGACGGGACTTCCGTCGGAGCGTTTCCACACCCTCTTGCAGGACACCCTGCGGGGACCTGCGTTGGCGTCCCTGCCGTTCTACGACGCCACGCGGGTGAAGGCCCTGTTGGATCGCCTGCCGTCCATGAGTGATGCGGACCGGGTGGCCTGGGATCCAATCCTCATGACGGTGTTGAGCGCCTGCATGCTGCAACAGCGGTTTGGGCTGTAGGAGGAGGGACGGTGTGATGCCGTCCACGATCCAATTCCGAGTTGGGCGCGCGGAGAGAACGAAGGGTGAATTCCCGCGTGACGGTCGTGACTTGAATGGGGCTCGCCGCATGCAAGCCCTCCCGTGGGATTTCGCGGAGGACCATGGACCCCGACCCCGACCGATGGTATTTCTGATCCGTGGCCCGGCGTATCTTCCAATGCCTTTGGATCGGGCTGGGCTTTGCCCTGATGGCGGCCGGCGCCGGGACTGGTTCGGCACCTACGAATGCGGTTCGGGCCGCGACCTGGTGGTCGTTGAAGCCCGTGGTTCGACCGGCGTTGCCGGAGGGCGGGGAACCCAATCCGATTGATCGGTTCCTCAATGCCGAGATTCGGAAGCGCGGACTGAAATCCGCGGGTCCCGCGGATCGGCTCACGCTATTGCGCCGGGTTCATCTGGATCTGACCGGCCTCCCGCCTTCCCCTGCGCAACAGGAGGCGTTTTTATCTGACACTTCCGCGGAGGCCTATGAAGCGGTCGTTGACCGTCTGCTCGCCGATGAACAGCACGCCGTCCGGTACGCGCGGCATTGGCTCGATGTCCTGCGCTACGCCGATGCCGATGAGCGGATGACGGCGGCGCCCGGGATTCATTTGTGGCGGGACTGGGTAATCCAGGCGTTGCACGACGACGTGCCCTACGACCAGTTTGTGCAGGTGCAGTTGACGGGGCGCCGCTCGAATGAGCGGACGCAAATGTCGGCGACCGGGTACCGCTCGGCGAAGGAGCCGAGGCCCGGGGATCTGTTCGCCCTCGGCCTGCTCGCGCGGGGCACGGGCGAGCATCCCCAGGATCTGGCGATCTCGGCGGTGGACACCGTTTCTGCCGGCTTCATGGGCATCACCGTGGCGTGCGCGAAGTGTCACGACCACATGTACGATCCGGTGTCCCAGCGCGACTACTATGCCATGAAGGCGCTGTTTGATCCGCTCGTGCTGAGGAAGATCACGCTCGCCAATGCCTCGGATCTCCTGGCTGCGGGGAGATCGCTTGCAGAGTCCGAACGCCGGAGGGCCCCGCTCGAACGGGAACTCGCGGAATTCATCGCCCCCTACAAATCGAAGCTTCACGAGGAACGGGTCCTGATGCTGCCGGCGGAGGTCCAGGCGGTCATCCGGAAGCCGGAGAAACTTCGGACTCCGGCGGAGCAGAAGATCGCGGACGATTACTTCCCCATCCTTCGCATCGATGGGGACAAGCTGACCGAAGCCATGCCCGAAGACGCGCGAAAGCGGTACCGGGAGCTCCAACAACAGTTGAACGCCCTCAATTCGGCAACCAATGGACGTCCGCGCAATCTGCCGGTGTTTCACACGGTGGAAATCGACCGGGTGCGGGAGCAGGAAAAGTCCTACGTCCTCACGAGCGGCGATCCGACGCGTCCGGAGAAGAACCATGAGGTCGCCCCCGGCTGGCCGTTTGCGTCCGGCGAGCCGGATTTGCGCGAAGGGCGGATCGAAGCGTTTGCGGACTGGCTGACGGCCCCGGAGAATCCGCTGTTCGCCCGGGTCGCCGTGAACCGCCTGTGGCAATGGCATTTTGGCGAAGGCCTGTTGCGCAATCCGAGCGACTTCGGGGAATTAGGTGGCGCGCCGTCGCATCCGGAACTGCTCGACTGGCTCGCCTCGGAACTGGTCACCCGGGGATACAGTCTGCGGCAGATGCACCGGCTCCTGGTGACTTCGGAGGCGTATCGCCGGAGTTCCGAGGCAGGGGATGACGGTGAGGAAAACCTTCGCATCGATCCCGGGAATCAGGCGCTGTGGCATTTCAGGCTCCGGCGCTTGGAGGCGGAGGCGGTTTGGGATTCCATCCATTCCGCCGCGGGCGATCTCGACCTGCAGGTCGGAGGAACTTCGTTTGATCCTCGGGACGGTGGGAAGGCCGCGACGACGCGACGCGGCGCCTACATCGTGCGCGGGTATTCCTCCAGTCGCGAGGTGACGCCGGATTTCCTTCAAGCCTTTGACGTGGACGACGGTCGGGCGCCGTGTCCGGTGCGCACCCGAACGGTTACGGCGCCGCAGGCGTTGTTCCTGATGAACAGTCCCGATATCGACCGATCCTGTGCCGCCCTGGCCGCGCGCCTGCAACGGGAGAGCGAAGGGGACTTGGCAGCGTCCGTGCGGTTGGCCTACCGGTGGGTTTTATCCCGTCCGCCCACGCCGGCGGAAACCGATGCCGCCCTGGCCTATCTGGACCGGGATTCGACGCGCCTGTCCCGGTGGGTGTGGTTGTTGTTCAACCTGGATGAGTTTCTCTATGTCCGGTAACTCCCACGCCTCCCCGATCTATCCGTGTGGACGCATCGCGCGCCGGGATTTCCTCCACCAATTGGGCGGCGGATTTCTCGGGCTCGCGCTCGGCGGGATTCTGGCGGAGGCGGGCGAGATTCCGGGTGCGCTGATGGGACCGCACCATCCGGCGCGCGCCAAGTCGGTCATCTTCCTGTTCATGTGCGGCGGGGTCAGCCACATCGACACCTTTGATCCCAAGGACAACAAATGGGCGGGGACCTTCATTGACGCGATCGGGTTCGGGGACAACCAGGCGGCGATGAAGCGTCCGGTGATTCCCTGCCTGCGGACCTTTACGCGCTACGGGGAGTCGGGGACGCCGGTTTCGGATTGGTTCCCGAACGTCGGCGGGGTCATCGACGAGATCGCCGTGATCCGCTCGATGTGGTGCCACGAGGGGAATCATTTTCCGGCGGTCATTGAAACCTGCACGGGGCACCGGGGACGTCCCTTTGATCATCCTTCCCTGGGAAGTTGGATTTCCTACGCGCTGGGCAGTGCCAACCGGAACCTGCCGACCTTCGTCAATCTCGGGCGTCCGTCCTCACCCGTGCAACTGACCGGGGGGTATCTGGGAGCGTCGGTGGCGGCGACGCCGTTCCAAGCGGGGCCGATTCCGGTGCCGAATCTGGAGCCACCGCGCGGCGGTTCGGCGGCGGAGCGGGATCGGCAAATGAGCCTGCTCGCGGAAATGAATGCCGAATTCCGGATGCGCTACGCGATGGACTCCGACATCCAGGCGCGGGCCCGGGCCTACGAACTGGCAGGGCGCATGCAGTTATCCGCTCCGGAGGCGGTGGATCTGTCGGGCGAACCGGCGCATGTCAAATCCTTGTATGGGATTGAGGAGAAGGAGACCGAGGAATTTGGGACGCAACTGCTGATGGCGCGACGGTTGGCCGAGCGGGGCGTGCGCTTCATCCAGGTCTGTCATGCCGGTGGCGGCAACGGGGCCTGGGATTCCCACGGGGACATGAAAACCCACGGTCCGCTCTGCCGCGCCACGGACAAGCCGATTGCGGGGTTGATCCGGGATCTGCGCCAGCGTGGGATGTTGGACGAAACGCTGGTGGTGTGGACCAGTGAGTTTGGGAGAACCCCGTGGTCGCAGAACACCACCGGGCGGGACCACAATCCGAAGGGATACACGTCGTGGATGGCCGGCGGTGGGATCCAGGGTGGGGTAGTTCACGGCGCCACGGATGAGGTCGGTTACAAGGCCGTGGAGTCCCCTCACTACTGCAGCGACCTTCACGCGACGATTCTGCACCAGCTCGGTTTGGATCCGAAGAAGATGGAGATCCACGCCTTGGGGCGGACGATGAAGCTGGTGGAGGAGGGGAGCCCCATCCGCGAGATCGTGGGCTGAGTGGGACGGTCGAATGGGAGGGATGGCGTGTTGCCGTTCGGAAGCAGATCTGGCGCTTGAAGGATGAAATCCTGAGCCTCCGTTTTCTCGATCCAGTTCAACTCGTGGTCAGCTTGATCGGCTTGCCCGCGAGCTTTGAAGACCGCTAGGGCCTCCGTAGGCGATAGAATTGGTGATCCTCCGTCAACGGAAGCACCGCGTCATTACCGTTTACATTCCCAACCGGAATCCAAACCGCGTTTGTCCCCAGGGAAGCACTATACTCCAACACCCAATTCAACACTGATGTCGGCCAACTTAAATGTAAACCATCGGACGTTCTTGCCGAGGAAATTTGGATTTCTGGGGGAAAACCCGCCCGGATTGACTGCCGAGGCTCTGGATTCCAATCGTAGGATGCCACCTCAAAAGCCGTCGTGAAGAGCAAATCCTTGCGGTGAAATCGAATCCAGCCGTGATGGGGTCCATCTTCTAAGTTGAAGCGGATTCCAATCAAGAAGTCCGTCTTTGTTCGCCAAAACTGCCCCGGCTGTTTCTTGAAGACGTCGAAGAAATTCCAAACAGCACCGGGAATTTCACGACTTTCGTCATAACCGAGAAGGCCAATCCAGTTGCTTCCTGTCTGGGTCAAGTTCTCCCCATTTGAGATCGAAATCTCTTCTCCCTCAGAAAACGGTATCTCTCCGCTCCTTGAGACCACATACCTTCCCGCCCCAAAGCTTTTGAGTCCAATGGATACCCTATAATATTCTGCGGGAGGTGTCGCTTCCATGGAAGCAGCCCCGTAGCCATACTCAAATTCATTAATCCCGTCAGAGTTTACATCGAGAGAAAAAACTATGGCGGAACCCAAAATTGGAAGGTCTAGCGGACCGCCAAATGCTGGAGTGGTGAAAGGCATTACGGTGATCGCCAAGGGTAATGCCAAGTCTAGTCTCATAGAGAATTTGAGCGTCGTTGGGATTCTTGGCGATTTGGTATCACTGAAATTGCTCCCGCCACCAATTTGAGGCAAGGATTAATCGACTGCGGCGACTACGACCATAGGTTCAAACCGTCTGAGAGTTTATAGTGAAACCATGTCTACGAACCGCCGGGTGGCTTCGGACACGCCGGGCGTGAATTGAATGGGGCTCGCAACATGAATGCCCTCCTGTGGGGAACGAGGGGCGTTATTTCGCGCTGGCGCGGCGCGGGGCTTCTCCGACGAGGGGTTGGGTGCTGCGGAGGTAGGCGAAGAGGTCGCGCGTCTGCTGGTCGTCGAGGGAGTCCAACAGACCCTCGGGCATGAGGGACATTCCGGCGGGTTGCAGATCGGCGATCTCCGTCCGGGACAACACGACATTCTGATTGTCGAGTCCCCGCAGGACCACGGTGCGGTCATCCTGCTCAACCAGGAATCCAGACAGGGAACGGCCGTCGCGCGTTTCCACGGAAAAATTCTCAAAGCCTTCGCGGATCTCCGCATTGGGATTCACAATGGCGAGCAGCATGGATTCGATGTCGGCCCGATTGTAGACCGTGAGGTCCGGACCCACCTGCGCTCCCTGGCCGAAGAGCCTGTGGCAACCCCCGCAGGTTCCCTGAAAGAGTGTTCGGCCATTGTAGGGATCCCCAGTGCCCCCAACGATGAGTCCGGCCCGCCTGCGGATCTGGGCGTCCATTTCCGCCGACGTGGGCTTTCCCGTGTCGGGCCAGAGCGTCCGCAGGGCCTCCTGAAGTTCCGGATCCCGGTGCTGCTTCAACTTGCGGACGACGCCGGGAGGAACGGATTTCGGGGGAATCGGCGGGGCCGGCCATTCCGAGGGTTTCTGGAGAATCGCGGATACGAAAGCCCGACTCCAGGACGCCCGGCTCGCCAGCAGGGTCTGCGCGGCGGTCCTACCCTCCGGGCCCAGGGCCGGATACGCGCTGAGGACGATCGTCGCTATGGCCGGGTCCTCGTAATTCTGGAGCGCGGACAAAATCGCGCGTCGAAGTGCGTCGTCCCGCACAACGCCCTGATAGGCCTTGCTGAGGGCCGGAACGGCGCCGGGAACGCGGACCTCGCTCATCACGCCCAGGAATGCTAGTTTCTCGTCGCGAGTCGCGGTCTCGTCGGTGATCACCAGGAGCGCCCGTTGCACGGCCTTCGGATCCCCCTGGCGCAGGGCAAACGCCGGAGATCCCACTCCGTGCCGGGCCATGGCGGCAACCAGTTGGTCCGGCAGCCCGGAGAGACTTCGGCCCCGATACGCGGCTTCGAAGCCGGACATGAGGCGACGGCTGCATTCCGGGTCCGGGGACAGTTCAAAGAGTCGCGCGCACACCTGCAGATCGCGACGGGATTCGGCGCTGGCGAAACGGCGTGCGGTGCGATCCAGCAACTGGGTCCGAACCAGCGGACTCTTCCAAAAGCCGGGATCCTCAAAGAGCTGGAGAACGGCTTCAGGATGGGAGGCACATTGGGTTTCGATGGCCCACCAGATCAGCAGCGGCATCCGGTTGTCGGTGGCGTCCTCCGGGCGGAGCGCGAGGACTTTCGCGAGGGAGAGTCCGTCCGGTGCGGGCAGGCGGGCGGCGGTGGAGGCCAATTGATCCCGAACTTCCAGATTGGTTTCGATCGCGGCGCGGCGCAGCAGACCTTGGGCAATGGGTGGGGACACGTGACGGGTGTCTCCGAGCAACCGGACGGTCCAGAGTCGAACAAAGGGGTCCGGATGATCCAGCGCCTTCAACGCAACGGTGTCGGTGAACCCACCGCACAGGTTCAGGGCCCACAGTGTTTCCAGTGCGGATTGTCCCTGGGAGGAGTCGAGGGAGGTTGTCAGCGTCGGGATCAGGGCGGAGTTGTGCCCGTCCCCAATTCGTCTGAGAGCGGTTTGGCGGACCCAGCGGTTGGTGTCGGAGAGACGCACGACGAGCTGGGCGTCGTCGAGTCGGGAAAGGTCGGGGGCATGGACGGGCCGCGCAGTGCGCGCACGAAGCCGATAAATCCGGCCGTTGGAGGCGTCCATGTGTCCTTCATGATTCCGATAGTGATTCACCTGCTGGTCATACCAGTCACAGACGTAGAGGGCGCCATCGGGTCCGACCTTGACGTCCACCGGACGAAACCAGCGGTCGTCGCTGGTGACGGGACGCGAAAGGTCCCGGGTGCGGAACGACGATTGGTCGGGCGCGATCTCGCTTTCCACGATGCGGCCCTGGATGGGTTCCACGCCGAAGAGGTGTCCGGTGTAATGAGCGGGCAGGGCGCCGTGGTCGTAGATCAGAAAGTTGTGGGTGAACCGCGGGACGTTGTCGTGCGGCATCGCGGGGAAGTATCCAAAGGCATACGGATTCGAGAGCGGACCATGCTTCTCAAAGCCCTTCTGGAGATAGGCGCCCTGCTGGTAGTGAAAGCCGCGGGTGTCGCCGCCGTTGTGTCCGGAAAAGATCCGACCCTGGCTGTCGATCTCGCATCCGAACGCATTCCCGCCGCCCTCGGCGAAGACTTCGTAGATCCGCTTTTCCGGATGATAGCGCCAGATGTTTTGGCCCTGGGAATAGATGGGGGTGGCGTTGAGCGGTTTCCCGTCCGGGCCCAAGACCTGGATGTTGGCCGTCACGGTGCTGCCTTGGGCGCCGTAGAGCCAGCCATCGGGACCCCACCGAAGCGAGTTCGCGACGCTGTGCGTGTCCTCGAGTCCGAAGCCAGCCAGGCGAACCTCGGGATCCGCGTCGGGGACGTCATCGCTATTGGCATCCGGATAGAAAAGGAGATACGGAGGATTCAGCACCCAGACGCCGCCGCGGCCGCGTTCGACGGCGGTGGCGATGTTGAGTCCGTCGACGAAGACTTTGTGGCGCTCGAAGGAGCCGTCGCCGTCGGCGTCCTCGTGGATGGTGATCCGGTCGGCGCCCCGGAACTGGTGCGGCGGGGGCGGCGGGACCTTGTCGTAAACGGCGCGCCAGACACTGTCGCGGCTGACCATCTTGAGTCCGGCGGGAGACGGGTACTGGCGATACTCGACGACCCACATCCGGCCGCGTTCATCAAAGTTGAGGAATACGGGCTGCGCGATCTCCGGTTCGGACAGCACCAGATCCCAGGCGAGATCGTCCGCCACATGGAAGCGGCTTGCCGCGTCTGCCGGACTCAGTGCGGGGGCATTGGCTTCCTGGGGGAGATCCGGAACCGAGGGAATCGTTGCCGCCGCGGGCGGAGTCGTTACCGCAGGCGGCGGCTTCGGGGTGGGGTTCTCCGCCTTGGACCCGGGAGACGTACGTTCCGGGATGAACGGAGGAATTGGTTCATGCAGGCACCAGAGAATGCCGTTGAGCAGCAGCCGTCGGAACATCGGCAGGCGGAAGTCGTCGGGATTTCCCAACGAGGTGTAGAAAACGCGACGGTCGGCCGCCGTGTTGACCCAGGCCACCGGTTCCCAGGTGGATTGTCCTTCCACGTGTCCGCGCAGCAGCGGAATCGTCGAGGGACCGAGATCGGAGTATTTGTAGAGGTGTGAAGTGACGGACAGGGGTGCGGTGCTGACGCCGGTCAGGATCACATGCGTGGCGTTGGACTGGACGCCCTCGACGAAGGTGTGGGGAGCCTCCGGGGGCTTGTTCCCGTAGTGCCCCCCGTAGTGTCCACCGAGGATTTCGAGATCGAACCCGGGCCAGCCTGCGAAACGGTCGGGATCCTCGGGTTTGGCGTCGAACGCGTGGCTGGCCGTGCGGATTCCCACGAGCGGTTTGCCGGCGGCGAGGTGCGCGCGGATCAGTTCCAGCATGGCCTTGGGTGGGGTTCGGCGACGGGCGCTGACGACCAAGAGGTCGGCATTCCGGATGGCGTCGATGTCCTTGAAGTTCGGATCCCCTTCCTTCGGGGACGCCATCACGTAGTCCACCTTCAATCCGCGCCAGGCGAGGTCCGAACGGGCGAACTCCGGAAGGGTTTCCCACGTTTGGTATTCGTTCTCCCCGATGATCATGACGACCCGCTTGGGGATATCGTCCCGAAACCGAAAGGGCTGCCCGCCGAGAAAATCCACGCTGGTGATGCTGGGGCACCAGTAGCGTTCGATGTGTTCCACGACCATCTCGGTCCCGCGGAAATGGGAGACGAAGGGGGCCTTGCGATGGTTGTACATCGAGTCGGTCATGTCCCGCATGAGGACCACGTTCTGTCCCTGCGCCACCATCTGTCGGATGGAGAACGGACGGCCCAGCACGCACATGTTGATGTGGACTCCCATGACAATCACGTTGGTGATGCCGCGCTGGCGCATGAGGTAGTAGGCCTCGGCGGAGTCGGTGATGGCGTCGCCCTCCGCGATCTCCAGTGCCGGATGTTCCCGGGACCAAGCGCGATAGCCCGGGCATTCGGGGCAGCCGTCACAGCCGCCGTCGGAATCGTCGATGGGAAGACCTGCCTCCCGGGCGGTGTTCAGGGAGCACCAGTTCTGAAGCGGCACCGGGGAGTCCACCTTGGGGGCGGACTGCGCGAGTTTGCGCCCGGGGTGGTCCTTGTAGAACTCCATGGTATCGCTGGGGCAATGGATGATCTGGATACCCCGCGCCCGGGCGGCCCGCACGACCTCGTTCATCCGTGGGGCCATTTCGCCGACGCGCTCGGTGGCATCGGGACAATGATGACGGTCCCACATGTCGCAGATGACGAGTGCAGTTCGCGAGGGGTCCCATTGCAGCGAAGACTCCCGAACTTGCACCTGGTTGGTGTCGGGACTGGACGCCGTCCGGGATCGCGTGTGGAGCGTCAGGGGTTCCGCAGCGTGGGAAACGGTTGCGGAAAGGAGGACTGCCATCCCGGCGAGCAGGGGAAGGATCCATCGGAAGGATCGGGGGTTGGCACAAGGCTGCATGGAGAAGGTCTTACCTGCACAACGGGGACCCGGGAAGGAGGAATCGGAAGTGGGGTGAGAAGTTCTCGAGGGGCGGTCCGAATTCCTGCCCGAGGAAGGCTAAAGCCTGGACTACGAGCGTGGCGTTTGTAGTGCAGCCTTCAGGCTGTCCGCCCGCGGCAACCGCGGGATGAGGGGAGGCTCGCGTTTCAACGTGGAAACGGAGAGGATTTTCCAGATTCATTTCATGTCAGCGGCCATGTCCACTCCCGATCATTATGCGCGCCTCGGACTTCATCGGCGGTGCACTCCGGAGCAGATTCGGGAGGCGTACCGGAAGATGACCCGGGTCTTTCATCCGGATGTGAATCCGGACTCGGCCGAGGCGGTGGAGCAGATGACGGGGATCAACCTGGCGTACGAAATCCTGGGGGATCCGGCACGTCGGCGCACCTACGACCGTGACTTGGAGGAACGGGAAGCCGGCGGACGTTCGGGCCGAACCGGCGGGGTCCGGAGTAAGGCGATTCCGCTGGTTCAGGAGGTTTCGCTGAGCATCGAGGAGTTGTTCGCGGGCACCACCCGGGATGTCTCGGTGAGGGACCCGGGGAATCCAGACGGTCCCGAGACCTATCGTTTGGTGGTTCCCCCCGAGACGGCGCCGGGGACGAGGTTTCGGATTCCGCGCGAGGGTTCGGTGGGGGGAGGCGTGTTGGTGTTGAAGGTGGCGGTACGGCCGGGATTCCGATTCAAAGCGCGGGGATCCGATCTTCGTTGCGATCTCCAGATCTCCCCGACGCGCGTGGAGCGGGGTGGAGTGGAAGTCCTCAGGGGCCCCGACGGCATGCAGCACCGCTTGGAAATTCGCCGTGGACTGACTCGCGGGACGGAGCTTCGGATCGAGGGTGGGGGCCTTCCGCGTGCCCGGGGCGGCCGCGGCGATCTCCTGGTGCGGATCTTGTATCGGGTGGTGGTGCGTGTTTCCCGGCCCCGCCGGTCGTGACTCACGCGCGTGGAAGTTTGGCAGGGAACCGCCGCCGCATTCCGCGTTCTTGCGCTATGAGGTCCGCGTCGCCGGCGTGGACCGGGCTTCGCTGAGTTGGCGGGTGTGGAATCGCCAAGTTCCCAGAGCCGTTACGGCGAGGGCGGCGAGTTGATAGCCGCTGAAGGGCCCGAGGATCCGGGGAGTGGCGCGTCCAAACTCATGAACAAACCGGAATAGTCCGTACGCAATGAGGTAGAGGTGGAAATGCTGACCGGCGAACCAGTGGCGTTTCCTAAAGATCCAGAAGATGCCGATCACCGCGAGGTTGAACGCAATTTCCACCGGCACGGCGGGCCAGCGGGGAATGCCGCTGCGGTCGGTGAGTGTCCACCAGTGGAAGGATTCGCAGACGTTCCCGAGACAGCATCCGTGCAGCAGGCATCCGATACGGCCCAGCACGATTGAGGCTGGCACGATCATGGCGAACCAGTCCCCGGTGGCGCGGGGGTATCCGATGAGCTTCTTGGAGAGTTCCACCCCGGCATAGCCGCCGAGCAGGGCGCCGAGAATGGTCTTGCCGGTGGCCAGTCGCCGCCAGCGGTCGGGTTCGGCAAAATCCCTCCAACCCTCGGCCAGCACGTAGATCATCTTTGCCCCGAGGAAAGCGCCCGCGAGGGCGCCGAGGTACACCAGCAGTAGTCGATCATCCAGACGGGCCAGACGCGACCAGAAGACGAGACTCAACACGACGGCCAGGAGCATCAGCCAACCGTAATAGGGTGGATTGTCTGGAGTCGCGGGCAGTTCAAAGAGTCCGGTCATCGCGGATTTGAAGCGGCGATGGTATCCGGGAATCCCGAATAGTGGCGGCAGAAGGAGTCGATGGAGCCGTCGGACCGGATGACGTGGGTGCAGCAACGGTCGATGCGGTCCTGGTCCCAGGTCCAAGCATCCATGAACGGTTTGACCATGATGCGAAACGCGATGCTCGACCGCAGTTCCAAAGTCTTGAGCAACGCACCGAGCGGTTCCGTTTCGCAGCCGCATCGGGCGAGGTCCTCGAGCGTGTAATGGACCTTGTCCTTGAGAAATCCCTGTAGGTGTCCGAAGTCGAGGAACTCGCTGACCGAATGGATTCGGCCATCGAGCCGGAGCAGATACCCGAGAGTGGCGCAGTTGGGATCCCCGCAGGGCAGGGGTGTGAAATCCTCGAACTTCAGTTGCCCGCCGCTCTGGTTCACGGCGGCAAGGAGGAGGTCGGCGGTGTTCAGGCGACGGGTGTCCGGGGCCGGGAGGCGGCCGCTGCCGAACATCGGCTGGAAAGTGATTCCGTGGACGATGGGGCGTGCGAGTCCGAAGGCAATCGCCTCCCACAGGTGCGGAAGATTCTCCGGCGTCACGGTCATGGCGAGGGTGACGGGAAGGTCCATGGCAGCGGCCCGATCCAGGGCGCGGGTCCGAACCCCGCGGAGATCCGCGCCGCGCAACGTGCGCTGCGCCGCATCCTGGATTCCGTCGAACTGGAGATACAGTTGGAGTTTTCGGTGGGATGCGGCGGTGGCGAGTTCCGAGGCGAAGGCCTCGTCCTGCGCCAGTCGCACGCCGTTGGTGTTGATCAGGACGTAGTCGATCTTCGGATGGGACTGCGCCCAGGCGAGGAGTTCAAAAAACTGCGGATGCAGCGTCGGCTCCCCACCGGAGAGTTGCAGGATCTCAATACCTCCCTTGCGGCCGATGACGGATTCAATGCGGTCCTGGAGTTCGGAGATGGGCACGGCGTCCACGTGCGTGCCGGTGCCAAGGGGGGAGTCCGCGTAGCAGGTTGGGCAGGACAGGTTGCAGGACCGGACAATCTCAATCAGTGCGAGGCAGGTGGAGAGCGTCTCAAAGGGGGCGTCCCCGTGTCCGGCCGCGTTGCGTCCGAGTGTACCCGACGCCGTCCCTTCGGCGGTGCAACAACCCGGGGAGCTGCTGCCACAGCAGGAATCGGATCCGCTGCCTCGTGCGAGCCAATAAAACCGCGCGTCGCTGGCGAGGCAGGAAGAACTGGAGCCGTGCTCGGGACACGTGCGGTACAGCATCACTCTGGCCGGACCGGCCCCTTCGCGCCAAACCTCACCGGGAACGGGGCGGAGGCACTTCGGGCAGCGCGTGGTGGTGGACTTGAGGAGTTCCCGGACGGGGCGGATCCGGAGGTCGATGCCGGTTGCGGACGTGTGGTTCATCCCGGGTCAGCGGTTCAGCGATGCGCATCCGGCCGCGAGGGTCAGCTCGGAACCCATACAGAGGAAGATGGAGATGATACAGGCGAGGCCGAGCTTGCCGGTGACGGACTTGCCGATGCGAAGTCCGAGAACGACTCCGCTGGCTAGGGCCATCCCCGGGGCCAGGCCGAATGCGATGAGAATCGTCGCCTCGGTGTTCCGATGCAATACGACGAGGGCTGCGAGAGGCGCGAGAAGGGAGGCGGCGATCAGCAGCGTGTTCAGTGGGAACCGGAACGACCGGATTTGGAGCGCGCACCCGCAGTGGGGACAGGCAACGGTGGGAATTGACCCCGGCCCCCAGGGAGTCGCACAAACGGGACGGGCCGACCTGGAAGGCGTCGTCGGTTCAGGCATGAGGGCGTCTTTAACATGCGGTCCCGTCCGATCACGACTTCATTCTTGAGTCCACGCCGTGGTTCCGATGTTCCCTTGGGTGTGATGCTGCCATTCTTGGTTAGGCGTATTCCTTGGTCCGAATTCGGTTCGCTCTCCGGTTAATATTTTTCTCCTATGTGAAAGTTCAGAATTGAATTTTGCGTTCGGGAGGGTGTGATTGGTCTCCTTCCCAGAATCGACAATGAACCTCTTCCCCAAAGCATCACTGCAGTCGTTGGCGGGGTATGGCTCATGAAGATTCCATGAAGCGTCTTGTCTCCGGAGCTTGGTCTGAGTTTGCCGGTCGGCGATGGGCCGGGGTACTCCTGTCGGGAATTGCGCTAATCGGACTTTGCGCTGGTCTCCGTGCGGCGTCCCCGTCCGTGTCGGTGAACCCGTTGGCAGATGGCCGGGTCACGCTTTCCTGGCCGGTGACCCCGGAGAGTTACGTCGTGGAGCAGGTGGATGTGCTCAGGACGATCGCCCTTTGGGCCGCGGTTTCGGAGACGCCGGTCCCGGCGAATGGTCGGTGGTCGGTGACGCTCCCGGCGTCCGTGCGGGAGCGGTTTTTCCGCCTGCGCTCAGTGGATACCGGCTTGTTGACGGTGGTTTCCACGGTGCCCGTGGATGGGGAGGGCACGGTCTCCGTTCGGCATGAAGTGCTCTTCGTGTTGAGTTCCCCCCTTTCGCCCGAGACGGTGATGGACACCAATCATCTGTACGCGGTGGCGGCGGGGCGACGGTTGCTGACTCGCGCCGACCTCTCTCCAGATCGCACCCGGGCCACGCTCTTCTTCCTCGAGGATCTTCCGGGCGGGACGCGGGTGTCCGTGACGATGGACGGCGCGGGACTGCTCGACGCTTCGGGGCGGCCGGTGGATCTGGATGGGGATCGGGTTCCGGGTGGATCGCGGGTCCTGAACTTCATCACGTTCAATTCCGCGCCATTGCCTGCCACGGCGGTTGTGGGGCGGGTCCTGAAGTCGGAGAAGGACGCCGGGGGCGCCGAGGTGCCGATTCCCGGAGTGAAGATCACCGTGGATGGTTTGGAGGATGATCCGAAGATGACGTTCTTCACTGGGGCTGACGGTCGGTTTCGGGTCGAGCCGGCGCCCGCCGGACGGTTCTTTGTCAATGTGGACGGCCGGACATCACCTCTGAGCCAGTGGCCGGACGGGGCGTATTACCCTGTCATCGGCAAGGCGTGGTTTGCTGAGCCGGGACGCACGAACAACTTGGCGGGGGGCACCGGTCTGATTTACCTGCCGCGGGTCGCGTCCGGGACCCTCCAGCCCGTCAGCGCCACGGAGGAAACTCGGGTGACCTTTCCGACGTCCGTCATCGCCCAGAACCCTGCACTGGCTGGGGTCGAGATCGTCGTTCCTCCGAACGCGCTGTATTCCGACGACGGCAAGCGTGGCGGGTTGATTGGCCTGGCGCCGGTGGCATCGGATCGGTTGCCGGAACCGCTGCCGGAGGGGCTCAACCACGCCATCGATATTTCCATCCAGTCGAGTGGTCCTCAGAATTTTGACACGCCTGTCCCTGCGAAGTTTCCGAACCTTCCGGATCCGGTCACCGGTGAAAAACTGCCGCCTGGAGCGAAAACGGCCTTGTGGAGTTTCAATCATGATTCGGGGCGCTGGGAACTGCAGGGATCCATGACCATCTCGGACGATGGAGACTTTGCGGTGACGGATCCAGGGGTGGGCATCCGGCAGCCGGGGTGGCATGGGGTTTCTAATGCAACGCCGGCCGATGGTGGGCCGCCCACGGGAGGGAATTGTCCCGACAACGGAGGAACGGGAGGGCTGCTGGAGGAGGGGACCTTCAGTGGAGGAGGCGGCAATTGTGACTGCAAGGAGGAGCCCTCCGACAATCTTCGTGAGATTCGCCTTTGTGATGCCCGAGCCGCTGCCTGTGCTCTTGCCTGCTACAAGGACTGCGGGACCCCGGAACGTCCGGAGGATTGGGTGGACGTCTTGTCGAAGGGCAAGGATTGTGCCGAAGCCGCACGTTGCTCCCAGCAGTGCCGTGAAGACGGCGAGCGCTGTAAGGAGCATTGGATGAAGTGTTTTCTGCATCTCGGCAACGGCGTTTCCTCCTCCCAAGGGCGGCGGGCGAGGAGTGCGGAGTTGGAATCGGATCCGGTCTTGGCGCTGGTCCAGGAGATCAATGCCGATCTTTCCGCGCAGGCGCAGTTGTGGTTCATCCTGGAGGCACTTCTCAACAAAGCGGACCGATTCGAGGATCTGTCTCCGGCCGACCAGACACGGGTCCTGGAGGTGAACCAGGAGTTGAATGCCGCCTATGGCGGGAAGTCCCCCTCGGCCTACAGCGCCCTCCGGCAACGTCAGTTGGTGGAACGGGTCCTGGCGTCGGCCGATGCCGACCTGATGTATCCTCCCGTTCAAGGCTGGTACGTATTGACGGATCTCGAAACGGGTTTGGTTCGGAGGGGTCGGACCGAAACCCGCGGCTACGTGACGGGGTTGATCCTGAGGCCGAATACCCAGTACCGCATCCGGCTCCTGGTGGGGCCCAGGCTTACTTACCACGATGCCGTGTTCACCAGCGCGTCTGCCGGAGTTCCGACCCGGATTGAATTCGGCAACCCGAAGCCCATTCCTGCGGGGGATACGGATGGGGATGGCGTGCCGACGGAGGCGGAATTCATCCTTGGAACTCGGGACGACCGGGCGGATTCCGATCAGGACGGAATCAGCGACCTTCAGGAATTGATCAACCGCAGCAATCCTGCAGATGGCCTTCCCACCAGCCCGGGAATCATTGCCAGCGTGGACACTCCCGGCGATGCCCGGGACGTGGCTGTCGGAGATTCCATGGCCTTGGTGGCGGATGGCCCGGCGGGCGTTGCGGTCGTGAATTTGTCCGACCCGCGGCGCCCGACGTTGTTGACGCGGATTCCCGGTTCCGGGGAAGCCAATGGAGTTGCCGTTGAGGGTCGCTTCGGAGCCGTGGCGTTCGGTTCGGGAGGGGTGGCTGTGCTGGATCTGTCCGATCCGGCGGCACCCCAGATCTCCGCGACGGTGTCCCTTCCCGGGATTACCCGGACGGTGTTGATTCGGGACGCCCGCGTGTATGCTGGGACCGCTTCCGGGGGCATCTTTCAAATTGAGGCGGCGACCGGGACAGTGGTGAATTCCTTGTCAATTCCGGGAGCTTCCCCCGTGAGCGACCTGGCGATATTGGACGGGTACTTGTACGCGTGGGCCAATGCTGTCCTGCATGTGGTGGCCCTCTCGGAGGACGGCATGAAGTGGCAGAGCGCCATCAATACGGGAGCCCGGTTCCCGGACATCGAGCCGGTCCGTCGCCGTCTCGCCGCTGCGGGTGGAAAGCTTTATGGTACGACCTTGGAAGGGGTCGCAGTCTTCGACCTTGCGGACCCTGCGGTTCCGGTGCTGGCCAAGCTGAACGTGACGACAATTGCCGGATGGAAGCACCTCGTGCCGGTGATGGGAACCCTTGCGGTTGCGGCGGATGGGATCGGGTTCAACAACTCGGAACCCCATGACATTTCCCTCTACGATCTCGGTGAGGATGGAACCGGACTTCAATTCCTCGCGTCGTTTCCGACCCCCGGAATGAGCAAGGCTGTGACACTGTATGGAGGCTACGCCGTTCTGGCCGACGGACTCGCCGGAGTGGAGGTGGTTCAGTTGACGGTGCCCGATACGGCGGGCATCGCGCCCACCGTGACCCTGCAGACGGATTTCCCGGGAGGAGGCGCGGAGATTGAATCCGGTCAGCCGGGCCGTCTGGTGGCCCTGGCGAATGACGATGTCTTTGTTCGAAGCGTGGAGTTCTACCTTGATGGGGTTCGAGTCGCTGCGGATTCGACGTGGCCCTATGAGTATCGCTTCACGGCCCCGGAACGGACGGCCACCGTGACTGCCGTTCGCCTCGGGGCCCGGGCAGTCGACACCGCGGGGAACACCAGTCCCCTGGTCGAGATCACGGTGCCGCTCCTTCCCGACCAGACACCTCCGCGCGTGGTGGGTTTCGCCCCGACGGCAAACAGCACCGTGGAGTCTGTCTCCTCGGTGGTGGCGCGGTTCAATGAGCCTTTGGATCCGGGGTCGCTCTCGCCGGCGGCTATTTACCTAATGAGCGCGGGTCCTGATCTTGAATTGGGAACTCTCGACGACGCCCTGATCACGGGGACCCTTTCCTACTCTGCAGCGGCCCAGGCCATATTGCTGCAGGTTTCCTCGCCTCTTGCGAACGGACGTTATCGTTGGACCGTGGGGGGCGTTCGGGACCGGGTGGGGAATTCGATGGGGGCAGCGGTTTCCAGCACGTTCTGGGTGGCGCCTGGAGGGGATTCCGGGGATGCCGATGGGGATGGTCTGACCAACAGCGAGGAAAGCTCGGCGCAAACGAATCCCTTTTCCGAGGACACAGACGGCGATGGCTGGGCGGATGAAGTGGAAGTCCATGAGGGCACCAATCCAAGGGATCCGGAATCCCATCCCACGCTCTTGGTTCTGGCTGTTCCCGGTGTTTCCGGGGGAATCCAGGATCCATTGGAAGTCCTGGGCGAACACGCCGGCCCGATCCTGGCCGTCCCGCCCGTTGCGTTCCAGGTCATGGATGCTTCGGAATTGGCGAATTCCGGACCCTTTCTTTCGATTCCGCCCATTCAAGGAAACCTCGCTCCGATCGAGGAACAGGAGCTTCCGGGCCCCTGGGTCGCGTCACCGCGGGTTCAGTTGGGGTTGGTTCCGGTTGATGAGCTGGCCTCCCCCGGACCCTGGAAAGGGAATCCGACAGTGTCCGTTCGCATTCCCTGATCAACGATGAGCCGTTTCAAATTTCCTAAATCTCAAACCGGAGAGACCTCCATGAAATTGAATCCCTACACCCTCCTGCGCACCGGCGTGGCCCTTGGAATCCTGGCGATGATCACGGCGGCTGCGAATGCCGCCGCCGTCGATTTCGACGCGGATCCGACAGGCAACGGAAGCTATGGTGAGATCAACGTTACCACGGACACCCAATTGGAGATGCCTGCGGACGGTATTTTCCACTGCACGAAAATCACGGTGGGACCGAACGCCACCTTGTCCTTTGTGAAGAATCCATTGAACACGCCGGTGGTCCTGCTGGCGAAGGGGGATGTGACGATCGAAGGGACGATTGACGTAGCGGGCGGGCCGAATGGAGGCGCCGTTGCCGGTGTGGGAGGTCCTGGTGGATTCGACGGCGGCAATGGAGGATTTGGTCCGGGCGCGCCGGGAAACCGGGGAGGGGATGGCCAGGGACCTGGGCGGGGCATTGCTGCGAATGGAGCGAATCTTGGAGTTTATGCCGCGGCAGCCGGGGGGAACCCGCGCACCTACGGGAACGTATTGATCAACCCGCTCATCGGGGGATCCGGCTCCGCGGGTTCAGGTGGGAACCCCGGACACGGCGGGGGGGGAGGCGGGGGTGCCATTCTCGTCGCGTCCTCGACGCGAATCGTCCTCAACGGGGCCATCAATGCCCGGGGAGGCTATTCGCCCATTGGAGGGGGCAGCGGGGGGGCGGTCCGAATTGTGGCGCCCACTGGGGGTGGGGGTGGACGGATCTTTGCGGACGGTGTGGCGGGTGGTGGAAGCGGGAGGATTCGGGTGGATTGCAGTGATCCGAACGCATTTCGGAATTTGACCTACCTCGGCAGCCTCACCCGGGGAACCCGGATGTATTCACTGCCTCCGACCCCTCCCAAGCTTTCGGTGGTTTCCGTCGCGGGACAGTCCATTCCGGTGAATGCCACGGAGGCGGTAAGGTTTGAGCTGCCGGCGGGAACCTCGCCGAATCAAAGCGTCGTCCTTCGCGGGACTGGTTTCGGTGCCAATACGGCTGTCCAAGTGGCGGTCATTCCGGAGCATTCCCCGTCTGTGGTGACCGATGCCACGCTTAATGGTGCCGCCAATCCTCCAGAGGTGACCGTCGACGTCACGCTGCCGGTGGGAGAGTCCGTGGTGATTCAGGCTTGGGCGAAGTAGCGGCGGCGGGCAACAACAGGTCGGGCCGGGCAGCGGGGTCCCGTTATCCGGGCGGTCGCGTCTGCTGGTACCAGTGGCTGAGCACAATCAGGGTCCAGAGGGCCCGGGCGTGGTCTGCACGTCGATCCAGATGCTCCTGGAACACCTCGCGAGCTGCGGATGGATCCACGCCGACGGGTTGCAGATGGGCGGGGGAAAGGGCATCCGCAGCCCAGTCGCGCAGCGGACCACGGAGCCAGCGTCCGAGGGGAACGGAGAGACCACGCTTGCGTCGGTGCACGATTTCGCGCGGCAGATACCGGAGGGCGTAGCGCTTAAGGAAGACCTTGGTGGTCATCCCGCGGATCCGTTCAGAAACCGGCAGCCGGGCGGCGAAATCGAGAACCGCCTCGTCTAGGAATGGAGCGCGCAGCTCAAGGGCGAAACTCATGCTGGCCCGGTCCGCCTTGGTCAGGAGCCCCTCGGCCAGGGGGACTTCGAGATCCCATTGCTGGACGCGATCCAGCAGTTCCGGTCCCTCGGGATCCGGTCCGGGCAGTCCAACCGGTTCGACTCCGAGACGTCGAAGGAGTTCCGGGGAGATGTTGGAATTCCACAGTTGATGCCGTGCCATGCCTTCCCGTTCCGCGCCCTGCACGAAGCGTTTCAGGAGGTAGGACACGGTCACCTTCTTGTCGCTGGCGGGCACAGCCTCGACGGCACGGCGGAGAAGGGTGCGGAGGGGCGAGGGAAGGCGGGAGTATCGCTGGGCGAGGCGCGCCCCGAGGTAGGTGGGATATCCTCCAAACAATTCGTCGGCTCCCTCGCCGACCAGCGTCATCCGGAATTCCTTGGCCGCCTGGCGTGCGAGAAGGGCCGCGGGAAGCCAGGCGGGATCCGCGAGGGGTTCACCCACGCGCCGGACCAGGGCCGGAAGTTCCGTCTGCAGATCCTCGGGCCGGACCCACACGGACTCCTGGCGCATGCCGAGACGTTCGGCGACGGTGGCGGCGAAATCGCCCTCGTCGAAGGAATCGACATCAAAGCGGACGGTATAGGCGCGCAGCGGACGGTCCGGGTGGAGCGACCGGGTCACGGCCGCCACCAGCGAGGAATCGAGTCCGCCACTGAGGAACACCGCGAAATCGATGTCCACATCGCTTTGCCGGCGCACCGCCTCACGGAAGACCCCGTCGAACTCGTCGAGCGAAGGCGTCCGCTTTTCGGTGCGGGTGATGGACCAGCGCCAATAGCGTTCCCGTCGAACGGATCCGTTTTCGAAAATGATCCGTTCCCCCGGGGCGACCTTCTCGACTCCATCCAAGGGGGAGCGGGGGGCGGCGAAGTTTCCAAACTGAAGATAGCCTCGGATGGCAGTGGAAGAGACGGCTGCGGCCTGGTCCCCGGCCGCGAGCAGTGCGGCGATTTCACTCGCGAACCGCAGACCGTCGGGGCGCTGGGTGAAAAACAGGGGGCGTTCCCCGGCCCGGTCGCGAGCGACAATGGCGCGCTGGGTTCGGGGATCCCAGACGGCGAGCGCGAAGGCGCCGACCAATCGCTCCACGAAGGCGTCGCCCAGTTCAAGATAAAGTCCGGGCAGCACTTCGACGTCACTGCCGGGAGGCACGGTGCGGCCGCGATCCTCGAGCCATCGACGTAGTTCCCGGTGATTGTCGATTTCGCCATTGCAAACGACAATCACCCCACTCGCGGCGTCCACGGACGGCTGGCTCGGGGCGTCGATGCCCCGGACTGCGAGGCGGGTGGCGCCGAGGACGGCGGTGTCGGTTCCGAAGGCCGCGAGGGCATTGGGGCCGCGATGGCGGAGTGCCTCGAGCATGGCGTCCACCCGCGCCCGGAGCGCTTTGGCCTCCCCGGGGGCGCCGAATCCGATGATGCCGCAAATCCCGCACATGTCAGGAACCGCGGCGCGGGGGAAGGAGGATGCCGAGAAACTCCCGGGGAAGGGTGACGACGGTCGCGCCTCGCTCCGCGGCAAGCCGGTCCACGACCGCCCGTGAGTTCGATCGGAACACGAGGTAAACCGGACGCTTTTGGGCGGCGATCCAGGTGTCGAATTCGCTCAGCGGGATGGCCTGGGGCGGCCAGGTTGCCTGACGCTTCAGCGCGTAGATGACATAATTGCTCGTGAGTTCTCCACCGTCGCGGGTGATGAGCGTCCCGGTTTTTCCCAGGTAAAACGGGAGGCCGGTCGGGAAGCAGTCGAGAAAGGCGAGGTCCGTTCCCTCGGGGATCCTTCCAATCTGTGCGGCCATCCGTTTTGCCGAACGGGATTCAAAGACCTCCTGGAAAATTCCCCCGCCAAAGATCAGCAGGAGCATGGGAAAGAGGGCGACGCCGGCGACATATCCCGCGATGCTTCGTCGCCGGAGGGCCACCCCGAGAATCCCTGCGGTGGAGACCAGGAGGGCGAATACAAAGGGCAACTGGGGAACGAACGGATCGAGGTCCGCCCCGAGAACTCGATACGGTTTTGGCAGAAGATCGGGATGGGTCATCAGGTAAACGAGACCGGCTCCGACGACCACGGCCAGGGTTCCTGTGAGGAGGGCGAGAATCCGGGTGGCGGCGCGAATCAGGCTCGCTGCGGTTCCTTCGGGCCGTTGGAACGCCCGTTCCAACAACTGCGCCACGAGGATGCCGAAGGGGACGGTCACGCTGAGGACGTATCCCGGGAGTTTGGACTGCGAGAGGGAGAAGAATACCACAACGGTAAAGCTCCAGACGATGCACAGGCGGCTGAGGCGTGGCAGCTGGTTCCACCGGCGCAGCGCAGCCAGCCCCGCGCCGGGCAGTAGAATGCTCCACGGCAGAAACGTCGCGGGCACGACGAGCAGGTAGTAGTACACGGGGGCGGTGCGCCGAAATTGTTTCGTCGTGAACCGTTTGAAGGATTCCTCGACAAGCCCGTATTCGGGAAAATCCGGGTGATGGGAGGTGACCCCGAAAAACCAGGGAAGAACCACGGCGAAAACAATCAGGAAATGGACCGGGTGCAGCAGGCGCCGGAGGGAATCCCAGCGCCGCTCCACCGCGTGAAATACGGCCAGGACGAGCAGCGGCAGCAGGAAACCGACGGGTCCCTTGACCAGGGTCGCCACTCCCGCGGCCGCGGCCCCCAGCCAGTACCAGCGTCTCCGGGCGGGGCCTTCGACGGTTTCGGCGAGGTATCCGGCGAAGATCGAAAGGCAGACGAAGAGTGCGAGGGCGATGTCGAAGATGACGATGCGGGCCTGGAGGATGAACAGGGGCAGTGTCGTGGTGACCAGGACCGCGAGCACCGCCGGTCGTGACCCGAATTCACGCCGGGTGACGGACCACGCGAGGGCCAGCACCGCGCAGGCGAAGAGGGCGGACGGCAGCCGCGCGGCGAATTCGTTGTCCCCGAACAGGGCCAGGGAGAGGGCCACGGCTTTGAAGTAGAACGCCGGTTTGTCGAGATAGGGCAGACCGTTGTAGGTGGGCACCAGCCACGCGCCACTTTCCTTCATTTCCCGGGCAACCTCGGCATTCCGACCCTCGTCGGGAACGATGAGGGGCAGGGCCCAGGACCTCAGGAACACCGTCACGAGGATGGCGACCAGGGCGAAGAGAATCCAGGCGGTGACCGGACGAACGGGCGCAGTGGTGGGACGCGAGCTAATAATCGGGAACCCTCCCCGGGCGTTGTGGCGGGTGCAATCAAATCTGACGCCGCCCGGTCGTGGCCTCCCGTTTTGAAATCAATTCCTTGTTGACCTTGAGCCCGGGGCAAGGAGAGAAGATACGACACTACGTTGCTCATCGTCTGAGATACGCCCGTCATGCCTAGAGGTTCACGATTGTCACGGTCCGGCACCCGCCCGGTTGCCGCCAGCACCAAATACGACGCCCACCACAAGGTGCTCAACACCACGTACGGCTCGTTTGCCGACCTGCGGCGGGAACTCGCGGACTCGAAGGAGAAGGTGGCCGAGCGCGAGGCGGTGCTGAAGCTGCTGGGCAGCTGCGCGGATCCCCAGCGGGCCTATCTGCTCTTCGACGATTACCTGGAAAAACTGGCTCTCCGGCGCGGGGATTTCGGGGCCACCGACTGGTGGACGCGCATCCAGTCGGCTCGGGGCCGGACGCGGCTGGAGGAGATCGCCATGTTGTTTCTCCGCGCGAATCGCTCCCTGCCCACGGAGTTGCTCCCGTTCGCGAATTTCGAGCGGTTCCAGGAGGTGGAGCAGTCCGAAAAGGAAACCCAGTTCGTCCAGGAGTTGGAGAACTGGCTCCTGCCGTCGACGCACACCCACCTGGATGCCCCCAAGGCGGCCCTGCGGGTGATCTGCGAACCGCGACGTGGGTCCGACCAGTTGAATCAATGGAAGCTGGCGGTCACGTTTCTGCTGTTCCGGTCCCGCTCAGGGGAAAAGGAACGCTTCCTCAACGACCTCTGCGAGCTGCGCACCCGCGCCGCGCACGAGGCGGAATTGTTTCCTGCGGACGACTGGGCGGTGATCGACTGGCTGCATGCCAACTGGTCGGATCGCGTGGGCGAGGGCGAGGTCCTGGTGCTCGACGGTGCGGATTTGCTGACGTGGCTCGCGACCTGGGCCCATGGAACGCGGCTCGAACTGGCCGGGCAGGCCACCAGCCTGCAGTTCCATGGCCAGATCGCGGAGCTCAAGCCCCATCTTGAAACCATCGAGGGCGACCTGAGCTTCACCCATCTGCTCGCTTTGCCCGACGGCCAGACCCGGCCGCTCGCCGAATGCCGGTTCTTCGTTGGACAGCCGGTGCTGGTGCTGGTGGACAACGAATTCTTCATCCTGCGCAACGCTCCGCCGGCATCCCTGCTGGGTCCCTGGGCGCAGCGCCCCGTGCTCCCGGTCAAGAAATTGTCCCACCGCCTCCTGACGGAGCTTCGCAAATCCCAGACCCACCGTCCAGCCCGCCCCGGGGCCGGAGCGAATGGCCGGAATGGCCACAGTGCGGCACCCGCGGCCGCCACCACGGAGGCGGACTGGAGTCAGCTTTGCATAACCCATCCCGCCCGGCCCCGCTTTGTTTTTGAGCTGGCGGACGAGGTGGTCCGGTTGCGCCTGCTGTCGGTCAGCGATCTCGATGGATCCGACTGGCAGTGGAACGGACACGAATGGGCCCGTGTGACCCCGCACAAGAACGGGCAGGCGGATCGTCCGGAGGTCATTGACGACCCCCGAATCCAGGCCGCGATTCACTGGCTCCAGCAGTTGGACTGGTTCACGCCGGAACCGGGGCTATGGGTGGGGGATGCGAACGAGCTGTTCCTGAGCGCGCTCGCGTCGGCGTGGCCGGACAAGCCGAAGGAGGCGGAGTATCTGGGGAACCCGGGATTCCAGCGCCTGTTCCTCAATCGCCGACTGGTGAAGCCGAAGCTGGTTCTCAAGGGATCCGGCATCGACTGGTTGAGCGTCAGTGCCGAATGGGAGGCGGAAGGGATGCGACTGAGTCCGGCCGACCTGCAGCGTCTTGCGGCGGCCACCACGCGCTTCGTCAAGCTGCCGGACGGCGGCTGGGTCGAGGTCGATGTGGACGCCAATCGCAAGGCGCACGAGACCGCTGCGACGCTGGGTCTGGACGGCCTGAGCGCCGACGCCCAGAAGGCCTCGCTCCTGCACGCCACCCAGTTGGATGACGCGACCCTTGCTGAACTGGGAACGGAGAAGGCCGTGGCGCAGCTCCGGGATAAGCTCGCGAATTTCAAGGGGGTTCCCGACACCAAGCTTCCGGAGGCCATCCAGGCGGAGCTGCGGCCCTACCAGCGCGAGGGCTTCAATTTCCTCGCCAACCTGTCGCGGCTCAAACTGGGCGGAATCCTGGCCGACGACATGGGCCTCGGGAAAACACTTCAGACCCTGGTGTGGCTCACCTGGCTGCACGAGCAGTACAAGAAGGACCGGAAACCGTCCCTCGTCCTGTGTCCGGCCTCCGTGTTGCACAACTGGCGTCGTGAGGCGGAGAAGTTCACGCCGCACTTCAAGGTGCTCGTGCTCCAGTCCGGACAAGCCCGGCACAATCTCCGCCGTCAGATTCCCGAGCACGACATCGTGGTGACCAACTACGCAATTCTCAGGCGCGATCTGGAGGAGTTGCAGAAGTTCGAGTTTCGGGCCCTGGTGCTCGACGAGGCCCAGTTCATCAAGAACCCGAATGCCCAGGTGACCATCGCGGTGAAGGAGATCGGGTCGGGACAGCGTCTCGCCCTCACGGGAACACCGCTGGAAAACCGGCTCCTGGATCTTTGGTCGATCGTCGACTTCATCCAGCCGGGGTACCTTGGAAGCCAGACGCATTTCCATGAGACCTACGAGCCCAAGGGCGACGGGCCCGAATGGGAGGCCAGCACCGCGCGGCGCAGGCTCAGCGCGCGGTTGCGTCCGCTCATGCTCCGCCGTCTGAAGAAGCAGGTGGCCAAGGATCTTCCCGATCGGATCGAGGAGCGTCGCGACTGCGACCTGGGTGAGGAACAGCGCAAGCTCTACCTGGCGGAACTGCGCCGGAGCCGCGAGCAGGTGATGAAGGCCCTTCAGGAGAAGGGGGTGGCCAAATCGAAGATGCACGTGCTGGCCGCCCTCACCCGGCTGCGCCAGATCTGCTGTCATCCGAAGCTGGTGGGCAACGACAGTGCCAGCGGCAAGACCGAGACGCTGTTCGAACTGCTCGATCCCATCCTGCAGTCCGGAAACAAGATTCTGCTGTTCTCGCAGTTCGTCGAGATGCTGAAGCTGCTGGAGGCGGCCTGCCGCGAGCGGGGCATCCGGACGCACATCCTTACCGGCGAGACCAAGGACCGCCAGGAGGTCGTCAATGCCTTCCAGGCGGAGGGCGATTCCTGTGTCTTCCTGCTCTCGCTGCGCGCCGCCGGCACCGGGCTGAACCTGACCACGGCCAGCTACGTGGTCCTGTATGACCCCTGGTGGAATCCAGCGGTGGAGGCCCAGGCGATCGACCGTTCGCACCGCATCGGACAGACCCGCACCGTCAACGCCTACCGGTTGATCACCCCGGGGACGGTCGAGGAGAAGATCTGGGAACTGCAACAGAAGAAGTCCCAGACCATTTCCGACGTGCTGGGCGAGGAGGGCTTCGCCAGCAATCTCACCAAGGACGACCTCGAATACCTGTTCAGCGAGGATTGAAGCGTGCGGTCTGCGCGGTCTGCGGTGGCGCCGGCGGATCGGCGTGAGTAGTCTGCAACCGCGGCCTCAACGGTGTTGGCCGCATCACACCGATCATGGCCGCCCGCCTCCCGAGATTTGCCGCCGCCGTTGTCGGTTGGCTTCTTGCCGCAGGCCTTCTTCGTGGTGCCGAGGGAATCGCCTGGCGGGCGGAGGCGCAGGGGCGGCATCGCCCGCTTGCCGTGCCGCCCTCCGGTCATACCGGCTTCACGCTCGTTTCCCCGGCCGCAAGCGGTCTCCAGTTTACGAATCGGCTGCCGATCGAACGCTCCTTGACCAATCACATTCTCCTCAACGGCTCCGGGGTAGCCCTCGGGGATGTGGACGGCGATGGGAGATGCGACGTGTTCCTTGCGGGATTGGGGGGAGGCAGCGCCCTGTTTCGGAACCTGGGGAACTGGCGATTTGAGGCGGTCACCGCCACGTTCCTGGCGTCTGAGTCCGGCGCTTCCGGGGCGCTGAACACTCTGGACGTGTCCGGAGCGTTGCTGGTGGACCTGGATGGTGACGGCGCCCCGGAGTTGCTCCTGAACACCGTGGGCCGCGGTGCCCGCTGTTGGAGAAATGACGGACATGGCCGTTTCCGGGATGTCACCGAAGCGTCGGGTCTGGGCTCGATCTCCGGGGGAAGCTCATTTGCCGCGGCGGACGTGGACGGCGATGGGGACCTCGATCTTTATGTGGTCCGCTACCGCAGTTCGACGGTGCGGGATGCCTTTCAGCAGCAGTTTCGGATCCAGAGGATTCAGGGACGTCCGGTCGTCACCGCGGTCAACGGCCGGCCGACGACCGATCCCGATCTCGTAGGCCGGTTCACCGTGGATGAATCCGGGCAGGTGACGGAACACGGTGAGGCGGACCAATTGTTCCGAAATGTGGGCGGGTGCCGTTTTGAGCCCGTCTCCTTTACGGATGGAAGTTTCCTCGACGAGCGCGGCCAGCCGCTGGTGTCGCCGCCCTACGACTGGGGATTGACGGCCATGTTTCGGGATATCAATGGGGACGGCGCTCCGGATCTCTATGTTTGCAACGACCTGGGATCCCCGGACCGGATTTGGATCAACGACGGACGCGGGCGTTTTCGAGCCATTGCCCGGACTTCGATCCGCAAGACGAGCTGGTTTTCAATGGGGGTGGATTTCGGGGACCTGAACCGCGACGGAAGGGATGACTTTTTGGTGACTGACATGCTGAGCCGCGATCCGGTGCGCCGACAGATCGACGCAGCCCAACTGACGTCGGATCCCGAGCCATTCGCCGGGGTGGAGGTGCGGCCTCAATGTCCGAGAAACACCGTGTACGCGGGGCGGGGCGATGGAACCTTTGCGGAGGTGGCCTGGGAATCCGGTCTTGCCGCCTCCGACTGGTCCTGGTCGCCGGTGCTGCTCGACGTGGACCTGGACGGATACGAGGACGTGCTGATCACCACGGGATTTGAACGGGATGTTCAGGATGGGGATGTGGCTGCGGAGATTGAGGCCATTCGACGGCGGGAACGCCCGTCGGATGCCGCATCCTTGGAACTTCGGAAGCGGTTTCCTTCCCTGGCGCTGCCGAACCTCGCGTTTCGAAACCGCGGGGATTTCACGTTTGTGGAGACCGGCGCCTTGTGGGGATTTGACCAGACCGGGATTTCCCAGGGCATGGCCCTGGCGGATCTCGATGGGGATGGCGATCTGGATGCAGTCGTCAACAATCAGAATGGGCCGGCGTTCCTGTTGCGGAATGAATCCATCGCGCCCCGGATCCGGGTGCGGCTTCGGGGCAGCGGTTCCAACACCTCCGGTACCGGCGCGCGCATCGAGGTGTCGGGTGGACCGGTGCTGCAGCGGCAGGAAATGATCAGCGGTGGACGGTATCTTTCGGGGGATGACGCCATCCGGGTTTTTGCGGCCGGAGGCCGGACCAATCGTCTGGCCGTCCGGGTCCGCTGGCGCTCGGGGGTGGAGTCGGTGATTGAAGGCGTCGCTGCGGACGAGGAAGTCGAGGTGGAGGAATCCGCCGCCCGAACGCCGGCCGGCGGCGAGCTGTCCCGGCCAACGGCACCGCTGTTTGAGGACGTGTCGGATCGGCTCAACCATCGTCACTCGGATGAACCCTTCGATGATTTTATGCGGCAGCCGCTCCTTCCCGGAAAATTGTCCACACTGGGCCCGGCGGTTGCCTGGGGGGATCTGAATGGGGACGGATCGGATGACCTGATCGTGGGCGCCGGAAGCGGAGCCACAATGGGGGCCTTTCTCAATGACGGGCACGGCCGGTTTTCGCCGGTTCGGGGTGGACTGTTCGAGCGGGTGACGCCGATGGATCAGTCCGGGATTCTTATCTGGCCGCGGGGGACCAACTCTCCCTGGGTGCTTGCGGCTCTGAGCCGGTATGAGCGTCCGGACGCAATGGCCGGGGTTCGAATCCTCGATCCCGGGGCGGGAGTGATGCGGTTCGGGGGGCCGGACTTGCCGGCGTCCATGGGGCCCCTGGCATCCGCGGACGTTGATGGCGACGGGGCGTTGGACTTGTTTGTCGGGGGGAGGATGGTGCCCGGGCGATATCCCACGAATGCGGGTTCTGCAGTGTTTCTCGCGAAGGACGGCGCGTTCACATTGGATCCCACATTTTCGGAGCCACTGAAGTCGTTGGGCATGGCCGTGGGTGCCGTATTCTCGGACCTGGACTCGGACGGGGATCCGGATCTCGTGGTCACCACCGATTGGGGACCGATCCGGATTTTTTATAATGAGCAGGGACGATTGGTGGAGCGGGAGATTCCGCTGAGCTGGGCGGATCCCCGTGGGCGTCCCAGCAGGATTCGGGACCTCAAGGGATGGTGGACCGGCGTGGCGTCCGTCGATCTGGATGAAGATGGACGGATGGATTTGGTTGTCGCCAATCGGGGACTGAACACGCGTTCCGGCGGCGGACCCGGCTGGGAGACCCGACTCTACTGTGGGGATCTCGACGGAAATGGCACCGTGGATCTGCTGGAGGCAGCCTGGGAATCCGGTACCCGACGTTGGATTCCCTCGGCGTTTCGGGATCGTGTGGTCGCGGCCGTTCCCGGTCTCAAGGACCGGTTCCCAACTCGGCGAACGTTTGGGGAAGCGTCCGTGACGGATATCGCGGGGGAGGAGAGAGCAGGGTGGACGCATTTGTCCGTCAACACGGCGGAATCCCTGGTGCTCCTCAATCGTGGCGACCGCTTTGAGGTCCGGTTGCTTCCAGCCGAAGCCCAATGGGCCCCCGCCTTTGGAGTCGTGACTTCGGATTTCGACGGGGACGGACATGAGGACGTATTCCTTTCCCAGAATTTCACGGACGTGGGGCCCGATCGCGAACCAGAGGATTCGGGAATCGGATTGATGTTGCACGGGGATGGGCGCGGTGGTTTGGCGTCGATGTCCTCCAACGATTCCGGGATCCGGGTGTTCGGACAACAGCGCGGAGCGGCGGTGTCGGATTTTGACGGGGATGGACGCCCAGACCTTGTGGTTGCGCAACATGGTGAGGTCACCCGCTTATTTCGAAATATAGCGGGATCTCCGGGACTGCGCGTCCGGTTGCGGGGAAACTCCGGCAATCCAACGGCGACGGGAGCCCAGGTTCGTTGGCTGGATTCTGGTGGCCCTCGGGGTCCGGTGAAGGAAGTCCACTGTGGCGGGGGATACTGGTCCCAGGACAGTGCGGTGGTTCTTCTTTCGAATCGGGCTGCGGCGCACGGTCTGTGGATCCGTTGGCCGCAGGGGGCGGTTCAGGAGTTCGAGGTCCCTGCGGGTGCTCGGGAAGTGGAGATTGTCCGGGATTCACCGGGCAACAAGCGCTGATCGCATCCCCCATCGTGGGCAGTTTCGGCCCCAGGATGAACCTATTTCGCCACTGAGGACTCGACAGGGGGCCTGCCGTTCCAAGACGATACCTCCCTTGGTTCGTCGCCGTTCAAAATCGTCCGTGAACTGGGAAAGGCCGCGTATTGCGACTGGCCGGGACGTGGGTGGTATGCCGCGGCGGCGGATGGGGCGTCCGGGTGGATGCCGGCGGTTTATCTAGAACGCGTCTCTACACAACTCATGAAACATAAACAATTGCTACTCCCTGCCATGGCGGCCGCCTTGGTGGCGCAGGTGGCCTCCGCACAGGAGATCACGGCGAAGTGGTACCAGCATATCAACGGCACCGTGGGTGTCGCCGAGGCGGATCGGCTTCCGATCCTGAAGAAACAGGGAACTCCGACCGAGAGTCTCGACGGCACGGATTCGATGGATGCCTACCGCAACCTGATTCGTTACGATGCCACGCGCCTCCTTCTGGGAGTGGGCGAAAACGGCATCAACGAGTCGGATCCCAACCTCTCTGCCGCCGACAAGGCGCTTGCCGCCGCCTATCCCGACCGGTCGCTGATCTGGCTGGATGCGGCGACGGGCAAGCCGCTCGGTGTCGCGTTCAAGGAGTCGTTCCGCCCCGACCTGTTGGCCGGGAAGGACGTGACTGGCGACGCCCAGCAGAGTGCCAACTACGCCTGGTGGCGTGTCGGATTGGATCAAGGTCCCGAGGGACAACGCGCCCTCTACAGCGCCTTCAAGAATCTGATTCTGCGCTATGCCCCGAAGGCGGGTGGTGGCTGGGAATCGACTCCGACCGTCGCCTATGAGGAACAGGTGGGTGGCGTGGGTGATGGGCTGAGCAATGGCGATGGATCGAAGAGTTGGCGGTTCCGGGACTTCCATGTTCGCGGCTCCGGCGCCAACACGGTGATCTATGCCGGCGGCGGCACCTGGCGTGCGGGTCATCACCCGCAGGTGCTGGTGACCACGGACGGTCTGAATTTCAAACCGAAGGCCCGCGTTGACAATCGCGACAACGGTGCCCGCCGGAATGATTACGCGCTGGGCGGCATCTCGTCGTTCCCGGTCGAGTACCCGAACACCTATGGTGGGGATCCGAACAATCCGAAGATCTCCGTCGTGATCGCGGGTCACTATCCTGGAACCGGATGGGAAGCCCGTCCGAACCGGTATGCCTCGAATCCGGACAATCCGGTTCCCGCGCCTGCCTACAATGCCCAGCCGGGTGTTGTGGTTTACACGCGGAACGAAACCGGCTTTGCGGGGCTCCCGGCCTTCAGCTGGGAAGCGGCGGGCAAGGATGGACGTCCGTTGGACTACAAGGTGGACGGAACCACGCGGTATGACGGCAACTGGAATGCCGCTGTCGCCACCGATGCCGCCCTCGATTACATCGTGGCGTATTCGATGCCGAGTTGGAACAACGTGCTCCCGAAGATCGATCCGACGGCGGACGATCCGACACCCCGGTACCAGACGCCGGCGTGGCTGGCTGTGCACCGCCTGGATGGTTCCATCGCCAGCGGCAACAGCTCCTTCAAGCTCGACTTCCGCGAGAACGACGAGCCGATTGCTGATCAGCAGGACCAGGGAAATGCGGGTGGACCCGTGGGTCATGACTATCTCTATGATCCCTGGATTGAACTGACGCCGGACCCGTTGGTTCCGGGCAAGGCGGAAGCCCTCGTGACCTTTGGTCCTGCCGGCTTTGGTGTCTTCACCATTCAGAATGTCGGGGCCACGGTGATCTCCAGCCCCCAAAATCAGCAGGCAACGGCCGGCACCGATGTGGTGATCGCCGCCAATGTCACCGGAAGCCCCAACAGCTTCCAATGGTACAAGGATGGCCAGCCGCTGCCGGCAGAGCCCCAGTATCAGGGAACCACTCGGAAGGTCGCGCTGACCATCAAGTCGGTCACCGGCAAGGATGCGGGCGCCTACCAGTTGAAGTGGTCGAATCCGGTCAGTGGACCCGGTCAAACCTCGGAGGCAACCTTGACCGTCAACAATGAGTCCGTGCGCCTGGCGCCGGTCCAGATCCAGCCGGATACCCTGCCGGTCACGATTCCTGCCGGATCGGTGACGGCCACGGGTGACGACAGCTTCACCGTGGCAGGACCGGGCCTTGTGGCCTTTGCGTCCGCGTCGAACGCGAACCAGCCCGGTGATGTCCAGGAGTTCGCCTATGAGACGATCACGGGTGACTTCGACAAGATCGTGAAGATTGCGAGCATCACCAGCGGTCCGGTGACCGACCCGGTGGACGCCCAGGCGTCCGGCGGTCTGCAGGCGCGTGTGAGCAACAATCCCCTGAGCCCGTCGTTCATGATCAACGCGGCGAACCCGCTTGGCGCCAATCAGGTGCTGGTCACGGGCCGGGCGATCGAAGGCCAGAACTACACGGTCTATGGGCGTGCCTATCCTGGAGTGGACAAGACGCTCCCGAATCAGTGGCTGCGGCTCCGGCGTGTGGGTGACTGGTTCAGTGCCTATGTTGGAACCGATGGGAAGACCTGGGCCCTGATTGGTCAACGGTATCAGCAGTGGCCCGCGACCCTGGAGGTGGGAACGTACGCGTTCTCCGCCAGCTATGTCGTGACCGATGGAGTGGGCTCCGGCGGCCAGAACCTGGCGTCGGTGGCGTTCTCCGGATACGGCAACAACACCGTGCAGGACACGGTCGCGCCGACCCTGGTGTCGGTGGGATCGACGGACAAGAAGGTCATCGGCGTGAAGTTCTCCGAGGCAGTGAATTCCGCCTCCGCCCTGATTGCGCTGAACTATAAACTGAGCGAGGGCACCGTGACGGGCGTCCGCATGGGTATCGGTGGCGACACGGTCTACCTTTCGGTGAGCGGTCTTACGGCAAACACCTTCACCCTGACGGTGCTGGGTGGCGTGACCGACACGGCAGGCAATCCGATCGCCCCGAATTCTGCCGCCCAGGGCAAAGTCTCCAACTGGGCCTCTTCGGATGTCGGATTCATTCAGGATCCTGCCAATCGCCCGACTGCGGGTGATGATCCGTACCGCGTCGGCCAGGCCGTGGCGGTGTCGTCCGGTGACACGGAGACGGAAATCGAAATCGTCGGCGGCGGTTCCAACGCCTGGAACCCCGGTGACTACATCCACTACCTGAACAATGCGACTCCGCTCAACGGCGACTTCGACGTGATGGTGGAACTGAGCCGCAACGACCGTCCTGCGAACACGGCGGGATGGGCGAACTCGGGCCTGATGCTGCGTGAGTCGGTGTATGTGCCTGGACAGGAATTCACGCAGGACGGGACGAAGGTGGCGATGGTGGCGAACACCACGTACATCGAGAATTCCTCTCCGAACCGCGCGGGCATTCCGCTGTGGCGTGAGGAGGCTGGAGGCGGCTACGGAAACGGCAACGCCGGGTTTGCGTGGACGACTCCGATCGACGGGATCAAGGGCTACTACCTGGATGAGCGTGCGACGGATGCGGCGGGAACGCCGGATCCTGGAGAGTTCGCCGCTGTCGTCGCAATGCGGTGGCTGCGGATCACGCGCACGGGGAACGGGTTCATGTTCTACGTGTCGTACAACGGCAAGGAATGGGCGGCATTGGACGAGGCGCCGAAGGAGCTGAACCTCAATGGTCAGCTTTTGTTCGGGTTCTCGACGATGAATGACACGGGCGGGAATGCGCCTCCGGGCAATGCGTATGCGGGCAACGGGTATGCGGGGACGGATCTGGAAGCGGGAACCAGAACGACTCGAACTACTCGGTGCAGCGGATCCGCATTGGAACGAAGGTGGCGCCGCGACCTGGACGGGGCGAAGTCCGACGATCTCGATCCAGGGACGCAGATCTTCTTCACCGGGAAGCTGCAGGGACGGACAGCCTGAAGAATGCGTTCAGCGACGTGCCCAATGCGACGAGCCCGTATACGGTTCCTGCGGGGACCATTGATCCAGTTCCCATCGCGCCTGAACCTGAGCGCCTGAACTGAGATTGATCAGGAGGCCGGGCAGCAATGCCTGGCCTCTTTTTTAGTTCATGGCCTCACGTCCTCAAGGGTGGTGCATCATCCTTCCACCACCAGCTCGCCCTCCCCGGAATTCCGCAAATCCGACTTTGACAATCCGCCCGCGCGGGTTCATTACGCAATAGTCCTCGTTACGAACCCGTAAATTAAGAGGGCGGATACCCATTTTCGGGGTTGAACGGCTCTTTTCCGGGGCGAAGCGGGTTGGTGATCCGCAAATTACCTAGCGGGTTGCATTCAAAGAAAACTGTCACCCAACCATGAACAATAGTCGAACTACGTGGGCCGCGATCTTAGCGGTTCTCGCCCTGCCCATGGCCTCGCTATCGGCGGCGACCCTTACCAGCGTGCAAATTGCGCCTGGGACTCCCTTGCCGGTGGAAATCCCGGCGGGCTCGGTCACTTCGACGGGGCCGGACTCATTCATCGTGTCCGGACCCGGTCTCGTAGCGTTCCCCGCTGCGGCAAATGAAAACCAACCGGGCGATGTTCAAGAATTCTATTATGAGGAAGTCACCGGTGACTTCGATAAATCCGTCAAGCTGACCGCGCTTACCAGCGGTCCGGTGACGGATCCGGTGGACGCCCAGGCGGCTGCGGACTTGAAGCTCGCGTCAGCACGGATGCCCTGAGCCCGTCGTTCATGATCAATGCGGCGAATCCGCTGGGCGCCAACCAGGTTTTGGTGACCGGTCGCGCCATCGAAGGTCAAAACTATACGGTTTTCAGCCGGGGGTATCCCGGCGTGGACAAGAACCTGCCGAATCAGTGGCTTCGTTTGCGCCGCGTCGGAGACTGGTTCAGTGCCTACGTGGGGACGGACGGCAAGACCTGGTCCCTCGTCGGCCAGCGGTATAGCCAGCTTCCCTAAATTGCTCGTCGGCACCTATGCGTTTTCCGCGAGCTACGTAGTGACGGATGGAGTGGCTCCGGCGGCCAGAATCTGGCGAGCCGGTCTTCTCCGAACAGCGGGTGCTGTTCCCGCAATGGACATGGCGGTTCGTCGGTGTCCGTCGGCACGACCACAAAAAGTGGTGGTGAAGCCCTCCGAACTGGAAATATTCATAACCTGTTATTCCTGCGAAATTGCCACGCCTACCGGAAGCCAGCACCGTCGTGGCCGGTGCCTGGTCGACCGTTATCTTCCACCATTTGATCTGCCGCGATCGACTTCGATACCTACGCGGTGGCGGTGAGCAACGTTAAGATTAATACCGCTGCGTCACTGGTATCGCCGCCACCGATTATACAGGCGGCAGCCCCACTGAATTTTGATTGAGCCATCTCAGAATCGGCACTGTCCGATGCCTGAGATGATCCGTACCGCGTCGGCCAGTTGTGGCGATCGGCGATACCGAACTGAAATCGACATCGTCGGTGGCGGATCCATACCGAACCCGCGATTGCCGCATTATTCGAATAACGCGATGCTGCTCGACGGTGATTTCGACGTGACGGTGGAAGTGAGCCGCAATGATCGTCCTGCGAACACGGCGGGATGGGCGAACTCGGGCCTGATGCTGCGTGAGCTGGTGTATGTGCCTGACAGGAGTACACGCAGGACGGGACGAAGGTGGCGATGGTGGCGAACACCACGGCTATCGAGAATTCCTCTCCGAATCGCGCGGCATTCCGCTGTGGCGTGAGGAGGCTGGAGGCGGCTACGGGAACGGCAATGCTGGGTTTGCGGACGACGCCGATTGATGGGATCAAGGGCTACTACCTGATGAACGTGCGACGGATGCGGCGGGAACGCCGATCCTGAGAGTTCGCCGCTGTCATGCGGGTGGCTGCGGATCACGCGCACTGGGAACGGGTTCATGTTCTACGTGTCGTACGACGGCAAGGAATGGGCAGCCTTGGACGCGGCGCCGAAGGAATTGGCGTTGGACAAGAAGCTTTTGTTCGACGATGAATGACACGGGCGGGAATGCGCCTCCGGGCAATGCGTATGCGGGCAACGGGTATGCGGGGACGGATCTGGAAGGGAACCAGAACGACTCGAACTACTCGGTGCAGCGGATCCGTATTGGAACCAAGGTCTCTCCGCGGCCGATCGACCTACCGCTCAAGACGGCAGCCATCAAGCCGTGGACGCCACCTGCCGGTCGAAATTCCGGCGGGATCCGTTACGTTTGACGGGGTCGACGCCTTCACCATTGCGGGACCTTGGCCTGGTGGCCTTCCTGTCGGCCTCGAATGCGAATCAGCCGGGTGACATTCAGGAGTTCGCCTACGAGACGATCACGGGTGACTTCGACAAGATCGTGAAGGTCTCGAGCATCACCAGCGGTCCGGTGACCGATCCGGTGGACGCCCAGGCTGCCGGTGGACTTGAAGTGCGTGTGAGCACGGACTCGTTGAGCCCGTCCTTCATGATCAATGCGGCCAATCCGCTCGGGGCCAACCAGATTCTGGTCACGGGTCGGGCGATCGAAGGCCAGAACTACACGGTGTACAGCCGTGGATATCCCGGAGTGGACAAGACGCTTCCGAATCAGTGGCTGCGCCTGCGTCGCGTTGGGGATTACTTCTCCGCGTACGTGGGAACGGACGGACTGACGTGGTCCCTGGTGGGGCAGCGCTATCAGCAATGGCCTGCCACGCTGCTGGTGGGTGCCTATTCCTTCTCGGCCAGTTACGTCGTCACGGACGGAGTGGGCTCCGGCGGCCAGAATCTGGCGACGGTCAAGTTCTCCAACTACGGCAATGCGGTGTTGAATGACACCCAGGCGCCGACGCTGGTGTCCGTTGGTACGGCCGACAAGAAGATCGTCGGCGTGAAGTTCTCCGAGGCGGTGGCTTCCGCCACGGCATTGGTCCCGGCGAACTACAGCCTCAGCCAGGGCACGGTATCGCAGGTGCGGTCCGGCATTGGCGGTGACTCGGTGTACCTGACGGTGACCGGACTGACCTCGGACACCTTTACGGTGACCGTCAACAACGTGACCGACACTTCGGGCAACGTAATTGCCGCGAACTCGGGCGCCCAAGGCAAGGTCTCCAACTGGGCCTCTTCGGATGTCGGATTCATTCAGAATCCTGCCAATCGCCCGACCCCGGGTGATGATCCGTACCGCGTCGGCCAAGCCGTGGCGGTGTCGTCTGGTGCGACGGAGACGGAGATCGAAATCATCGGCGGTGGTTCCAACGCTTGGAACCCCGGCGACTACATCCACTACCTGAACAACGCGACGCCGCTCAACGGCGACTTCGACGTGATGGTGGAGGTGAGCCGCAATGATCGTCCTGCGAACACGGCGGGATGGGCGAACTCGGGCCTGATGCTGCGTGAGTCGGTGTATGTGCCTGGACAGGAATTCACGCAGGACGGGACGAAGGTGGCGATGGTGGCGAACACCACGTACATCGAGAATTCCTCTCCGAACCGCGCGGGCATTCCGCTGTGGCGTGAGGAGGCTGGAGGCGGCTACGGAAACGGCAACGCCGGGTTTGCGTGGACGACTCCGATCGACGGGATCAAGGGCTACTACCTGGATGAGCGTGCGACGGATGCGGCGGGAACGCCGGATCCTGAGAGTTCGCCGCTGTCGTCGCGGTGGCTGCGGATCACGCGCACGGGGAACGGGTTCATGTTCTACGTGTCGTACAACGGCAAGGAATGGGCGGCATTGGACGAGGCGCCGAAGGAGCTGAACCTCAATGGTCAGCTTTTGTTCGGGTTCTCGACGATGAATGACACGGGCGGGAATGCGCCTCCGGGCAATGCGTATGCGGGCAACGGGTATGCGGGGACGGATCTGGAAGGGAACCAGAACGACTCGAACTACTCGGTGCAGCGGATCCGCATTGGAACGAAGGTGGCGCCGCGACCTGACGGGGCGGTTCCGACGATCTCGATCCAGGGGACGCAGATCTTCTTCACCGGGAAGCTGCAGGGGACGGACAGCCTGAAGAATGCGTTCAGCGACGTGCCCAATGCGACGAGCCCGTATACGGTTCCTGCGGGGACCACGATCCAGTTCTACCGCGCCTCGAACTGAGCGCCTGAACCGAGATTGATCAGGAGGCCGGGCAGCAATGCCCGGCCTCTTTTTTTTAGTTCATGGCCCCGTCGTCCAAGGGTGGTACCCATCCTTCCACCACCAGCTCGCCCTCCCCGAATTCCGCAAATCCGACTCGACAATCCGCCCGCGCGGCCTCATTACGCAATAGTCCTCGTTACGAACCCGTAAATTAAGAGGGGCGGGATACCCATTTTTCGGGGTTGAACGGCCTTTTTCCGGGGCGAAGCGGGGGTTGGTGATCCGCAAATTACCTAGCGGGTTGCATTCAAAGAAAACTGTCACCCAACCATGAACAATAGTCGAACTACGTGGGCCGCGATCTTAGCGGTTCTCGCCCTGCCCATGGCCTCGCTATCGGCGGCGACCCTTACCAGCGTGCAAATTGCGCCTGGGACTCCCTTGCCGGTGGAAATCCCGGCGGGCTCGGTCACTTCGACGGGGCCGGACTCATTCAATGTGTCCGGACCCGGTCTCGTAGCGTTCCCCGCTGCGGCAAATGAAAACCAACCGGGCGATGTTCAAGAATTCTATTATGAGGAAGTCACCGGTGACTTCGATAAATCCGTCAAGCTGACCGCGCTTACCAGCGGTCCGGTGACGGATCCGGTGGACGCCCAGGCGGCTGCGGGACTTGAAGCTCGCGTCAGCACGGATGCCCTGAGCCCGTCGTTCATGATCAATGCGGCGAATCCGCTGGGCGCCAACCAGGTTTTGGTGACCGGTCGCGCCATCGAAGGTCAAAACTATACGGTTTTCAGCCGGGGGTATCCCGGCGTGGACAAGAACCTGCCGAATCAGTGGCTTCGTTTGCGCCGCGTCGGAGACTGGTTCAGTGCCTACGTGGGGACGGACGGCAAGACCTGGTCCCTCGTCGGCCAGCGGTATAGCCAGCTTCCCCCTAAATTGCTCGTCGGCACCTATGCGTTTTCCGCGAGCTACGTAGTGACGGATGGAGTGGGCTCCGGCGGCCAGAATCTGGCGGTTGGTTCCTTCTCCAATTACGGAAACACCCCCGTAGTGGATACGGCGGCTCCCCGTCTGGTGTCCGTCGGCACGACCGACAAAAAAGTGGTGGGTGTGAAGTTCTCCGAACCGGTGGCATCGGCGACCTCGTTGGTTCCCGCGAACTACACGCTCAGCCAGGGCACCGTCAGTTCGGTGCGCTCCGGCATTAACGGCGACTCGGTCTATTTGACCGTCAGCGGACTGACTTCGGATACCTTTACGGTGAAGGTGAGCAACGTTAAGGACACGGCCGGAAACACCATCGCCGCCAATTCGACGGCGGCTGGCAAGGTCTCCAATTGGAATTCTTCTGACGTCGGTTTCATCCAGAATCCCGGCAATCGTCCGACGCCCGGAGATGATCCGTACCGCGTCGGCCAGGCCGTGGCGATCTCCTCCGGCGACACCGAAACTGAAATCGACATCGTCGGTGGCGGATCCAATGCCTGGAACCCCGGCGACTACGTGCATTACCTGAACAATGCGACGCTGCTCGACGGTGATTTCGACGTGACGGTGGAAGTGAGCCGCAATGATCGTCCTGCGAACACGGCGGGATGGGCGAACTCGGGCCTGATGCTGCGTGAGTCGGTGTATGTGCCTGGACAGGAGTACACGCAGGACGGGACGAAGGTGGCGATGGTGGCGAACACCACGTACATCGAGAATTCCTCTCCGAATCGCGCGGGCATTCCGCTGTGGCGTGAGGAGGCTGGAGGCGGCTACGGGAACGGCAATGCTGGGTTTGCGTGGACGACGCCGATTGATGGGATCAAGGGCTACTACCTGGATGAACGTGCGACGGATGCGGCGGGAACGCCGGATCCTGAGAGTTCGCCGCTGTCGTCGCGGTGGCTGCGGATCACGCGCACTGGGAACGGGTTCATGTTCTACGTGTCGTACGACGGCAAGGAATGGGCAGCCTTGGACGCGGCGCCGAAGGAATTGGCGTTGGACAAGAAGCTTTTGTTCGGGTTCTCGACGATGAATGACACGGGCGGGAATGCGCCTCCGGGCAATGCGTATGCGGGCAACGGGTATGCGGGGACGGATCTGGAAGGGAACCAGAACGACTCGAACTACTCGGTGCAGCGGATCCGTATTGGAACCAAGATCCTCCGCGGCCGATCGACCTACCGCTCAAGACGGCAGCCATCAAGCCGGACGCCACTCTGCCGGTCGAAATTCCGGCGGGATCCGTTACGTTTGACGGGGTCGACGCCTTCACCATTGCGGGACCTGGCCTGGTGGCCTTCCCGTCGGCCTCGAATGCGAATCAGCCGGGTGACATTCAGGAGTTCGCCTACGAGACGATCACGGGTGACTTCGACAAGATCGTGAAGGTCTCGAGCATCACCAGCGGTCCGGTGACCGATCCGGTGGACGCCCAGGCTGCCGGTGGACTTGAAGTGCGTGTGAGCACGGACTCGTTGAGCCCGTCCTTCATGATCAATGCGGCCAATCCGCTCGGGGCCAACCAGATTCTGGTCACGGGTCGGGCGATCGAGCCAGAACTACACGGTGTACAGCCGTGGATATCCCGGAGTGGACAAGACGCTTCCGAATCATTGGCTGCGCCTGCGTCGCGTTGGGGATTACTTCTCCGCGTACGTGGGAACGGACGGACTGACGTGGTCCCTGGTGGGGCAGCGCTATCAGCAATGGCCTGCCACGCTGCTGGTGGGTGCCTATTCCTCGGCCAGTTACGTCGTCACGGACGGAGTGGGCTCCGGCGGCCAGAATCTGGCGACGGTCAAGTTCTCCAACTACGGCAATGCGGTGTTGAATGACACCCAGGCGCCGACGCTGGTGTCCGTTGGTACGGCCGACAAGAAGATCGTCGGCGTGAAGTTCTCCAGGCGGTGGCTTCCGCCACGGCATTGGTCCCGGCGAACTACAGCCTCAGCCAGGGCACGGTATCGCAGGTGCGGTCCGGCATTGGCGGTGACTCGGTGTACCTGACGGTGACCGGACTGACCTCGGACACCTTTACGGTGACCGTCAACAACGTGACCGACGCTTCGGGCAACGTAATTGCCGCGAACTCGGGCGCCCAAGGCAAGGTCTCCAACTGGGCCTCTTCGGATGTCGGATTCATTCAGAATCCTGCCAATCGCCGGCCCAGGTGATGATCCGTACCGCGTCGGCCAAGCCGTGGCGGTGTCGTCTGGTGCGACGGAGACGGAGATCGAAATCATCGGCGGTGGTTCCAACGCTTGGAACCCCGGCGACTACATCTACTACCTGAACAACGCGACGCCGCTCAACGGCGACTTCGACGTGATGGTGGAGGTGAGCCGCAATGATCGTCCTGCGAACACGGCGGGATGGGCGAACTCGGGCCTGATGCTGCGTGAGTCGGTGTATGTGCCTGGACAGGAATTCACGCAGGACGGGACGAAGGTGGCGATGGTGGCGAACACCACGTACATCGAGAATTCCTCTCCGAACCGCGCGGGCATTCCGCTGTGGCGTGAGGAGGCTGGAGGCGGCTACGGAAACGGCAACGCCGGGTTTGCGTGGACGACTCCGATCGACGGGATCAAGGGCTACTACCTGGATGAGCGTGCGACGGATGCGGCGGGAACGCCGGATCCTGAGTTCGCCGCTGTCGTCGCGGTGGCTGCGGATCACGCGCACGGGGAACGGGTTCATGTTCTACGTGTCGTACAACGGCAAGGAATGGGCGGCATTGGACGAGGCGCCGAAGGAGCTGAACCTCAATGGTCAGCTTTTGTTCGGGTTCTCGACGATGAATGACACGGGCGGGAATGCGCCTCCGGGCAATGCGTATGCGGGCAACGGGTATGCGGGGACGGATCTGGAAGGGAACCAGAACGACTCGAACTACTCGGTGCAGCGGATCCGCATTGGAACGAAGGTGGCGCCGCGACCTGACGGGGCGGTTCCGACGATCTCGATCCAGGGGACGCAGATCTTCTTCACCGGGAAGCTGCAGGGGACGGACAGCCTGAAGAATGCGTTCAGCGACGTGCCCATGCGACGAGCCCGTATACGGTTCCTGCGGGGACCACGATCCAGTTCTACCGCGCCTCGAACTGAGCGCCTGAACCGAGATTGATCAGGAGGCCGGGCAGCAATGCCCGGCCTCTTTTTTGGGTTGCCTGATGGCGACGATTGAATGTCCGACTCGCGGTGGCTAAGCATACCGCGGGGCACCGCCGGAATCGTCCGGCTCAAATGCCCCTCCTTGTTTACGGGGTGATCACGGCATTTCGCATACTGATTCCAGGCTTCTGTTTTTCTGCGGCAGGAAGCCGTCCGCGGAACGCCGGGTCGCTTGTCCTCAGGGCGGCGGTTGGCATTGCTATGGGTTTCCTGCCGTTGAGCGCGGAATCCATCCGGGGCGTGAACTCCGGGCGCCGGGCGGGTTTTGTGACGATGGGTCCCGAGGTCACCGGGATCCGATTTGTTAACCGCCTGTCCAATCCCTCGGTTGCCTCAAACCGGTTGTTGGAGGATGGATCCGGCGTTGCCCTTGGGGACGTGGATGGGGACGGGAAGTGCGATATCTATCTTTGCGGGTTGGAGACCGGAAACGCGTTATACCGAAACCTTGGCAACTGGAGGTTTGAGGAGGTTGCCGCGGCATCCGGGGTGGCATGCCCGGGGCAGTTTTCCACGGGAGCGGTGTTTGCTGATGTCGATGGAGATCGGGATCTCGATCTTCTGGTCAACTCCCTTGGGGGCGGAACGCGACTGTTCTTGAATGATGGACGCGGAGGATTCGCGGAGTCCTTAAACTCTGGGCTGGTGTCAAAAGGAGGGAGTCATTCCTTGGCGTTGGCGGATGTGGATGGCGATGGCGATCTCGATCTTTATGTTACCAATTATCGTGCGACCACGGCCAAGGATTCGCCGGTCAAGGTGCGGGTTCGCCAGGTAGCGGGAGTTTGGGAAGTGCCGGTGGAACATCGGGAGCAGTTTCGGGTGGAGCGAAGCGCGTCCGGAGGCGTGGCCCTGCTGGAAATGGGGGAACCGGACATCCTGTACTTGAATGACGGTCATGGCCATTTCGAGGCGCAACGTTGGACTGAAGGGATGTTTCAGGATGAATCGGGAAGGTCGTTGACGGAGGCCCCGAAGGACTGGGGGCTTTCCGCAATGTTTCATGACCTGAATGGGGACGGACTGCCCGACCTGTACGTCTGCAATGACTATTTCACGCCGGATCGAATCTGGATTAATCAGGGGAAAGGAGTGTTTCGTGCACTCCCCATCCTGGCCCTCCGGAAGACGAGTTGGGCATCGATGGCGGTGGATGTGGCGGATGTGAACCGGGACGGCTTTGACGATTTGTTTGTGTCCGAAATGCGGAGCCGCAGCCGTCTTCGGCGGCAGGTCCAACACAGCCTTCTCGAAGTGGATTCTCTCCCAGGCTGGGGTTGGGGTTGGCATCCCGGAATTCCGGACACGCGGGTCCAGGTGATGCGGAACACGCTGGCGATGAACCGCGGGGATGGCACCTTTTCCGAAGCTGCAATTTTGTATGGCGTCGATTCGACGGACTGGACGTGGTCCTGTCTCTTTCTGGATGTGGATCTTGACGGCTATGAGGACCTGCTGATCGCGAATGGGCATGCGCGTGACCTGGCGAATTCTGATTCACTCGCGGCCTTGGATCGCCTGCCGCCGGCTCGGGATGCCAAGGACCGCCTGCAGTCCCTGGGGCTGTTTGCGCCGATGCCGTTGAGGCATCTCGCTTTTCGAAATGTGGGAGGGGTTGGGTTTGAGGAGGTAGGGAGGGAGTGGGGATTTGGGGAGGAGGGGGTGAGCAACGGGATGGGGGTTGGGGATTTGGACGGGGACGGGGATCTGGACGTGGTGCTGAACAATTTGAACGGGGTGGCGAGTGTGCTGAGGAATGAAGGGGCAGGGCGGCGGGGGGGAGTGCGACTGAAGGGTGTGGGCGGGAACACGGGTGGGATTGGAGCGCGGGTGGTGGTGAGAGGAGGGCCTGTGGAGCAGAGTCAGGAGATGATCTGCGGAGGGAGGTATTTGTCGGGGAGTGAGGCGATGCGTGTGTTTGCCGGGAGCGAGGGGAAGGGAGTGAGGTGAGGTGGCGAAGTGGACGTGTGAGCCATGTGGAGGGAGTGGAGGGGAACGGGGTGTACGAGGTGGAGGAGAAGGGGGCAGCCATGGAGGAGAAGGGGAAGAGGGAGGAAGTGGTGGGCATTTTTGAGGCCAGAGTGGGAAGCTTGGGCACGAGCACGTGGAGATGGAGTACGATGATTTTGGGAGGCAGCCGCTGTTGGGACGACGGCTGAGCACGCTTGGGCCTGGGGTGTGCTGGATGGACCTGAACGGAGACGGGAAGGAAGACCTGGTAGTGGGAGGAGGTCGTGGAGGAGAATTGGCGGTGTATGGAGGGGACGGGGCAGGGAACTTTGTGAAGGTGGGGATGGGAGCAAAGGGATTGGGGGAGGAGGAAGGCGGGGTGGTGGGATGGAACGGGGAGGCTGGGCGGAGCACGTTGCTGGTGGGAGAAGGGAACTATGTTGGGGCGAAGGGCGGGGTGGAGAGCGTGGGTCGGTGGGAGATGTTTTCGGGGAGATGAAGCGAGAGAAAGGATTGAAAGGAGACAGCGGGAGTGTTAGGCCGCTGGCGGTTGGGGACGTGGATGGGGATGGGGAGTTGGAGGTGTTTGTGGGGGGCGTGTGATGGGCGGGAAGTACCCAGAAGCCGGGGCGTCACGGATCTATCGTCGGCGAGGAGCGGAATGGGAGGAGGATGAGGAACTGAGCCGAGCGGTGTCGGGGGCCGGGATGGTGAGCGGAGCGGTGTGGAGTGATCTGGACGGGGATGGGTACCCGGAGCTGGTGCTGGCGTGCGAGTGGGGTCCGGTGCGGGTGTACGGGAACCGAGGGGGAAGCTTGAGGAACAGACAAGGAGGTGGGGTCTGGAAGGGGAGGTTGGGCAGTGGAACAGCGTGAGTGCGGGGGACGTGGACGGGGACGGGCGGATGGACCTTGTGGTGGGGAATTTTGGAGTGAACACGGTGAACGCGGAGTGGATGAAGGAAGGGTTGTGGCTGTACGGGGGATGTGGACGGGAACGGGACGTGGGAGGTGATCGAGGGGTGGCAGGAGGGAGGAGTGGTGAAGCCGCGGCGGGACTGGAAGACAAGTGGGAAGAGCGGTGAGTGGGGTGATGGAACGCTTTGGGAGTTACCGGGAGTACGGGAGGCAGGGATGGAACAGGTGTTTGGAGCTGGGCTGAGTGGCCTGAAGAAGCGGCGGCTTGGGGTGTTGGAGTCGAAGGTGTACCTGAACCGAGGAGGGAGATTTGAAGGGAAGGCGTTGCCGATGGAGGCGCAGATGTCGCCTGTGTTCGGGGTGTGCATCGGGGACTATGACGGGGACGGGTGGAGGACGTGTACGTGAGCCAGAATTTTTATGGGACGGATGTGGAGACAGGACGGTATGACGGGGGACGAGGGTTGTGGATGCGAGGGGATGGGAAGGGGTGGCTTGAAGCGGTGAGCGGGGAGCGCAGCGGGGTGAAGGTGTATGGGGAGGGGCGAGGGGCGGCGCTGGGGGATTATGACGGGGACGGACGGGTGGATCTGGTGGTGGGGCAAAACGGAGGGGCGACGCGGCTGTACCGGAACCGTGGAGGGAAGGCAGGGTTGCGGGTGAGGCTGGTGGGGATGGGGAGCAATGGGAATGGGATTGGAGCGGTGATGAGGCTGAGGTGCGGGGAGTGGAAGGGCCCTGCGCGGGAGGTGCACGGGGGCGGTGGCTACTGGTCACAGGACAGTGCGGTGAGTGTGCTGGGAGTGAGGGATGGGGAGCGGGAGCTGCAGGTCACCTGGCCCGGGGGCCGACGCACCCTCACCCCGGTTCCTCCCAAGGCTCGAGAGATCCGGGTCAATGTCTCAGGACAATTGGAGGAATCGAAATGAGGGGATGGATTGCGGCTCTTCTGGTTTCGGCGCTTCCGGTCCACGCTGCCGAGCTGTGGACAAGGCACCCGGGGTATCGGGAACAACGAGTGGTGCCATCCGATCACGGCCGTTCACGAACCGGGTTTTCAAACCTCCCGCCGGCAAGCACTGGAGTCCGATTCACCAATGTGCTTTCGGAGGCTGTCGTCGCCCAGAATCACATCCTGGAAAATGGCTCCGGAGTTGCCCTTGGGGATGTGGATGGTGACGGGAAGTGCGATATTTACTTTTGTCGCTTGGAAGGACCCAACGTTCTCTACCGGAACCTGGGCGACTGGAAGTTCGAGGATGTGACGGCGTCGGCCGGGGTTGCCTGTGATGGGCAGTGGTCCACGGGAGCGGTGTTTGCGGACGTGGACGGCGACGGTGATCTGGATCTTTTCGTCAACGGCATTGGGAGAGGGACCCGTCTGTTTCTCAATGACAGTCACGGGGACTTCGTTGAAATGGCTGGGAGTGGGTTGTTGTCGGTCGGCGGCAGCCATTCCATGGCGCTTGCGGATGTGGATGACGATGGGGACCTGGATCTCTACGTCGCCAATTATCGGACCACGAGTTTCAAGGGGGCGGCTGAGTCGTCCAAGGTCCGGCTTCGCAATGTGAATGGGCAGCTTACGGTGACTCCGGAGAATGCGGGTCAGTTTCTGCTCGCGCGAACGGCAGCGGGGCAGGCGTTGCTCGAGATTGGGGAGCCGGATGTCCTATACCTCAACGATGGTCACGGACACTTTACTCCGGAGTCCTGGACCGGGGGCCGTTTTCGCGATGAGCAAGGGCGGGTACTTCGGGAACCGCCGAGGGATTGGGGGTTGTCCGCGATGTTCCGGGACATCAATGGGGACGGCGCCCCGGATCTATACGTGTGCAACGACTTTTTTTCTCCGGACCGCATTTGGATCAATGACGGTCGCGGCGGATTTCAGGCGTTGCCTCGATTGGCGCTTCGGAAGACTTCCTTTGCGTCGATGGCGGTCGATTTTGGCGACCTGAACAGGGATGGGCATGATGACTTTATTGTGGTGGACATGCTCGGAAGAAGCCGGCGCGAGCGGATGTTCCAGCGAAGCAACTTTGAGTTGGCGCCGGTTCCCTGGTGGGGATGGCCTCCGGATCGGGAGGGGATGGAAGGGCGCCCCCAGACACTGAGGAATACGCTGTTTCTCGGGCGCGGGGATGGAACGTTTGCGGAGGCGGCATTGGCGTTTGGGGTCCAGGCCTCGGGTTGGTCGTGGGGAGTCGCGTTCCTGGACGTGGATTTGGACGGATATGAGGATCTCCTGATTTCCAATGGTCATGGTCATGACATGACGGATTCCGACGCGCTTCAGGCCCTTGCCAATCGGGAGCGAGCCGGGGGCGCAGGCGCGCGGATGGATTTGTCCCTATTCCCCCGATTGGCGACCGCGAACGTGGCTTTTCGAAATGTGGGAGGGGTTGGGTTTGAGGAGGTAGGGAGGGAGTGGGGATTTGGGGAGGAGGGGGTGAGCAACGGGATGGGGGTTGGGGATTTGGACGGGGACGGGGATCTGGACGTGGTGCTGAACAATTTGAACGGGGTGGCGAGTGTGCTGAGGAATGAAGGGGCAGGGCGGCGGGTGGGAGTGCGACTGAAGGGTGAGGGCGGGAACACGGGTGGGATTGGAGCGCGGGTGGTGGTGAGAGGAGGGCCTGTGGAGCAGAGTCAGGAGATGATCTGCGGAGGGAGGTATTTGTCGGGGAGTGAGGCGATGCGTGTGTTTGCCGGGAGCGAGGGGAAGGTGAGCCTTGAGGTGAGGTGGCGAAGTGGACGTGTGAGCCATGTGGAGGGAGTGGAGGGGAACGGGGTGTACGAGGTGGAGGAGAAGGGGGCAGCCATGGAGGAGAAGGGGAAGAGGGAGGAAGTGGTGGGCATTTTTGAGGACCAGAGTGGGAAGCTTGGGCACGAGCACGTGGAGATGGAGTACGATGATTTTGGGAGGCAGCCGCTGTTGGGACGACGGCTGAGCACGCTTGGGCCTGGGGTGTGCTGGATGGACCTGAACGGAGACGGGAAGGAAGACCTGGTAGTGGGAGGAGGTCGTGGAGGAGAATTGGCGGTGTATGGAGGGGACGGGGCAGGGAACTTTGTGAAGGTGGGGATGGGAGCAAAGGGATTGGGGGAGGAGGAAGGCGGGGTGGTGGGATGGAACGGGGAGGCTGGGCGGAGCACGTTGCTGGTGGGAGAAGGGAACTATGTTGGGGCGAAGGGCGGGGTGGAGAGCGTGGGTCGGTGGGAGATGTTTTTCGGGGAGATGAAGCGAGAGAAAGGATTGAAAGGAGACAGCGGGAGTGTTGGGCCGCTGGCGGTTGGGGACGTGGATGGGGATGGGGAGTTGGAGGTGTTTGTGGGGGGGCGTGTGATGGGCGGGAAGTACCCAGAAGCCGGGGCGTCACGGATCTATCGTCGGCGAGGAGCGGAATGGGAGGAGGATGAGGAACTGAGCCGAGCGGTGTCGGGGGCCGGGATGGTGAGCGGAGCGGTGTGGAGTGATCTGGACGGGGATGGGTACCCGGAGCTGGTGCTGGCGTGCGAGTGGGGTCCGGTGCGGGTGTACGGGAACCGAGGGGGGAAGCTTGAGGAACAGACAAGGAGGTGGGGTCTGGAAGGGGAGGTTGGGCAGTGGAACAGCGTGAGTGCGGGGGACGTGGACGGGGACGGGCGGATGGACCTTGTGGTGGGGAATTTTGGAGTGAACACGGTGAACGCGGAGTGGATGAAGGAAGGGGTGTGGCTGTACTGGGGGGATGTGGACGGGAACGGGACGTGGGAGGTGATCGAGGGGTGGCAGGAGGGAGGAGTGGTGAAGCCGCGGCGGGACTGGAAGACGATGGGAAGAGCGGTGAGTGGGGTGATGGAACGCTTTGGGAGTTACCGGGAGTACGGGGAGGCAGGGATGGAACAGGTGTTTGGAGCTGGGCTGAGTGGCCTGAAGAAGCGGCGGCTTGGGGTGTTGGAGTCGAAGGTGTACCTGAACCGAGGAGGGAGATTTGAAGGGAAGGCGTTGCCGATGGAGGCGCAGATGTCGCCTGTGTTCGGGGTGTGCATCGGGGACTATGACGGGGACGGGGTGGAGGACGTGTACGTGAGCCAGAATTTTTATGGGACGGATGTGGAGACAGGACGGTATGACGGGGGACGAGGGTTGTGGATGCGAGGGGATGGGAAGGGGTGGCTTGAAGCGGTGAGCGGGGAGCGCAGCGGGGTGAAGGTGTATGGGGAGGGGCGAGGGGCGGCGCTGGGGGATTATGACGGGGACGGACGGGTGGATCTGGTGGTGGGGCAAAACGGAGGGGCGACGCGGCTGTACCGGAACCGTGGAGGGAAGGCAGGGTTGCGGGTGAGGCTGGTGGGGATGGGGAGCAATGGGAATGGGATTGGAGCGGTGATGAGGCTGAGGTGCGGGGAGTGGAAGGGCCCTGCGCGGGAGGTGCACGGGGGCGGTGGCTACTGGTCACAGGACAGTGCGGTGAGTGTGCTGGGAGTGAGGGATGGGGAGCGGGAGCTGCAGGTCACCTGGCCCGGGGGCCGACGCACCCTCACCCCGGTTCCTCCCAAGGCTCGAGAGATCACTGTCCAGGCCGATGGGAGGATTGTCACACCATGATTGGTAACCGTTCCATGAGTCGCGCCTCCTGGAGGTCCCTCCTACTCCGACTGCATCCTCTCGCGTTGTTTTTGGTGCTGCTCGGGCGTGGGTCGGGCGCCGATGCAGGTCCTGGGTATCGGCGAATTCCGGTCGCGCTGCCGCCTGGTCCTCGGGCTGGATTTCGTTCCCTCGATCCATCCCTCACCGGCATTACCTTCACTAATTTTCTGACGGCAGACCACTCCCTGACCAACACCGTCGTCAACAATGGATCCGGTGTCGCGCTGGGGGACGTGGATGGGGACGGACGGTGTGACCTCTATTTTTGCCGATTGGATGGACCCAACGTCCTATACCGAAATCTGGGCGACTGGAAGTTCGAGGATGTGACGGCGTCGGCCGGGGTTGCCTGTGATGGGCAGTGGTCCACGGGAGCGGTGTTTGCGGATGTGGATGGCGATGGCGACCTGGACCTTTTGGTCAACGGCATTGGCCACGGGACCCGTTTATTTTTGAACGACGGTCATGGACGCTTTGAGGAGAAGCGGGACTCGGGTCTTTCCCAGAATGCCGGAAGCACGTCCCTGGCGCTTGCGGACATGGATGGAGACGGAGACTTGGATTTGTACGTCGTCAATTACCGCAGTTCCACCATCCTAGACCAGCCGCAGACCCGTTTCAGCGTGGCGATGTCGAATGGCGTTCCAGTGGTCACGCGGGTCAATGGCGTTCCAGTGGCCGGAACGGAATTTGCCCACCGATTCACGGTGGGGCCGGGAGGGACTCCCCGGGAAGCGGGGGAGGCGGATACGCTGTATCGGAACGACGGGAAGGGGAAGTTTACTGCGGTTTCGTTCCCGGAGGCCTTTCGGAATGAAGCGGGGCGTCCGGCGGCAACTCCCTATGACTGGGGGCTGAGTGTACAATTCAGGGACTTCAACGGGGATGGCGCGCCGGATCTTTACGTGTGCAATGACACGGATTCGCCGGATCGTTTTTGGATCAACGATGGACACGGTGTGTTTCATGCGGCGGCCCCGTTTGCCCTCCGGCATACGAGTCTTTCCTCCATGGGTGTAGACGTTGCGGATATCAATCGCGACGGCCACGACGACTTTATTGTCCTCGACATGCAGGCGCGACGTCTCGTCCAGCGTCAGGTGCAGCGGGAGAAAGGGGCACCCATCCAGGGGGGGGATGATTCCGGGATGGGCCGGATGCAGGTGCCTCGGAACACGTTGTTTCTCGGCAGGGGGGATGGAACGTTTGCGGAGGCGGCGCTGGCCATGGGAGTTTCCGCCACCGACTGGTCCTGGAGCGCGGTGTTCCTCGATGTGGATTTGGACGGGTATGAGGATCTTCTAATTTCGAATGGGTTTCAGCGGGATGTTCTCGACAGTGATGCCGCCGCGGAGATCCAACGATTGAAGGCGTCCCGCCGCTGGTCGCCATTGGAAGAGCTTCATCTTCGGTCCCGTTTCCCGGCTTGGCGGACCGCGAACGTGGCTTTTCGAAATGTGGGAGGGGTTGGGTTTGAGGAGGTAGGAGGAGTGGGGATTTGGGGAGGAGGGGTGAGCAACGGGATGGGGGTTGGGGATTTGGACGGGGACGGGGATCTGGACGTGGTGCTGAACAATTTGAACGGGGTGGCGAGTGTGCTGAGGAATGAAGGGGCAGGGCGGCGGGTGGGGAGGTGACTGAAGGGTGAGGGCGGGAACACGGGTGGGATTGGAGCGCGGGTGGTGGTGAGAGGAGAGGGCCTGTGGAGCAGAGCTGTGGAGATGATCTGCGGAGGGAGGTATTTGTCGGGGAGTGAGGCGATGCGTGTGTTTGCCGGGAGCGAGGGGAAGGTGAGCTTCGAGGTGAGGGGTGGCGAAGTGGACGTGTGAGCCATGGGAGGGGAGTGGAGGGGAACGGGGTGTACGAGGGAGGAGAAGGGGGCAGCCATGGAGGAGAAGGGGAAGAGGGAGGAAGTGTGGGCATTTTTGAGGACCAGAGTGGAAGCTTGGGCACGAGCACGTGGAGATGGAGTACGATGATGGGAGGCAGCCGTTGGGACGACGGCTGAGCACGCTGGGCCTGGGGTGTGCTGGATGACCTGAACGGAGACGGGAAGGAAGACCTGGTAGTGGGAGGAGGTCGTGGAGGTGAATTGGCGGTGTATGGAGGGGACGGGGCAGGGAACTTTGTGAAGGTGGGGATGGGGAGCAAAGGGATTGGGGGAGGAGGAAGGCGGGGTGGTGGGATGGAACGGGGAGGCTGGGCGGAGCACGTTGCTGGTGGGAGAAGGGAACTATGTTGGGGCGAAGGGCGGGGTGGAGAGCGCGTGGTCGGTGGGAGATGTTTTTCGGGGAGATGAAGCGAGAGAAAGGATTGAAAGGAGACAGCGGAGGAAGTTGGCCGCTGGCGGTTGGGGACGTGGATGGGGATGGGGAGCGGAGGTGTTTGTGGGGGGGCGTGTGATGGGCGGGAAGTACCCAGAAGCCGGGGCGTCACGGATCTATCGTCGGCGAGGAGCGGAATGGGAGGAGGATGAGGAACTGAGCCGGAGCGGTGTCGGGGGCCGGGATGGTGAGCGGAGCGGTGTGGAGTGATCTGACGGGGATGGGTACCCGGAGCTGGTGCTGGCGTGCGAGTGGGGTCCGGTGCGGGTGTGTACGGGAACCGAGGGGGGAAGCTTGAGGAACAGACAAGGAGGTGGGGTCTGAAGGGGAGGTTGGGCAGTGGAACAGCGTGAGTGCGGGGGACGTGGACGGGGACGGGCGGATGGACCTTGTGGTGGGGCCTTGGAGTGAACACGGTGAACGCGGAGTGGATGAAGGAAGGGGTGTGGCTGTACTGGGGGGATGTGGACGGGAACGGGACGTGGGAGGTGATCGAGGGGTGGCAGGAGGGAGGAGGGTGAAGCCGCGGCGGGACTGGGAAGACGATGGGAAGAGCGGTGAGTGGGGTGATGGAACGCTTTGGGAGTTACCGGGAGTACGGGGAGGCAGGGATGGAACAGGTGTTTGGAGCTGGGCTGAGGTGGTCACGAAGAAGCGGCGGCTTGGGTGTGTTGGAGTCGAAGGTGTACCTGAACCGAGGAGGAGAGATTTGAAGGAAGGCGTTGCCGATGGAGGCGCAGATGTCGCCTGTGTTCGGGAAATGGGGGACTATGACGGGGACGGGGTGGAGGACGTGTACGTGAGCCAGAATTTTATGGGACGGATGTGGAGACAGGACGGTATGACGGGGGACGAGGGTTGTGGATGCGAGGGGATGGGAAGGGGTGGCTTGGCGGTGAGCGGGGAGCGCAGCGGGGTGAAGGTGTATGGGGAGGGGCGAGGGGCGGCGCTGGGGGATTATGACGGGGACGGACGGGCGGATCTGGTGGTGGGGCAAAACGGAGGGGCGACGCGGCTGTACTCGAACCGTGGAGGGAAGGCAGGGTTGCGGGTGAGGCTGGTGGGGATGGGGAGCAATGGGAATGAATAGAGCGGTGATGAGGCTGAGGTGCGGGGAGTGGAAGGGCCCTGCGCGGGAGGTGCACGGGGGCGGTGGCTACTGGTCACAGGACAGTGCGGTGAGTGTGCTGGGAGTGAGGGATGGGGAGCGGGAGCTGCAGGGTCACCTGGCCCGGGGGCCGTGCACCCTCACCCCGGTTCCTCCCAAGGCTCGAGAGATCACTGTCCAGGCCGATGGGAGGATTTCCACCGAGCCGTGAACTTCATTTCTCCAACTCCGGAGGGTTCTTCATTGACGCCGGACGTTCTGTCCGTTTGTTAGGCGAGGTGAGGACGCAACTGGAGAATGTCTTCGCGAGCTGGGCGGTGGCCCCGGCCGTGATGGATCAGCTCTGGGCGGGCGCGTGGTGGCATCTGGGAACCACGTTCTTCCGGCAGGCGGCCATTCCCTGGCGAGGCCGGATGGAACCTCTGATCCACCTTCGACTCCGGCTCGACCAGTTTCTTCCCTCGTCCAGTCAGCGGAAAATACTCCGACGCAATCGCGACCTCCGGGTGATTCGGCGGGCTGCGATGGTGGATGCGCAGCGGCGGGAACTTTTCGACCTCCACAAGGAGCGGTTTCGCGAGGGGGTTCCGCAAGCCTTGGATGATTTCATCGGCCCCCTGCCCGCCAAGGTTCCCGTTCCGGTGATCGAGTTTGATGTGTTTGATGGGGATTGTTTGATCGCCGTCAGCTACCTCGCCCGTGGAGAGCGATCCGTCGCGAGTCTTTATGGTTTCTTCGATCCCCGCTTCGGACGGCGCAGCCTGGGACTGCTGACCATGCTTCAGGAGATTGACTTCGCCCGCTCTGCAGGCTGCGACCTGTATTATCCGGGCTACGCCCTTCTTGATTCCTCAAGCATGGACTACAAGAAGCGGTTTCACGGCTTGGAGTCCTACGATTGGGAACGGGGATGGATTCCGTATCCCCGGTTGGAGGAGCGAAGTTGCGAACGAATGGACGCCGCGGGGAAGGTTCAACTCGTCGGAGAATGAACCGGGGCTTTGCCGGATCAATTCAGCGAACCGGCCCTAAGGACGATTCCACGGAGTCGTCGAGGTAGCGGGAGGTCAGGCCGCCATAGGCATCGATGCGCCGGTCACGGAGGAACGGCCAGTGGGTCCGGGTCACATCCACCTTTCCCAGTTCCACCGGGACGATGAGGTTTTCGGGTTTTCCGACGCTGGCCCGGGCCAGGATTTGCCCGCTGGTGCCCGCAACAAAAGACTGACCCCAGAACTCGAGACCATCACCGCCAACCGGACGCTCCAGGCCGATCCGGTTGACCGCCGCGACAAAACATCCGTTGGCCACGGCATGGGATCGCTGGATGGTTTCCCAAGCGAGGTGCTGATGGACGCCGTACTCCGCCTTTTCCGAAGGGTGCCATCCGATGGCTGTCGGGTAGAACAGGATTTCCGCACCCCTGAGTGCGGTGAGCCGGGCCGCCTCCGGGTACCATTGATCCCAGCAAATCAACACGCCGATGCGGCCGAATCGGGTGTCCCAAGCCCGAAAACCGAGATCTCCTGGGGTGAAGTAAAACTTTTCGTAGAACAGCGGGTCATCCGGGATGTGCATTTTCCGGTACGAACCCAGCAAGGTGCCGTCGGCATCGATGATGACGGCGGTATTGTGGTACAGACCGGCCGCCCGTTTTTCGAAGAGCGAGGCGATCACCACGACGCGGCGGCGGCGCGCCAGTTTTTGAAACGCCTCCGTACTGGGACCGGGGATCGGTTCGGCGAGTTCGAAGCAGGCGTGATCCTCGCTCTGGCAGAAGTACTGGGAGCGGAACAGTTCCTGGGTGCAGATGATTTGGGCTCCCGCCCTCGCGGCCCGATCGGCTGCGTCCAGACAGGTGGCTAGATTCTCACGGGGGTCCGGAGTGCAGGGGTGCTGGAGAAGTCCGAGGGTGACCGTGCGGTCGGAGATTCGGGAGACGGATTTTTTCATGGAACCTGCGACTTGATCCGATCGAAAAGGCTGCTGGCCCGGCTGCTCCCTGGACGCGACTTGTCAAGATGCGCAGTTTCTCCCCGGGTGGGGTCGAAGGAACCTGTGGAGTCTTCCTGGAAGAGATCCCGGATGAACTTGCCCAGAGTTTCGTTCGTGGGCCCATAACCCCGGTGATAAATGAAAAACTCGAGGTCGTACAACAACTCATCCGCGGTCTGATACCGCGCCGACAAATCCCGCTGCAGGGATTTCTGGAGGATCTGGTCGAGGCGTGGCTCGATCTCGGGAACCAGACGGCTGAAATCGGGAATTGGCATCTTCAGGACCCGGTTTCTGGAATCTTCGGGAGATTGCCCGCGGAACACGTTGCTCCCTGTCAGGAGTTGGCTCAGCACGATGCCCACGGAGAACAGGTCGGACCGGCGGTCGGTGATCAGAAAGTCGGCCTGCTCAGGGCTCATGTATTCCGGTTTCCCGGCAACCTCCTCGCCCTCCTTGTCCTTGAGGAATCCCCGCGCCTTGGCCACCCCGAAGTCGGTCAGCTTCACGTCGCCTTCAAAGGCGATCAGGATGTTTTTCGGATTGATGTCGCGATGGACAATTTCCAGAAGGCGCCCGTCGCGATCCCGCTTGGCGTGGGCGTAGGCGAGGCCGCGCGCGATCCGGCTGACGATGAACACGGCCAGCTCGATGGGCAGACGCCGGCCCGAGGCGTGAAGGCGCTGGAGGAATTGCTCCAGGTTCACTCCCCGAATCAGCTCCATGCAGATGAAGCAGGTCCCCTCGCTCTCGCCGAGATGGTAGGTCTGGACGATGTTGGTATGGATCAGGTCGGCGACGAGGCGTGCCTCCCCGATGAAGTTGGCGATGAAATCCGGCTGACTGGCCAGTTGTCCACGAATGACCTTGATCGCAACGCGCTTTACGAAGCCGCGGGCACCATGCTGGAGGGCTTCGTACACGACGCCCATGCCGCCGACGTAGATCTGATGGACGATCTCGTAGCGGAATTCCCCCAGGATGGTCTTCAGCTCCGGCACGGGCGCATCGTGGGAGGATGCCTTCCAATGGTCAAGGCGCTCGGAGGTTCGGCCAGATCCGGGTTCCTACCGGTGCCGGTTCGGTGTTTCCTTTCGACGTCATGTCGAGGGAAGTCATCCGGATCGTCGGGGCGCGTCAGCACAATTTGAAGAATCTTACCCTGGAAATCCCGCGCAACCGCCTGGTCGTCGTGACCGGTCCCAGCGGATCCGGGAAGTCGTCGCTGGCCTTCGACACCCTGTTTGCCGAGGGACAGCGAAAGTATGTCGAGTCGTTGTCCGTGTATGCGCGGCAGTTCCTGGACCAGCTCGAGAAGCCGGAGGTCGATCACATCGAGGGCCTGTCACCGGCCATCGCCATTGAACAGAGGGGCAGTGCGGCCAATCCCCGCTCCACCATCGCGACCACGACGGAGATCTACGATTACCTCCGACTGTTGTACGCCCACCTGGGTCGTCCCCATGATCCGGAGACCGGCGAGCCCATGGTCCGGGAAACCGCCGGGGACATCGCCTCCACCATCCTGCAGTTGCCGGCGGGTAGTCGCGTCCTGCTCCTCGCGCCGGTGGTCACGGAAGAGAAGGGGGAGTTCCGCGATGTGTTGGAACGTCTGGCGCGCGAGGGATTCGTGAGGGCGCGCGTGGACGGGCAATTCGTCGAACTCGTCGCCAATCGTCCGGTCCGGCTGGATGCCGCGCTCATCCATTCCGTGGATGTGGTGGTGGATCGGTTGGTGCTTGCCGATGGGTTGCGGCCCCGGTTGATGGACTCGCTGGAGACCGCCTTGAAGTGGGGCGGGGGAAGGGTGGTCGTCCTGCATCAACCCGGGAAGTCCGCGGGAGAAACCTGGACCGAGCGCGCTCATTCCACCGGAATGCGATCCATGAGGTCCGGTCGCGTTTACGAGACCGCCACCGCCCAGCACTTTTCGTTCAACTCCCCCAAGGGCGCGTGTCCGGTGTGTCATGGGCTCGGGCAAAAGCGGGTGTTTGATGCATCCCTCGTGGTGCCCGATGGGACGAAATCCCTCGCCGAGGGCGCGGTGCATCCGTATCGGCGACTCGGGGGGAAACGCATGGTGAGTTATTATCAGGGCATCCTGAAAGGCATGGCCCAGCACTACGGGGCCTCGATGGATGCGCCTTGGAACGACCTTCCAGAGGAGTTCCGTGAGCGGATGCTTCGGGGAACGGGATCCGAACCGATCGATTTCTGGTTCAAGCATGCCGGGACTCCGCGCAAGGCGTCCAAGCCGTTTGAAGGGGTGATGCCGAACCTCGACCGGCTCTACGCGGAGAGCGAAAGCGAGTTCACCCGGAACCGGTTGAAGGCGTATATGACGCTGTGTCCGTGCGACGCCTGCGGGGGGCGGCGCCTGCGTCCGGAATCGCTGGCCATCACCCTGGGCTCGGAATTGATCCCGGGCACGCCGGTGATGGGAAGTGGCCCTCCGATTCCTGGAATGAGCATTGCAGCATTTTGTGCGTTACCCATCTCCCGGGCGGCGACGTTCCTGGATTCGCTGGTGCTCGATGAATTGCAGAAGAAGATTGCGGGGGAGGTAATCACCGAAATCCGGAAGCGGCTCGGGTTCATGGAACAGGTGGGGTTGGGGTACCTGACTCTGGACCGGGAATTCGGAACGCTGAGCGGCGGGGAAGCACAGCGCATCCGGTTGGCGACCCAGCTGGGTGCCGGACTGGTGGGAGTCTTGTACATTCTCGACGAGCCCAGCATCGGACTGCATCCGCGGGACAACGAACGGCTCCTGCAGACCATCCGGCACCTCCGGGATCTGGGGAACTCCGTCCTCGTCGTGGAACATGACGAGGAGACCATTCGCCAGGCCGACCATGTCCTCGACCTGGGACCGGGCGCGGGCGTTCAAGGGGGCGAATTGGTGGCGCAGGGCACGCCAGAGGAGATCATGGCCCATCCTCGTTCCGTGACCGGTAGGTACCTTTCCGGGGAGCTCCGCATCGAACTTCCCCGAAGACACAACGATCCCAGTGCGGAAAAGGGGTGGCTGGAGGTCCTGGGCTGCCGTGAGAACAACCTCGCCGGCATTGATGCCCGATTTCCCCTCGGGACCCTGATTTGTGTCACGGGGGTCAGCGGCAGCGGGAAGTCGACCCTGGTGGAGGACATCCTGAGGCGGGCGCTGTTCCGGCAGTGGTATGGATCCAAGGATCGCCCGGGACAACATCGCGAGATCCGGGGCGCTGAGCTCCTGGAAAAGTGCGTTGTGGTGGACCAGGCCCCCATCGGGCGCACCCCTCGCAGCAATCCCGCCACCTACACTGGGATCTTCAACGAAATCCGGGATCTGTTTTCGTCCCTCCCGGCGTCGCGGGTTCGCGGTTATGGACCGGGCCGCTTCAGTTTCAACGTCCGGGGCGGACGCTGCGAAAAGTGCGAGGGCGATGGCATGCTCAAGATTGAGATGCATTTCCTGCCACCAGTGTACGTCACGTGCGATGTCTGCGGCGGACGACGCTACAACCGGGAGACACTCGAAATGACCTACAAGGGTCTCAACATTGCCGACGTTTTGAATCTAACCGTGGATGAGGCGGTGGGATTCTTCCGGGCTCTCCCAAAACTTCACGATCCCTGCCGCACCCTGGCTGAAGTGGGGCTGGGCTATCTGAAGCTCGGGCAGGCGGGAACCACGTTGTCCGGAGGCGAGGCACAGCGACTCAAGCTGGCGGCGGAGCTCGCGCGACGGCAGGCCGGACGCACGCTGTACCTTTTGGACGAGCCGACGACGGGACTTCATTTTCAGGATATTGCCCGGTTGGTGGACGTGATGTTTCGACTCCGAGACACCGGGAACACATTGATCGTCATCGAGCACAATCTGGACGTGATCAAGGTCGCCGACTGGATCATTGACCTAGGACCGGAGGGGGGGGCCGGCGGTGGGCGCATTCTTGCGGAGGGGACTCCGGAGGCCGTTGCCCGCGTGGAGGAAAGTCATACGGGACGCCACCTGCGCCGCGTCCTGAGACGGTGACGTCGTTCTACCCTACCGCGACAGGTCCGTGATCGGGTCGGGAAGCGTTCGAGGGATTTCGTTCAGCCGGTATCCGAAGCCGGGGCCCCGCACCGATTCGAGGGAGACTTCCCCGGAACGTCGCCGGTAAAGGCTGGGATGCACCGCGGCTTCGGGGTCACTCGCGGCGGGGTAGTACTGCATGGCGTTTGTCTCGACGCCCATGATGGTGGGAACGTGGGACGCGAGCAGGCAGTGGGGGATCTGTGCCAACATCGGGTTGGTGAGATCCTGAACCATCAAGGTCATTCCATGAGCCTGCGCCCAGCAGGCGGACAGCAGGGCTCCCGTCTGTGTCTTGCAGGTCTTCAGGGCGACGCCGCTCCATCCCAGTTGTCGTCCAAGGCGGATCTGCCTCCAGTCATGGGCGCTCTCATCCAGAAACAGGGGCTTTCGGGCGCTGACGGAGTGGACGCGAATCGGATGTTCCTCCAGTTCGTAGGGGAATGGCTGCTCCACGTAGAGCAGCATCCCGTGGAGCCGTGGTTCCTCGGCGCACAACCGGTCTAGGATTTCGCAGACGTAGGCGGGATCCCCCACCGTGCAGTTAAAGTCCGCTGTCAGCCAGTCCACGCCATGGGTCGCGCCGATCCGGCCGACCGAAACCAGTCGGTGGTAGTCCCAGGCCGCATCGTTTCCACGAAGCTTCACCTTGAGGCAGGTCAGGCCGTCACGGCGAATCCAGTCGGACAGGAGCACGGGATGACCATCGCGGGGTTCATCTCCGCGAAGATCGGATTCCGAGAGTGGATCCAGCCCACCCACGAGGTGCCAGGCCTTCAGTCGCCCCAAGGGATTAGGCCGAAGGAACCCGTCCGGAAATTTGCCCGAAAATTGAACCGCGGAATCGGCTGCGGGCTCGAGGAATCGGGTAAGATCGTCGCCCACAAACTCCCGTCCATACGTTTCATACACGGGGCGGTTCCACAGATTTCCGTAGGCGTCATGCAGCGCAAGGTCGAAGGGCGACGAGCAGACCAGTGCCGCGAGGGTGGGCAGGGTGCCGGGACTTTCGGCGGAGCCGGTGGCTCCGAACCCGGCCCGCAATTCCGGGAGCTCCTCGGCCGTGAACTCGGTGCCGAGGGCAATCGGATGGCCCCAGCGGTCAAATCGGGTCCAAGCTTCCGCAAGGCGTGCGCAAAAGGATTTGAGGGCTTCGTGGCGGGGGGCGTAGGGCGTGGGGGAGGGCCAGACCCATTGGACGCTCAATGGAGTCTCTCCCCAGCCTTCCGCGATGCGCCCATCGCGGGACTCGATGCGAATCCGCGCCCGCGCGCAGGTGACAGACGTCAACGCCTCACTTCCGAACTTGAGCGGAACCCGCGTGGCAACCGGGAGAAACCACAGGGATGCCCCCACCACCCGAACCTCCGCGGGGTGGGAGACCGGGCGCGGGTGCAGGGTGGAAGGCATGGCGGGATCCGGATCAGCCCGGAGGCAGGGGCAGCGCCGGAGTCTCGCCGGATGCGGCGTCCTCCTCGCGTTCCGTGATGACCGGGGCGATTGCCTGGAGGCGGTCGCCGGCGGCGAGGTCGATCAGTTTCACCCCCTGGGTGTTTCGGCCAGCCTCGCGGATGCCTTCGACCGGGATGCGCACCATCTGTCCGCCCACCGTGATCAGCATCAACTCATCCGAATCGCGCACCGTGAGGGCACCCACCACCTGACCGGTCTTTTCGCCTGTCTTCATCGTGATGATGCCCTTGCCGCCGCGGCTTTGGGTCCGGTACTCCTCGAAGCTCGTCCGCTTGCCGATGCCGTTGCCACCGGCGACCAGCAGCATGGCGTTGGGTTCCACCAAAGCACAGGCGACGACGGCGTCCGACTTCTCCAATTCGATGCCCTTCACCCCGGCTGCGTTGCGACCCATCGAACGCACCTGTTCCTCCGGGAAGCGGATGCTCATGCCCTCCCGGGTAATCAGCACAATTTCGTTCTGACCGGTGGTCAGGCGCACTTCGACGAGGTCGTCGCCGGGTTCGAGGGTGATCGCAATGATGCCGCCCTTGCGGACATTCTGGAAATCACTGAGCGCGGTCCGCTTGGCCGTTCCCTGGCGGGTGACGAAGAACAGTTCATGGTTCTGCTGCCATGTGAGGTCCTCCTTGTTGGCCCCATACTTGGCTTCGACGCGGACGAGCGTGCGGATCTTCTCCTCGCTGCGGAGTTCGAGCAGGTTGGCGATGGATCTTCCCTTGGAGGCGCGACCCATGTCCGGGATCTCGTGGACCCGTTCCACATACACCCGTCCGAGGGTGGTGAAGAACATCAGGTAGTCGTGCGTGGAGCAGGTGAACAGGTGCTCGATGAAGTCGGCGTCCTCCGGCTTTTCCGCCTCCCGGGTGCTCATGCCGATCACGCCCTTGCCGCCGCGCCGCTGGGCCCGGTAGCTGGAGACATTGGTCCGCTTGATCAGGCCGTTGTGGGTCAGCGTGACGATGACGCCCTCGTTGGCGATCAGTTCCTCGATGGCGATTTCGCCCTCGTCAGGGACGATCTCCGACATGCGCGGCGTCGCGTGCTTGTCCTTAATCTCCTTCAGCTCCTTCTTGATGATGGAGAGGACGCGGGATTCCTTGGCCAGAATGTCGAGCAGGTCCTTGATCCGCTCGATCAGTTCGGCGTACTCAGCCTTGACCTTGTCGATTTCGAGTCCCGTGAGCTGGTACAGGCGGAGATCCAGGATGGCGTCCACCTGCCGTTCGCTGAGAGCGTAGCGGCCCGACGCGCTGAGGCGTTCCTCGCTTCGGATCAGGATGCCCCAGCGCTCCACCTGAGCACGGGTCCACTCGAAGGCCAGCAGCTTTACCTTGGCCTCGTCGCGGTTCTTCGAGCCGCGGATGATTCGGATGAATTCATCGAGGTTGCTGAGGGCGCAGAGGTAACCCTCGAGCAGTTCGGCGCGTTCCTCCGCCTTGCGGAGTTCAAATCGGGTGCGCCGGACCACCACCTCGCGGCGATGTTCGATGTAGCACTGGATGAGTTCCTTGAGATTGAGCGTCTTGGGCTTGCCGTGATCGATGGCCAGCGAGTTGACGCTGAAGGTGGTCTCGAGCTGGGTGTGCTTGAAAAGGTTGTTGATGACCACCTTCGGGTTGGCGTCCCGCTTCAGCTCGATCACGAGTCGGCAATTTTCGTCCGACTCATTCCGCATCGCCGAGATGTCGGTGATGATCTTCTCATTCACCAGGCTGGCGATCTGCTCCTCCAGGCTGGCCCGGTTGACGTTGTACGGGATCTCGGTGATGACGAGCTGTTCCCGGTTGCCCTTCATCTCCTCCACGCCAATCCGACCCCGGAGCTTGATGCTGCCCCGACCGGTCGTGAAGTAGTTCTGGATGCCCTCAATGCCGCAGATGAAGCCCCCGGTCGGGAAGTCCGGTCCCTTGATGTACTTCATCAACTCGGGGATCGTGATCGTGGGCTTGTCAATCTGCGCGCAGATGCCGTCGATGACCTCTCCCAGATTGTGCGGCGCCATGTTGGTGGCCATGCCGACCGCGATGCCGGTACCGCCGTTGACTAGGAGATTGGGGAAGGCGGCGGGAAGGACTGAAGGCTCCAGCAGACGCTCGTCGTAGTTCGGGACGAAATCGACGGTGTCCCGGTCCATGTCCGTCATCAGGGCCGCCCCGAGATGCGTCAGGCGCGCCTCGGTATATCGCATGGCCGCCGGAGGGTCGTTCTCCACGGAGCCGAAGTTCCCCTTGCCGTCCACGAGCTTCTCCCTCATGGCCCACGCCTGGGCCATGTGGACCAGTGTCGGATAGATCACCGCCTCGCCGTGGGGATGGTAGTCGCCGGAGGTCTGTCCGCAGATCTTGGCGCACTTCATGTGCTTGCGTCCCGGGAACAGCGAGAGCTGTTCCATCGCGTACAGGATGCGGCGCTGCGAGGGTTTGAGTCCGTCGCGCACGTCCGGCAGGGCGCGCGAGATGATCACGGACATCGAGTAATCGAGGAACGAGGCCTTGATCTCGTCCGCGACGTTGATCTTGTGGATTTTCTCGTTGCCGGTGTAGGCGCCGCCGCTGCTTTGCGGCGCGTTGGATTCCTTGTCGTCGGGCATGTCGGGAACTGAAAAGGGGGGTGTGTTGCGGGGAGGCCGGTGGAGCGGGTCCGGTCAGACGTCGAGATTGCGAACGTTCAGCGCGTTGTCCTCGATGAACTGGCGGCGGGGTTCGACCTCGTCACCCATGAGTCGGGTGAACATTTCTTCCGCCTCAACGGCGTCGGTCAGGTCGATGCGCAGGAGTTTGCGCTTGGCCGGGTTCATCGTGGTTTCAAAAAGCTCCTTGGCGTCCATTTCGCCCAGTCCCTTGAACCGGTAAATCTGGATGCCCTTCTTTCCGACGGCCTTCACTCCGTTGAGAATTTCGGGGATGGAGAAGATTGGCGTCACCACGGCCTTGTCACCCTCGCCTTCGATCAGTTCGAAGAGGGGCTTGTCCTGTGCGGCGTAGTGTTCGACGGCGAGCCCCTTCTTGGCGAGGCGCCCGAGCAGTTCGGCGATGGCGCGGGATTCCAGATGAAGATCGGCGTGGGCGGCGCGGCGGCTTTGTCCCTTGGCCTTCTCCAGTTTCTCCTTCGCCTCCGCGTCCCCGAAGAGGTCGGGATTCCCGGCCTTGAACGTCTCAAAGGCCTCGTTGCTGGAGAAGTAGTGCACCGTCTCGGCATTGCCTTCGCGCACCTTGACCATGTGCTGCGGCAGCGTGCCGTCCGCCGTCCGTTGGTCCACGTAGTCGGCGAAATCGCCGCCCTGACGGCGGATGTAGGTGGCGTGTTTGTCGAGGGTTTCGAGCAGGCCGAGGATTTCCTCCAGTTGCTTGGCGGGGACTTCGCGTCCGTCGGCAAGGTTTTTGAGCCGGACTTCTTCGGTGCCGTTTTGGAGCAGGATGCGATTCAGCTGTGCGTCGTCATCCACGTAGTCGGTCCGCTTCTTCCGGGTGATCGAATACAGCGGCGGCTGGGCGATGTACACATAGCCGTCGCGGATCAGTTGGGTCATCTGCCGGTAGAAGAAGGTGAGCAGCAGGGTGCGGATGTGGGATCCATCCACATCGGCGTCGGTCATGATGATGACCTTGTGATATCGAAGATTATCGAGCTTGAAGGCGCCCTCCCCTTCGCCGCCGCCGATGCCGGTGCCGATGGCGGTGATCATCGTCCGGATTTCATTGTTTTGGAGCACCTTGTCCAGACGGGCTTTCTCCACGTTGATCAGCTTGCCGCGGATGGGGAGAATCGCCTGGAATTTCCGGTCGCGCCCCTGCTTGGCTGAGCCGCCTGCCGAGTCGCCCTCGACGATGTAGAGTTCGGTGTTGGCGGGGTCCCGATCGGAACAATCCGCCAGTTTTCCGGGCAGGCCTCCGCCGGAGAGTGCCGACTTGCGAACCGCCTCCCGGGCCTTTCGGGCCGCTTCGCGTGCCCGTGCCGCGTTCAGGCCCTTGTCGACGATCTTTTTCGCGACCGCCGGATTGTCGTCGAAGTAGTTCATCAGCCCCTCGTAGGACGCGGAACCGACGAAACTGTCCACTTCAGGGGAAATCAGCTTTACCTTGGTCTGGGACTCGAACTTCGGGTCGCTGTGCTTCACCGAGACCACGGCGGTCAATCCTTCCCGGACATCATCGCCGGTGATCGCCGGGTCCTTTTCCTTCAGGAGACTGTTGGCTTTGGCGTACTGGTTGATGGCACGGGTGAGGGCGCTCCGGAATCCGGAGAGGTGGGCGCCACCATCCGGATTATGGATGGTGTTGGTGTAGCACAGGACCTGGTCGTTGTAGGAATCGTTGTATTGAGCGACCAGTTCGAGGTGGATTTCGACCTCCTTGTCCGGAGTCACCATCTTTGATTCCTTGCGGATCGAAAAGGGCTTGGGGTGGATGACGGTCTTGCTCTTGTTGAGCTGCTTCACGAACTCCTCCACGCCATCCTTGTAGTAAAAGGTCTCGGGTGGGTTCGACGTCTGGCGTTCGTCGGTGAAGACAATTTCCAGTCCGGAATTGAGGAAGGCCAGTTCCCGTAGGCGCTGAGCGATGCGATCCGATTTGAATTCCACGGTTTCCCGGAAGATTTCCGGATCGGGCTTGAAGGTGATCAGGGTGCCGGTGCCCTTGGCCTTGCCGATGACTTCGAGCTTCTTGACCGTCTTGCCGCGCTCGAACTCCATGTGATGGACCTTGCTGTCGCGGCTGACCTCCACCTCAAACCATTCCGAGACGGCATTGACGCACTTGGCGCCCACTCCGTGGGTGCCGCCGGAGAACTTGTAGCCCCCCTGGCCGTACTTGCCTCCCGAGTGGAGCGTAGTGAGGACCATTTCCACCCCAGGGATCTTGTACTGGGGATGGATGTCCACCGGGATTCCGCGGCCGTTGTCCCGGATCGAAATCGACCCGTCGACGTGAATGGTCACCTCGATCCGATCGCAATGTCCGGCCAGGTGCTCGTCCACGGAGTTGTCGAGCACCTCCGACACGCAATGGTGAAGAGCCCGTTCGTCCGTCCCGCCGATGTACATGCCGGGCTTCTTCCGCACGGCTTCCAAACCTTCCAATTTGCCGAGTTTTGAAGCGTCGTAATTCGAGGACGGGGAGCTGTCTGCCATGGTGTTCACAGGCCGTGCGGTGGAGCCGCCGGATTCGTGGGGGAAGAGGCTACCAGCGGGCCCGGGAGCCACAACAGGAAACTCCCCAAAAGGCAGAACGCGGCCCCCAACCGATTGGGGAGCCGCGTTCGTTCCTGCCGGACAGATTGTGGTTACCGACTGTTGGTCAGAATGACGAACCAGGCATCGTCCCAGACCTTCTTGTCGTCCCCGGCCAGGATGCAGTATTCGCCTTTTTTGAGGGCCGAAAGGGAATGCTGGACGGGCTTGACCAATTTTGGCTTGGATCCTTCCTTCAATTCGAACAGGCGTATTTCGACATTGCCGTTGCCCAGGTCATTGATGTCGATGGCGCATTTCGGACTCAGGTTGATCAACTTCGGGTTTCCCTTGTCCACAGGAGCGGAAACGGTGTTGACCACCCAGTAGTTGGTCCACTTGAAGGGCCGGATCTTGTCGCGGCTGATATCGTCGAGCGCGGCGAAGCTGGAACCCGCAGGTCGGGGTTGGTTGGTCCCCCAGACGAGGCGAGCCTCCAGCTTGAAATCCCCTGCGGCGAGTCGGGAGGGGATCAAAATGGTGGCCAGGAGCAGCAAACGAAAGAAGGCCGGCCAACCGAAAAGGGATGACATAAGGGCTTCGAGCGGCGTGGAGTAAGGCGTGGGCCGGCGGAAATCGCAATCAATTGATCCAGTGGACCGTCACACCGTCGGCCTCGGATCGATAGACCACCGAGGACGCTTCCATCGACGACGGTGAAGCCGAGGCCAGGGTCCGAGATGCGGGGGCGTCCGTCCGGGGCAGGGAGATGAGATAGGCAACGGCGGCCAAGCCGGCCACCGGGACGAGCCATCGGACCCAGCCCAGCCAAGGGGACAGCTTCGTCGAGGAGGAGGTGTGGGCGGGTTTCAGCTGGCGCTGGATTTGGCTCCAATAGAACTCCCGGGTCTCAGGAACCATAAATCCGGGTTCGTGATTCCGGACACAGTCCCGAAAGGACGCCAAGTCCACCAACAGTTGGCGGGCGGCCGGATCCGTGGCGCACAGCGCTTCCACTGCGGCACGGCGGGTGGGATCCAGTTCGTCATCCACATAGGACTGAATTTCCAGGCAGGTCTCGGTCTTCATGGTCTTTTGGGTAAATGGGGGCTATTCGGTTCGTTCCCGGCGCAAGCTCTGCAGGAGGCTTGCCAAGCGCCGACGGGCGTAAAACAGGCGGGACATGACCGTCCCGATGGAAATGCCGATCCGGTCGGCAATTTCCTTGTACTGCAGTCCCTCAAATTCGTGCATGACCAGCACCACACGGTGCGCCTCGGTCAACTTCGACATCGCCTCGTCAATCCGGCGACGTAACTCGGTCTTTTCCAACCCTTCGGTGGGATTGATCACCTCCACCGGCATCTGCCGTTCCACGCCCCCGGCATCCTCCTCCAGTTGTTCGATGGATTCGCTACGGGTCTTCTTCTGGCGGCGAATCTGGTCGAGGCAGAGATTGATGACGATCCGGGTCATCCAGGTGGCGAACGAGGAATCGCCCTGGAACTGGTGCAGGCGCTGCCAGGCTTTCACCCAGGCCTCCTGAGACAGATCCAGTGCCTCCTCCTCATTTCGCATCATCAACATGGCCCGGGCGTAGATCTTGTCGCGGTGACGGAAAACCAGCTGCTCAAATGCCTCCGTATCGCCTTGCTGGGACCAGCCCACCAACGCGTCGTCAGCGGCTGCCGCGTAATCCCGTTTCAACGACATGCAAGTGGACGGTTCGTGTCCCGACTTATTCACCCGGCTGCAGGGTTCCATCAGTCCCCTTGGAACGGACGGCAGGGAAAGGAGGGTGCGTCTCCAAGTGTATTGGGCTGGAGTGGGTTGTGAATTCGAAGCTCACAGCTTTCCCTTCGAGCTGGGGATCTGGTTGGCGATTCGAGGGTCCTTTTGGCAGGCGAAATCCACCGCCCGGGCAAAGGACTTGAACAGGCTCTCAACCACATGGTGGGGTTCTCCGCCGTAGAGCAGTTCGAGGTGGAGATTGCACTTCGCCTCGTTGGCGAAGGCCTGGAAGAATTCACGGGCGAGTCCGAAACGAAACGCCGACGATTGGTCCTGTTGCTTTTCGTCCAAGGTGATCTTGCGGGGGGCGAGTTCGTCCAATCCGCGCCACACCAGATACGGACGACCACTGAAGTCGATGACGCACCGGGCCAGACATTCGTCCATGGGGACGTAGGCCTCGCCAGTCCCCGGCTTATGAGGGTCGAATCCCGTGCCATACCGTCGGACGCCCTTCTTGTCGCCCAGAGCCTTCAGAAAAGCCTGCCCGAGGGCGAGTCCACAGTCCTCCACCGTGTGATGGGCATCAATGTGAAGATCTCCGCGGCAATGGAGTTTCAGGTCGCAGACCGAATGTCGTGCGAACGCTGTCAACATGTGGTCAAAGAATCCCAGGCCCGTTCGGATGTCGGACCGGCCCTGGCCGTCCACCACGAGCCGGAGGGTGATGTCCGTTTCCGAGGTGGTGCGTCGAATCGACGCTGTGCGCTTCCGCATGACGCGAGCAAAGCGGACGGCCCCCCGAGGCACCAAGCGAAAACCGCGGAAATGGGGCGGGGGGATGGCCCGTCGTTCCCAGTCCGAGGGGAGAACGGATGCGCTGCCTTTTTGGCAACCGGTCCTCGACGCGTGCTCCGACCGCCGGGTGGTATCCGTCGAAAGTCGGATGCCCGGAATGGATCCGGAACTTGAGTTTGGCGGCCCAGCCCGTCATCGCTGGTGCCGTCACGATAGCCTCCATCAATAACGCCATGGGCACCTCAAAAACTTCGGCCACCGAAGCCGAAGAGCCTCTCCCGCCTCCATCCGCGACACGCTCTTTGGGGACCTGCCCCTCGATCAATGGCCGAGTCGCGGGGTCCCGGGCGATACCTTCCCGTGGAGCGCCTTCGCTTCTGCCCGCTCCCTTCTGGCCGCCGGGAAAAAGGAAGAGGCCATTGCCACTTGGAGGCAGATTCTGGCGCACGCCGGGCTGGAGCCCCGGCACTCCCTTCAGGCCTGGAAGTTCCTCCGGGAGCAGGGGCAGCAGCCCCACCCTGACGTGGCCAAACAGGTTCTTGGTGTGGTCATCGAAGTCTCCATGCCCCAGGGGCTCGATCTTCTCGCCGCCTATCCGGACTGCAGCGCCCGCTACTACAACTATTCCGGGGCGGGTGTCGTTTGGGAGCACCCCGATGATTCAATTGATGGCGAAATCAATCAATTGCTCGACGTGGCGCGCGAAGTGGTCACTCGGATCGGTCCCTGGAATGGGGAACGTCCTGCGGCTCCGGAGGGCGATGTGGTTCGCCTGTGCTTTCTCACGCCGTCTGGACTCCACTTCGGACAGGGCCCCATGGGCGTCTTGGGGCGGGATCCGATGGGCGGGAAGGTGATTCACTTTGCAACCGTGTTGATGCAGTCGCTCATTGCCAAGCAGACGCGGTGAAGTCCGACCGGCAGGGTTCGAGTCGTCGATCGCCCCGGAGCATTTTGGTTTGACTCTCGGAGGGGGTCCGCCGCGCAATGCGGTCTTTCCTCCATGAATCGCCGAGATTTTCTCCTCCAAGGCACGGTAGCTTCCGCGACTCTGATTGCGGGGTGCGCCACATCCTCCGTGAAACCCGACACCCAGATTTACGAACTCCGCACGTATTCCATTGCCCCCGGGAAGCAGGAAGCCCTGCTGAACCGGTTCCGGAACCACACGCTGGCCCTGTTCCGCAAGCATGGGATCGAAAGCATCGGGTACTGGCTCCCGGTGAATCCCGACGACCAGCGGCTCTATTTTCTCCTCCGGTATCCGAGCCGCGAAGCCCGGGAAGCGTCTTGGAAGGCGTTTAGTGAGGATCCCGAATGGAAGGCCGCCTACAAGGAGAGCGAGGCCAACGGCCCCCTGGTGGTGAAGGTTGAAAACCCTTTCCTCGTGCCCACGGATTATTCCCCGGTGGTCAGGACAGGGAATATATCGCACGGTGGCGTGTTTGAACTGCGCACGTACACGACTCCCCCGGGCTTGCTGCCCAACCTTGATGCGCGGTTCCGGGATCATACGCTGGCCCTGTTCGCGAAGCACGGCATGCACAACTACGCTTACTTCCACAAGATGCCGGACCAGCCGGAAGCGGAAGTCACCCTCATCTATTTCCTCACCCACAAATCCGAGGCTGCGGCCAAGGCCTCGTTCGATGCCTTCCGGCAGGATCCGGCCTGGGTCACGGCCAAGACTGCCAGCGAGCAGAAGGCGGGTGGATCGCTGACGGTGAAGGATGGCGTGAAATCGCTCTTCCTGAAGCCTACGGACTTTTCGCCGACCCGTTGATTCGGAGGGAGGGGGGCTGGGGCTGTGGTTGGCCTTCGTGGCTGGGTTTTCCGCCACGGAGCAAATCGGAGACTGGACCGGCGGTTGCAGTCCGGGGTGGCCAACGGTAGTCTCCTCCTGCCGCTGTTGCGGCCTACATGAAGAAACGCCTGCTTTACGCCGCGGTCGTCGCCTGTCTGGGCGGATATGTGTTCATCGGCTCGCAGGTCTTTCAGGCCAGCGCGTCGAAGGACAAGGCCGACGACGCCTACGAGCAGCTCGAGTTATTTTCCCGTGTTTTGGAGCGGGTGCGACGCGACTATGTGGATGGCGACAAGCTGACCTACGAGGATCTCGTTCACGGAGCCCTCAAGGGAATGTTGAACACGTTGGATCCGCACAGCGAGTTCATGGAGCCTGTGGCGTTTGACGAGTTGAAGGAGGATACCGAGGGCCAGTTCAGCGGCGTGGGAATGCAGGTGGCCCAGCGTGACGATGCGCTGGTGGTGGTCGCCCCCATGGAGGACACACCGGCGTTCGAGGCGGGCATCATGTCCGGAGACCGCATCGTCAAGATTGATGGGAAATCCACGGAGGGGATGACCGTGGCGGATGCGGTGAAGCTGCTGCGCGGTCAGCCCGGATCCAAGGTCACCATCACCATCGCTCGATCTGGAAACAATGATCCCCGTGATTTCCCCCTCGTGCGGGAGAAGATCCAGGTTTACACGGCCAAGGACATCAACAACCGGCGCGAGTTTCCGTTGGATGACTCCAAGGTGGGCTACATCCGGCTGACCCAGTTTGGCGAGAAGACGGCGGACGAACTCGAGGAGGCGCTGCAGAAGTTGGAGCGGCAGGGAATGAAGGCCCTGGTCCTGGACCTTCGGGGGAACCCGGGCGGACTGCTCGATCAGGCGGTGGCTGTCTGCGAGAAATTCGTGGAGAAGGGAAAGCCGATCGTATCCACCAAGGGGCGGAATGCCGCCAATGACGTGGAGCGGCGGGCGTCGGGTTCCGGGCGCAAGCGGGTCAACGAGAAGCTGCCCATGGCCATCCTTGTGAATGGCGGAAGTGCCAGCGCCTCGGAGATTGTTTCCGGCGCCCTGCAGGATTTGAAGCGGGCCGTGATTGTCGGTGAACAAAGCTTCGGAAAGGGGTCCGTGCAGAGCGTGATGCCGTTGCCCGACGGGTCCGCTTTGAGGCTCACCACGGCGAAATACTACACGCCGAGCCAGAAGGTGATTCATGGACAGGGCATCACGCCCAACATCGTCGTGCCGCTGTCCGAGGATGAGGAGATTGCCATCCAATTGGCCCGGCTGCCCGGAGGCGCGGACAACCTGGAACTGGCGTTGAAGGCCTTTCCTCCGGATCGCCAGCAAAAGCTGCGGACCTTGGTGCAGGAGCACCGGGACGGCCAGTTGGAGCGTGCCCGCGATATGCTCAAGGGGATCTCGCTGTACGGACACAAGGGAACGGACGCTGCGCCGGAAAAGGCGGGCGTGGTTCCCCGGCCCGCGGTGAACTGACGGGCATCGCCATGGTGTTGGCGATCGAGACCTCGTGTGACGAGACCAGCGTGGCGGTCGTCCGGGACGGACGGGTATCGTCGAGCGTGGTTGCGTCCCAGGTGCGGCTCCATGCCGAGTACGGCGGTGTCGTGCCCGAGTTGGCGACCCGGGAGCATCTCCGGCAGTTGATTCCAGTCGCGCGTCAGGCGCTCACCGAAGCCGGGACATCGATGTCGGAAATTTCTGCCGTGGCTGCGACTCGCGGACCTGGACTTCCCGCCGCATTGCGCGCCGGGTTCACCGCGGCGCAGGCCCTGGCTTTCCGACTCGGTCTGCCGTTGTATGGTATCCACCACCATGAGGCACACCTGTATTCCCCGTGGATTTCAGGCAGCCCGCCGGCAGCGGATTGGACGGCGTTTCGCCCGAATGTGTCGCTGGTTGTGAGTGGTGGACACACGATGCTCGTTTCGGTGGAGGGTGAACTGCGTCATCGGGTCCTGGGCGGGACCCTCGACGATGCGGCGGGCGAGTGTTTTGACAAGACCGCCAAATTGTTGGGGCTTCCCTATCCAGGTGGACCGTGGATCGATCGATTGGCGGCGGAGGGGAATTCCTCAACGTTCTCATTTCCCCGCCCGTTGCTCACCGAGGCTAATCACGATTTCAGTTTCAGCGGATTGAAGACCAGCGTGCGATACTTTCTGGACCGTCATCCGGGGTTGGCGGACGACCCGCGCGCGCTTCGCGACCTTTGCGCGGGAATCCAGAGGGCGATTGTTGAGGTTCTGGCTTCCAAGACCGTCCGCGCCGCAAAGCGTTCGAAGGCGACCTGCGTGACCGCCAGCGGCGGCGTCAGCTGCAACTCCGGACTCCGCCGTGAATTGCAGGCCCGATGCGACCGGGCAGGACTCGAGCTTCGGATCGCGCTGCCTTCCTTGTGCACGGACAACGCGGCGATGGTCGGGATTCTCGCGGAGCGCCAGCAGACGCTGGGTGTTGCGCCAACGCCGCTGGACAGCGAACCGATTCCCGGATGGGAACTCGGCGAGACCTGACGAGTTGGGGCGGGGGGCCAACGCTGCCCTGGAGCCACGCGATCCTATACCTCTCCCGAGGGGACTTCCGTTGGATTCGATTCCGGAGAGGCGCGCCGTCGCCACGCGGCTACGAACATGCCGTTTCCTCCGGTGTCCTGAGGCCAAAGAAAGAGCGATGAGGATGGCGGTAAATCGGGTGCGAAGGGATTGGCCATGGGCACGGGCTCAAACTCCGGGTGGGCTGCCGTGAAGGCGTCCACAACGTCGGACGTCTCTGCCCGGGTAAGGGTGCACACGGCATAGACGAGCCTGCCGCCTGGTTTAACCGACGGCGCCGCGTGCGAAAGGAGGTCGCCTTGCAGAACGGCGAGTTCCTCGACGTCCTTGGGGGTTGTGGTCCAACGGGCATGAGGATTCCGGCCCCACGTTCCCACCCCCGAGCAGGGTGCATCCACGAGCACGCCATCAAAACGGGTCTTGGTTGGTGGCCGGGGGCCTCCATTCCACAGGACACCCCGGTAATTGAAACAACCGGCGCGACCGGCCCGTTGCTTCAGTCGGTCCAGGCGCCACTCCGCCTTGTCGCTGGCCCAAATGAGACCCTTGCCTTCCATGAGTCCCGAAAGGTGAAGCGTCTTTCCGCCTTCTCCGGCGCAGGCATCCCACCAGGTTTCGCCCGGTTTCGGATCACAAAGAATTCCCACGGCCTGGGAGGCGATGTCCTGGATTTCAAAGGCGCCGGCTTGGAACAGTTCATTGCGGTACAAGTCCTCCTGTCCGTCGTAGCGCAGCGTGTCCCGAAACGACGTGGACCCCGGGGCTTCGCAGTATCCGAGTTGGGTGGAGACATTGTCCCGCATGCCGGGACGGGTTCGCAACCAGAGCACGGGTTCCGCCTGTAGGGACCGGAGCCAGGCGGGGGAAACGTCGAGCGCTTCGGCAGTCCATCCGGGAACCGCCTTGGCTCGGAGTTCCTCCTCGGAAATGGACGAGGTGGATATGGCGTAGTCGTCCGCGAGGCTCAATGCCTGATGGATCCGACTCTCCAGGGAAGCTGTGGCGTCCAGCCAGCCCTGCCAGCGAAAGGTGCTGAACACGGCCCGGCTGATCCACGCGCCGTCAGTCCGGCTGAGCAGTTTTCTGCGCGCGAGCGTTTGGCGCAGAAGCAGGTCGGCGGGAATGGAGGCCGTCGCCTTGGCAAGGATGCGCAGCGCCAATTGCTCGCGTCCGGCCGGAACTTCCGGTGGGCGTTCCGGGGATTCGGCGCGGGTTTCGAGTCCGGCCTGTGGACGCGGCAAGCGTCCTGGTCTGCGGAATTCGTCACCGGCCTCGCCCGCCCAGGGGCGCGAACGCGTCGATCCCCGGTCGATTACGGTGGGGGGACGATTGGGCCGCTTCCAGTCCCGGGACGGAGGTCCGCTCCGGGAGTCGCGGGCGTTGTAATTCCGGTCTTCACGGTACGGACCACGATCATCGCGGCGGGGACCGTCGGTGGGGCCGGGCCGTCCGTAGGACGTTCGAAAATTCGGCCGGTCAGCCGGTGGATTTCGATCGTCGCGCCGATCCCGCGATCCGGACGGACCTCCGGGGGAATAAGGACGACCAGGACCTTCGAACGGGCGCCGGGGCCTGGGATCACTGCGGCTTCCGGAACTCCAGGCACCAGGGCGTCCCGGTCCACCCGGGGCTCCGGGTCGCGGCCCGCGGGGGCCGCCTCGATAGGGAGCGTCGCCATAGGGACGGGGAGGTCCCCAGGAACGGCGGTCCTCATCGCGCGGTCCATCACCGGCGCGACGGTCTGGATACGGCCGCCGCGGTCCGGGCCTGCGCCGGGAATCATCCCCGTGCTTGATGAAGCTCATGTTCCCGTCGGGCGTGAACGTAAACCGCTTCGGCCAGGGTTCTCCCTTCTTGGGAGGGCGGGAACCTTGGGGCGTCGGGTCTTCGGGAGGCGTGGGAGTCATGGTTTGGCAGCAGAAGAAGCGGGGGATGCCGGACCGGGGGTGGCCGGCGATTGGGCTGAGTCCGCAGGAGCCGGACGGGTCAGGAATTGAAGATAAATGCGGGCCACGTGCCCCATGTAATCCCCGGGAGGCGATAATGAAACCGCAGCTTTGACGGACTGGATCGCATCGTCCGACTTTCCGTGGAGGTCGTAGTACAATCCCAGATACAGGTTCGCGTAGAATTCCGCGCTCCGCTTTTCCGCGGCATCCCCGGGGGCCTCCCGGGCGGCCTCAAGGACGTCCTTGGGGTCCCCGGTCCCGGCAAACAATTCCTGGATCTCCGCCATGGGGACACGGCTGTCGCCGGTCACGTCGATGATCTGCTTTTTTGCGGCTTCGAGGTTTTCAGCCCGGGCCACGCAGGCGAAGTGCCAGACGGCGTTCTCGACGTCGTGGGGATTCACCGTTTTGTGCAGTTCAAACTGCTGTTTTCCCTCGGCGTAGCGCCGGGTAAAATAAAGGGCCAAACCCCGCTGCCAGTTCTGCGGTGCGGATCCGGGGTCGAGTTCGTTGGCGCGATCGAAGTCGGTGACGGCTTCGGGAATCTGCCCCAACTTGAACCGCGCCATCGCGCGTTCCTGGTAGAGCGTTGCGGAATCCGGCGCGAGCCCCAGCGCCTCGGTGAAGTCCGAGATCGCCCCGCTGTAATCCCCAAGGATGGCCCGCATTTGCGCCCTGAAATTCCAGAGGCGCGGATCCTTCTTGTCGCCGGAGATCGCCTCGGAGGCGAGGGCGACGGCGTTGGTGTAGTTCCGCGCCTTCCAGGCAGCGACGGCCCGGTCCCGCAAGGACAGGGACTTCGAGTCCTCAGCCTGCGCCCCGAAGGCGAGAACGAGGACGCCGGCCAGGATGGGAAGGCAGCGCTTCATGAACCCCCAGCAAAGGCGACCCATCCCCGGGGGGCGAGCAAAATGTCTTGGGAGAACAGGGTGTCTCGCCCTGGACTTGCGTCGTTGGACCCACAGGACAGGCTTCCTCCCCGGACTTCACCATGAGCAAGGCGTTCACCAAGGAGGACGATGACCGTCCCGAGCCGCGTCCGACACGACGACCGGTAGGAACCTTGCCTCCGGGCGCCCGGAACTATCTTACTGCGGACGGAGCCCGCTCCCTGAGGGAGGAATTGGAACGCCTGCTCGCGGAAGGCGGTAAGGGCGTGCGGACCGCAGTTCAGACACCCGCTTCCGAGGTCACCGGGCGAGTCACCGAGATTCGAAGGATTCTTCGCACGGCAACTGTGGTGCAGCCTCGTCCTGGAGTTCCGGATCAGGTGCGATTTGGAAATCGAATCCGGGTAAGGGGCGCGAACGGCGAGCGTACCTATCGAATTGTTGGAGTGGACGAGGCGGATCCGGATCGGGGCTGGGTGAGTTGGATTTCACCCGTCGCCAAGGCGCTGCTGAATGGGCGTGTTGGAGACCGTGTCCCATTGGTCACGCCCGAGGGGGACGAAGCGCTCGAAATCCTGGAAATCGAATCCGGAGTCGATCAGCGGGCAGATGGCTGACTGGTCAGTTCGAGGATCCGGCCGGGGAGCCAGCCAATCTGCTCCTTGAAGCTCGCGGTCCGGGTGTACTCCAGCACCATCAGTTTGCCGGGAGCCACCACGGCGACGTCGAGCGGACGGGCCACAGGCGATAGGAAGGTGTTGACCGTCGCCTCCACCGTCCGTCGAACGCTGGCGCGGGCGGACCGGACAGATCAAAACCACTGTCCTGGCCGGTACCCCGTCGGGATCAGGTTCCCGAAGCGTCCCATCACGAATGCGTTTCGGAATCTTTCGGGGAAGGCGTCCCCGAGCCATGCCAGTCCGGCGGGAGAACTGTGGGGGTCAAATGTCGTTCCGGGGCCAGTTCCCGCCCAGCAATCCGGGCGAGATGGCGACGAACAGCACAATTCCAGCAGGGCGAGGCTTCCAGCATGCGGATACCAGTGCTGCCGCCGGGGTCCTCTTCGTGGTAGAAGATCAGGTAGGCGGGCTTTTCCAGCGCAGGCGGCACGGTAGGCAATCCATCTCCTCGCCAGCGTGGGCGTCCGGACCGTTGCTGACCGTGAAGAAGAGCGTACCCGCGGAGTCCCATCCGAGGCTGTAGGCATTGCGGATTCCCCGTGCGATGACTTCGATGGAGGGTGCGGACGATTTCGGATCCAGCCGCCAGATCGCTGCGGTCAAATCCACTTCACCCATCGTTCCCAACCGGGGATCCGAGCCGGACTCCCCGCCGTCGGTCCGGGATCCACTACTGACGTAGAGCAGACCGTCCGGTCCGAACCGGATGTCAGAAATGCCGTGGTTGTAGGGGCCGATGCCATGGGGATAGGCGGTTCTAAACCAAAGTTCCGGGGGGGATGGCTTCCCGCCGGGTGGCACGGGCCCGGTCCGATAGATGGAGACGAGATTGCTGACCAGCGGACCTCCTTCGACCCGCTGATTCATGGTGATCCAGAGGCGTTGGTCAGGTCAAGGTGAAGCCGAGTGTCCCGAATTCGCCCAGGGCCACCTCGGGTATTGCTGGGAGTGAAATAAGCGGGGCAACGCGATGAGCCGCGGCGTCGAAGGTGTCCGATGGATCCACTTTGTCCGAGCACAAACACGGCCCGCCTTTTCCGTCCTTGTGAGCCGGGTCGCGAACTCCGTCAGTCGCGGCTTCGGCGATTGTGAATCCCTGTGGTGCCGGTGGGAGAGGTCGGTAGGCATTGGCGGCGGACAACTTCTCCGAACGTGAAGGAATCGGGACTTCGCACGCACGGGTCGACGTCCCCGGGAAGCGTGACCGTGCCGCCCCCGTTGTTCCAACTGACCGTGTTCGGACGAAGGTGAGCACATCCGCGACCACGTCGGTGGGACGGCCGGGCATTTGTCCGTGGTATTCCCGTCCCTTGATGATCGGCCGATCAGTCCTACGACCACCGCCCGAATGGCATCCTCGGGGTGGGCTTGTAGGAAGTCCGAGTTGGCGAGGGGCGGATAAGTTCCCGGGACGCCGCTCCGGTGACCTGGTGACACATCGAACAATGGGTGGCCAAGAGGGGCGCGTCCGCGACGGAGGGCGTCCGTGTCGGTCCCGCCGGGGGCGACCTCCGCGGCGCGGAGCCAGGTGAGCGAGGCCGCGAGGACGGCGGCGAGGGGCCAGGGATGGAACACGGGCACGGTATCGTAACGTGGTCCTGAAACTTTCCATAGATTTGTCTCATCACCCGGGCCCGGACCGATTTGGGACGACTTGTCTTGGCGCGGGGCTGAGGTTCCCACGTTCTTTTAGAAAATTTCCCTGCCCGGTGCGTGTATCGAGACAACGTCCTTCGACCTTGTTACAACCTCGGGAGCATCAAAGCGGATTATAAGCACGCCAACGCAAGGCCTCGTTTTACAGGACTGCGACGGATGCCCGCTGCTCCCACTTGGTCCTTTGGGTAGAAGGGACCTGTTTCCCACGGCCAGGGTGGGGATTTTCGTTCTCAAGGGGCGGACGGTCTGCTTTCCAAGCGGCCGTCCGCCTTTCTGTTTCCCGCAGTCCCCGGGTTCCTGTAAATCGGACGGGTGACTCCTCTTCAGAAATTTTCTGCCACGATGCGTGTCGCCGGGTTGGCGGCGCTGCTGCTGGGAGGTACGGCGTGGGGAGCCGAATGGGTGGAGATGGCGGCCGGGTCCTCCGCGGGGAATCTGCCTTCGGCTCCGGTCTGGTTTCGTTCGTGGTTGAAGGTACCCGATTCGATCACCGGGGATTCCGGTCCCGACCTCTGGAGGGATTCCATGACGCTGACGCTCGGATCCCTTCCGGGTCCGGTGGAAGTGTTCCTCAATGGACGGCGCATCCTTGCAACCGAGAACATTCCTTCAGGAGAGTTGCGACGCTTCAAGGTGCCGAAGGGCGTCCTGGAAAAAGGGGGCTTTAACGCCTGGGTCATTCGGATTGACGGCCGTCTTGCGACGAACGGATTGGTATCGCCGCCCGTGTTTGCCGGGTACTTCGACGAGGTTCGAATGGAGCGCCCTTGGGAGGTTACCCGGCAGGAGCCATCGCCGGCGGAGCTTCTGGCGACACAAACGCGACCTGTTCGCGCGGCGTACGGTGAAGAGGATTTCCGGCCCTCCACCACGGTGATGTCTGCAAACCCTCAGCCGGAGCGCGGGCGCTTCGTGGCTCCGGACGCCGCGCTCGCTTTGTTGAAGCCCGGGGAGGACCTGGTTGTGGAGGAGTTGCTCCATGAACCGGAGGTGGCCCAACCGACCCAGCTCAGTTTCGACGGCCGTGGCCGGATGTGGGTCGCCCAGTATCGCCAGTATCCATTCCCCAACGGCGTCCGGATGATCAGCCGGGACAAATATTATCGCTCCAAGTACGACGGCGTCCCCCCGCCGCCGCCAGGGAACGCCCCGGGAGCGGACATCATCAGCGTCCATGAAGATCGGGATGGCGACGGGACCTATGAAATCCACCGCCGGGTCCTTACCGGGTTGAACCTGGCCAATGCCGTTCTGCACGGCCATGGCGGGCTTTGGGTGATGAATCCGCCGTACCTGATGTTTTATCCGGACGCCGATGGGGACGATGTTCCCGACGGGCCACCGGAAGTTCGACTCCAGGGATTTGGGCTGGAGGACACACACAGCGTGGCGAATGGCCTGGCGTGGGGGCCCGATGGATGGATCTACGGGGCGCAGGGCAGCACGACGTCCAGTCGTGTGACCCGGCCGGATCGGGATCCCACCAACGCGCCCGGGGTTTACGTCGAGGGCTGCATGGTGTGGCGGTATCATCCGGAGCAGAGGCGCTACGAGATTTTTGCGGACGGCAGCGGCAATACGTTTGGCGTGAGCTTTGATGGGGAGGGACGTTTGTTCACCGGGCACAATGGCGGAGACACCCGCGGGTGGCACCACGTTCAGGAGGGGCAGTATCTGAAGCAGGGCAAGGATCCCGGGAAGTTTGGACCGCCGCCCAACCCCTACTCCTACGGGGAAATGCCGGCCATGCGCAGCACGCATCCAGTCCCGCGCTTCACGCACATGACCATCCTGGCGGATGGCTCGGCGTTGCCAGCGCGCTGGCGCGGACGCTTCTTCGGGGCCGACCCGCTGCACCACCAGGTCATCGCCTCGGTCCGGAAACCGGACGGCGCGACCTTTGTCACCACGGATGACGGGCTCCCGCTGCAGACGGAGGACCTGACGTTTCGTCCGGTCTATCTCGCGAATTCACCGGAGGGCGGTGTCGTGGTCGCGGACTTTCGGGAGGAATACATTGCGCATGGCCAGAACTATCAAAGTCAGATTGATCCGGCCACCGGACGGATCTACCGGCTTCGGGGACGGGATTTGCCGCGCGAGCGGGATGTGGACCTGACCCGGAAGACGTCGCTGCAGCTCGTCGGACTTTTGGAGCATTCCAACCTTTGGCATCGGCAGACGGCCGTCCGGTTGCTGGCGGAGCGTCGTGACCGTGACTCCCTTTCAGGTCTTCAGCTGGCTTTCGAGCGTGCGGAGATTCACCCCGCACTTGAGGCACTCTGGACGCTGTATCAGCTGGGACAGTTGGATCCGGCTCGGATCGCCCAGGGTTTGAAGCATCCGCAACCCATGGTGCGGGCCTGGACGATCCGACTGTTGGGGGATGACCGGACGTGGCCGAAGGAACTGGAGCCTCCACTCCTGGCGTTGGCCGAGACGGAGCCCAATGCCGAGGTACGAAGCCAGTTGCTTTCGACCGCCCGAAGGCTTCCCGGCGCACAGGGATTGCCACTGCTCCAAGTAGTCGCCCGTCGCACCAATGACGTGGCAGATCCGTTCATTCCGCTGCAGGCTTGGTTTGTCCTGGAGTCGCAGTGCGCCGGGAATCGCGACGCGGTTCTGGCTCTCTTTTCGGATCCGGTTTTTTGGACGGCCCCGATGGTCCGGCAGCATCTCGTTCCCAGACTGATGCGGCGTTTTGCGGATTCTGGGACCCGACAGGAATTGATGGCCTGTGCCCGGTTGTTGTCGATGGCGCCCACGGACGCGGATCGCAAGGCGCTCCTGTCGGGATTTGAGGAGGCATTCCGCGGACGAACGGTTCCCACCCTGCCCGGGGAGTTGGTGGCGGCGCTGGCGGCTTCGGGACAAACCAACCGACTGCTTCGGGCGCGGCAGGGGGATCCCGCCGCACTTCAGGAACTCGTCGATCTGGTTTCAGCTCCGGGTTTGGCGCCGGAGCGCCGGGTGGAGACGGTGCGAAGTCTCGGTGAAGTGCGGTATGCTCCCGCTGTTCCCGGGTTGCTGCGGCTGGCGTTGACCAACGCGTCGTCGATGGAGCGGTTGGCGGCCCTGACGGCCCTTCAGGAATTCGACGACGCAGGGATCGCGACCACCTTGGTGGCCGGCTGGGGCCAGTTTCCATCTGGGTTGCAACCTGCGGTTCTGAACCTCCTTGCCACCCGCGCCCCCTGGAGCCGGGAACTGGTCTCGGCGTGGCGGGATGGCGTGATTCCGGCGTCCACGTCCACCCCGGAGCTGAGGGCTCGCATCGAGCGCTTTCCCGATCCATCCCTTCACGCTGCCTTGGACGCGCTCCCGCGAGCTTCGTCAGCCCTGACTGCGGAAACGAAGGGTGTTCCGGCACGGATTGCCGCCATCAGGTCCATTCTCGCCGCGGGGCCGGGGGATCCTTACCGGGGAGAGCCGCTGTTCCTGGAGCGTTGCGCTTCGTGCCACACGCTGTTCTTCAAAGGGGGGCGGATTGGCCCGGACCTGACGCCCTACCAGCGCGACGATCTGGGGACCCTGCTCCCCTCCATCCTGAATCCCAGCGCGGAGATTCGGGAGGGCTTCGAAAACGTGGTGATCGAGACCCGCGACGGCCGGGTCCTGAACGGGTTCCTGGCGGACCAGGATGCCCAGGTGGTGATGCTGCGGGGATTGGATGGCGCCGACGTGGCCGTGCGGCGCTCAGAAATTGTCTCCCTGGAATCCGCCGGGAGAAGTCTGATGCCGGACGGATTGCTGGAGGGGTGGACGGATCCGCAGATTCGCGACTTCTTCGCATACCTGCGGCAATCCCAGCCCATCACGCGGTAAAGGGTCCGCAGACGATGGTCTCGCCGCCACCCGGCCCGGTGATCCGTGCCGGTGTGGCGCCGCGAGAGGAAACCATCCCAATCCGATTCAGCGTCCGAGCAGGTGCTCGATGACGAGTTGATCGAGATCCTGGTAATTCAGGTCCGCGATCAGAGCCTTGGCCTCCTTCTCCGGATAGGTGCGGGCCTTTTCGACGAGGTGGAGGAAGGTCTTTCGGGAGTTGTCGAGGTGCTTGAGCCAGTGCTCCGGACGGGTGGTGCGGAACGGATGCACGTCGAAGCAAACGTATTCGCCCTCGCGGCCGTATCCGGTCCGCTCCAGGGCGCGGACCTGGTTGAAGGCCACGCGGAGATTGGCGGAACCAAACGGCTTGTCCTGGTCGAACTTGAGTCCGTTCTGGTCGTTGAGGTGCAGGGACCAGAGTTTCCCGAAGCGCATGGCGAACTCGATCTCGTCGGAAGGATCGAGGCCGGCCAGGATGGCATGGGCCGACTCGATCAACGCGCCGACCCGCTTTGGATCCCGCGTCAACTGGGCGACGGCGAGGGCGTGTCCGATGGTGGGAATGTAGGCGACATCCATCGGCTCATTTGGCTTGGGCTCGATCGCCAGCCGGATCTTGCGGTCATGGGCCAGCATGGAGTCACAGGCCTGCACGAGATATTCCACGCAACGTCCGGCGTCCTTGGACTCGCGGATATAGCTGCCTTCGCGCGCCAGCCACAGGACCAGGATGTCCGTGCCGAGCACCCGGGCGATGTCAATGGACTGCTTGGAACGGTCGATCGCGTACTGGCGGTGTTTGGGATTGTTGCTCGTGTAGGCGCCATCGACGGTCTGCGGGGCGAACCACAGGCGTGGGGCCACCATCTCGGCCGCGATTCCTTCGCCATCGAGCCGTTTGCGCAGTTCCCTGGCCTCCTGGAGCACCTGGCGGGAGGATTTCGAGTCGATGTCGGGGACGGCATCGTCGTCGTGGAACATCATCGCCTCGAATCCGAGCTTCTTGAGCGCGGCCAGTTTCCAGTCGAAGGATTCCCCGGGTCGGGTGGGGGGGCCATAGGGATCCTGTCCTTCGCTGAAGTTCCAGGGGCCTGCGCAGAAGCGGTAAACGGTGGGCTTTGCCATAAAAAGGTGGGGGGGAGGGTAAGCGGGAGGCGTTGGGCAGGACAATCGCGGAGAATGCCTGGCGCGGGATGGCTTTTCCAAACGGGGCAATCCGGTCCGCAATCCGCTTGCGTCCGATTCGCACCGCCGGAGAAGTTGGGGGCGTGCCGCGCGTCAAAACTCCCGCCACCGAAGAACCCCGCCTCCGTTCCGGCGAACTGACGGGACTGTTTCTCATCGGACTGGCGCTGGCCCTGGTCCTGGCTTTGTTCACCTATGACCGAGGCGATCTTGCGGTGAACGCCTCACCGCCGAACCCCCTTATTCAAAATGCGCTCGGGCGCATCGGAGCGGCGGTGGCGGACTGGCTCATTTTTGGACTCGGGGCGGCCGCGTATCTAATCCCCGTGTTGTTGATCGGATTTGGTTGCGCCAGTTTTGTCCCGGCCCTCGCGTATCTGCGCCGGGGCTGGCGGGCGCCCCTGGCGGCATTGGGACTCCTGATTTCCTGCATGGGAATGTTGGACCTCTTCAGCGGGGATCTTCCCTCGATGGGTACCCGCGGCAGTGCACCGTCCGCGGGAGGGTTGTTTGGATCGCAGCTCAATTCCGGATTGGTCGTGTATCTGCTCAACCGGACTGGCGCGAAGCTGGTCTATGCCGCGCTTTACATCGGCAGCCTGATTCTCCTGACCGATTTTCTCCTCCTGGCTGCGGTCCGACGCCTGTTTGTTCGGACTCCCAAGACCGAGGAGGAACGGTTGGCCGTGGAGAAGGCGTCTCTCGACAAGGAAGCCCGGCGCCTGGCCCGGGAGGCCCGCCGCCTGGAAGAGCGCGCTGCGGCGGAGGCCCCCTCCAAGAAGTCTTCAACTGGGGAGACTCCGTCCGAACCTCCTGCGCTGACCGAAACCGCGGGGAGTGGGTTGGGCCCGGACCTGCAGCCCGTCCCCGAGCCTCGGTTTCAGGACAACAGTCTCTCCAAACTTCCCGGCACCGCCGCCGTGGAGGGCACCCGGATCTCCGCCGCGGAAGTTGCCCGGACAATTCCGGGAACCTCCGGCACGACCCCGGCTCCTGCGTCGTCGTCGGCATCTTCGGATCCTGAACCGCCCGTTTCTTCGGTGGGGGAGGCCGGTGATTCCGCGGAAGAGCCGCCCTTTGAAACGGACGAAGAAGTGGCCGCGGCCGCTCCTGCGGCGGTGGCACCCCGGGGACGCATGCAGGCCCGCCGGAACAAGCCGATCACGGTCGCCACCACGCCTCTTATTGGAAACTACCGGCTTCCGTCCTTGGATCTGCTTCATTTCCCCGATCACACGGTGCGTCCCACCGAAACGAAGGAGGAGTTGATGGCGAATTCGCGCCTCATGGTCCAGACGCTCGCCCAGTTTGGAATCGAAGTTGCGCCGGGTGACATCACGCGCGGACCCACCATCACCCGATACGAACTGCATCCCGCCCCGGGCGTGAAACTGGAGAAGATCGTCGCCCTCTCCAACAACATCACGGCGGCCCTGAAGGCGGAGCGGATTCACATTCTTGCCCCGGTTCCCGGAAAATCCTCGGTCGGCATCGAGGTGCCGAATGCGGTGAAGACCAAGGTCATCATGCGGGACCTGTTGGAATCCCCGGAGTGGCTGGGAACCAAGGCCCGCATTCCACTCGCGCTGGGCAAGGACGTGTACGGGCAGCCGGTCATCGCCGACCTGGCCGACATGCCCCACGTCCTGATCGCCGGCAGCACGGGTTCCGGAAAGTCGGTGTGCATCAACACCATCATTGCCTCCCTGCTGTACCGGTTCGGACCCGACCAACTGCGGTTCGTCATGATCGATCCCAAGGTGGTCGAACTGCAGCAATACAACGCGCTTCCGCACCTGGTGGTCCCCGTGGTCACCGATCCGAAGAAGGTGATCCTCGCGCTGCGCTGGGTGGTGAATGAGATGGAGAAGCGGTATCAGATTTTCGCCCGGGTGGGGGTCCGGAACATCAAGGCCTTCAATGACCGGCCCAAGGGTGCACCGGCGCCGGAGAAGCAACCCGAGCTGCCGCTGCTTCAAAAGAAGGAGAAGATTGAGCCGGGGGCGGATGGGTTTGCCGTGGAAGTGGACGAGGAGATCGTGGTGCCGCGTGACGAGGACATCGTCATCCCCGAGAAGCTGAGTTATATCGTGGTGATCATTGATGAGCTCGCGGATCTGATGCTGGTGGCGCCCGCCGACGTGGAGATGGCCATTGCGCGTATCACGCAGATGGCGCGTGCCGCGGGCATCCACTGCATTGTGGCGACGCAGCGTCCGTCGGTGGACGTCATCACCGGCGTGATCAAGGCCAACATTCCTGCGCGAATCGCCTTCCAGGTCGCAGCCAAGGTGGATTCCCGCACGATTCTCGACCAGATGGGTGCGGACAAACTGCTGGGGAAGGGGGACATGCTGTACCTCCCGCCGGGCAGCGGACGGCTTCTGCGGTGCCAGGGCGCGCTGATCACCGATCATGAGATCGAAAAGGTCGTCGGCCACATCGCCGCCCAAGGCAAGCCCAGCTACGACCTCGAAATCCACAATGCGCTCCAAAAAGCCCAGGGCAGCATGGGATCCATGTCGCTGGATCCCGACGACGAGGATGCGATGAGCGACGAGGACGAGGCGCTCATGGCCAAGGCCATGGATGTGATCCGGAGCGAACGCAAGGCGAGCACCTCCCTGCTGCAACGTCGCCTCAAGATTGGCTACGGGCGCGCGGCCCGACTGCTCGATGTTCTGGAGGACCGCGGTGTCGTGGGACCCAGCAAGGGGGCGGAGCCGAGGGATATCCTGATCGACCTCGAGGGTGAGGGGTACGACGGGGGCGGGCAGTCCATGGTCTGAACGACACGGTTCAGGAATTGAATCCCGGGTCCATGAATACCGATGTGGAACCTGGGCTCCCCGGGGTGAAATCGAGAAGACCCGGTGGAGGTGGAGGGCCCGTTCGCGCCGCCCTTTGCGGGGTGCTCGTTGCTCCATCCGTGTTGGCTGTCAGTCCGATGATTACGGATGACGGGGACACGGTTCCCAAGAATCGGCTCCAGCTGATTACCGGCATGATCTACACGTCGGCTGAGTCCCTGCAGGGATGGACACTTCCGGTGGTGCCCACCTTTGGTTTGTCCGATCGGTGGGAGGCCGGGGTTAGTTTTGGATATCAGTGGCAGAAAGTCGAGGAGGCGGGGGGATTTGAAACTTCGGATGGAGTCGTGGATACGCTGCTGACCACGAAATGGAAGTGGGCGGACCAAAGTCGGCTGGGTGTGACCCTCAGTTCCCGCCTGACCTTGAAGATCCCGACCGCGGTGCCGGAGCGTGCCCTCGGAACCGGAAAGACCGACGTCGGGGCGCTTATGGTCGCCACCAAATCCTTTGGGTCCACGTCCCTGGATTTCAACGTGGGCTACACGTTCCTGGACGCCTGGGGGACTGGAATCGGGGACGACGAACTGTTCCTTGCCCAAGACGTCCGCCATCGGATCAATGATCGCTGGGTGTTGATGGCCGAGGTCTTTGGTCGAGTTCCGGTGGAAACCTCGGGTGGGGCAACCGTGAGTTTCAATGAAGGTGTCCAGTATTTCCTGACCTCCAATCTCGATTTGGAGACGGCGGTGCTGACGACAATTGGCACAGGAGATCCTTCGGTTTCGGTCTATTTGGGTCTCACCTGTCTTTTTTGAACCATGAACCCGACCCCACAGCGACTCACAATCTTGGTCATTGTGCTCGCTGCGACCGTTGCCGCGGGAATCGTGGTGCTTTGGCCGCCGTATGAATATCAGGGCCGGACGGTTTCGGAATGGTTGTCCGATCTCCGTGGAGGCGGTCCGTCCAGCGATCGGGAGCGGGCTCAGGATGCCTTTCGAGCCATGGGTTCCGAGGCGCTTCCGGGATTGCGGGAGGTTTTGAGGGAGCGTCCCGATTCGCTTCGAGCCCGACTCCGCGGCTGGGTCCGCAAATCCAGATTGATGAAGGAACCCGCCATCGATCCGTCGGAACTCCGGCGGTGTGCGATGCAGGCGGCACTGTTTCTGGGGAAGGACGCCGGTGTGGACACTTCAAGGTTGGTCCCGCTCTTAAGCGCGCAGTATGCACAGATCGACTATGTCGAGACCGGTTCGGCACGCGCATTGGCGTGGGCGGGTCCTTCCGGGATCGCTGCCCTGACGAACTTCCTGAGGACGGGAGAACCGGGGCGTCGTCAGGGCGCGGGGTGGGCACTGTCCATAGACCCGGAGACTCGGCGCCGTCCCGGGGTTCAGGAGGCGTTGATTCGAGGGGCCCTTGAGGATCCCGATCCCAAAGTCCGGGCCGATCTCGTTCTTTACCTTTCTCTTTTTGGTCCGGACGGCGATGCGTCACGCCTGGTTCCCGTGGGCATCCGTTTTCTCTCCGACACCAATGCCCAGGCGCGCTGGATGGGGGCGAAGTTGCTGTCGAGCCAGGCCCAATCCCCGGATGCGCGCATCGCGTTGGAACGAGCGCTGCACGACACGGTGGATCAAGTGCGGAGCACGGCCCAGGAAGCGTTGAAACGTCCGGCGCTGGTTCCCCGCTGAACGGGCTCAGAGCAGCGTTCCGTGGAGCACCCAGTAGGCGATGGTGAAATAGATCACCAGGCCGCTGACATCCACGAGGGTTGCCACCAACGGAGCGGAGGCGACGGCGGGGTCCATCTTCACGGATCGCAACAGGAAGGGGAGCATGGCTCCGGTCAGGCTTCCGAAGAGGACCACGCCGACGAGGCTTCCGCCGACCGTCAGGGCGATGAGCGCGTGATGGGGGCCGTAGTCATACATGCCGGCCCATTGCCAGAGCAGGATCCGTCCAAAGCCGAGGACGGCCAGCACGCCCCCGAGGATGGTTCCCACCGCGAGTTCCCGTCGAAGCACGCGCCACCAGTCGCGCAGGGTGACATCTCCGACCGCGAGCGACCGGATGATCAACGAGGTGGCCTGCGAGCCGGAGTTGCCACCGCTGGAAATGATCAGTGGCAGAAAAATGGAGAGCACCACCGCCTTCTCGATCTCGCCCGAGAAGTGGCCCATGGCCGTGGCGGTGAGCATTTCTCCAAGGAATAGGATCGAAAGCCAGCCCGCCCGCTTGCGCACCATGGAGGCCATTCCGACGTCCAAATACGGGCCGTCGAGCGCGTCCAAACCACCGAGTTTCTGGATGTCCTCCGTCGTCTCCTTTTCGGCGAGAGCAAGCACGTCGTCCACCGTGACCACCCCCAGGAGAATCCCGTGGGTGTCCACGACGGGAAGGACGGTGACGCCGTATTTTCGGAACTCGGTGACGGCCGTCTCCTGATCGGCGGTCGCCTTGAGGGCAAGATTGGTCCCTTCGAGGAGTTCAGTGACCGGCGTGGTCGGAGGCGAGACGACGATGCTGTGGAGCCGTACCCAATCCTTGAGCAGGCCCGAGGAATCGACGACGTAGAGTTGATTCAGCGCGATGGGATTCTGGCGGTTTTCGGTTTTGCGGAGGTGGGCGAGCACGTCGTCAACGGTCCACTGCTCATTGATCGCCACATAATCGGGCGACATTCGGCGACCCACCGAACCCTTGGGATAGCCGAGGAGTGCGAGGGCGATCTTTCGGTTCTCCGGGGAAAGCAGGGCCAGGAGTCGCTGGGTGAGCTTGGCGGGCAGTTCCTCAAGGAGCGCTGTGCGGTCATCGTCCGCAATCTCGTTGAGGATCGACGCCACGTCCGCGTCCCCGAGAGCCTGGAGCAACCGTTCCTGGTCGGAGTGGGACAGGTATTCAAAGGCATCGGCCGCCTGGTCGGGCGGCAGCATGCGCAACAGGACGGCGGTGTCGGACGGCTCAAGGTCGCCGAGCACCTCCGCGAGATCCGGGACGGGGAATTCCCGCAGGAACCGCCGCAGGCCCTCGAAGTCGCGCGCGCGGATCAACTCGCGAATTTCCGGAAGTAGGAGCGCGCCGATCATCGAATGGAGCGCAGGGTAGAGGGGCGGAGACCGCGGAGTCCATATCGACGAAGCTGCAAGAAGCATGCGTCGGGGCGAATGGAGGTGGGTCCCGCGTCCCCGAGCCTCAAGGGAGCACCCGGTCCAGCCACGGATAGGCCTCCAAAAACGACCTCCGCGTCGCCGAATAAAGCCGCGGATCAATCTGGCGAAGGTCGGTGGCGATTTGCCGAAGATCGTTGGGAGCTCCGTGGTCGGGTTGTCCGGCCCGCAGACCATATTTTCGGGCGAGATCCTTCACCCGAGCCATGGTCTCAGGCGGGACGTTCATCGCCTGCAGTTCGTTGACGGCCCAGGCGCGATCGAGGAGTTCCCCGCGCGGAGGGAGGTTTTCATCGAGCGGCAAATCCCGTTCTTCGGGCAGGTCCGCCGTGACGCGTTCCTTGAGCCTTCGCAGCAGAGCCGCCGTCTCCGGGTCGGTGGCTTTGGTGGCGGCGGCCTCCATGGCATCGCGAGCCGCTTCCTCGTAAGGAAATGTGACCCGGGCGAACCATGCCTCCTCGTCAAATTGTCTGCGAAGGTCCGGGTCGGCCAGGTTGGCCAGCAGCGGGTCGATCAGGTTCCTGACAAACTGTTGTTGGATCGATTCCGGGCTGGGAGCAGGGGCCGGCTTTGAACCGTCGAGTGACGTTCCCGCGGACCCGGGATTTTCGGGAACGCCGTCCTTGCCGGATTGGATCTCGTGGAGGGATTTATTCACGATCCCTCGGCGCGGGTCGTTGGATGGGTAGGAATTCAGCAATTCCTCGAGGGCCGGCACGGACTCGCTGGCATCCGGACCGAAATGCCCCAGCGCCGCGGCGGCATTGATGCTTTGACTCCCTGGGGAATGGTCCGCGAGGGCGGCTTGCAGGATATCCAGCACCGGTTCCTTGGAGTCGTTGGGGATTTCGGAAAGTGCGTAGGCTGCGGCCAGCCTCTGGTGGGCATCTCCGGAGGCAAGGAGGCTCGTGAGCAATTGCTGGTATTCGGAGACATCCTGTCCCGAAGCGACGAGCCGTGCGTTCAGGAAATCCGCCACCGTCGTTTGATGGGCGAGGATCTCCGGATCCGTGGATCGAAACCCCTCGGAGAGAATTCGGAGGACTTCCGGGGATATCGCTTCCTTGCTGGGAGTGGTGGTGTCCATGGGGAGAGGAAGAACAAATATGCTCGTCAAAGCGCTGATGTTGTCCGGTTCTCGGGACACGGCGACCCGGGCCAATGCCTGGCGGGCAGCCTCGTGGCCCTCCTTAAGGCCTCTCAATTGCAACACGACCTTCAGCCCTTCCACAGCCCAGTGCCGGGTTTCGTAATCTGGAGAGGCCAGGGAGTTTCGGAGAAGGGCCACGGCGTTGGTGGGCGTTGCGTCGCAGCGACGGAGCGCCTCCGCGAGGGAGGCGGGAGGGTATTGTCGGAGCCGCCGTGCGGAGCGGAGAATGTCTTCGAGTTGAACCAGGGGATCCGCGAGGGCTTCCGCACGGGTTCCGGACCCTGATGCGGTCCGGGTGGGCGTCGCCCGGCGAACCGGTCCTGCCGCAATGGTGGAATCCGGGGGCGTTGGCGTCCGAAGTTCGGACGGGGACCGGTGCCACCACCAACCGCCGAGGATCAGCGCCCCGAGGATCACCGCGAGTTTTGTTTTCATGAGCAGGATTCCACTGAGAATTCCGGTTGTGCCGGAACCACGGGCTGCGGCCCGGGCGAGAATGGATTTCGGGTTCATCCCCAGGATCCCCGTGGGGATCCCGGCCTCCACGGCGTTTTTCTGGAGCAGAAGCGTCAGCAGTGCGGCGCTGCAGGTGATTCCGCGGCGTCCGAGGATTCGCTGCAGCCGGACCAGGGCGCGCCGGAGACGCATTTTTGCGGCGTCCTCGCTCAAGCCGAGAACACGGCCGACCTCCTGGAGGGATTGGGATTGAAAGTACCGGAGCAGGACGGCCTGCCGATCCGACGCGTTGAGATGTTCCAGGGCTTCGTCGAGAACCGGGGCCAGGTCCTGCCATTGGAGGTCGCGGGATTCTGAATCGAGGTTCATGAGTTGGACGGCTTTTTCTTCACGAGCCTTTCTGCGGGATTCGGTGCGCCACCGATCGATGGCCACCCGGTGTGCCGTGGTGTGGAGCCAGGCGATCAGGGCGGGTTCGTCCTCCAGTTTGGACGCCGCACCCACGAGGCGGATGAAAACCTCCTGGGTGCACTCCTCAGCCATCGCCGCGTCCGACAAACGCCTCCGGGCCACCGAGAAGACCAGCGGGGAATACCGCCGCAGGATCCCTGCAAAGGCGGCTTCCGAGCGATGCTCCCGGAAATCCGCCAGCAGTTCGGTGACATTCATGTTCTGTAGGGTAATCGGCGCCGGTCCGGACGGGGGAACAGAAAGTTGATTCCGCGTGCCGGCAATGTGCATGAACTGCCTGGATTTCGGGAATGGTCGATCCCAGTGCGGGGCTCGACAATCGATGCCTGTTCGTTCCTTACTTTCTGGAGCTATGGAACCTTCCTCGAGCCCGGACGGGTGCGGAATCTGGCTGGCACTCGCGCGCCGATCCTTCGCCGTGCTCTGGGTCGTCCTTGCCGCCGGATGCGCCATCTCGCTCGAGTCGCCGGGGCATCCCGCCGGTGCTCCCCGGAATCCGGTAACGGTGGATTACTCGGATCAGGTTTTGAACCAGCGCCGGATCTTCGTCTTCGGTTCCATCACGGAGACGGTCGCCGAAGAAGTCATCCGCAAACTGTATTACCTCGACGGATTAAACGGCGAGCCGATCACCCTGTACCTGTTGACGCCGGGGGGAGAACTGAAGGCCTCGTTTGCCGTGGTCGAAGTGATCCAGACGCTGCGCTCCCGGGTGAACACGGTCGGGATGGCGGAGTGCAATTCCGGTGGGGCTGTCCTGCTGGCGGCGGGAACCGGGGAGCGGACGGCGTATCGCGGGTCCGTCATCGTGGTCCATGGCATGAAGGTTCACGGGAGCCCGCCTCCCGACTTTGTCCGGGCGGTTCAGACCACCTACACCGACTTCTGGAAACGTCATGCCCGGCTGCCCGCGGCGTGGCTGCCCCTGGTTCCCGACAAGATTTACGTGCTGACGGCGGCACAGGCTTTGGAATACGGCCTGGTGGATCGGGTGGTGGATCCGTAGCCGGATCGCCCAGGAACTTCGATTGAACGTCCCCGGGATTTCCCCGTCCGATTGCTCGACTCGGACCGGAGGATTCTGATTGGCTCACCGGGACGGTCTCACTGCATCCACCATGTCGCTCAACGCTTCCCCGGAACTGTCCGCCCAACTTCAGGCCGCTGCCGATCACCTTCAGAAGGTCCGAACGGAGGTCGGCCGGGTTATCGTGGGGCAGCGGGACCTCGTCCACCGGCTTCTTGTGGGGCTCGTGGCGCGGGGGCATATCCTTCTTGAAGGACTTCCCGGACTGGCCAAGACCGCGAGCGTCAGCGCCCTGGCCCGTGCGACCCACTGCCAGTTTTCGCGAATCCAGTTCACTCCGGATCTCCTCCCCGGCGATATCACCGGCACCCTGATCTATGACCCGGTCAAGGGAACCTATTCGACCCGGCAGGGGCCGATCTTTGCCAACCTGGTCCTGGCGGACGAAATCAACCGCGCCCCGTCGAAAGTTCAGTCCGCACTGCTCGAGGCCATGCAGGAGCGGCAGACCACCATCGGCGACAAGACCTGGGCACTTCCGGAACCGTTCCTCGTGCTGGCGACTCAGAATCCGATCGAGCAGGAGGGCACCTACCCGCTCCCCGAGGCCCAGATGGACCGCTTCATGTTGAAGGTGATCGTCGGGTACCCCAGCGCCGAGGAGGAACTGGTGATCCTCGATCGGATGGCCTCGACACGGCCTTCCTTTGAACTGGATGCCGTCGTTTCGCCCGAGGAGATCGTCGGGTATCAGGGCTTGGTGAACCGGATCCATGTCGATCCGCTGGTGCGGGACTACATTGTCCGCCTGGTGGTCGCGACCCGGGAGGCCGCCGCGGGCCGTGGCGTAGCGCCTGAACTGAAGCGATTGGTGCGCATCGGCGCCAGCCCGCGGGCGACGATCAACCTGACGCTGGCGGGACGCGCCTGCGCGCTGCTGGATGGCCGGGACCATGTGACGCCAGACGACATCAAGCTGATTGCCCCGGATGTCCTGCGGCACCGGATTCTGCTCACCTACGAGGCCGAGGCCGAAGAGGTGGGGACGGAGAGCATCGTCCAGACCCTGTTGGGCAAGGTCAAGGTGCCTTGAACGGGTTTTAGGACGCCTGCCATCGCGGAATCCAAGATGCTTCCGACCGACTATCTCCAACGACTCCGCCAGGTGGAGGTCCGTGCGCGGATCGTGAGCGAACAGCTCATGGGCGGCCGGATGATCAGCGTCTTCAAGGGACGCGGCATGGACTTTGCCGATGTGCGGGAGTATGTGCCGGGGGATGATGTCCGGCGCATTGACTGGAATGTCACGGCGCGCCTTCGGAAGCCCTTCATCAAACGTCACACCGAGGAGCGCGAACTGGTGGTGATGCTGCTGGTCGATGTGTCCGCGAGCGGCCATTTCGGGACGGCGGATGCGGATTCCGCGCAGGCGGCCACGCAACGGGAGTTGGCGGCGGTCATCGCCGGAGCGCTGGCGTTCAGCGCGATCCGGGACGGCGACCGCGTGGGGTTGGTTCTGTTCAGCGATCGTATTGAACGATACGTGCCTCCGCGGAAGACCCGGGCGCATGTGACCCGGTTGCTGCACGAACTCCTCTTCACGGAACCGAAGTCGCAGGGGACCTCGATCACCGGGGCATTGAATTTCCTCAACAACCTCCTCCACCGCCCGGCGTTGGTGTTTGTGCTCTCGGATTTTCAGGATCCGGCGGAGGAAGCCTGGCCCCGTGCCCTTGCGGCCACCAACCAGCGTCACGAGGTCATTGCGCTCCGGACGGTGGATCGCCGGGAACTCGAACTTCCGGATGTCGGACTGGCTCTGGTTCAGGATTCCGAAACCGGGGAGCTGCTCGAACTGGATACCGGGGATCCCGAGGTGCGGGCGGGTTGGGCGTCGGCGGCCGAAGAACGGGCGAGGCAGTTGGTCATGACCTTTCGACGGGGACGCATTCCTGAATTGGACGTCCGGACCGATCAACCCTGGCCCCAGCGGCTTCAGAAATTCCTCGATTACTCCGCGAAGCGGCGAGTGGCGTGAGCCCCAGATCCTGTGATCCGAACCAATCTCATCGAGGACCTGACGCTGATCCCGCTGCAACCGTGGTGGCAGACTCCTCGTGGGATCGCGTCGTTGCTGGCGGTCGGGCTGGCCCTGTCTGTGCTGGGCTGGCTGGTGTTTCGGTGGTGGTCCCGGAAGAAACCTCCGGCGACCGCGGCCGTTCCCGAACCGGATCGAACCGCTGATTTCCTTGCCCGCCTGGATGCACTCCGAGGCAGGAAGGAACAGGTGACACCCCATGACTTTGCGTTCGAGTGCTCGGACGTCCTGCGGGAGTACGTCGAGTGGCGCTATCGTCTGGCCATTCGGTTTCAAACGACACGCGAGTTCCTCGATGCTGCGGCGAACCGGATTGAGCTAGGCTCAGAACAACGCGGAGTGTTGGGGGACTACCTTCGGTTCTGCGACCGGGTGAAGTTCGCGCAACAGGAGGCAACGCCGGCGGAGGAAGATCAGTTGATCGAAACGGCGGCGGCCGTCGTTCGAAAGGGGGCTGCGCGGTGATCGCGTCCGCAGGGTCTGGCTCCCGGATGGGAGGTGGGGAATGACGTTCCTTCCCAACTCCTGGGCGGGATTTGAATTCCAGCACCCCTGGGTGTTGGGGCTGCTGCTGGTCCTTCCGATGCTGGCCTGGTGGACCGGACGGCGTGGCCCGCTGCCGTCGATTCCGGTGCCGTCCATCCGGGGGATTTCGCACCTGGGAACGGTGCCTCGGAAACACCGCGGTGCCTTCCGATGGCTCGGAGTACTTCTGCCGCTGACCCTCTTTATCTTGGCGTTGGCCCGGCCGCGGCTGCCTCGGGGTGACATTCCGGATCCCAGCAAGGGGATCGACATCATGCTGACGCTGGACTTCTCCCGCTCGATGGCGGAGACCGATTTCCGGCTTCGGAACCGGCGCGTAAGCCGGCACGATGCGCTGGTATCGGTCACCGAGGAGTTTGTGAAGGGACGGCCCACGGATCGCATCGGCATCGTTTGTTTTGCGCGGACTCCTTGGTTGGTCAGCCCGCTGACACTGGATCACAATTGGGCGATGACCTCGCTCCGGGAGTCCGAACTGGCGACCGGGACTGGCATCGGATGGGCCATTGCCGCCGCGACGACGTTTCTCAAGCACGACAGCGATCGCAGCAAGGTGATCATCCTGATCACGGACGGCGACAACTCTGCGGGGCCCAAGCCCACCGAGATGGCGCCCCTGGCCGTGAAGGAAAAGATCAAGGTGTACACCATTTTGATCGGACCGGAAATGGTGACGCCCTCCATGGCCGCAAACCATGAATTGAACAAAGTCGCTCGGCTGACGGGGGGGCAATTCTTCCAAGCGCAGGATGCCCATGCGCTCCAGAATATTTTTGCGGCGATCGACAAGTTGGAGAAGCGGGAGTTGGTGCAGAAGCGGTTTGTGAGCTGGCGCGAGTTGTATCCTTGGTTTCTGTGGTCCGGGGTCGCCCTCTGGGCGATTTCGATGGCGGTCGGGGAACTATTCCGGAGGCGTGTGCCATGAAGTGGGGAAGTCCGGTCATTCTTTATGCGCTTCCCGGTGTCCTGCTGTTAGTGGGCCTGGGGATGATCTGGGCCCAACGCCGTCGCAACCGCCTCCGGGAGCGATTTGCGGGCCCAGGTGCGAGGACCTGGGCAAGTCCCAATCCGTCGACGCGGGCGCGGACGTTCGACCGGATCCTGACCCTGGCCGCCATAGCCTTCCTCGGATTCTCCCTCGCTCGGCCCCTATGGTATCGCCCTGACGAACAAAACGAACTGCGGGGTGTGCCGTATCTCGTCGCCCTCGACGCGTCGCGGTCGATGCTGGCGACGGACGTGAAGCCGTCCCGATGGGCGGTGACCACCAATGCGCTGGACCGTTTCCTCGCCGGCACCCGGGCGGACCACATCGGGCTGCTGACCTTCAGTGGGGTCGCGTATCTGAATGCACCGCTGACCTTCGATACTCTGGCGTTGCGGACGATGCTTCGATATCTCGATCCCAATGTCCTCGAGGATCCCGGAAGCTCGCTGACGTCCGCCCTCGACCGTGCGGGCCGCTACTTCGAGACGAACCGAATTTCCCCCCGACTGATGCTGCTGATCTCCGATGGCGAGGACCTGACCGGAAATCCGGTCGAGACCGCCCGTGAGTTGGGACGCAAGTACCACATGAAGGTGTACACGATGGGGGTCGGGACGGCGTCCGGCTCCAAGGTTCCACTGCTCCGCGGCGGTGCGGCGAAGAACAGTTTCGGACAGGAGGTCGTCTCCCGGCTGAATGAAAGCAACCTGCAGCGTCTTGCGGCGGCCACCGGCGGCCGGTATTTCCGTTTGGGGGACCGCGGACAGGGACTCTCGGAGTTCCGCGATTCCGTGCTGGTCCCCACCACCGAGGCCGTCGCCCGCGAGGATCTCAAAAACTACCGGGAACTGTACCAGGTGCCGCTTGCGCTGGCGTTGCTGTGTTTGATGGGCAAGATTGTCCTCGCCTCTGACCGGAGAATCGTCGGGCGTATTCCCTCCGCAATCCGGTCGAGTGGGCGGCGGTTGTCATCATCCTGAACAGTCCCGAATTCCGTCCAGACCTGATGTTCCGCCTTTTCTTCATCCTCGTGTGGCTGGCTCCCGTCTCCATGGCGGCGGCCGGCGCGGTGGGGGTCGATATCCCGGCATTGCAGGCGGAAGTCGCTGCGGGCCGGGCCGCGGCGGCCGCGGACGCACTGAGCGCTGCGCTTTCGGCGGATCCGGACAATCCCCGACTTTTGTACGATCACGGTGTGACGGCCTACGCGGCGGGTCGATTGGAAGATGCACTGGTTTCCCTGGACCGGGCGGAGTCCCTGGGGCGCCGGTGGCTCGCACGACAGGCCCGCTTTCAGAAGGGCAATGTGGAATACCGTATTGGCGTAGCGGCCCGGAGTTCCAATCTCGAGGAAACGATCGCCCGCTGGAGGGAATCGATGCGGGATTTCTCGGAGGTGCTCAAGGACTCCGAGGAACCGAGGGCTCGTGAGAATTTCGAATTTGTCCGGAGGGAGCTGGTGGGCCTGCTGATGGCGGACGCCAAGCGGAATTTAAAGGAGGGCGCCAAGCCGGGCGGACCGCCGGCGGAACGGATCGAGAAGTTGCGGAACGCCTTTGAACGCTTCACGGCGGCGAAGGAGATCGAGCCTGGGAATTCAGAGGCGACGACCGGGGTTCAGTTGTCCCGAGATGAACTGGCCCAGGCCCTCACCCAGGAGGGGACTCGCAAGGCCGAGACCGCGCGGCTGGTGCAGCCGCGTCCGAACGAAGCGCCGGTTCCGCGTCCCGACTACAAGGAAATCGGCGAGGGCGTCGCCATGATCCACGATGCGCAGCAGTTGAAGCCGGACGATGCCGGGATCAAGGCAGCTCTGGAGCAGGCCCAGCAACGGCTCGCGAACGCGCTGACCTTCAATGCCCGGATCCTGATGGCCCAGGAACAGCAGATGCCGTGGCCCAACGAAAAGCTGGCGATCCTGCGCATGGCCAAGGAACTAGTTCAAAAGGCGCTGGAGGAAGTGCCCGGATACAAGCCGGCCGAACAGACCCTTGCCGACGTCAACAAACGCCTGGCGGAGGTGATGGAGGATCGCGCCGACCAGTTGGTGCAGCAGACCCCGCAGGGGAATTTGGAGCAGCAGACCCAATGGCTCAGCCAGGCGCTCGATTTCTACCAGCAGGCTTCCGAGCTCCAGCCTCAGGATCAGGGGCTGCCCCAGAAGGCGCAGGACACCCAGCAACAGCTTGAGTCGGCGCTGTCCAAACTTGCGGACCGCCTCATGAAGGCGCCGCAGAAGGAGTCGCTGGAACAGCAGGCGGCACGCCTTGAAGGGGCGGAACAGGCCTTGAATCAACTTCAAGGCCTCAATCCGTCCGAGGAAACCGGAGAGAAGGCGGAACAGGTGGGTGAGGAACTGGAAGGGGTCCGTCAGAAGCTCGCGGAAAAGGGCCAGCCCATGCCCCAGCCGGGACAGGGAACTCCCCAGCTCGCTCAGCAGTCGCCTCAACAAATGGGACCGCCGATGGACGCCCCGCCGCGACCCAACACCCCGGGTGCCAAGGGAGCCTGGCAGTCGCCGGTCATGAACCGGGCGCAGGATTACTGAAGGCCTTGCCACGGATTCCAGATCCGGATCTCCCGCGGATTAAAATGTCCGCTTGCAGGAATTTGAATTCGGCCTAGAGGTGCTTCGTAAATAGTACGAACACGTATGAAACGCACCGAGGTTTGGGACGTGGTGATTATTGGGGGAGGGCCGGCGGGGACGTCGGCGGCCTGCGTACTTGGGGAGCAGGGGCGCCGGGTGCTGCTGCTGGAGCGGGAGAAATTCCCCCGATACCACATCGGGGAGTCCATGATCCCGTTCACCTATCCGGCACTGGAGCGGATCGGGATGATCCCGCGGCTTCGGGAGTCCAGCTTCGTGAAGAAATACTCGGTGCAGTTTGTGTCGCCGTCCGGGAAGGCCAGCCAGCCCTTCTATTTCTTCAACCGGTATGATCGGGAAACGGTCGCGCAATCCTGGCAGGTCCTGCGCAGCGATTTTGACCAGATGATGATGGAGCAGGCCCGGTCAAAGGGTGCCGAGGTCCGGGAGCAGCACGAGGTCGTGGAATTGCTCCGGGAGGAGGGAAGGTATGTTGGGGTTCTGGCGAAGACGTCCGGCGGGGAGATTCTGGAGGTCCGGGCTCCGATCACCATCGATGCCAGCGGACGCGAGGCCATTGCGGCCACCCGGAACGCCTGGAGGCGGGGGGATCCGAAACTCAACAAGGTGGCGGTGTGGACTTATTACGAAGGATCGCTTCGGGATTCGGGCATTGACGAGGGGCAGACCACGGTCGCGTTCATTCCCGACAAGGGATGGTTTTGGCACATTCCCCAACACGGGGATCGCGTCAGCGTCGGGGTGGTGGCGGATGGAAAATATCTCACGCGTGACGGCGTGAAGGATCCGAGGGCCATCTTTGAGCGGGAGATTCCCCAGAACCAGTGGATCGCGTCCCGGTTGGCAACCGGGCGATGCGTCGGGGAATACTGGCTGACCGCGGAATACACGTTCCGGTCACAGTATTCCGCGGCGGATGGTCTCGTGCTCGCCGGGGACGCCTATGGGTTTCTCGATCCGGTGTTTTCGAGCGGCCTGATGCTGGCACTCAAGAGTGGTGTGGCTGCTGCGGACGCGGCGGAGGCGGCGTTTCAGGCCGGGGATTTTCGGGCGGCGCGCTTCACCGAGTACAGCCGGTTGATGCATGAGGGCATCGAGAACATGCGCAAGCTGATCTACGCCTTTTACGATCCTACGGTCAGTTTCCGGACGGTCACGGATGCGTCTACCGATCTCGCCGGGGATCTCACCGATTGCCTGTCGGGCGACGTGAACAAGGACTTCTCCCGGCTCTTTTCGGCGTTCTCGGAAATCACCAGGATCCCGGAACCGTTGAACCAGGGATTTCCGCTTCCCGCCGAGACGCCCCGGCTTGTCGCGGCCTGAACCCTGTTTACGCTGTCCGCGGTGAAACTGGTTCAGATCACGCCGGGCGCGGGGGGCATGTACTGCGGGAACTGCTTTCGGGACAATGCCCTCGTAGCGGCACTCCGGCGGCAGGGGCATGACACAGTCATGGTTCCCTTGTACCTGCCCATGACCCTCGACGAGGCGTCCACGGCCGGCGACACGCCGACCTTCTTCGGCGGGATCAATGTGTATCTCGACCAGAAGCTGCCGTGGTACCGGCACGCGCCCCGCTGGTTGAGGGCTCTCGCGGATTCCCCGGCGCTCCTCCGCTGGGCGGCGGGCAAAACCGCCAAGACCCGCGCGGACGACGTGGGGGAACTCACCGTGTCGATGCTGCAGGGGGAACGGGGGAATCAGGCACGGGATCTCACCGAACTCACCGAGTGGCTTCGCCATCTGGCTCCGGTGGATGCCGTGTTTTTGTCCAACGCGCTCCTTGCGGGATTTGCCCGGCAACTTCGGAAACAGCCGGGGGGACGAGTCGTGTGCTTTCTCCAGAGTGAGGAGACGTTCCTCGACACCATGCCGGAACCCTGGCGGAGCCGCAGTTGGGAGACGCTCCGGGAACGGGCGGCCGACGTGGATCTTTGGATCTCTCCCAGCACCTATTTTGCCGGCCGGATGTCCAATCGGCTGGGAATTTCGCCGGAGCGAATGCGGGTGGTTCCCAACGGCATTGCCCTCGAGGGTTATGACCGCCTCCCGGAACGCCCTCCCCGGTGCCCCGGGGAACCGCTGTCGATGGGTTTTTTTGCCCGGATGTGTCCGGACAAGGGATTGGACCTCGTGGTGGAGTCCTTCATCGCCCTGCGTCGCACGGGGAAGTTTCCCCAATTGCGATTGCGCGTCGGGGGTGGTTGCGGTCCCGGAGACTTCGCATTTGTGGAGGAACAGAAGGCCCGCCTCCAGGCTGTAGGGCTGCTCGCTGACGCGTCGTTCCATCCGAATGTGTCCCGGGAGGAGAAGATCGCGTTTTACGCCTCGTGCGACGTGCTCTCGGTGCCGTCCCGGATGAGCGAATCCTTCGGGCTGTACTTGATCGAGTCCCTCGCGGCCGGAACGCCGCTCGTACAACCCTCGGTTGTAGGCTTTCCGGAGATCCTGGAGGCGACCGGAGGGGGCGTCCTTGCGGGACCGAACACTGCGGCGGCGTTGGTGTCGGCTCTTGAGCCGTTGCTGCTCGATCCGGCCCGCCTTCACGCCTTGGGCCGCGCCGGTCGCGCGGCAGTGTTCGCCGACTATTCCGATGAGGCGATGGCGCGGCGCACGGTTGCTGCGCTGGCCCCGGAATCCGTGTCCGGTACGCGTCGATCAACGGTCGCCGCCTGAGGTTCCCAACTGTTCGTCGATCGACTCGCGGAGCGCCGCTACCAGCTTCTGGATCTGCCGAACGGTGGTGCAATACGGAGGCATCAGGACAATCACGCTTCCGATGGGTCTCGTGAGCACCCCGCGGCGCGCGAGGGCCTCGCAGACGCGGATCCCAGCGCGTTCCCTGAGGGCGAAGGGTTCCCGGGTCCTCCAATTTCTCACCAGCTCGATTCCCGCCACGGTACCCTCCTGTCGAATGTCCCCGACCGTCGGCAGGCTCCAGAGTTGGGTTAACTCCGATCGCAGGGTCTGCTCGACGCGGATCCGGTCGAGGCGAGAGGACGGGGATTCCAGCAGGTCGAGGTTGGCGAGGGAGGCGGCGGCTCCGAGCGGATTCGCCGTGAAGCTGTGTCCGTGGAAGAAGGATTTGAACTCCGAGTACTCACCGAGGAAAGCATCGAATACCGCCTGCGTGGTGAGGGTGGCGGCCATGGGCAGGTAGCCGCCGGTCATTCCCTTGGCGACACAGAGAAAATCCGGCCGCACGGAATCGCGGATCGAGGCGAACAGGGAGCCGCTGCTCCGTGCACCCGCACCGGTGCGACCGAATCCCGTCATCACCTCGTCCGCGAGGATCAGCGTTCCGTGGGCGCGCGCCGCCTCCGTAACCCGGCCAAGCCAGCCCTCGGGCTGTGGGATCATTCCCGCCGCTCCCTGCATTCCCGGTTCGACGATGAATCCGGCATGCGGATTGCCCCGGCGCGTGGCGGCATCGAGCCGCGATTCCACGGCGCCGACACATTCCCAGCGGCACTTTCGGTACTCCCGCGCGTCGGCCCGCTCCGGCTTCGAACGATTGAAGGGGCAGCGGTAGCAATAGGGGGCCATCACGGCATCCGACCGGAACAGCAGGCCGGAATAGGCGCGGTGGAAAAGATCGATGTGTCCCAGCGACACCGCGCCCACGGTGTCGCCGTGGTAGGCGCCCTGAAGGGACAGGAACCGCGGCCGGCTCTTCGGGCCGCGTGTTCGTCGCGTATATTCGTAGGCAAGTTTCAGCGCCACTTCGACCGCCGTGGATCCATCGTCTGAGAAGAACACCCTGTTCAGCGTCGGACCGGCACCCGGCCCGCGTGCGGCTCTAACCAGGCGTGCGGCCAGGCGGCTCGCCGGTTCGTTGGCGAAGCCCAGTGCGGAAACATGGGCGACCCGGTTGAGTTGCCGGCGCAGGGCGCGGTTGATCGCAGGATGATTGTGGCCGTGAAGATTGGTCCAAATGGATGCATTGGCATCGAGGTACTCCCGGCCGTGAAGGTCGCGGAGCAGGGCACCTTTCCCGGACTCCAGCACGATGGGTTCGCGCTGCATCCAGTCCCGCATTTGGGTGAACGGATGCCAGACGAAGCGTCGATCCAATTGGGCGATGGAGTTCACTTTGGAGGGTTCACTCTGAAAGGGGCGCTGCGAGCACGTCGGCAAGGCGGGAAAGGTCCCCGGGCGTGTGGGTGGCGGTCACGCTGACACGGAGTCGTGCCCGCCCCCGGGACACGGTGGGGTACCGGATGGCGGGGACGAGGCATCCTTTCTCTAGAAGCTCCCTTGATCGGGACACCGCTGCGCGCTCGTCCCCGACCAGGATGGGAATAATGGGGCTCGATCCAGCCAGGTTCGGAACGCGGGAGGTGAGTTGGGCGATCCGTTCCCAGACGACTGCGCATCGCCGCGCGCCTTCGGAACTTCGGACCACTTGGATGGCCTCACGTGCGGCCGCTGCGGCGGCGGGCACGGGCGCGGTGGAGAAAATGAGGCTGCGCGACCGGTTGACGAGGTAGTCGATCAGGACGCGGGAGCCGCAGACATAGCCCCCGCAGGATCCAAGGGCCTTCCCCAGGGTGCCGAACTGGAT
>JAXMHR010000037.1:0-1525 GCA_046346705.1 Verrucomicrobiota bacterium | reverse complement strand
CCTTCCTTCGCCTTCGAAGCGGCGACGGCGGCGGTAAGGATGACGGTGTCACCCAACTGGACGGTGACGGCGCCGTCGGCCTGACGGGCGTAACGGCCGGACTCAATGTGCAGTTCCTGGCCTCCAACGTTAACGGATACTTTCTCTGGCATGTGCGGTTTTGTCGGCCCGCACCCCAGGGAACTTCAATCAACCGCCCCAACTGAACGCCGGCATGGCGCCCGCGGAGTCGGGGTCGCTGAGTGAAATCACCCGGTGGCGGGTAGATCGGTTTTGGTGACGCAACCGATTATTGTTCGGATGTGGCCGGAACGGGACGCCGGGTTGCGTCGCCTGCGGTATCCATGACCCCGGAGAGGGGTCTTTCCGGCACAAAGTCAAAACCGGGCACAGGGCCCGGCTTCAAGTGCGTTTACTTACGGAGTTTCAACTTCTTCGTGATGGCCTGATAGCGGCCTTCATCCTTCTTCTGAAGGTAGTTGAGCAGGCGGCGGCGCTGGCTCACCAGGATCAAAAGGCCCCGTCGGGAACTCACGTCCTTGACGTTCTTTTGAAGGTGCTCGGTCAGATTGCCGATGCGGCTGCTCAGAAGCGCGATCTGGACCTCCGGCGATCCGGTGTCCTTGTCGTGCGTACGGTGTTCGGTAATGGTCTTTGCTTTGGCTTCCATGTGATTTCGGTGTGGGGCAGCAGGTACCGCCCGGTATCCAGTCCGTTAATCGAAGCGCGGACGTTAGGGATGGCCCAGCCCAGTGTCGAGACCTGATTTCCGAGGCGAAGGCCAACCTGGCACACCCAAGCGGTGGAGGGTATCCCGGCTCGTAATCCGTAAGAATCAAGGGGCCTTCCCAGGAGCGGCGAGGGCAGTTCGGGCTTCGGCGTTCTTGGGATCCAGTTCGAGAACCCGGCGATACAGGACGGCCGCCTCGGCTGCCTGGCCCTGCTGCAGGAGAATTCGGGCCAATGCGTTCCGGGCGAGAACATCGGTGGCATCGAGGTCGATGGCGACCCGGAGATAGCGGGCGGCTTCGTCCAATCGCCCCGCTCCCAGATGCATCAGACCGAGGTTGCCATTGGCGCGGGCATTTTTGGGATTCAACTCCAGGGCCCGCCGGAAGGCTGCGGCCGCCTCGGCGGGACGGTTCTGAAGGCGGCAGGCCAGACCGAGATAATACTGAGCGTCGTCCATCTGGGGGGCGAGCCGGGTGGCCTGCCGGAAATAGGCCTCCGCATCCGCCGGACGCTTCTGGGCCAGCACCGTGCGGCCCAACTGCACCAGCGCCGCGGCATCGTTCGGATTAATTCGAAGCCGCTGCTGGTAGTAGGCGGTGTTGTCCCGCACCGTCCGCTCCAACGCCACCCGATCAAAGGCAGCCAGCCCCGACTCGGTCCGGGGCAGGAGCTGGAGCCACAGTTCGGCCATTTCGTCCGTTGTGTTCGGACCAAACCGCGTCGCGCGGGGCGGGTGAAAGGGGTTCCGGATGTTATTCGTCGAATTGTCGAACGTGATCGCCATCGTGATGCG
>JAXMHR010000036.1:0-7783 GCA_046346705.1 Verrucomicrobiota bacterium | reverse complement strand
CGGACCCACCATCCGAAGGGCGGCCTGCGTCATCCCGGGCCCCAGATCGAGGGACTCCTCTCGTCCCGCCTCCAGAGTGACCCCGGCGCGGACCCAGCTCGCGTCCGGCTTCCGGGCCAGAAACTGAACCGCATGCCGGATCCACGGAACGAAGGTCTTGTGCTTGGGCCAGTCATTCCAGCTCGTGTCGGCAGACGTATTCACCAGCAGGACCCGTCCCCGCCCAACCTCTCCGCCGACGAGCAGCGGAACACCGTCCTCGAATCGCGCGCTCACCACACTGTTCTCCGAGGGAACCAACGTGAAACGACGGAGGAATTGGGGCAATGCCAGATTGCCGCTGTTGGCCGGACGAAACGGTGCGAATCCGGGAGCCCCCGGATCAATATCGCCCATGCGCCATGGGGACTCCGAAGGCGCAGACTCCACCGCACGCAACGCCCCGGGCAGCAAGCCCGCATAGTCGCTGTTGAACCCGTTTGCCGTGACGTCGTCCCCCACAAACAACAGGATTCCGCCGCCGGCCCGGGCAAAACTCGTCAACGCTGGTCGCGCGTCGGCGGGGAGGGACCGTACGCCCGGCAAGAGCACGACTTCCGGAGCCCGCTTTCCCGCCGCCGGAATCAGTGCGGACGCGAGACCCGCGGGCGCCACAGTCCGCAATTCAAATCCGCCGAAGCCTGCATTCGTGGTGCCAAATGCAGGATCCAGAGCCGCGGCGGCAAAAAACGTCTGCGCCTCGAAGGAACGACCCCGCGGACGCCCTTCCACCAACAGCACCGGAATCGGATCCGAGACCAAAACCGTCTCAAACCGGGAATCGTCCCCGCGAAGAGTGTCGGAAGGGTGAATCCGAAACTCCAGGTCGTGCCACCCGGGGGGCAATCCCGGCAGCGTCAGTGCGACGTTGGTGGATCCTCCCGATTTCAGGGACACCGGCACTTCGGACCGTAGTTTCCCATCCACCCAGAACTCCGTCTTCAATGCCGCGATGTCCCGGTCTCCATGATGGACCACTCCGGCCCCGGTGGGCGCGCCCGAATCCCCGACCATCGACAGGTCCGAAACCGCCAGGTTCGGGGACCCCAGGTCTCCCACCGGGCGCAGCTGAACGTCGATCGAATCCGGCACGGAAACCGTTCCTAACGCCCCAGCGCCTGTTCGCTGGAAATCGCTGACGACGACCACGGAACTGGATGCCCGTGGATCCCCGGCCGCCAGCACCCGGACAGCCTCGCGAATTCCCTCGGAAAGATCCGCGGCGCCCCAGGTGGGCTTCCGAGTCTCCAGTTGCCCGAGGACCGCCTCCGCCGGCGAAAGACCGGAGACGACCCGCGCCTTTCCCGCGCAGGAAACCAGGGCGGCCCGGTCGCCGGATTGCAGCGACTTCAGCGCATCCTTCGCGGCCTGCAAAGCCCGGTTCCAGCGCGGTGCCCCGTCCTCCACCGCCTGGAGGCTCAGGGATTCATCCAGCACCACCACGACATTCCTGGTCCGGCGGGCGCTCGGGGATGCAGCCCCTGTCGGGAGAAACGGACGCGCAAAGGCGAATACCAGCAGCGCCAGAATGAGCAACCGCAACGACAGCAGGAGCAGGTTTCTGAGTTTGCGACGCGCCGAAGCCTGCAGATCCTGCGCTACAAAGAAGCGGATCGTGCTGAAGCGGACCCGCTCGGTCTTTCGCTTCAGGAGCAGGTGGATCACCACCGGAATCGACAGTCCGGCCAGTGCCGTCAGGAAAAGGGCGTTGGAAAATATCAGGGGCATTGCCTCGGGGATTACAAGGCCAGGCGGCGCTCCAAGTAGGCGGTGAGGGCCACATCCAAGGGTTGATCCGTCCGAATGCGCACGTAGTCCGCCTCCATGCGATGGCATTCCTCGCGGATGTGGCCGGCGAATTCCTCCAACCGCCGCCGGTATCCCTCCCGGGCGTCGTCGGCATGCACCAGGATTTCCTCCCCCGTTTCGACATCCTCCAGGATGAATTCCCCTTCCAGGGGCAGGTCCTCCTCCTCCGGGGCGAGCAGGTGCAGAATCAGGATCTCCTGCCGTTGCGACCTCAACTGGCGCAGGAACTCAAAGACCTCCGCATCCGCGGCAAAAAAGTCCGAAATGACCACCGCCATTCCCCGCCGGGTGAAGGATTGCACCCACTGCATCAGATCGCCTCCCAGGCGCGTGCCTCCCGTCGCACGAGTCTGGGCCAGCAGGGTGAGAATCTCCACCGGTTGATGGCGCACGGCCTGTGCGGGGACTCCCATTCGGGATTCCGAACCAAAGAGGATCAGTCCCGGGGCGTCCCGCTGCCGCACCATCAGTTGCGACAGGGCCGCGGCGAGCAGCCGTCCGTAGAGAAACTTGTTGGTGTCCGGGCCTCCGAAATCCATGGAGGCGCTCGTATCGAGATAAATCTGGCATCGCAGGTTCGTGTCGTCCTCGAACTGCTTGACGTAGAGTTCATCCGTCCGCGCCCAGACCTTCCAGTCGATGTGCCGGAGATTGTCCCCCTGGGTATAGGCGCGGTAGGCGCTGAACTCGGTGCTATAACCGAGAAACGGGCTCCGGTGCAGTCCATCCAGAAACCCCTCCACGATGAGATTGGCCAGCAAGGGCAGATCCTCCACGGCGGCGAGAAGCCGTGGTTCCAGGGCAAGGGTGGAAGGCATGGAAACGAGACACGGGGTCCGACCTCAGGCCTTACCCTCGGAGGGCACGTCGCGGATCAGGCGGTCGATCAACTCCGACACCTGCACCTTCTGGGCGCGTGCGTTGAAGTTGCCGAGCACGCGGTGCCGGAGGACCTGGCGGGCGACGGACCGCACGCCTTCGTAGTCCGCACACAGCTTTCCCGTGACAGCGGCGCGGGCCTTGGCGCCCAGCACCAGGAACTGGGACGCCCGCGGACTGGCACCCCACCGGATGAATTCCTTCACATAAGCGGGTGCCCCCGGTTCCTCGGGACGCGTCGCGGACACGAGGCGGACAGCATACCGGATGACCTCATCGCTGACGGGCATGGCCCGGACGAGGGTTTGGGCCTCAAGAATCTCCGCGATGGTCATGACCGGGCGAAGATCGGGCACGGCGGTTCCCGTCGTGCTGCGGACGACCTGTTCCTCCTCGGCGCGCGATGGGTAGGCGGTTCGGATGTGGAACATGAACCGGTCGGCCTGCGCCTCAGGCAGGACGTAGGTGCCCTCCTGTTCAATCGGGTTCTGGGTCGCAAACACGTGGAACGGATGCGGCAACGGATACGTCTTGTTGCCGATGGTCACTTCGCGTTCCTGCATGACCTGGAGCATCGCCGCCTGGGTCTTGGGCGGCGTGCGGTTGATCTCGTCCGCCAGGATCAGGTTGGCGAACACGGGTCCGGGCAGAAACAACTGCCGCCGACGTCCCGTCTCCGGGTCCTCCTCCAGGACGTCTGTGCCCGTGATGTCACTGGGCATCAGGTCGGGAGTGAACTGGATGCGTCCGAACTGGAGGTCGAGAACCCGTCCGAGCGACCGGATCAACAGCGTCTTGGCCAGTCCGGGCACCCCTTCGATCAGCCCGTGTCCCCCGCAAAAGATGGTCAGCAGGACATTGTCCATCACCTCCTGCTGTCCCACCACCGCCTTACCCAGTTCCGCCAGGAGCGCCTGTCGCCGCTGGGCGAGGCGCTGAACGGATTCCACGGTGACGGACTCGCTGGAGGACAAGGGGGACGGTGAGGCGGACATGTGCAATTCGGATGGATGCGGAGCGCGTTTCCCGGAGTAGGACACGACTCGGGGCAGAATGTTTCAACGGACCGTAAATTCGATGGGATCCGACCACCGACTTGGGAGTCCCGATCCGGGGAGGGACCGGACTCGGACGCGGTAGGTGTGTCCGACTTCCAACTCTCGCACCGGAACTGAAAGTCGTGCCGACGCGGCGGGCGTATTGGTTTGCCACCGTGTTTCGATCTCGTAGTGCCAGGGGCGTCCCGGGAGAAACCCGGGAGCCGAGGGATCCGTCACCTCGCCGAGGCGCCACTGGAGGATCCCGGATGCGGGAGCCGTTCCACCTGCAATTTCCACCCCGAGCGTCCCTTCCGCTCGCACGGCTGACTTGGGACCGGTCAGCGTGGGAGCGGAGGACGGATGATAGTCCGCCAGTAATCGATCGATGTGGCGTTGCCGCTTCTGGACATAGGCCTTCATCAGTGTGGGCATGACCCCAAAGCGGTCCGCCGGATTCCGGCGATAAAAGAGTCCGGGCTCAGACTTGCCACCCATGACGAGGTCCGAGGACATGATCGGGTGGTAGTCCCATTTCGCCCGGTCGGCGTCGGCGAGAGACAGTGCCGAATCGCCAAGCCAGATATGGGCGGCGTACTCGTCGATAAGACGCCCCGTTTGGTCCGAGTTAAACAGCAGATCGCGGAGCTCCGCGAGGCGCTGCTGGTAGCCCTGCCGAAACGGAGTGCGCGTTAGCAACCCCGAGGCGACGAAGGGCTCGTTGCCATCCCCGTACATGAAATCCCCCCAGGTCAGGTCCACATCCCAGGGAATGACCTGCCAGCGTCGATCCGCGAGATTGTGATAGAAGAAGTAGTTTTTTCCGGAGCCGACATCGTAGTGGTGCACCGCTTCAAGGATGCTTCGATAACTGTAATACCGGGCCAGATCCACCGTATCGGTCCACCAGGCATCCGGGTCGGACGTCCGAAGCGGCAGGAACCGGCGTCGTCCCTGCAAGAGCTGCGACAGAAACTCCTGAATGTCGGATCCATCCTTCGGGGCTCCCTTGGCGATGTGTTCCGGATGACCTGAATAACCCTCAATTTTGTAAAGGTTGCCCTCCGGGAGGCTGTGTTCCTTGAGGAACTCGCCTTCAATCTCCTCCACGGCGAGATAAAGACCCCAGAAATCCCCGCGATACTGATCGGAAGGGGACTCCACCTCGTCAGTCACCACGCGGAGGTGGACAAAGTGCGTCCGCGGCGCCTCGGTCCCGGCCAAATTGAACAACCGGAACGTCACCGCTTCGAACATCCCCTGCTCTCCCCGCATTTGGTAGTCCCCCTGCTGGATGCAGGCGCCCAGATTGAGTTTGTCCCACGGAACCGCGTAAGGGCGACCATAGTCATCCCGGGCCACGAAGGGATGTCCCGGGTTGAAGTTGAACTTCCACATGTTTTTCCCCATCGCGTGCCGCCACCCCCCGCCGCGGGCCCGGAACGGCACGTGGTCGTACACCACGCCATCGGCCACAAAAGTCCCCGTCTGGTGGTAGGCGTGCCGGGCATCCTCTCCATCCGAGGCATCCCACCTCGGTTTCCATTGAACCTCCTCCACGGCCCGATAGGAGGCGATGAGGTGGTACACCGGGACATTGGTGAGCACCCTCGCCGGGAAGGTCTTCACTTCCCGGGCCGCGCCTTCGCCCTGGGGATTCACCGCGCCCCGCCAGTCCGGGACGCCATCATAGACGAAGTAGGCGAAATTCGGTTGTGAGTCCTTGGAGGTCGGAAGAAGCACCTGCCTTCCCACCGCGGAACGGACACGGTAACGGATCAGGTGCCGGTTTCGTTGCATTGCGCCGGGAATCTCCGCAATCCCCCCGCCATCCGGACGACGGGTTACCAACACGTCTGTCCACCCCTTTTCGAATTGGGGGTCCTTCTTCGCCACGTAATGTCCGGGGGCCACCACCTGGTATTCCACGACGAGATCACCCGGGTCCAAGGTTCCAGGGTCGATCAGGATTCGGACGGGCTCACCGGACTGCGGCTGCAGCGGTTCGTGATGGATGCCCCCCATCAATGCGGTGCGGGAGAGGAAGGCAAGCCATCCGAAGATGAAAAGCCATCGCCGCGAAGTCGCGGTGAACCGGGAGCGGAGCGCGTTTGGAAACTGGGGCATTTCTGGGAAACGCGAGCGCCAACCTCATCGCTGTTCCCCGAACGTCCAGAAAAAATTCCCCGGCACCGGCGCCCTCCGGATCACGAAAGCGCCCGGTAGCGTTGCCAGGCGTGGGAAAGGACGGCCCCCAATCCGAGGACCATGCAGAGCAGGATCAACCACAACAGACCTCGTTGGAGAAAGCGGTCCCGTTGCTCCCGGGCCTCCCGCTCCGCGGCAAAGTCGCCTCCCATCCATGAGGCCGTGGAGGTCGCAACGGCGGGCGTGGCTCCAAGGGCGGTGTTGGCCGGACGCGCCTCAACAACCGGTCCGGGCGGCAGGGGTGCCACCACCGTGGTTCCCTGTCCTGCAATCCCGCTGGAGGGGGACGACGAGCGCGATCCGACCGGCCCCGACGAGGATCCAGGAGAACCCGCTCCTGACGGAGCATTTCCCCCGCGCGATCCGGACGGCGTCCCCCGGCTTCCGGAGTTCGGTCCGGCACCACCCCCTCCAGAGGTCGACGTGACTCCCGGGATTGAGGCCGTCATCACCAGATCGACATTCCTCCGCAGTTCGACATGCGCGTCTCCCCAAAGCGTATTGCCCCGTCCGCCATGGCGCTCGGGCGTCCAAACCACGTAGACCATCCCCGGGGCCGTCCCATTGGTGACTTTTCGGGACCGGCCGAGATCCACGTTCCGGTCCAGGGCCAGCACGCCCAAGGTATCGCCCAAGCTGGCCGAGGCATGGACCGCATAACCGAGATTTTCCGCCTTGAGCGTTGCGAAGTTCGTGGCCACCCGGGCCGACGCCGCCGCCGGGCAGGCCAACACCTTGGGATTTCCCAATTCGTTGGAAATGGCGGCGAACGGGGCTGGCGAAAGGATGACCTGTCCGAACCACGGCCCCGGTCGTCCGACCAACTCCAGGGCGCCGCCGTTGTTGGTGGAAACCCCCTGTGGGAACAGTCCCCCATGGTCATGGGCAAACCCGTGAAAGGCGATTCCCTGCTGCCGAAGATGGTTCGCACAGGCCGCCTGCCGGGCCTTGGCCTTCGCCTTGGACAAGGCCGGCAGCAGCATCGCCGCAAGAATGCCGATGATCCCGATCGTCACCAGCAATTCGATGAGGGTGAACGCACTCCCGCCCCGTTGGGAATGGCGCGGCTTCATGCATGCGATTTAGCAGGTGCCATGCCTTTCAAAACGCATCCTGGAGATTCCCGCATTTGGCTGGTGGGACCGTCGTCCCTTTGAGGAAATCCGGCATGCCCGGCACCGAATGGTACTACGCAAAAAAGGATAAGAAGTTGGGTCCCATTTCCTCACAGGACCTGGAGGACATGGCCCTTTGCGGGGAACTGCAGCCCGAGACTCTGGTTTGGACGGAGGGCATGTCCGGATGGAGCCGCCATGACGCCGTCTTCCCCGAGGTGTGGAAGGCCTTGGACCGGGCCGGGACGCTGGGAGGGCCTTCCGGTGTTCCGGCAACCGCAGGAATCCCCCCGGTGCATCCGGGCCTTCAATGCGCCCGATGCCGTCGCCCCCTCCCGGTGGACGATCTGGTCCCCATCGCGGGCCAACGAATTTGCCTTCAGTGCAAATCGGTCGTCCTCCAGGGACTTCAGGAAAACCCGGCAGGAGAAACCTCGGGAATCGACTCGGAACTCGTGGCGATTCGACGGGAGCACATCTCTCAGGAGGCGTCGCTCAAGGCGATCGGAATTGTCTGCATCTTCGTCGCCGTTCTCAGTTCCTTGCTGGTGCTGAGTATGGTCTCCGAACTTGAAGATCCCGTAGTGAGAAGAACATTAAATCCGGCATTCTCCCTCCAACTCCTCGCCCTAACCGCCTACGTACCGCTTTATTTGGTGATCGGATTCGGATTGTACCGTCTAAGTCCCAGGGCGC
>JAXMHR010000035.1:0-9293 GCA_046346705.1 Verrucomicrobiota bacterium | reverse complement strand
AGCACCCGCGCGCTCGGGACATCGAGGTGCGGGTGACATCGCCCGGCGGAACCGTCAGCCAGTTGTTGCGCCCCGGGTCTGCGGGGGAACCGGTGCCAACGGACTGGACCTTCCATTCCGTGCTCCACTTGGGCGAATCCAGCCGTGGCACCTGGCGTGTGGATTTCTTCGATCATCGCAGCGGCGTGACCGGACACGTGAATGCCGTGGAGTTGATCCTGACCGGCAGGAGGATCGAGGACACGGACGCGGACGGATTGGATGACCGGTGGGAGGAGGCCACGCTCCACACGCGCTCGTTCGGGCCTGCCGATGATCCGGATCACGACGGTTGGAGCAATGCCGCCGAACAGATGGCGGGAACGGACCCCGGCGTCCGGGAAATCGGCCTCACCGCCAACCTTTTCATCCCCCAGGGCAACGGGGAGCGCCCCCGGCTTTCGTGGCCTTCCAATGGCACTGAAATTTTTGAAATCTGGGGGGCCGCAGCAGCAGGCCAGCCCTTCACCCGCATCACCAATGCCCCCGGATCCTTCCCGGAATCCGTCTGGTTTCTCCCGAGCCTGGAGTCCCGACACTTGTTTCAGGTAAGAACCGCCAACGAATGAATTCTTCCCGCATCTGACCTCCGCTCCTTTGGGGAAGGAAGGAGTTCACGCATTCGAAAATTCCTGGGACTCCCCCCAGAACTGCGCGGACCGTCCCTATAGTTCAACACCTCTCAAGAATTCGCAGGATTACTTCCGAAGATAATACTTCTCCGTGTACTCCTGAACCATGCGCCAGGTGCTGTACTTGGCGGCCAGGGTCACCATCGCTCGCCGGATCCTGGTGATCCACTGGCGGGGAATGCCGTTGGCGTCCCGGTTGAAGAAGGTGGGCACGACCTCCTCGGTCAGCACCTTGAAGAGGTTGGCGCTGTCCACGCGATCCTGCTCGTGGACATCGGACGGGTGGGAATCCGGTCCGATGCCGAATCCGTTGGTCCCATCGAAATCCTCGCGCCACCAGCCATCGAGGATGGAAAGATTCAGACAACCGTGGGGCGTGGTCTTCATGCCGCTGGTCCCGGAAGCCTCCAGCGGGCGGCGGGGGTTGTTCAGCCAGATGTCGCATCCGGACACCATCTTGCGGCAGACATGGATGTCGTAGTTCTCGATGAAGACCAGGTGTCCCTTCAACTCGCTGAACTTGGAGAGGTGGATGATTTTCTGAATGAATGCCTTCCCGTGTTCATCCCTGGGATGGGCCTTCCCGGCGAAAACGAACTGGATGGGTCGGCTGGTGTCCCGGACGAGTTTGATGATGTTGTCGAACTGGTCGAAGATCAGCGGAGCGCGCTTGTAGGTGGCAAAGCGGCGGGCGAATCCAATGGTCAGCGCATCCGGATTCAGCATTGCGTCGAAGGTGATGAAGTCGCCGCTGCTGAACGAGCGGCCCTGGATGAGCAGACGGCGTCGGGCAAACTCGATCAATTCGCGACGGAGCCGGTATCGCATGGCCCAGAGCTCTTCATCGGAGGTGACGGACGGATCCGCCAGTCGCTGCCAGAACTCGGGGGTGTTCGCCTCGTAGACGAAGCGCCCCGGATCCCCGCCCTGCTCCACAAACTTGCGCATCCAGAGGCGGCGCATCGGCCCCTTGACCCAGCCGACGAGATGCACGCCGTTGGTGATCGCTCCGATCGGAACGTCCGCGGCATTTTCCTTTCCGTAGTAGCCCTTCCACATTTCGCGGCTGACCTCCCCGTGGAGCTGGCTGACGCCATTCGCGGCCCGGGAAAATCTCAGCGCGAGTGCCGTCATGCAGAACGGATTCCCGGGCTTTCCCGGATGCTCGTTCCCCAGCTCCATCAATTCGTCATGATTGATGCCGAGGTTGTTCACGAACTTGCCCCCGGCGAGGCGGACGAGATCCGACGTGAAGCGGTCGTGTCCCGCCTCCACTGGCGTGTGCGTCGTGAAGATGCATTCCTCGCGGGTCAGGCGGCCCGCCTCTTCAAACGATTTTCCAGCCGCAATCTTCTCGCGAATGAGTTCAAGGGTCAGGAAGGCGGCATGGCCCTCGTTCATGTGGAACGTCGAGGGCTGGACTCCCAATGCCCGGAGCAGGCGAACGCCGCCGACGCCCAGCAGGATCTCCTGCATGATCCGCGTCGTGGTATCTCCGCCGTAAACGCGGTTGGTCAGGTCCCGATATTGCCCCTCGTTCTCGGGCCGGTTGCTGTCCAACAGATAGACGGGCACCCGGCCGACGTTGATCCGCCACGCGTGGAAATGAATCGGCTGACCGAAGATCCGGACGCTGCAAACGATGGGCTTTCCGCTTCCGTCCACGACCGCATCCAGCGGCAGGTTGCGCGGGTTCAGCGGACTGTAGTGCTCCTGCTGCCAGTTGTCGTTGTTGATGGACTGCTGGAAGTAGCCCTCGCGGTAAAACAAGCTGATGCCGACAAAACCGAGTCCGAGATCACTGGCGGATTTAGTGTGGTCGCCCGCCAGGGCACCGAGGCCACCCGCGGCAATCGGCAGACATTCGTGGAAGGCAAACTCCGCGGAGAAATAGGCCACTGGATTCTGCGCCAGCAGCGGGGCCTGTTTCGACGCCCAGGTTTCCTTGTCCCCGATGTACGCCTGAAACGCCGCGAGAACCTTCCTCACTCGGGAAGCCAGTTCGGGATCCTGCAACCGGACGCGCAGTTCATAGTCGGAAACCTCATGCAGCACGGCCACCGGATTGTGATACAGGTTCTGCCAACCCCGGGGCGACAGGGCCTGGAAGACCTCCTGGGCATCCTGGTCCCAGCTCCACCACAAATTGCGGGCAAGACGGTGCAGCCCGTCGGTAAGTTCCTTCACTTCGGCACTGGTCAGCGGTTTCAAGCTCATGATCGGAGTCATCCGGAGCGCAACGGCCAGCTGGCCGCGGCGGCAAGCCGAGACAACTACCCTCGCGGAGTTCCATGGAAAATGAAAAATGCCGTTCGTTTTAATTCCCGCCTTTGCTGCATCTTGGCGTCCGTTCGGAATCCCCGGTCGGATGGAATCCGCGTAATCGAAGGGATCGGTCCCGGAATGGCCTGACTCCGCAAAGATCACCGCCCCGGGAACAGGATCGCCGCCGCAGCGCGGGCGAGGGTCACCGCCTTCGGCGTGTCGGCGTGGACGCACCAGGTTTGGGGGCGCATCGCCCAGCGCCCACCCGCCTCGGTCTCAACTCCCTGTCCCCGGCCGACCTCCCGGATCCGGCGCCGGACGTCGGACACATCGGCGATCATCGCCCCCGGCAATCCCCGCGGCACCAGGGTGCCGTCGCGCCGATAGCCACGGTCGAGAAATGCCTCCTCCCACACCGGGATGCCGGAGGTCCGGGCTGCCGCCGCCACACGCCCGCCCGCGAGCGCCAGAACGCGGAGGCCCGGGAACCACCGCCCCAGGGCTTGTAGATAAACTGCCGTCAACTTCGGCTCCTGTTCGGTGGCGTGATACAGGCTTCCGTGCAGTTTCACATGCACCACGGTACAGCTCCGCGCCTTCGCGATCCTCATCAACGCCGAGATTTGATGAATCAACAGCAGTTCAAGCTCCCCGGGACTGATCCGGGTGGTACCGCGGCCGAAGGCTCCCGGGAGACCGGGATGGGCTCCGAGGCGAACCGAAAACTCGACGGCCAGACGAACACACCGATCCATGGTCTCTGCCGTCCCCGCGTGGCCGCCACAGGCCACGTTGGCGGAGGTCACGATGCCCATGAGGGCACGCGTTCGCGCGGGAGACTCCCCTTCTCCGAGATCTGAATTCAGGTCTGTCATGGGACTCGCCGGCGTCGCCTCAGGAAGACACAGCCCAATGCTGCGGGCAATGGATTCCCCCAAAAGAGCCTGGACCGAACCCCGGAAGTTTGGAACCCGGGATTGCCTCGGGGCCGGGGAAATGCGAGGTCTCTTGCACTCGTATGCGGATTCATCCCTTCGTTTCAATGGGGTTGCTGACCCTGGCATGGGCCCTCAGTGGTTGTAGTCGTCCGGACGCCCCATCAGAGTTGCACTGGCGTTTTGCTGGTACGACCGCGCTCCGGGCTCAAACCAATGCGCCGGTGCTGGCTGAGGCACTCCAGTTGCCTCAAGCCAATGCCGCCCTCGGGCCGCTATCCGCGCGCCTGGCCGAATCCTGGTGGAACCTGGGCACGGGGGGAAAACCGTTGTCGCCCCAGGATCTCGCCGCGGGAATCGCCCTGATCCCCGACCTGTTGTCCTCCGAAAGCGCCGGGGAATTCAGCACGCCGACCGGAGGGGGCATGGAGTTTGTGGTGGCCATCCACAGCGCAGCAAACGACGGCGGCGCCTGGGAAAAGCAGTGGACGGCCTGGATCCAGGCGATGCATGCCGCCCGCGGTGGCGGCGGAGCTCCGGCGACCGCCCGCCAGGACGGCTGGCTGGTCGCGGTCTCCGACAGTTCCCGGAACCCGCCGCAAAAAGCGTGGAAAACACTGGCCGCGCGCAAGGCAACCCCCGGTGCTTCCGTCGAGTTTGAAACCCGGTATCCGAATCTCCTGACCCTCCAGGCCGCCATGGTCTGCCGGGATGGGGCGGCCCGCTGGACGGGAACCGCCCACCTCGCGCAACCCGTGCCGGCGATTCCGGCCTGGGAGATCCCGGGCGCCATCGGGGAACCCATCGTTTTCTTCACCGGCGTCCGCGCCGTGCCCTCGCTCCTCCAGAACCTTCCGTGGATCCGAGGCGTGGCCGGAAAAATCATACCCAAGCAAATCTTCGCGTGGGGACAGCCGGGGCTTCCCGAATGGGGACACACCTACTTCGCGGCGCTTATGGATGCTCCCGTCGCGGCGGTGGGCGAACTCAACCGGCGCTTCGTCCCCTTGTTCCCGCCCTCGGAATCCCCCAAATACCGAGGCCAACTCCATTTCGACGAAACAATACCTCGCATCACCCTGTCAGCCTCCGTTCCGGTGGTCCCCTCCTTCGAAGCGCAAAAGCAGGGCAACCGGGGTTACCTGACTTTCGGCTTCCTTCCGGCATTTAGACCGACGAATTCCCTCGCGCCGGAAATGCTGGCGCAACTGAACCGGACCAACGTCGTTTACTACGACTGGGAATTCACCTCGGCCGCCGCCCAACACTGGCACCTGCTCGGACAAATTGAGGACCTCATGGAAGGCCGCCACGCGGTGACCTCCACGCCCGGCGCCCAGTGGCTGCTGGCGGTTTCCCCCAAGGTGGGTGAAACCGTGACCGAAGGCCTGCTGGTGGATCCCAAGACCATTTCCCTCCGACGCAAGGCCCCGGTTGGTCTGACGGGATTGGAGCTCGCCGCCCTGACCCGCTGGATTGATCCGCAGCCGCCCATGCGACGCGTTCTCCCCTCATCCACCAATGCTCCCGCCTCGAAGGCCAGCAGTCCCGCTGTGAGGATCAACGTTCCAGCCACGCCCACCAACGCGCCCGCCGCCAAGAAGAAGCCCTGACTCATGCTGCTTCTGGGTGTCAACATCGACCACGTCGCCACGCTTCGGCAGGCGCGCTACCGTGAGAAACCGGACGATCCGCGGGCGGAACCCGATCCCGTCGCGGCCGCATTGATCTGCGAGGAAGCCGGGTGCCACGGCATCACGGCCCACCTTCGGGAGGATCGCCGTCATATTGTCGATGCCGACGTTCGCCGGCTTCGGGCCAGCATCCGAACCCGCTTGAACTTTGAAATGGCCAACACGCCGGAGATCGTCGCGTTGGCCCTGGATCTCAATCCGGCCTTCGTCTGCCTCGTGCCGGAACGGCGCGAGGAAGTGACCACGGAAGGCGGACTGGACGTCGTGACCGGAAGGCGGAGTCTGACCGAATCGTGCGCGCAATTCCGGGACGCGGGCATCGCCGTCAGCCTGTTCGTCGCCCCGGATCCGGCGCAGATTGAGGCGTCCCGGCAGGTGGGCGCCCAGTACATCGAACTCCACACCGGCCGCTACGCCGAGGTTTTCGCCGAACCGTCCCTCCGGGAGGCGGAACTCTCTCGACTGGCCGCAGCCTCCCGGCAGGCGCACTCCCTGGGGCTCCGCGTCAACGCAGGCCACGGCCTGACCGTGGCCAATGTTCCCGGGCTTTCCGCGGTGCCGCACCTCGAGGAATTGAACATCGGACACACCTTGATCAGCCGTGCCGTCTTTGTTGGATTGCACACGGCCGTGCGCGAGATGCTGGACGCGATGGCGTCCTATTCGGCGCTCCATCCCTGATGATCCTGGGGACTGGCATCGATCTGATTGAAGTGTCGAGGATCGAGGATTCCCATGCTCGGTTCGGGGAGCGCTTTCTGAAGCGAATCCTTCGCGAGGAGGAGGTCGCCTACTGCCTTCGACTGGCTCGGCCGGGCCCCCACCTCGCCGCCCGCTTCGCCGCCAAGGAGGCCGTCAGCAAAGCCTTTGGTACGGGCATCGGGACGGAGCTGGGCTGGCACGACATCGAGGTTTGTCGCCGTGAATCAGGCGAACCCTACATCGTCCTGCACGATGCGGGACTCGCCCTGCTCCAGCGCCGCAACGGCCGCGTGCTGCACTTGAGCCTGACCCCTTCTCCACCATGGCCGGCGCCGTGGCTGTTCTGAAGGGATGGGTCCGTCGAGACCGATGGGGTTCCCGGATGGCTCGTCAAGGCGCGGGCCAGATCGCCGGCGGCCCTTCCACCGGCCCGGCTGATCGGCACCAGACGCACCTCCTCAGGAATGACCTGTCCCCGACGTCGATCCAGGGACAACTGATGGACGGTCGGCAGCAGGATTTCTGCATAAGTGCATTCCCAGACGTTGATGCATCACCACGGTCCGTGTCAGGGCGTGGTCGCCAGAGTCCAAGAGGGTCGAAGGGTGGGTGACACGGGCCCCTCCTTGATGGACGGAGCCTCGGGCGTTGCCACCTTCAGCCACGGAGTCGGCGGAACCAATGCCGGTTGTGCAAAAAGGTCCTGCGGAAGCAGGTTGGCCAAACCGCCAAAATTCCGTTGGAGGCTGGCCGCGTTCCAAAACACCTCACCCTCGGCACCATTGCTTCGGGCAACCCGGATCTGGTCCAGAATATCCCCGACCCGCCGGTCATCCCCGATCTTGGCGCTGTTCAGTCCCGGGGTCAGAAGACGGCCCCGCGTGTTCTCCTGTTCCCACCAGCGGACGAGTCCGTAGAAGCTTTGCTCCCGGTAATTCGACGGCCAGTAAAGCTGCGGGGCAAAATAGTCGCACCACCCCTGGTTGAGCCACAGTCGGGAGTCGGAATACAAGAGGAGGTACTGATCCAACCCCTTGGTTCCCGGCGGATATCCCGGACGCCAGATTCCGAACGGACTCACCCCCACCTTCACCCACGGCTTCACCCGATGGATGCCGGAATAGAGGCTCTCAACAAACTTGTTCACGCAATCCCGGCGCCAATCCCCCTGATCCATGCGCCCGCCCTCACGACGATACCGGCCGTAGCTTTGAACATCCGGAAAATTCAACCAGCCGCCATCGGGTCCACGCACGGGATAGGGATAAAAATAGTCGTCCAGGTGGAATCCATCGACGTCGTACCGCTGGACAATGTCCAGGGCAACCTGGAGGACGTGTTCCCGCACGGCAGGATTGCCGGGATCGAGCCACAGGAGGTTTCCGTAGGGGAGCACCCAGTCCGGGTGCCGGCGCACCACGTGATCCGACGACGGATTTGAAAGGGTCTTAAAGTAACGCGCCCGGAAGGGATTGATCCAGGCATGCAGTTCCAACCCCCGGGCATGCGCCTCATCGCACGCAAACTGAAGCGGATCCCATCGGGGATTCGGCGCCTGGCCCATGCGGCCGGTGAGGTATTCGCTCCACGGTTCCAGGGTGGATGCATACAGCGCGTCCGCCGAGGGACGCACCTGCAGGATCACCACGTTCAACCGGACCCGGACCGCCATATCCAGAAGGGCCCGGAGATCCGCCTGGTGCTTGGCCACGGAGGCCCCCGCCTGGACAGGCCAGTCGATGTTCCCGACGGAAGCAGCCCAGACCGCGCGGAATTCCCGGGGCACCGCGGGTGGTGGCGGTGTCCGCTGGGTCGGCGCCTGGGCCAACGCCATGCCGGAGACCAGAAGGAGGGGGAGCAGGAGGCGCATGATCTGGCGGGAGGTTGACGCTGGCATCGCGTCCGGGCAAGCCGCCCGGCATGGCCCTGGCAAACCGCGTTCGTTTCCCGAGCGCGGAATCCTCGCCACCGGGTCCGGCAGCCTCTAGAGTCCCAGCTCGGGCTTATCAAACCTCCTTCCATGCCGCTCCAGCGCCTTGTGCTTCTTTTCTCCCTGCTGTCCGCCCTCGCGGCTGGCTGCACGCCCTACCACGGCTACAAGCCCGAAACCAATCCGCCTCCCACCACGGGAAGCCCCCCGCAGACCACCCGCCCCCAGACTTCCGCGCCTCCCGGAATGCCCGGGACGCGGTGACCACCCGGCGACAGGCGCGTGCGGCCTGAATCCCGCCCCAGTCTGCTGACGAACCCCTCCGGTTCCCGCACCTGTCCGGACGCCTTCCCGCCCCCTTTTTCATGTCTTCCGACATCACCCTCATTTCCGCCGTTGACCTCGAGCTGCGCTTTGACCGGCAGGTCCTGTTGAATCGTGCCTCCCTCGCCGTGATGGACGGCGACCGCGTGGGCCTCGTGGGCCGGAACGGCTCAGGAAAATCCTCGTTCCTTCGGATTCTGGCCGGCCTCCAGACACCGGACGCCGGGCGGGTCAATGCCCGCCGCGATCTGATCCTGAGCTACCTGCCGCAGGAGTTTCAGCTCGATCCCAACCTGAACGTCCGCGAGAACGTCCGGGCCGGGGCCCGGCAGATCCTGGAGCTCATTCACCAGTTTGAGACGTTGCCGGCGCATTCCCCGCGGCACGCCGAGCTCGAGGCGCGGATCCAGGCCCTGGACGGCTGGGGACTCGACCACCGCATCGAGACCGCGATGGATCATCTGCATTGTCCCGATGGCGATCAGGGGATCGGGAAATTGTCCGGCGGCGAACTGCGCCGGGTCGCCCTCTGCCGCGCCATCATCGCCCAGCCGGATCTCCTGATCCTGGACGAGCCGACCAACCATCTGGACACGGAATCCGTGGACTGGCTTGGGGAGATGCTGGAGCACTATCCGGGAGCCTTTGTGCTGGTCACCCACGATCGCCACTTTCTCGACCGCTGCGTCAACCGCATCGTGGAACTCGCCGACGGGACGTTTTGGTCCCACGCCGGTTCCTACACCGATTATCTCGAGGCCAAGGCCGTCCG
>JAXMHR010000034.1:0-12302 GCA_046346705.1 Verrucomicrobiota bacterium | reverse complement strand
ACCGCCTCCTCGAACTGCATGGGCCGAAAGCCGGGAGGCGTGGCAAGAATGACCACGTCGGCAAGAGCGATGGCATTCTTGTAGGCGTCCAAACCAACAAACTGCCGGTCCGGCGGAACGTCCACCTTGGCGCCCTGGGACTGCTTCAAATTCGCGAGCGCACCTTCAAGGCGGTCCGGGAAGGCGTCCGCCATCGCAATCAGTTTCGTCCCCGGCACATTCAGCGCCTGACTCGCAGCTCCCGAACCGCGTCCACCACAACCAATCAACGCCAACTTCAGGGTGTCACTCGCCTGGGCGAACGCGAGCCGTCCGGCCGATAGAGCCCCGACGGTAGCAACACCAGTGGTGGAGATGAATTTTCGACGCGAAACGGGGGTAACGACCGAAGTAGAGTTCATGTAGATTCTCAGATTGCGATTTCGGACGGAGACAAGGGACTCCGGATTCAGTCCGGATGACTTTCTGCGACCGGGGAACGTCCAACTCTGACTTCAAGCCGGAACGTGGGCAAGGTCCGATTGCCCTGCGACCCCATGAACTCTGCACAGAATCACTTCGGTGCCGGCGGAGGAAAACTGGTCCACCATTTCGCCAATTCCTCGGGCGTTGCGGGAACCTTCACCGGACGGACGACGCGCCATCCCAGGAATTGGGCGTCGGTCAGATACCATCGGGATTTCGGAAGCTGGGGATCGCGCATCTTCCAGGCCGCATCGCTGAAATTTCGGGCCGCACACCGGAGCTTGTCGATCTCGTCGTCCCAGGATCCACCCCGTGCGACGTGGGGGTACTCCGCAAAACCGAACAGCACCGGATTGTCCATGGGAAGGATCGAGTAAGCGTCCGCCTTGTATCCGTCCGTCACCCACTCGGCGACATTGCCCAACATGTCATGGAGGCCGAAGGCGTTCGGCTTCTTGAGCCCCACCTTCTGGTATTTGCCATCCGCATTATCGAAGTACCAGGCGTACTCCCCAGCCTTGGCCGGGTCGTCCCCCCAATAGTAGGTCGTGGTCGATCCCGCCCGCGCCGCGTATTCCCATTCCGCCTCGGTTGCCAGACGATAGAAGTGGCCGGTCTTCGCGGAGAGCCACCGGCAATACATCAAGGCAGCATAATGGGTCATGCTGATGGCAGGAAAGCCGTCCTTGCCCATACCGAAGCTCATCTCCACGTAGGGAGTGGTGGGACGGCTGACGGCGTCCGCCTCATGCCCAACGTAAGGGTTGCCACCGTCGGACGGACGCGGGAACTCCGTCAACAGAAGGAGTTCGCGATTGACCCGCTCCGTGCTGACGTTGGCTCCCTTCTCCATGCTGGGGAACTGGAACAACTCGTATTCGTTCCACGTAACCTCTGTTTTCCCCATCCAGAAGGGATCCAATTTCACCTTGTGGCGCGGGCTCTCATTGGGCTGATGCCCGGGGGAGCTGTCGGCACTCCCCATTTCGAATTCACCGCCAGGAATGGCGACCATCTCAAAGCCCACCGACTCATGAATCGTTTCGCGGTAGTTCTTGTGGGCCAGCGGAGCCGCCTGCTGATTCTTGATGAGGCGGGCATGGATGGCCGCAATGACGGCATTCCAATCCCGATCCGTGGAGGCATCCGGCTCACGCTCCTTGAGAACGAGTCCTGCAGGCCACACGGCCCCCTGGTCAATCCAGTCCCGGATCACGTCGCATTTCGCCGCGGGAAGCGGGCCTCCCTTTTTCCGCGGCGGCATCAAGTCGTCGTGGTCCGCAGGAAGCACCATGCTGGTGTACACTTTCGAGGCCAGGGCATCTCCGGGAACCACATCCTTGGACTTGAGGAACTCCTCCCGCACGTCCAGCCGGAGATCGCCCTTGGCATGACCCTCCTTGTGGCAGGCCACACAATACACCTCGAGCACGGGCTTCGCCTGTTTCACGAAGTCCACCTTTTCCCGCTGCTGGAGCCGGATGGAATCCGGCCAGGCGGCCCCCTCGACGATCCATTGCTTGAGGGTGTCCTGCTGTTCCCGAGTCAGGAGATCCCCCTTGGGGGGCATCACATCGTCATGCCCCGCCGGCAACGTCGTTAGGGTGTACAACGAGGATTTCGCCGGGTCCCCCGGGACAATCGAAGCCCCCTTTTCTCCGCCTTGAACAGCCCCTGCCCGGGTCGTGAGCGAAAGCTTGCCCTTGGGCTTCTCGTCCCCGTGACACTTGAGGCAGTACGCTTCAAGGACCGGGCGCACCTGCTTCTTGAAATCGATGGCGGCCTGGCTGGAACCGGCGAACGGCACAGCGGCAAGGAGGGCAACGGAAAGGAGCTTCATGGAACTCGGCACGCAGGAGTGTATCCGGACCCGGTTCCACGCTGTCAAACCCCCGCAATCAACAATTCAGCAAGGCATCGCCCCGGATCAGCCCCGGCAGAATCGGCGAAACGCACCTCCGAGCAACTCATCGGCATCCCTCCGAATCTCGTCATCCGAAACGTCCCAACCTGAGGAACCCAGGGCCTCGTATCGGGCGGAGAGGCAGCGCCCGAGCACACGTCGTGAATGTCCCCACTTGTAGATCAACTGGTCCACCACGCGAGAGTCGCTGTGCTGGGCGGTGAAGCTGGTTCCCAGAAGTTCCAGACGAAGGGTCGTAATCTCGGTGATCAGCTGGTCCGTATTGGTGAACCACCAGCATCCAAATGGGTGGAGATTCCGGAACTTGCGGGCGAGCACCACCAGCTCGTGCTGACATTCACGACTCAGACAGGTGACGAGGAATCGATTATCCGGATGGGCGGCACACAGATTCTCAAGCGCCGTCAGGTCGCTTCTCCCCATGCCGTCTCCGGCAAGCCGAAGGGATGGGTTCACCGCGCGTTTGACTCCCATCATCATGGCAAAGGGCTGCCCGTGTTCCCGACAATGTCGGAGAACCGCGTGAGTCAGCAGCCATGCCGCCGGAGTCTTGGCAGGCCATTCGAAGCTGGGAGGCAGCGAAACCATGCAATAACGGGCTCCGATTCGGCGGGTCCAGTCCCCGAGAAACCGGCGAACGCCGTCCGCCGTGTCCGAATCCAACTCCAGTCGCACCCCATATCCGTCCGCGGCCAGCCGCTGACAGGCCTCCGGCCAGGAAACCAGCAACGGATCAATCCGAAGGGCCGCAAAGAAGCGGGGATCCCGCACCGGGGATCCTTCCCAGTAGGGGCGCTCCGCAGGATCAAAGGGCGAATTTGTCATTCCCACGGACGACACATTGGCGATCCCGAGAACGCGGTCCGTAAACTGTCCCGGATCCTGCTCGGCAAACCATCGCCGGAGGGAACGCAGATCCCGTCGTCGGGGATCCAATCCCAGCGCGTGCAGGGTGGTCAGCACCCCCCGGCAGGCTTCCGAGACTGGTGAATGCTCAACAAATAGTCCGTTCCAGACGAACTCGGCCTGTTCTTCCCGGGAAGCCGACCAGAACTGCTCATAAGACTGCTCTGAATGCCGGAACGCCTCGCTGACCAGGTAATGATAGACCAGTTGTTCATCCAGCCCCCAAAGCATCAGGGAACGGAAGGAAGGGTCATAGAGGTGCGTGTGGATATCCTCAACGGGCGTCGCATCGAGAATGCGATCGACCCGGGTCCGAAGTTCGGAGTCGTGATGCACGCAAGGACGGTATCGTCCGATCCCCGCGAAGACGACCCAGGAAAAGCTGGGACCGAAATCCCCGCAGATTCCGCGTGAGATCCCAGGGTCTTGCCCCAAGGATTCCCCAAGCCTATGTCGGACGGTTATCAACTGGTGCAGCTGAGGAACGGAACGTGGAGCGTGCGCTGCCTGGAGGTTGCAGAGACGTTCCACCCGGTGGTGGGCCCCGAGGAGGAGGCGGAATCCCTCTACGTCCGACAACTTCATCTTGTGGAGCGGTTCGAAATGCATCAGGAAGCCTCCCCGGACCTTCCATTCGTCATCTGGGACGTCGGCCTGGGCGCCGGCGCCAATGTACTGGTGGCGTTAAGATCCCTGTTGGGAATCCGGGGGAAGCTGAGGGTCCTCAGCTTCGACCACACCCTGGCTCCGATTCGCTTCGCGCTCTCCCACGCGTCGCGCCTGGGTTATTTCGGCACCCTGCAACCCTTGGTGGAATCCTTGGCGAGCTCCGGATCCGCCCAGTACTCCTCGGGCACCTTCGAAGCCCATTGGGACGTGCTCGCAGGCGACTTCCCGTCCTTGATCCGCAGCCCTGAGGCGCAGACGTGGCCCAAGCCCCATTGCATCCTGTTTGATGCCTACTCCCCCGCCCGAAACCCTGCCATGTGGACCCTTCCCTTGTTTGCTCGCCTCAGGGAGCTGGCCGCGGACGAAATCCCCTGCGCCATGGCCACCTATTCTAGGGCGACCCTGCTCAGGGTCACACTCCTTAGGGCGGGTTGGCATGTCGGCGTGGGACGAGCCACGGGGGAAAAGGACGAAACCACCCTGGCTGCGAACCGCCCGGAGCTGATCGATTCCCCGCTGACCCGGCTGTGGCTGGAACGCGCCCTCAGATCCAACAGTGCCGAGCCTATGCTCGAACCGAACTACCGCCAGGAACCCCTCTCTGAAAGCAGCCGCCGGGCGCTGGCGGAACATTTCCAGTTCCGATAGATTCGTACTCGGACTTCTAGACATCTCAGATGACTTCCTTCCGGCACCCCGAATCCTTTCGAAGGTGGCTCTCCGACGCCGGGAACCTATTCACCCCGACAAAAGACATCCAGGGAACAAAACCGTTGCCTCGTCCGGCACGGATATGGCTAAGTCAAACGCCTGATCGCGATCAGATACCAAGACAGGTTCGTCCGCACGTCGGGGAGCATTGCCGTTCAATGAGCCGCCGCCGAATGCATATCCTTTATTCAGGCCGGGTGCAGGGAGTGGGGTTCCGCTACCAAACGAAGCAATTGTCCATGGGATTCGAAGTGACCGGGATGGTCCGAAACCTTCCCGATGGACGGGTCGAACTTGTGGCCGAGGGCAACGAGGAGGAGCTGAATGCCTTCCGGAGCGCCGTACGGGAAAGCGGCCTCCAGGGACTGATTCGTGGTGAAGAAGTGAAGTGGTCGGGATCCAGCGGAGAATTTCGCGGATTTGAGATCGCACCGTGACGTCGATGAAGTACGCCATCATAGCCGATATACATGCCAATCTGGATGCCTTCCAGGTGGTTCTGGAAGACATCAAGCAACAAAAGTGCACCCATGTTGCCTGCTTGGGAGATATCGTCGGATACGGTGCCAATCCCAAGGAGTGTCTGGACATTGTTCGCGGCATGAATGTGCCCACGGTCAAGGGCAACCACGACGAATACATCGGCGTGGATGATGATCCGGAGGGTTTCAACGACGCAGCCGCAGAGGCGGTGAACTGGTCCCGCGCCCAGCTCACACCGGACGACCGGAAGTGGTTGCGTGACCTGAAATACCAGCGTCTCGTGGCCAATTTCACCATTGTCCATGCGACGCTCGACGTCCCCCAGCGCTGGGGCTACGTCTTCGAGAAACTGGAAGCGGCGGCCAGCTTTACCTATCAGCACACCCAGGTCTGCTTCTTCGGTCATACCCATGTCCCGGTGGCCTTCATTCGGGATACCGGCGTCCGCGGGGGAACGTACTCCAAATTCCGAATCGAGCCGGGCAAGAAGTATTTCATCAACGTGGGGAGCGTCGGCCAACCCCGGGACGGTTCACCCAAGGCGGCCTACGTGGTCTACGACATGACACAGCAGACCATCGAACTTCGCCGCCTGGACTATCCAATCGAGGAGGCCCAGAAGAAGATCCGCGCGGCAGGTCTTCCGGACCGGCTTGCCGACCGACTCGCCGTCGGTCGCTGAGAAACGCAGTCCCGAAATCCCGTCCTCGGGATTGCAATTTGCCGTTCGGGCTGGATGAAGATTCTCATTCTCAAGCCGAGCTCCCTGGGCGACGTGGTTCAGGCCATTCCGGTGGCCCGCCTGATCAAGGATCACTGTCCAAAGGCCCAGGTCCACTGGTGGCTGAATTCGGAACTCGTCCCTCTTTTGGAGGGCGATCCCGGCATAGACCGCATTGTCCCGTTCGAACGACGACGCTGGGGGCGCCCGTCCGGATTGCTGTTGGCCGCCACCGAGATCCGAAGGCTGCGAAAGGAACGCTACGATTGGGTCCTCGATCTCCAGGGACTCGCCCGCAGTGCCCTCGTGGGTTGGCTTTCCAACGGGGGGAGATTTGTCGGATTGGATGATCCCCGCGAGGGAGCTCCCGCCCTTCATGACATTTCCGTCCCACGCCCGTCCGAAACGACACACGCGGTGGACTGGTATCTGTCGGTCCTTCCACATCTTGGAGTTCCCGTTCATCGCAACTTCCAATGGATGCAGGAATACCCGGCGGCGGCTCGGGAGGTTGCCGCACAAGCAGGCGATTCAGGACCTGTCTGGATCGCGTTCCAGCCCGGGGCACGATGGGAAAACAAGCGATGGCCGGCCGCGCACTTCGCTGAACTGGCTTCGAAAATCCTCACCCACAACCACGATTGGCGCATCGCGATTCTGGGCGGGAAATCAGACGAGGGCCTCGGAGCCGAGATCCAGCGGGTGGCTGGGAGTCGGGCGCTTGATCTTACCGGCAAGCTTTCCCTGCCCGGAATGGTGGAATGGATTCGGAGGAGCTCCCTCCTGGTGACCAACGATACCGGGCCCATGCACGTTGCCGCGGCCCTCCAACGACCGGTCGTCGGACTTTTCGGCCCCACCAACCCTGCACGAACAGGTCCCTACGGCCAGACCGACCAGACTCTGAGGATCCAACTCCCCTGCGCTCCCTGCCTCAAGTCCCACTGCAACCACAGGGAATTCATGGCCTGCCTCACTCGGATTACACCCGACCGGGTGTTCCACGCCGTCCGCAGCCGGCTTGAATCCGGACACCGCGCGTCTTGCCCTCCCACCTCGGCTGCCTAGATTCCCTCGAATGAAATGGCTCTCCCGATTGCTGACCCACGCCCTGCTGGGTCTGGCACTCTACGCCCAGGTTGACGTGGATCTCGTTCTGTCCCGGGAAGCCTTCCTGCCTGGAGAACCCATCGAGGCAACAACCCGATTCGCCAATTTCACCGGACGCCCCCTCACCCTCGGGACCGAACCCGGCTGGCTCCAGTTTACGGTCGAACGTTCCGGAGGCCGCGTCGTCACCAAGCAGTCCGAACCGCCGGAAAGCGGTGAATTCACCCTGCAGCAGTCGACGCGTGGAAAACTGAAGTGGAATCTGACGCCACTGTTCAGCCTCGAAGACACTGGTGCCTACCGCGTGTTTGCCTCGATCCGTCTGCCCGACGGTGAGATCCGCACCACCCTTCCAGCATCCTTTGAGATTGTCGCCGGGGTTCCCCTCCATGAACCCCGCGAGGTGGGAGTCAAAATGCCCGATGGTTCGATCGAGCGCCGCAAGTTCGTCCTTCAGCAGGTCAATTTCCTGAAGAATCTTCAGCTCTACCTGAGGATAACGGATCCCACCGAATCCCGAACCCTGTCGATCACCCCTCTCGGCACCACGGTCTCATTTGATCGCCCCCAGTGGATCGTGGATCGGGACACCCATTTCCACGTGTTGCACCGGGCCTCGGGAAAGACCTACGCCTATCATGTGTTTCAGGGAGACGGAACGCTCATCAGCCGGCAATACTGGGAGGGAGAAACCCGGCCTCAGCTCAAAATCCTGAATGAGGGTGGAGAGATCGGCGTCAAGGGTGGCCAACGCAAATTGACGTCGGGAGACTTCCCCCCTCCACCGGCGACCAACTCCGTCAGCCAGCCCGAACCTGCACCCAGCGGAACGGCCTCCAGCACTCCGGAGTCCAAGAAGAATGACACCCCTCCGCCGCCGCAGTGATGGATTCCCGCGATTCCGATGGACGAGGTCGCTCCTCGGTTTGGTCATGGCACTTTGGGGAAGTTGGAATTGCGCGGCGGCCACGGAGTCGGTGGTACTCTTCCTGAAGAATGGTGACCGGATCACTGGGGAACTGGTTTCCCAGAATGAAAACCGCGTGGTCGTCCGCTCTCCCGTCGCGGGCAGGATCACCATCCCGCGGGAAAGTCTGGATCATATGGATCCGGTGGCGCGCCCGGCCGCGTCCATCGCCGCCACCCCAACCAACGCCACACCCAAGGTGGCGACGCCCGCCGCGGCCCCGCCTCCGACCGCCTCCGTCGCGAAGTCGGACACCAATGCCCCGGTCACCGGACACCTCCTCCCTTCGTGGGTCTCCGGAATCTGGACGAACTGGCACGGGAATGTTCAGGCGGGTCTCAATCTAGGCGTCGGCACCACGGATCGCGCAACGATGTACGTCAATGGCACCGCCTCAAAGAAGTGGGGCCGAACGTCCACCATGTTCACCTACAATGCGGCCTACGGGGAGGCGAATGGCATCCAGAACGCGAACCAGATGGCGGGCACCGGCAGGGCCGAATTTGAGATCTCTCCGAACCGGCGAACCTTCGCCTACGCCTCGGGCGCGGCCGGCTACGATGTCATCCGGAAAATCAACCTCGAGTATCTGGGGGGTGGGGGCGTTGGTTACAAGTTCATCGATCGTCCCAAGAGGGTCCTCGCCGGGGAGCTGGGTATGCAATACCAGTCCTTCAACTATTCCACCTCCGAGGATCAAACCACCGTTGCCGTCCGATTTGGTGAAAGCTTCACCACGTCGATCGACAAGCTCTCGATCACCCAGCGACTCGGCTTCACCCCGGGCATCGGCGATTTGTCCAACTACCAGGTGAATCTCTATCTGACGCTCAGCTATCCCCTTTTCAAGCCGCTCACCCTGAACCTCAACATCATCGATCAGTACCTTTCGAAGCCTGCGGCCGGGGTTCAGAACAACGATCTACAGGTTCAAACCACCATCGGGATCACCTTCTGATCCGGCTTCACCGCGGCAGGAATTTTCCCGGATTCAGAATACCCGCCGGATCCAGCGCGCGTTTGACGGTCTGGTGCAATTCCCGAACCTCCGAATCCGTGGCGTCAGGCCACCAACGGCGCTTCGCCAGACCGATTCCATGCTCGCCAGTGATGACCCCACCCATGGCCAGCACGCCCCGGAAAAGGTCGTCGAGACAGTCTTCACTCCGCGCCCGTTCGCCGGCATCGGACTCGCGGCGCATGACGTTGACGTGAATGTTTCCATCTCCTGCGTGCCCAAAACAGGCCAAAGGAAGTCGGTGACGCCGCTGAAGCCTCTGCGTTAAGCGAAACAAATCCTCCAGTCGACTCCGGGGAACAACGACATCCTCGTTCAGCTTGGTCAGTCCCGTGTCACGAAGGGAGTAGCTGAACTGCCGGCGCAAGCCCCAGAAGCGCTCACAGCCCGCCTCTCCCAGTCCTCGTTGGATCAGAACCGGCTTCGAACGGCGGAGAATCGTGGTCAGCGCGTTCAATTCCCCACGTACACTTGATTCGTGCCCATCCAGTTCGAGGATCATGTGGGCACCGCACCCCCGAAGGAGTCGCGAACCCGTCCGTTTCACCGCTGCCTGGAGCGTGAATTCGTCCGCAAGTTCGAGGGCACTCGGGAGAAAACCACCGGCAAAAATGCTCCGGATCGCCCGAGCGGCACCCGCCATGTCCGCAAACCCCACCCCCAAACAAGCGCGGTACGGGGGCTTGGGAAGGAGCTTCAGGGTCGCTTCCGTCACCACCCCAAGCATTCCCTCGCTCCCGACAAAAAGGCGGTGGAGGTCGAATCCCGTCTTGTTCTTGTGGGTCCGCGACCCAAGCCGCACTAGGGCCCCATTCGCCAGCGCCACCTGAAGCCCCAACACGTAGTCTCGGGTCACCCCATACTTCAAACAGCGAGGCCCCCCGGCATTGGTGGCGATGTTTCCCCCCAGACTGCAATCCTTCCGGCTCGCGGGATCGGGAGGATAATAGAGGCCCTTTCGCTCCACTTTTTCCTGAAATTCCGCCGTGATCACTCCGGGCTGCACCACGGCTGCAAAATCCCCCGGATAAATGCCCAGAATCCGGTTCATTCGCGCCAGGGAAAGAGCGATCCCACCCATGGACGGAACACACCCACCGACATACCCGTAACCGGATCCCCGGGCAGTCACTGGAATCCGATGCCGCGAGGCAAAGCCCAGGATGATCGCAACCGCCTCGGGCGATCGGGGGAATGCGACTGCATCCGGGAGATGCGTCGCAAACCATTTGTCGCCGGAGTGCGCTTCCAGAACCGCTGAATCGCAACAAATTGTACCGGCGGGAAGCAGCCTCGAAAGCGCCCGAATTCGATCCAATCGTTTCATCACAGATATGATCCTAAAGGGCGAGCCCCAGGGATGCAGGGGACTCGGCGTGAACGCCATAAACAAGGCGGTTGCATGAAAAACTTCCCGAAGAAAGGCGCCCCCGACAGGGTCGCCAGCAGAAAGCGTGGAACTCCCGAATCCCGCTCCGGGTAAACCGACAACGTCGGCTCAGCGCGGATCCGATTCGATACAGCCCCCCGTTTCACCAAGTCATTCTGTCCGGGACCCGCTCTGCCGCCAACTCAATCCGGCTTCCACCCTCCGAACCCACTCGTTCCATCTCCAACTCACCCTCTGAAGACCCCGCCAGAACTTGACAGATTAACCCCCGAATGAGACTCCTGCCCCGCGATTTCGAATTCGGCAACGTAACCCAGACGCGAGGATGCAGCGGTGACCCGAGTGGGCCGGTGCGTCCCCGGGATGGAATGCCGGTGATGTTCGCCTACTCGCACAATTCAACAACACCTATGAGCAAATCCCTTATCCGCACATCCGGTATCGCCCGCTGGATGATTGCCGTCGCCACCATGGGCTCTTTGACGGCTCTCGCCGCCAATCGGGCGACCGAACCGGTTCAATATGCGCAGGCCAAGCCGACCGTCTTGATCAATGCCCCGGCCGGCGGAGGCGCTACGACCTATTCCGCGCCGGCCGCCGGCGGAGCTGCCAACTGCTCGTCCGTCAACAGTGGACTGGTCCAAGCAAGCAAGACGATGCCCGCCGAGGTATCCCTCGGGGACACGTTCACCTACACAATTTCGATCAATCCGGCCGCCTGTGTTGGCGGGGTGATTGTCACTGAGACCATTCCCAGCGGAGCCTCGGTGGTCAGCACCGAGCCCCAGGGAGCCGTCGCCGGGGACAAGATCACCTGGAACCTCGGTGATCTGGACGCCGGACAAGCCAAGGTCCTGAAGGTGACCGCCAAGGCGGACAAGGAAGGCACCCTGGCTTCGTGCGCCACGATTCACGCCGACCCCCGGGTTTGCGCGAAGACCGTCGTGGGCCGTCCCCAGCTGGCGATTGACAAGTCCGGTCCCGCGGACGCCCAGCTCGGTCAGGACGTTGCCTACACCATCGTGGTCAAGAACGTGGGCACAGCCGTCGCCAAGGGCGTGGTCGTGACCGACAAGGTTCCCGCCGGACTCGGCGGCGTTCGCGAAGTTCCGTTCACCGTGGGTGATCTCGCCCCAGGCGCCTCGAAGACGATTCCGATCACCCTGAAGGCGGCGGAACGCGGCAAGTTCTGCAACGTTGCCGTGGCTACGGCCGCCAACGCGCCCAGCGTCCAGGACGACGCCTGCACGGAAATCTTCAGACACCTGCTGAAGGTCACCAAGACCGGCACCCCCGAACAATTCATTGGGAAGCAGGCCTCCTACACGATCGAAGTTCACAACCAGGGTGACCGCCCGCAGACCCAGGTGGTCGTGACCGACACCGCTCCGGCCCAGACGAAGATTATCAATGCTCCGGGAGCCACCGTCACGGGCAACACCGCTTCCTGGACGATTCCGACGCTGGCCGCTGGCGAGAAGAAGCAGTTCACCGTGGTGCTGACGACGACCCAGCAGGGCCGCTATTGCAACAGCGTTTCGGCCAAGAGCGCCCAGGGGCTCTCCGACAATGCCGAGGCCTGCACAGTCTGGAAGGGCGTGCCGGGCATCCTCGTGGAGTATGTGGATGACCCCGATCCGATCCAGGTCGGCGAAACCTCCAACTACACCATCCGCATCACCAACCAGGGCTACATTGACCTGACCAACATTTCGTGCGTCGTCGAATCCGATACCGAAATTGATCCGGTGAGCTCGCCGCGCGGCTCGATCTCCGGCAAGAAGGTCACCTACCCGGTGGTGTCCAAGCTTGGACCTAAGGAATCCGTCACCTACACCTACGTCGGCAAGGGCGTGGCCGCTGGCCAGGCTTACGACAAGGTTCTGGTGAGCTGCGATCAGGTGAAGGCACCGATCGAAGAAGTCGAAGTGACCAACG
>JAXMHR010000033.1:0-16434 GCA_046346705.1 Verrucomicrobiota bacterium | reverse complement strand
CACCAACACGGGCGAGCCACGCAACGCCAGTGGACGCACTTCTCACGGTAAGCAACTACTTCACCGCCTACCTCACCTGGGCGCGAAACGGCTTCCCCATTTCAGGCGCTCCCGCCGAACAGGTCCGTGCCGCAGCTGACACCCTCGACCTCAACGTGGCCGACCTGATTCAGACACCATAACGACTCAATCCGCACCCCCATGCTCCGCTTGGAAAATCGGTCCACTCCGCAAATCCGTCCCCCGACAGGTGGCGCCAAGCGACTCGCGGTGGCCTGGCTCCACGGGGATCTCGCGGTCACGGCAATAGGGGACGGAAAATCCAGGGACACCTGGACCGCGCCGGCGCCCGTGCCCCATGTCCGCGATCTGGGACCGGCGCTACGGGACGCCATGGAATCCCTGGGATGCCCAGCGCGTTCGCTGACGATGGTCCTCGCGCACGAGGACCTCGTCCAATGCCGGATTGAAATGCCGCGTGTGCGCGCATCCGTACGACGAAGATTCCTCCAGCGCCAAGCCGAGCAGGCACCGTCTCCCGCGGCTCCCCTTCATTGGGCGAGCAGGCCCGCAGCGACCTCCGGCACACCGGACGCCGCCCTGCTCTCGCTCATTTCCCGTACATTTCTGGACGCGGTCGTCTCCGCCTGCACGGAGAATGGTCTCACCCCGACGATGCTGCTGCCTTTTTCCGAACTTCTCGGGCAGTGCCGTCCTGGGGCCGAAAACTTTGGAGGGGGATTCCTCATGCTGGTAACCAAACTGGGCCGGACGACGGAATTGCTGATCCTCCGTGGCGACGGAATGCCGGTCGTCGCACGCACCGGCACCGCAGATTCCTCATCCGGGAATATCCGGTTGACCGGCGAGATCCTCCGAACGCTGCAGTTTGTTCAGCAAAACTTCGGAGAACCCATCTCCCGCATCTGCTGGCTGTGGCCCGATTCCATGCCAGCCAGTGCTTCCGAGAACGCTTCCATCCAGTCGATTTCCCAGCGGGTTCCCGAGGCGGAAACCGCGGGTTACTGGGCCGGACGACTGGCGTCCCTTCCCGATTCCTACGCCATCAATCTCCTGGCTCCGGAACAGCGTGAGGCTTCCAGCCGCCGCCTGGTCACCACTCTGCATCGGGCTCTTGCCGCTTTGAGCCTCACGGCGGCCGCCATCTTCCTCGTCTTTTCGGAACGCGTCCGAACGCAGGAACACGCCAACATCCGAAGGCTGAAGGAACAGTTGGGTCCCCTGGAAATCCGGGAGCAGGAACTCCGTCAACTCGCCCGGGTCCATGCCGGCCAACGGACACTGATCCAACGGGCACGCGAATGCCCCGGAGCGGAGGCACCCCTTTGCATTCTGGGCCAGATCGGGAACGAACTGCCGCGCGATCTGCAACTGACCAACGTCCAGATCGCCAGCCGCAACGGCGGTTGGGACGTGAATGTCTCCGGAAAGGCTCGCACCTCCGCCCGCGCACTTTCAGACGTCGTGGGCGGCTTCAGCAATTCACTGCGGGAGGCACCCCTGTTTATCCAATGGCTCCAGGCCTCCAACGCGGGACCAACGTCAGGATTCCGCGACGCTTGGAAGGCGCGTTGGACGGAAACCCTGGCGCCTCCGTCGCCCCAGAAGGTCGCCTCAGGATTCATGCTGGAAGGGAGAATCCCATGAGTACCACCGCTTCCCCGCAACCCCATCATCGACGCTCGTGGATCCCCGCCGCCCTGTGGATCCGGATCGCCTTCCTGGTCCCGTTTCTTATCGCCGGTGCCGTCGTCTGGCTGGGGATCGCCCGGATGCGGCCCGCCCTGCGGGAATCGGCGGCCTTGTCCCACCACCTCGCGACGGTCCTGGAGCGTTTGGAGGCGGGGGATCGGGACACCAGGGATGCCGCCTTCGAAGATCTGGAATCCCGGATTCAAAGGCTCCGGGAAACATGGGTTCGCGATCTCTCCGAGATCGAACGCTGGATCGCGGAGGCATCCCAAACGGCAACCCTGCAGGGCTGGAAACTCCGTCACGAGCCCGGCCCCATCGAATCGCAGGATGCCGAAGGACTCCCGGTGACCCGAGCCACGGTTCTCCTGAACCTGCAGCCGACCGCAGGAACCGGAGGGAAAACCCTGCATCAACTTCTTCAGTTCAGCGAAGCCATTGCGGATACGCGGCTCCGCCCGGATCTCGAAGAACTGAACGTCGCCGCCGCGGATCCCGGAATCATCGAGGCAAGGATGGCGATCCGATTTTGGACCCTGTGCGACTCCCCATGACACAATCCCAGAAAAGAATCCTCGCAGGGACCGCCGCCGCAAGCCTGTGCGCCGCCTTCGCAATCACCGCGCGCCTGCCAGGTTGGCGAACCCGAATCCAGCGCGCCGCCGCAATCGCGCCGCCCACGGCATCGAGTCCATACATTCAGGACAGCACACCGCGGTTTTCCAGGGATCCGGAGCATCTCCAGAAACTCTGGAATCAACTTCGGACCCACGAGGGACCGGACCCGTTCACGGTATCCACGCCTGCATCCGTCGCTTCATCTGCATCGGCCGGTCCAACCAACCTGGTGATCACCGCCGTCTGGCGCCAACGCGGAAAATCCCTCGCGGTCATCAACGGACGGATCTGCTCAGAAGACTCGGAAGTCTCCCCCTACCGGGTCACCCGGATCGGAACGCACAACGCAGAACTCACCGGACCCGGAGGAACGATCCGCCTCTATCTTTCCTTGTCCGGCCGAAGCGCAGCAGACGCAGCGGGTTCAGCAACCCCGGCACGGAATCCGCACGTCAACGCACACCTTACTTCCACCCTGTCCACGCCATGACCTTCACCCATCCCCCACCCGGTTCCGCAGCGACCACGGGTATTCTTCTGCTCGCAGCGGTCTGGACCTTCTGGACGGAGACCTCCCGGACGCTCGCCCAATCCCCTCGGGAAACCCAGAGCGGGATTTGGAAAAACCCCGACAGACGTCTCGAAACTTGGAAGGCCCTGGATCGCGAACTGGACTCCACCCAATGGCCCATACCGCACGAGGTCCAATCCATCGCACCGCCACCGCCAACAGTCCCATCGCAGACCGGGCCAGTGGTTCCCCAGCGCCTGTACTCCTTCTCTGCCGTCGGACTCGATCTCAAGACGGCCCTGGCGCTATTTGCCCGGGCAAACGGCTTGAACGTGGTTCCCGACCAGGACGTGGAAGGCGTCGTTACACTGGATGTCCATGACCTCCCCATGGAAGCGATGATGAGAGCGCTGCTGGAGGCATCGGATTGCACGTGGTCAGAAGGATCTGGATTGATTCGCGTTCAAACCTCCGAAACCCGGTCCTTCACAATCGACTACCTGCGGCTTCAAAGAAAGGGTCTGGGACAGAACTCTGCCACGCTCGCGGCGGGCACTTCGGGTGGAGGCACGACGATTGCCGGCGGCGGGAGCGCTGGAGGCGCGGGCGGCGCAGGAGCGTCTTCAGGAAGCGCGGGCGGCGCGGGGGGGTCCACCGTGCAGTTGACCGCCGAGAATTCGATCAACTTTTGGACGGAACTCCGGGACGACATCTCCCGACTCCTGACTCCCAGGGGCCGGGATGCCCTCGCGATCAATCCCACCGCCAGTCTGATCCAGATTACCGACCGACCCGCGGCACTTCGCCGCGTGGAGCAATACCTCCACGGACTCCAGGATTCGGTTCATCGCCAGGTGGACATCGAGGCCCGGCTTTACGATGTCACCCTCAGCGACCAGTTCGAATTCGGCATCGATTGGGAAGAAGTCATCCGGACGTCGGGAGGGGCGTTTGGAATCGCTGGAAATCCGGCCATCACACGACCCCTGGGAGGATTTGATCTCTCGCCCGCAACGCTCTCCCTCGCCTTCAACAATTCCCAATCCAAGGTCGTCTTGAAGGCGCTTCAGGAACAGGGCGAGGTTCGGGTCATCTCGAAGCCGCGGGTTCGCGCACTCAACAACCAGACCGCACTCATCAAGGTCGGCACCGAAATGCCGTTCTTCCAAAACCAATCCACTATTGTTCCAGGCGGGGGCACGACGCCGGGGGCCTCGGCCGTCATCGAGCAGGACACCGTATTGAGCGTCACGGTCGGGACGATTCTGGCGATCACGCCCCAGGTTTCCGGAGACGACTGGGTCACACTCGATATTTCGCCGGTTCTTACCAGTCTTCTCGAGACCAAGCTCTCACCCAACGGCAGCACCACGGCACCCGTTCTCGACATCAAGCAGGCGTCCTCGCTGATTCGCATCCGCAGCGGCACCACCATCGCGCTTGGAGGACTGATCCAGACGGAGTCCGCTCGGCACCGGCGGAAGATTCCCGGACTGGGAGACATCCCGTGGCTGGGCCGCCTGTTCCAAGGCGACTTTGACGCACGCCGGAAGAAGGAACTCGTGATGCTGATCACTCCAACCATCGTTCCCTAAAGGAGACCTTTAGCCGGGCACATCCACTTCGCCACATTCCCTTCATCGACAAAAAATCCCTCTGGAAATCAGCCGCATGATGCGCAGTTTCCGCTCTAATCCAGAGCACGGCGTGTCAACAGACACGTCCCTGCGAGACCCGAACTCTCCATCACGGAACTTCGATTCCCGCGGCAGGCCCCTCCCGTGCTGAACCTCTTTCCGCGCACCCGCGCGGAAGCTCAACCCCAACAAGAAACGATCACCTCATGAACATCAACGTCGCCATCGTGGACGACAATGGCGGAGCGAGGGAGGGCCTCGCTGCGCTGGTTCGCATGACTCCAGGCCACAGCCTGGTTTCCGTCTGCAAGACAGGGAGGAGCGCCCTGGTCGAGCTCCCCAGGACAAAACCCTCCGTGGTCTTGATTGAAATAAACCTCCGGGACCTTCCCGGCGCGGACTGCATTCGCCGACTCCGCGCCCTGGTCCCCGGAATCGAAATCATCGCGTTCACCGCACAACCGGAACTGCCGCGGATCCTCGCCGCAATGGCCGCCGGAGCCCACGGCTACCTGCTCAAGGATTCGCCCCCGCAACGGGTTCTCGAGGCCATCCAGGAAGTCGCCTCCGGAGGGGCTCCGATGGCGCCCGCGATCGCCCGCCATCTGGTGGAGCGACTTTATCATGAACACGCGGGAGCCGTCGCCATCGCCCGGCTCAGCCGACGGGAGGAACAGGTGCTATGGCGGCTTTCGGATGGACTCCGGACGAAGGAGGTCGCGACGGTTCTGAACATCAGCACGTACACGGTCCAGACCCACGTCCGGAACATTTACGGAAAGCTCGGGGTCCGTTCCGCGGCGGAAGCGGTGGCGTTCTACTTCAAGCGGGATCGAGGCGGACAATCGTCCCCTACTGGATAATCCCTGGTCGGGGATCCTCCCTGACCCCGGAGGGGCACCGATCTCGCACCCGCGACACTGCAACGGGACCACCCGTCTGATCCACGTCCATTCCGGCTGCAGCCATTGTCACCGTCATGTAACAACCCAGCCATCCCCCCGTTTCAGCGCGACAGCCAAGGTCAGGCGTTCCGGTGCCACCCGCAACGCAAACCCCTTCGTGGTCCGGATCGATGCTGTCACTACTGAATCCAATGAAAATCGTGTACCAACTGCGGCGATGGTCGCAATGCCTCGCCCTGATTCTTTCGGGCGTGGCCACCATCCTGGCCACCCGTGCGGACATCGTGGACGTGCCCGCTGGATACCTGACGGGAACCATCGTCTGGCGAAACACCAATACTTACATCCTCAAGGGATTCGTTTACGTGCTGGACGGTGCGGTCCTGAGGATCGAACCGGGCACAGTGATCAAAGGTGTCGCTGGCACGGGGCCGACCGACTTCGGCAATCTATTCATCTGCCAAGGCGCAAAGATTTTCGCGCAAGGCACCCCCCAGAATCCAATCATCTTCACCGCAGAGGACGATGACGTCACGGATCCCACGGATCTTGGCCCGGACGACCAGCAACTCTGGGGCGGGGTGATCCTTTACGGAAAGGCCCGCATCAACAATGCGGTCAATGCCGCAGGCGATGCGGCAACCCCGAAGTACGACGTGTTTGAAGGACTTCCCGACATTCAGGGACCCAACGGCCAATACATCAATCGCTTCGGCGGCGGGGATGACGAGGACTCCAGCGGCATCCTGCGCTATGTGTCAATCCGCCACGGCGGCAAGGTGCTGGAGTCGAACAAGGAAGTGAACGGTCTCTCCATTTGCGGCATCGGGCGCGGCACCACGCTCGAGTACATCGAGGTTTTCGCCAATTCCGACGACGGATTCGAGTTCTTCGGCGGATCCGTGAATACCCGCTACCTTGTCAGCGCCTTCAACGGGGACGAGGAATTTGATGCGGACGAGGGCTACAACGGACACAATCAGTTCTGGTTTGGCATCCATTCCCCCAACAGCACGGAGAAGGGAATGGAGATCAATGGCGAACCCCAGGACCGCATCACCGGCAAGGGAGTTCCCGTCTCGAACTGGGAAGTCTACAACGCCACCACCATCGGTGCTGGTGCGCGTCCTGGCGCCGGGTCTGGAAACAACGCCTTCACCTTCCGCGCTTATACCCAAGTCCGCGTTTACAACGGCATCTTCACCGACTTCAACGGGCAACCGGTGACGGGTGGAGACTTCACGACCGGAGCCAACCCCACGGTCCAGAACAACCTCTGGTTCGGCTTTTCGGTACCCACGTACGCTCCCGCCTCCCTGTTCAGCGCCGCCAATACCAACGACGTGGCGGACCCCCTGCTCCGCGGCATCTCCCGTGCGTGGCCAGCCAACGGTGGTTTGGATCCGCTCCCCAGAGACGGGAGTCCGGCCTTTGCGAACTATAAAGTGCCGCCGCAGGATGGCTTCTACCAGATCGCCCCTTATCGCGGCGCGTTCGACGGGAAGAACAACTGGATGCGTCATTGGACGTTCCTGGACCAGGGCGGATTCCTTCCGCCCCAGACCAATGTGGTTGAAGTCCCTGCCGGATACCTCACCGGGGACATCACTTGGAAGTCCACCAACATTTATCTGTTGAAGGGCTTCGTTTACGTGCTGGACGGCGCCGTCCTGCGCATCGAACCCGGAACTGTGATCAAGGGTGTTGCAGGAACGGGACCGACCGATTTCGGCAACCTGTTCATCTGCCAGGGTGCAAAGATCCTTGCCGAAGGAACGCGGCAGAATCCGATCATCTTCACCGCCGAGGACGACGACGTGAACGATCCCTTTGATCTCGGACCGGACGACACCCAGCTTTGGGGCGGTTTGATTCTCTACGGGAGGGCACCCATCAACAATGCGGTGAATGCGGCCGGAGACGCGGCGAATCCCAAGTACGACGTCTTCGAGGGTCTCCCGGACGTCCAGGCGCCCACGGGACAATACATCAACCGCTTCGGAGGCGGAGACGCCAACGATTCGACCGGCGTCCTGCGTTACGTGTCAATCCGACACGGCGGAAAGGTCCTGGAATCGAACAAGGAGGTGAACGGCCTCTCCCTTTGCGCCCTTGGACGCGGAACCACGCTTGAATACATCGAGGTGTACGCCAATTCCGACGACGGCTACGAATTCTTCGGAGGAAACGTCAATACGCGCTATCTGGTCAGCGCCTTCAACCAGGACGAGGAATTCGACGCCGACGAAGGCTACACCGGCCACAATCAATTCTGGTTCGGCATCCATCCGATCAACAGCACCGAGAAGGGAATGGAGATTAATGGCGAACCCCAGGATCGCATCACCGGCAAGGGGGTGCCCGTGTCCAACTGGGAAACCTACAATGCAACCCTGATTGGCGCCGGTGCGCGTCCGGGTGCCGGCTCGGGCAACAACGCCTTCACCTTCCGGGCCTACACCCAGGTTGGCGTATACAACGGCATCTTTACCGACTTCAACGGACAGCCGGTAACGGGTGGGGCCTTCACCACGGGAGCCAACCCAACGGTTCTGAACAATCTCTGGTACGGGTTCTCGGTACCCACCTTCGCCCCGTCCGCCCTGTTCGATCCAGCGACCGGCAACCTAACCAACGTGAACCCGGCCCTGCGCGGCATCAGCCACGACGTTCCGCTCGCGTTGGATCCACGTCCGGATGCCACGAGTCCGGCAAACCAATCGCCGAGAACGGCGCCGGACGACGGGTTCTACAGTCCGGTCGCCTACTACGGCGCCTTCAAGAGCACCCAGAATTGGGCCACCGACTGGACCATCCTCGCCAACAGCCTGCTCATGAGCCCTGACGGCGCATACACTCCGGTGAACTATCCGGTAGCGGGCGCCCCGGTGATCTCCATCAACGGCTCGACGATTACCTTCACGGGCAAACTTCAGGGAACCGACACCCTGGGCGGGGCATTCAGCGAGATCGCGAATGCCACCAGCCCCTACACGATTCCCGCAGAAACCTCGGTCCGATTCTATCGCGCGTCGAACTGAACAAAGGATTTCAATCCACCAGGAGGTCGGGCATTCATGCCCGGCCTCTTTTTGTTTCACGACCCGGAATTCATCGCCTCTGGATGGGACCTCAACCGGACGGCATTCCCATCCGATGATTTACCGCTGGCCAATTCGCAGCCCGATCGACTTGAATTCGCCGGTCTAAATTTCCCTCCAGATCCCCATGAAACGATTCCTCCCCGCCCTTCTTCCCGCTGCGGCTGCGGCCGCTCTCACTTTAAGCGGCTGCTCGTCGTTCAACTCAACCAAGCCATCCATGTCCATTGAGGACATCATGAAGGAAGGCTTCAAAGGCAAGGGGTCGATGGCCGCCCGCATTGGGGACAACACGGCCTCACAGGCGGACAAGATGCGAATGGTGTATCTGACGCAGCAGCTCGCCCTGAACAAGGCTCCCAAGGGGGACGCCGCGGATTGGGAACTCAAGACCGCCAAGCTGAACCGCGCCGCGATCGGCATTCAGGACAAGCTCCCCGACTCCCTCGAGGCCTGGCGCGCCGCCGTGGATTGCAAAGCGTGCCACAGCGCCCACAAGCCGGACTGAGCGACACATCCGCTCCCCGGGACCCAGGTCCCCCTCGGAACATCATCCCGCCCGCAATCCCAATTGCGGAGCGGGATGTTTCTTGAGCGGATTGAACTCGAAGCCCTCGGACTCCACCCATCCCCGCCAGTCCCGGACCAGATGGAGGACCTCCACCAAGTCGAGACGGTCATGCACATTCGGATAGTCTCTCAAATTCGCCTCGGCGAGGTTGAAGAGGGCGACCGCAGGACGAAGCCGGTCCTTCTGCAGATGGACAAACGCCCCGGCCAATTGGATCAGGCCCTTGTGGAAGGCGTAATTGGGTCCGGATTTCCCGCCAGCCAGCCAGAGTTCCTCCAGGACATCGTGGGCCTCGAAGAACCACTGGCGATTGAAGCATTCGAAGTACCCCGCGTAGTGCGGATCACACCCGGAATCCCGGATCCCCTCCAGCAGCGCGGCAATCTTCGCGGATTTCTTGCTCACCCCGGGAACGTCCGAAGCCCCGACCCAAAGCTCAAAGCCTAAATGCCCGGCGTTTCTCCAAAAGCCTTTGAGCTTTGCCCGGGGTGCTCCCTACACTTCGCCACCGATGCCCGTTTCCAAATCCGCACCGTTTGACCTTTCCGCCTGGGTTTCCGCGCGATCCAAGGCCGTGGATCAGGCCCTTGATCGTTTTCTCCCCAAGGCCACCACCCGACCCGCAACCATTCATGCCGCCATGCGCTATTCCCTGTTCGCCGGGGGAAAGCGGATGCGTCCGGCGCTGCTCCTGGCGGCCGCCGAAGCCTGTGGAGGCAAGGCCGCCGAGGCCATGCCCCTCGCCTGCGCCGTGGAATGCATCCACACCTATTCGCTGATCCATGACGACCTGCCCGCCATGGACAATGACGATTTCCGGCGCGGCAAGCCCACCAATCACAAGGTGTACGGCGAAGGCATCGCGGTGCTTGCCGGCGACGCGCTCCTGACCCAGGCCTTCGAAATTGCCGCCCAGGCGAATGCCTGGCCGCGCTATTCCCATCGGGACCTGGTGTTGGAGATCGCCCGTGCCTCGGGATCCCTACAGCTGATCGCCGGACAGGTGGCGGACCTTGAGGGCGAGGGCAAGCAGCTGACGGTTCCGCAACTGCGTTACATCCACGAACGCAAGACCAGCGCCCTGCTCTGCTGCTCGGTTCGTCTCGGAGGCATGAGCGCCAATTGCACCCCGGCGCAACTGAAGGCGCTGACGGATTTCGGATATCATGTCGGCCTCGCCTTCCAGGTGATCGACGACATTCTGGATGTCACCCAGTCCACGGAGACCCTCGGGAAAACGGCGGGCAAGGATGTCGCGGCCCAAAAGGCCACCTATCCCCGACTGGTGGGTCTCGACCAGTCCCGCAAGATCGCCGCGCGACTCACCGCGAAGGCATTTGGGGCTCTCAAGCCGTTCAAGGGCCGCGCTGTCGCCCTGGAGGCGCTCGCCAAATATCTGCTCGAGCGCGATCGATAGGAGAACGCGGAGGAGGCTCCTGTCAGGCGAGAATCCCCCGGACAACTTCCCCACTCACGTCGGTGAGCCGGAAGTCGCGTCCCGCATAGCGATAGGTCAGGCGCTCGTGGTTGAATCCCATGAGGTGAAGCATCGTCGCGTGCAGGTCGTGCACGTGCACCGGCTGGTCCACCGCCCGGAAACCGAACTCATCGGTGGCCCCGTGCACATGCCCCCGCTTCACGCCACCCCCGGCGAGCCAGACCGTGAAGCCCCAATGATTGTGGTCGCGGCCCTTCCCGTTTCCCGGAGTTCCCGGAGCCGGCATTTCCACAGCCGGAGTCCGTCCGAACTCACCGCCGCAGATCACCAGAGTGTCTTCGAACAGCCCCCGCTGTTTTAAGTCGGTCAACAGGGCGGCGATCCCCTGGTCCACCTCTCCGGCGAGGCGCCGGTGGGCATCGGCAATCATGTCATGGCTGTCCCAGGGCTGGACATCCCCGTGGTAGCATTGCACGACACGGACGCCGCGCTCGATCAGCCGGCGGGCGATCAACAACTGGCGGGACTGGACACTGTCGCCGTACATCGCGCGGACATGCGCGGGCTCGCGCTCGTAATCGAACGCGTCCGTAGCCTCCATCTGCATCCGATAGGCCAGCTCGAAGGACTGGATTCGCGCCTCCAGTTGCGGATCGTCCCCACGCTGGCGTCGGTGTTCCTCATTGAACTCGGCAAGCCAGTCCAGCTGACGCCTCTGGGTCGAGCGGGACACGCCCGCATTGGTGATGTTTTCGAGAAGTTGGTCCGGACGCGACTGCTTCGTATTGATGTGCGTCCCCTGGTAAATCCCCGGAAGAAACGCGGAACGCCAATTGGAGACATCGGAAACCGGAAGCCCGGGGCACAGGGCGATGAAACCGGGAAGATTCTGATTCTCCGTCCCAAGCCCGTAGGTGATCCACGACCCGTAGCTGGGTCGCGACAAGCGTTCGTCCCCGCAGTTCATGAGGCGCATGGACTGCTCATGATTGGGCGTGTTGGCGTGCATCGACCGGATCACGCACAAGTCGTCCGCGTGCGCCGCCATCTTGGAAAAAATCTCACTGATCTGAATGCCACTTTCGCCATAGGGACGGAAGGAGAACGGGGACGGAAGCGCGGCCCCCAGCGGCCGTTCGGTGGTCAGATTTCCCGAGGGAAGAAGTCGGCCGGCATATCGGGCCAGGGCCGGCTTCGGATCGAACGTGTCCACCTGGGACGGCCCCCCATTCAGGTAGATGTGGATGATCCTCCTGGCTCGGGGACGAAAATGCGGTGATTTGGGAGCCATCGGTCCGGCCACACCGGAACCACTCTCAGAAGGGGCTTCCCCGGCGAGGAGACCGGAATCCCCAAGCAGTCCGGCCAGTCCCAACATTCCGAGCCCCGTGCCCATCCGTTGCAGCGACTGACGGCGCGAAAGACGGCGTGGGAACTCATATTTCGGGGGCTTCATGGGTCGGAAGATTCGGTTCGCCTCAATCGAGATATACGGCTTCGTTGCTCACCAGGAGCATCTGGCCAAGCTGTTCCCAGGCGTTCAAGTGACCGGGTTCCTCGGACGCCTGCGCCACAAATGCGAGAGCACCCGCCCGTTCGGCATCGCTCGGATTCCGCCCGAGCACCCGTCGAAACAATGCACCCACGCGACGGGATGGCTCCGTTTCCGAAATGATCTCGGGGCGGGCCGCCAGTGCCCGGGCTTGGTCGAGCACCATCGGGGAGTTCAGGGCGAACAAAGCCTGCTGCGGCACCGTGGTTCGGGGACGCCGTTCGACGCACTGGTCCGGAATCGCAAAATCGAAGGCGCGGTACAGACCGGGCAAATTCTGTCGGTCCACCAGGCCATAAACCGTGCGGCGTCGAAACTCCGGATCCGAAGCAGCCTCCAGTGCCCGGCCTCCTTGGGAAAAGTCGAGATTCCCCGAAACCGCGAGCAGCGTGTCGCGCATGGCTTCCAGATCCAGTCGCCGGCGAGCGTACATGCCCGCTTCGGAACCACCCCCTCCTGATCGGGGGATGCCAGCCCGCTGCGCATACGTGGCACTGAGGACCATCACCCGGTGCAACGATTTTACGCTCCATCCGGACCGGATGAACTCGGAGGAAAGCCAGTCCAGCAGCCCGGGGATCACAGGCGGTTCGCTTCGGGCACCGAAGTCCGAGGGCGTGGACACCAGCGGTTCCCCAAAGTGCTCCATCCAGACCCGGTTGACGAACACGCGGGCGGTGAGGGGGTTTCCGGGAGCAGCGAGGGCCTCCGCCAGCTCCAGTCGACCACTTCCGGAACCGAACGGCTGTTCCCGACCGCCATTGAGCACCCGGAGAAAGCCCCGAGGCACCGCGGGTCCCAGGCGCGCCGGGCTTCCTCGCAGGAAGATGTGGGGAGCATAAGGCTCCCGAAGATCGGAAACGACCATCGCCCGCGCCGGAGGTCGGTTGGTGGCATTTGCGGCGAGCTTGTCGAGCGACAGGACAAGTGCGCCGTATCGGTCCTTGTCCGGACGGGACATGTGATTCGGGGTTTCCCGGCGCGGGAAGGCGACCGGACACTCAGGCCCCGAAACCAGAGCCAGCAATTCCTGCTCATCGTGCGTCGCGGTGGGAAGAGGCGTTCCCGTTCCGGGGTCAGCCCATTGTTCGTACACCTGCTTCAGCACATCGCCATAAATCCGGGCAATGGAGGCGCGATTGGTCAGGCTGGCTCGGCGCAGCGCCTCCACGATCCGCGGATTCCAGTCGGCATCGGGAGGCACCCCAAGGGTCACGGCGCCCTTCGAAAACTCGGCCTCCGAACGCCCCATCAGCTGTGACCAGGGACCAAAGACGCGATCCGCAGGAACCGCACGACGGGCAATCAGCATCCGCGTCCGCTGCATCAGCGACGGACGGAAATCCTCCGGTGTCAGGGACAGTCCGAACTGGGCGGTCTCCGACAAATCCGGGTCCGTGGTCGCCGCCCGTACCAGATAGTCGCCCAGACGATCCCGAAGGATCCGCGTCAGCTTCGCATGTTCCGCATCAATGTGATCCTCGAGCTCCTTTCGGGCCGCTGCGAGCCGTTCCTCGAACGCGGGGCCGCCCGGCACCATGGCGGGATCCTCGATCAACGGCAGCACGTACGGGCGCTCGGTGGAGGCAAACACCCCGTAAAGTCCGTAATAATCCGCCATCGAGACCGCATCATACTTGTGATCATGACAGCGTGCGCAGGCGACGGTCAGACCCAGCAGTCCGCGGGTAACCGTGTCGATCTGGTCGTCGATCTGGTCGTGGGGATTGTTGTCAAACAGTCTGCCCAGGGTGAGGAAACCGAGCGCCGCCAGGCGCCACGGCGGCACGGGGGGCGACTCGAGATCCGCGGCGATCTGATCCCGGACGAACGCATCGAACGGCAGGTCCTCGTTGAAGGCGCGGATGACATAGTCGCGATAGGTGTACGCAAAGGGACGCAGCGCGTCGCGGCCATATAGAAGAACCAGGTCCTTGGTATCCGCGTAGCGCGCGACATCCAGCCAGTGGCGTCCCCACCGTTCCCCATACCGCGGACTCGCCAGCAGCCGATCAACCAACGCCGCGAGCGCGGCCGGAGTGGGGGAACGCGAAAAAGACTCCACTTCGGACGCTTCGGGGGGCAATCCCGTGAGGTCGTAGGTCACGCGCCTCACGAGAGCGCGGGCATCGGCCGCCTCGGGGAGCGAGCCTCCGGAGCCTTCAAGGTGGGCCAGCACAAACGCATCCACCGGGGTTTGCACCCGGTCACTCGCGCGAACCTTGGGAATCCCCGGCGACCGGAGCGGCTGAAACGCCCAATGGGACGTCGCCTGTTCCTGCGACATTCCCACCAAGGGGGCCGCCCCCGCCGCATCCGGGACCATGCCGCACCAAAGCGCGGCGAGTCCGATGCGGAGGAAGCGTCTCATGGCGTTGCCGGCTATTTCGCAGCGACCACAGCGGGGGTCAACGGGAACTTCCGTTTCCGCCGCCACCCCCCATCCAACTCCGCGCCATAAATGCCGCTTGCCGGACTCCAGCCCACGGCGTAAACACACTCCCGTGATCCGTACGGCAAACCTTCGACTGACGATCAACGCGCTCCTACTGGGATGCGCGGGGATCGGGGTCAGGTGACGACGGAGTCGCATCGCTTTCGCCCCATCGCCGCATCCCGGCGGTGGGGTTTTTGATTTTTAATCCCTGCCGGGATGCCGCCCTGGGGCGGCCTCAAAACCCACAGGAGAACTGCACATGTTGAAGAAACCATCCGAAAAATACCGGCCGTTTCCGCCGGTAGTCCTGCCCGACCGCACCTGGCCCAGCCGCGTGCTCACCCACGCTCCCCAATGGTGCAGCGTGGACCTGCGGGACGGGAATCAGGCCCTCGCCGTGCCCATGAACGTCGCCCAGAAGCTGGAACTCTTCCAGGCGCTCGTCCGTTGCGGATTCAAGGAAATCGAAGTCGGATTTCCCTCCGCCTCCAATACGGAGTTCTCCTTTAACCGGCTGCTGATCGAACGGAATCACATTCCGGAGGACGTCACCGTCCAGGTGTTGGTGCAGGCACGCGAGGACTTGATCGAGCGCACCTTCGAATCCCTGGTCGGCGCCCGGCGGGTCATCATCCACCTCTATAATTCCACCTCACCGGCACAACGCCGCGTGGTTTTCGGGAAGTCCAAGGAGGAGATCCTCGCCATCGCCGTGCAGGGTGCCCGCTGGATCCGAGACCGGCTCGGACGCCTGAAGGGCACCGACGTCCGTCTCCAGTATTCCCCGGAGAGCTTCAGCGGAACGGAGGTCGAATTCGCCAAGGAAATCTCCGAGGCGGTCATGGAGGTCTGGCAGCCCACCCCGGAGCGGCGGATGATCCTCAACCTCCCCGACACCGTCGAGGTGGCCATGCCCAACGTGTACGCCGACCAGATTGAGTGGATCTGCCGGAACATTCGAAACCGGGACTCCCTCATCGTGAGCCTCCACACCCACAACGACCGCGGAACCGGCGTCGCCGCCACTGAACTCGGCCTCCTGGCCGGAGCGGACCGCGTCGAAGGCACGTTGTTCGGGAATGGAGAGCGCACCGGGAACCTCGATATCGTGACGGTGGCCCTCAACCTGTACATGCACGGAATCGAGTCAGGACTCGACTTGTCCCGGTTGAATGAGCTTCGCGAGGTGTATGAGCGGTGCACCGGCATGACCGTGCCCCCGCGCCAGCCCTATGCGGGCGAACTGGTCTTCACCGCCTTCAGCGGATCCCACCAGGACGCCATCAAGAAGGGACTCGCAGAATGGGAGCGCGGCGGCCGGAGCCACTGGGACGTTCCGTATCTCACCATCGATCCCGGCGACATCGGACGCGAATATCGCGAGGTGATCCGGGTTAACAGCCAGTCCGGCAAGGGAGGTGTCGCCTACCTGCTCGAGAGCGAGTTTGGCATCGAACTGCCCAAGGACATGCAACGGGAGTTCGGTCCGATCGCCAATGACCAGGTGGACGCCCTCGGACGGGAGGTCAAGGCCGAGGAGCTTCGACAGATGTTCTGGCGGGAGTACGTGGACCGGACCCGTCCGTGGGAGTTGAACCACTTTCATGCGGACGGCGTGGATGGCGTCTTCCAGTGCCGGACCACGCTCCGTCGGGACGGCTTGGAGCTGAAACTGACCGGCCAAGGCAATGGACCGATCGCCGCCTTCGTCCACGCTCTTCTGGGCGCCGGGGTGCCGAGGTTTGAAGTCGCCGACTTCAAACAACACGCGCTCGCCTCCGGCGAGGCAGCCAGTGCCATCGCCTACATCCTGCTGAAAACCGCGGACGGACGGAGCCGCTGGGGGGCCGGCGTGGATACCAACATTGAGCTCGCCTCCATCAAGGCGGTGCTCAGTGCTTTGAACCGGATGTAGACGCCTTAGCCCGGCCGCCGGGGGCCCCCAGGGGGG
>JAXMHR010000032.1:0-21877 GCA_046346705.1 Verrucomicrobiota bacterium | reverse complement strand
CTGATGACCCGTAAATACATCAACGAGATCGATCATGTAGTCGGGATGACGCACAACGTAGCTTCGTGCTTCTTCGTAGAACGTCCGCGCCGCCTCGTGATAGGGGACGCCATGAAGGCCTGGATGCTCCTTAAGGTAGCCCTCGTGATATTCGGTTTCCTCGGCGTTCAGCTGATAATTCCCGATTCCCATGATGGGCTGAAGGAACGCCACGTACGGGATCCCAAACTCCGCACAAATCGCCCGGCACATGCGAACATTTCGATACCAATGGGCAGCGGGCGTGGCCGTGCCGGGAAACCCCAGGTGCAAGCCACCCAGCTTGAGTTCATCGTTCATCGCCGGCGGCCGCATGCCTCCGCGGGCGGCCACCTTGTTCCACAGGGAACGGGCGCCACGGTTGCCTCCATACACGGAAACCAGAAAGCGGAACAACCGTAGCTGGTAGCTGTGGATGGACGGATGCGAACGATCGCCCGCCTGAATGAATCCGAGGTCATTCACCCCGTTCAGGTTGACCACCACCGTGGGCTGGGCCGGAAGCAAATCCCGCGTCAACTTGATGAACTCCTGGCTGCTCGCATAGCCCGAGACAGCGCCTGAAATGAGGGACAACGGGCGTCCCCGTTCCCTTCCAACGTCCCGAAACGGGCGAAGCCAGCTTCCCGAATAGCTGATGTCGCTGGTGGAACCGCCCAGAACACCAACCCGGGGCCCCGAAGACGCACGATCTCCGATCCAGATCAATCCGTCCGCCAACGTTTCGTCCGGCGCCAAAATCAAATCTTCCGGGCCGTCATAAGTGAATCCCAGGATGGGATCCACGCCGCGAAGAATCGTCTGCCGGAGCTTGGTCAACATGATTGGTTCAATGAAAACATCCGATCCCGTTCAGGATCCTCCCCGCCAATAAGCCCCCAAAAATAGGCTCCCGTCAGAGCGTGTACGTAAACACGGGCACCTCGCCGCTAAAGGATTGCGCGCCCAGGCCCTTTTCCACGAACTCCAGCGTGGCATTCACCAGCGACTTCGGAAGGGGCGCATCCTCGGCGCCGCGAAGTTCGGTCCAATGCTCGGTGAATTCCTCCGCCGACTCCGGAAAGCGGCCGCAGGTCTCCCATTGTGCCGGGGAAACCACGGGTACGAAATAGGTGGGCGACTCGGCCCGGTCGAGGTGCATGCGTCCCCGAAATGCCTTCACCACGGCCTCCAAGGGGGGATTGGCAGCAGGATCGAGCCAGCGAAAGGCGTCCGATGGGGTCTCAGTCGAGTTCATATTCAGTCTTCCAGGAATTGTCTTCAGGCATCGGAGGCTGGTCCTCCTTGCGCAGGATGCAGTTCTCGAGAATCAAAATGTCCATCTGGGTCCGCATGAAGCAGACATAGGCGTCCTCGGGCGTGCAAACGATGGGTTCGCCCCGCACGTTGAAGGACGTATTGACGCAGACCGGACATCCGGTGAGCTGCTCAAACGCCTTGAGAATGCCGTGGAACCGGGGATTGACGTCCTGGGCCACGGTCTGGACCCGGGCACTGAAGTCCACGTGCGTCACCGCAGGAACATCCGACCGGGCGCGATTGACCACCGCGAGCATGTCGTAGTTGCTCTGCTCAAATCCATCCATCGAGGACGACAACCGGCGGTCCTCGCGAACTGGGGCGACGAGCAGCATGTATGGACTCGGATGGCTCAGGTCGAAATAATCGGAACAACGCTCCGCGAGCACCGCGGGGGCGAAGGGACGGAACGATTCGCGGAATTTGATCTTCAGGTTCATCCGCGCCTGCATTTCGGGGTTCCGGGGATCCCCGAGGATCGAGCGAGCACCCAGGGACCTCGGGCCGAACTCCATCCGCCCCGCCAGGTGACCGATGACCTTGCCCGCCGCCATCTCAGTCGCGATCGCCCGGACAAGTTCCGCTTCATCCTCAACCACCGTGTACGGCGCACCGCGCTCGTCCAGATACTCGCGCACCGCCTCCGTGGTAAAGGAGGGACCCAACAAGCTCCCAAACTGGGTGTCGGAGATCCCGTCCCGGGGAGTCCGCGGCTTGTGCTGATGCTGATGATAATACGCCAGTGCCGCCCCCAGCGCACCACCGGCATCCCCGGCCGCAGGTTGAATCCAAAGGTTCTTGAAGATGCCCGCCCGGAGGATTTTCCCGTTGGCAACGCAATTCAGGGCCACGCCCCCGGCCATCACCAGATTCGATTCCCCGGTGTCCTTCGCCAGAGTGCGGGCCAACCGGATCATGATGTCCTCGGTCACCTCCTGAATCGAGGCGGCCAGATCCATCTCGCGCTTGCCGATCCGCGTCTCCGCCTTCCGCGGCGGTCCGCCAAAAATCTTGAAGAAGGGCTCACCCGTCATGCGATCCCCGTCCATGAACGTGAACAGGTCCATGTTGAGCCGGAAGGAGCCGTCCTCCTTCACCTCCACCAACCGGTCGCGAATCTCCTTCGCGTAAACCGGCGTGCCATAGGGCGCGAGCCCCATGAGCTTGTATTCGCCGGAATTGACCTTGAACCCGCAGAACGCGGTGATCGCGCTGTAAAGAAGCCCCAGGGAATGCGGGTACTCGATGCACCGGTCAATGGTGAGCCGGTGATCCCGCCCATGACCCAACGTGGTCGAAGCCCACTCCCCGACGCCGTCCACCGACAGGATCGCCGCGGACGAATAAGGACTCGGAAAGAACGCACTCGCCGCATGGGAAAGGTGGTGGGGCACCGTGTGGATGCAATCCTCCTTACCCAGTTTACCGAACAACTGCCGAAGGTCGCGGGGGACGGAAAGTTTCTGCGCCACGAGCGTCGCCAGCGAGGCCGCCTGGTGTTCCCGGGACACACCCCACCGCGTCGTGGCCGATGCCACACTGCGGTCGAACTTCAGCACCGGATCCTCGTAATAAACGACGGCATCCACCTCCTCCATCGAAACACCCGCCGCTTCCAGGCAATACGCAATGGCATTGGTCGGAAGGCCGGGATCGTGCTTTTGGCGGGTAAACCGCTCCTCTTGGGCGGCTGCAACGATGGTCCCATCGCGAATGATTGCAGCGGCCGAATCGTGAAAATAACTGGAGAAGCCAAGGACAACCATGAATGGGGTTGAACCTCCCAAATTAGCCGTGAGCGTGTCAATCGGGTTCAGGTAACGAATCACCTATTGAGTCTCGCATAATAGGGTGACATGTTGTGTCGTCGGTGGACAGTTTCGCGCGGCGCTGACGCGAGATCATGCACGGATGGAAAAAGCGGCGGGTCCAGGCTGCCGCGATGTTCGAGAAGGGGATCTCGGCCCCGGAAGTCGGGAGGAGGCTGGGGGTGAGCCGTCAGGTGGCCTACCGTTGGAAGTCGGCGTGGAGAGCAGGGTATGGCTGGCTTGGCCAGCAAGGGGAAGGCGGGCCGCAAGTCCAAGCTGACGGCGGAACAGACCGATGTGGTTGTGAAGGCGCTGGTGGCCGGACCGGGTGAGCCGAGGCTACAAGACCAACCTGGGACGCTTCCGCGTGTGGCGGCCCTCATCGGCGACCTGACCTGCTCGATACCATCCGCCATGTCTGGCGTCTGGTTGGGCGACAACGGCCTCAGCTGCTGGTCGCCGAGCGCCGCGCGATCGAGCGCGACGAGCCCAAGATCCGCCGTTGGAAGCGGGTCGAGTGGCCTGCGATAAAAAAGCCGGCAAAGAGGGCCGAACCTCGTCTTCATCGACGAAAGCGGACTGAGCACTGGCTCTACCCGGGTACGGACCTGGGCGCCCTGCGGCCAGACGCCGGTGATCCAGGAAACCTTTGGCTGGAAGAGCCTCTCCATGATCGGCGGCCTGGCCCTGTACCGGTTCTTCTTCCAGATCCACCCCGGCAGTATCAAGGGCCCCCAGGTCATCGAGTTCCTCCCGGCCTCCTTAACGACTTGTCCTGGGAAACTCACCGTCATCTGGGTGGCGCCCCTATCCACCGCAGCCGCCTGGTTCAGGACTACGTGGCCAGCACTGATGGACGCGTCGTGGTGGAACGGCTGCCGGCCTATGCCCCTGAACTCAATCCCGTCGAGTACATGTGGGGCAACCTCAAGACCCATCAGATCGGCAACCTGATCGCCACACAGGCCTGGGACCTCAGCATGCAGGCCACCGCCGACTGCGACGCAACACACGCGCCGCCGCCCCCTCCATCATCGCCGCCTGCTACGCTGTCCACATTATGGCCTGAATGACACCCTATTATGCGAGTCTCAATAATTCAGTTAGGACCCCTCAAACGCACTTCCGGAGTCCCCGGAATTTCCCGCGTTCGCGAGGGCGTCCAGAGATTGCCGGGACGCCGGCACCAGCCGGCGAAGGGACTGACGGGGCTCCGGAGTCTTGTAATGCCGCTTGATCCCGCTGTCAGCCAGGGCGGCGGCCGGCACGCGGGCAATGAACTCCGCGAAATTCCGCTCGACGCGATCCCGCAACGCCTTCTGTCCCGCCTTGGTCTCCCAGAACTCCTCCTCGATCGTTACCAAAGCCCGGGACGCCTCCTCCGGGGACAGGTCCTCGCGACGCGCCAGCACCCAAATTATTGAGTCTCGCATAATAGGGTGACATGTTGTGTCGTCGGTGTATGCTTCGTGCATGGCGCTGACGCGAGATCATGCACGCGGATGGAAAAGCGGCGGGTCCAGGCTGCCGCGATGTTCGAGAAGGGGATCTCGGCCCCGGAAGTCGGGAGGAGGCTGGGGGTGAGCCGTCAGGTGGCCTGGCACAAGCTGGAAGTCGGCGTGGAGAAGGGCGGCAAGGCTGGCTTGGCCAGCAAGGGGAAGGCGGGCCGCAAGTCCAAGCTGACGGCGGAACAGACCGATGTGGTTGTGAAGGCGCTGGTGGCCGGACCGGTGAGCGAGCTGCGACCAACCTGTGGACGCTTCCGCGTGTGGCGGCCCTCATCAAGGACCTGACCGGGGTCGAGTACCATCCCGGCCATGTCTGGCGTCTGTTGGGCGACAACGGGTTCAGTTGCCAACGCCCGGAGCGCCGCGCGATCGAGCGCGACGAGCCCAAGATCCGCCGTTGGAAGCGGGTCGAGGGCTCGGTGATAAAAAAGCCGGCAAAGAGGGGCCGAACCCTCGTCTTCATCGACGCAAGCGGACTGAGCACCCGCCCCACCCGGGTACGGACCTGGCGCCCCGCGGCCAGACGCCGGTGATCCAGGAAACCTTTGGCTGGAAGAGCCTCCATGATCGGCGGCCTGGCCCTGTACCGGTTCTTCTTCCAGATCCACCCCGGCAGTATCAAGGGCCCCCAGGTCATCGAGTTCCTCCGGCACCTCCAACGACTTTGTTCCGGGGAAACTCACCGTCATCTGGGACGGCGCCCTATCCACCGCAGCCGCCTGGTTCAGGACTACGTGGCCAGCACTGATGGACGCGTCGTGGTGGAACGGCTGCCGGCCTATGCCCCCGAACTTCAATCCCGTCGAGTACATGTAGCAAACTCAAGACCCATCAGATCGGCAACCTGATCGCCAATAAGGCCTGGGACCTCAGCATGCAGGCTACCGCCGCACTGCGACGCATGCGCCGCCGCCCCTCCATCATCGCCGCCTGCTACAAGCAATCCACATTATGGCCTGAATGACACCCTATTATGCGAGTCTCAATAGATCCGGATCCTCAGGCAGGGACACGGGGAATGGGACCAAGGGGACCTTGATCTCTCCCTCCTCCATTCCCGGCGGCTGGACCCGAACCCGATTGTTGATCTTGCGGTCCGGAAGGATGATTTCGACCGACGCCGCATCGCCCTTTTCCGACGGCGTCACCACCACGTTGGCCTCCCCGAAATTGGTTGCGAGCCGGCTCTTGAGTTCCTCAACGGTCTCCGGCTCCAGATTCGGGAGCGCCCCTTCTGTGCACAGTTTCTCCAGGGACCGCAGGTTGTTGATCAATCGGACCTCCTGCGCCACCCGCTCGTAGATGGCCGCCGCCAGGCGCGGATCGGGCGTGGTCTGCGGCAGGACCTTCTGCAGCAGTTCGAGAAATTGGGCATCGCTGAGCGAAGTAGATTTCATGCAATAAATCCGGCGCCAAATCGGCGGGGCGGGGTTGTCGTTGATGAAGTGGATCCCGGCAATTCGATTGCGGAGGAATCGAACGGGGATTCGCAAAAGCGCCGCAACTCCTGGGCCCGCGCTCTGCGTCCGGAACTCAATCGGGGATGGCGAAACGCCATCCCTTTCCGGGCATCATTCACTCTGAAAACGGAACACTCCCGCCAAAGGCGGTAACAGTTCACGCCTTCGCCACCAACTGACGCAACACGTACGGCAAAATGCCCCCGTGCTGGTAGTACTCAATTTCGATCGGCGTATCGATCCGGCAGCGCACGGGAATGTTCTCCACCGTGCCGTCCTTGCGGGTCGCGCGCAGGGTGAGGTCCTGCTGCGGACGCAGTGACGCGTCGAGTCCGACGATGTCGTAGGTCTCCGTGCCGTCCAGCTTCAGGGTCTGCGCATTGGTGCCCTCGGCGAATTGCAGCGGGAGCACGCCCATGCCGACCAGATTCGACCGGTGAATGCGCTCGAAGCTCTGCGCCACCACAGCCTTCACTCCGAGCAAATTCGTGCCCTTGGCGGCCCAATCGCGGCTGGAACCCGTGCCGTATTCGTGTCCAGCCAGGACAATCAGCGGCACGCCCTGCTGTTGATACGCGATGGAGGCGTCGTAAATGGACGTCTTGGCGCCGTCGGGTCCGATGGTGTTGCCCCCCTCCTCACCTCCGAGCATGAGGTTCTTGATCCGCACATTGGCGAAAGTGCCCCGGGTCATGATGCGATCATTACCCCGGCGGCTGCCGTAGCTGTTGAAGTCGGCGAACTCGACGCCGTTCTCCTGGAGGAACCGGCCCGCTGGGGACGATTTCTTGATCGCGCCGGCCGGGGAGATGTGGTCCGTGGTCACGCTGTCCCCGAAGATGCCCAACGCCCGCGCCCCGGTGATCGGGGTGATGGATCCCGGCTGGAGCGCGAAATTCGTGAAGAACGGCGGCTCCTGGATGTAGGTGGATTTCACGTCCCACTCGTACACGTTGCCGACACTGGACGGGATCTCGTTCCACTTCGGGTTCTGGGCCGCGAAATCCTTGTACAGCTTGCGGAAGACCTCAGGCTTCAGAGCGGACTGCATGGCGTCCCGCACCTCCTGCAGCGTGGGCCACAGGTCCGCCAGGTACACCGGCTGCCCATCCTTGCCCGTTCCGAGCGGCTCGCAGCTCAAGTCGATGTCCACCCGACCTGCGAGGGCAAACGCCACCACCAACGGCGGGGACATCAGGAAGTTGGACTTCACGTTCTGGTGAACGCGCGCCTCAAAGTTGCGGTTGCCCGACAGCACGGAGGCCGTGACGAGATCGTTCTTCACCACGGCATCCTCGATCGCCGGATCCAGCGGACCGGAATTGCCGATGCAGGTGGTGCAGCCGTAACCCACCGTGTTGAAGCGGAGCTTGTTCAGGTACGGCGTCAGGCCCGTCTTCTTGAGATAGTCGGTGACCACTCGAGATCCGGGGGCCAGGGATGCCTTCACCGCCGGATTCACCTTCAGCCCCTTCTCGACCGCCTTCTTGGCGAGCAATCCCGCCGCCAACATGACGCTCGGATTGCTGGTGTTGGTGCAACTGGTGATGGCCGCGATGACGACCGATCCGGTGCCCAGCGTCGCCTTCTTTCCAGCCGCCGTTTGGACGGCCACCTTCTGCCCGAAGGCCTGGCGGGTCTTCCCAAAACCGCTCTCGGTTACCGGGCGCTGGACGGCGTTGAAGAACTCGCGCCGAAGATTGGGCAACTCAATGCGATCCTGCGGACGCTTGGGTCCGGCCACACTGGGTTTCACCGTGGCGAGATCCAGCTCGACGACCTGCGAGTAGTCGATCTGACCCGCCTCCGGAATGCCCCAAAGTCCCTGGGCCTTGTAGTAGGTCTCGTAGAGGGCGCAGAGGGCTTCGGAGCGTCCGGTAGCCCGCAGGTAGTTCACGCACTCCGCGTCGATCGGGAAGAATCCCATCGTTGCCCCGTATTCGGGCGCCATGTTGGCGATGGTGGCGCGGTCCACGACCGGCAGTGCGGCGGCCCCGGGACCAAAGAATTCCACAAACTTGCCAACCACCTTGGTCTTGCGCAGCAACTGGGTGACGGTCAGGGCGAGATCCGTGGCCGTGACGCCCTCGCGCAGTGCGCCCGTCAGGTGCACGCCCACCACGTCGGGGGTCAGGAAATACACCGGCTGCCCCAGCATGCCCGCTTCGGCCTCGATGCCGCCGACGCCCCAACCGACGATCCCGATGCCGTTGATCATCGTGGTGTGGGAATCGGTGCCCACCAGGGTGTCCGGGTAATAAACGCCGTCGGCCGACGACAGGACGCCCTTCGCCAGATACTCCAGGTTCACCTGGTGCACGATGCCGATTCCCGGGGGAACGACCTTGAAGGTGTCAAAGGCCTGCATGCCCCACTTCAGGAACTGGTAGCGCTCGCGATTGCGGGAGAATTCCAGCTCCAGGTTGCGGGTCATGGAGTCCGCCGCCCCGGCGAAATCGACCTGGACCGAGTGGTCCACCACGAGATCCACCGGCACCAGCGGCTCGATGATCTTGGGGTTCTTACCCAGCTTGGCCACGGCGGTGCGCATGGCGGCGAGGTCCACCAGCAGCGGAACCCCGGTGAAGTCCTGGAGCACGATGCGCGCGACCACGAACGGAATCTCCGCGGTCCGCGCCTCGGTGGGCTTCCAATTGGCCAGTTCGCGAACGTTGGATTCCTGGACCTTCAGCCCGTCACAGTTTCGGAGCACGGATTCCAGAACCAGCCGGATAGACACTGGCAGCCGCGAGATCGGCCCCACACCGGCCGCCTCCAGGGCGGGCAGCGAATACATACGGCCCTGTTTGCCGTTTCCGAGGTCGAAAGTCTGGAGGGTGTTGAAGAGTTGATGCGGGGTGCTCATGCGCGGACGGAAATCAGTAGGAACGCCAAATTCGGCGGGGAACCGTGGGGAATGCGGGAGAACGCGTCAAGAAGCCCCGCAGTTTGTGGATGTGTTGGACACGTTCCCTTTGAATCCCGGGGCCTTCCCTCGTGTCGGAATGCCCGAACCGGAGTACAGACCGCCTCGTTCCGGGGGGGCGCTTGCCCCGACCGACGGCGTGGGGCAGGCTGCGGAAACGTTCATGACGTGGGCTGAATTCAACTGGGATTGGCGCCGGCAGCTGCGGTCACCGCTGGTGATCGCGTTGCTGCTGTCCTTGTTGATCCACGTTTATATCTGGCTGATGGCGCAACTGCTGGACGCCGCCCTTCGAAACGGCTGGCTCCCGGACTGGCTTCGGCCGGCGGCGCAACCCATTGCCGCGCTCGTGTCGGCTCCCAAGCCAAATCCCTCCGAAAAGGCAACGCCCCCACCCCAGGAAGCCTGGCAGGAGATTCCGCTCCAGTTTGTCGAGGTCGATCCGGCAACCATCACTGACGAGGCACCTCCCGATACCCAGTTTTACTCCACCGCGAATACGGTGGCCGCCAACCCCGATCCGCCCAAGGTCGCGCAACCGACCCCAAAAATTGACGGGAAACGGGAAAAGACACTGAAGACCTTTGATACGACCCAGCCGAGTCCCACACCTCCACCCCCCGCGGTCAAGGAGGTCGCCGCGGTCAGTGAGCCTCCCCCCGCTCTCCTGCCCGCCCCGGCTCCCGCCCAGGAGGCACGCCCCCGTCAGGAACCCCTCGTTCAGCGCGAAGAGGTCAAACCCAAGGCTCCCGCGCCTGGGGAGACCCTGCTCGCCAAGGCGGACCCCAAGGCCGTCACGCCCGAGATCCAGAAGCCGCTGGAGGCCCTGAAGCCGCAAACCCTCCAGGAACCCCAGGCCTCCCGGGAACCGACCAAGCCGCGCCGGATGAAAACGCTCGCCGAAGCCCGCGCCAGCAAGGGCGCCGTGGTCGGGGAACGGATGAAACAGGAGGGCGGCGTGACCCGGCAGGCCCTTCAATCCTCACTGAACGTCAAGGCGTCGCCCCTGGGCGATTACAACTACCGGATGGTGCTGGCCGTGCAGGACCAGTGGTACCGCCTCCTGGAGGAGCGGAAGTTCGCACTCGAGCGCCAGGGGCAGGTCGTCATCACGTTCGACCTTCATTCGGACGGCACCGTCACTTCGGTGAATACCAAGGATTCCAACGTTGGGGATGTCCTGTCCTTCCTCTGCGAATTATCGGTCATGCAGCCCGCCCCTTTCGGGCGCTGGCCTCCCGAGGTGCGCCGGTTGATTGGCGGCGACACGGTTCCGGTCACGTTTACGTTCAATTATTACTGAGATGTTTGCCTCCTTGTCCGATGGCGGGCCCTACCTTTGGTCCCTCCTGGTCCTGTCCGTTGTTTCCCTCACCGTCATCCTCGAACGCGGCTGGGCCCTTCGTCGATCCCGCGTCCTCCCCCCGCCGCTCGTCGGGGTCCTGCCCACGGCGGACGCCCAGATATTGCGGGGCACCTGCGCCGCCGCCCCGTCCGCCCTCGCGCGGCTCGTGATCACCATTCTCGACCACCTGCACTGGCCCAAGGAGGAAACCGCCGGGGCGGTCCAGGTCCTCGCCCGACGGGAGATTGCCGGACTCGAGCACAGGCTCTTCGTCCTGGAAATCATCGTGGGCATCGCCCCGCTGATCGGACTCGTGGGAACCATCAATGGCATCATCCCGCTGTTCGTGGATTTCGGAAAAGCCATCGGCGGTGATTATGCGCTGCTCGCCAAGGGCATTGGCGCCGCGCTCAACAAGACCCTCGTGGGCCTGCTCGTCGCGATCCCGACCCTGGTGGCGTGGAGCGTCCTCAACAAGCGGGTGGAGTCGCTCGCCGTGGAACTGGAGGGCCACAGTGACGACCTGATCCGGCGCGAATACCTCGGAGGGGGCGCCCCAGCCTCAGGCGACACCCGAAAGGCCCCGGCGAAGCCATGAACTTCTATCCGCGCCGCAGAAAATCCGCCCCCGCCATCATCATCATATCGCTGATCGATGTGTTGCTGGTGATGCTGGTGTTCCTGCTGTTCACCACCACGCTCAAAAACACCCCGGCCGTCCGAATCGAGTTGCCGGAAACCGGGGAGGCCTCCCGGCACGGCGCCTCCAACGAAAAGCCGCCCCTGATCGTCAGCATCCGGCGCGAAGCCCCGCAGTTCTTCCTCGGGGAACGCCCACTCCAACCGGAGCAGTTGAAAACCGAGTTGAAGACAGCCCAGCAAGCGGACCCGGCGCTCCGCCTTCAGATCCGCGCGGACACCAATGCCGCCTGGGTGGACGTCCTCAAGGTCCTCACTCTCGCGCGCCAGTCGTCCATCACCAACATCAAGGCGCTGACGAAGGCATCCGCGTCCGGAGGTCGCTGAAGCGTTTCCGCGCCTCGGTCCATCGATCCATCTCAGTCGGGCGCGGACCAAACGTCCGCAACTCCGAAGACTCAACCACCGCCCGGCGCATCTCGGCGAGGGAACCCAGTTCGCCCAGGGCCCGTGACTGGACCAGCACGTTTCCGAACTCCGTGGCCTCGACCGGTCCCGCCACGACCGGACGGGCGGTGGCATCCGCAGTCCACTGGTTGAGCAGTTCGTTCCGGGACCCGCCCCCGACGATGTGCACGACGCGGATGCGATTTCCCGTGAGGGTCTCCAACTGACGCAGGACGGTCTCGTACTTCAGGGCCAGGCTTTCGAGAATGCATCTCACCAGGGCTCCGGGAGTCTCCGGAACCGGCTGTCGGGTCTCTCGACAGAACTCCTGCAGGGCCGCCACCATGTCGGGAGGATTCAGGAACCGCGGATCATCCGGGTCCACAAGGGAGCGCAAGGGGACTGCCTCGGAAGCCCACCGGACCAAATCGCTGTACTCCGGCATCCCTCCGTCATCCCGCAGGGCGGCCCGGCATCGCTGAAGAAGCCAAAGTCCCATGACGTTCTTCAGGACCCGCCACGTGCCGTCTATGCCACCCTCGTTCGTGAGGTTGGCGTCGAGCGCCGCCGGTGTCAGAACGGGCGCCTCGGATTCAATCCCCACCAGCGACCAAGTCCCGGAACTGATGTACGCCCAGCCCGGATCCCCGGTCGCACCGGGCGTCCCGGCCACCGCGGAACCCGTATCGTGGGTTGCCGGCGCAATGACCGGAATTCGTGGGCCCACGGAATCACGAAGCCGTCCCAGGTGCGTGCCCGGCTCGACAATCTCGGGAAGCAGATGGGTCGGCAGCCCGAGACGTTCGAGAAGCCCGCGAGCCCAGGTCCGGGCTCGGGGATCATAGAACTGCGTCGTCGTGGCATTGGTCATTTCCACCACGCGCGCTCCACAAAGACATCCGTTCAGCCAGTCGGGAATCATCTGGAAGGCGCTCGCCGCGGCAAAAACCTCGGGACTGGTCCGATGGTGGGCGATCCACTGGTAGAGGGTGTTGATCTCCATGAACTGGAGTCCGGTGGCTGCAAAAATCTCGGCGCGCGGGATTCGGCCCACCGTCTTCCCGACCAGACCCCGTGTGCGGGCATCCCGATAGCAAAACGGAAGTCCCAATAGCTCACCGGAACGGGACAGCAATGCGTAATCGAGTCCCCAGGTGTCCACGCCCACGGACGCCAGCCGCCCCCCGTAACGGCGGGATGCCAGGTTAAGGCCGGACTGAATCTCGCGCCAGAGTCCGGGCAGATCCCATCGAAGCGTGTCCCCAATGACCACCGGCCCGTTGGGAAACCGGTGCACCTCCTCCAATCGGATGCGGCGTCCATCCCAAAGCCCCGCCATCACGCGGCCGCTCTCCGCACCGACATCAATGCCGATGGAAACCTGGGAAGAGTTCATGGGATCGCAGTGCCGAAGCCCTCCGGATGACCGCAGCCGACTTCGGGCGAATCCTGCGGATACACCGTCACCGCGAAGCGTGCTCGAATCGCGGCCAGACGTTGAAGGAGGGCGGGTGGCACCGAGAACTGAGCCAACGGGCTCCCCGAAACCGCGTCGAATCCGGCATCCAGCACCCTAAGGTCCGCCCGGTCCCACAGCGCCCGGGCCAGCGGGGGCAGGGTTTCCACCAACGCGCAGAGATCCACCAGCCTGGCCTCCAGGCCGGTGCCGGAAGGTTCGTCCTCGAGCTCCACCGCCAAAAAACTCGAGCCTGCCTCCCGTTGGAAGTGAAGGACGCATGCCCGGGCTTCAAACTCGCCCGCCAGCAGGGACAAGTCTTCGCGGGAATGGACCTCCAGATCCACATTCAGAAAGTGCCCCCGGGCGGGGCCATGTGGCTCCTGCATCATCATGGCAGTTCGGCTCCGATACCACGCTTCCATGCAGAGCCGGAGCAAAAAGAACTTCGGGAAGGTTCGGACTCCCCCATCTCCAATGCAGTCCCATCGAATCCTCATTTCTGATTCACGGGAATGGGCCTACGGTGCTCTCGCGTGAGCGACCGGCGGGAACAAGGTGAGGGAACCGGGACGGAATCCGGTTGGGGGCGGGTCACCGTTCCAGACCTTTGGCAGCAGGAAGCCGTATCCGCGCTCCGGGCGGGCGGCGATGTCGTCATTCACGCCCCGACCGGTGCCGGCAAGACCCTCGTCTTCGAATTGTGGTCCAATCAGGGCAAGCCCCGGGGTCAGGCCATCTACACGGTGCCCACGCGTGCCCTGGCCAATGACAAGCTGGCCGAGTGGCGCGCCCGGGGATGGAACGTGGGCATCTCCACGGGCGACCTTGCTGAAAACCTGGAGGCCCCCGTGCTGGTGGCCACGCTCGAGACACAGAAGCAGCGACTGATCCGGGGCGAAGGTCCCACCCTGCTCGTCGTCGATGAATACCAGATGATCGGGGACGACGATCGCGGCCTGAACTACGAACTGGCCCTCGCCATGGCCCCGGCCCACACCCAATTGCTGCTGCTCAGCGGGTCGGTGGCGAATCCGCACCACGTGGTTCAATGGCTGCAGCGTCTCGGCCGGCGGGCGCAATTGGTCCGGCATGACGTCCGGCCCGTTCCTTTGGAAGAGGTGTTCGCCGCCAATCTCAGCGCCCACCTGCCCCAGGAAATCCGCGGCCCGTGGCCCCGAATCTGCGCCAAGGCGCTCGCCGAAAACCTCGGACCGATCCTCCTGTTCGCCCCGCGACGGGCGAGCGCCGAGGCGCTGGCGCGGGACCTGGCCCGGCAGCTCCCGAATCCGCAGCCCCTCACCCTGACCGAAGCCCAGCGCCGCCTCGTGGGCGAGGACCTCGCCCGCATGCTGAAGGCCCGCGTGGCCTATCATCACAGCGGACTCAGCTACGCCGCGCGCGCCGGAGTGGTCGAACCGCTGGCCAAGGCCGGACAGCTCCGAGCCGTCGTCGCCACCATGGGACTCGCCGCAGGAATCAACTTCTCCCTGCGCAGCGTGGCCGTCACTGCCAGCAGCTACCGCCGCGACGGCATGGAGACACCGATTCGAGAGGACGAAATTCTCCAGATGTTTGGCCGGGCGGGACGGCGCGGACTCGACGAAAACGGATACGTCCTGGTCGGCCCCAATGAATTGAGGCTTCACGACGCCCATCCCTGCCACCTGGCCCGGAGCGGACTCGTGGACTGGGGGGCGCTGCTCGGGGTCATGCACTCCGCTTCGGAACGCGGGCTCGACCCCTTTGCCGAAGCCGTGCGGGTTCAGGAGCGCCTGTTCACCACACGCCCCATCTTTCTCGGGGTTGAGGCTGCGTTGAAGAATCCAGATGCGCCCTGCTGCCTGAAGACGGACGTGGAGCGGGCGCGCCATGTCCGGCGACGCGTCCGGCAGATCTTGAATTCCCGGGGGGAGTGGCAGCCCTTGCCCGCGCGCGAAGAGCGTCCGTGGTCCGAAATCTTCGTTCCTGAGTTCGACCCGGCAGCGGTCCCGGACGCCAGCCCTTCGCCAATTCCCATCACCCTCCGCCCGGCCCTGACCGTGGCTTCCGCGATCGAAAAAGTCGGGTTCGGTGAATTGCTGACCCTGGCGGACGGACGCTACGGACGCGCCATCAAGGTTGCGGAGCGGTTCGGCGAGGACGGCGTGGAGTTGACGAAATGGGTCCGCAAGCAAACCGGATGGAACGGCCGTGAAACCCGGCTGGAAGTGTGGCGCACGCTGGTGATGCCCCTGGTCGAACGAGTCTTCCGCGAACAGCGCTTTCCCGTGGTGCGCTTTATCGAGGAACCATTCCAGATCCTTGCCCTGGTGTCCCTCGCCGAGCAGACCGCGGCCGTCACGGTCGACGAACACGGCGTCGCATTGTGGAAACCCCGCGAGCGGGAGGTGGTTCCCGAGGACTGCGGTGCCTGTCCGCTCGTTCCGGTTTGTCGTCAACTTCCCACCGGGATGGGAACCGCCCTACAATGGCGACGGCTCGGTCTCGTGGACGCAGCGGGGCACCCGACCCGTCGGGGGCGCGTGGTCAGCGTATTCCACGGCGGCGACGGCCTGGCCGTGGCGGCGGCGTTGGAGGACGAGAGCTATCCCCTGGAGGATCTGGTGTACGACCTGGCCAATCTCGATGCCGGCCACCGTTTCAGCGGACCGGAGGATCGCTGGGGGGGAAGACTGGCGATGGCCTGCCGCGCAGCGTACGGAGGACACTCCGTTCCGGGGTACCTCGAGGCGGGAATTCCGCCCCGCTACGGCGACGGCGCCAGCACCGTAGTTCGGGCGGTTCACAAGGACCCGCAGGCCCGCACCCGGTTCATTGACGAATTCCTCGGCACCGGGGACGTGGACCGGATCATCATCGAATGGCGAAGCCTGCTCCGCCAGATCGTGCACGCTGTCATTGAGAACTGGCCCCGATGGCAGTCCCTGCAGGATCAGGCGAAGTCCCTGCTCCGCGAAACCGAGTCCCCCACGGTCACCGACCTGCCGCCGATCGAATACCAACAGCTCAAGCGCGTGGATCTGCAACTCCGGTTCCGTCGCCACTGAATTCCCGCGTACTGCGGGTCTCAACCGGCCGCGGAATCCTCTTCCTCTTCAAATCCGATGGATCCAGCCGCCACGCGCGCCCGGGAGGCCTCCACCTTGATGTAGTGCAGCACGACCGGGGCGAAGATCATCCCCGGAATGCCCATCAGCCGCTCCCCCACCACCAGCCCAATCAGCGTCAACCACATCGGATTCTTGATCCGGTCCCCGATGATCTTGGAGTTCAGGAAGTACTCCAGCTTGTGGATCACCACGAGAAAGATGAGCGCCACGAGCGCCAGCTTCGGGGAGATGGTGAATCCGACGGCAATGATCAACGTGTTGCTCATCAGATTCCCGATGATGGGCAACAATCCGCACAGGAAGGTAAGCATCACGATCACCGTCCGGTAAGGAGAGTCATGCCAGATGAGAAAGCCGGAAGTGAGTACGGTGTTGATGGCGGAGATGACGATCTGGGCGCCAATGACGGTGGAGAAGCTTCCAAAAAACGTTCGGAACCGAAGTCGCAGCTCCCGGCTCACCAGTGAATACAGGCTGCCCTTCACCGCGTGAGGATCCCCCTCCATTTGGAAACGTGAGTTGAGGAAAAGGCTGATCGGAAGCACGAGCCCGACGATGAACGAGGCAATCTCGAACATCGCGCCGCGGATATACACACCCACATTGGCGAACTTCTCGCGGACCTCCGTCAATGCCAGCCCCTTGAGGCTCGCATAATCGGTAAACGGAAGGTCCAACCCCTGCCGCTCGGCATACTCCACCGCTGCCGGAATGGAGGAGTTGGCAATCTTCGGAAGCGTCACGTAGGCCTGCTTCGAGAAATAGACCAACCCCACGAAGAAGATTGCGACCAAGATGAGGTACAGCGAAACGGCCGCCCACTTTCGCCCATCGACGTTGAGCGCCCGGATGGCGAAATATCCGAAGAGCGCCGTGAGGACGAGGGTCGCGAGGTGCAGCCAGCCGATCATCGCCAGCATCGCCAGCATGATGGCATACGAAATCCTCGCCGGGAGGCTGGTGACGATCAGTGGAGGTCCGGCCATGGCTATCGGACCCGCGCCAGCACCCACTCGACGAGACCGGCGATGGGAATCCGCTCCTGCCGACCGTCATCGCGATGCCGCACGGTAACCGTGTCCAGCAATTCGGGCTTCTCCCCCAGCGTGTCAAAATCAATTGTGAGGCAGAAGGGCGTTCCCGCCTCGTCCTGGCGGGCGTACCGGCGTCCGATGGATCCGGCGTCATCATAGAACACGGCCACGTGCGGACGCAGCAGGTCCCGGACAGCGAGGGCCTTCTTCACCAAGTCCGGCTTGTTCTTCAGAAGAGGCATCACCCCCACCTTCACCGGGGCGACACGCGGATGGAATTTCATCACCGTCCGGGTCTCCTTCTTTCCCTTTTCGTCGGTGGTTTCCTCTTCGTGAAAGGCGTTCGCAATCAGGGCAAGGATCAGGCGGTCCACGCCCGCGGACGGCTCGATGACGTGCGGCACGTACTGGCCCTTCGCCAGTCCGTCGGCATTCTCCCGGGCGGTGCGTTCGATGGATTCCGGGGCATCCCCCGGCCGGGCGGTCCGGGTCAGATACCGGAGCCGGGCCTGATAGTACCGCTCCCGCAATTCGGACTGCTTCTCCGGCGTGAGCTTGCCCCAGGCCGCCCGCAACTCCTCGTCGAACACGCCCATGGGCTTCCCGGAAAAGCGCTCGTGCTGGGACAGGTCAAAGTCGCTCCGCGCGGCAATGCCCTCCAATTCGTCGCCGACAACACGTCCTTCCGCGTCCCGCTTGCTGAAGGGGAATTTGAACAGGATGTCCGTCGTCGCCCGGGCGTAGTGGGCCAACTCCTCCGGCGTCTGTATGTGGAACCCGAGGGTATCCCGGGACAACCCGATGCCCTCGTAGAACCGCACTCGTTCCTCCACCCAATACTGGTGCCAGAGCTGCCATCCCCAGTTCGGCTGGGGCTCGCCCGGATGCCCGGGTCCGGTGGGCACGGCGACACTGCCATGGATGGCCTCCACCGCCTCGTCGGGCTTGATGAAGAACTCCAACTCCATCTGCTCGAACTCCCGGGACCGGAAGGTAAAATTGCGCGGCGTGACCTCATTGCGAAACGCCTTGCCGACCTGGGCAATGCCGAACGGAACCTTCTGACGGGACGTCTCCAGCACGTTCTTGAACTGGGCGAAAATGGCCTGCGCGGTTTCCGGACGCAGATAGGCGATATTCTCGTCCGACTGAATGGGACCCACATAGGTCTGCAGCATTAAGTTGAACGGACGCGGCTCCGTGAGCAGCGCGCCGTTCTCCGGATTGAAGCGGGTGGAATTCTCCACCTTCTCGGTGCGCTCTCCCAACAACTCCACGGTTTGAAGGCCGCGGGATTGGTAAAATTGGGTCGCCACCTTGCGCGCGCTTTCCGGCGGCTTTCCCGGAGCCAACAGGACCGCAAACGCGTCCTTCACTTCCACTTCCCCATGGCGCGCTCCGGTGTAGTGGTACACCACGCCGCTCTGCGGCTCGACCTGGTCGGCGCGAAAGCGCTTCCGGGTCAGCAGGCAGTCGCACATCGGATCGCTGAACGTGTCCACGTGACCCGAGGCCCGCCAGATCTGGGGAGCCATGATGATGGTGGCTTCCAGGCCGACCACGTCATCGCGAAGCCGGGTCATCGAATTCCACCACAACTCCTTCACGTTGCGCTTGAGCTCGGCACCAAGCGGGCCGTAATCCCAAAACCCATTGATGCCGCCGTAGATTTCCGACGACTGGAACACAAACCCGCGACGTTTGCAGAGGGAGACGATCCTTTCCATCGTCTCATTGACTTTTGGCTCGGCCATAAGGAAACCCGACCCTCCGGATTGAAGCCCCATGTGTCAACCCGCTGCCGGAGCAAAGCTTTGACCCCCACAAAGCCCGGAAGTACACCGGGGACGTGCGCCCGCCCGTTCCCCACCAACATACGGGTCGCCATGCGTTCACCGACTTTCATCCCCGCGTCCGCGAGGGCGTGCTGATTTCCAGCCGTCGCAGCCTTCTCAAGGTGGGACTCGCAGGACTCGCCGGACTGTCGCTCCCCGATCTCCTCCGCCTGCGCGCCGAGGCGCCTGCCGCCGGCCGGTCGATGGGGCGCCACAAAAGTGTCATTCTGCTGTGGATGACGGGCGGCCCCAGCCACATCGACACCTGGGACGTCAAACCCGAGGCGCCCCTCGAAATTCGCGGCCCGTTCAAGGACATCCCTACCCGAATTCCGGGAGTCCACCTCTGCGAGTATCTCCCCAAACAGGCAGCCATGATGGACCGGTTCACCCTGATCCGGTCCGTGGACGCACGGGAGAGCAACCACGAACCCAACCAGGTCTTCCAAACTGGAAACCTGGAGGCCGAACCGAGGCTCAATCCCAAGGGCCACCTGTATCCCGGAATCGGATCCATCGTGGCCCGCTCCCGCGCCGCGCAGACCCCCGGAATGCCGCCCTACGTGGTGCTCAACCTCAAGGACCGCTCGCACGTCGCCGGCTCGGGATACCTCGGCAAGGCTTACGATCCGTTCCGCGGAGACAACGTCAGCGAACTGTTCCGACTCCCCGGGGGACTGACCCTGGACCGCCTGCAATCCCGCAGGGCCCTGACGGAACAACTCGACCGCCTGCGGTCCAATCTCGACACGTCGGGTTCGATGGCGGCCATGGACCGCTTCGGGCAGCAGGCGCTCGACCTGGTGGCGGGCGGCCAGGCCCAGGCCGCCTTTGACCTCAGCCGCGAACCACAATCCACTCTCGATCGATACGGAAGCCACGAGTGGTGCCGCCAGGCCCTGCTCGCCCGACGGTTGGTGGAAGCCGGCGTCAGTTTCGTCACGATCGATCTCAGCAACCATTCCGCTTCCGGGACCTGGGATACCCACGGGGATAACATCCCGCCCTACGGAGGCATCTGGAACGGACTCCGCCCGCTGCTCCCGGTCTTCGACCACTTGATCACCACGCTCGTCTCCGATTTGGGCGACCGTGGATTGCTCGACGACGTGCTGGTCCTGGCCATGGGCGAGTTCGGACGCACCCCGCGCCTCGGGACCCAGGGCAGCACCGACGGACGCGACCATTGGCCCGTGGTAATGTCCATGGTGATGGCGGGCGGCGGTTTTCGGCACGGGCAGGTGATCGGCTCCACGGAGGCGGACGGCGGTGCCATCCGGGAGCGTCCGGTCACCCCCGGCGATCTCGCCGCGACGATCTACCATCACTTCGGAATTCCCCCGACGGAAACCTATCTCGATCACCAGGGGCGTCCGCGCTTCATCGTCGAGGGCGGCAGCGCCATCCGGGAACTGATTTGAGCCGCACGAGGACCGGTCGGCCCCACCCAGTTCTCCATTGCCAGCCGAAGGGGTGCCCGATGTAGTCCCCTCATGTTCCCCTCCGGAGTCCTGAGCCTCTGCATCCTGGGAGCAATGGCCGTCCCGATCCTTTCATCCGCCCGTGGGGAGGCCCTCGGTTCGTTCGAAAGACAGGCCGACATCGGAAACCCAAAGCGGTCGGGATCGGCCGCCTACGATGCGGAGCGCGATCTTTACACGGTCAGCGGCGGAGGCCGCAACATGTGGTCCACCAACGACGCCTTTCACTTCGTGTGGAAGCAGGTCAGTGGGGACGTCGCCTTGGAGGCGGACATCGCCTTTCCGGAAACCGGGGGCGATCCCCACCGCAAGGCGTGCCTTCTCTTCCGGCAGGGTCCAAGTCCGGGCGCGGCCTACGCCGACGCCGCACTTCATGGGGATGGACTCACCTCGCTGCAGTACCGGGAAACCGCCAACGGCCCCACCCGGGAAATCCAGTCCAACGTCCGGGGCCCCGTCCGTCTGCGTCTGGAGCGACGAGGGAACTACGTGTCGATGTTCTCGGCGGAATCCGGTGGCTCGTTTCACCCCGCGGGAGGTTCATTTCGACTCAACCTCACGGAGCCCTTCCAGGTCGGACTCGGCGTCTGCGCTCACAATGACGACCGGCTGGAAACAGCCCACTTCTCCCACGTCCGGATCGTCCCGCTCCCCCCGCCCGTCCCCGGACAGAAATTGCGGCGGATCAGCACGCTGGAAACCGTCACCATCGCCTCCAAGGATCGGCGGGTCACCTGGTGGACCACCAACCTCATCGAAGCCCCGAACTGGCTCAGGGACGGCACCAACCTGCTGTTCAACAGCGCCGGAAAACTCTGGAGAATCCCTCAGATCGGCGGTGTTCCCACGCCTGTGGACACTGGATTCGCCATCCGGAACAACAACGACCATGGGGTCTCGCCGGATGGATCGCGACTCGTGATCAGCGACCAGTCCCAGCCGGATCGGAAGTCGCGCATCTACACGCTGCCCATCAGCGGCGGGACTCCCGTGCCGGTGGTCGAAGCGGCGCCCTCCTACTGGCACGGATGGTCTCCCGACGGACAAACCCTCGCCTACTGCGCCGAAAGGATGGGCGAATTCGACATCTACACCGTTCCCGTCGGCGGCGGTCCGGAGCGCCGCCTCACCACGTCCCCGGGTCTCGACGACGGACCCGACTATTCCCCGGACGGCGCCTACATCTACTTCAATTCAGCCCGCTCCGGGCGGATGCAGATCTGGCGGATGAAACCCGACGGCTCCGGTCAGGAACCGGTCACCCGGGATGACGCCAACCACTGGTTCCCGCATCCGTCCCCCGACGGCAAGTGGCTTGTGTTCCTCACTTACGATGCCGAAGTGCAGGGACACCCGGAAAACAAGGACGTGCAACTGCGGCTTCTCTCCCTCGCGGACGGGAAGACCGAAGTTCTGGCGAAGCTGTTTGGCGGCCAGGGGACAATCAATGTTCCCTCCTGGTCTCCCGACAGTCGCAAGCTCGCCTT
>JAXMHR010000031.1:0-22655 GCA_046346705.1 Verrucomicrobiota bacterium | reverse complement strand
GCGGAGGGAAGCCTCGTTGGGCGCAGGCTGGGCAGACCGAAGAATTCGAAGTTGTTCGGCATTCACCGCATAAACCGTCCCCCGGGTGGACTCGACCAGTGCGATTCCCTGGTCCGCAAGTTGTCGGGAAATCGTGGCCGCGAACTCCGAGTCGGTGGTCGCGTCGGTGTGGCTCACGTTCATCAAAAACGGACCCATCGCCGCCAGATTCGTATCCCAGATCACCGTCTTCCCGACGGCCGCCGCATACACCGACAGTGGAGCCGGAAGGTGGGCCATGACGTTGCTGGAACCGCCGCCAATCATCGTTCGCCAGTGGGTCGGCGGAAGCTTTCTGAAGGCGTGCTGAATGCGGGCGACGAGGCCCGCGACATTGCTGGGATAAAGGATCGTGCCAAGGACCTGCATCGGGCGGGTCATCTCAGGACTTTTGGCGATCAACTCCGCGTCGGTCGCCGTTGTGGCGAGAGCGGCCCTCGCGGCCTTGGTGGTGAGGGGGCCGAAGGGGTTGAGCCAGACGGGATCTTTGGGTGCCTTCTCCGGAACTCGACGCCGAGCGATGCCTTCTTCCTCTCGCGTGTGAGTGGGGGTTTGTCGCCTCTCGCTATCTGAATAAACGACAGACCCGCCACCAACCCCTTCCTGCACTGCGTCTGGGGTTTCCTTCGCGTACCGAGCTGCTTCAAACGTCGGATAGATTTTTACTGTGTCGTGCCGCAGATGAACCAACGTATAACCGTTCGCCTCCAGAAGTTCGCGAAAGCCCTGGGGGCCCTTCTTCAGGGTTGCCGCAGGGCGGTTGGTGATGGGCCTGATCAGGACAGATTCCGCGCTGAGGCCCGGTGAGAAGTAGATGGAAAATGTGGACGGCGGAGGGAGGAGAAACATCGGGTAGATAGCCCCCGCAACGGTTTCAAGCGGTATACCGGTGGGCGGGGGTGTAAACGTGCTGCCTCGAGCGCGAAATGCCCGCGAGACCTTATCCAGCCAGTCTTTGAATCCGCCCTTGCGAGAAAAAGTCATCGTCACCTTTCCCCAGAGGGGTGGGAGGGAGACTTGCCGAATGGGACGCAGCGTCGTCGTGGGTTCAATTTTTGGCGGGGAAGCTCCATAGCTGAGTCCGACCTCGAGAGGCTTTTGACCCTCCATCAGGAGGGGCGTTTCGGCAGCAGGGAGAACAGGCGGTGCCGTCCATGTCCGAATGGCGCCGGGGCCGGAAACGCCGGCTTGCTCCAGCCCCAACTGTTTCCCATAGCCGCCATACACACTTGCCAGGACGAAGATGGGGACGGAGATGGCGAACATTTTCATCCAGTACTGGAAGGCCTGGACGAGGGTGATGCCCTTCATGCCGCCGAGGGCGACGTTGAGGGTGATGACGGCGCCGACGACGACGACGCCGACCCAGTAGGGGAGGCCCTTTTGACCGAAGAACTCGATGTCCTTGAAGACGTAGGCGAGGGTGGTGCCGGCGCCCTTCATTTGGGGCATGGTGTAGAAGAAGCCGATGAAAAGGACGAAGAGGACGGCGATTTTGCGGAAGACGGGTGAGTCGTATCGACCTTCGGCGAAGTCGGGGATGGTGTAGGCGCCGAAGCGGCGGAGGGGCCCGGCGATGAAGAGGAGGAGGAAGAGATAGCCGCAGGCGTAACAGACGGGATACCAGAGGGCGTCATAGCCTGAGGACATGACCATGCCTGCGACGCCCATGAAGGAGGCGGCGGAGAGGTATTCGCCAGAGATGGCGGAGGCGTTCCAACCGACGGAAACGCTGCGACCGGCGACGAAGAAGTCAGCGGCGGACTTGGAGGAGCGTGCGGAGCGGAAGCCCATCCAGATCGTCGCGGCGACGGTGACCAGGGAGAAGGCGAGGATCCAGGGGTCGAGCATGAAGAAAGGGGTCAGTGGTCGGTAGTCAGTGGTTCAGTCACTGCTCTGCCGGCCCAGGGCCCAGTCAATACATCGTAACACTTTTGGCTATATTCCAGAACATAGGTAACACTTTGGGGTGGGGGGGTACAGGTTGGGGTTGGTTTGGGGGGGGGATGAGACTGGCGGGAGTGAAGGCCCCGCAAGCCCACGGGAGCGAAGCGGAAGCCACCCCGGGGCCGGAACTCCCGCCAGCCCGCAACGGCTCAAAGTCATCGTTTCCGCGTTCAGGTGGCCCAGCAGCAGGTGGGCGAACCACAACTCGATCCGTTCCCCGTGCTGATCGCCCAGCCCCACGTCCCATCCCGCCAGTGCTCCTTGGGCTGATGCAGATCCCGTGACCATGAAAGCTGATCTTCCCGTGCGCCAGCACGCGCCGGATCTCTCGTCCCTCGTAGTCCAGAGCCTCCGGAGTCCCTTCGAAGTCAGTGAGGGCTCGTAAACCTCTCCTCCGCTGGCGTCTTCATCCCCAACGCTTCACCGCCTGTGCTGAACCCTGCCGCCATTGCTCGAAGGCCGCCTCGCTGTCCCCAATCCGGCCCGCCCGCAGTTCCTGTCTCACGTCCAGGTGCATCCGTCACCAGTGCCCCGTTGTCCTGCGGACACCCCGGCTGCGGTCGGCTCCGCTCCAGCTGATCCCCAGGGCCAGCCACCACACCGAGAGCTCGGCTCAGTCCCAACAGCCCCGGCGCTGGCAAAGGCGGCCCGTTGTCGCTCCGGGATCGCCCCGCCCCGGCAGCCCGTGCCGTCGGAACAACTCCTCGAAGCGGGCCCGCACCGTCTCCGTCCGCGCGTCCGGAACCGCTCTTAGCTCCAAAATCATCCGGCTGCGCCTGTCCCGCACGCTCAGCGGCTCGACCGCGCCCCGCTCCGGTCCCGCCACCACCCCTTGAAATCCACGCCCAGACCTCGTTCGGCGCCTCCGCCCGGAGCCCCTGGGCCAGCCGGCCCCCGGCCCGCGCCACCCGGGTTCGGCGAGGCTCTGTGAGCTCCTGCCTTCTCCAGCACTCGCTTGAAGCTGCTCTCGCTCGGAACCTCCGCCCCGCGGTGCAGCCGCTGGTACAGCTCCCGGATTCTGCGCGGCCCTGCGTGGATGCCCCTCGCTTCAGCCGTACCAACTCGCATACCACGTCCTCGCACAGCTGCGCATGCCCATGCGGTCGCCGGCTCTGCTCCCCAAGCCCACCCAGTCCGTGCTCCACAAACCGTTCACGCCACTTGTACCCGGTCTTCCGGCTAATCCCGTACTCCCGGCACAGCTCTCCAAAGTTCGGGTGGTTCAGCGCCTTCATCACAAACTCGATCCGTTGGTCCATCGCTCGGGTCTCCTGCCAAGGCATGCGGGCAGCTTCGCTGCCCTCTCTTCCATGGTCACTGTGTCACCCATGTTCTGAACCTCCACTGTCACCCATGTATTGAACCTGGACCGCCCCGACTGACCACTAACCACGGACTACTGACATCCCATTAATGTTTCCTGTGGGAGTTGGCTCAAGGAGGTGAGGTGACCGGTGGGGACGGTGGTTTCAAGAGCGGTGCGGTGGCCCGGTCCAGTTCCTGTCGGGTGAGGCTTCCGAGATATCGGGCGGCCACACGGCCGTCGGGAGCGATGATGACGGTCGTCGGTAGGGTCGAGATGCCGAAGGTCAATTGGACATTGGTGTCGGCGATCAGGATGGGATAGGCGAGCCCTTGCCGGCGAACCAAGGGGGTGACCGCCCGTGCTCCCCCTTCGTCGACTGCGGCGCCGATCACGACGACTCCATTGGTCTCTTGTTCGCGGAAGAAGGCATTGAGTTCGGGCAGCTCCCGAAGACAAGGCGGACACCACGTCGCCCAAAAATTCAAAACCACTGTCTTGCCGGCGAATTCGCCCGAGCTTCGCTGGCGGCCGTCGAGGTCGGGTATTTTCCAGGAAGGGGCAGGGTATCCGGAACCGGGAAGCCGGACAAAGGTGGGACCGGACGGCCGGCTTACCCACCAGCCGAGAATGCCGGCGAGGGCGAACGGGAGCATCCAGCGTGGAAACTTCATGGGGTCGCCCTCCCGGGGGAGGCCGCCCGAAGCGCCGCGGAAATGCGGGGTGTCCAGGTGTCGTAACCCTGTTGATTCAGATGAAGCCGATCCGCCTTAAACAGGGCTGGATCCGGTTCTCCGCGATCATTCAGCAGCGGGGAAAACGTGTCCACGAACTGGACGTTCGGACGGTGGGCCGCGAAGGCGGCCAGGCGGGAGTTCAGATCCTGTTGCGCCGGCATCAGCGCGGCACGGCTCCCACTGGGTTTGACTGCGAGCAGGAGCACAGGAATCCCGGGCAACTGGCTCTCCATGCGGTCCAGAAATTCCACGTAATCGGATGCCACGGCCGCGGGGGAATCGCCCCGGGCAAGATCATTGTCCCCTTCATAAACGACAACGACCCGGGGGTGATAGGGAAGGACGACGCGGTCGAAATAATGGAGCAGATCCCGCATCGTCGAGCCGCCGAAGCCCCGGTTGAGAATGGGTTGTCCCGGAAAGGAAGAGGCGGCGTTGGTCCAAAGCCGGAAGCTGGAGCTGCCGACGAAAAGGACCGGGCGCGGAGGTGGAGGTGTTCTACGGTCCGTCGCCTCATATTCCTGGATCTCGGACTCGAACGCCTGGGGATTCTGAGGGGCGGCGCGGAGCACGCCGGAAAGAATAATCAGCAGCGGGAGTACGCGGGAGAAGAGTTGGCCAGCGGACATTCGGAGACCGTGTGTGTTTTGGGCAAACGAATCCAGTTTTGAGAATGGTGGGAGCGGGGCAGGGATCTCAGGTGCGGAGGTGCGTCGATCCGGAGTGCATTTCGAGACCCGGTCCGATACGATCCCGCCATGTTCGCGAAGGGACAGAAGGTGGTTTGCATCAACGACGAGTTTCCGCCGATGGCCTTGCTCATGTTCAAGGCGCTCCCGGTCAAGGACGTGGTTTACACCGTCCGGGCCATCTACATCGGTCGGGGGAATTACACCCGAAAGGACAGCGGCAAGAAGGATGGGGAAATCGGCGTCCTGCTGGAGGAAATCGTCAATCCGCGCGATCCCTCCCTCAAATCGGGCCTCAACGGGGAACTTGGATTCAATTCGGAGCGCTTTGCCCCTCTGGAGTCGGATGTCGAGGATGCCGAACAGTCCGCTGAGAAGGAGGACGTGGTGCTGATGCCCGCATGAGAAGTCCGGGAGGTGGGAAACAGGGTCAGAAATCGGCAATTTCGGTGCAGCCGAGCGGAAGGACTCGCCGTACGATGGCGGCGTTGTTCGAACACCTCACGTTTGCACCATGAGTCAGACTCTTTCGTCCCACGGGCTTCAGTCGGCCACGAATCCCCACCTTCTCTCCTGGGTTCAGGAGTGTGCCGCCCTGACCCAACCGGATCGGATTTTTTGGTGTGACGGTTCACCGGAGGAAGCGGAGGCACTTTACGCGGCGGCGGTGGAGCAGGGAGTCCTCATCCGGTTGAACCAGGAAAAACTGCCGGGCTGCTATTACCACCGTTCGCATCCGAGCGACGTCGCCCGGGTTGAGCAATGCACCTACATTTGCACTTCGGCTGAAGTGGATGCGGGGCCAACCAACAATTGGGCGGATCCCGGGCCGATGCGGGAGAAGCTGCTTGGGTTGGCTCGGGGATCGATGCGCGGGCGGATCCTTTATGTGGTTCCGTACCTGATGGGACCTCCCGGGTCCCTGTTGAGCCGGGTCGGGGTGGAGATTACGGATTCCATCTATGTGGTCCTGAACATGCGCATCATGGCCCGGATGGGGCGCGTGGCGCTGGACGCTCTGGCGGACACCAACGACTTCAACCGGGGCCTGCACTGCCTTCTCAACCTGGATCCGGCGCAGCGCTACATCTGTCACTTCCCGGAACGGAATGAGGTGATCTCCGTGGGCTCCGGCTACGGTGGCAATGCGCTTCTCGGAAAGAAGTGCTTTGCCCTGCGCATCGCCTCCTGGCTCGGACGGCAGGAGGGTTGGATGGCGGAGCACATGTTGATCCTGGGCGTCGAATCGCCGGACGGGGAGAAAACGTTTGTCGCGGCGGCCTTCCCCAGCCAGTGCGGCAAGACTAACTTCGCCATGATGGTGCCACCCGCCCGGTTCGCCGGTTGGAAGGTCTGGACCGTCGGGGATGATATTGCGTGGATGAAGCCGGGTCCGGATGGACGGTTGCATGCCATCAATCCCGAGGCGGGTTACTTTGGCGTGGCTCCCGGGACCAATGCGCGGACGAATCCGAATGCCATGCGATCCATTCAGCGCGACACGATCTTTACGAATGTCGCCCTGAAACCTGACGGGACGGTGTGGTGGGAAGGGCACGATGATCCGCCTCCGGCCGAGTGCCTCGACTGGAAGGGGCAGCCCTGGACTCCCGAGTCGAAGGAGAAGGCTGCGCATCCCAATTCCCGGTTCACGGCGCCGATGCGGAATAATCCCATGCTCGCTCCGGAGGCGGAGGACCCTCGCGGCGTTCCGATTGACGCGTTGATCTTCGGCGGCCGTCGCCCGAACACCGTACCGCTGGTGTTCCAGGCATTTCACTGGAGCCACGGAGTCTTTCTCGGGGCGACGATGGGCAGCGAGACCACGGCGGCGGCGGCGGGCGCGGTGGGTCAGGTGCGGAGGGATCCGATGGCGATGCTCCCGTTCTGCGGATACAACATGGGACGGTACTTCCGGCATTGGCTGGACATGCGGAAGCGGATGAAGTTTCCGCCGCGAATTTTTCATGTGAACTGGTTCCGTCGCGACGGGTCCGGGAAATTCCTTTGGCCGGGTTATGGGGAGAACATGCGGGTGCTGCGATGGATCATTGATCGCTGCCGGGGGCGCGCCGGGGCGTGTGAGACGGCCCTGGGCTGGGTGCCCCGCTGGGAGGATTTCGACACCGCAGGGCTGCCCGACCTGACGCCCGCGCGTTTCGAGGAGCTTCAGGCGATGAACCCCGATGAATGGCGCCGGGAGATCCTGCAGCAGGACGAGCTGTTCATGAACATTTACCAGTTCCTCCCCAAGGAACTGATCTTCCAGCGGGAACTCCTGGTGGCCCGGCTGTAACGGGGCGGCGACGGTTTCCGAACGGCCTACTTGATGCCGAGGCGGGGTAGTTGGTCGCGGTAGGTGCGGCTCAGGGTCAGGCGCGTCCCGTCTTTGAGGGTCACGCTGTATTCCCCGTGGAAGAGCGGTTGCAGCTCCCGGACCCGTTCCGCATTGACGATGGAGGTCCGGCTGATCCGGACAAACCGATTCGACGGAAGACGCTGCTCCATCGCGGTCAGGGTCTCGCGGATCAGGTGGGTCTGGGTTCCCACATGCAATTCCACATAATTGTCCGCCGAGCCGACCCAGTCCACGTCCGCGGCGTTGACGAAGGTCACGCGGCCACCGGACTTCACGGGGATCCGTTCGAAGGAAAGTCCCGCCTTGGGCTGCAACTGGGCCAGTACCGCATTCAGCTTGTTGGAAAGGTCGTCGGGACGCGACGTGCGCAACCGTTCCGTGGCACGATTAAGCGCCGTCCGGAAGCGCTCCCGGTCGAATGGCTTGAGCAGGTAGTCGACTGCATTGACCTCAAAGGCCTTGAGGGCGAAGTCGTCGTGGGCGGTGACAAATACCACGGCGGGAATCTTGTGGTCGGAAAGCCGCTCCAACACCCCGAATCCGGTGAAGCCTGGCAATTGGATGTCGAGGAAGACGAGATCGGGCTTCAGGTCGAGGATCCGGCTGACGGCCTCCTCGCCATTGGTGGCTTCGCCGACGTGCGAAACCTCGCGCTCGAGCGCGAGAAAATTGCGGAGTCGTTCCCGTCCGAGGGGTTCGTCATCCACCGTCAATACACGAATGGCCTGGGCTGCAGACGTCATTGATCCCAAGCATAGCGAGTTCCGGGAATTATTCCACCTCCGGGAAGCCCCGTCGTGGATTCCCGATTCGACGATCCCGTGGAAGTCGTGTAAGGACTCGGAGACACCATGGCGCATCGATTCATTACCACGGCGGAAGCCTTGAAGGAGGAGTACAAGGGACGGACCAATTACTGGCTGACGCGACCCGGAGTGGCGGACGCCCAGGACCTCCAGTTGTGCCGTGCAATTATCCCGCCGGAAGAGGGGCATCCGTTTCACACGCATCCGGAACTGGAGGAAATCATCTATGTCCTGGAGGGAGAGGTGGAGCAGTGGGTGGAGCGGGAATGCCGCATTCTCAAGCCCGGCGAAGTGGCACACATTCCGCGTGGACTCGTGCATGCGACCTTCAACGCCGGACGCGCGGACGCCGTGATTTTGGCCATCCTTTCCCCGGCATCGTGCGAAGGTCCCTTTGCCGTTGACGTCAGCGGGCAGGAGCCGTGGCGGTCGCTTCGCGTGAAACCGGGACATTGATTCCGGGAAAGCGTTCACGGCATCGTCTGGGGGCACCCCATGAGTGAGCCTTCCGTTTCCAGTTCAGACCGCCGCTTTGTGACCCTGGCTGAGCGGATCGTCGAGCCCACGGTCTTCACTTCCAATGAATGGATGTCCCGGCCGGATGTCGTGCCCTGTCGTGAGTTGCTCCTGGTCAGGGCCACCATGGAGGCGGGGCGCAGTCACCCGTTTCACTGTCATCCGACCCGGGAGGAAATCATCTATGTGATTTCCGGTCGGGCCGAGCAATGGTGTGGGACGGAGTATCGAATCCTGGGGCCGGGGGAGATGGTGTTGATTCCCAAGGGCGAAGTTCACGGCACCTATAATCCGTATTCCGAGCCGCTCGTGTTCCTGGCGATTCTCAGTCCCAGTGAGGCTCCGGGGCCGGACGTCGTGGATCGGGCCGGGGAAACGCCCTGGCTGGGGCTGCGGGAACGTAACCACCTGCCTCCGTGTGAATAGGGAATTTCTGTGATTCCCGGGACTGGGTCGGTCTTGGAGTTTCCCCGGGAGGGGGCAGATCGACGGGAAAGCGACTGTAATTCCGTAGAGACAAGCGTTTAGAGGTTCGGTAACGTAACGCGGTTCATTTCCGCGGGGGTTACCCAGTGGGTGACCCTTTTCCCAGATACGCATGAAAGCCACTTCCGTTTCCAAACGCTCCGGAGTCCTTGCCGGTGGCAACTGGATTGTTGACCAGGTCAAGATCATCGACACCTATCCGCAGCCGGAGCAGCTCGCCAACATCACGTCCCAGCATCAGGGGACGGGAGGCGCGCCTTACAACGTGCTGCTCGACCTTGCGAAGCTCGGCGCGGAATTTCCGCTCTCCGGGGCGGGGATGGTGGGTAAGGACGCGTATGGAGAACAGATTTTGGCGGACTGCGCCCGATACAAAATCGATACCCGTCTGCTGAAGATGACGGCGGACGCCCCGACGAGCTTCACCGACGTGATGACCGTTGCGGGCAAGGGACAGCGCACGTTCTTCCATTGTCGCGGGGCCAATGCGCTTTGGGAGGCGAAGGATCTGGATTTCTCAAAGATCAAGGCGCGCATCTTCCATCTCGGATACCTGCTGCTCCTCGACAAGCTCGACGTGGTGAACAAGGAGGGCATCACTCCCGCCGCAAAGCTGTTGCAGGCGGCCCAGAACGCAGGGTTGAAGACCTGCGTGGACGTGGTGAGCGAAGCCAGCGACCGCTTCAAGTCGGTGGCCATTCCCGCGCTGAAATTTTGCGATTACGCCATCATCAATGAGTACGAGGCGGGACAGGTGGCGGGATTCAAGATCCGCAAGGATGGCGTTCTCGATACGGTTTCCCTCCGCCATGCGGCCGGGGCGATCCTCCAGTTCGGGGTCAAGGAATTGATCGTGATCCATTTCCCCGAGGGATGCTTTGCGCGTACCCGGGACGGGAAGGATCACTGGCAGCCCTCACTGAAGGTCCCGGACAAGCACGTCGCGGGAACCGCTGGGGCGGGCGACGCGTTCTGCGCCGGTGTGCTCTTCGGACTTCACGAGGGGTGGGAACTCCAGCGCTGTCTGCTTCTGGGGGTGTGCGCTGCCGCGGCGTCGCTCAGCGATCCCACCTGTACGGGAGGCATGAAGCCCCTGGCGCAGGTCGAGGCCCTGAAGAAGAAGTACGGCGTTCGCCCACCGCTGGAACCCGAAGAGGATTACTGACCCGGGTCAGTCTCCGATCCGGATCCGGAAGAATTCCGGTGCCAGGGAGGGTTCCGGGGACACCACCGTCTCGGTCGCTCCGCTGGAAATGACGTTGGTCAACAGCCGCCAGGGTCCCTGCGGGTTTTCGGAGATCTCCACACGGTTGGTGATTCCTGGAATACCCGTCCAGCGGACGCCCGGCGCGGCTTCGGCGGGCTGCGCGTGCAGCGGAAGAATCGTGACCTCGAAATAGACGAGGTTGGTGTAGACCTCGTGGACGGACGTGAATTTGGAGAGCACCGGAAAAGAAGGGGGATTCGGGAACGCGTTAAACGGGCCCGGGTTTCCGAGATAATAGAGCCGGTTGGTTGGCTGCTGGTCGAACGTGCGGCTGTAGGTAAACCGATTGAAGACGTCGAGGACGTCCCTTCCGGCGATCACCTGTCCAAATACGGTGAATCCCCCGTTCTCCACGTCGAGAACGGAGGAGTTGTCGGCCAGGTTGAAGAACCAATCGGTCGTGGCGGAATTCGGATCCCCGTCCCGCTTGGCCATCGCCAGCGTTCCCTGGACGTTGCTCCGACGGGGCCCAACATCGAATTCATTCGGGACGGGATCGAACCGGGGGACCTGAACGAACTGGGCGCCCGCGGTGTTCCGTCCGGACACGGCGTATCCTCCCGCCTGGACTACGAATCCGGGAACGACCCGGTGGGTGAAGAGGTTGGTCCAGTAGCCGGATCCGGCGTAGTGAAGAAAGTTGGACACCGTCGCCGGCTTTTCGGCGTCGAACAACTCCACCAGGATATCCCCAAAAATGGTGCGGAACCGGACAAGCGTTCCCGCCTGCGCGACCAAGGTGGCTGACAGGCACAGGGCCAACAGCCACGCGGTTCGAGTCGGGGCGGTTTGCATATTCAGGCGTGCTTCTGGAGCGCCCTTCCGGCCGGTCCGTTGGACGCCAGCAATGCGATGAGGCCGTCCTTGCCAATCTCCTTCCTTCCAAACACCCCGCCGGCGGATTCCACAATCAGACCTCCGGCCGCGATGTCCCAGAGCCGGATGCCACGCTCGAGATAGGCATCGAACCGTCCGGCCGCCACATACGCCAGCGCCAGTGCGGCGGATCCCATGATCCGGAGTTTTCGGACCTGGGAGGATAGACGGCGCACGTCGCGCACCATCGCGGGAACGCTGCCAGGTCTTCCGGAAAATCCGAGGCTCAGGATGGCCTGAGACAGCGGGCGCCGGCTCACACGGATCACCCGGCCATTGAGACGGGCAGGACCATTGCGGAGCGCGGTGAACTGCTCCTTGCAGAACGGGTCAAGAACCACGCCGGCCACCGTGGCGTAGCCGTCGGCATAACCTGCGCTGCGGGGCGTTTCCCGAACTTGGAGCGCGATGCTGACTGCGGCATGGGGAATGTCGTGCGCGAAATTCACCGTCCCATCGATCGGATCCACAACCCAGCGGGCGTCGGCCGTCTCCGAGGTGCTGGCCGAGGCCTCCTCCCCCAGTACCGGGATCTCCGGGAATGCGGAGGCCAGGACGCGGGTGATGACCCGCTGGCATCGCACGTCGAGGTCGAGCTTGATGTCATGCTGGGTGGAGGCGTTGACCTTTTTGGGCCGGGTTCGGTGCCGGGCCATGAGTTGTCCCGCAGCCTCCGCGGCCTCGATGGCGGCGGCGAGGCCGCGGCGTTGTTCGGATACCGTCATGTGGGGAAAGGAATCTGGGAAAGGAGAATGGGATCAAGGCAGGACTTCGGAGCGACCCTGGAGGCGGTCGTCCAAATTCGCCTGCTTTTCGCCCAGCAGACCGCTTTCCGCAGCCTGAATGGCCTCCCGCAAATCGGACGATTCGCCCAGCCTGGAGACGCTGACATAGTCGGCCCCGGCCCGCCGGAGGACGGCGACATCGGCCAGCAATTCGGCCGGAGCGATGATTTTCGCCGTGGGATTCAACTCGCGAAGTGTCCGCACCAGCTTGAGATTGGTGACTCCCTTGAGCAGGGAATCGGGAATCGTGCACACCAGCACCTGGGCCTTGCCGATGCCCGCATGGATCAAGGTGTCCCGCTGGCTGAGGTCCCCGTAAAGCGCCTTGATGCCGCGGCGCTTGAGTTCATTGAGGGCCAGTGGATTGAAGTCCACCACGGCCACCTCGTGGATCAGGTTTGGCGCATGACGCTGGAGTTCCTCCAGCACGGAACTGGCGGTTCGGAAGAAGCCCAGGAGAAGAATACGGGCGGCGCCGTGTCCCTTGGCTCCGGCGAGCTGATCCCGGGTTTGAACCTGTGTCTCGCCGTCATCCAGATCCTCGAGACCGCAGCGCTTGAGGAAGGGAATGGTTCCGCGGACGAATCCGTCGGACCTCATCATCAGGAACGACGACAGCATTGCCAGGAGGACGAATGCCAGGGAGATGGCCCCTCCGTCCACCTGTTTGAGATGGTGCTCCTTGACGCCGAGCGCGATGAGCACCAGGGAGAATTCGCTCAACTGGCACAGGTTGATGCTGGTCAAGAGGCTGAGCCGGAGTCCGGACCGGAGAAGGTACAGCGGCGGGAAAATTGTCAGGTACCGGCTGGCAATGACGAAGGCGACATAGCCGAGTGAGAGGACAAACATGTGAACCGTCGGCATGGGGATCCGCATGCCGAGTCCCACGAAGAACAGGGTGACAAAAAAGTCGCGGAGGCTGGTCACCTTGGCCGTGACGTCCAATGCGTAGGGGAACGTGGACAGCGCGACGCCCGCCACCAGCGCCCCCATCTCCCGCGACAGACCCAGGGAATCGGCAAACTGGCCGACGGAAAAACACCAGGCGAGCGCGCCGACCAGGACCAGTTCCGGCAATCGCGCCACGTGTCGGAAAAGCGGGGGGAGCACGAAGCGGCTGACGGCAAGGGCCGAGGCGAGCAGGACGGCGACTTTGAACACCGACCAGGCAATCGAGCCCATCTGTAGATGGTCGAGGCTGGGTTGAATGGCGAGGAAGAGGATGACGGCGAGATCCTGGAGGACGAGCACGCCCAGGGTGATTCGCCCGGCCACGGTATCGAGTTCCCTCTTGTCGTAGAGAATCTTGACGACGATGACGGTGCTGCTGAGCGCGCAGGCGACTCCCAGGTACAACGCATCCCAGCCGGCGCCGGGACTGAGGGGAAAGCCGATGGCCCGGGCTGCGGCCACTCCCAGGGCGGCACCGCCCACAATTTGGACCAGGGCTGTCAGTGTGATGGAGCGTCCTGCCGCCGAGATCTTTTTGAGGTCGATCTCCAGTCCGATCATGAAGAGCAGGAAGATCAGCCCCATCTCGGAGATGATGTCGATCGCCTCCTGGTGGATGACCCACTTCAATCCCTGGGGTCCAATGAGGAATCCACCCACCAGGTAGGCGAGCAGGACGGGTTGCCGCAGCCACTGGGCGGCCACCCCGAGCAGCCAGGCGGCTGCAATACAGGTCGAGATGTCGCGGATCAGGTCGTGCACGGCGGGGCGGAACGCTACGGGGGCCGGGTCCTTTGGGGAAGCCGGTCCTTTGAAATGGCCAAGTTTTTCTTTCCCCACCGGTTCCCTTCCGGCAGAAATCCCGCTTCTTTCGTCATGGCCTTGATTGTCCAGAAGTACGGCGGGACCTCGGTGGGCAACACCGAGCGGATCCGCGCGGTCGCCCGGCGTGTGGCCCGGCACCGGGAGCAGGGGGACCAGATTGTCGTCGTGGTGTCCGCCATGAGCGGGGTCACCGACGGGCTGATCAAGCTCGCCAAGGAGATCACCCCTCTGCCCAGCGAGCGGGAAATGGACATGCTCCTCGCCACGGGCGAACAGCAGACCATCGCGCTGGCGGCGGTGGCCCTTCACGCGCTGGGAGTGCCCGCGGTCTCCCTGACCGGCGCGCAGGCCGGGATTGTCACCGATGGCGTCCATACCAAGGCCAAGATCCAGAACATCTCCCCGGATGAGGTCCACCGGTTGCTGGATGCCGGCAACGTGGTCATTGTGGCCGGATTCCAAGGGCGGACGGCCGAGGGGCAGATTACCACCCTGGGCCGCGGGGGCAGCGACCTGACCGCCATTGCCCTCGCCGCGGCGCTGAAGGCCGATCTCTGCCAGATTTACACGGACGTCGAGGGTATCTACACCACCGATCCCCGGATCGTTCCGGCGGCGCGGAAGCTTCCCGAGATCGCCTACGACGAGCTGCTCGAGCTCGCGGGTGCCGGGGCCAAGGTCATGCAGCTCCGCTCGGTCGAGTTCGCCAAGAAATTCAATGTCATCTTTGAGGTCCGCTCCAGTTTGAACGAAGCCCCCGGTACGATTGTGAAAGAGGAAACCACCAGCATGGAGGATGTCGTCGTTCGCGGCGTTTCCCTCGACAAGAACCAGGCCAAAATCACGCTGTTTGGCGTGCCCGACCAGCCCGGACGCGCGGCCCGCATCTTCCGGGCCCTGGCCGACGGTGCGATCAACGTCGATATGATCGTGCAAAACGCGAGCCATGAAGGCGGCCAGCGGTCCACCGATCTGAGCTTCACCGTGGACAAGCCAGACCTGCTCAAGGCCAGCCGGGTGATCGAGGATTTGAAGGCCGAAATTGGCTTCAAGGAGGCGGTTTCGGACGAAAGCATTGGAAAGCTTTCGATCGTCGGTGTGGGAATGCGAAGCCACTCCGGAGTGGCCGCCCGCATGTTCGACGTGCTCGCCCACGAAGGGGTGAACATCGGCATGATCTCGACCAGCGAGATCAAAATCTCCGTGGTCATCGACCTCGCCAAGGGCGAACACGCGCTTCGGACACTGCACCGGGCCTTTCTGGAATAAGGGACCCCGATGACGCCGCTTGCCCGGGCGCGGGACGTGTTCCGCACGGAGGCCGCCGCCCTCAGGACGGTTGCCGCCGCCCTGAACGAGTCCTTCGCGGCCGCCGTTGAGCAGGTAGCCCGGGCCGCTTCGGAACGGCGCAAGGTCGTGGTGGCGGGCGTGGGGAAGTCGGGAAACATCGGACGAAAAATTGCGGCCACGCTCAGCAGCACCGGGTGTCCCGCCGTGGTGCTCAACTCGGTGGATGCCCTTCACGGGGATTTGGGAATTATTCACGAGCGGGATGTGGTCCTGGCGTTGAGTTATTCCGGGGAGTCGGAGGAGCTCACCCACCTGCTGCCCGCGTTCAAGCGATTCGAAGTGGAGATCATCGCCTTGACCGGCGCGCCGAAGTCCACCTTGGGACGCCATGCCGGCCTCGTGCTCAATTGTCGCGTTCCGCGCGAGGCCTGTCCGTTCAATCTCGCCCCGACTTCCAGTTCCACCGCCATGCTGGTGATGGGCGATGCGCTCGCCCTGGCGGTGGCGGATGCCCGGGGAATCCGACTCGAGGATTTCGCCAAGCGGCATCCCAGCGGGGCCATCGGGAGAGCCCTTCTGGTGCGGGTGGGCGACATCATGCGTCGCGGCGACCGCAATGCCGTGGCGCCGATGACCCTCTCCGTCAAGGAGGCGCTGCTGCTCATGACCCGCGCCCGTTCCGGGTCGGTGTCTGTCGTGGACGCGCGGGGGCGCCTGGTCGGCGTCTTCACCGACGGCGATCTTCGCCGTCACATGGCGGAGGGGGATGTGGTCCTGTCCCGTCCGTTGCGCGATGTCATGACCCGCAAGCCCGTTTCGATTCGGGAGGACTCCCTCGCGGCAGAGGCGCTTCGACTGTTTGACCGTCGGAATATCGACGACCTCATCGTGGTCAATGGACGAGGCGAACCGGTGGGACTGGTGGATTCCCAGGACCTGCCGAAGTTGAAGCTGATGTAGGGGCGGGCTTGTGGGGGCGGGGACTTCCCGGTCACCCTTCACCCATGCCGCTGACCGCAAAGGAACTTGCCGGGAAGATCGATCACACGCTGCTCCGGCCGGAGGCCACCGCGGCCGACGTTGCCCGACTGTGCGGGGAGGCCCGTGAGCACGGCTTTCATGCGGTGTGCGTCCACGGCTCCCGGGTGGTGCAGGCGGCACATCTGCTGGCCGACACTGCGGTGAAGGTCTCGGCGGTGGTGGGCTTTCCGTTTGGGGCGACGGACGCCGATGCCAAGCGGTTTGAGGTTGAGGCGCTGGTGGACCTCGGGGCGCAGGAGTTGGATGCCGTCCTGAACGTGGGCCGACTGCGGGATGGGGACGACCGTTATGTCTTCCGGGAATTGCGGGATCTGGTCGAGGCTGCGGACGGCGTTCCCCTGAAGGTAATCCTCGAGTGCGCATCGCTCACGGCGGACGAAAAGCATCGCGCCTGCTCCCTTGTGGTCGAATCGGGTGCGCAGTTTGTGAAAACCTCCACGGGTTTCGGTCCCGGGGGCGCCACGGTTGAGGATGTGGCCCTATTGCGGTCACTCGTCGGACCGAAAATTGGGGTGAAGGCGTCGGGTGGGATCCGGACGCTGACTGCTGCACGCTCCATGATTGAAGCGGGAGCGAACCGGATTGGCAGCAGCTCCGGGGTCGCGATTCTGGAGGAGCTGAAGGCCGGAACTGAGTCCGGACCCCGCGTCCCCTAAAAAAACGGGGGCGGCGGTTGCCCGCCACCCCCGATTCCTGGGACGGAGTGGTCTACTTCTTGTCCCCGCCCTCGATTCCGAGCAGTTCCACGTCGAATACGAGGACGCTGTTCGGAGCGATCTTTTCGCCGGCGCCCTGTTCGCCGTAGGCGAGTTTCGAGGGGATCACCAGCTGCCACTTGTCGCCCACCTTCATGAGCTGGAGCGCCTCGGTCCAGCCGGGGATGACCCCGTTGACCGGGAAGGTGACGGGCTCGCCGCGGTCCACGGAGCTGTCGAAGACGGTGCCGTCGGTCAGGGTGCCGTGGTAGTGGACCTTGACGGTGTCGGCAGCGGTCGGCGTCTTTCCGGATCCGGCCTTCACCACCTTGTATTGGAGTCCACTCGGGGTGGTCTTGACGCCCTCCTTTTTGGCATTGGCCGCGAGGAAAGCCTCTCCAGCCGCCTGGGCCTTCTTGCTCTCCTCATCCTGCTTGGCCTGCATCTTGGCCATCATCTGGTTCCGGAATTCCATCATCACCTCCCGGATCTGGTTCGTGGAGAGCGCCGACTTTCCATTGATCGCGTCCGCAATGCCGGCAGCGAGCAACTTGGGATCCACGTCAATTTCCTGGCGCTTCAGGTTGTTGCCGATGTCGGCGCCCAGCGCGTAGCTCAGGCGCGCGCGGGGATCCTTGAGTTCGGGGGCGTCCTGCGCGATCAGAGTGGAGACGCCGGTGAGAAGCGCGGCTAGTGCCGGCACGAGAGAGGTTTTCATGAATGAGTTTGACCCGGGAGATTCCGGCAACAAAGGGCCAAACTCCTTCAGGAGAATGGTCCGGGTCAAGCGCCGAGAAGTTTTCCCAAGGGCATCTCGCGGCGAGGACGTTGGATTCAAAGACCTTGCAGTCGCCTAGGTTCCGGGAGGGGCGTCGGTGGGCGACTCCCCGAAAACACGCAGACCGGACTTTCGGATCAACTTGGCGATCTCCGAGGCTGTGTTCTCCACGAAGATCCGCGTGGCGGCCCTCGGCGTCGCATCGACCTGCTTCATCAGGAAGGGCAGGACGTCCCGGGATGTGACGAAATAAGCGGAAGGCTTTCGGAGCGCGAGGGCGATGCCGGCTTCAAACAGGGCGCTGGAGGGCAGTTTCTTGGGGAGCATCAAGGCGAAGTAACGGGAGGACTCCAAGGCCGAGAGGTCTTCATCAAGGGAGAGGTTCTCGGGGTCAAACTCCGCGATGGTGGCGATGTTTTTCCCGGCGAAGAAGATGCTCTTGAATCCGCAGGCGTCCTGGAACGCAGCGGAGACGGTGGCGACATCCTCACGCTGCCGGGCGTAGGCCGCCTCGTCGTCCAGGGCCGCCATCGGAGTGGCGAGAAACAGATCGTATTTCGGACGCAACGGCTCCGTGGCCAGCGTGGTGGCGTCTCGGACAAAGGCCTCCACCTGGGTCCGCACCGCGGCGGGGTCCGGCGTGAGTCCAGGAACGAGTCCCAGAAGTTGTTGCACCAGTGCCGTGGTCGAATCGACGGAACCGTCACTGTTCTGGAACCGGCCAAATGGTCCCCGAGTGGCGCGACGGCTTTCCACCCCGAGCGTGAGGCCGTGGACCTTCGGGCTGCGCGCGGCGCCCTGGGCGATGCCCGCTTCGTATAGAATCCAGGGCCGGTCCACGCTGCGTGGCGTCAACAGGCAGACGACCGCCGCGGACTTCTTCAACGCACCGAAGACTTCCCGGTACCAGTCCTCGCCAAAGGGAATGCCGTCGCGTCCCGTGCGGTCCGACGACCGGAAGACCTCCAGTTCGTTCGCGCTCAGGGCTCGCAGTAGGTCCGCAAATTTCCCCGCCACCGCCGCGTCCCGGGAATCATGGCTCAGGAAAATCAGGGGAGCCGGGCCGGATTTGACGCGTCGGGAGGAGGCCGTGCGGTTGGCCGGGGATTTCTTGGGGGGCATGGGAGGATGCGAGGTGTGCGAAGGCGATAGCATCCGGAGAGCAGTGCACCAAGGCGAATTGTGCCTCCTGAAGTGGCAAGGCTTCTCTCGCGCCTCGTCGCGGGGTCCGGTAGAAACCTCACTTCAACATGAAGCGTATCCACTGGTTTCGGCGTGGGCTGCTCGCAGGGATTCTCACCTTTGTGTACCCCGGCCTCCTGGGGACACCCGTCGTCGGCAATGAGATTCCCATTCAGGATGTCGTGGCGCAGTTGACCGGAACGTCTCTCGTGTCGCTGACTGAGCCGTCCTCCATGCGTCTGGAGGCTCCCATTCCCGGTTCGTACCTGACCCCGCGGGTGGTCCCCGTGACGACACGGGTCGTGACCGGGGACGGAACCCGGGCCACCAATTTCAGCGTAAGGGTGGGCACCAATCAGTACGTGGCGACGCCCGTGGTCAGCGGCCCCGGAGATGCCGAGGGGTTTCACCTACTGGCGTTGGATCGGGCCACCCTGACTCTGGTGACGAATCTGAGCGTCCCCATTCCTGAAGGCGGCGTCTTCATCCTGTATTCACTTCTCAACGAATTTGCGTCCCGTCCGGAAGTCCTGGTCATCGTTTACGAGATGAATCCCGCGGGTAGGGACCTTTTCCACAATCCCCTCGGCGTCGCCTTGGCGGCATTTGGCGCCAACTCCAACGCGCTCTACAACGCATCCAACAACGAGTTTGCCCCGACCTATGCCTTCATCGGGAATGCAGGTCTTTCCACCAACCGGAGTTTTGAGGTGAGCGGGTTGGTGAACCCGCAGGCGACGGGACAAATGGACCTCGTCCTCACCCGCGACATCCATGGGAACTATTTTCCGATCAATCCGCGATTCGTGACCCTGCAGACCTCAACGGGAACCGGCGGGAACACGGTGCTGGTTCACGCCCATGCTGCCACCAATGCCCTGGTGGCCCCGCCGCTGGTTCCCGGAGCCGCCGGAGGATTCCAATTGGTCGTGGCCCGGCGCGATCTCCTGGATCAGGCACCCACGAATCCCGCCGTCATCCTGACCAACCTCACTTTTTCAACCGGAGCCTTGGGCGCCTCGGACGCCACCGCCGCGATGCAGGGATTGCAGTCCGCCTTGGAAGGCTACCGGGCGCAGATTACCTCGGGCCAGGTCCTGGTGTCGTTGACCTCGATGGGGATCCCGATCCCGGCCGCGCCTTCCGCAGACTTCCAAGCCGCGCTAGGCGCGGTCACGACGTTCCTTCAGTCCAGTGTGGGAGCGGTGGCAGACCTCGGGCAGTTGGTGTCCGGAGGCTACTATTCCCTGGTCGGAATCCCGTGGGCTTCCACCAACCAAACCCCGGCGTCCGTGGAGGTCCGTTCGTGGACGCCATCTGGCACCAACGCCACCGCCCTGAATGTCGTGCTGCAGGGGAATCCGAAAGGGTGGTTTGATCCCGTGGCCGCCGACACCACGGGCGGGGTGGACTACCGGCTGTATGAGATCGCGGCGCGCGCTCCGATTCCGTGGCCCGCCGCTCCCAATGCCGGGTCGGCTCCGTGCGATGCCGGGGATGAGGCCTGTTTGGCCTATCAATGGATCAGCACCAACATCACCGAAAACGTTGGGATTCCAAGCATCCGGGACACCTACCTTGACGAGAACAGCAATTTCTCCGGGTACCGCCAGAACCTGCAGCAGCTGCCGTACAATCCGGTGCTCGCGCCGTACTTTTCCGCGGAAACCTATGGCGCGGTGTCGAACCAGCTCAGCCTGGAGCTGTTCTACATGGGCTTCATCCAGCAGTTGCATTCCAATCTGTCCGCGCTGGTGTCGGACCTCGCCACCGACCAGAACGCCGGCTTGATCGGGGCCGTCGGGAACGTCATCGGACAGGTGACGCCGCCCAATAGCGCCACCGTCGGATTCAGCCTGGACGCCGAATTGCGCTTCATCGCCCAGCTGGGGGCGGCGCTGGATCCCGAGCCAGTCAGCAAGGCGGCGCTGGGAGTGGCGAGCGCGAGCCTGAGCTTCGCCATGCAGAAGAAGACGACCGCGGAGGGCAACAATGACAACCGGGTGGATGCGGCGGTGTCGGGACTGGCCTCGGCCATTTCCACCAACATGAACAACAACCTCATCGGACTCGGGGAAGTCTTCCGGGATGTCGTGACGGACTGGGGCAAACTGTCCGAGGTGGCCTCGCTGACCCAGGGACCGTCGGGACCCGGAAATGGGTTCGCCTGGCAGGACGGCACGAAGGGGAATGTGCTCAATGGAATGATCCCGGCCTTCAGCCAGCTTTTCTATGCCGAGCTGATGCCGACGCTTTACCAGCGGGTGTTTTTTGAGAACGTGCCGTTCACCAATCCCAACGCCTACTTCTACCGGCACGGCTGCGTCACATGGCGGTTCACGATCTGCGAGTGCGCGACCGATCTCTACGAGCCGCCGAGTTACGATTATTATCAGCCTCCTGGAACTTCCGACATCTATGTGGTGGCGACGGCGGGGCGGACGTATCCCACTGCCGCCCTGATGCAGAGTGGGCTTCCGACGAGTGGCTCCGTGTACCTGCCGGATCTGTTCCAGGGCCTGGGGCGCTGGAGTGGGGTGTTGCCGCAGGTGCTGCCGGTGGGCTGGAACGACTACCTGAACAACCAGTCGGGGGAGTGCGATAATTACCTCGGATTTGGAGTCAATCCCGACGGGTCCCTGGAGTTGGGATTCCGAACCCGGGTTGGAGGAAGATACCAGCTGGAGCGTTCCTTGGATCGCCTCGGAAATTGGAGCCCGCTCGGGGATCCCTTCGTCGCTCAGGACATCTTCAAAGTGTTCCAGTTACCGATGAAGGGAGTCGAGGGCGCCTACTTCCGGCTCCGAATTGCGGAGTGAGCTGCGGCACCCCGATGCCCGTTAGGATGGGGTGCTGCTCGGGACCGGGCCAGTCTCGGAATGGATTCGCTCCACGTCGGACTTCACCGCGGTGGCCGACTGGTAGCGTCGATCCGGATCGCGCTCCAGGGAGCGGAGGACCACCTCGTCCATTCGTACGTCCATGTGCAGTCCGCGGGAGGGAGGCTCAAACCGTCCCAGTGGCAGACCGCCGGTCAACATCTCGTAGAACACCACGCCGAGCGCGTAGATGTCGGCCCGATGGTCCACTGAATCGGGAGATTCGAGTTGTTCGGGGGCCATGTAGTGAGGGGTTCCCATGGCGTCGCGAGGACCGGTGAGGGTGATGTCGCCCCCGCCGCGGGCCATCTTGGCGATGCCAAAATCCGCAAGTTTCACCCGGCCCCTTGCGTCGAGAAGAATGTTTTCGGGTTTCACATCCCGGTGCACGACGCCGGCATCGTGCGCGAACTGCAGTGCCGCGCAGATCTCCGGGACGATGGCGAAGGCTTCCTCCGGCGTGAGTCGGCGGGTCCGAAGTCGATCCCGAAGGTTGGTGCCGTCCACGTATTCCATCACGAGATAGAAATAGGGGCCGGCTTGTCCAAAATCATGGAGGGCGACGATGTTGGGATGGCTGAGGCGCGCCAAGGCCCGGGCCTCACGTCGGAAGCGTTCGGCAAACGCCGGGTCGACTCCGGTCCCGGGCGGCAGGATCTTGAGGGCCACTTTACGATCCAGATTGGGCTGTCGGGCTTGATATACCCAGCCCATTCCCCCGTGCCCGATGAGACTCAGAATCTCCAGGTTGGGAAAATGCGGCGCCAGGTCGATGGGGTTGGGAGCCGGGGTACGCGGCCCGCTGCGTGGGTCCGGGGAGTCCGAAACGGGTTGGGTCGCGAAGCCGGCAGCGAGCGCGCATTTCGGACAGACCCCGTGAAGGGCTCCGGGCGTCATCAAAGTTTTGCACCGGGGACAGGGCTGTCCGACGGGAGGTGGATCCATGGGGGACGGAATGGGCGCGCTGAGTCCTCCGCCCGGAGGAGATGGGGGAATGGGTGGCCGGGACGACTTGGTCAGCCGGGTAACGGCCCAAACCAGGAGTCCGATCCCTAGAGCCACAGACGCCACCGCTACAGCCAGGACGATCAGGATGAGGAAGAATTCAGTGGTCCCGAGCATGGCCAACAAACCGAATGGGGGTTCTTTCATGGGAGGATTTCGGCAGGGGTTCCCGGCATTGGGAGCCGTCTCGCCACCC
>JAXMHR010000030.1:0-26419 GCA_046346705.1 Verrucomicrobiota bacterium | reverse complement strand
AACAGCTTTTGCCATCGGTTTTCCCGGATGAAGACGCGCCAGCTCATCTTAGGCTTCCGGGAGGGTTCCTGGTCTCCGGTTGGTGCGCCAAAGGCGTCCAATCCAGGCCGCGAGACCGCGCGATTGAATTCGGGGGACGAGGACCGTGGTCAGGAACGCGCGCAGTTCCTCGATCGTGATTCCCCGGGTCAACTGTCCCCGCTGTGCATACGCGATGCTCCCCGTTTCCTCGGAGACCACCACGACAATGGCGTCGGTTTCCTCCGTCAGGCCGATGGCGGCCCGATGGCGCGTTCCCACCGACTTGGCGAGATCCTGGCGCGTGGTCAGCGGGAAGATGGCCGCGGCCCGCAGGATGCGGTTGTCCCGAACGACGACCCCTCCGTCGTGGAGCGCGTTGTTCGGGAAAAAGATGGTCTCCAGCATTTCCGGCGTCAGTTCGCAGTTGATGGGGACTCCCCCCTCGATCACTTCGGCCAGCTGCTGATTTCGTTCGATGGCGATCAATGCCCCGATCTTGACCGGGGCCAGGCGGTCGACGGTCTGGATGATGTCCTCGATGTTCTCCCGCTGTTGGCGGGTGCTGACAAAGACGGAAAGGGTCCCGAGTTCCGCCAGCATGCGTCGGAGTTCCGGCTGGAAAATGACCACCAAGGCGAGGGCCAGAACCCCGAAAAACTGGTTCAGGAGCACGTTCAGCACCTTGAGGTCGAGGAGCCGGGTGACGATGGTGAGAAACAGGAGCAGGGCCAGGAGTCCCGTCAGCATCTGGGCGCCCCGCGTGCCTCGGACGAACTGGAATGCAGAATAGATTCCCACGGCGAGGATCAGGATCTCCACCGCGGGACGCCATCCGTGCTCTATCCAGTCCCAGAAGTTCACGTTGATTCGGGTTTTCTTGTAGCGACCGCCCCGGTCACCCGGAGCGCCTGGACGGTTGCCGCCACATCGTGGGTCCTGAAAACCTGGACCCCTTGCAGCGCCGCCCACACGGTGCAGGCAATGCCCCCCGGCAGCCGGTCGGCAACATCCGCTCCCACGAGCCCGCCCAGGAAGGACTTTCGTGACACCCCGAGGACGAGCGGACGGTCCTGCGTTGTAAATTCCGACAACCTGCCGAGCAAATCCAAAGTGTGATCAAGCGTTTTTCCGAAACCGATTCCCGGGTCCAGAGCCACCTGCTCGCGGGAAACTCCGAATCGGATCAGGTCGATCAACCGGCGTTCAAAAAAGTCCCCCACCTCATGGACGACATCGCCATAGCGGGGGTGGCTTTGCATGGTTTCCGGGGTGCCCTGCATGTGCATGGCCACGTAGCCGGCTCCGGTCTCCGCCAGCACGGTGTCCATCGCCGGGTCCGGATCGGCGGCCGCCACGTCGTTGACCACGGATGCCCCCACGGCGAGGGCTTCGCGGGCGACTTGGGCCTTCCGGGTGTCCACGGAAATGGGAATTCGCAATTTTTGAGATAGTGCTGCAACGACCGGAATCACCCGTCGAAGTTCTTCAGAAGCGGTCACGGGCGTCGCACCGGGCCGGGTGGACTCTCCGCCCACATCGATAAGTTCCGCCCCTTCCGCTTCCATCCGCAGGCCCTGCTCCACGGCAGCGTCGGTTTCGAGGAATCGCCCCCCGTCCGAAAAGGAATCGGGGGTGACATTGAGGATGCCCATGACCAGCGCCCGGCGCGGGAACTCAAACCGATGCTGGCGGCATTTCCACACCATGCGGCTAGTAGGTGCCGTTGCCGGACCGGGCCTCCGGGCTTCGTTGGATCAATTCGATTTCGTACCCCTCGGGGGCGTCCACGAAGGCAAATCCGCCCGTTCCGTCGGGCTTGTAATGCGGTCCGTCGGAGTAGGCCAGTCCCAGGGACTTCAGGTGGTTGCTGAAGGCCTCCAGGGATTCGACCTCGAACGCAAGATGGGTGAGGTCGGGCTGGACCGCCACCGGTCCGGATGAAGGGAAGTGGCACAATTCAATGGTCTCGTCGCTCAACGGGGCCTTGAGAAACACCAGTTCGGAGCCCCGGGGGGACTTGTGGCGCCGGACTTCCTCAAGGCCGAGGACATCCCGGTAGAACCGCACGGACTTTTCGAGGTCGTTCAGTCGGTAACGGGTATGCAGCAGTCGGGACACCTTCATGATTCACGGAGCCTATCCCGGGAATTCCGGCAGGCCAACAGGCAAACGGGGAGCCGGCGTCGCCGAACTTCAGTCTCGCCCGAATCGAGGTATCCGGCGTAGGATTTTGGTTCCGTCTCGGAACGTCGGTCGTGCCGGGGGGGGGGGAGGGAAGTTTGGGGAGCCCCCCAGCCGCACCTTTCGGCGGCCTCGATCACGGACCACCGACCACGGACCAATTCACAATGACTTCCGCCGAAATACGCCAGTCGTTCCTCGACTTCTTCCGTTCGAAGCAGCACACGCTCGTGCCCAGTTCCAGCCTGATGCCGGACAGCCCGAACCTGCTGTTCACCAATGCCGGGATGAACCAGTTCGTGCCGATCTTCCTCGGCGAGCGCAAGGCCGACGTCTCGAAATGGGGCGGGGCCGTCGCGGGCAGCGACACGCGGGCCGCGGACACGCAGAAGTGCATTCGTGCGGGCGGCAAGCACAACGACCTCGATGATGTGGGGCTGGACACTTACCACCACACCTTCTTCGAGATGCTCGGGAACTGGTCCTTTGGCGACTACTTCAAGAAGGAGGCCATCGATTGGGCTTGGGAACTGGTGGTTGAGATCTGGAAGTTCCCGGCCGAGCGGCTGTACGCCACGATTTACAATCCCGACAAGTCCAAGGGCGACCCGAGCGAGCGGGATGAAGAGGCCTGGGGATATTGGGCGGAGAAGTTCCGGGCGCGGGGATTGGATCCCGCCGTTCACATCGTCAACGGCAACAAGAAGGACAATTTCTGGATGATGGGCGAGACGGGGCCCTGTGGCCCGTGCTCGGAGCTTCACGTCGATCTGACGCCCGCGGGCGACACCCGGGGCGCGTTGGTGAACCAAGGTTCCGCTGAGTGCATCGAGATCTGGAATCTCGTGTTCATCCAGTTCAACGCGAATCCCGACGGCTCGTTCTCGCCGCTGCCTGCAAAGCATGTCGACACGGGCATGGGGTTTGAACGCGTGACCTCCATTCTTCAGGGAACCAAGGGTTTCACGGATTTCGTCAACGCCCGCATCTCCAATTACGAGACCGACATCTTCCGTCCGATCTTCGACGAGATCGAGAAGCTGAGCGGGAAGCGTTACGGATCCACCTTGCCCAAGGCGGGCACCGCGGCGGGTACCGAGCAGGAGAAGATCGACATCGCCTTCCGTGTGATTGGCGATCACATCCGGACCCTGAGTTTTGCGGTGGCGGACGGCATTCAGCCCGGCAACAGCGACCGAAACTACGTCCTGCGCCGCATCCTGCGTCGGGCGGTCCGGTACGGCCGGACCCTCGGGTTTCACGAGCCGTTTTTCTACAAGCTGGTGGACGTCCTGGCGAAGACCATGGGCGACGTCTTCCCCGAAATTCGGGCGAAGCAGGCGCACGTGAAGGATGTCCTGCGATTGGAGGAGGAGGCGTTTAATCGGACGCTGGACCGGGGGATTCGACTTTTTGAGAATGAAGTGCTTTCGACTGCGCTTACTCGGGCCGTGAAGCGTGAAGGTCTGGATTGGTCGGGATGGGTGGGAAAGGGGCAGGATATTGGTGTGGCGGAGCATGAATTGAGCGAATTCTCGATCGTCCGAAATGGCGAAAAGCTTAGGTACGATTGGAGTGCCGTGCTTAACGGGGGCTGGAGAGAGTTCCTCAAAGGAGTTCCCGAGATTGGAGGAGAGCATGCATTCTCCCTCTACGATACCTACGGCTTCCCCCTGGATCTCACCGAGTTGATGGCCCGCGAGCGCGGCCTGACTGTGGACAAAGCAGGCTTCGAGAAGTTGATGGAGGAACAGCGCGCGCGCGCCCGTGCCGCGCAGAAGAAGACTGTCATTGAGCTGTCCCAAATCGAGACCAAGACGCCGACGCGCTTTATCGGATACGACGCGCTGGAAACTCCGGCGACCGTGCTCGACGTGGTCGAACTGAAGGACAAGGTGGCGGTGATTCTGGACGCCTCCACCTGCTACGCCGAGATGGGCGGCCAAATCGGGGATACCGCGGACCTCGTCGGTGGAGGACAACTCTGGCGCATCACCAACACCCAGAAGTCGGGCCATACCTGGCTGCACTTCCTGGAGACTGAAAACTTGAAACTGGAAACTCCGCCGGCCGCTGGAGCTTCAGTGACCCTTTCAGTGCATCCGGCCCGCCGGAATGCGATTCAACGGCATCATACGGTCACCCACCTTCTGCACTGGGCGATTCACGAAGTGGTCAGTCGCGATGCCTCCCAGAAGGGATCGAGCGTCACCCCGGAGAAGCTGACCTTCGACTTCAATTGTGCGCCGCTGAGTCCGCAACAGGTCGTCGATGTGGAGCGCCTGGTGAATGAGCGAATTCTGGAGAACGGGGCGGTCTCGTGGACGGAGGTTCCCTATGCCGACGTGAAGCCCCGCAGGGACGTCATGCAGTTTTTCGGCGACAAATACGGCGACGTGGTTCGGGTCGTCCAGATTGGCGGGCGTGCCACCCAATTGGACGGCTATTCCATGGAATTGTGTGGCGGAACGCACACCCGGGCGACAGGAGAGATCGGGCTCTTCCGCATCGTCAGCGAGAACGCGATCGCGGCCGGTGTCCGGCGCATCGAAGCGGTGGCGGGCCTGCAGGCCTATGCGGCGGCCCGTCACGAACTGGACCTGTTGCGATCCGTGGCCGGACGCCTCACCGCACCGGTCGCCGAGTTGGAAAAGAAGGTGGAAGCCCTGCTGGCGCACCAAAAAGAACTGGAGAAGCAGGTGCGGATCGCCCTCCAACGGAACGCCTCGAATGCGGCCGCGGAATTGTTGACCCGCGGTGTTCCGGCCAACGGCATCCCCCTGATCACCCACAATCTGGGGGATTGCGACGCCGAGTTTCTGCAGGCGGTGGCGGACGCCCTGAAGGGGCGCTTTGCAGGGGTCGTGGTTCTGGGCGGCGGCAGCGCCGGGTCGGTCTCGCTCATCGCCAGCGTGTCCGCCGAATTCACCGGACGCGTCCAGGCCGGAAAGATCATCCAGGCCATCGCCCCGATTGTGGGCGGCAAGGGCGGCGGGAAACCCGACAACGCCCGCGGCGGCGGCAAGGACGCGACGCGTCTGGATGAGGCGCTGGCCAAGGTTCGGACCCTTCTGGGCTGAGCACCCGAAAATCCGAAACTGGGGGGAGCGCGTTGCTATCCCCGGAGGAGTCCGGCTTGGCTTGGGGCAGGCGCCACGTCGTCTGCGAGGGCCGTTGGGCCTGTTGAGTCCGTTGTGAGCTGGAACTACTGCGGTCCCCCTTCACGGGTTTTTCGGATTGCTGGCGCTTTGGGGAGCGTGGTTCCTTTTTGCCCTTCGATGGACTCCACCGCTTCTCCTCCTTCCGAACCCGTGAAGCGGACGTCGTCCGCCCCCGGGCGACTGATGTCCCTCGATGCGCTCCGGGGATTCGACATGTTCTGGATCCTGGGCGCGGATTCGATCGGGGGCGCGATTCTAAATGTTCAGGGGGGCTCCCTGGTGCAGGCGTTGGGGAACCAGTTGGAGCATGTGGCGTGGGAAGGATTCCGGTTTTACGACCTCATCTTTCCGATGTTCGTCTTCATGGTCGGCGTTTCGATCGTGTTTTCGCTGCGACGCATCGTCGAATCAGGTGGGCGAGGGGCGGCGGTGGCCCGAATCATCAGTCGGACGGTCCTGCTCTATCTTCTGGGCATCTTTGTCTATGGCGGCTTCTCGACGCCTTTCGAAGAGATCCGGCTTCTCGGTGTCCTGCAGCGAATCGCCCTGTGCTACGGCATTACGGCGACGTTGTTCCTGTTCCTGCGTCCAAAGGCTCTGCTGGGGGTGGCAGTCGGAATTCTTTTGGGCTACTGGGCGCTGCTCGCCCTTGTTCCGGCGCCGGGCGAGCCATCGCTCAGCTATGCCGAGGGCCACAACATCGTGAACTGGTTTGATTTTCACTACCTGCCATTGCGCAAGTGGGACAAGACCCATGATCCGGAGGGGATTCTGAGCACCGCGCCTGCGGTGGTCACCTGCCTGATCGGGGTGTTTGCGGGGCTTTGCCTGGCGGATTCACGGTTTTCCGACCGGGAAAAGGTGAAGCGCTTGGCCATCGCTGGAGTGGTGCTGGTGCTGGCGGGATACGGTTGGGGACAATTCTTTCCCATCATCAAGAAGCTATGGACATCGTCCTACGTTCTGCTCGCCGGTGGATGGAGCCTCCTCTTCCTGGCGACATTCCACGAGTTGATCGAAATCCGGGGATTGAAGGGGTGGGCGCAACCGTTTGTCTGGATCGGCATGAATCCCATTGCGCTCTACCTGCTGGCCCACGTGATTTCGTTTCAGGAGCTGGCGGAACGGCTCGCGGGGGGCAATGTGGCGAAGTTTCTCAATGAGCAGACGGTGAAAGGCCTGGGAACGTTCGTAGTTTCGCTGATCAGCATCCTGCTCTGCGTGGGGTTGGCCCGTTTCCTCTACAAGCGCCAGATCTTCATTCGCCTGTGAACGCCTCCACCGATTCCTCGAAATCCTCCCCGGGATCCAATCCGACGGCGCCTGCGTCCGGACCGGTGCCCGAACGGCTCATGTCGCTGGATGCCCTTCGCGGATTTGACATGTTCTGGATCGCCGGCGGCGGCTTGATGGTGGGCGCGCTGGAGCGCTGGACCTCCCTGCCGTTGCTGGTGGCGATTCGACAGCAATTGAGCCACGTGGAGTGGGCTGGATTTCGGTTCTATGATCTGATCTTCCCGCTATTCGTGTTCATGGTGGGGGCTTCGATATCGTTTTCGGTTCCCCGCAGCGTGGCCCGGGTGGGGAAGGCTGCCACCGTTCGGAAGATCCTGACGCGTGGCGTGGTCCTGTTCCTGATCGGGCTCTTTTATTCCGGCGGACTGAAGACGCCATTGGCGGATCTTCGGGTGCTCGGGGTGCTGAACCGGATCGCGTTGTGCTATACGGCGGCGGCGTTGTTGTTCGTATTCCTCAATGTTCGTGCCCTGATCGCTGTATTCGCGGCCCTCCTGCTCGGATATTGGGGGCTGATGGCCCAGGTGCCCATCCGGGATATTCGACTGGCACCCAAGCCGCTGGAGGAACTGGCCGCGGCGCGGGGGCAGACGAACGTGGCGGTGCTGTTTGAGCAGACGACCCAACGAGTTCATGGGCACTACGAGCCTGGGTACAATCTCGCCAACCACGTCGATTTCCAATACCTGCCCGGACGACTCTATGACCGGTATTACGATCCGGAGGGAATTCTCAGCACTCTGCCCGCGATCGGCAGCTGTCTGCTGGGATTGTTCGCGGGTCTTTGGCTGCAGCGAAAGCAGCCCGGTCCCTCGCGACGGTCCCTTGGGCTCATTGCGTTCGGAGTGGTCTCCGTTCTCCTCGGGCATCTTTGGTCGCTGGAGTTTCCCATTGTGAAAAAACTTTGGACGTCTTCCTTCGTTCTCGTGGCTGGGGGGTACAGCCTAATTTTGATGGGCGTGTTTCATCAGGTGGTCGACGTCTGGGGACGGAGAACGTGGTGCCAGCCGTTTGTGTGGGTTGGATCGAACGCGCTAACCATTTACCTGGCGGCGCAGATCCTGAATTATCGGAAGGTGGCTGAGCGATTGGCGGGCGGACCGATCAAGGGATTTTTTGGGGGTGCCGGGGACGCGTTTGTGGCCCTCGTGGCGATCTTCGTCCTCTTCTGGTTTGCGCGCTTTCTGTACCAGCGCCGCATCTTCTTGCGCGTTTGACCGGACGGGGCCCGGATTCCCATTCGATTCGAACGCCACGATGCTCGGAATTCGAAACGTGGGTTGCCGGTTCGGGAGCCTCGAGGCGCTTCGCGCCGTGAATCTCGAGGTTGGGGCGGGGGAATTGTTTTGTCTGGTCGGTCCGAGCGGAGGTGGGAAGACGACACTTCTCCGGGTGATCGCTGGACTGGAGACACATCACGAGGGCGACGTCGTTTTGGATGGAATGTCGCTGAACGGTGTGGCGCCGGAAAGGCGTCCTGTGGCGATGGTGTTCCAGCAGCCGGCCTTGTGGCCGCATCAGTCGGTTGCGGAGAACGTGGATTACGGCCTTCGCATTCGGAAGGTCAGTCCTGCCGAAAGGAATCGCCGGGTCATGGAGGTTCTTGAGCGTCTCCGGGTGGCGGAGTTGGCCAAATGTCGCCCCGACGAAATCTCCGGTGGACAGCGCCAGCGAGTGGCCTTGGCCCGGGCGCTGGTGCTGGCGCCGCGGATCCTCCTGCTCGACGAACCACTGTCCCAGGTCGATCCCCGCCAGCGCGCAGAACTGAGGGATGAGATCCGCAGGATCCAGCGGGATCTACAGATCACCCTCGTTCATGTGACCCACGATCCTGGCGAGGCGCTTGTGATGGCCGACCGGATGGGCCTGTTGAACGGGGGGAAGCTTGTCCAATCCGGCACTCCAAGGTCTTTATTTCGCAGCCCGATCTGCCGTGCAGTGGGGGACTACTTTGGAGAGGTGAATTGGTTCGAGGGCCAGCGGGTGTGGTGCGACGGAAATCGGATCCGGGTGGCCACCCGAATAGGAGAGTTTGATGTCGAACAGGAGGCGCCGGATGAATCCGGGACCTTGGGTTGGCTGGGAATTCGGACAGGAGCGCTCCTTAACCACCAGGAAGCACCAAACCCAATCCGTGCGATCGTTCGGGCGACCACCTTTCTCGGATTGGAAGAGGAATGGATTTTGGATGGTCCTGGTGGGGAGACTTTCAAGATGCGGCTGCGAGCCGGGACAGGGGACCTCCGAATCGGCGCTCAGGTTAGGGTGGGTATTCCCCCGGAAGATCTGATTTGGGTGAGTGATTGACCGATTCTCGGTAACGAGAACGGCTCTCAGATTTGAGATGCCATCCGCGCGGCCGGGTTGAAATTCCTCCTTGGAATTCCCGGGGGAGTTTCCCCTGCGACTGTCATGCTTCCTGCGGTCTCAACGGGCATTGAGACCAACCGGCGCCGCGAGAGCGGAAGCCAAGAAACAAGACCAACCAATATCCTATCCCTACAGACCATGATTGCCCTGCACAAGAAGGATTCGCTGACGAAGAATGGAAGGCGTCCTACCGCTGAACGGCCCATTTCACGGACCGGAACTCCGGTCCTGCGCGGAGCCCGGCAGCAGGACGCAGCCCCACTTCCGTCCCCGCGTCGAACGCATTCCGTCGTGAGTGTCGCGCCTCCCGCTGGACGACGCCATCCGTCCTTGGCGGTGCCGCGCAGCGGGACTGCCCCGGCCGAGAAAATCGGTCCCGAGGCTTCCCCGTTCGCACCCGTGGTGGTTCCGCGGGTGGATGTGGAGCCTCCCGCGGAAAAGGTGGTGCGAAGCATTGCCCGGGAAGGGGACTATGCCCTTCGGGCCTACCTTCGTGAAATCAGTGAAACAGCCCTGCTGACCCCGCAGGAGGAAGTCGAGCTTGCGGCCCGGATCCAGGCAGGCGATGAGGCTGCGCGGGAGCGGATGATCCGGGCCAATCTCCGTCTCGTAGTGAAGATCGCCAAGGATTACGACGGCATGGGATTGCCCCTGCTTGACATGATCAACGAGGGCAACATCGGACTCATGAGGGCGGTCGAGCGGTTTGATCCGACCAAGGGAGCCAAGTTGTCCACCTACGCGGCTTGGTGGATCAAACAGGCCATCAAGCGCGGGTTGGCGAATCAGGGGAAGACGATCCGCCTGCCTGTCCACCTGGTTGACCGGGTCGCCAAGATCCGTCGCACTGCGATCAAGCTTCATGAGGAACTTGGCCGGGAGCCAACCGACGCCGAGATTGCCGAGGCGCTTGGGATGACCGCCGAGCGCGTTACGGAACTCATCACTGCGAGCTACCGTCCTGCATCCTTGGATGCCCCCCTCGGCGAAGACGGCGAGACGCAGTTGCAAGATGTCGTCCGTGACGAAAACGTGCAGACGGCCTATGAGGACTACGAACAGCAGACCCGTCATGAGATGATCCGCGATTTGATTGGTCAGTTGGACGAACGGGAGTTGACCATTGTCCGCTTCCGGTTTGGTCTCGACGGAGGCTCCGAGCGGACCCTGGAGGAGGTCGGGGAACGTTTTGGGGTCACCCGGGAACGGATCCGCCAAATCCAGAACTCCGCGTTGAACAAGCTTCGGAAGATGATGATGAAGCGCGATGCGATCCGGGATCCGGAACTCGATATTCTGGCTGGTCGGGCCGCATTGGTTCGTTAGGCAATGATCCGCCCGCGGGGCCGGACGTGGACTTCCGCGGGCGGGTTTGTATAGGGTGCTGGCGTGATGGTGCAATCCAATGGAAATGATTCCTCGGCGAGAGTGTCGCTGGCGGACGTGGCCAAGGAGTTCTGGTGGCCCATCTACGGCGAAGTTCGTGATGCCGGCTGGAATCCTTCAGAGGCGGCGGCGTTAACGGGACGTCTCCTGGGACGTCTGGCTACCGGATCTCCATTCCTGCGTCATGAGGATCACGAGGGGCGTCTTCGTCTTCTCCTACAATCGGAATTGAAGTTGGTCATGGAACAGGCGCGGTCGGGCGTCGCTGGATCTGGGGCTCCTCCCGGATTCTCCTTGGATCCCAGCCTTGCGGAGGAGCGGGATGACTATGGACCGGCTAATGCCGTCGTGCGGCGGTTTCAAGAGCGCTGGGCGACGGTGGTTCTGGAGCGGGCCCTTAAACGAGTTCGTCAGCGTGCCGAGGGGACGCCCTTGGGCTCGAGAATTGAGACGTTGATTCCGTTCCTTGCCACTGAGGTTCCCGATTGGCGTCAGACCGATATTGCCGAGGCGGTCGATGTGAGCGAGGTCAGCAACCTTCGGGATGATTTCCGACGTGAGGTTCGGCGAATCGTCGGGGAAACGGTGACAACCCCGGTCGTTTTGGAATCGGAAATGCTCGCCCTTTTTTCGTGACCTGGGCAGCCGGTCTTTCGGGTTCCGGTTTCACGGTGGAAAACCGGGTAAACGATGGCATTCTTGGTCCCGGGAATGATTGCCTCCACCCCTTGTCTCCAGTGTGGACGCCGATTGCGGTTCCCCGTCCTTGGGGGGCTTTGTCCAACGTGCGTTGCTCGTCATTCCCTCGGGATGCAACGGGTGGTCGCCATTGCCGACAGTGTCATTGCCAGTCAGATGTCACCGGGAGGCCCCCTGCTTCCGAAGACGCTGCTGATCGGGAAGTATGAGGTCGAGTCTGAGATCGCCCGCGGCGGCATGGGAGTGGTCTATCGTGCCCGGCAACCGGGTCTGAATCGCCTCGTCGCGCTCAAGCTTTTGTTGGCGGGCCAGTTTGCCGATCCCGGGCAAGTGAAGCGCTTTCTGGCGGAGGCGGAGACGGTCGCCCGGCTCGATCATTCAGCGATTGTTCCTGTGTACGAAATTGGCGAGTTCGAGGGGCGCCATTTCTTCAGCATGCGGCTGATTGAAGGGCCCAGCCTTGCCAAGGCGATGGAGGAATTTGCGCTGCCGGCAACGGCCCGCCGGTCACGGCAGGAGGGATTGCCCCTGCGTCCACTTCTGCGGAAACGTCAAACGGAGTTGGCTGCATTCGTGGCCCTCTTGTCGCGTGCTGTGCACTATGCACACCAGCGTGGTGTCCTCCATCGCGACTTGAAGCCGGGCAACGTACTTTTGGATGGGCAGGGGCGCCCCCACATTACGGATTTCGGGCTGGCACGATTCATGGACCGGGATGTGGCCGCCACCCGTTCAGGAATGGTTTTCGGCACACCCGCCTACATGCCGCCGGAACAGACGGTGGATCCTCACAACGTCACGGTTGCGGCTGACGTCTATTCCTTGGGGGGCATCGCCTATGAGCTCTTGACTGGGCGTCCTCCGTTTGAGGCGGGAACACCGGTCGAAACCGTCCTCCAAGTACGCCAGCAGGATCCAATACCGCCCCATGCTTTGGAACCGGGGATTGATCGGGATTTGGAGACCATTGTCCTAAAGTGTCTCGAAAAGCCGCCCGGGGCCCGTTACGGAACTGCGCTGGCTTTGGCCGAGGATCTGGACCGGTTTGTTGCTGGGGAACCTGTGTTGGCCCGACCTATCAGCCCGGTGATGCGATTGACCCGTTGGGCGCGGCGTCGGCCGGCGGTTGCGTCACTGGCAGCCGCGCTCATCGTTGTGCTTTTGGCCTTCGCCCTCGGAGGGCCAATGGTGGCGTATCGCTTTCGGGAGCAGGTGCGAAAGAATGAGCAATTGAACCAGCAGTACCTTTCCCAATTGCAATCGGCGAATGTTGCTCAGGCGGGTTCCGACCGGTTGCGTGCGGAGGCGGGACATCGGGAAGGCGCCTTGGAGGCCGTCCGGTCGGCGGCGGAAGCTGGAATCAACCTTTCCGTACTTAACGAAGCTGTGGCCCAATTGGCCCGATTCGATGTTTCCAGCAAGCTTCGGCCGCTTCCCCAAGCTGGAGTGGACCTGCCTACCACCTGCAGCGCCGATTTTGGAACCTATTTCCAATCGGTGTCCGGAGTTGGAGTAGTGGCGCGGGCTATGGAGGGGGGCGCCTCACTGTGGGCCCAGACCAACCTGGGTCAGGGCTTTCGGGGCGTTCTGGAACCTTGCCCGGATAATCGGCACCTCGCGGTAGTCCATAACCGGATGCTGACCCTCATCCGGACCTCGGATGGCGAAATCGTGTGGTCCCAGCGGGTAGTGAACTTTTGCGGTTTCAATCCGGATGGTCGATGGGTGTTGATTCAGGACGCGGATCGGGAGTTTTGGAGGATCGAGGTTTCTTCTGGCCGCCGCCTTTCGTTTCCAAAGGGGTTCCGCTGGTTGAGGTCTGAGTTTGCCTTACACCCGGATCCTGGCGTCTCGGTTTTGGCCAGGCTCTGGGGTGCTGAGATTCAATTTTATGACTGGGAGAAGGACCAGACGTTCGGAAGTTTGATCCACTCTTCGCCGCTTAGGAAGATTGCTTGGCAAGGCAATCGCATCGCCGTATCGGACCATGACGATGGTGTGGCGATTTGGGTTTTGCCTTCGCAAACACCAACCCTGCTGCGGGAGCGCATTCCGAATGTGGCGACCCTCCAGTTTATTCCGAATTCCCCATTGCTGCTGGTGACCACTGAGGATGGTCGGGCGTCGTGCTGGAACACCGATGATGGGGAGCGGATGTTTAACCTGAACGGGTTCATCCCGAAGCAAATGTCTGCCACCGGACGTCAGATGCTCGTTTCTGTCATCCGGGAGCGAAATCTCATGGTCACGGACTTGATCTCACCCGTGGGGCGGGTCCGGTTCCAACTTCCCGCCTCCGAGAAGCCTTCGGTCAGACAGGTGCAGTTCAGTCCGGACGCCCGTTTTATCGCCGCGGTCAATCAGGATGGCCTTCATGTGCTCGATTTTTCGGGGCACCAGGTGCCGGTGTTTCACCCCTTATTCGGGGCGGTTGCCTGCTTTTTCCCCGAGGGGACCAATCTCTGCGTGGTTCAGGGACGTAGATCTTTGGAATGGCTGGAATTGATTTCCACGGGCGGGCCACCCCGGATTCGCACTATTCGTCGGCTTCCATGGCCAGACGATGCTTTTTTGGAGACCGGCACCGTCGCTGTGGGAGACTCCACACTGATTGTTCCCCGAGGCTACTTCGGATTGGAATACGTCAACCTGTTGGACGGGACTTCGGTGGGCGGAATATCGAATCCGGCGTTTGGAGTCGCCCCATCTTTGGATCGGTCCGGTCGTTGGATTCTCGCTCGAACACGGGATGACAAGAAGATTCCGGTACTCATGGAAGTGGATGGTTCCGTTCCCAAGCAGCCCATGTTTCCGGGTGACTTTGTGCCCCGGTTTTCGCCCGACGGGGAATGGATGCTGGCTTCGTCCCTGTCCAGCCACCGAATTTACTCAACCCGAAGATGGGAAGACCAGCCGCGGGACGTTTTATTGGGAGTAGAGCGGCCCGCGCCTCTGCCGGCAGCATGGTCTCGGGATTCTCGCTGGGTGGCCGTTTGCAATGACTTCGACCGAATTCTGATCTGGGATGTCCTCAAGGGCGGAGAAGTTCTCCAACTGACGACCCAGTCCCCGACGCGCTATTCCGCCCTGGGGTTCAGTCCTGGGGGACGGTGGTTGGTCGCGGGAACCGACCGAGGAAATTTGGAGCTTTGGGACCTCCAGGAATTGGATCAGGGACTCCAGAAGGTTCGCCTCGACCTCGATGTGGAGGTCGAATCTGGGGAGGCGGCAAGGAATGCGATCACTTGGGGAAGCGCGGTCACCGAAATTCAGATGCCCGACTTTAAAAAGCCTGGCCCTCTCCTTCGGGATCTGAAGGCGGGCCCGGAACAGGTGGACTTGTCAGACTTTTACAATGCGCGTCTCGATCAGAGTTGGGGATTGCTGGATCCCGATCTTGTCCAGGACAGTTTGGTTCAGGTTCGCCCGGGTTTGAGTGTGTATGACGGAATCCTGTTTGATGTTCGGGGCGTTCTCCAGCTCCGCGGGGAACGGTTCCTTACCCAACCGTCCTCGTTTCAATCCCGGGTGGAGGGAATTCCTGTGGGGCGCCCGGTCCGTAGGATTCATCTTCTCGGTGCCGCGATGGATGCCCAGGGATCGGTAGTTCGCGGGACGGAGGTGGCTTGGGTCCGTCTAAACTTCTTCGATGGCGGGGCTCTGGACCTTCCTTTGGCGCTCGGTGTTCATCTGGAGGATCACATGGTTCCCGTAGTCAACCCGCGGCAGACAGAGAAAAGCCGCGTCGCGTGGAGGGGGCTTAATCCTGGATCAGAATCACAGAATCCTCCCCGCTTCGAAGTCCTCTATCATATCACATTGGAGAATCCCTGGACGGATCGGGCGGTGGTTTCCTTGGACCTGATTTCTGCCCAAGGAACCGCAATTCCCTTTGTGGTTGGGATTACCCTCGAGTAGCTCGAGTTTCAGGCGCGAATACCTTCTTTCGCCCAGGCATCCTTGAGGGACAGGATGCGAAGAAATACGGGCTGTCCTGGACGCGATTCAACCGGGTCCGGCCAGAAATAACCAATCCGCTCGAATTGGAATCGCATTTCTGGTTCCGGGAATGCGAGCGCGGGCTCAACCCGGGCAACAACGGTCTCCAGCGATGCAGGATTCAGCACGGATCGGAAATCGCGTCCGTCCTTTTCCGGTTCCTCCTCGGTGAACAACCGATCGCAGAGTCGGACCGGAACCTCCTGCGAATCCGGTACGCTTACCCAATGGATTGTTCCCTTCACCTTCCTACCCGCATTCGGGCCGCCAGTTCGCGAATCCAGGTCTGCAGTTCCCCGGAGTTCCACCACCTGGCCTGAATCGTCGTGGATCATTTCGTCGCAACGAATGATGCAGGCGTATTTCAGTCGGACCTCTCCTCCGGGGCGAAGCCGGAAATACTTGGGCGGCGGGACTTCGCGGAAATCATCCTGCTCAATGAACACTTCCCGGGTGAGTCGAATGGTTCGAACGCCGGCGGATTCATCCTCCGGATTATTGATGGCGGGAAACTCGTGCACCTCACCTGGGGCGAGATTGGTCAGAACCAGTTTGAGTGGTCGCAAGACCGCGAGACGACGGATCGCTGTCCGGTTTAAGTCCTCCCGGACGACATGTTCCAGCAAAGCGAGGTCTGAGACGGCGTTGAACTTGGTCACGCCGGTGCGCTGTACAAATCCTCGAATGCTTCTCGCTGGAATCCCGCGTCGGCGTAGTCCGCTCAGTGTCGGCATTCGCGGATCATTCCATCCGGACACCCGTCCTTCGTTCACCAGTTGGAGCAGCTTCCGTTTGCTCATCACGGTGTAGCCGAGGTTGAGGCGGGCGAATTCGATCTGGCGCGGCAGTGGTCGCGGCAGCCCGACATGGTTCAAAATCCAGTCGTAGAGCGGGCGGTGGACTTCGAACTCCAAGGTGCAGATGGAATGGGTGATTCCCTCAATGTAGTCGCTCAAGCAATGGGCAAAGTCATACATCGGGTACACGCACCAAGCGCGGCCGGTCCGATGATGTTCCGCGTGCCGGATTCGGTAGAGGACGGGATCCCGGAGCCAGATGTTCGGGGAGGTCATGTCGATGCGCGCCCTGAGGGTGCGGGCTCCATCGGGGAATTCTCCCGCCTTCATGCGGGCAAACAGATCGAGATTTTCGGAAACTGCGCGGGAACGGTAGGGACTATCGGTGCCGGGGCGGTCTGGACTTCCGCGGTATCGTTCGGTTTCCTCCGGAGAGAGGTCACAAACATAGGCGAGCCCCTTCTCGATCAGTCGGATTGCGAAGGCGTAGATTGCGTCGAAATAATCGGAGGCGTAGCAAGGTTCAACGGAGACTCCGTTGGCCTGCGTTGGCAACAGGACATCCTGGCGGTAGTCAGGGCCTTCCGGGGTTGCGGAAGGCGCTGGTCGGTTTCCGGCGGTTTTGAGCCCTAAACGTCGATCGGCCCACCCGGCTATCAACCAACGGACGTCTTCGATGATGGCGTCGACGTATTCGGTCTCCTCGCGGGTCGGATTGGTGTCATCGAGGCGAAGGTTGCAGATGCCATCGAACTGTTCAGCAATGCCGAAGTTGAGGCAGATGGATTTTGCATGGCCGATATGCAGGTATCCGTTGGGCTCCGGTGGAAATCGGGTGTGGATCAAAGGTGCCCGTCCGGCAGCCTGGTCTGAAGCGATCAGATCTCGGACGAAGTCGGCGGGCGCTGGCACGGCGGGATCAGGCATAGAATGCAGCCCGGATTGATACGTTTCGAAGGCGCCGAAGTCGAGGGAGGAGCCGCCTTCCTTTTGGGAGGCTTTCCCGGCCCCCTTTTCTGGTCAGAGGCGGGGCGACGGGGTTACCTTCGGTGCGTGGCCAGTCACCATCCATTTCGGATTGCCGTTCTCGGGTCCGGCAAGGGTTCCAACTTCGTTGCCATTGCCGATGCGATCACCGTCGGTCGGATACCGGCTGAGGTGGTGTTGGTCGTGAGTGATGTGGATGGGGCGGGGATACTTCAGCATGCCCGGGATCGCGAAATCCCTGCCCAGTATCTGTCTCCGGGGGCTTTTCGAACCAAGCTGGACGAGACGGCGGAAGCGGCTTTCCTCAAGGCGCTGCGCGAGGTGAACGCCGACTTAGTCGTACTGGCGGGTTTCATGCGGATCCTCAAGGGTGAATTTCTTCGCGAATTCGAGGGAAGGGTGGTGAACATTCATCCTTCACTTTTGCCGTCCTTTCCCGGGTTGGCTGCTTGGAAACAGGCTCTCGATTACGGAGTGAAAGTGACCGGATGCACGGTCCATTTCGTCGACCAAGGCGTGGACACCGGTGCGATCATTGCACAGCGGTGTGTCGAGGTCCGGGATGGTGACACGGCAGAGACTCTCCATTCGCGGATTCAGGAGGCGGAACGCCTTCTTTATCCCGAAGTCATTGCCGCCATCGTTCGCGGGCAAATTCGGGTCCGGGGTCGGCTAACTACAGGCTTTTCGAATGTGCTGGGAACCCCGTTGGAAACATGAGGTCTGACACGGTTGTTTCCTTCCGCCAAGCCTCCATGGAGGACCTGACGGGGTTGTTTCCGATCATCCGGGAGTTTTACCAGTACTTTGGATTCGTCTGGGACGACGACGCCAAGAAGGCGCTCCTTCGCCGAATAATCGGAGATCCAAAACTCGGCCGGATCTGGCTTGCGGAATCGGAGGCAGGTTTTGCCGGGTACGCACTGGTAGCGTTCTATTTTAGTCTGGAATTCGACGGTCTGGCGGCATTATTGGACGAACTTTATGTTTCCCCGCGATACCGCGGTCGTGGCGTCGGGGAACAGCTGCTGACGGAGACGTCTCGAGCTCTAGTGGATCAAGGAGCCCGTGTCCTCCGGTTGGAGGTGGACCGTCGGTACCCGAGCGCGGCAAAATTATACGCGAGGCTGGGATTTGTTCCAGATGGACGCGAAACTTGGACGAAACGACTGCCTTCGCCCCCGTTTTTCACCGCAAGGCCGACTTCAAAGTGAGTTTGATCTGGGTTGGATTCCCTTGGGTAAGCACCGGCACGCTGCTCTCGCTGATCATGCGAAGTTCCGCCCCGCAAGTGATCCGCGCCGAAACGGCATATTTGTGGGCGGGGTCAATCGACTTCGGCGCGTAATGGAGCGTAAACGGAATGGGGGACGATTCCCGGGGGTCGATGTACTGGCGGGAAAGGCTGAATTCAGGGGCGTTGGTAGCCGTAACGTCATCGAGTCGTACCTCGATGCTGCATCCCGGGGTAACGACGAACTTATCGTAGTTCAGGGTGCCGGTGACTGCAGGACGGGGTTTCGGTTTGTGGTGACACCCGACGAGTACCACGGCCGCGGCGAACAGGGTGATCGCGGAAGGGGAGTTATACTTCATGTGGTTGGCGGCGCCGATTCAGCCCTGTCCGGTGGATTCGTCAACCGCGTTCCGAAGGGATTTCAAGTTCTCCCGGAGGAAGTCACGGAGCGAGGGCGATTTGGATCTTTTCGTAAATCAGGTGGGCGAGGGACTCGTCGCCGAAGGTGCCAATACGAATCTTGAGTTCGGTTTTCGTCGGGGAGAGGGGACGCATCTTGATGGTCACCTTCTTGAGGTCGGGCGTTCTACCGTCGATAAAGGCAGCAAGAGTCGAACCTTGGGCCTCCAGTTCCGTGATATCCAAACTGCTCAGGGCCGCGCGACTGGCGCGCCAAACTTTGTCCATGGAGGCCGCTTCCACGGCCAGCAAGCTTCCTTGGGAATAGTGCATTCCCGGAGGTGAATCAGCGGTGGAAGGCGTCGAACAGCCGGTTTGGATCACCGCCACGAGAATGAAAACTGCGATCGACACAAGCGACGGACGGATCATGCGGCTCAGAACTATCCTGAGCCACAATGCGAGCCAAGCGTGGAACGCCTGTTTTCGAACTGGAACCGAGGCTTACGGTTCCGGTGAATTGGATCAACGCCTCCCGTTTTGGTTTTCGCTTTCTGCCATGAGATAGTTCCGGCCAGACTATCGCGTGAGCCAGCCGCCTTTGGGTCTAATTGCAGGATCAAAATCGTTGCCGCTCTTATTTGCCCGGGAGGCAAGGCGGGATGGTAGGCGGGTTGTCGCCGTTGCGGCGGAGGGTGAAACCGACCCGGATTTGATGAACCTGGTGGATGAAGTGGTCTGGCTTCGAGTTGGTCAACTCGGTCGGATGATTGAAGTTTTCAGGGAACGGGGGGTGAAGGAATGTGTCATGTTGGGGCAACTCGCGCCCCGAAACCTATTCGATATCCGCCCCGATTTTCGTGCAATGTCCCTGTTGTTTAAAATCAAGGAAAAGAACGCCCACACGCTGTTTGGTGCTGTTGCTGATGAGCTTGCAAAAGAGGGGGTTACGCTCATTGAGCCCTTGCGCTGGCTGGGGCCATGGCTTCCGGAGCCTGGATATCTTGTGGGTCCCAAAATGAACGCCGAGCAGGCTGAAGACGTGAACTTTGGGTTGAGACTGGCCAAGGAAGTCTCCCGTTTGGAAATTGGCCAAAGCGTGGTCGTTAAGAAGGGAACTATCCTCGCTGTCGAGGCATTTGAAGGGACCGATGGGTGCCTCCAACGCGGAGGGCAACTTGCCGGCCGCGACGGCAAGGCGGTCGCAGTCAAAGTGGCCAAGGATGGCCATGATCTCCGGTTCGATATCCCGTGTGTTGGCCCCAAAACGATTGAGGTTTGCCGCGAAAGTGGCATCGCCGTCGTCGCGATTGAGGCGGGGAAAACTTTGCTTTTGGATCAGCCCGAGATGGAAGTTCTCGCGAACAAGTTCTCGATTACTGTCACCGCGGTCAGGGCGTAGTGGTGTTAATGGCGATCGACTACCGCTTCGAAATAGCGACTTCATTTCGGCGGCGCCCGCCGCTCCTGTGCGAAAGAGCGGCTAGCCGTGGAAGGACTTTCCGCAACCGCAGGAACTCTGTGCGTTCGGGTTGTTGATCTTGAATCCCCCCCCCGTCAATGCGTCACTGAAATCGATGACGGCCCCCCGGATGTAGTTGGCGCTGAACGGGTCCACCAGAACTCTCACCCCGAAAAAGTCCGACGCCAGGTCATCGTCACGACGGTCGTCAAAGGTCATTCCATATTGCATTCCGGAACATCCGCCTGCTTCCACAAATACGCGTAGAAACTTTCCGGAGTTATCGGGATCAGCCGCGAGCATCCCTGAAACGTGTCTAGCAGCCGCTTCGGTGAGGGTCAGGACGGATTCGGTTTGCTCCGATCGGACCTCGAGAGAATTGGTCATGGACGAGAATTCTATGGTCGTCATTTTGGAGTGTCAAACGGTGCGGGTTCGGGGGGCGAACGCGACCAACGGGATAGTTGAGGATTGTGGCTGACCGTGGAGTTTGGAAATGGATGGAGTTGGAACTTTGGCCAACCTCCGGGTATGGATTCTCCGCGATATGCCCCTCTTCCAGTACAAGGCCCGCCGACGGTCGGGAGAATTGGTTCACGGTACTCTGGACGTCGCCGACCGGGTCGCAGCCTTGAGCCAGCTTTCCAAGTCCGGGCTGTTCCCAGTCGAAGTGGTTTCATCGAAAGCGGGGGCTTCAAAAACTCCCCCTGTCTCGAACGGGCAGAGTACCCGCCGGATACTGCCCGCGGGGCTCCTGAACCAATTCCAACGGCGGCGAAAGCCCCGCCTTCAGGAACTGGCAACCTTTACCCAGCAGTTGGCGAACTTGTTGCGTGCTGGCATGCCGTTGACGATGGCATTGCAGTCGATGGTCAGCCTTAGTTCCAAAGGGATTCCCTCGGAAGTGGCGCGGCAGTTGAAGCAGGACGTCACGGAGGGACGGAGCCTCTCCGACGCCATGGGGCGGCAATCGACGATTTTCCCTCCTCTGGTGGTCAACATGGTTCGCGCTGGGGAGAAAAGTGGTGCGCTTGAGGAGGTTCTTCGTAGGCAAGCTTCTCACTTCGAGAGATTTGCTGATGTGCAGGCGAAGTTTAAGTCGGCCATGATCTATCCTCTTGTCGTACTCAGTGTCGGGGTTGCCTTGGTGGTATTTTTCATGACGGCACTGCTCCCTAAGTTCATGAATCTTTTCGAGAGCATCCCTGGATTTGAATTGCCCGCGTCCACTCGACTGCTCATCGGAATGAGTCGATTCCTCAGCCAATGGTGGTGGGCGCTTCTCCTCTTGGGTGTGGTTCTTGGATTTGTGTTTATCCGATACAGGGCAACGCCTTCGGGCAGGCGAAACCTCGATCGCCTAAAGCTTTCGCTTCCAGTCTTTGGAAAAGTGACCCGGCTCAATCTGTTTGGGCAATTTGCCCGGACACTGGGGACCCTTCTTAAGAACGGCGTTCCCGTTCTTGAGGCACTGCGGATTACCGAGTTGGTTGTTCCCAATGCAATCGTCGGTGACGCAATTTCCCAAACGAGAGCCGCGGTGACGGATGGAAAGACTTTGGCCCAACCCCTGGCCCGCGCCGGAATCTTTCCGCAACTGATGATCGATCTCCTCCGCATTGGGGAGGAAACAGGCGATATTCCGGGCTCCCTCGAAAATGTCGCGGAAACCTATGAGCGAGAATTAACGCTGGGACTCCGCGCAATGACGAATCTGATTGAACCTGTCATGATTGTAGGAATCGCCATATTGGTTGGGTTCCTGCTCATGAGCGTCATGTCTGCGATGTTCGCAATAACCCAGAATCTTCAGAGGTAACGTGCAATGAGTCGCCCCCCTTCAATGGGACCGCTCCGAACGGGAACTGCATTTACTCTGATTGAGTTGTTGGTGGCCATGGCTCTCGCCGCGTTGTTGATGATGACGGCAATTCCCTATTTTCGTTCTGCACGGAAGACTCCGCTGGTACGAGCGACCAACGACCTGATTGAAGCCTGCCGGTTGGCGCGTGTAGACGCAATTCTGGGCGGGAAGCCGATGCAAGTCGTGATTTATTCCGGAGGGGCTGAGATTGGAGTAGAGGCGGTTCCTCAAGTGGAGGGTGCATCATCGTTCCAGAATGCTTCGCCCGCGGTTGACGATGCGGGTGCTCTAGAACCGGGCACGGCGACAGCGCAGAGATTCCACGCACGCGTTGATGACGAAGTCGCGTTTCAGTCCCTGATCGTCAACGGGGTGGCGCCGTCGGGGCAGAGTGGGGAGGCACCTGCGATCCGCTTTTTTCCCAATGGCACCTGCGACTCCCTGGAAGCGAACCTTATCTGGCTTCAGGCGGACATTATGCACGTGTCGCTCGATATCATGACCGGTCAACCGGACGTCCGGAGGTTGCGATGACACTAAGTTTGCAAGCTCCTACATTGGCAAAGATGGGTCGCAAGGAGGCGTTCACTTTGATTGAGGTGGTGGTGGCGTCCGCGATTTTGGCGGTTGGTCTGGCGGGAATACTGATGATTTGCTCAAATGGGCTCCGAACGGCAAGGATTCTGGAAGGAATTCACGTTGACGCGGGGTCGCTGGCTGCCATGGCGTCGTTGACCAACCGCCTTGAGGAAGGCCAGGAATCCGGAACCTTCGGCGACCTCTATCCGGGGTACCGTTGGAACCGTGAAATCCGGGAGGTAGCGTCCAATGGGCTCTACCAGGTGGATTTTCAGGTGTATTCCACACATGACCCTCAGGGGACCCTCTCAAAAATGAGCGTCCTGCTGTTTCGGCCACAATCTACAAGGGCCGTCGGACGATGAAGCTCGGAAGGAATACGACAGCCTCGACTTGTGAGGATCGCCGCCCTGGCTCGGAAGCGTTCACGTTGATTGAGATTCTGGTTGCTACCTTCATCTTCGCGATCGTCCTCGCAATGCTATTTGGCACGTGGCGCATGATTGCTCGGAGCACTGAATCGGCGATTCGAATTGCCGCCGAGTCTCAACGGACCCGTTTGGGACTTCAGTGTGTAGAATCTGCATTGGCATCAGCACAAATGTTTCAGAGCAATCCCAAATGGTATTCCTTTAACGCTGACACCAGTGGAAACTACGCCGAAGTCAGTTTCGCAGCCAGTCTGAGCGACTCATTTCCGGGCAGCGGCTTTTTTCAGGGTCAACGGCTTCGGAGGATAACTCTTCGAGTGGAGCCATCACCGGATGGAGGTAATGATTTGGTGATGCACCAGACTCCCCTCCTTTCGCCGCTAACTTCGGACGTGGATACACACCCTCTCGTGTTGGCGAGGGAGGTGAGTCAATTTCAACTTCGGTTTTGGGATAAACGACGCGGCGAACTCGTCGAGGAATGGCTGACTACTAATCAACTCCCGATGCTGGTGGAAGTAACCCTTGGGGTGGGAACTGAAAATCAAATGTCGCGAAGACCAGCGCAGGCGATAAATCGGTCGATTCGATTACCGGATTCTTCGGTGCCGGCGACGCTTCAAGGCGGCGCAATCGGGGCGCCGCAAGGGGGCGGGAGATGATCCTAAATAGTGGAACAAAAGGGAGAAGTACTCCGCGGCGAGATGGCATAGCGATGATCATCGTGCTGCTCACTCTCTTTACTCTTGGGGTCATGGCTGGAATTTTCGCCTATGCCATGAAGGTGGAGACCCGTCTTGCGGCAAATACCCGCAGTGGTGCGGAATTGGAATGGATGGGACGATCAGGGATCGAGGTCGCAAAGTGGATTCTCGTTCAACAAGAGACTCGGGTTCCGAGTGAACGTGGCTACTTCGCCCTCAATCAATTCTGGGCTGGTGGACCGGGCCCAGTTGATTCCGTGGACAACCCATTTTCGGGCATGACGCTGGATCGTATCCCTCTCGGAGACGGAGCGATTTCCATTGCCATAACGGATCAGGAACGATGGGTGAACATCAACTCGGTATACCGTAATCCTTTGATGTTGGATCAGGCCCTGTCCATGGCGGGTGCCGATGCGACGGATGCGTCGCTTGTGGGGGCCGCCCTGGTCGACTGGATCGATGCGAACGATTTGCCTCAGGCGACGGGTGGAGCAGAGACCGAGTTCTATCTTGAACGCCAGCCTCCGTATGAAGCCAAAAACGGTGCCATAGACGACGTGGCGGAGCTCCGACTGGTGCGGGGAATCAGCAGGGAAATGTTTTTTGGCCCCGATTGGAGACAAACGACTTTGGGGGAGAATAGTCCTGACGTAGGGGGATCTGCGCCGCGATCAGGGTGGGACTCTGAGAAGGTGGGCACTGGTCTATCTCAAATCTTCTGTGCGATTTCGACGGGTAGGGTCAATGTCAACACGGCCCCGTTCGCCGTCCTGCGGCTCCTTTTGAATGGAGATGAATCCAGGGCTCGCGAAGCAATCAGGGTTCGGGATGAGCTTCCAGCCCATGATGTTGGCGATATTGCGCGCCTCTTGGGCGGTGCTCCAGCGGCGGGTGGAGGAATTCAACTGACTACCCAAAGCTACACCTTCTCCGTCCGGGTAACGGCACAACTGGGTGCCGCACGGGAGTCGTTTGTCGGCCTGATCAGTCGTTCGGGTGCCCGCGACTACCAAGTGCTGTCCTTCCGACGTGAATAATCCGTAGCCGAAAACTAAAAAAAACTCCGGCGACCTAAACGAATTCTAGAGTAACAAATAGTTATTCATCAACAAGTTAAAGAAGAAAATCTGGATAAGCTGGGAAATAAATAGGGGACCGGGGTGGAAATTTTTCCAAAAACTCTTTGACGGTCTGAGCAACATTCGATAATTGTTTCCCCGTCGTTCGGAACAAACCGAATACGAAACGGCAGAGTGGTTCTTGACCTCTCAAAGTGGTCGAGAGCAAATTTGTCGTCTCATATATTGAGTTCCGGCTCATTGACAGCAGCGATGTACGGTAAGGCAGACATTAAGTCAGCCTGTCAATTTCAGAATCATTGACACATCTGTGTGTCAAGCTTTCTACGGAGAGTTTGATTCTGGCTCAGAACGAACGCTGGCGGCGTGGATAAGACATGCAAGTCGAACGCTGATTTTTCGGTAGCAATATTGGAAAATCGGAGTGGCGCAAGGGTGCGTAACACGTGGGTAATCTACCGCAAAGACTGGAATAACCTGCTGAAAAGTGGGCTAATGCCGGATGTGGTTTACGGGGGGCATCCCCTGAATCCTGAAGTTGGGGACCGAAAGGCCTAACACTTTGCGATGAGCCCGCGGCCTATCAGCTAGTTGGCGAGGTAAAAGCTCACCAAGGCTAAGACGGGTAGCTGGTCTGAGAGGACGACCAGCCACACTGGAACTGAGACACGGTCCAGACACCTACGGGTGGCAGCAGTCGAGAATTTTTCACAATGGGGGAAACCCTGATGGAGCGACGCCGCGTGGGGGATGAAGGGCTTCGGCTCGTAAACCCCTGTCATTCGCGAATAATTACCGCGTTCTAACACAACTCGGTTTGATAGTAGCGGAAGAGGAAGGGACGGCTAACTCTGTGCCAGCAGCCGCGGTAATACAGAGGTCCCAAGCGTTGTTCGGATTTACTGGGCGTAAAGGGTGCGTAGGCGGCACGGAAAGTTCGGGGTGAAATCTCCAGGCTCAACTTGGAAACTGCCTTGAATACTTCCGTGCTCGAGGGCCGCAGAGGAGATTGGAATTCTCGGTGTAGCAGTGAAATGCGTAGATATCGAGAGGAACATCAGTGGCGAAAGCGAATCTCTGGGCGGCATCTGACGCTGAGGCACGAAAGCCAGGGGAGCAAACGGGATTAGATACCCCGGTAGTCCTGGCCCTAAACGGTGCGCACTTGCTGTGAACGGATTTAAAACCCGCTCGTGGCGAAGTTAACACGATAAGTGCGCCGCCTGAGGAGTACGGTCGCAAGATTAAAACTCAAAGAAATTGACGGGGGCCTGCACAAGCGGTGGAGTATGTGGCTTAATTCGATGCAACGCGAAGAACCTTACCTGGCCTTGACATGCACGTGGTAGAAGCCTGAAAGGGTGACGACCTCGCAAGAGGAGCGTGCACAGGTGCTGCATGGCTGTCGTCAGCTCGTGTCGTGAGATGTTGGGTTAAGTCCCGCAACGAGCGCAACCCTTGTGTCCTGTTGCCACCCAAACGAGAGTTTGGAGCACTCTGGACAGACTGCCTCGCTTAAACGAGGAGGAAGGTGGGGATGACGTCAAGTCAGGATGGCCCTTACGGCCAGGGCTGCACACGTACTACAATGCCCGGCACAAAGGGAAGCAAGACCGATAGGTGGAGCAAATCCCAAAAAACCGGGCTCAGTTCAGATTGTCGGCTGCAACTCGCCGACATGAAGCTGGAATCGCTAGTAATGGCGCATCAGCTACGGCGCCGTGAATACGTTCCCAGGCCTTGTACACACCGCCCGTCACATCA
>JAXMHR010000003.1:0-516892 GCA_046346705.1 Verrucomicrobiota bacterium | reverse complement strand
TGGGGGGCCCCCGGCCCCAAGGATCCCACCGTCTTGGACGCCTCCCGGCCGCCCCCAGGTCGGGTCCGAATCCGATATTTTTTCACCGGAGACATACAAATGCGGGGGTGGCAGTGTCTCCTGGTCAAACGCGTGAGTGATTTCAGCCCCCATGCAGGCTGGTGCGAGGCCCTCTATGAGGACTCGGCAGCGCGGCTCGTCCTCTATGGACGAAGCCTTGGGCTGAGTCATGCCGAAGCGGAGGATGTCCTGCACGAGGTTTTTGCCTCCCTGCTTGCACTTCAGGAACGCCCAGAAAAGCCCGGGCATTACCTGGTCCGGGCTGTACGGAACCGGGCACTCAATTTCCGCCGTTCCCTATTTCGCCGCATCGCCCGGGAATTCGAAGCCGCCCGCTGGTTTGAGTCTCAAGGTGAGGAGTCTCCGGCGGAGCGGGCTGCCTTGCGGTGCCTTCAGGGACTGCCCACCGAACAACGCGAGGTGATCGTCCTGAAAATATGGCACGAGCATACTTTCGAGGAGATCGCGTCCATTTTGGAGCTGTCCCCCAATACGGCCGCAGGCCGCTATCGGTATGGCATGAACAAACTCCGGGCGTGTCTTCGTGAATCCGAACCTTCTGAACTCCATGAACTCGAACGATCCCTTGGAAACGCTGCTGGCGTCCCGGACCCCGCGTAAGGTCTCCCCTGCCCTCCGCGCCCGACTGTTCGATTCCCGGACACCGGTGCCGGAGGTTGCGGGCATCGCCCGGGGCATGGCTTGGCTGATGCCCGCTCTCGGGACCGCGGTGATTGTAGGATCTATCTTCCTTCACCCGTCGGTCCAATCCGGCCCGGCCCTGGGGGGAACCAACAGCGCATTGTTTGCCGCGTACAGTGCTTCGGCGGCGCAGAGCGCGCAGAATTCCCTACCCCTGGCGGGTTTCACCTGGACCAACACCGCGCCCGAACCCTCCACCAACGGGTCCCTGGGCGGGTTAAACTGACGCCGCACCTCCCCGATTCAGATCCCCCGACCCCTTTTCCCATGGCGAAACAAAAACCGTCGTCTCCGATACTCGAATTTCCATCCGGTTCCGAAAAACGCTCTACCCCGCCAGCACTCCCCGACAGTGCGGCCCCGGAGGTCGCCAAGCTGTTCCGCCCCGTGGACTGGCTGACCTTTGCGGTGGTGACCCTGGTCATGCTGGTGACCTACCTCTACACCATCGCCCCGGATCTTACCCTCGAGGATTCCGGGGAACTGGCGGTCGGCTCCATGTACGCTGGGGTTCCGCATCCCCCCGGGTACCCGGCGTGGACCCTTTACTCCTGGGCGTTCACCAAACTGCTGCCCTTCTCCAGCATGGCCTGGCGGGTCGCGGTGTCGTCCGCCGTGGCCGCCGCGCTTTCCGCCGGCATCATCGGACTGATGGTTTCCCGCGGCAGCAGCCTCATTCTGGAGAGTATCGACCTCTTCAAGGACCTCTCGCGAACGTGGGAGAATCCGCAATGTTTCATCTCCGGACTCGTCAGCGGACTGCTCATCGGATTCAACGGCTTCATCTGGAGCCAGGCGGTCATTGTGGAGGTGTACACCCTGGCCGTGCTGACCCTCGCTCTGACGCTGGTGTACCTCATGCGCTGGAGCTACGCCCCCAGTCAGCGGCGATACCTCTACGCCGCCTTCTTCCTCTTCGGACTCTGCTTCGCGAACCACCAGACCCTGATTGTTGCAGCCATGGGCATCGAGGTGATCATCGCGATGGGCGACCGCAAGGTCGGACGGGATTTGTTTCTCGTAAACACGGTGATCTGGCTCCTGGGATTTGCCGGTCACCTCTCGGGAAAGATCAACACCTTCAACCAAAATCCGGAAATCCTCGGCATCTTCCACCTCGTCGGCTTCGGCTCCCTCGTGGCCACGATCTGGCTGGCTGTGCTCACGGGAGGTCTCGGCGACCGTCTCCATATTGCCTTCCTGTGTGGCGTGTTCTGGTTTCTGGGGGCGGTGGTGTACCTCTACATGCCCATTGCCTCGATGTCGAACCCGCCGATGAACTGGGGCTATCCGCGAACCTGGGAAGGCTTCATCCACGCGTTCACCCGTGGGCAATACGAAAAGACCTCGCCCACCAAGGATCCCTTACTGCTCATCCGCCAGTTGTTCATGTACGCGGAGGGAGCCCAGGAGGAGTTCAACTGGGCCAACCTCCTGATCGGTCTGGTGCCGTTCGCCTTTCTCATGCGGATGCAGCGGCGCGAGCGCGGATGGATCCTCGGACTGTCCGGCGTTTATCTGTGCCTGGCCGTTCTGCTCCTGGTGCTCCTGAACCCAACGGTGGACAAGCAAAGCCGGGACTTGGTGAAGGTGTTCTTCACCACCTCCCACGTCATCATCGCGCTTGGGGTCGGCTACGGATTGTCCCTGATCGGAGCGCTGCTCCTGACCCAGTACGAACGCTACCGATTCCCGCTGCTCATGGGCGGTGCGGTCGCCTGCGCGTTCAACCTGTATGAAGTGGTCGCGACCTTCAGCGACACTGCGTTCACCATCCTTCGGACCGCCGCCCTGCTGAGCCTCGCCCTGTCGGTCGTCTTTGTCGGTTTGATCTTCCTCCATCGGGAACGGGCACGCCTGACGCCGTTCCTCTGCCTCTTTGCATTGATCCCGTTCGACTCCGCATTGTCCCACTGGGGCGATAACGAACAGCGCCACCACTACTTCGGGTACTGGTTTGGACACGACATGTTCGAACCCGGCGCGGACACTCCCGTGGCGCCGGCGCCGAAGACGCCGGCGGGCAAGCCCGTGTATCCGTCCATGGCCCGGGATACCGTGCTCTTTGGCGGCACGGACCCCGGCCGGTTCGCCCCAACCTACATGATCTTTGCGGAAAGCTTCACCCCACCGGCGGACCGGTTGGATGCGAAGTTTGACCGGCGGGACGTTTACATCATCACCCAGAACGCCCTCGCCGATAACACTTATCTGGATTACATCCGCGCCCACTACGAGCGAAGCGCCCAAAAGGATCCTCCGTTCTTCCAGGGAATGCTGAATGACTCCAGGTCCGCCGCGCGGGGTCGCACCAACTTTCTTGCCCAGATCGCCGCGCCTCTGGACCGCTTCCTCACCGACCTAGGGGCCCGCATCGAGAAGGAACGGCGCGCCGGCAGCTCGATGTTCCATCCGGCCGACTTCACGGACTTCAAGGCACTCCAAACCCGCCTGCAGACCGGTAGCGACCCGCTCTCCACCTACCTGAGGGAACAACTCGGGTCAGGGGCGCTCGCCTCGCCCGCCGATCTGTCCGCCGCCCTCAACCGGCTCATCCAGGGGCCTTCCCTGTATGATGCCCCGGGGCGCTTCACGGGCGTGACTCTCAGCGCCCACCTCCAAGACTTTGCGAAACAGAATCCGCCCACGTTCAACCGGATCCGTCTCAACCGGGAACTTCTCGAGGCGGCCTATCCCGGACTCATCGCCGTCAGTCTCGGTGGACTCTATCCGGACCTCGAAATTCACATCCCGACCGTCGAGGAGGCGTCCCGCTGCTTCCAGGAATACACCGCCGACGCGGCACGGCGCTTCCAGAACAACGAGCTGGATGCCGGTGAGCAGGTCAACATGCTGCCCGACGGCCGTGTCTCGGTGACCGGCCAGGTGGCGGTCATGGCCATCAATGGCCTGCTGACGAAGATCATCTTCGACAAGAACCCGGACCATGAATTCTACGTGGAGGAAAGCTTCGCCCTGAAATGGATGTACCCGCACCTCGTGCCGTTCGGAATCATCATGAAGATCGAGCGGAATCCCGTGGCGGACCTTTCACAGGAACAGTTGTCCGAGAACCACGAGTTCTGGAGCCAGTATGCCAAACGCTTCATCGGGGACTGGATCACCTACGACACGCCCACAGCCCAGGTGGCGGACTTTGCGGTCCGGACCTACATGCGGCGCGACCTGGCCGGATTCAAGGGGGATCCGAAGTTCGTCCGTGACCGCCAGGCGCAAAAATCGTTCAGCAAGCTCCGCAATGCCCAAGGCAAGAGCATCTTTGCCTGGCGCGCCCAGCGTGCCGGCAATCCGGAACAGCAGCAGCGCTATCTGCGCGAAGCGGAATTCGCCCTGAAACAGGCGTTTGCCTTTTGCCCTTACAGCCCGGAAACCGTCTTCAACTACGCCTCCCTCCTTGCCGGAATGGGCCGGTACGACGACGCCGCCCGTGTTGCCGAGACCTGCGCAGCCTTTGATCCTGAGAACGGGGGCGTGCGCGAATTGGTGGAACAGTTGCGACGCCTCCGCGACACCAAGCCACCGGCGGCCCTGAATCCCAGAGAACTCCAGGACAGCGAGCGCCAGTTCCGCGCCGAAGGCACCAATGCGGAACTCGGGTTCAAGCTCGCCAGCAGCTACCTCCAGGCAAACCGCAGCAACGACGCCATCGCGGTGCTGGACCAGCTTCTGACCAACCCGGCCAGCGATACCCGCATTCTGATCTCGCTGGCGCAGGCGTACCAAACCATCAACCGCATCGACAAGATGGAGGAGGCCCTGACGCGGTACGCCCAAAAAACCCCGGAAAGTCCCGAAGCCTGGTTTGATCTCTCCGCCATTCTGGCGGCCCAGGGCAAGATTCCCGAGGCGCAATCCAATCTCGACACCGCCATCCGGCTCAGCGATGCCCGGACGGCTCGCGACCCCAAGGCTCGAAATCTGCGCGACCTTTACAAGTCCGATCCTCGCTTTGATCGGGCGCGGGCAACCCTGACCACCCGCTGAGGCCGGTCATCCACGGAGCGCGGTCCGACTCCGGGAAGGTTTCCCGGGGACGCGGACCGTCCACCTCCACGCACATCCCCAAACTCCTTCCTTGGCGCACCCCCGGCCCTGCCCCTAAAACGCGCCCGTGGTTCTGCTTGGTTATCTGCTCACAACGCTCGTGGCATACCTGATCGGCTCGGTGCCCACCGGGTATCTCGTCGCCCGTGCCCGCGGCGTGGACATCCGTGCCCACGGGTCCGGAAACATCGGGGCCACCAATGTGCTGAGGGTCCTCGGCAAACCGGCGGGGATTTTCGTATTGGTTGCGGACGCCCTCAAGGGAGCCACCGCCGTGTTGCTCGCGCCGCGATTCTTCGCCTCCTGGGTCAGCGCCGAGGAGGCGGCACTGTATCTGCCCCTGGTGGCAGGCATCGGTGCCATTCTCGGACACACCTACACCTTCTGGCTTGGATTCCGGGGCGGGAAGGGCGTCGCCACTTCCGCCGGAGTGCTCGCGGCCCTCGTTCCCGTGGCCTTCCTCATCACCCTCGCCACCTGGATCCTGGTCATCGCCTTCAGCCGTTACGTCTCCCTTGGCAGTGTGATCGCGGCCTCCGTGCTTCCCTTCGCCACGGCGCTGACGGGATCCCCCTGGCCGCTGGTGGCGTTGACCGCGACCATCGGATTGCTGGTCATCTGGCGTCACCGTGGCAACATCCAGCGACTGCGGGCCGGCACCGAAGCCCGGCTGGGTGCTCCGCGCCCTTCCGGGCCCGGCGAACCGACATCCCCGGCCGCTACCAAGAAATGAACATCACCATCGTCGGCGCCGGCGCCTGGGGAACGGCGCTCGGCCTCGTGCTGCACCAGAACACCCACCGGATCACCCTCTGGGGTCACGATCCCGCCCACCTCGCGGAGGCGGCCGCGGCTTCCGAAAACCGCCGCTATCTTCCCGATGTTCCTCTTCCCCCCGGCTGGCGCTTCGAGTCCGACCTCGCCGCCGCGACCTCCGATGCCGAAGTCCTGATCCTTTCGGTGCCTTCCCGCGCCCTTCGTGAAATTTCGTCCCGGCTGTCCTCGTTCTCCGGGCTCGTGGTGAGCACCACCAAGGGCCTCGAACACTCCACGGGACTGACCATGTGCGGAATCCTGTCCCAAACCATGCCCGAAGCCCGGACCGCCGCGCTGTCCGGCCCCTCCCTCGCGGCGGAAGTGGCGCGGGGCGCGCCGACGGCCGTGGCGGTGGCAAGCCTCGCTCCCGGCATCGCCGCACAAATCCAGGGCCTGTTTCACCGTCCCACCTTCCGGGTCTATTCCAGCAGCGATGTCATCGGTGTCGAACTCGGCGGCGCACTGAAGAACGTTATCGCGATCGCCGCCGGCGCCTGCGACGGATTCGGATTCGGTGACAACTCGAAGGCGGCGCTCGTCACCCGCGGCCTTGCGGAAATGACGCGGATCGGGGTGGCCTGTGGCGCCCGAGCGGAGACATTTGCCGGACTCAGCGGCATGGGGGATCTCACCGTGACCTGCTTCAGCAAGCTAAGCCGAAACCGCAGTTTCGGCGAGGCACTGTGCCGCGGCGGAACACCGGCTGAGGTCCTCGCGCAACGGTCCTCCATCGTCGAAGGATACCCCACCACGCGAAGCGCCCACGCATTGGCGAGACGTCTCGGATTGTCCGCACCCATCACCGCGGAAATCCATGCCGCGCTGTTCGAGGGGAAGAACCCCCGGCAGGCGGTCGCGGACATCCTTGGCCGCGGCTCCAAGTCGGAACATTGAATCCTCCCATGCCCGCCCCACGCGACCTGCCCATAAGCGCCACCGTGCGCGTCCCAGGCACCACCGCCAATCTCGGTCCCGGATTTGACACCCTGGGCATCGCCCTCCGAATCCACAACTGCGCCACCGCCACCCGGGTACCCGGACGCGGAGTGACGTTGACATCGCCCATGTCCCCGGAAGGACGCGTCGCCGCGACCGCCATGCTTTCCGAGGCCGCCCGGCTCTTCTTTCGATCCGCAAGAGTTCCGGCTTTTGGATTTTCCCTCGACCTCGCCGGCGAGGTCCCCATTGCCCGGGGGCTCGGTTCGAGCGTCACCGCCCGGCTTGGATGCCTCGGCGCTCTCAACCAACTCAGCGGGAACCCTCTCAACCGGGAACAACTGTTTCAGTTGGTGAGCCGCCTCGAGGGACATCCTGACAACGCCGCGCCGGCAGTGTTCGGAGGATTCACGGCTTCGACGGTCGTGGACGGGTCCGCCCGGGCAGTGCGCTTTCCGGTCCCAGCCTCCGCGCGCTTTGTCACGCTCATCCCAAGATTCGAGATCAGCACGCCGCTCGCCCGGAAACTGGTTCCCAACTCGTTTTCCAAGGCGGACACGGTCCATTGCCTGACCCGCGTCGCCATGATCACCGCCGCCTTCGCCAGCGGGAACCTCGAATTGCTGCGGGGATGCTTCGACGACCGGATTCATCAGCCCTACCGCGAGGCGCTGATCCCGCAATTGAGCCGGGTCATCCGCGCCGGGGAACGAGCCGGAGCCGTCGGAGGATGGCTGAGCGGGAGTGGCTCGACCATCATTTGCCTCACCCAGAAGCATCCCGAAGCCGTCGCAAAGGCCATGCACCGCGCGTTGCCGGACTCTGATCTTCGGATTCTCAGCAGTGATTCCAAGGGTTTGGCGGACGCCTGACCGGGCTTTCTTCAATTCCAGCGCTCTCGAAACCTCCCAGTGAACCCAAGGTTTTCACCCCTCCCCGCCTCCGCCCATTATCGTTACCGAATTGGCGACTTGAATGAATCCCAAGACACAGCCCTCTCCCCACGGAAGCATCTGCGGATTCGTGAATTAAGGCGTTGACTTTGTTTCTGCTTCTGTTGAACTGACGGGCGTTCGCCAATGAAAAATCTGATCAGCGCAATGGCGGTGGTGGGATGTTGCCTCTCGGCCGCGCAAGCGACCACGTGGGACGTCACCCTCGAACTCAATGGTCTCAACGGCGGAAACGAATTTCCCGTCAAGGACACCACAGCGACTGGCGGAGGCGTCGGCGTCGGTATTCGATACGACGACGTGTCCAACGAGCTGTCGGTGAACGCGGCCTACGGTCTCTTCGGGTTCAATCCGCTGACCGGCGACTATACGGGCTCCCACATTCATTTGGGCGCCCCGGGCGAAAACGGCCCCGTTTTGGTGGACCTCGCTTCGATCCACATCCCCGTCGGTCCTCGTTCAGGAATTTATTCCGGCAACGTGACGCTGAGCCAGGCTGCTGAATCCGCCTTGTTCGCCGGCAACCTTTACATGAACATTCACTCGACGGCTTTCCCCGGCGGAGAAATTCGCGGGCAGCTGACGGTGGTTCCCGAACCCGGAACGGTGGCTCTTGGAGTCCTCGGCCTCGGTGCCCTCGCATGGGCGTCCCGCCGCCGCGAGGCCTGAGTTCCCCAAGTTTCCTCGGAGACAAAAAACCCCGGTGTGAACACCGGGGTTTTTGCTTTATACGGACCAAATGTTGAAGCGAAACGGCGTCTTCCCCGGAGGGAACTTGGGGATGTCCCGATGAGTTATTGCCGCAACAGCTCCGACACGTCCAACCCGCGAAGATCAAACAGACGCCGAATGGTGTCCTCGATCAGGTTGTTCGGGCAACTCGCCCCGGCGGTGATCCCCACGGTCACCGGGCGTTCCACGGGAAGCCAGTCACGGGTTTCCACCTCCCGATTGATGTGCTGATTCCAATGCCGGATCAGCGTCCCGGACTCCATCTTGGCCGCATTCTTGATGAAATAGGTCGGGAGCACCTTTTCACCCATTTCGGCCAGGTGGGAGGTGTTGGAGGAATTGTAACCGCCGACAACAATCAGAAGATCCATCGGCTCCTTGAGCATTTTCTCCAAGGCATCCTGCCGGTCCTGAGTGGCCCCGCAAATCGTGTCAAACACCCGGAAATGCTCACCCAACTGCGCTCCGCCAAATTTGCTCTCCATGGCCGCGCGAAACCGACGTTGCACCTCTTCGGTTTCGCCCCGCAGCATGGTGGTCTGATTCGCAACCCCCACCGCCCTGAGGTGGATCTCGGGGTCAAACCCGGGGGAATGGGCTCCCCTGAACTTGGTCAGGAACTCCTCCTTGTCGCCGCCCTCCAGGATGTATCGGCAGACGTAGTCCGTTTCCCCCAAGTCAAAGACGACAAGATAGTGTCCCGTGCCGTACGCCGTGGCCTGGGAGGTCGTCGCCTTGGTCTCCTCGTGCTTGGCCTTGCCGTGGATGATGCTGGTGACGCCGTCCTTGCTGTATTGGCGGACCCGCTTCCAAACGCTCATGACGTCCCCACAGGTGGTATCCACCATTTGACAGCCGATGGCCTCCAGCTTCCGCCGGGTGGCCACCTCGGTCCCGAAGGCCGGGATCAACACGACGTCCTCTCCGGAAAGCTGGAGCTGGGCAAGCTCCTCATCGGAAGGCTTCGGGGAAATGCTGACGATGCCCATGCCCCGGATTTGGTCGTTGACCTCCGGATTGTGAATAATCTCGCCCAGCAGAAAGATGCGGGCCGGGTCGGGAAACACCTTGCGCGCGGCGTACGCCAGATCGATGGCCCGCTCGACGCCGTAGCAGAATCCGAATTCCTTCGCGAGCTTGATGGACAACCCCCCGTGGGCGATCCGACCGCCGTTGGCCCGAAGCCGCTCCACCAATTCGCTCCGGTAGTGGGCCACCACCTGCGCGGAGACGGCGTGCATCACATCGGGACGCCGAAGGTTCACCTTTTGCGGGGACACGGGCGCCGACGGTATCGAAGTCATGGCCGGAGGAATTTAACGGGATTGGGGGCAGCGTCGAGACCGCCGTGGATGGGGGGCACCGAGCCTCAGGAGATCATCCAGTCCACAATGGCCTTCTGGGTGTGGAGCCGGTTCTCCGCCTCGGTGAAGATGGTCTCAGAATGGGCCTCCAGCGTGGCTTCGTCGATCTCCTTGCCGCGATAGGCGGGAAGACAATGCATCACCAGCGCCCCCTTCCTGGCACGGGACACGAGCGACGAATTGATCTGGTACCCGGACAAGTCCCGGATCCGTTGGGCCGCCTCCGCCTCCTTGCCCATGGAAACCCAGACGTCCGTGTAGAGCAGGTCGGAATCCGCCGCGGCCCAGTTGAGGTCGGCCGTGCAGATCACCTGTCCCCCGGACGGAAAGCACCACGCCGAGGCATCTGAAGGAGCCGCCGGCCCCGCCGGCCCCACGGTCCCGCCCGCCCGCTCCAGCAAGGCACGCGCCGGCTGGTACGCTGGAGGAGCCGCCAGCCGCAATTCGAATCCGACCCGCGCCGCGGCAAAGATCCAGCTGGCCGGCACGTTGCAGGCCGCGTCCCCCACAAACGTCACCCGGCGTCCCGTGATCGGGATACCCGACAATTCCTCGAAGGTAAAAATGTCGGTCAGGATCTGACATGGGTGCTCATCGTCGGTCAGCGCATTGATGGTGGGTATTTCCGAAAACCGGGCGAACTCCTCCACATCCGCCTGGGCAAACGTCCGGACCACGGCGCCGTGAACCATCCGCCCCAGCACATGGGCGGTATCCCGCACCGGCTCCCCTCGCCCCAACTGGATTTCGGCCGCGCTGAGAAAGATCACCTCAGCCCCCAGCTCCCGGAGTCCCACCTCAAAGCTCACCCGGGTACGCGTCGAGGACTTGCTGAAGATCAGGGCCCAAGTCTGGCCGACCAAGGGGCGAGCATGCGTCTTGCGGTTGCGTTTGAAGTTCGCAACCCGGGAAAGAATGGACTCCATGTCGCCCCGCGTCAGGGCTTCCAGACTGAGCAGATTTTTCATCAGACGTTTCGCAAACCGCGCAAAGGGGCACTGTGAAGCAGCCGGCGCTCCCTTGTGAACACAAAAAGCACCGTCGGAAGTAACATCCAAGATCCGCCCATTCCGGGTCACGCCAAGGGCGGCCCACTCGGACGCCAATCGAGAAACTTGAGCCGGACGGAAACCCGCCCGTTGTAGGTTTCAATCTGGGGCACCACAGCGATATCAAATGTCCCGGAAGGTGGGGGCGCCCCTGATTCGGCACCTCCCCACCAGAGGGCATCGAGAAATCCCACCCCGTCGGTGACGCGCAGCTTCCAATGCTGTTGTTCGCGTCCCAATCGCTGGGCCGGGGCAGCCAGGGTAACGCGCGGCACCAGCAACTGGACGGGAAGATTGCCCTGCCCGAAGGGCTGCAACCGCATGAGCTCCGTGACGCTAGCGACCGTCAGATCCCGAAGTGACACCTCGGCATCCAGCATCAGCTCGGGTATCAGCAACTCCGCCCGAAGAACTTTCCGGGCTTCCGCATTCAACCGTTCACGAAGGGCATCCAGTCTCTCAGGTTTCAGGGTGACTCCCGCCGCCATGGCATGGCCGCCATGCTTTTCCAAAAGATCACCACATTCCCGCAGCGCCGCCGCGAGATCGAAACCGGCGACGCTGCGGCCGGAACCCCGCCAGAATTCGTTGTCGCCCCCAAAAATCAGCGTCGGACGGTAAAACTCCCGCAGCACCCGCGCCGCCACGATTCCCACCACGCCGATGTGCCAGTCCAGGGCACCCTCGACAATCACCAGATCGTCGCCAGGACGAAATTTCGACCGGATGACCCCGAGCGCCAGATCCGCAATCCGCTTCTCCGTGGCCTGACGGTCTCGATTGGTGGCATCCAACGCCTCCGCCAGCGGGCGCGCGGATTCAACATCCGGCGCCAGCAGAAGCTCCAGCGACGCCTCTGCCGTCTCCATTCGACCCGAGGCGTTGAGCCGGGGCCCAAGCTGGAACCCCACTTCGTAAACGCCCACAGGCGAACGCGTCTGTGCCACCTCCTTGAGCGCAATCAGGCCGGGACGGCTGGTCACTTCCAGACGTTTCAATCCAGCCGTGACCAGGATGCGGTTCTCCCCTGTCAACGGTACGAGGTCCGCCACAGTTCCCAGCGCCACCAGATCCAGCAAGGGCTTCAAATCAAAGCGGGCAAATCCTTCCAGTCCGAGATCCCGGCCTCGGCGCACCACCGCATGCAGCAACTTGAAGGCAAGCCCAACGGAGCAGAGTTCACGCTGGTGGGCACGTCCCGCCGGGGTCAGTTGGGGATTGACCAACGCCACCGCCGGCGGCCGGGGATCACTGACCTGATGGTGATCCAGCACCAAAACGTCCACCCCGCGCGTCGCGAGCCAGCCAATCTGTTCCACCGCCGTGGAACCACAATCCACCGCCAGCAGGAACGTCACTGGAAACCGGGCCAAACAGTTCTCCACCCCGGTCTGGCTGAGCCCGTACCCTTCCTCCATCCGGTGCGGCAGATAGTGATCCACAGTCCATCCCAGGGAAGTCAGACTCGTCTTCAACAGGGTGGTGGCCGTCACCCCGTCCACATCGTAATCCCCAAAGATCACCAGCGATTCCCCGGATTCCCGCGCCGCAAACAGGCGGTTCACGGCCCGATCCATTTCGGGAAGATCATAGGGATCACTCAGCGACTTCAGCCGCGGTTCCAGGAAGGTCCGGACCTCGCCCGGATCCGTGAAGCCACGCTGCGCCAGGCAGTGGGCCAGCAGTCGCCCAATGCCCAGTTCCGACTCCAGCGCCCGCGCCACCTGCGGTACCGCCGGCATCACAGTCCAACGATACTTCACTCGAAGATCCTCCGGAGAAATGCGCTGACCGGCGCCGACAGCCTCTGCCATCCAAACCAGTAAAAGCAGGCCATGGCCCCAATATACGCCGTGGCCGCGAGCGTCGCCGCATAGCCGGCAAGGATCATCCAACCATCCCGCTCCATCATGCTGGCGGCCACCAGCAGGATACCGATCGCCGGGGCAAAATTGGACATCGGGATCAACGGCGGAATGGGCGCCGCCAGCAGGATTCCGCCGTACATGAGGACCATCGCATTGAATCGGCGGGCCGGCTCCTCCTGAAGCCACAAGGGCCCACGCGCCCGAGTCCAGCGTTCAACGAAGGCCAGGACCCGAACGCTGGTCCGCACCACCTTCGACAGGACATTGCCCTGAACGCCCCGGTCTCCCCATCGCTTCGGTACATGGGCCGGTCGGCCATGAAGAAGGCGCCACGCGAGATGGACAATCACCAGACCGAACACGTTGCTGGTTCCGGGCACCGCCACCGGGGCGAGAAAGGGAAGGCACAGCAACACAATCAATCCGCACGGCCCCCGCTCCCGCGTCCGAGCCAGCAGCTCATTCAGCGTGAGATTTGCGGTCCCTTCCCCATGGAACAACTCCGAAATCTCCTCGGAGAAAGGTCTCAACGCCGCCCCGTTCGCTGGGGAGCCGACCGGCGCATTCATGATGCCTTCCCGTCGGCAGAATCCTGCTCGCGCACCCCCAGGATCACCGAGGCCAGCATCGACGTGAGAATGGTGCCGATGACAAACCCGAGGGAAACATTCACGAGATAATCGCCCAGCCAGGCCTTCAACCAGTGGTCCGCAAGCATCTTGAGCCCGATGAAAACCAGCACAATGGCGAGGCCGTACTTCAACAGCCGGAAATAACCCATGAGACTGGCCAAAACAAAATACAGAGACCGGAGACCCAGGATCGCGAAGACATTTGACGTAAACACAATGAACGCATTGCTGGTCACGCCGAAGATCGCCGGAATTGAGTCCAGGGCGAACACCACGTCCGTCGTTTCCACCACCACCAGCACCAGCGCCAGCGGGGTCAGCATCCGTCGTCCCTGGTGAATCGTGAAAAAGCGCTCCCCATCATATGCAGGCGCCAGGGGAACGAGCCGGCGCACCAGCCGGACCACCGGATTGTGTTCCGGGTCCACGGCCTCCATTCCACCCGTACTGCGAAGCATCTTGAGTCCCGTGTACACCAAGAACGCGCCCATGAGGTACAGGGTCCAATGGTACCGATGAATCACCGCCGCTCCCGCCAGAATCATCACCGCCCGCATCACCAGGGCCCCCAGGATGCCCCAGATCAACACCCGGTGTTGCCAGGATTCCGGGACGTTGAAGTACCGGAAGATCACGGCGATGACAAAGACGTTGTCCATCGAAAGGGACAACTCAACCACGTAGCCCGTCACGAACGACGTCGCCTCGGTTGAGCCCCAGCCCTGGATCCACCGTGGCGCTGCAAAAAAGGCGAATACCATCGCCGACGCCGCCCAGACCGCGGTCCAGCCCAAGGCTTCCCGAAACCCGACCCGGTGGCTCTTCCGATGGAAGATTCCCAGATCGAGTCCCAGGGCCATCAGCACAAAGGCGGTGAACGCCAACCAGTGCTCAGGGTGGGCGGCGGAAAACACGGCGCGGACCGTACCGAAGAATCTCGCCGATTCCAGCCGCGTTGCCGATTTTGTTCAGCCCGCCCCGCGCTCAACCACGGGAACTGTCGTCACCCTCCGACCGAACCGCCTCCTTTTGCACCAACCGGCGGCTCGCCACGATGGGATCGAGGCTCCACCGGCGTGCGAGGAGGACCACCCGTTCCGTATTGCGGGCCTCGGGAGCAACCTCTCCGTAGGCGACGGGCTCCACAGGCTCGCAATAGGCCCGACACCGAAAACCCAGCAACCGCTCCTCCAGGGTGGGACGCCCCTCGTTCCACTGGGTTTCCCCCGCCCACGCATAGGCACGGGTCACACGGCCATCATCCATGCGCACCCAGGAATGGAACTGCAGCACCCGGTCGGCCGAATAAAAGTGCACCTCCCCCAACTCCCGGCTCAGGCGGTTGAGCCATCGGTAGAGGGCATCGACATCCTGGGCCGGATCCGGAATCCGACCGCCCACCACCAAGGTCCAGCCGTCCACCGGCCCGGAGACAAACAAAAAGTCCTCACCGGCCCTCGACAGCGATTCCGACCAGGGGACGGCCACTTCGTCGGAAACCCCAAGCACCTCGCGAATCAGTGGAGTATTGGCGCTCCGAATGGCCATCCATCGGACCGGGACCGAGATGGTGGAGATTTCCCTGCGGGGGGAATCAGCGGAATCGGTGGCGGACCGGATTGTGCCAGCGCGAAGGCGGCGAAGATGGGTCCGGTAAATCAAAAAAAACAGGAACGCCAGGCACAACACCGATGCCAGCGAAACCAGGAGTCCCACGACGAGAGAATCCATGCCTTCTAGTTACGGCGGCCGGGATCCCCCTGCAACCGTGAATTCATTGAAAACCAAACCCATTACGAAGAGCAGACGCACCGAAATCATCGCCTTCGGCCGGGTGCCCTCCCGGCCCTGGTACTGATTCGTCAACACCAGCACGATCAAATCGCCTCCAGGCCAAATAACCCGTCGACAGGTCAATGGGTCGGAGGCGAACCTTGTTTCACACCGCAACAGATGCTGGACTGGCTCGAATCCATGATAGACCCAGGCTCTCCCCCGGATCTAAATCGAACGAGGGCTCCCCGGTTCCAGTGCCGATCCGCATGAAGCGCTTCCAACAGATATGGGCCCTCCTGGGGTTGGGCCTCCTCGTCGGCGTTCATGTCGCCCAGGGCGAGGTCGAAGTGCCGCAAGGGGTGGCAACGACGAACCAGCAATGGAGCCTTCACGGCCAGATCACTTCTGTTTCACAGGGTCATGGAGAATTCTCCTCCCCCTACTCGGGCCAGAACAGCATGGTCACCGACGAGCCCATCCGTACCACCTACACGGCGACCCTGTTCCTAGGGGCACGCCTTTGGCACGGAGGCGAAGCCTACGTCAATCCGGAGATCGCCGGAGGACGCGGCCTCAGCGGCACCGTCGGGGCGGCCGGCTTCCCAAACGGCGAGGCCACCCGGGTGGGCGACCCTGCCCCGAGTGTGTACCTCGCCCGCCTGTTCCTCCGGCAGACCGTCGCACTCTCGGATGCCACAGAGGTCGTCGAACCAGAAAAGAACCAACTTGGCGGCCAGCAAGCCACCGAATCTCTCGTACTCACACTCGGAAAAATCAGTGTCGGAGATATTTTTGACCAAAATTCCTATTCGCATGACCCGAGGACCCAGTTCTTGAACTGGTCCCTCATGGCCAACGGCGCGTGGGACTATCCGGCGGACACGCGGGGTTACACTTGGGGTTTTGCGGTCGAATGGAATCTCCCGGATTGGTCGGTCCGGGCCGGAACCTTCACCGTGCCGACGGAACCCAATGGGGGAACCTTCGACCATCAACTTCTCCAGGCCCAAGGTAACGTCGTTGAGGTTGAGCGCGACTGGCGGGTGGGAACCCACCCTGGAGCCGCCAGAGTGCTCGGGTACCTCAACCACGCAAACATGGGAAGCTACAGCGATGCACTGAGCGCCTCCACCCCTCCCAACCTCGCGGCGACCCAGTCCCATCGGTCGAAATACGGTTTTGGACTAAACGTGGAGCAAGAACTGACACCGAGTCTCGGCGTCATGGGACGGCTCGGCTGGAACGATGGCCGGACGGAAACCTGGATGTTCACCGAGATTGACCGTTCCGCTTCCTGCGGATTGGTTCTGAAAGGCAACGCTTGGCAGCGCCCCCAAGACCAATTGGGTGTGGGCACCGCACTCAATGGACTTTCTCCGGACCACCACGAATTCCTCGGCGCCGGGGGCTACGGCTTCATTCTGGGAGACGGAAAAATTCAATACGCCCCGGAATGGGTCATCGAGGGGTACTACTCGATACAAGTCTGTAGCGCGTTTTGGATTTCCCCCGGATTCACGTGGATCGACCGACCGGCCGACAACAAGGCTCGAGGCCCAGTCGCGATTGGCACCATCCGTGCCCACGTCGAATTCTGACCCACTCCATCGGAAACCACGATCCACCGAAACAGCGGGGAGGAAAACCGTCCACACGCAGACTGGAAATCCTCCGCCAAGATTTCCCCGCCGCGAACTTACGGCAACCGCGCACCGCGGGCAGCGATAACCAGCCGATACCAGTCGTCCCGGCTCAGCCGGAGGGTGTCGGCAGCAATCGAATCCCGGATCCGGTCAGGGCGCACTGAACCGATGACCGGAACGATCCCGGCGGGGTGTTGAAGCAGCCACCCGAGCGCCACCGCGGTGCGCGAAACGCCACCCGCCCGGGCAATGTCCTCCAGACACTCCCCGAGTGCCGCCTGGCGGGTGGAATCCGGACGATCCAGTTCGACTCCCCCGACCTCCACCAGGGCACCCCGCGCCAGCGGACTCCACGCCATCGGAGTCAGTCCATCCGTCAAACAGTCGTCGAGCGTGCCATCCTCCAAGGCATCCATTCGCCGGAGGCTGATCTCAATTTGGTTCACCACGAGGGGAAACGGACACGCCCGCTGGAGCATCCGCCACTGGGACGAGCGGAAGTTGCTCACCCCGAACTCGCGCACCTTTCCCGCATCCCGAAGTCGGGCAAACGCCCCCGCCACCTCACCGGGATCCATCAGATAATCGGGGCGATGGATCATGAGCAGATCCAGGGTCTCGATCCCCATCCGTCGCAACGAACCCTCCACCGATTCAACAATGTAGTCTCCACTGGAATCGTAGCGGTAGGGTGAGTTCGTTCCCGGCGCTCCGCCCTTCCGGATGCCGCACTTGCTCGCAACGACCAACTGGCTGCGAAGACCCGGCCTCTGCCGGAGGGCGGAACCAAAAATCTCCTCGCAACGCCCGCCCCCGTAGATGTCGGCGAGATCAAACAGGGTGTACCCCGCATCCGCCGCAGCCAAAACGGCACGAACCCCCGACGCCTCGGCGTCAACCGGAGGGGGCAATCCCTCCGATCCCGCCAACCGCCAACATCCGTAAGCCATTCTCGACACCCGCAGCTTGGACTTCCCCAAGAGAACCTGTTGCATGCGCCCAGTCTGCCCGGAACCGGCGTCGTCGGGAAACCGGAATGCATCCGGATCCCGTCCCGGACCGTTGACTCCAGTAGAACCGTCGATCCCCGGAGCCATGAACACCGTGCCCGCCCCATCCGTCCCGCGCCATCACCCCGTTCAAACTCTGTCCACCCCCGGGGTTCCCGACCAACTTCGGCTGCGACTGACGGTCTTTACCATCGTCCTCAACATCGTCGCGGTGGCGGCCCTGACCCGCTATCCCGGATCCGATTGGAAAACCGGGCTCCTCCTCAACGGGTTCGACCTGCTTCTGCTCGGAGGATTCGCCCTACGACATCGGGACGGGTTCCTCGCCCACCTTCTCGGATTCGGCCTCGTGCTGGGCATCACAGAACTCGCCGCCGATGCGTGGCTGGTCGACGGAACACGAACGCTCGACTATTCGCCCGGCGGAGGGCCGTTGATTTGGCGGTCCCCCGCCTGGATGCCCCTGGCCTGGCTGGTCGTGGCGGTCCAATTCGCCATCGTCGGGGAACAACTCCGTCGATGGCATCCCGTTTGGGGTGTCCTGGTGACCGCGCTCCTGGGAGCGGTCAACATTCCCTACTACGAGGAAATGGCACGTCGCATCCACTGGTGGGAGTACTCCAACTGCCGCATGGTTTCCGGGACTCCGTATTACATCATCCTCGGTGAATTCTTCATCGCGGGCGGAATCGCCCTGCTCGCGGGCTGGATGCGACGCCTTGAATCCGGCAGAACATTCCTCGCCGGACTATGCGGCGGCGTCCTCATCTTCGCATCCTACGCCTTCGCGTACGGAGTCACGGATCGACTCTGGTAGAACCCGCTCAAGTACCCGGGCGAGGCGGTTATCGGGGAACCGCCCGGTAAAACTGCGGTGTGGTTCCCACGGCTTGGGGTGTTTGGTAAACGCCCGCGCCCCCGACGTCGGTTTGGACGGTTCCGATCTCCGGCCAGTTCGCGGCATCCAACCGATCCTCCTTCTGAACCGAATAGGTCGTTCCCGGAGAACCCCGCAGATCAAAGGCAACCTTCCCGTTGGGCAGCACGCGGACATTCGATAAAACCGCCGGATCCGCCGGGGTCGTCCCACCCCGGGTCACTACCGTGAAACTGGTCGCCCGAAGCCGATAGGCGTATCCAAACATTTTGGGCACCGTATTGGTGGACGAGTAGAAGGATTTCCCAAAGAGCAACTCGGCTCGGTAGGTTCGGTTGGCAGAAAGAGTCCCCGTCGGGATGACCACTGAGGTGTCAGACGGTTTGAGGGCGATCGGGATGCAAACCTCGGGGGCTTGGAAGACGACATCGCCCTGATCCGAAGTGAGAATGACGCTGATGAGGTCACCTTCGCCTCCGTTGGTGAACGGAGTCCATCGGAGCGTAAAATCCCGCGCCGGATCCACCGCCTGCGCCTCGACGTAATTCACAATCTTCGGCACAGGCGGAGTGTCCGAGACCTTGAGCGCCATGGGAATGACCCATTCCGGAACCCCCGTCTGTGTGAATCGCAAGGTGTAGGTTCCGGCCGGATCGAGAACATCCAGTTCCGCTTCGGAAGCTGCGGTCTCGTGGAAGGAGAGCAATCCGAACTGGGCGAGCGCCGCACTCGTTCCATTGGGCCGGGCGAAAGATCCGGAAGTCACTGGGGTCCCCAGCGGAGGACTGGCGACCACCACCGAAAACACGAAAGCACCGTCCTCGCCCGATTCCACAGGGTCCGCATTGGAAGTCTGGACGAAGTTTGCCCGCTTGTTGATTCCGTAGTTACCCCATCCGGCAAATGGATCGCCCGCCGCACACGGACCCGATGCCGCGGTCCGAAACGAACCGGAGTACGTTGCCAAGGGCAGCGGTTTGCCCGCTTGGCTCTCGAGCACGGTCGTCGCCCCGGCCGGATTCAGTTCCCAGCCAACCAACGTCTTCAGGGGAAAACCGCCGGAATAAACCACCGCGAGGGATCGCGCATCGGCACTCCAGGTGTATTGAAACTTCACTGGATCGAGTCCCGTTCCCGACCACCGAACCGCGGGTGTCACCCCACCGGGCAGGGCAATCTTCTTCATCGGCTGGGTAAACCGAAAGGTGACGGTTGCGTTGGTCGGTACGGATTCATCACCGTCGGTCGGAAAAACCGAGCCGAGCGCTGGAGCTCCGGCGCCCGTCGTGAAGGATCCCGACACGGTCGGCAGGGGCGTCCCATCTGAACCCTTGATTTGAAAAAACGGGTTCACCCCGGCCGGGTTCAACGTCCAGGCGACGGTGACATTCAAAGGCCAAACTCCGGTGAATAGCTGCAATGTCAGCGTACGTTTGTCATCACCCCAGCTCCCGAGGACCTGACTTCCCAGGTTCGCGGGCTGGATGGCGAGGTTTCCTAGCGCCGCTTGCGCCGGAAGCAGCGTGTCCATGTCCCGGTCAAACACAATGACCAGGGGGGTCGCCACCGGCACGTCAATCGCAGCGTCGGCCGGCGACATGGACTTGATGGCCGGCGCAGTCGCACCCTCGACCCGGCCAACCCCCAATCCCGCCCAGATCCACGCCGAGAAGCAAAGTCCCATCCAACCCCGAAACACGCCCTTGTTCATGACCAACCCACGTTATTGGGTCTTCTTGCAAAGAACCAGCCGGATCCACACGGGCCTGAACCTCGTTTCGCGAAGGACCAGGACCGGCCTCGTCGGAGCGCTCTTGATGTCTCGACACGCAAAAGGTCTCCCAAACGCGGTTCAACCGGCCGCGGACACACGCCCGCCAAGCTTGACCCGCCGGGTTCGCAACAACACTTTCCCGCGCATGTCGCTTCAAACCCGTCCGGAGGCCCGACCAAGGCGCCCCCGGGTTTTTTTGGCGTGGAGAGTTCCGGTCGCTGTCATCCTGATCATGACCGCCCCCACGTTGCTGGCCGGTTCCCCGGAGCGGTCGGTGGTCCAGATACTCACCTTCAGTCAGACGCCGATCTATGACGCGCCTTGGCGATACGATTCCGTCCGAAGATCGGGCGGGTCCGGATTCGTAATCCGCGGACGCCGGATCATGACCAACGCGCACGTGATCGCCTGGGCCAAACAGATCCTCGTCCGCCGCTATCAGGACCCCCGCCCCTTCCAGGCCAAGGTCGCCTTCGTGGGCCACGACTGTGACCTCGCCATCCTTGAAGTCGATGACCCCACCTTCTTCGACGGAATCGAACCGCTCGAGTTCGGCCCCCTCCCCGCCGTGCGCTCCACCGTGGTCAGCTACGGCTACCCGGCCGGCGGCGAACAAATCTCCTACACCCGCGGCGTGGTCTCGCGGATCGAACTGCAGCCGTATTCGCATCCGGGACACCGTTCCCTCCTCGCAGTCCAGACCGACGCCGCCATCAACCCGGGCAACAGCGGCGGACCGGTGATTCAGGACGACAAGGTGGTCGGGGTGGCCTTTCAGGGAATCCCCGGGTTGGAGAACGCGGGATTCTTCATTCCTCCCGAAGTGATCCAACACTTCCTCAAGGATGTGAGCGACGGGCATTACGATGGGTTTCCAATGGCCGGCATCCGACTGGTCCCCCTGCAAAACCCGGCCTACCGGGCCTTCCTCGGGGTCACCGACGATTCCATCGGTGCCCGCATCGATGGAATCCTCCCGGGAACCGCTGCTGAAACCCGTCTCAAGCCGGACGACGTGCTCCTGTCCGCCGGAGGACTCCCGGTCGGCAGCGATGGCACGGTGGTGTATCAGGAAAACCGGATGCCTGTGACCGTCGCGTTTCAGGCGCCTCAGAACGGCGAGTCGGTCAAGTTGAAGATTCTCCGCGACCGGGCTCCCTTGGACGTGGATCTGCCGGTGAATGTCTATGAACTCGACCGGATGGCCGGCAACCAATACGACGCGCCTCCGCGTTACCTCGTCCATGGAGGGCTGGTGTTTACGCCTCTGAGCGCCGACTACCTGCGCACGCTGGGACGCGAATCCAGCGACGCCGCGACCGCCAGCCTCATCTATGAGCTCTATTACCGGCGAAGCGAGGATCCCACGAAGGCTCGTCCCGAACCCGTCGTCCTCGCCTCAACCCTTGCGCATCCGGTGAACGCGGACATGGGCGTCCGAGCCCGGGCCATTATCGACAAGATCAATGGAGTCAAAATCGACCGCCTCGAAGACGTCGTCCGCGCCCTCGAGAAGAATACCGAAGGCCAGCATGTGATCGAGTTCCTCGGGCGGGGCGGATTCGAGTGCCTCGACCGCGAAAAGGCCGCGGCTGCAAATTCGGAAATCCTGTCCACCTACGGAATCTCCAGCGACCGACGCCTATGAAATCCGTCCTCTTCCCCGTTCTTCTTGTCGCACTCCTACTTTCCCCAGGGGAGCCCGCCCATGCAGCCGATTCCCGTTCCTGGGAGAAGTCCTATGTGACCCTGGAGGTCACCTACAAGGACTATGACTACAGCCAACCCTGGAACAAGCCGACCCGCACCATTCGAAAGGGCGCGGTCGTTCAACCGGGACACGAGGTCCTGACCACGGCACAACATCTTCCCGGCGCGACCCTGGTCCGTCTTCAGCGGGGCGGGCGCGGAAAGTGGTACGACGCCCAGGTGAAGTGGATGGATCCCCACGCAAACCTCGCCCTGGTGACCACCAAGGATGAGTCCTTCTGGGAGGGACTGCGTCCAGCCGAACTCGCGGAGGTCATTCCGGCCGCCCCCGATTTCAACCTGCTCCGGTGGCGGGACGGCAACCTCGAAAGCCGCCGCGTGGAATTCAGCAAGTTCAGCGTGCGCGAAGGGGTTCTCAGTTTTGCGCCAAGACTAACGCTCGAAGTGAACACGGAACTCGGCGGACTGGGCTGGGCCGAAGCCGTGACGCTGAACGGGGAAATGGTTGGATTGACCTCCACCAAGAGCGGAAACACCTGCCAGGTCATCCCGTCGTCCTTCATCCGCCGCGTTCTGGACGGTCAACGCGCCGGAAACTACCGGGGCCTCGGGTACTTTGATTTCACCTGGGGACCCGGAGAAAACCCGGCGACCCTTGAGTTCCTCAAACTGAAGGGATCCGAACGCGGCGCGGTGGTCACCGAGGTGCTGGATCGTCCGGGCAGGGAATCAGTGTTAAAGGTTCGCGATTTGATCCTCGAAGTAGACGGATTCCCCATCGACGTCGAAGGGGACTACGAGGATCCGGACTATGGGCACCTCATGTTGGAGAATCTCGCCACGCGGACGCGTTTTGCGGGCGATACCGTTCCCATGAAGATCTGGCGGGATGGCGCGGAGAAGACGATCCAATACACGCTTCCGCCCGTCACCTATGCCGATGAACTCGTCCCCCAGCAGTCTTTTGGACACGACCCGGAGTACGTCGTGGCGGGCGGCCTGGTTTTCCAACCGCTGGAGCAATCCTTCCTTCGCGCCTGGGGGGACGACTGGCGCCGACGCGCACCATTCCGGCTCCAATTCTACCAGAACGAACACCCATCCGCCGCACGTCCCGGTCTCGTGATGCTCAGCAGCATCCTGCCCGACCCGATCAATGTCGGCTATCAGGACGTCCGGTTTCTGGTCGTCGACAAGGTCAATGGGAAGCCCATTTCCTCCCTGGCCGAACTGACCGAAGCGCTCCAGCAGCCCAAGGACGGCGTCCAACGAATCGAGTTCATGCCGGGCGATTCGCTGCAACGGATGCTTCTGGATGCCGGTGGATTGAATGCAGCAACACAGAGGGTGCTCAGACGCTATGGAATTCCCGTCGCGCAAAACGTGGTGGGGCCCGGGGTGAAGAAGTAGCGGGAGCCGTCGATAGGGCGGGGCCGTGTGCGCCATTCGAGACGCAAAGTCGATTCCGATCCTCGCGTTCCTATTGGATCCCCACCGCCCTCACCCGCAGATCCCGCAGGACGCGGATATCCAGGAGCGGGACGCCCCGGATCCGGCGCGCCCCGTTCTGACGCCTGGGCCCGAACTTCTCCCGGTGCTGCACGAACACCTCGTTCACGAACTCCCGCGACCCCAGCACCAAACCATCCGTCAGATGCCTTACCCTCAGTCTCAACACCTGCCCCAGACTCAGTTCCCCGCCCCGCTTCAACTCCGCCAAAATCGTCTCCCGGTCCAGCGCCTCTTTGTCGCTGCGTCCCGAACTTCCGGCAGTGACAAACAGACTCATCCGATACTCCGCTGCCGCCTCGCTCCAGTTCCCCGACTTCAGACAACTCGTCAGTCCCCGGTGTAACTCGGCATTTCCCGCCAAGGCATGGGCATATCCGCAGAAGCGGTACTCCTTGGGATCCGTCACCAAGCCCGCCCGCACCGGATTCAGGTCGATATAGGCGGCCACCACGCGCACGGCCCCCGGGGTGTCCTCCACCAGGACACTCTTGAAACGCTCGGCCCACAAAGTGCCGAAGCGACCGTGGTAGCGGTTGTACCAGCGGCTGAAGCGCTGCTTGAACTCCTTCATGAAGGCGGAGACATCGCCCATGCGTTCCAGCAGGGATTGGCGCAGGACGGGGTCAATCCCGCCGCGGGTCTGGAGGCCTTCCCGGGCCAGCACTGTGAGGACTCCCCGTTTGCCATAGAAGACTTCCAGGCGCTGGAGCAATTCGGCGTCGGGGAGATCCTGGCGAGTGGGGACGCGGACCAGGAGATGGAAATGGTTTCCCATCATGCAGTAGGTGATGACTTGGATGCCGCAGAAGGGAGCCAGTTTGAAGAGGAGTCGGGTGAGTCTTTCCTTGCCGACGTCATCGAGGAGGAATTGTCCCCCAACAACGCGGGAGACGCAGTGGTACACGGCGGACTGGTCCGCAGACGCCTTGAGGCGGGACATGCGCATGGAATGAAGCGCGTAAATTCAGCAGCAACCATTGCCCCATCACAACACTGAACCTGTCACCATATTTGGGTAGCCGAGCTCGCGGATCCTTTCTGAGCACGACCGAAGAAGCACATTGAACCTGTCACTCTATCATTGAACCTGTCACTCTATTCGCCCACCACTTTGACGTGTTGCTGTGTCCGATCCTCTGGAGGTCGATCTCAAGACTGTTTTTCGGTTGCTTGGGTTACTACAGGGCATTTGCTGCATTTTATGCGACCCATCGGCACTTGGTTCCTCATGGGCACCTGCGCGTTCGCCGGATCTGCGCAGACTCAATCCGCGCTGGGAACGGTGATCATCAACAATAACTTCATTCCGCCACAGGGGACGATGAAGGCTTATGCTGGACTTCTGCCCGGAATCCCATTGGCGAAAGCGGCAGGCCGGGTGGAAGCGCTTGGATCATCATTCGTGTGTGGGATAGAAACTCCGGCACCACGTTCGCAACGGCATGGCAAAGGGCCAGCTGTTCTGTCGTGCTGACGGGATTGGGTGGTGGAGCAAGCCCGCCCCCTTACTTTGGGAACTGTTCCAACTTTCTCGGGCTATACCCCCTCAGCTGGGTGCCCCCTCCAGATATCTCCATTGAGACCACCGATGACGGGCAATGGCGAATTTTCACCTTGGGACCGATCAACGCCGGGTTCGTCCTCTATACCTCGTCGGACTTAATCAACTGGAGTCGCGGGGAGTTTGGACAGGTTGAGGCAGGAGTAATGGAATGGAAGGCGCCAGACAAAGGGAATGCGCTGTTCTTCCGGATCTCTCAGTAGGAATTGTCCGCTGAGAAATTGAATGAGTCCGTATTACTTCCCCGGAACCGCGGGGGCAGCCGATGCGGTCTGCTTCTCCGGAGCGGAAACGTAAAGCGTGATCGGCTGGGTCTTCTGGCGCCACAAGCGGTCGTTGTGGGACGCGGTGCCCACCACCGCAAACTTCAACTCCTTGCCCGTCTCCGCAGTGTCCGACGCGGTCAACCGGATGGTCGCCTCATTCTTATCGGACGGGATTGCCCCCACGACCGCAGTCACTCCAGCCGGAAGATCCTCCAGGGAAAGGGCGATTTCCCCCGCGAGTCCACGCCGGTCCACCTTGACGACAAACTCGGTTACATTGGCCGCGGAGGTCGAGTTCGTCGGCAGAGCCACCGCCGACAACCGGAAGGAATCCGTCCGAAAAAAGGGCGACCCCGGCAGCATAGCGGTCAGAAACATCGGGATGCCCTGGGTCGTCAGGGAAACCGGCGCCGGTGCGTGCACGGACCGAACCTGGGCACCTTCCCCGGACTCCGCCCGGATCATTACGGGCCGCAACCCGACTTCCGCATTGTAGCTGGGCCGAAGCGCCAAGCGTGCGCGGGATTGATCCGGGGCGATGGTCACGGCCGGGATCGCGACTCCGGGCAAGTCCTCCGCCAGAACGCGAACTGCACCGTCGAAGCCCGCGCGACGCAGCACGCTGACCTCCAATTCCGCACCCCCATTCTGCTCCGCAATCAGGGAATTTGGCGCCACCGCCACGGAAAACGGGGCCTCCGGCAGGACGGTCAACCATCCGGATTCCGGCAACGACACCGGATGCGTTACCGCGCGACCGCCTCTCTCACCCGTCGCGATCAACTTCAGGGGCATGTTCCCAAGGGGAGCGTTGTCGGTCGCCGAAAGCACCAGCCACCCGAATCCCGAGCCGCCGCCCAACGTGAGCGGTCCCGCAGAAATACCCGCCGGAAGCGAATCCGCCGTGATGCGGATCATGCCGTCGAATCCGTTGCGACGATCCACCTCACAGCGCACCGCGATCTGGCCGCCACGCGCGACCCGGATCCGCGCCGCGGAAGCCCGAACGCCAAAGTCCGGCGTCCGGTCCGGGGACTGAACCGACACCCGATACCCGAATCGCGCCCCTCCGCGATCCGTGAGATCGCGAAGAGAGACCAGATAGGTCGCATCCTTTTTGGCATCGAATTCGATCCGGGCGTCAGGTCCGGATGCGTCGTCGTTGCGTTGAAGCACCTTTCCCTGGTCATCCATCAGGGTCAGAAAGGCGTCCAACGGGGAACCGAACCGACGGGCCTGGACATCGATCGCCAGCTTCTGGTCCGAGGGGCTCACGATCTTGAAGACGTCCACGTCGCCGGTTTGGGCCAGTTTGCCGTTGATGACCACCGGGGCGGTGTAGCTCGTCGCTTTGTCGGCAACATTGTTGGGTTCAGTTTCACGAACTTCGGGAAGGTCACCCGCCTCAAAGGGCTGCGGATTGGACAGGCCGCGGGCGGTGTGGGCCCGGACGTCCTGGCGTCCCATCGGAGCATCCGGAGCAATCTGAAGCGTCATGCGTCCCGCGCCCTCCAGGTTCAGACCTTCCATCTCCACGTCGACCGCAGTTCCCCGTCGTCCTCCAAAGGGAAAGAGGAACTCGAGATAGGGAAGCGCTCCCACGACCGTGCGATATCGGTAGTCCCCGCCGCCCTGATAGCGCGCATCGGACACTTGAACGGCGTATTCCCCGTCCGCCGGAACCGCAAATTCGACGAAGGGATCCAATCCATGAACATCCTCACTGCGGGCCAGCTCCTTTCCGCTGGAGTCCCGAATCACCAGCGTGGGATCTAGGGGAAAGCCCAGCCGATTCGCCTGCACATCAATCAGGACCCGTTCTCCGGAATGCGCGCCGAACCGGAAGGTGTCTGTCTCCGCGCCCGCGCCAATCACTCCCGAAACCGCCACCGGAGGAACCAAGGCCGGTGCCCCTGCCGCCGGCTCCAGGCGCTCGGGAAGATCACTGATATTCAGGGTCAGCGGATTCGAGACGCCGTCCGGCCCCGCGACTCGCAGTTCCCGGGTGCCCAAGGGCGCGCCCGGAGCGATGACCACCCGGATGGGCAGCGTCTTCGCAGCTTCGGGTGCTGCGGCAAGTCCTCCCGCGGACCCTTCGAGCGCCACGGCTGGAGCGGCCAGATTCCCGGGGGATGCCGACACTCCCTCCCCGGTCACCCAGATCGACTGAACACCGGTCAAGGCCTCGCCGGACAGCACCACGTCGTTGGTCGTGCCCCGCTGGAACCAGGTCACGGGAGACGAGACCAGCCGCGGAACCGGCTGCGCACACACCGCTCCTCCGAGCCCGCAGGCCCAGGCTCCCAGGAAAACGATCCGCCCCATCCGGCCATTCCCGCGCAAGGATCCCAGGACACCGGATCCGCCCATTCCCCGGTGCCCCTTGAATGTCTCTCCGCCCATACGCTCAGCTGAAGAGGCCAAGGACTGGCTCCGCCTGGACCAGTTCGCGCGGTTGATTGAGGTGATTCATCACGATGGTGTGGGGATCGATCCCCAAGGCGTGATAAATCGTCGCCACGATCTGCGTGGGGTGCACGGGATTCTCGGAAGGGCTGCTTCCGGTGGCGTCCGATTTCCCATAGATGCCGCCCCGCGCGACCCCGGCACCCGCCACGAAGGCGGTGTAGCAATAGGGCCAATGATCACGCCCGTCGGGAGAATTCGTGTTTCCGCTCGTGCTCACCCCGAGTCGGGGACTTCTTCCAAACTCTCCCAAGGCAACCACCAGGGTCTCCTTCAGCAATCCCCGCTGATCCATGTCCTCGATCAGCGCGCTGAGCCCGGAATCAAGCTTGGGGCAATGCAGGTTTCGGAGCGGTCCGAAATTTGCCGCATGGGTGTCCCAGGCGTCGACGGTGGGATCCCCGTTGGCCACCGCCGGCCAGTTCATCTGAACGACGCGGGTACCCGCCTCGATCAAACGGCGCGCCAGGAGGCAGCCCTGTCCGAAGGTGTGGCGTCCGTACCGATCCCGAAGTGCGTCCGCCTCCTTGGTCAGATCGAAGGCATCCCTCGCCCGTCCGCTGCTCACAAGGTCAAACGCCTTGTGATAGTAGCTGTCGAGCGCGTATTTCCCCACGGCCTTCTCCATCTCAGGCATGGCGTCATTGACCGTCTTGAGGAGTGTTTCGCGGCGCCCGAGGCGCTCACGGGAGACCTCCTTGCGCAGCGTGAGGTCGGCCAAATTGATCTCCTTGGCCGGGTCCTGATAAAAGTAATGGGGATCAAAGGCGGCTCCGAGAAAGCCCGCGGTTCCGCCCTTGCCGATCACATTGGACTCCTGCAGCGGCCGGGGCAGCATCACAAACGGAAGCATGGGAACCTCCGGGGGACGCAGCCGCGATATCTGGGAGCCAAGGTGGGGAAAATCGTTGGGAGCCGGCGGCTCAAGCTGCCCGGACGGCGACACGCGATCCGGCGTGTAGCCGGTCATGATCTGATAGATGGCCGCCGTGTGGTTGAAGAGACCGACGGGGGTGTAACTCATCGACCGGATGAGCGTGGCCTTGTCCATCTGCTGCGCGAGTTGAGGCATGACCTCGCTCAGGAAAAGACCGGGAACCTTGGTCCGGATGGGCTTGAAATCGCCGCGGACATTCGACGGCGCGTCCGGCTTCGGATCCCAGATGTCGATGTGACTGGGCCCCCCCTGAAGGTACAGGATGATGACCGACTTCGCGCGTCCCCATCCATTCCTGGGCGCGGACGGAGCAGGTCCCGTCGCGGGCGCCTGTTGCGCCTGGAGTCTGAGGAGGTCCGACAAGCTGAGACCCACGAGGCCAGCGCCACCCAGGCGCATGAACTCGCGGCGGCTCACGCCGTCGCAGGTCGCTCCGAATTTTCCGGGAATGGAGATCATGATGACCGGTTGATGATGCCTATCGGTTGAATAGAAATGCAGGACTGTTCAGGAGCGCCCAGGTCAGGTCCTGGGCCGCTTCCAGGCGCTGGCCACCTTCGCCCAGGGGAATGCCGGTCAACTCCTTCTCCGTCGGAGGACGGTTCAGGCAACTGAGATAAATCTCCTCAATCACCTTCCGGTTGTCCGCTTCAGACTCAACGAGCGTCTTCAACCGGTTGCCCGGATTGCTCACGCATTCACCGAGGGTCGGTCCATTGATGAGGTTGAGCGCATGGGACAGCGTCACGTTGGAGGAACGCTCACACTCACAGGCGCTCTGGCGCTTCGGACGCCCGAAGAGCGCGAGAAAATCGTTGCCGCCCACCATGCCGTCGGGAACTTCGACGGCCCGCAATCCGGCGGGTAGATCCTTGAACGGCGGCCGGTACCCCGTGGCCACCGCCACGGCATCCAGCATCTGCTCGGCACTCAGCCGACGCGGCACGGCATGCGAGAAATTGACAAGGTCGTCCTCATTCCACCGGTTCGGGAGAATGCTCAACTGATAGGTCCGCGACTGGCAGATCGTCCTCAGGAGACGCTTCACATCAAATCCGCCCGAAATGAAGTCCGCCGTCAGCGCATCGAGAAGCGCGGCATTCGAGGGCGGATTCCCGGCCCGAATGTCGTCCACGGGGTCAATGATTCCCCGCCCGAAAAAGTAGCTCCAAAAGCGGTTGACCGTGGAACGGGCAAAATAGGGATTGTCCTTGGACGTGAGCCAGTCGGAGAAGGCGGTGCGCCGGTCGGCCCCGGCGGACGGTTCCGCAGCGTGCCCATAGGGAACCCGCGGCGCCACGGCTTGGTCGGTCTTGGGATGACGCACCTCGCCCCCGTTGTAGTTCTGGTAAACGATGTCCTCGGAAACCTGCTCGGAGGCGTAGGTCTCGTTCCCCCGGATCAGAGTGTCGCGCCCGAGCGTCCCGCGCTTGAAGGCCACCTGGGCGAAGTAGGCGCCGAATTCGTAGTACTGGTTCTGGGTCCACCGCTCAAAGGGATGGTCGTGACACTTGTTGCAGTTGAACCGCACCCCCAGGAAGGTCTGGGAAATGTCCTCCGTCATCTTGCCCGGATCCCGCAGCGCCCGGAGGTAGTTCGCCGCCGGATTCTCAAAGGTGCTTCCCTTGGCCAGGATCAGGTCGCGGACAAACTGGTCGTAGGGTCGATTTCGTGCGAACTGCTGTCCGATCCACCCCCGGAACACCTGGACGCCCTTGCGCCCCAGATTCTCGGAATTGCATTGGAGCAGGTCGGCGAATTTATTGGCCAAAAAGTCCGCGTAAGCCGGGGATCGCAGCAGTTCCTCGATGAGGGCCTCGCGTTTTTTCCGGGGTTCCGTTGTGTCGGCGAGAAATGCCCGGACCTTCTCCGCCGTGGGAGGTTGACCGGTCAGGTCGAGCGAAACACGCCGGAGGAACTCCGCGTCGGTGCAGAGGTCCGAAGGATTGATCTTCATCCGCTCGAGCTTCGCGTTCACGGCGCGGTCGATGAAGTTGTTCTCGGGCATCGCGGCAAACTGGAACCCGGTCCGGTCTCCCATCACCACGACTTCCCGGGCGGCGTAAAGCCCCTCATACCGGACCAGCACCGCCATTTCACCACGGCGCAGTGCGGTCAGCGTGTGATCCTTCACGAGGGCAACCTCCTCGTTGTTGCTGGAAAGTATGGCCTCGCGGGTGACATCGCGGGTGGATCCATCGGGGAACGAGGCCAGGACGACGAATTCCTGGCGGCGCCCCGGGAGGTCCAGTTCCACCTTGGACGGCAGGAGGGTGAGGTTGGTCGCGCGGGCTGCCGCCGGGTCCTCAAACCGGGCGCCTTCCGCAATCCACTGCCGGAGCAGGGAATGGTACCGGGACCCCGGGCGCAGCGCCTGTCCACCCTCATGGGGGACATCGCCCAGCGGCTTTTGAAGCATGAGCGACTCATCGACGGCGACCCGGTTGAACCGGCGTCCGCTCAGGTCCCCGATCAACGCCTGGTAGTCGTAGGCCGGATCGTATCCCCGCAGCGACAGTTTGAATCCGTTCTTTCCCTTGGCTGAGCCGTGGCAGGTGCCCTGGCTGCAACCCACCCGGTTGAGAACCGGCTCGATTTCGCGGACAAATCCAACCGGCGGCGCGGCCACGCCACGAATGGTCACGGGAACCCGCAACGTTCGTCCGCCCGCGGTGACCGTGATCGATCCAGTGCCCGCCTTCCGACCTGAAACGAAACGATCCTCGGAAACCACGAGGTCATCCGAATCCGCCACAAACCGGGCCTCCCCGGTGAGATCCACAACGCCACCTCCAGGACGATCCCCCGGGACGAGCACGGTCCGCGCATCCCGCGCGTCCTCAAGAATCAGTTCCGGCGGAAGAGCCCGGAGTCCCGAAACCACCGGAGTCGGCGGAGGAGGAGGCGCCACGCGTCCGGCGCCGCGGTCCGCGCCCAGAACACGCGAAATCCCCAGGATAAGCGAGGTCCAGAGGGCGACCCGGGAAAGGAATTTCGGCATAGGCTCAGGGGGGCTAACTTGAAAACGCTAGGCATCGAAGCCCGTCCCCTCAAGCAACATTCCCGGACAGTTTCTCTTCAACCGGCGCCGGTTGCCGGGCAGGCTCCCGGTGCTGCCACGCCATGAAAAAGCGCACCTGGAAAATCGCGGGAATCAACTTTGACCACTTCCACATAGGCGACCTGCTTCGCTACGCCCATGAGCATCCCCAAGCGGAGATCGTCGGCATCAGCGACGAAAACCCCGCCCGGATGGAGGAAGCGATCCGAAAGGGCCTCGTCTCCCGCAATTGCGCCTTCACCGACTACCGGCAGTGCCTCGAAACCACCCGGCCCGACGTCGTGATCCTCTGCCCCGCCGCTTCGAAGCATGGGGAATGGGTGAAGAAGGTGGCCCCCTTCGGACCGCACCTCATGGTTGAAAAGCCCTTCGCCGCCTCCCTCAAGGAGGCCGACGCCATGGTCGCGTCGATGGCTCCGGCTCAAACCCTGATGATCAACTGGCCGCTGCAATGGGTCGGATCCCACCGCAAAGCCCACGAGCTGGTTTCCAAGGGCGCGATCGGCGACGTCCTGAACGTCTGGCATATTGGCGGCAACCGCGGTCCCTTGTTCCATGGTGCGGACAAGGACGAAAAGACCCCCGCGCAGGTCGCCAAGGAAAAGCCCCACTCCTGGTTTTACAAAAAGGCGCACGGCGGCGGCTCCCTCCTCGACTACCTCGGCTACGGCACCACCCTCGGCACCTGGTACCAGGGCGGCCGCCGCCCGCTGGAGGTGACCGCAGTGGTGGACGAACCGGCGGGACTCGAAGTGGACGAACACAGCATCGTAGTCGCCCGCTATGCACACGGACTTTCCAAGTTCGAAACGCGTTGGGGCACGTTCACCGATCCCTGGATCATCCAGCCCCAACCGAAGTGCGGCTTCATCATCCTGGGAACCGACGGCACCGTCAGCAGCTACGACTACGACGACTACGTCACCGTCCAAACACGCCGCCAACCGAAGCCGCACGCGGTTTCCGCTCCCGCCCCCAAGGCACCGCATCAGAATCCGGTCCAATATCTCCTGCACTGCCTCGACCGGGGAATTCCGCTGGAAGGACCCGTCTCACTGCCGATCAGTCGTATCGGACAGGAGATCGTCGATGCCGCCGTCCGCAGCGCCCGCCTGAAAAAGGCCGTGAAGCTGGCCTGAGCGGAGTGGGCAGCTACGGCTTGTCGGGCTTTCCCGGCCGCCCCCAAGTCCGAACCTGGGGAAGCGCCCGGTAGAGGATCTCGTGATAGAGCCCTCGCGGGAGCAGTCGGCGCATCCAGGCGAACAGGTGCGCGTCGGGCGTAGCATAGACGCGCAGTGGGGGATGTTTTCGTTCCAAGGTCCGAAGGACGCAGCGGGCGACGTCCTCGGGAGTGGACGGTGCACGCTCCATCATCCGCTCAATGAAGTCGGCCATGCACAGGTAATGGGCATGGTACGGATCCCCTTCATCCAGGGCTCCCCGGAAACTGCGCTGGGTGAAGCGGGTCCCCCGAAAGGAATCGGATCGGATGAACCCCGGCTCGTTCAGACTGGCGCGAATCCCCCAGGGCCGAACCTCGTACCAAAGCGCCTCCGTGGCACCTTCCAGTGCGAACTTCGCCGCGCTGTAGAGCGACATCGTGGGCATGGCCATCATTCCGCCGACGGACGAGATGTTCAGGATGCGTCCGGACCGCCGCGTGCGCATGGCGGGAAGAGCCAGGCGCGTGAGTTCCATGGCGGCCCGGACATCCACTTCCATAATGTCTTTCCACGCCGCCTCGTCCCAGTGCTCCACCACGGTCCGATAGGCGATGCCCGCATTGTTGATGAGCGCATCGGCACCTCCCCACCGACGGTTCACCTCGTCCATCAACGCGGCCCGTTCCGCCGCGACCGTGACATCCAATTCGCGGATGGAAATGCGGTCCGACTCGAGAATCCCGGCGCGGTCAAACCGGGACCGGGAATCCGCCCGTGCCGTCAGAACCACCCGATAGCGGCTCGTGGCCAGCAATCGGGCCACGGCCAATCCCAGGCCGGTACTGGCACCGGTCAGCACCACCAAGGGCGGCGCAGAGGAATTCATGGAGCGCGGGGTTTTCCGGAGGGGGATCACCTTTACCGTCCCGCCAAAGGCCGTCCGAGGTCAAGGGCGGCAAAAGACAGGTTCTTCACACCTTCATTTTTTCCTTTCACCGCACCGACGCCCCCGGGAGCCTGACAGCCCATGAAGTATATCTTCGTCACCGGCGGCGTCGTGAGTTCCCTGGGCAAGGGGCTCACCGCGGCGTCGCTGGGCACGCTCCTGGAGAACCGGGGCCTCAAGGTGACCCTCCAGAAGTTCGACCCCTACCTCAACGTGGATCCGGGGACCATGAGCCCGTACCAGCACGGAGAGGTGTACGTGCTTGACGACGGCGCGGAAACCGACCTGGACCTTGGGCACTACGAACGGTTCACGAACACGAAGTTGAGCCGAAAAAATTCCACCACCAGCGGCCAGGTTTATCAGCAGGTCCTGAACAACGAGCGGGACGGCGTTTACCTCGGCAAGACCGTTCAGGTGATTCCGCATGTCACGGATGAAATTCAGCGGCGCATCACCCTACTCGCCGACGACGCCAAGGCGGACGTGATCATCACGGAAATCGGGGGCACCGTCGGAGACATCGAGGGCCTGCCCTTCCTGGAGGCCATCCGGGAATTTGCGCTCGACGTCGGCCCGCACAACGTCTGCTTCATCCACGTCACCTACGTCCCCTTCATCAAGGCTGCGGGTGAACTGAAGACCAAGCCAACCCAGCAGAGCGTCGCCAAACTCCGGGAGATCGGTCTCGCCCCACACCTGCTGGTCTGCCGGTGCGAACAGCCGTTGGACAAGGAGATCCGGCAGAAGTTGAGCCTGTTCTGCAATGTCCCCTTCGAAGCCGTCATCGAGGAAAAGGACGTGGATCATTCGATTTACGAAGTCCCCCTGATGCTTCAACGCGAGCGCATGGATGACCTCGTCTGCAGGCACCTGCACCTCGACGTCCCGCCCGCCAACATGACGCACTGGCAGGACATCATCCGGCGCCTGATTGCCCCGCAGCACCGGGTCCGGATCGGAGTGGTCGGGAAGTACATCGAACTTCAGGACGCCTATAAGTCGGTGTACGAGGCCTTGAAGCACGGCGGAGTGGCCAACGACTGCGGGGTCCAGATCGAGCACATCGAGGCTGAGGAGGTGGAAAAGCCGGGCGGCGAACGTCTGTTCAAGGATCTCGGCGGAATCCTGGTTCCCGGCGGTTTCGGCGAACGGGGGATCGAAGGAAAGATCCTGGCCGCCCGCTACGCCAGGGAGAACAAGGTGCCCTATCTCGGCCTCTGCCTCGGCATGCAGATCGCCACCATCGAATTCGCCCGGAATGTCCTCGGACTGGCGGGAGCGCACTCGACGGAGTTCGACGTGCAGACGTCCCATCCGGTGATCCATCTCCAGGAAACGCAGCGGCACGTGAAGCGCAAGGGAGGTTCCATGCGTCTTGGCGCCCAGGAGTGCCAGTTGCTCATGGGATCGCTGGCCCAGCGGCTCTACGGCGCCTTCACCATCAGCGAACGCCACCGGCACCGCTACGAATTCAACAATGCCTACCGGGCGCAATTTGAGGCCGCCGGGTTCTGCATCAGCGGCACCACGCCCGACAACCAGCTGGTGGAGATCATCGAAATCCCCGCACACCCGTTCTTCGTGGCCTCACAGTTCCATCCGGAATTCCTGAGCAAGCCCAACCGCCCGCACCCGCTGTTCCGTGGATTCATCGCGGCGGCCCACGAGCGGATGCACCACAAGCCGATCTGAGAGCCTATCCGGAAACTCAAAGGGGTCCTGCGGCGAGGGATTTTGGTGGTGGCCAAGGCGGCGAGGCCGGCGCACCCCGCAGCGGGCTGCAACGGCCGAGCCAACGCGGGCCACCGGCAAGAGTCCCGCCGCCCGGAGGGTTTTCGCGGAAAGGCTCTAAGCCGCTCAATTCACCGGACCGGTTCCCCGGACATCCACGCAGGTGATGTCTCCCTTGTTGTTGCGGACGTACAGTCGGCCGTTCGCCAGCACGGGCGCCGACCAGACCTTTGCAGCGGAGATCTGGGCCCGGGCCAGTTCCTGATACGACGCAGGATTCGCGGCCACCACGATCAGTTCTCCATTGCCCGCCATACAGATCAGCTTGCCGTCAGCGGCGGTCAGGTTGCCCATCGGCGCCGGAGGGGCGGACCACTTGAGTTCTCCCGTGCGGACATCCACACAACGCAGCGGACTCGGCTCATCGCCATTGCCGCTGATCCCGTAAAGGAAGCCGTTGATCAGAACCGGCGTGGACAACTGGCTGGCCAGATCCCGGCTCTGCCAGACCTTCTGAAATCCTCCCGCCGTCGGACGCACCAGGGCGGTGGAGGCCCCCGTCCCGGACTTCTCCTGGAATTTATATCCACTGGTAATGACCAGGTCTCCACCCGCCACGATGGGATCCGGGGCATTCACATCGTACTGCGTCTCCCACGGGTATCGACCCAGTTCACTTCCCGTTTTGGGATCCACCACGACCAGCGCCTTCGCCGTCATCATCGCGAGCGCCGGCTTTCCCGAATGGGTCCATGGAACCACGCTGGAATAACCGGTCACCTCCGTACCCGTGCTCCAGACCTTGGCGCCCGTATTGGCGTCCAACGCGGTGCCGCGGGTGCCGGCATTGAGGAAGACCACGTTTCCATCCACGAGAGGGGATCCGGCAAACCCCCACTCCGGCTCGGTCAGTCCGAACGCCGTCTTCACATTGGTGTGCCAGACTTCGCGTCCGGAGGCCGCCTCCAGACAGTAAACGTCGCCCTGCTTGCTGAGGGAGTACACGCGGTCCCCGGCGACAGTGGGCGTGGCACTGGGGCCGCCGTCGTAGTACTTGGGTTCCAGCTTCTGCGGATAGGCGAACTTCCAGTTCTCAGCTCCCGTGGCCGCGTCAAAGCAATACAGCGTATCCGTGTTGGAGGCGTTCCCCAGCGTGAACACGCGGCCACCGGCAACACTCATCGAGGAATAGCCGGTCCCCACCTTCTTCTTCCAAAGGGTCTTCGGCTGGCCTCCCGGCCACGCTCCAAGCCAGTTTTTCTCGGAGGAAACCCCATTATGGGAGGGCCCCCGGAACATCGGCCAATCGTCCCCGTGCAATCCGCCCGCCAGACCGAGAGCCACCACACTTAGAATCAATCGCTTCATTGCCGCACCTTACCGATCAACCCGGCAGCGTCAATTGGCGCCCGGATCAGGACAAATCCACCGGATCAATATCGACTCCGAGGGCAACATCTTCCGGTAACGCCAACCCCTGCTGAACCGCCGCCAGTTCCAAACTCAGCCGGGCCATCGCACGGGTCCGGATCAGAATCTGGTGCCGGTACAGGGTTTCCGCCCGCATCAGCGGAGCCGGAGCCGGCCCCGCCAAAATCAAGTCAGGCCAGCCGACAAGACGTGCCGTGATCGCCTTGGCGAGGTGATCCGCGGAAAACTTCACCTTGTCATCATTCCGCCCCTGGAGCGTCAGCAACGCCACCCGGGCCAGGGGTGGATATCGAAGCTGCTGTCGGAACTCCAATTCCTGATCGTAAAACCCCTCATAGTCGTGACGTCGCGCGAACTGAATCGCGGGATGAAACGGAGTAAAGGTCTGGACGAACACCTCCCCCTCGACATCGCCCCGTCCCGCCCTTCCGCTGACCTGGGTCAGCAATTGAAACGTCCGCTCTCCCGCCCGAAAGTCCGGAATGTGCAGCGCCAGGTCGGCGTGAATGATCCCCACCAGCGTGACGTTGGGAAAATGGAGACCCTTGGCGATCATCTGGGTGCCCACCAGGATGTCGATCTTCCCGGTTCGAAACTCCGTCAGCACCTTCCGGTAGTCATCCTTGCGCTTGAGGGTGTCCGTATCCATCCGGCTCACCCTCGCCTTCGGAAAGAGTTTGCGAATGGAGTCCTCCACCCGTTCGGTGCCAATCCCGGAGAACCGGATGCGCGGGTTCGAACATTGGGGACACTGGCTGGGAACAGGGGCGGCGTATCCGCAAATGTGGCAGCGAATTTCCTGCGCCTGCCGGTGAAACGTCAGGGAAACGCTGCAATTCGGGCAGCCGGCCACAAACCCGCACTGCTCGCATTGCAGGGACGACGAGAACCCACGGCGGTTCAGGAACAGAATGGTCTGCTCGCTGCGCTCCAACCGCTGCTGAATGGCCTCCCGCAACGGTTCTGAGAAGACCGACGGCCCACTCCCCCGACCCTTGCGACGCTCCTGACGCAAGTCCACGACGCGCACCACGGGAAGTCGGGTGTCCGTGACCCGGTTCCGCAACTCCAGCAGGGAGTATTTCCCCCGCTTCGCGTTGTAGTAGCTCTCCATCGACGGCGTCGCCGATCCGAGGACCACCGCAGCGCCTTCCCGTTGCCCGCGCACCACCGCGACATCCCGCGCGTGATATCGCGGCATCTCCTCCTGCTTGTAGGAATGCTCGTGCTCCTCGTCCACAATGATGAGCCCGAGCGGATCCACCGGGGCAAAGACGGCGGACCGGGCCCCAATCACAATGCGGGCGCGTCCCTGCCGGATCTTGTGCCATTCGTCGTGCCGCTCGCCGGCGCTCAACTGGGAATGCAGCACCGCCACGAGGGTCCGGAGGGGTCCGCTGGAGAACCGCGCCTTGAACCGCTCCACCGTCTGCGGGGTCAGGGAGATTTCCGGCACCAGGACAATTCCACCCCGACCCTGTTCCAGCGCATGAGCCAAAGCCTGGAGATAGACCTCGGTCTTGCCGGAGCCGGTGACGCCGTGGAGCAGGAAAACTCCCGGAGGCGTCGTCCCAGGTTCCGGGAGCGATCCGGACGGTCCGATCGCCTGCCGGATCGACGCCAAGGCCGCCTGCTGTTCGGCGTTCAGTACCAGCGGTTGAGTGGGCAGGAATCGTTCGTGCGCGTAGGGATCCCGCTCTTCGCGGCGGGGAGCGATCACCACGTATCCCTTGTCCTCCAGTTTGCGAACCGTGGCCGGCGTGGTTTCCGCCAGACGAACGAGCTCCTGCAACGGCAACTCACGCCACTCCTCGATGATGTTCCAGACGGACTGCTGGCGCGGCGTCAGTTCCGGAACCGAAGTCCCCCCCGGGGGCAGCGCATGAACGTACAGCCGCTCCTTCCAGCCCGCCTCCTCCTTGCGGACGGCCTCCGGCAACACACTCCGAAGCGCATGTTCAACGGAACAGCAGTAATACCCGGCAAGCCAGCGGGCGAGGTCCAGAATCTTGGGTGTGAGAAGGCTTTGCTCCCCAAGCACGTCATCAATCGCCTTGAGCGCCTTCTGCTCCGAGGATTCCGCGAGCGCGGTGACCACACCCAGCCGCAAGCCCGATCCAAAAGGCACGCGAACGCGGGAACCTACCTCGACCCGCCCCTCGAGGCCGGGAGGAATCGAGTAGTCAAACTCGCGCCGAAGCGCGAGATCCAACATGACCCGGGCCACCATCCGCCGAGTCTTCCCCGCGGCATCGTCGAGCGGAAGGAGTGAGTGCGACCCACCGATGTCTTTCACTTTGCCTCCGGACGCAGGGATGCCAGGTACTCGATCAAATCGACGAACTCCTGAAGCGATAGAGTGTCCTGAAGCCCGGCCGGCATGATGGACATCGGGAGTTTTTCCCGTCCGGTGATGTTCGCTTTCCGAAGCGCGATCTGCGAACCGCCCTGCTGTTTGACCAGGACCTCCTCATTGGTTTCGCTGGAAATCAACCCCACGACGTCATCGCCGTCCTTCAACGAGAACCGCCACGCTTCGAATCCAAAAGAGATCCCGGCGCTGGGATCCAGGATCGCCGCGATCAGGGCATCCTTGCCCAGTTTTGCGCCGATCTCGGTCAACTTGGGCCCAAAATCAACCCCCTCGGTCCGCACCTGGTGGCATCCGATACAGGCCACATCCGGGCGCCGAAACACCAGGGCTCCCCGCGCAGTGTCCCCCTTCATCGCCACCAATTCTGAGACGGGGGGAAGCACCACCCCTTTCCGGGGCGCCGTCGCCGAAGTCGCCGACACTGCGGACCGGATTTCAGGCCATCGGCTCTCCTTCAAGGCAGTCGTCGCCGGCCCGGCGAGTTCCGGCGGCAGGGAACCTGATCGGAGCCGCTCCAACAGGTTGGAAGCACCCGCTGCGGACGAGACCGACACCTTGACCGCCAGAATTCGCGTTGCCACGGGGCGGCCCGAATCCTGAAGGAGGGGGCTGACCAAAGGCACGCACCTCGGATCTCCCGACGCGGCGAGGGACACCAGGAGCGGCGCCGTCTCCGGTCCTTCCAACTCCAACCGTTTCGCGAGGTAAACCAGCCCCTCCTTGCCCAGGGATTCCCGGATGGCCTCGGCCGCCGCCGGGGAATTCGTGGAGCGGACGGCAAATGCGACCAGATTGGATTCCATGCCGCTGAGCCGGAATTCGCGGACCAGGTCCACCAACTCGGGTTCGTTCGGAATCTGCAGGGCAATTTGGCGCGCCGCCTGTTGAAGCGCCGGAGTCGGCTCCTCGGAGCCCTTCAATCGCTGCAGGGCCTCGATGGCGAGCTGGATGCGATCCGAAAGCTCAGCCGACGCGGATAGCCCCAGAACGATCCCGGCGGCGAGCCATCCTAGGGTCCAAAGGCGTCGGGTTCTGGAAAGCATGGCGACAAAACAAAGCCGCCTGGAGTCGGATCGCAGGCGGCATCGGCGGGGTTGGTAGCGCGTACGGGAATTGAACCCGTCTTTCAGCCTTGAGAGGGCCGTGTCCTAGCCGATAGACGAACGCGCCAACAAGAGAGGGGATGTTGCGGGAGCTGATTGAGGAGTCAAACGGGGAATCTGCAACCCGGCAGAAAATGGAAATCCCCATCTCGCAGCCCAAGCTCGGCTTGCCAGGGCCTCGATCCTACCGGCGACGCCCGACCATGAATAGGCCAACCATTCCGAGCGCAGCAAGGGCCACCGAAGAAGGTTCTGGCATATCGAGGATCTCAGGGACTTGCATGCCGGTGAAGTTACCGGCGGTTCCCAGTCCCGGAGTGGGAATCGCACCGCCCCCGAGACCCGTGAGGGTCACGATGGCTTGGTTACGGACCGACGCAGTGGCATAGCCGGAACCGGTCGAGTTGTCCCAAGCCCGAATGATGACTACCCCAGAGCCCCCCGGACTGGTTCCCGGAATTTGGGCATCGCCCAAGAAGAACAAGCCATCAGCATCAAGACCGCCGGATTTGATCACATTCCCATTTCCATCGAGGACCTCAATGGAACCGAGCGCCTTGGCGAGCGGCAAACCGTCATACCCTACAATGAAGGCCTTGGTGCTGCTGCCAGCGGGGGTGAAATCATTGTTCAAGTTCACCGTTCCCAATTGGGCGAAAGCACTCAGCCCAGCGGCCAAGCTCACCAAGATCGCGAAAGTCCTATTCATCGTGGGAGGCGGTAGTTGGATTGACGAATTGACAGTTTGGAAGTGACTCGACCAAGGGCCTGAACCAATTCAGCGTTCATCATTTGACCGGGTAGCGGGCGGCTGGGTTCTTAGTAAGGAGTGCACTCAATCACCATTTTCTTCAAACCCTTTTTCACCGGAACACGGAATTCAGTGTCGGGATTTTTTCGCACCCATAAAAAGCAAAAAGCCGTCCCGCATACGCAGGACGGCTTTGTTGAGAAGGATTCGATTACTTGCGGCGAGCCACGAAGAGCAGGCCGACCATTCCGAGGGCGGCGAGGGCCACCGTGGAGGGCTCGGGAACCAGCTTGAGCTCGAGGCCGGTGAAGTTACCGGCGGCTCCGAGTCCCGGAGGAGGAATCGCACCACCACCCAGACCCGTGAGGGTCACGATGGCTTGCCCGCGAACGCTCGCGGAGGCGAAGCTGGAACCGGTCGAGTTGTCCCAAGCCCGAATGATGATCGAGCCGGCACCACCCGGGGTGGTTCCCGGAATGTCCGTCACACCGAGGAAGAACAAGCCATTGGCGCCGAGGCCACCGGACTTGATGACGTTTCCGTTGCTGTCGAGAATTTCAACAGAACCGAGCGCCTTGGCAACGGGCTGAGAGTCAAGCCCGACGATGAAGGCTTTGGACGTGCCACCAGTAGGTATGAAATTGTTGTTCAAGTTCACGTTACCCACCTGGGCGAGGGCGGAAAGCCCAGCGGCCAAGCTAACAATGGTCAACAGGATTTTATTCATGGTTGTCGTTGGAAACAGAAGGTTGGAGGGTCAACTGTCAACTTAGTTGCTGACAGTGAAGGTCTTGCTCCAGGTGAAGGGACCAGCGGCCTGCACCACGAAGCCCTGACCCACAGCGAAGCTCGGCTCGCCGGTCGGCCAGATTCCATCACCCAGGGTGTCGAAGGCGGTATATCCACCCGTGCCGTTGGCCCAGGTCAGAACGGTCGAACCATCCGGGGGCTGCAGCCCGAGGTCGGTCGCGGTTCCGCCGATCGGGATGATCGAGGCGACGAAGTTGTTACCCTTGATCAGGGCCTGAGCCTGAGTTCCCACCAGCGCGTCACCCACGGTGATCACCGAGGCGTCGGCAGCGGAGTCAACGAAAACACCTTTGCCCGGAGTGAGGGCGAAATCGGATCCACCAACGATTCCAACACCCGCGAGGATGTCGGTGCTGGTGAAGCCGGTGCCATTCCACTGAAGAACCGAGCAGTCGATTCCACCGAAGATGGTGCTGACGTTGTTACCGTTGGCCGCCGTGTTGCTCAGCGGATTCGAGATCAAGTTCAGACCCTTCTTCAGGTTCAACTTGACGTACCCAACAATGTTCGAGCTGGTGGCTGCCGTGGCCGTGGAGGCCAGTGCCGCGGCCGCGACAGAGAGAGCGAGGATGTTTTTGTTCATGAGAGACCAGATGGTTTCCGTGTGTGAAGAAAGAGATGCCAGAAGCCAGCCCTATGCGTCAACCACTTTTTCTGGAGAATCTTGAAGGGGACTTCGGGTGCGAAATGGGCCGTAAAATGGCTGGTTTGAACTTCATGGGGCCCCGAACAGTCATTATTGGGCAAATCGCGACGGAGGAGGAATCGGGATGGGGGTTGCCCCCGTGGTTTCGCCGCCACCCACCTGGGTTTGCTGCGGCTGTTCCTGAACGCCGGCCCCTCCCCGGTTCAGTCCCCGGGTCGGAAGGACTCGGGACGGCGAGGCTGTCCCAGAACCGGACGACGCCGGCAGACCCGCCGTTGCATCGCTATACGCCACAGGAAGTGGCACCCCTCCCCCGGTCGGCGCCGGAGTATTCTCATTGAGGTTTACTCCTCCACGGCCAATCACCACCGGACCGGCATTCGCCGTCGGCTGGGGAACCGGCGCCACCGGCTGAGGAACTGGCGCTCCGCCGCCTGGACGTCCGGGCGCGGAAGGTGCCGCCGTTCCCCCGGTGCTCTTCATTCCGTTGTCCGCAAAATTCAACACCACTTCCCGGCCGCTGACCTGAACCCGGACTTTTCCGTCCCTGGCGTTGATTTCCAACACCTTGAGGTCCTGAATCTCATCCCCCTCCACCGCAGTCTCATAGTCCGGAGTCTTGGCTCCCGGGCGGTTGATGACAAAAAAGGCCCGTTTGAGGCCCCGTTCATGGGAGACACCCGTGAGGAAGACGTTGGGAGGAGGCGCCGGAGGGGCAACGGGCGCATTCGTCTCCGGTTCCGGGGGCGGACGCAGGCCAAAGGCGTTGCGATTGGTGATCCCTCCATAGGGATTCTCCCCGGTGCTCGTGCTCCCGGGGATTGCCTTGAGGGAAGCCGCCATCAGCGCGCCCACGATCAGACCGAGACAAACCCGGGTTCCGGAATGAGGGGAGAGCGTCATATGCCTTCGAACAACACCGCGACCTCACCGAAGTTGCCCCGCAGCGGTCCGGGCTGCCAATCCAATTTGCAAATGGGTCCTGCGGCAAGGCACCAGGGGGAATCCCGAATCCACCCAACACGGGGGCGCTAGATCTCCCAAACAGAACCGCGTTCCGGGACCGTGACGACCGAGGCCGGCCGGATTCCCCGAAGCGTTCCGGCGAAGGCGAGGGACTGCTCCTCCTCGCCATGAATCACAAAAATCTTCGAAAGCGGCCCCTTCAGCCGCTTGAAATAGGCGCACAGCTCGGACCGGTCGGCGTGACCCGACAGCGAATCGATGGCGACGATGCGCGCCTTCACCTCGACGGGCTCCCCAAAGATGTTCACCGGATTCCGACCCGCACGCAGTTGGGCTCCCAGGGTGTGTTCGGCGCAATACCCCGCAAACAGGACCAGATTGCGCGGATCGCCCAAATTGTTGCGCAAATGATGGCGGACCCGTCCCGCCTCGGCCATGCCGGAGGCGCTGATGATGATCATCGGACCCGGAAGCTCATTCAGCTGCTTCGAATGTTCCAGGCTCCGGATGTAGGTCAGATTGCGCATCTCGAAGGGCTGTCCCTCCTCGCGCAGGTGGGCGTAGATGGACTCGTTGAAACATTCCGGGTGCAGCCGATGCACTTCGGTCGCGTTCACCGCCAGCGGGCTGTCCACGTACACCGGAAAGATGGGGGCATTCTCCTTCGCGAAGAATTGCTTCAATTGATAGACGAGCTGCTGGGTCCGGCCGACCGCGAAGGCGGGAATGATCACCTTGCCTCCCGCCTTCAGGGTTTCCATGGCCGGACGGAACATCTCCGCCTGCTCGAGCCGCGGCTCATGATCCCGGGCTCCGTAGGTGCTCTCAATCTGAAGGGAGTCCACCCCTTCGACCGGGATCGGGTCCCTCAGGATTGGATCCCCTCCGCGCCCCACATCCCCGCTGAACAGATGCCGGAACTTCCGCCCCGCCTCCTCGACGTCGAGAATCACCTGGGCCGAACCCAGGATGTGTCCGGCATCGACAAACGTGACGGTCACCCCGGGCAGGACGGGCATGGGCCGGTCGTATCCCACGGAGACGAACTGGCGAACCGCCCGTTCGGCATCGACCACCGAATACAGGGGTTCCACCGGGGGCAACCCACGGCGCGCCCGGAGCTTGTTGACGAACTCCGTGTCCGAAATCTGGATGTGGGCCGAGTCCTCCAACATGATGGACGCCAGGTCCCGGGTGGCAAAGGTGCAGTATATATTCCCCCGGAAGCCCTGCCGGTGGAGATTCGGGAAGTTTCCACAATGGTCGATATGGGCATGACTCAGGATCGCGGCGTCAATGCCCGCCGGATCAAAGGGAAAACAACAATTGCGCTCCACCGACTCCCCGCGACGCCCCTGAAACAAGCCGCACTCCAGCAATAACCGACGTCCGTTGACCTCGAGGAGGTACATCGAACCCGTGGTGGTTCGTGTGGCGCCGAGAAAATGAATCTTCATACCGGAGTGGCGTGGAGTCTCCGGTCGTCAGCGCCCTCACGCAATGGAATCCGGCGCCGCCTCCAGACCGAGATCCTCCCGGCCGGAAAAAACGGGAGCCTCAATCGCCACGACATCGGTACCCTCCGTGCGCCAACGAACCCGACGGGGACCCGACGTCTCCGACAAGGCGTCCACGAACTCGGGAAACGGACGCCGGGAGATCCGAAGATCCCGCACGCCGCAGGCATCACACGAGAAGACACGGGAGTATCCCTTGTATGCACGCGGCGCCCCAAGGACCCGGCTCCATCCCTCCTCGACGGCTACCGGATCCCGTCGATCCAGGACCAGGTAACTATAGGGCAGGCTCCGAAGATCGATTCCCATGCGACGGGCGTATTCCGCCCAATCCGGATCGGAGAAGATTTCCCACGGCGGGCGGGCGAAATGATGGCACCAATGGGCTTCATTCCCCGGAGCCAGGAGACCGCAGGGGGAACGATGCGTACAGGGAGCCACAAGATGGAACTCTTCCCGCAACTCCTCCCGGATTCGGACCAGCGCATGACTGTCCGCGTGGGTTCCCGGTTCCACCCAAATCACCGCGGTCGCTCGACGCGCCAGAGCGACCAACCGTCGTTGCTCCTTCCCCGGGAGCTCCCCGAGGACATGGCTGACCAGCAGCAACCCGATCTGAGACGCTGCTTCGAGGTCCCCAGCGCCTGCACACCGAATCTCCATGCCGGGGAACCGTTCCGCCGCGCGCTCCCGTGCGAACTCCATGGCCAGCGGGGAACGGTCATGCAGCCAGAGGCAGGCGCGGGATTCAGCGCCGAATGCCCCCAACACACGTCGGCCGGCAATTCCACTCCCGCAGCCGTAATCCAGAACGGTCCCCTGGGGAGGCGTCCAATTGCGGGAGGCCAGTTCCTCCAATACGGCGTCCCACTTCCACCCGATCCGCTGCCCCGCCGTCGCGTCATAGCTCGCCAGATCCGTCCGCGACCTCCAATAGGGGGCCCGAGTCGCCCCGGGCTGGAGGAACAGGGACCTCAATCGTTCGAGTGCCGCCCAATCCACGGGTTCCATCAGACACCCTCCGCCAGATCAAATCCCAGAGCGCCCGCCAAGTGCTGGCGCCGAATTCCATAGAAGGCGGCCAACTCCCGCACCCGACGGCCCGCCACCTCGGGGTCCGGACGCTCCCGCCGCCGAACCGCGGCAATCATCAGGTTTTTTGCCGTATGCTCCGAGGAAACGAATTCAAACACCCGCGGATCCCACCCCGCCCACTCCAGCAACCCGGCCCGAAGTGCGTCGGTGGCAAATTCAGCCTCCCGCTCCAAAAGGATTCCGTGTCGCAAGGACTGTTGGAGCACCGGGGGCGGCACCAATTGAGACCGGACCTCCCGGTGGCAGCACGGCGAAACCACCATCAGGGACGCCTTCGACGCCACGCCGGCGGCGAGAGCGTCGTCGGTGGCGGTATCGCACGCGTGCAAGGCCACCAGGATGTCCGCCCCGTCCCGAGGCACGCTGGCGATGGTTCCCGAGAGGAACTCCAGTCCGTCGCACCCGGATTCCCGCGCCACCCGGTTCGCCAGGTCCACCAAAGCCGGTCGCGCCTCAATGCCCCGCGTTTGAACGGGCCGGCCCGCGCGTGTCCGGAGATGCTCATGCAAGGCAAAGGTCAGGTACCCCTTGCCACACCCCATGTCCCAAACCCGCAGGGGTTCTGTCGTCGATTGGAGGGAGGGATTCGATGCGGCGACAAGTCCGGCTTCCTCCAGAAGCGGATTCATCAGTTCAACGAAGCGGTGGATCTGGCGGAGTTTCGATTCCTGCCCGCGACAAACGGATCCATCCGCCGCAGTGACTCCCAAGGCTCGCAGCCAAGGCTGTTCCGCAGGGACCGTTCGTTCCCGCCGCCGATCATGTGCAGTGTCCGGTTCACCGGCGGCGGCCGCGGTATAGGTCACGCGCCCGGCCCGGCCCTTGCGGAATTCGACCTGCGCCGTCCGTTGGGTCGTAAACAGGTTTCCAATACAGAAATCGATTCCGATCAGTTCGGAAATCCTCGCAACCCCCTCCTGGGGCTCCAGGTTCTTCGTGACATCGTGGGTCGCCAATTGCCAGACGACCTGCAGACGCCGGCCGTCCCGCAGATCCACCGGACGTGCCAGCACCTTGCGAACTTCGGCATCCGGTCGCCGGGGGGCGCCCAGGGTGATTTTGACAAGGGTCCCCTCTCCCAGCGCCTCCGCCACCCCGTCGAGCCACTCTTGTTTTGCGTCCGCAGCCACCGCCACCAGCCTTCACCGACGCACCACCCGGGGCAAGCTCCGACCCATCCGGCCATTTCGTTCGGATACCAAGCCCTCCAGAATCCGGTTCACCCCCGCGCCCGGGGATTCCAATTGGGCGGCACGCAACCTGGGCAGAACGAAGACCCGCTCCGGACCCAGGATCTCCCGAAGCTCACCCGGATTCGATGCGGTCGAAGCATCGGGGACCTCGGGTTGCATTAAAATTAGACGCGCGTGGACACGGACCGCTTCAGGCAGTGCTTCCATGACCAACAGAGCCTGATTCAGAACCCCAAGACGGTTGGGACATACGACCACGGGCACGGCGCCAAGTCGTCCAATCAGGTCGCGAGCGGAATAGCCGTCCCCCAAGGGGCTCAGTAATCCTCCTGCCCCCTCGATCACCAACAAGTCCGGCCCGCGGGCTTCTCGCCGGAGATACTGCAGCACGGATCGCAACTCAATCCGGCGGCGCTCCCGGCGGGCGGCCACTGCCGGACTCAGCGGTGCGCGGAAATGCCAGGGATTGATCCGGTCCAAATCCACCTCCCCTGCCTGGGCACGAAACAGAGCCTCGGCATCGTCACGCCCCCCCGAGCAGAAGGGTTTCAGGGCGACGGAACGCCGGCCGTTGCGACGGAGATGCCGGATCAGCAGGACCGAAAGCACGGTCTTGCCCACGCCCGTGTCGTTTCCCGTGACAAAAAGAATCCGGCCCATTCGGGAGTGTCGTTTGCCTGCGATGCCCGGCTATCGCTTCAACAGCGCGTACTCCATGGAGTCCGCGAGGGCCTGAAGCGAGGCGGCAATGATATTCTCGCTGACGCCAACGGTTCCCCATTCGCGGTGACCGTCGCTGGACTGGATCAATACCCGGGTCTTGGCGCCGGTTCCGGCGATCCCGTCGAGAATTCGGACCTTGTAGTCGGTAAGCCGCACCTTGCGGAGGCGCGGAAACGATCGTCCGAGAGCCATCCGGAGCGCGCCGTCGAGGGCGTTCACCGGCCCATCGCCATCCGCCACGGTGTGATGAACCGTGTCTCCCACCCGGACCTTCACGGTCGCCTCACAGACCGAACCCCGGGCGTCGCCCCTCATGGACACGTGATACGACTCCACGGTGAAGAACAGTTCGGGGTTCTGGTCAAGCACCCCACGAATGAGGAGGGCCAGGGAGGCCTCAGCCGCTTCATATTCAAATCCGGCCGATTCCAACTCCTTGACCTTCGCGGTGATGGCACGCGCCTCGGGGCCGTCGGAGCTCAGGCGGAAGCCGAGTTCCGCCGCCTTCAGGAGAATGTTGGTCCTCCCGGACATGTCGCTGACCAGAACGCGGCGGTGGTTGCCCACGCTCTCGGGCTGGACATGCTCGTAGCTCCGCGCCACCCGCTCGATGGCATGGACATGGATGCCGCCCTTGTGGGCGAATGCCGTCTGTCCAACCCACGGTTGACGCGGATCGTGCCGTACGTTGGCGATTTCATCCACAAACTCGGACAATTCCTTCAGTTTGGGGAGCGATCGGGAGGGAACACATGGCCGATCCAGCTTGAAGTGCAGGGTCGGGATGACACTGATCAGATTGCAGTTCCCCGTGCGCTCCCCGTAGCCATTGATCGTCCCCTGAATCTGGGTGGCGCCTGCATCCAGGGCCGCGATTGCATTGGCGACCGCAAATCCGGAGTCATTGTGCGTGTGAATGCCCAGCGCCGCATTCAAGCGCCCCCGGGCCGCCGCGGTGATCCTGGCCACCTCCGCGGGAAGCCGGCCTCCATTGGTATCGCACAGGCAGACGACATCGGCGCCGGCCTTTTCCGCGGCCTGCCAGGTGGCCATCGCATATTCCGGTTCGTCGATGAATCCATCGAAGCTGTGCTCAGCGTCATAAACCACCGTGCGCCCCTGATCCTTCAGGTAGCGGATCGTATCCGCGATCATAGCGAGGTTTTCGTCGGGCTTCACTCGCAGTACCTCCAGGACATGCAGCAGCCACGTCTTGCCAACGATCGTGATGACGGGTGTTTCGGCCTCCAGCAGCAGCCGGATCTGGTCATCCCGCTCCACCGGAACCCCCTTGCGGCGGGTGAAGCCAAAGGCGGCGATGCGTGCCGTCTTCCATCGACGCCGGCGGGCCTGCTGAAAGAATTCCATGTCCTTAGGATTGGAACCCGGCCAACCGCCCTCGACGAATCCAATGCCGAATTGATCGAGCTTCTCGGCAATCCGGAGCTTGTCCGTGAGCGAGAAATTGATGCCTTCGGCCTGCGCGCCATCGCGCAGGGTCGTATCGTAGATGGATACCTTGGATTTCATGGACAGAGGTGATTTGAGGGGCATTTCCACCGGACCAGAAACCGAAAACCCCGTTCCGGCTTCGCGGAACGGGGTTTTCGACGGGTCAACTTCGTTCAGCGGCAGTCAATACAGCAGGGGAAAATCACGATAATTCGCGCCGGTCCACCCAGACCGAACCCCATAAAAGTTTCTCCGATACCGCTGCTCACGGTGAAAAGAATGCCGGAAACGCCGTCAGGGAACAAGTCAGGATTCGGTTGTTTTCCGAACAAACCTGTGGCGTTCCCCGGGTCGCCTCCGGTAGAACCGTGGTGTCAGACGTTTCGGCATCCACATCAGGAAATTAAGGCGTTGACTTTTCAACCCTCCTGCCTAGGCTGCACTGCGTCCGGTTACTACTCTCCAAAGGGCTTCAACATGAACTATTTTGGACGCTTTTCTCGTGTCGCGTGCGTCGGTGCCATCCTTGCGTTGGCCGCTAATTTGGTCCTCGCCGCGCCGCAGCCCGGCTCCGCAAAGGTCTCAAAGGTCAGCGGTGTCGTCTATCTCGGGTCCGCCCCGGCCAACGTCGGCGACGTGGTCGGACCGGGAACGGTGATCACCACAGGTCCCGCCTCGGAAGTCCTGCTAAACCTCGGGGCCAATGGCGGCTACACCCGGGTTCTTGAGAACAGCAAACTCTCCCTCGATGAATTGACGGTGGATGCCGCCGGACCTGAGACGGTGGTCAAGACCCGCCTCGGTCTCAAGGAGGGCAAGATTGACTCCCAAGTCACCAAGCTTTCCAGCCAGTCCAGCTACGTGGTGCAAACCCCGTCCAGCACGGCGGCGATCCGCGGCACGACCTTCACCACCTACGCCAATGGCGCGGTGCTGGTGTTCGATGGCTGCGTCGATGTGGTGATGGTCGATCCGGTCACCAAGCGGGAAGCGCGCTACAGTGTATGCGCCGGCCAGATGTTCGACCCGAAGATTCCGGGCGTGGTTTCCATCCCGCCGGGAGTTTCGGCTCCGACCTTCGTCGTGACTCCCACGGTGGTGACTCCGACGTTGGATCGTCCGGTGGTTTATGTCTCCCCCTTCCCCCCGGAACTCTCACCGACCGAGCCGGCGGATGCGGCGGCCTCGGTGAAAAAATGAGGATCTGCTAAACTTTCAAAACCCAGAGCGATGAAAATTGCTCTGGGTTTTTTGTTCTTATAACGCCATGAACCCGCGGCTTAATCGATGGATCCCGGCCTTCGTAGCCACCGCGGGTGCCGTCATCGCCGTGGCAACCTTGGCGATGACCCGTTGGGTCGACGCCTCCGGGGCGGGCGCCAATGACGCCAGGGGATTTTCCGCGGGATTGCGCAAGTACGATCCCCTGCAACGACTGGAGTTGATCACGTATGACTGGCGGGCCCGGCGCGCCGCCGACCGACAGGGCTCCGTCGCCACCAATCTCGGCCTGGTCCTGCTCGACGATCCCACGATCGTTGAACTTCAAACCGGACGCACCCTGGGAACTCCCGTAGGACCCCTCTGGCCTCGGTTTGTCTATGGCCTCGTCCTCAGGGAACTTCGTGATCAGGGAGCCCAGGGGGTGGCCGTCGATATTCTTCTGGGGGACGAGCGTCCCGACCATGGAACCGTGCCGCTCGACGGATATACCAACGTTTCCTCAGATACCTTTTTCGCCCGGGAAGCCACCGCCTCGGGAAATGTCATCCTGGCTTCCCTCACCAACTTTCCCCCGGCCCCACCCTTCCGGAAGTCGATGCTGGGGGATGTTGACCTCCCTCACGACGTGGACGGCACCGCCCGTCGAGTCAACGCCTTCTCCGACCATGTCTTGATGCACCCCTCCATCGAGGCTCATGCCCGCCGGCAACGCCTCTGGATTCTTGGGGTCACCAATGACGCCGTTCTGCTTCAGTCCCCGAACTCCGAAGACGTGATTCGCTGGCCAATCAACCCAGACGGATCCGTCCGAATTCTCCGACCGAACGGAGCCCTCTCTGCGGAATCGGTCTACGTCACCAACCGCGTCTGGCACATGGGGATCGCCCTGGCCTCACTGCGTCTGGGACTGGACCTTGCGAACGCCCGGATTGAACCGGGCAGGATCCTGTTCCCGAACACCAACGGGGTCATCACCCGAATCCTGCCCGTCACTCCGGCCAACCAGTTCTTCATCAACTGGACCACCACCACCACGAACCAGTCCCGGATCAAAGTCGATGGCCTGAACCACCTCGTTCTTCAGGCGCTCGAGCGCGAGGCCAATCCAACGAATGCCAGCCCCTCCGACTGGGCCGGAAAACTGGTGGTCATTGGGTCGACCGCCACGGGGAACAATATGGCAGACCGCGGCGCCACGCCGATCGCGCCCGTGGATTTCCTGGTCAGCACCTACATCAATGTCACCGACTCACTCCTACGGCAGCAATTTGTCCACTTCCCGCCCGCCTGGGTCGATTACCTCATTGTCTTGATGGCGGCATTGCTCGGATCCGCACTGACCTGGCGCCTGAAAACGGTTGCCGCCAGCCTGACCCTGACGGCCATCGGTGTCGCGTGGATCTGGATTGCCTTCCAGACATTCGACTACGACCGCCTCTGGCTTCCGATGGCGCATCCGCTCCTCGCCGGACTCGCCCTGAACCACGCGGCGATGCTCACGTACCGGAGCATTTTCGAACAAAACGAGCGCCAGCGCGTCCGCGGGATTTTCTCAAAAATCGTCTCCCCCAATGTCGTTCAGGAACTGCTCAAGGCGGACCGGATCAGCCTCGGCGGCGCCCGGCGCGAGTTGACGGTTTTCTTCGCCGATGTCCGCGGTTTCACCGAGTTGACCGATCGGGCCCAGGAAGCGGCCGAGGAGCACGTCCGGAAAACCGGACTGACCGGAGCGGAAGCCGAGGCCTATTTCGAACAGAAATCCACCGAGGTCCTGCAGACCGTCAACCTCTACCTCGCCACCATCGCAGACGTCATCAAGCGGCACCGGGGTACGCTCGACAAATACATCGGCGACTGCGTCATGGCCTTCTGGGGCGCCCCCACCCCCAATCCACGCCACGCGGCGGATGGGGTCTGCGCTGCCGTGGATGCCCAGCAATCCATGGAGCGGTTGAACGTCCAGCGTGATGAAGAAAACGTCCGGATTGAGGCGGAGAACGTCCGGCGCGCCTCCCAGGGACTGCCGCCCCTGCCCCTTCTCGCACGCTTAGCCCTTGGCACCGGCATCAACAGCGGGTTCATGACCGTCGGCCTCATGGGCAGCGACAGCCACATTCTCAATTACACCGTGTTCGGGCGCGAAGTGAACCTCGCCGCACGCCTTGAGGGCGTTTCTGGACGTGGCCGGATCATCATTGGTGAGACAACCTACAAATGCCTCTTGGATCAGCTCCCCAAGCTCGCGGAACGGTGCATCGCCTTGGAACCGGTGAGCCCAAAGGGCTTTCGTCAACCAGTCCCGATTTACGAGGTGCCCTGGCGAGATATTGGTCCTGAGGAAATCCCCGAGCTAAAACCCAGTTCGAATCCACCCACGACCTTCTGATCCGCCTCCGCCGCCTCGTTTATCGATTGTCGCCGTCGAGCATTCTTCCCAGCGGGCCGAGAACCGAGCCCTCGTCGCGCCCGCCTCTTGAAGCGCGCACAATTCGATCGGCCATGCGACTGAACGGCAACGACTGCAACCAAACCCTTCCGGGGCCTCGCAGTGTAGCGAAGAACAGCCCCTCGCCGCCAAACAGCGCGGATTTCACCCCACCCACAAACTGGATGTCGAAATCGACGGTCCGCTGAAACCCCACCACGCAACCGGTGTCCACTCGCAACAGTTCCCCGGGCTGAAGATCCCGAGTGAGCAGGGTTCCTCCAGCGTGGATGAACACCCAGCCGTCCCCGGTGAGGCGCGTCATGATGAAGCCCTCGCCGCCGAACAGCCCGGTGCCGATGCGTTTGTTGAAGGCGATCCCAATGCTCACCCCCTTCGCGGCACACAGGAACGCATCCTTTTGTGCAATCAATTCCCCTCCGATGTCCGCCAAGCGCACGGGGACAATCTTACCCGGATACGGGGCGCCAAAAGCCACCTTCTGTTTTCCACCGCCCCGGTTCTGAAACACCGTCATGAAGAGCGATTCGCCCGTAATGATTCGGCGTCCCGCTCCCAGGAGGGAACCCAGAATCCCCCCGGACTGCCCCGACCCATCACCGAAAATGGTCTCCATCTGAATTCCCGGGTCCATGTACATCATGCCCCCGGCTTCGGCGACCGCCGCCTCCATGGGATCCAGAATGACCTCGACGAACTGCATGTCGTGGCCATGGATTTCAAATTCAACGTCGTGCATTGAGTTCATGAGATTCGTTCCGTTGGGCCTCACCACACGAATGGGCGGGCTCCAGTTACAGAAATCCCCCGTGCCCCGGTCCTGACCCAGCCGTCAGGGGTTCGCCGCCAGAATCCGATCCACCAACCGCCCCGCGGCCACCAACCCAAAGGTGCCGGTCACGAACACGGAGGATCCCATCCCCGAATTGCAGTTCAGGCGACGGACCCCGGGATCCCCGTCCACGGCGGGCGTGTCACAAACGGTCCCGTCCTCCTGCGGAAACACCGGTTCCTCGGGCGAAAACACACACTCGACTCCCATGCGGCGGTCCTCCCTCGGAAATCCGTGCTCCTGACGCAACCGCTTCCGGACCCCGCCCAGCAACCGGTCGTGCGTCACCCGCGCCAGATCCTCGATCCGGATCCGGGAGGCATCCCTTCGCCCGCCCGCTGCGCCACAACTGACCACCGGGATTCCGCGTTCGCGGCAACCATGGATCAGGACGCACTTGTTCACCACCCGATCAATGGCATCCAGAACCCCGGACCAGGGCGGCCCTCCCACCGGCGGTGCCAGCAACCGCTCCACGGTATCCGCAGTCAGAAACTCCAGCACCGGGGTCACCTGGCACCCGGGGTAAATCGCGCGCACCCGTTCGGCAATAACTTCGGCCTTGGGCCGACCAATCGTCCCGTCGAGGGCCGGTAGTTGGCGGTTCACATTGCTGAGGCAGACATCATCCAGATCCACCAGGGTCAACGCCCCAATTCCACTTCGGGCAAGGGCTTCAACCGACCACGAGCCCACGCCCCCGAGGCCGACCACCATCACGTGGGCACCTCGCAACCGCTCCACGGCAGCGGCACCGTACACCCGGCGCACGCCCCCAAATCGCAGGTCAAAGTCACTCATGGCTCCACCCAGTACCCCGCCCAACCGGATTCCGAACGCCGGAACTGCGCACGCCGGTGAAGGTGCGGATTCAACCACAACCAATCCAACTCCATCATCCCGCCCACCAAAACCGCGAACTGGCTCTCGTCCCCGGAACCGGGTGTTCCACTCTCGCCTGGATCCGGCCGCGGGGTTCCCGGAGCCGCCAGGGTCCGATACCGGGACCGCTGATCCTCCGGCAAGCGATGCCAGTACGTCTGCGCCACCGTGTCCCGCCGATGCAGCCGCATCCGAGTGGACACCCGGAGTTGGACCCGCGCCACCGGATCGTAGAACAACCAGACCGCGTTTGGATTCCGTTCGATCTCCAGAACCTTCGAAGCCCGGGCATCGGAAAACGCGATGAGCTCGAATCCGGGCCGTGTGAATGCCCGCAAGACAATCGTCCGCGCGGAAGGCCCCTCGCTCCTGGCGGTCGCCAACACCGGGGTGCGCCACGGGTCCGGCCCGGGCGCGGTCGCCGATGAGAGGGCATTCCAGATCCGGTCGAGCAATTCCGACACGGAGCGCGTTTCCCAGGAGGCATTCATCTCGGGCGCACAGTCTGCCCGCCGCCCGACCGGGAAGGAAGGCGGTGATGGACGGTGAAAATCATCACTGAATTCGCGCACAAGCTCATGGACGAATCGCCCGTCCGCTGATTGGGTGTCACCGTACTCCTTGAAATCTCCAGTCCGCCGCCCGACCGAAGGTCGGCTCGGAATGGACCAGGACACCATGAAGACCCGGCTTTCCTCACCAATTAGGCGTGGTTTCACGCTCATCGAACTGCTCGTCGTGATCGCGATCATCGCGATTCTGGCCGGAATGCTCCTCCCAGCGCTCGGGAAGGCCAAGGAACAGGCCAAGCGCGCCCAGTGCAAAAACAATCTCAAGCAGTTCAGCCTCGCCATCATGATGTACGCCTCGGACAACCGGGACTACGTCCCCGAGGACAAGGGGGGCCCCGGTGGATGGGCCTGGGACATGCCCAATAAAACGGTCACCAATCTGATGAACTTCGGTTTCCCCCGGGCCTCGTTTTATTGCCCGTCCGGCTGGGCACAGAACAACGATGAGGGATGGGTCTATTGGGCAAAGGCGTACGGGTACCGATGGACGGGTTACTCCTACGCCTTCGAACGAACCGGATCGATCATCGACGCGCGCTACCGGGTGGAGCGCCTGAGCAACCTGAAGACCAATGAAACCGAGGCCGTTCTCGTGGCGGATTCAACCGTGTCCCAGGGCGCCAATGTGGACGCGGAGGGAAAACTCAAGTCGCTATCCCGAAAGGACGCCTTCACCAAGATCATCGGGGGTGCCAAGATGCCGCATCGCTCCAGCCATCTCGGCACCGGCGGTCTTCCCGACGGCGGCAGCGTCACCGCAGTGGACGGACACGTGGAGTGGCGAAAGTTCCCGACCATGCGGAGTCGCACCCAAAACGGCGCGGAACCCAAGTTCTGGTGGTGACGGCCATGCACCGCATCCTCGGCATCCTTTGTCTAGCGGCGCTTTTCTCTGGATGCGGTCGAAAGGCCCGAGAAACGTCGTCCCCTGGCACCGCCCCCGTCGCCGCTTCGCCGGTGGCCGAAGGTGCCAACTCCTCGGAGTCCACTGCTTCCCCCACCGCACCGGAGGTGGGCGATGTCCAATCACTTAAGGCGCTGGTCGAATCCAATCCCAGTCCTGTCATTCGCAACAATGCCAAGGCGGCCTTGGATTCCTGGAAGCGCAAGGATTACGCCTCCGCGGTGGTTTACCTGAAGACCGTGATGAGCCTTCCCGAAGCCCGGCTCCAAAGCGCGGAAATCGCCAGTGTTCTCGCGGCCATGCAGGCCGAACTCCAGCGTGCCGCCTCGGGTGGCAACCGCGCAGCCCAGGAGGCGTTGCAGAACCTCGCGCCCGCCGGTCCCTAGTCCGAACCCACCACGCGGAAATCGCATGTCCGGACGCCCCTCGGAAGCGTCCCCGGTTGACCCGCCCCACTTTGCCGTCAAGGTCTTCGCAAATCCCATGAGTCGCACCGCACTTGTCGTCGCCACGGTCGGACTGACCTTCACCGCGCTGGCCGACGTTCCGCGCCATCCGAAGTTCGGGTTCCCGGTTTATACGAATGCCCCATCGGGCAAACAGCTCTCGGGTCAGCACAAACCCGCGGCCAATCCCGCCCTCTCCCCCGGCGAATCCCAGAAGGCGTTCACGGTGCCGCCCGGATTCGAAGTTCGGCTCTTCGCGTCGGAACCCGAGGTCGTCAATCCCGTCGCCATGTGCTGGGACGAGCGCGGGCGTCTTTGGGTTCTGGAACTTTACGAATATCCCCTGGGTGCGCGCCCGGGAACCCCTGGCCGGGACCGGGTCAAGATCCTTGAGGACACCGATGCGGACGGAGTCGCCGACAAGGTGACGGTGTTTGCCGAAGGGTTCAATCTGGCCACGGGACTCCTGGTCGGGAACGGAGGTGTGTACGTGGGCGAGGCCCCGAATCTTTGGTTCCTCCAGGACACCAACGGGGATGACCGGGCGGACCGAAAGATCCAGATCCTGACGGGATTCGGACTCGAGGATCGGCACGAATTGCTGAATGGATTCACCTGGGGGCCGGACGGGAACATGTACATGACCCACGGGGTGTTCACGCGAACCGAGGCGAAGAACCCCGAGGACCCGAAGTCGGAACCCGTGCTGCTCACCGCCGGCGTCGCCCGGCTGGATCCAAAGACCCGAAAGCTCGAGGTCTTCGCCGAGGGAACCTCCAACCCGTGGGGAGTCGATTTCGATGCGAGCGGCAACGCCTTCGTCTCGGCCTGCGTCATCGATCACCTGTTCCACCTCACCCCGGGAGGCATCTACCAGCGGCAGGCCGGCCAGCCTCCGTATCCTTACGCTTACGGCGAGTTGCCCAGCATTGTGGACCACCGGCACCACATGGCGGCCTACGCCGGGGTGAACATTTATCAGGGCGACCAATGGCCCGCCGAATGGAAGGGGGCGGCCCTCCAGGGCAACATTCATCAAAGCGCGATCAATTGGGACCGATTGACCCCCAAGGGATCCACCTTCGTCGCTTCCAAGGGCAATGAAACGGGGGACTTCCTGACTACCAAGGACGGCTGGTTCATGCCGGTCAGCACGCAGACCGGACCGGACGGCGCCGTCTGGATCATGGACTGGTATGACAAATATCCATGCTACCAGAACGCCAACGCCGACCCGGCCGGCGTGGACCGGGAGCACGGCCGCATCTGGCGGGTCGTGTGGACCGGCGGCACTCCCGGAAAGCCCGTCCCGTCGCGCCCCACTCCGAACATGGATCTTTCCAAGCTCAGCTCTGCGGAGCTGGTGGCCAAACTCTCGGATCCCAATGTCTGGCAGCGTCGCACCGCCCAGCGTCTTCTCAACGGTCGCGGCGCCGCCGCCTTCGGAACCCGCGAGCTTCACGGCCAGACGCCGCTCCACGATCTGATGACGAAGGGGCCGACCCCGGAGAGCCGACTCACCGCCCTTTGGACGCTGCACTCGACCGGATTGCTGGATGAGGAATGGCTCGACACCGCGGCGGCGTCCCCCGAACCCGCGATGCGCAGTTGGGCGGCGCGGCTCACCGGGGAACGCGGATATCCCACCAAGGCGGCGTTCGACCGGCTCTCCAAACTGGCCTCCGATCCCGACCTGACCGTCCGCACGGGTGTGGCCGTGGCCGCACGGCAATTCGTTTCCGGATCCCTTACCGTCAATACGACGCCGCGAATTCCCATCAGCGAAGTGGTCACTGGCGGCGTGCTCAGCGGGCTGTTCCAGAACTCCACTCTGGGAACCGATCCCACGTTTGACTTCCTCTTCTGGATGGCGCTTGAACCGATCATCGGATTCGACCCCGTCCATGCCATCGGGGCCTACGCGAAGGACGGGGCACGATCCACGTGGCCGTTCTCCGCCGACGTTCTCCGAAAAATCATGCGCCGCACCTGCGATCTCCGCGACGAGGCGGTGCTGGGACGCGCCGTCATCGAGTTCGGCAAAATTCCCCCCGATGCCACGGATACCCTCGTCGCCGGGCTGCGGGGCCTTGTGGAAGGTCAGCGCGGCAAGGTGCAGTCGCCCGGTCCGGACGCCGTCGCCGTCATCGCGCGCCTCGCCACGTCCACCAACGAACCAGTGGCCCGCGCCGCCCAGCAGGTTGGCTCCCTCTGGGGCGATGCCAACTCGGTCAAGGCGGCGCTCGCACGCCTGAACAGTCCCGAAACCAGTGAAGCCGACCGTCTCGCAGCCATCGCGACCGCGCGCAAACTCAAGACGGAGGAATCCCGCCAGGCTCTGCTCCAGGTGGTTTCCGGTTCGTTTGAGGAGCCTGCACGGGTCGCTGCGATCCGCAGCCTCGCGGAAGTCGGGTCCGACGACACGGCGTCCCGACTGTTGGCGCTCTGGCCCACGCTTCCCCCAGCCCTTCGCCGTCCGGTCGTCGAACTGTGCACGACCCGCAGTCCCTGGAAATGGTCCCTGTACGCCGCCGTGGAACGCGGGGAGGTCAAGCGGGGCGACCTGCCGCCGAGCGTCGTCCGGGCGCTGGCTTCCTCCAAGGACGAGGCCGAGCGCACCAAGGCCCAAAAACTCTTCGGCCGCGTAAACGCGTCGTCCGCCGACAAGTTGAAGTTGATCGCCGAAAAACGCCGGGTGGTGGTCACCGGTCCAGTGAATCTGGATGCCGGCCACGAAGTCGCACGACGCACCTGCTTCGTGTGCCACAAACTGCACGGAGAAGGTGCGGACGTGGGTCCGGACCTCACCGGTTCGGGACGCAGCTCGCTCGACGCCCTGCTTCACAACGTCATCCACCCGGATGAAATCATCGGCGAAGGGTACGAAAACGTGGAGGTGGAAACCTACGACGGACGGCAGCTCTTCGGCCGGGTTGTCGAAAACAACAACCTGCGGATCCGCATCATCATGGCCGGTCCCGCAGAAACGGTCCTCCCAAAATCGGACGTAAAACAAGTCCACGCCACCGAGAACTCCGTGATGCCCGAGGGCCTGGAACAGATGCCTGACGCGGATTTCCGGAACCTCATCTGGTACATTCTGTGCCCGCCCCAGGACGGCAAACCCCTCGACGACACCCGCCGCAAGGAACTCTCCGGGGACGCCAACGATCAGGCGGCGGTGACCAATCCCCGCGACGGCGAAAGCATCGCGCTCTGGGCGCCCGGATGGCAGATCGACTGCCCCGACGCCGAGGGAGCCCCCGCCCGCCTGCCGGAATTCGCCGGACGCCGCAATGTCCTGATGACCTATCCGCCGGATGAGCGGGTCCCCGCAGCCCTCGTGCGCCCCCTGGTTCTTCCCGCCACCGGCCGCGCCACCCTGCGCGTCGCGGTCGCGGCTCATGAACAGGGCGACTGGGAGCTCCGTATTCGCGCCGACGGCGAGGTGATCCACCGCCAAGTGGTCTCCCACGAGGGCGACCGCTGGAAGCAGGTTCGCGTGGACCTTTCCGCCTACGCCGGGCGCCGCATCGTCCTCAGACTCGAAAATGCGGTCCGAGACGAATCCCCCGCCTTTGGCTACTGGGCTGACCTTGCCCTCGAAGGGGCCGAGTTCGCAGTGCGGCCGTAAGACCCCGGATGGCGCGGCCGCCTTCCCACGGGATTCATTCGCGGATAGCCTCGCGTCGTGGCCGGATTTGTTCCTCCTCCGCGGGTCAATGTTCTGGGTGTCGGCATTTCGGTGCTGAATCTCGACAACGTCGTCGGCGTGCTGCGGGACGCCCTTTCCGCAGGACGACGCGGCTATGTGACCGTGACCGGCGTGCACGGCGTCATCGAATCCCAATCCGACGAAGCCCTGCGCCGGATTCACAATGGATCCCTGCTCTCGACCCCCGACGGAATGCCCATGGTCTGGATGGGGCGCTTCGCCGGACACAAGACCATGGGCCGCGTGTACGGACCGGATCTCATGGAAGCGGTCTTCGAATGGTCCCGAACCAGCGGGGTGACCCATTATTTCTATGGGGGCAACATCGGCGTTGCTGAGGAATTGAAGCAGCGCCTGGAACAACGCTTCCCCGGAATCCGAATTGTCGGCACCTACACGCCCCCATTCCGTCCCCTGACGCCTTCCGAACTCGCCGACCTCGCCGCCGATGTGGCGAAGACGCATCCTGACTTTTTCTGGGTGGGATTGAGCACGCCCAAGCAGGAACGGTTCATGGCGGAACATCTCCAAAAGCTCGACGCAAAGATCCTGGTGGGGGTGGGAGCTGCATTCGACTTTTTCGCAGGGCGCGTCCAGCAGGCACCCCGCTGGATCCAGCGGAGCGGCTTCGAGTGGCTCTATCGCCTGACCAAGGATTTCAAACGGCTCTGGCCGCGCTATTCCCGCATCGTCCCGCTGTTCCTTTGGAAGGCTGCCTGGCAGCTGGCGGGCCGGCGCCCCAAACCCCTGGATCCGGCGGGCATCGATGGCCGCTGAGAACCGCCGCCGGGCTTGCCCGCGTGGCGGGGCCTTCCGTACGCTGCCGCGCATGAAATCCCTGTTCGGCGCGGTCCTCGCGGCCCTCCTGTCCATCCCGGCCATTGCCGCGGACAAGAACTACACGATCGCCGTCATCCCCAAGGGGACGACCCACGAGTTCTGGAAATCCATCCACGCCGGCGCCGTGAAGGCGGAGCAGGAACTCGCCGCCCAGGGAATCCAAGTGAAGTTGTTCTGGAAGGGACCGCTGCGCGAGGACGACCGCGACCAGCAGATCCAGGTCGTCGAGAACTTCACCTCGCGCAAGGTGAGCGGCATCGTGCTGGCTCCCCTCGATTCCCAGGCCCTCGTCGCTCCGGTGGCGACGGCGGCTCAGGCGGGCGTTCCCGTCGTGGTGATTGATTCGGACCTCAAGTCCGACAAGCAACTGAGCTTCGTCGCCACTGACAACTTCAAGGGCGGCCAGATGGCCGGTGAGTTCCTCGCGAAGGCGCTGGGAGGCAAGGGCAACATCATCCTGCTCCGCTACCAGGTCGGCAGCGCGAGCACGGAGGCGCGCGAGGAAGGCTTCCTCGACGCAATCAAGAAGCACCCCGGACTGAAGCTCATTTCCTCCGACCAGCACGCCGGAGCCACCCGCGAAGTGGCCTATCAGGCGTCGCAGAATCTGCTCAACCGGTACGGACGCGAGGTCAACGGGATCTTCTGTCCGAACGAAACGGCCACCATCGCCATGACCAAGGCGCTGCGGGACATCGGACGCGCGGGGGGCCAGGTGAAGCTCGTTGGATTCGACTCGGGATCACAGTCCGTGCTGGACCTGAAGAACGGCGACGTGCAGGCGCTGGTGGTCCAGGATCCCCTCAAGATGGGTTACCTCGGCGTGGTGACGCTCGTGCAGTCCCTGCAGGGCAAGAAGGTCGAGAAGCGGATTGATACCGGCGTGTCGCTCGTGACGAAGGAAAACATGGGACAACCGGACATGGCGGCGCTCCTCGCCCCGCCCATCGCCAAGTACCTGAAGGAATGAACCTGTCACGAGGGACGATCTCCCGAATCCTCCAATCCGGCGGACCGTTCCTCGGACTGCTGCTGGTCTGCGTTCTCTTCGCGCTCACCGAGGAGCGCTCCTTCATCTTCACCGGCGGCAACTTCAAGAACATCCTCGTCCAGACGGTCATCGTCGCCGTCGGAGCTCTCGGGATGACGCTGATCATCGTGGGCGGCGGCATTGACCTGAGCGTCGGTTCCGTCGTGGCCTTTACTGGCGTGCTCGGTGCGCGCCTGCTGGTCGCCGGATGGTCCCCGTGGTCCACCACCCTGGTGCTGGTCCTCGTCGGAGGGGCCATCGGTTTGTTCAACGGCTCCATCATCGCGGGGTTCCGGATGATGCCCTTCATCGTCACCCTGGGGATGATGGGTGTCGTCCGCGGGTCGGCCAAATGGCTGGGCAACAACCAGACCGTCAACGCGCCGCCCGATTCCCCGGTCAGCCATCTCATGGCACGGGTGAATCCCACTGAATTCTGGCCGCTGCCCCCGGGCGTCTGGATTGCCCTGGGCCTGGCCGTGCTGATGGCAATTCTTCTCCGCGAAACGGTGTTCGGCCGCCACGTCTTCGCCATCGGCGCCAATGAAACCGCCGCACGTTACAGCGGAGTCCGGGTCGGACTCGTCAAGGCGGCCACGTATGCGATCTCCGGACTCCTGATTGGATTCGCCGGGTTGCTGCAGATGTCCCGCCTGACCCAGGGAGATCCCACGGTCGCCGTGGGACTCGAACTGGACATCATCGCCGCCGTGGTCATCGGCGGCGCCAGCCTGAGCGGCGGCGCGGGAAGCGTCCTGGGCTCCCTGATTGGCGCCTTGATCATGGCCCTGCTGCGCAACGGCACCAACCAACTGGGGTGGCAGACCTACTCCCAGGAAATCATCATCGGAACGGTCATTGTTCTGGCAGTCGGACTCGACCAGTGGCGTCAGTCCCGGCGACGAGGCTGAGACCGCCCGACGCACCGTCTCCTACGATTTCCGCGGATATAGGAGATACGGGCGACGACGTTCCTCGAACTGTTTCAGGTCCGGCATCCAAAGTTTTTGTATCTCCGCCAGGGAGCGTCCGGCTCGAATGGCCGTCAGGATCTCTGGATTCACCAACAGGCGCTCCAGGCGCTCGAGATGCAATTCCCCGGGCGCGAGCCGGTGGAGAATGACCGCCAGCGCCACCCCCAGTTCGGAAGCGCGAAACGCCACACGATCCGTCAGAACGAATCGGACTCCCCGGCATTCCTTGCCGGCAAACACACTCGCGGTAGGCGTAAATGTCACCGGCTCGAAACGAACCCCCGCGAGTCCCGCCCGATTCATTTCCGCGGCCAACTTCGATCCATCGAGATAGGGGGCTCCCAACAACTCGAAGGGCGTGGACGTCCCGCGACCCACGGATACCTGGCAGAATTCGAGCATCCCCACGCCCGGATACAACGTCGCCGCCGTGAGACTGCGCATGTTCGGGGAGGGATTCACCCAAGGGAGTCCCGTCTGGTCGAACCACTGCCCGGGGCTCCAACCCCGGACCGGAATCACCGTCAAGTCGGCCCCAAACGAGCGTTCAGCGTTAAACAAGCGGGCCAGTTCACCGACCGTCATCCCGTGGCGCAGCGGTATTTCATGCCACGCGACAAAACTGCGCGGTTCCTTCGAGACCGGACCCTCGGTAAGCCCCGAGACCGGATTCACCCGGTCCAGAACAATGAACCGCTTGCCCGCCTTGCCCGCCGCCTCCAGGCAAAGACCCATCGTGGAGATGTAGGTGTAGAACCGGCATCCGATGTCCTGAATGTCGAACACGAGTGCATCCAGGTCATTCAACTGTGCAGGTGTGGGCGCCCGGCGTTCGCCGTAGAGGCTGAACACCGGCAGCCCGGACTGCGGGTCGGTGGAATCCCCGATCGACTCCTGATCCAGCGCACCGCGAATCCCGTGTTCCGGACTGAACAGCGCCACCAACCGAACCCCGGGAGCGGACCGGAGGACATCAATGGTCGGATGACCCGCACGATCGCGTCCTGTTTGGTTCGTCACCAAACCCAACCGAAGCCCCCGCACCGCCACGAAGTCGGACTGTTCCAACACGTCGATGCCATTCAACACCGCGGCCGTCCCTTCGGAGACAGTCGCGGGAGTCGCGGCCGCCGGGACCTTCGCGAGGGCTGGGGGCGAAGGCGCGGCCACAGACGCAAAGTCGAAGCCCCGAACAGCTTTTGCTGCCAGCGTCCCGACCTCCTTGCGCAGTGGAAGCACGTTTCCGTCCTCGGTGGGGTGGTTTCGATTCGAAAGGAGGATGACGAAGGTCCGGGAGAACGGATCGATCCAAAGCGAGGTGCCGGTCCATCCAGTGTGCCCAAACCCTCCCAGCGGAAACACCGTTCCCCGCTGACCGGCGTATGGGGAGTCGATGTCCCAGCCGAGTCCGCGCCGGGGAAGTCCCGATGGAGTCTGCACGGATGTCATCAGACGGACGGATTCCGGTGAGAGAACGCGAACGCCGTCCAAGGCGCCCTGGCCAAGAATCATTCGGCAATAGCGCGCCAGATCCCCGGCGGTGGTGAACAATCCCGCGTGTCCGGCCACCCCACCCAGGCGGCGCGCCGTCGGATCGTGCACCACGCCGCGCAGGACGAATCCATTGGTCAGGATCTCCGTCGGAGCGATGGAGACAATGTCCGGGGCGGAATCGCGGGACACAGGAAGGTCGAGGGAACCGGCCGGAACAAAAGGGCGGAATCGGGTCTCCCGCATCCCCAGTGGAAGGAAAACATCACGCGCACAAACCACCTCGAGGGATTCCCCGGTGATCCGTTCCACAATCAGTCCCAGCAGGATGAAGTTGATGTCGCTGTATCGGAACCGTGTTCCCGGCGGATCCACCAGGGGTTCCGAAATCGCGAGGGCAAGGGCATTGGATTGGCCCGTCCATGCGTCCCCCCGGGGAAGCCCGGGCGGCAGCCCGGAGACGTGGGTCATCAACTGGCGCACGGTGACTAATTCGCGACCGCCGCCCCGGAATTCCGGCAGATAACGGCTCACCACTGCCGCCAGGTCCAGACGCCCCGCCTCTGCAAGGCGCATCACCACCGGTGTGGTCGCGATGACTTTGGTCAGCGACGCGGCGTCAAAGACCGTCTCCTCCGTCATCGGTTCGCGAACCGGGACGAGCGAGCGGCTTCCATAGGCGCGCACGTGGGAGCGTCCCTCATGTTCCAGCCAGACCACCGCACCCGGAGTCTTGCCTCCGGCAATGGCATTGCTGACCGCGAGATCAATGGCCGCCAACGGGACCGGGTCGAACGCTGGCGACGCGGATGAGTCCGCCGCCCTGAGGACGCAGAACGAAACCAGGAGGCATCCCACAATCCCCAAAGGAATACCCGAGAGAATGCGGCGCACATCGAGACCGTGCCCGAACCGTGGCACCCGGGTCGAGAACGGGACCAAAATTCGGACGGCGACACGCCGTCCCTCCCCGGTTGAGCCGCGGCGTCTTCCCTACTTCACCGACGACTCCGCCAGAATCGTCACCCAGGCATCCATCGCCTCCCGGGCGGAGGGGCTTCCCTCCTGGGAAACGGCACCATTGACCAGGATGCTGAAGACCAGAGGCTCCCCAACCGAATTCGTCAAATAGCCGGAAAGGCTGTGAACATGGCGCAGCGAACCTGTCTTGGCCCGGACGTTGCCCCGCAGCCCCGGCTGGGTGAACCGGGAGCGCAGGGTTCCATCCACGCCGCCGATCGGAAGCGAATCCCGCCACACGGCAGCCGCTGGATGCCGATTCATGAACGTCAGCAACCGGACCAACGCGCGCGCCGTCACCAAATTCTTGCGGGACAATCCCGATCCCTCCTCCAGCGATACATCCTGTTCCCGGATCCCCGCCTTGCGCAGAAGGGACGGCAATGCCGCCAATCCGGCAGCCTCTGTTGTCCGCGCCGCGGAACCCACAACCGTGGCGCCGGACTCCGCACCCACCGCCAACAACAACAACTGCGCGTGGAGGTTTTGCGACGGCTTCATCATGTCCCGAACCAGCTCCGAAACCGGCGGCGAGGCAACGGATCCTAATTCAGTCCACGTCCCGTTTCCCGAAGACTCACCCGACCGGATCACCCGCAGCGGTCCAGAGACAGCGATGCCGGCCTTTCGAAGCGCCTCCTGGAAAAGTTGTCCGGACCACAATGCGGGATTGGGCACTGCGGCCTCAACGGTAACGGCAGGGGATCCTGCCGGAATCGATCCGGAAATCCGAAGTCGCGAATCGCCGGGCAGTCGGAACAGGGACAGATCCCCCGTGCCCCCCTTGGCCGATGTTACGACCGAGGCCTCCAGGGACATCGCTGTCGCGAGGGGCTCCATCCGGATCAGCGCCGGTTCACCCGGCGCACGACCCGGCGTCACGATCAGCGACACGACATTGTCTCCGGCGGAAAGTGCGGACACCGGTGCGCCGTAGGATTCCACCAGGTCATCCCAGTTCCACCCGCTGCCGAACGGGGGACCGGAATATCGGCTTTCGTCACAGAGAAGCCCGCCGTCGATCCGCCGAATCCCGGCCCGTTTCACCGCTGCCACCAGCGGGGCCCAAACCTCGTCCCACGCCCCCCCATGGAGGCGGGGCGACAGGGATGGGTCCCCACCTCCGACGAGGCGCAAGGGACCTGCAAGTTTCCCCGAGGCATCCGGCGACGCCTCAATGCGAAGGGACGTTGAAAGGCGGCGCGCGGGCCCGAGACGGTCCAGGGCGAGTGCCGCCGTGAAGAGTTTCGTGTTCGACGCCGGTACGAGCCGGACCGCCGGATTGGTCTCGAACCAGGTCTCGCCGGTTCGCAGCGAGGCCACCTGGGCTCCCCAGATCGCCCCCGGGGCGTCCCCCTCCGCCAGCGCTCGGGCCAACCGCTCCCGCAGGACGGCATGGTTGGTGGCCCCGGCGTGAGCCGGGATCGCCAGCAGACACCCGACGGCGGCAAGGATGATTCTGCGAAGCATGAGCAAAACAATTTTGCCAAATGGCGTCCGTGGCAATAGAGGGATTCCGTTGTGAGCGCGCTGGACTTCCCCGATCGCCATCACGCCCTTGCCGCTGAAGGCTGGTTTGACTTGGGCCGGCCCGAGGAGGCCTTGTCCGAACTGGACCTGCTTTCCCCCTCCGGACGTTCCGATCCAGGCGTACTGGAATTGCACTGGCGGATCCTCGCGCAACGTCGTGAATGGTCCAAGGCCCTGGCGATCGCGCACCGGATGACCGAAGCCGCGCCCGAGCGGGCCGAAGGATGGATTCATCGGAGCTTCACGCTCCACGAACTCCGCCGCACCGACGAGGCGTGGTCCATGCTCCTCCCGATGGCCCCCCAATTCCCGGAAGAGTCGATCATTCCCTACAATCTGGCCTGCTACGCGTGTCAGATGGGAAACCTGGAGCTGGCGCAGGATTGGCTTCAGCGAGCCGCAAAGCTGCGTCCGAAGAACGAAATCAAGGCCATGGCCCTCAGCGACCCGGACCTCGCACCGCTCCGCAGCTACGTGGAGGGGCTCTGAACGGCCCGGGCCGGGCCGGGTTCCTCAGGCCTTGCTGGTGACGTGGTCCCAATTGACGTTGTGTTTCGCCGCGTATTGGGTGAATGCCTTCTCGTGGAGAATCAGGGCGGCCCGGACGACGCTGGAGTCATCGGCGCGACCGGCTGGCCCCATAAAGTCGGGAATGAGGTCGTTCTTCCGGTGCGCGTAGGTGAGCGCGAAGACCGCGGCTGCCAGCGCGTGATAGGTCAGCTCCTTGTAGGCGCCCTCCGCCACGTCCTCGACGACATCCGCGAGGAACTCGAGCTGGTTGACGAGGTGGGGGAATTGAGGCGCATCAATCTGGGCAAATTCCACCTTCCATAGCGGCAGGTTGCGCAGCACACGCTCCAGGGTCACAGGGGTCACCTGGGCGGCCCCGTGCATCACGTAATTGGCGATCTCCGACATGCGGACGCAGCATAGGCAGGTCCCCCGCCCCGGGGCAACGGGCCGTTTGCGCGGGAACCGCGGACCTGATTCGGTTCCCTCATGCCGAAGCGTCCCGCATCCCGTCTGGTCCTCGTCACGGCTCCCGACCTTGCCACCGCGCGCCGCCTCGCGACGGCCGCCCTCGAGTCCCGCATGGTCGCCTGCGCCAACCTCATTCCCGGGGTCGAATCCCACTACTGGTGGAACGACACCCTCGAATCCGCCTCCGAAATCCTGATCGTGTTCAAAACCCTCGAGACCCATATTGCCGGACTTGAACGGGTGATCCACGCGGAACACCCCTACGACACTCCCGAATTCCTGGTCCTTCCCGTCCAAGCAGGAAGCCGACGCTATCTGGACTGGATTGCCGCGTCCGTGCAACCCCCAGGCGGGACCGTCCGGAGACGGAAACGCCGAAGCTCCGGGACGTCCCGGTGACGGGCCGGAATCGGACACCCTTCCGCACCCCACGGACTTTTGCGGGGCCGCGGGACCGAGTCTTTGTGAAACCTTTTGTGGACCGTTTTCCCGGGGTTCGCTTAACTCGCCGCCGTTCCAGCACTAATCACTTCAGGCAAACTCACACATGAGCAACGTCCAAAACGAAGGCATTGCACCCAATGCCAAACGGCTGCTGTTCGCCGGATTCATGGCGATTCTCGCCGCGGGGATCGGTATGGCGATCCGCACGGCGATCTTCAACGACTGGGTCCGTGCGTTCAACTTTACTGGCCTCGAAACGGGCTTGATCAATGGCGCCGGATTCACCGGATTCTGCTTCGGCATCATCATCGGCGGCATCGTCGTGGACAAGGTCGGCTATGGAAAACTGGTGGTGGCCGCGTTCCTCTTCCACCTGCTGTCGGCTTTCATGACCTTTGGGGCAACCGACGGCATGTCGACGAAGACCGCGTTCGTTTACCTCTGGTCGGGAACGTTCCTGTTCGCCGTCGCCAACGGAACCCTGGAAGCCGTGGCGAATCCACTGGTAGCAACGTTGTTCCCCAAGAACCGCACCCACTATCTCAACATTCTGCATGCCTCCTGGCCCGCGGGAATGGTGATCGGCGGCTTTATCCACATTGGCCTAGCCGATGTCAGTTGGAAGAAGCAGCTCGCCTGCTTCCTGATTCCCGCCGTTGTTTACGGCCTGCTGTTCTTCGGCCAGCAGTTCCCCAAGTCCGAGGCATCGGCCAAGGGACTCAAGCTCGGCGAGATGCTCAAGGACGTCGGCATCCTGGGATCCGCCGTCATCGGCTTGTTCATCTTCCTATTTGTGAAGGACGGCCTCGGACCCCTGCTGGCCGGCTTCACGGGCAACGATGCCTTCTTCCACGGAGACGGGTGGCTCTACGCCTCCGCCGCCGTCGGTGCCGCGGTCTTCCTCGGATTCGGCGGCACCAGCCGGTGGTCGATCGGCGCTCCGCTCCTGTTCGTGCTCTTTGTCACCCACACCCTGGTCGGCGCGGTGGAACTGGGCACCGACGGATGGATCCAGAACATCGAGGACGCCATCCTCAAGCCGGGTGACGGCACCAAACTGTTCGTCTTCACCTCGGCGTTGATGTTCGCCCTCCGCTTTTGCGGCCACTTCATCGAGAACAAGCTCGGCCTCAAGCCGGTCGGCATCCTGCTCGTCTGCGCCATCTTCGCCTTCGTGGGATTGAACATGGTCAGCAACGTGAAGAGCTTCGGCGGCGCGCTCATCGCGCTGACGGTCTACGCCATCGGCAAGACCTTCTTCTGGCCCACGATGCTCGCCGTGGCTTCCGATCGCTTCCCGCGTTGCGGCGCCGTCGCGATCTCGATCATGGGCGGGCTCGGAATGATGTCCGCCGGACTCGTTGGATCTCCCGGACTCGGCTACGCCAAGGACCGGTTCTCGGGCGAAGTTCTGGAGAAGAACTCCCCGGCCGTGTATCAGGAATACAAGTCCGCCACCGGCAGCCAATGGCTCATCTTCAAGGAAATCCATGGCATCGACGGACAGAAGCTTGCCAAGGCCACTGAAGCGGCCCCCAGTGCACGCACTCCCGCCCAGACCGCCGCTGTCGAAGCCTACGTCCAGGGCAACCGCGAGACCCTTCGCGTGGACTCCTTCATCCCGGCCACCATGGCGCTCATCTACCTGCTGATTCTCCTCTATTTCAAGGCGATCGGAGGCTACAAGCCCGTGACCATCGACACCACGCTGGGCACGGCGGAATCCTGAAGGTCTCTCACCTTCGGATCCATCAGGGCGGCTCCCCACGGAGCCGCCCTTTTTGTTTTCGGAGTGCGGCAGCCGCTGCTGCCGCTCTGGATCCCCGACCCAACCGCGGATCCCACGTCAGCCCCAACCTCTACGTCGCCGCGAGAAGGCGGGAGCCTCGCTCCCGCACTTATTCTCGGAGTGCGGCAGCCTGCGCTGCCGCCCTGGATCCACGCTCCAATCGCGACCCCGCCGTCCTATCCCACTCGCCACGTCGCCGCGAAAAGCGGGAGCTCCGCTCCCGCACTCCGAGACCTGCGCAAGGACGGGGACCCGTCATGCTTTCCGCGCGCTTTCATTGGCACTTCCCATGCTAATTTCAACCACCCCCACTCAATTCATCATTGACGCAGTGTACGTCTGTATGACATCAGACAAACAGATTCCTCTCCCCTCCTGTTTCCCCGACAGGATTTACCCCTCCAACCGATGCACTCCCAACCCACCTCCAACCTTCGCCATCCATTCCCCATGGGATGGCTCCTGCTCGCCGTGCTTATGGCGAGTGTCACCCTCCACGCCGCCCCCTCCCTCGCCCCCATCCCCGATCTCGGGGCACTGGAGGATGCCGGCGTCCTCGAGGTCCCGATCCTCCTCACCCCAGATCCACTCCCGGCAACCGCGTTCCAGTTCTCGGTCACTGCGGACAACGACGTGCTCCTGCCCCCCGGATCCATGACGCTGGAGGGCACCTCTCCAAAACCGACGCTTCGGATCCGGACCGCGCCCGACAAGTCCGGGACCGCAACCATCACCGTCGCCGCACTGACGTCGGGAGATTCCCCGGTTGTGCTCCTTCAAAGTTTTCGTCTCGAGGTCACCGCGGTGGATGACCCACCCCAGATTGAGCCGATTCCCAACCAGGTGCTGACCCTGGGCGCACCCCCGGTGCGGATTCCCATTCTGGTGTCGGATCCGGACAGCGAAGTCGTCGTTCAGACCGCCCCCACCGACGATCTTCAACTGGTCCGAATCAACCTGGAGAAGACCGCGGCGGGCCGGTTCCTGACGCTGCAACCGCTGGGTCAGCGTTTGGATTCCCCTTCCCGAACGCAGGTTCGAATCACCGCGACCGCCGGAGCGAAGTCCGCGACCACGCAATTCTTCGTCACCCTTCGACGCCGGGAATTCATAGCCGGGGAAGAACTTGTCCTCGGACAGCGATGGACCTCCATCTCCCCGTTGCCCAACGGCGATCAATCCATCGCCATGACTTGGGCGGACATCAATCGAGACGGGTATCCCGACGCCGTGCTTCCGGGACGCCAAGTGGCGGTGATCAACCCCCAATACCGCGGCTTTAGCTCCAGCGTCGCCATCGGTCGGTCTTCGGACCAGGGATTGCGCAGGACCACCTGGATGGATGCCGACGGGGACGGTTATCCGGAAGTATTCGCCGAAGGACCGGCCGGATTCGGCATCGGCACCAAATCATCCGCTCCCAACAACCCATCGATCCCCCTGTCCGTGGGCAGTCTCGTTCCCTTGAATGTTGGCGGCGCCACATGGGCCGATGTGAACGGGGATGGCAAGCCCGACCTGATCTATTCGGGAACCACGAACACCTCCCGCCGTGTCGTGATCGCCCTCCGCGATGATCAGGGCACCTACACTCCGGCCCCTTACGACCTGCCCGATGTGGCGGGCCCCGTTGTCGCCGCCGACTTCGACCGCGACGGGCGCGTGGATCTCCTCCTGTGCGATTCATCCCTCGCTGCCCGGGCCGCGCAGATTTACTGGAACCGGCTTCCCATCGGATGGATCGCAGGCCCAAAAGTGGCAACCGACCTTCCGGTCAGCGCCGCGGGGTTTACGGATGCGGATGGAGACGGCGTTCTGGATGTCTGGCTGGTTCAGCGCTCGGGAAATGCTCCGACGGACCTCGAATTAAACGTGTACCTACAGCAAGGCTCTCGGTTCAATCGGTCCTTCCACCTGGATTCCGGAGAATTTTTCGGAGCCGCAGCGCCCGCCTGGGGCGACTTTGACCATGACGGACTCCCCGACTTCGTCGCCCCACGGCGGGCGTGGATGCTGCAAGCCAATGGAAAGGAGACCTCCACCAATTACTTCGTCCTCTACCGAAATATGGGCGCCGGCGGGTTTACGAGCGGCGAATTCCTTTTCGCACCTCCCCCCATTCCGACAGGACGCGCACCATCCTTCATCCCCGCAGCAGCAGACATCGACCTCGACGGGGATCTCGACGTGGTCGGATACCAAAACAGCCTTCGGCCGTTCTACAATCAGCGCGCGGAACCCAACATCCCGCCCGAAGCGCCCTCCGGACTTCAGGCATTCGTTCTGGGCGAGGACCTGCACCTCTTCTGGTCGGCGGCCTCCGACCGCAATCAAACCTCACCCTTGACCTACAATGTCCGCGCCGGTTCCCGTCCCGGCTCCGGCGACATCATCCCCTCCCAATCACTAACCAACGGGCTCCGACAGCTCCCCATACCGGGCAACGCGGGCTTCCTCCTGTCCCATACCATTCACATGCCGAGACTCGACTCGGACGCCATCTACTGGTCGGTCCAGGCGGTGGACGCCAGCTTTTCCGGAGGCCCTTTCGCTCCCGAGCAGGTGCTGGAAACCTCATTCCCCGGAAACCTCCCTCCCTCCCTCCAGTCGCCCGCCAGCATGACTCTGGTGGAAGACGCCCAGGGCACGATCAACTTTACCGTCACGGATGATCGGACGCCTCCCGCCGACCTGCAGCTGTCTGTCATTACGGACAATCCAGATTTGTTCCCCGAGGGCACCCTGGGAATTGGAATCCCGGAAAACAACAACCCCACAAAATCCAAGCGTTTCCTCCGCCTCAATCCCGCGACCAATGCGTTCGGTCAGGCAATGGTCTTCCTGATCGCGACGGACCGCAATGGGGCGTCCGCCACCAACGGGATCTCCGTCGTGGTCACTCCGGTGAATGACCGGCCCAAGATCGTGGCCCTCGCGCCACACTATGCCTACCGCGGCAGCACCGTCCGCGGAACAATTCAGATCTCCGATGCGGAAACGCCCGCGGAGTCCTTGAAACTGCGCGTTGAGACTTCCAATCCAGAACTCCTTCCCCTGTCCGGAATCGCCATCGAGGGCACCGGCACCCAACGCGGTGTGGTCCTGACCCCGGCCGCCGATCAGATCGGCGAGGCGACCGTCACCCTGGTCGTCGATGACGGAAACGATGCGACTGATCAGGCCGTCCTTCAGGTTCTCTGGCAGGACCAACTCCTCGCGCCCCATCCGCTATACCCGGGCATGACCAATCTCGTCCGGGCGCACTGGGTGGACTTCGACGGGGACGGAGTTGCCGACGTCGTCGGCGCTGACCGAAGCGACAACGGCAGCCTGGTCGTCTGGAGGCAGTCCGCTCCGGGAAGCTTTGAGCGAACCTCGAAGGTGAACCTCGGCTTCGAGCCATACACCCTTCTGATCGCCGACTTCGATGGTGACGGTGACGCCGACGTGGTCGCCTCAAGCCCACCGGACGTAACCACCGGCGTGGGTGCCACCATCGTGGTAATCTGGAATCAGGGCGGCCAATTCGTCCGAAGTGATATCCTCCGGTCCGACAAGTCCCCCGGGGTCCTCGCTGTTTTCGATATGGACGCGGACGGGGACCCTGACCTGGTCTCCGCCGACGGCACGTCGGAACTCCGCGTGTTGCGCCATTCGGACCGCGGATTCGAGGGCGAGTGGGCCACGCTTCCGCTGGAGAATCCCGAGGCGCTGCTGGACGGCGTGTCGGATCCGGGGACGATCACCGGACTCAGTGTCGCCGATTACGATGGCGACGGACGCAGCGATCTCCTCCTCAGTCGAAACCGGGTTTCCCCCCAGGGCAAGGGACTCGTCCTGCTCCAATTGCCGTCGGGATTCTTCCGTATCCAGCAGCCTGCGTGGAACTCATCCGCCCAGTTCGTGGACTCCGCAGACTTCGACAACGACGGGCGGGCCGATTTTCTCATTCAAGATTGGGTCGAATCCTCCGCAAATCCGGCGAGGATCGTTTCCTCGGATTTCCGTCAAACCGCCCTAGTAACACGACTCACTTCCGGGGGAGTCGGGGACCTCGACGGCAACGGGACCGAAGACGCCCTGGCGAGTTTCGGGATCTTGACCGGACTCGCGACGGCCTCCGGGGATCTCATTTCACAGAATGACGAATTTTCGAACACGTCGGAGCCCTCCGTCGCAGATTACGATCACAACGGAAGACTTGATCTCCTGGCCTGGAGCCACGCTGGGCTCCAGTTATTCGACAATTTGGGGGTCTCATCCAATCGGCCCCCGACCGTCCCCACCCGTCTTACGTTTCGCCAGCTGCCGTTCGGGGCGGTTCGGTTGTCCTGGTCTCCGGCAAGTGATCCGGATCAATCCGGAGGACTCACCTATAACCTCCGGGTGGGCACCGCACCCGGCACCAACGACATCGTCCCTTCCCTTGCCCTCCCCGACGGTCGTGCCTTGGTGGCCGGTCGCGGCAATGCGGGTTGGAGCCTGGAACATGAGATACGGAACCTGACCCCCGGACGCACCTATTACTGGACGGTCCAGGCGGTGGACGCCGGATACGCCCGAAGCGCCTTCGCTGCCGAGGAATCCTTCGTGGTCACGGGAACCCCCGTCATTTCAGAAATCGACGACGTCTCCGTTCCGATCAACTCCGGCACGGTCGAGGTGCCCTTCACCGCGGAGGATCCGGAAACGCTTCGGGACCTCCTCAGGATCGAGGTCATCTCCTTGAACGCAGTGCTCCTTCCCCCATCCCGCATTCACCTTGGAGGAACTCCCTCCCAGCGGGTCGTCGTTCTCGAGCCGAGACCCGACCGGGCGGGAACCGCCACAATCATCATCCGCGTCACGGATGGAGACGATCACGTCAGCGAGCGCTCCTTCACGTTCTACATCCCCTCAAACACCGGACACGCCTTCGAAACGGCCACCACCGTGGACGTTCCGGCCGGCGGAAAGCAGATCCTAGCCCTCAACGGGTTCGATCCCGAGGGTGAGTTCAAGGACTACCAAATCGTGCGACGACCGGATCACGGCGCGCTCGAAACTCTGGGGTCGACTGCAATCTATCGACCCGACGCGAAGTTTCTCGGGGACGACACACTGGAGTTCCTGGCCTTCGCCCCGGGGTCGTGGCCGGCCTTCGGCCGGATTACCCTTCACGTAATTCCCGGACATCGCATCCAACCGGAGCTCCGCATCGTGCGCGTTGGGTTCCCCCAACGTCTCCAGACTGTTGTCCGCAGCCTTGCCGGGACGACCGTGGACGTCGAAGTCAGTCCGGATCTCCAACATTGGACGTCGCTGGGCGAGCACAGCATCCCACCCAGTGAGATCCTCACGCTCGACCCGCCAAATCCCGCGGAAGGATCCACCCTGTTCCTTCGAGCGATTCGAAAGGAATGAATTGAAGGGGGAGTCCGTGGGCTGCCGCCCCAAATTGGCCCGCAACCAAGGGATGGGATCCGCATGTCGCGGTCCAAAATCAAGTCACGCCCCTCGCGCGAGCCCCCCACCATCCCGTCCACGCAACGGATCCCGGAATTGTCATCGGACGGCGACACGCCATCCCTCCCCAGCGGGCGCAGGCGATCACCAACCAATCACGGACACCAACGCTCCGGATTCAATTCGCGACCGAGGGGCGATCTCCAACAGCCCGTCCGCCGCCGCCAAGGACGCCATCCGATGGGACGCCTGCGGACCCGAAGAACGAATCACCCCGTCCGATGTGGTGCACACCCGGACAAAATGTCGCCGGTCGTCCGGATTGGAAATCGACTCCCCAAGAATGGCCCGGGTCACGCGCGGAAGGACCGATGACTCGCCCTGCATGCGACGCAACGCGGGTAGCACCAGCAGAACAGCCGTCACAAATGCAGACACCGGGTTCCCTGGAAGCCCGAGCACCGGCACGCCTTCCAAGGTGCCTCGAAAAAACGGCTTCCCGGGTCGTATGGCAATCCGCCACGCATCCACTGTCCCCCCGAGGGTCACCAGGGTCTGTCGCACCAGATCGTGTTCACCGACCGAGGCGCCTCCGACGGTGACGACAACATCCGCTTCCGCGACGGCTGATCGCAGTGCAGACTGAACAGCTTCGGCACGATCCGGCACCGGAGGATGGCACCGCGGTTCCCCACCCGCGCGTCGAATCAGGGCCGCCAGCATCGCGGAGTTGCTCTCGAAGATCTGCCCCGGGGCGGGCTCGGAAGCGGCCCCGATCAATTCACTGCCGGTCACAAGAATGGCGACCCGTGGACACCGCCTCACCTCCACGGCCCCAACGCCTGCCGCTGCGAGAATCCCCAAGGCCGCCGGATCCAGCCGGCGCCCCACCGCCAGCAAGGGTGCTCCGGCGGGCACGTCCTCGCCCCGGAACCGAATGTTCTCCCAGGGCTTGGCCCCATCCAGGATTCGGATCCGTCCAGGTTCTCCGGCAATCAACTCCGTATCCTCCTGCATGACGACCGCGTCCGCTCCGGCGGGAATCGGCGCGCCGGTAAAGATCCTCACCGCCTCCCCAACCTGCAGCTTGCGGTCACACCACCCGCCGGCGGCGACGGACGCCACGACCCGGAGTTCGGCGGGAACCGAACGCACGTCCTCCGCGCGTACCGCATAGCCATCCATCGCCGAATTGTCGAACGACGGCAGGGGCGTCCGCGGAACCGGAGCAACGGCCAGGACCCGATCCGCGGCCTGTTCCAGGGATCGAAGTTCCGACGCGACCGGGACGATCCCCTCCAACAGTTCGCTCCGCACGTCTTCGAGTTCCCGTAGCATGATGAGTCTCCTTCGGGGCGATTGAACACCAATGGCTCCCAGGGAACACGGAGAACCGGGCTCCGCGTCACGCGGGCGAAGCTCAGGCGAAGATTTCGGTCACCACACGCCCGCTGATGTCGGTAAGCCGGAAGTCGCGTCCCGCATGCCGGTACGTCAGCGCCTCATGATCCATGCCCAGCAACGCCAGCAGCGTCGCGTGCAGGTCGTGGACATGCACCTTCTGGTCCACACAATAGAACCCGTAGTCGTCAGTGATGCCGTAGCTGAATCCGGGCCGGACACCGCCGCCCGCCATCCACATCGTGAAGGCGTGGGGATGATGGTCCCGACCATCCTTGCCCTGCAGCGTCGGGGTGCGTCCGAACTCGCCGCCCCAGAGCACCAGCGTCTCGTCCAGGAGGCCGCGGGACTTCAAATCCCGGAGCAGTCCGGCGATGGGACGATCCACTTCCAATGCCAGCCGCCCGTGATCCCGGGTCAGGTCCTCGTGCTGGTCCCAATAGCCGTGCGTGGCCTGGACAAACCGGACGCCCCGCTCGCTGAAGCGCCGCGCCATCAGGCATTGGCGGGCAAACGATGCGGTTCGAGGATCGTCCAGCCCGTACAGGCGCCGTGTCGCCGGCGACTCTCCGTCGAGATTCAGGACTTCGGGGGCCTCCGTCTGCATGCGAAACGCCAGTTCAAAGGATTCGATCCGGGCGTCCAACGCGGAATCCGGCCCGGTGCGCGCCCGATGGTCCCGGTTGACCTCGGCGAGAAAGTCGAGCTGCGCCCGCTGCAGCGGGACATTCTCCTCCGGGTCATGCAGGTAGTGGATGGTCGCCTTCTCGATGGGAACCCCGCCACCGAGGGGTGTGCCCTGGTACACCGCCGGAAGAAAGGCGCTCGACCAATTGCCCACGCCACCATGACCGAGGGTGGGGTTGATGGTGATGAAGGAGGGGAGGTTCCGGTTCTCCGATCCAAGTCCGTACGAGATCCAGGAGCCCATGCTGGGCCGCACAAACGTGTCGGAACCGGTGTGCAGTTTCAGGAGTGCGCCGCCATGGGCCTCGTTGGTGCCGTGGACGGATTTCAGGAAGCACAGGTCATCCGCGCACGCTCCTACCAACGGAAACAGATCGCTGACCATCGCCCCGGACTCGCCATAAGGACGAAACTCCCACGGGGAACGCCGGAGATTGGAGGTCTGTGCAAACTGGATCCTCGGCTTCGCAAACGGCAGCGGCTTCCCGGAATCGCGGATCAGGGCCGGCTTGTAGTCAAACGTGTCCACATGGGACGGCCCGCCGTGCATAAACAGAAAGATCACCCGCTTCGCCCTCGGACGAAACATCGCCCGCGATCCAGGCGCCTTTCCCGCGGGAGACTCGGCCGCCAAAGCTCCCATCAAAGCCAGTTGCCCAAAGCCCAGAGAACACTGCCGCAGCATCTGCCGACGGCTGATCGGCGCGGGAAGAACATGGGGGACCAGCCGGATGGGGTTCATTCGCGATAGAGGAATTCGTTGGCGGACATCAGGGCCTGGCAAAGGGTCGCCCAGGAATCCCCCCCGACATCCGGCCGGACCAAGGCACCGGACTTCTCCAGAAACCGGAGCGCCCGCGCCACCTCGGCCCCGGTCGCGGGACGGCTGAACAGACGGTGGTAAAGATCCTGGACGCGATCCGGGTCGGATTCCGAATTCGCCACCACCAAAGCAGCCAGACTTCGGGCGCAGTCGCGAACCAGCGGACTGTTCAGGAAAAAGAGCGCCTGGTGCGACACCACCGTCGGCGTTCGACGGGCGGTTCCCACACTCGGATTGGCGAAATCAAACAGGGTGAACACATCGTAAACACGGTCGCGAACGACCGGCAGATACACCGATCGCCGGACACAGGAGTCCGAAACGTCGTCCGCCGGCACATATTCGTTGTTCTTCCAGGAGACCAGGGTCCCCCCCATGGCGAGGTCCAGGCGCCCGGACACAGCCAGCAGCCCATCCCGGATCATCTCCGCCTCCAGCCGCTGTCTCGGGAAACGGGACAGCAAACGGTTCTCCGGGTCGCGGATGCCAGTGGCATCCGACTCCGACGTGGCCGAGTCCTGCTGATACGTGGCACTCGTCACGATGAGTCGGTGCAGGTGCTTGAGGTCCCAGCCGGACCGGACGAATTCCCGCGCGAGCCAGTCGAGCAACGCCGGATTCGTGGGAGCCTCCCCTCGAACCCCAAAGTTGTCGGATGTCCGGACCAAACCCTCGCCAAAATGCGCCTGCCAGACCCGGTTCACAAGGACACGGGAGGTCAGGGGCTGTTCCGGAGACGTGAGCCATCGGGCCAGCTCCAGGCGGCCGCTTCGATCCGGAGTGGGGACGGCCGCGGTCCCGCGATCCACCACGCGGAGATATCCGCGGGGCACGGGTTCCTTGCCCGGATTCAAATGACTCCCCCGACTGAAGACGGGGAGATCCACCGTCACGTCGTCCATCACGGACAGCGCGATGGCCGGTGCCGGGGGCGCAGCAGCAGCGAGGGCGTCCCGCATCCGCTCGGCTCGCTCCAGAATTTGCCGATGCTCTGCAGAGTACCACGTCCGGGCGTCGCGGGGCGTCACCAGGATGCCCCCGGGACCGTACAACGCCTCGCGCAGCTCCGCCCTCGCCACAAACTGACGCTGAACCGTGCTGAGGTCGTTGAACTCCCAACGTGCCACGACGCCGGGCCCGACCGGGGCTTCCGGGTGGGTGGCATGAGCCGACAGCGCTTCTGGTTCCAGAGCCCGGTCCCACACCCGAATTTCGTCGAGACTTCCGCGAAAATAAACGTAGCCGTCCTGACGGCGCCCCACCGCCAAACCGCCGTTGCCCGGAACCCTGGGACGCCCCACCTGAAGTTCGCCCGCCGGTTTTCCATCCACCCAAAGTCGGAGAATCGCCCCGTCGTAGGTCATCGCGAGATGCTGCCAGGTGTTGGTCTGAAGCCGGACTCCATCGCTCCACAAGGCAAAGACGTATTCCCGTCCGCCCCCGATGTTGAGATAAGCGCCCGGCCGGTCGCGATCGATCACCAGTGCGTAGTGTCCGTCCGTCCATTCGCTTCCGTTCTTGTTGACCAGCCAGCGTCGTGCGTCGCCCTCCCCCGGGAACGCCGCGGCGCGAACCCAGGCCTCAACCGTGATCTGCGCAGGTTCGAGCGCCAACGAATGGGGAAGTTCCAGGAAATTGGTCCCTGTGGCGACAAAGGCGCCGCCCAAGCGCCCGGGTCCGATCCGGGGTTCGGGTCCGGGGTTCAAATCCAATTCGAGGGTGGCCAGGTCGGCGGCGATCTCCGAAATGGGACGTCCCGCCTGGTCCCGAAGCCATCGGGACGCCGCGTTGGTGTCCGGGTGGGCCGAGACCTGTGCCGCCAGTCGAATTCGATGCGGCGGCCCGTTGGTTCCGGTGGGTGGAACGAATCCGGCCGACAGCATGGCCGCCACATCCTCGCGCCAGCGCGTCTTCAACTCCGCATCGCCCGCCGCACGGGCGACGGCGACCGTGGCATTCTGCTCGGACATTGCCGCGGCGTGGGCCGCGACCGCCGCTCGCTGCGCACCGGTGGAAACAGGCCGCTCGTTGAACTTCGAGACGAAGTCGAGGTTCTCCATTGCCCGCGTGCTCTTGAAGATTCCCGCAAGCGCGTAGTAGTCGCGGGTCGGGATGGGGTCGAACTTGTGGTCATGGCAGCGCGCACATCCCACGGTGAGCCCCAGGAAGGCGCGTGTGACGACGTCAATCTGCTCGTCCACCAGGTCCATCAGCAGCTTGGGCTTGTCCTGCTCGGCCAGCATCTTCGGCCCCAGCACCAGAAGGCCGGTGGCAATCCAGCGGTCCAGGATCACCTCCTCGGGAACCCCGTTGGTCGGCAACAGATCGCCGGCAAGCTGGTCGGTGATGAATCGGTCGAAGGGCTGGTTCGCATTGAAGGACCGGATCACCCAGTCGCGATACCGCCACGCGTTGGCCATCACCTTGTTTTCGTCCTGCCCGTTGGTGTCCGCATAACGCGCCAGATCCAGCCACCAGCGTCCCCAGCGCTCCCCGTATTGGGGGGACGCCAGAAAACGATCCACCCAGCGTGAAACCACGGACGGGTCCGGATCCTGTACGAACGCCTCCACCTCCGAGGGCGATGGCGGCAGTCCGCGGAGATCGTAGCTGAGCCTCCGAATCAACGCCCGGCGTCCGACCGGAGGTGCCGGGGTCAACCCGGACTCGCTCAGGGCGAGTCGAAGGAAGGTGTCAGGAGGCGTCAACGAACCCCGGACCACAGCAGTCCCGCCGGGGGGCACCCGATCCGCCACGAGCTGGAAGGCCCAATGTTCCCTCACCGGAGCGGACTCCGCGCCCGCCAGCAGGACGCTTCCCGCCAGCACGGCGAGCCGGAGCAACCCTCGAATTGGAGCGGAAATCTTCACCACAGCACTGGGACTGCGGACGAACTGCCCCCGGGACGCATTCGGCGCAAGGGGAAGTTTGTCAGGGCCCCTCCTTCCGCCTCCCAACATGCACGGTCAACCTTGTCCCGCGACGCAACTCCGGATTACGGTCCGTCCGTGGATCCCACCCCGATCAGCGCGCGGCGGGCTGCCGTGGAGGACTTGGCAGCGCTCCAGACGCTGTGGCAGGAAAACGGCCTGCCCTGGGAACAACTCGGCGGATTCCTCGCGGAGTTCCAGGTGGCGGTCGATGAGGACGGCCTGATCACCGCCGCCGTCGGACTCCTCATCGAAGGAGAACACGCCCTGCTCCACACGGAAGCCGTCCGTCCCAATACGGATGGAGACCTTGCCCGATCAGCGCTCTGGCGCCGGGTGCAGATCGTCGCCCGAAATCAGGGCGTCGAGAGAATCTGGACCCAGGAGGACGCGGAGTACTGGGCAACGGTAGGATTTGCCCCCGTGCCGCCCCCCTCTCGCAGAACGGGCACCCGCCTCCTTTCTCAAGACTTCGGAGGAGTGGCGGGCCTGCGACCTCCTGGATCCCGAGCGCGCGAAGGCCATGATCCACGAACAACTGGCCATCCTGGAAGCCGAGCGAATGCAGTCCGCCGCCGCCTTCCAGCAGAAGGTCAAAAACTTCCGCCTGTTCGCCATCCTGCTCGCCTTAGTCGTGGTGATGCTCTGCGGGTGGCTCCTGTACCGGATCGTCCAGACCCCCGGCCTGCTCAAGCGCCTGATCGGACACTGACCGCCGCCCCCATGTCCCGCCCCAAACGGACCCTGAGCTTTCGCAGTCTGCTTACGGCGACGCTGCTGATGATCCTCGGCGGATCCGTTGCCGTCCTGGTTTCGCTCAGCACCTTTTTCGGAATCCGGAACTTCCGGATGCTGACCACGACCATCGCCCAGGAAACCCTTGGACGGGTGGAAGCCGAGATTCGTCTGCTGCTGGTGAAGGCACACGACCAGAATCTGCTCGCGGTACGGCTCCTGCAGGGGCGCCCGTTGAATGCCACCAATGCCGACGTTCTCCTGAACTATCTCGGCGACGCCCTTGAGACCCAGCCCCAGCTGTCGAGGATGACCCTCACGCTGGAGCCCGGGAAAAACTTCCTTCAGGCGGAGCGGCTTGCCAGCGGACAACTTCGACTTAGACGGGCGGTGCGGGTCTCCACGAACCTGTACGAGTTGACCCGGTGGAACTGGACAAAGAGCCGAAGGGGGCCCCCGGAGACCCTCCGGATTCCCGCAGCCCTGCTCGCCAGCGCCACCGACCCCGGTGATTCCTCCACCCGGACGTCCCCCTACTGGGGAGCCTCGTACGAGTGGATCGAAGCCGGGGTCTCCAATCGCTGGGCCGTGCGCTACTGCACCCCTATCCTCGACCCGGCTGGCAAGGTCACCGCGGTGTTTTCCGTCAGCCTCGCCCTCGACGAACTCAACCGATTCCTGCTCGACCTCGACAAGGAAATCCCCGGCTACGTCGCCGTGTTCGAGTACGGAGACAGCCGCCACGCACCACGCCTCATCGGCCACCCGCATCCGGAGATCGTCGGGCAAAACCTGGTTGCCACTGCCCCGGGTCAGGTGGCTCTGGACCCCGTGATGCAGGCGTATTTTGAGTCCCTGCGACGCGACCCAAAATTCAGCGGCCCGACACGACCACGGGACGACTTGGCCCGGCCCTTCACGGTGAACTCCGTCGCCTACCTCGGCTCCTTTGACGATCTGGAGAGGGCTGACGATCCGCCGTGGGCGATCGCCATGGTGCTTCCCATCTCCGAAGTGGCGGGTGGGGTAGAGCGCAATCTACGCTGGGCGGCGCTGACCGCCGCACTGTTCCTCGCCACCGCCACGCTGGTGGCTCTCTGGCTCGCCCACCGCATCTCGCAGCCGATGCTCCTGCTGGGTTCCGACGCGCGCGCCATGAGCCGACTGGAATTCTCCGCCGCCGCCCGGCCGCTGAGCACGATTCGCGAGGTCCGGGAACTGGAGCAGGCCCTCGGCGAAGCGCGGGTCAGCCTGCGATCCTTCCAGAAGTACGTGCCGGCGGATGTTGTCCGGACCCTCATGGAAAGCGGCACCGAAGCACGCCTGGGAGGCCACTCGGCGCAGCTCACGCTGCTCTTCTCCGACATCGTGGATTTCACGCACGTGGCCGAGTCCACGGATCCCCAGCGCCTCGTCGAACAATTGGGCGAGTATCTCGCCGTAATCAGCACCGCCATCCACGACCACGGCGGCATCGTGGACAAGTACATCGGTGACGGCGTGATGGCCTTCTGGGGCGCGCCCAGGCCGGATCCCGAACAGGCCCGTCGCGCCGCATCAGCGGCCCTGGAGATCCAGAAGCGCCTCGACATCCTCAACGCCGCCTGGAAGGCCGCTGGAAAACCCGCGTTTTCCACCCGCATCGGAATCAACACCGGCGACGTCATTGTCGGGAACATTGGCAGCGAGGATCGACTGAACTACACGGCCGTCGGTGATCCCGTAAACCTTGCCTCCCGACTCGAGTCCCTGAACCGGTTCTACGGGACGCGTGTCCTCATCAGCGACGCCACCCGGATGGCCGCCGGGGATGTCCTGCTGACCCGCCCGGTGGCCCGCGTCGCGGTGAAGGGAGCCCAGCGGGGCGTCGTGGTGCACGAGTTGTTGGGACTGAGTTCGGGCGCAGAAGCCGGATGCCGGCGGCTCGCCGAAATCACCGAGGCGGCGTTTGATGCTGCGGAAGCGGGTCGGGTCCAGGAAGCGGTCCAGCGCTATGAGGAACTCCTCGCGGCGCATCCCGGAGACAGCGTCGCCCTCGCACAACTCCAGTTCCTTCGCGAGGAGGCGCCCCGGCACCACGGCGACACGGAGTGGGTGCGCCGGCTGAACACCAAGTGAGGGACGCGGTTCGGAGGGGTTACTCCCGCCGCCATTCCGTCTTCGGCGGCTCGGGCAGCCCCAGCACCCGGAACGAGGTCCGGAAATGCATCTTCGCCACCTTGGGCAGCGCATCGGGCCCGTGTCGGGACACAAACTCGCGTCCCGCCGCCTCGACCGCCGCGGACGCCCCCTTGGGGAGCTTGACCCCGAACTGCGTCTCCAATTCGCGCAGGCGCCGGACAAATTCATCCCGGGCGAGGATCGATGCGGCGGCCACCGCGGCGTCCTCCTCCGCGCGATGTCGTTGCACCAACTCGATCGTCCGCCCCAGTTTCATCAGCGCCCGGGCGACCGTCGTTTCGTCCCGGGCGAACTGGTCGCTGATCGCCCGGACCGGGGCCGGCACCATGCGATCGCGCTGCTCCATCAGGTTCTCAATCACGCGGGCATGTCCCCAGGCGAGGATCCGGTTCACCGACCCGTTGGATCGATGCATACGGTTGTAGGCCTCGCACCCGACCGCCACGACGGAGGTCACACAGCCCTGGGTGTTGCGGATCAGGTCCGCCAGGCGCCCCACCTGCGCATCGCTGGAAATGTTCTTGGAGTCCCGAATCCCCTGGTCCTTCCACGCGGACAGGATGTCGGAATTCACATAGACTCCCGCAATGCAGAGCGGGCCAAAAAAGTCCCCTTTGCCGGATTCATCCACACCGAGGCGCGGAAACAGGAGTTCGGGATTCAGGACCTCTTCGTAGCCGACCTTCGCCGCGCCCAGGACCTGCGGCTCGATCACGAATTCGACAAACTCCCGGGTGCCCTTGCCCTGCACCACCAGCTTCCCCGAATCGTAAAACGTCACGTTGAGATCCTTCTTCGCACCGCTGAACCGCGCGTAGGGAACTTCCCGCGGTTCAAAAGTCCCGTCGCGGAGAATCCTGCCGAGCGCCTCCGCCTGTTCCGCGGTCAATTTGGCCGTGTAGCTAGTCACTGCCCGGAAGCATTCAGGGACCCGCCGCGAATCGAAGGAGAAAATCGCCCAGGTTCGTAGTCCCACCTTCAAGTGGCTTCCCTTCGCCCCGGTTTGTAGTCCCACCTTCAGGTGGCTTCCCCTTGCCCAAGTCGCAGTCCCACCCCCCGGTGGAATCGGCAGGACCCATCCCCTCAAGCCCCGCGAGCCAAAACCCCTCGCGAAGCGATCGCCATTCTCCTTTCCCTGAAAACTGAAAACTGGACACTGAAAACTCCTTGAAGGCTCCCAGCCCCGCCTCCATCGCCGCCGCCCTGCTTCCCTGGTTCCGCGAGAACGCGCGGGACCTCCCATGGCGCCGGACCCGCGATCCCTACGCGATCTGGATCTCGGAAATCATGCTCCAGCAAACGCAGGTGAAGGCGGTGATCCCGTATTGGGAGCGCTGGATGAAGTCCCTTCCCGACGTCGCCTCCCTCGCGGCCGCCCCGGAGGAACAGGTGCTCAAACTCTGGGAGGGGCTCGGCTACTACTCCCGGGCGCGGAATCTGCAGAAGGCGGCTCGAACCCTGGTGCAGAATCACGAGGGGCATTTCCCGCGAACGGCGGCCCACCTGCTTGAATTGCCCGGCATCGGACGTTACACCGCCGGAGCCATCGCCAGCATCGCGTTCAACGAACCCGCGGCGATTCTGGACGGTAATGTCATCCGGGTGCTGACGCGATTGTACGCCTTGTCCGGAGATCCGCGTTCCCGCGCGCTCAACGTGAGCCTGTGGTCCCTCGCCGGGGATCTCGTGTCCGCCGCTTCGGAAATTCCCTACCGGCCATCCAGAAGTCTCCGCTTCAGCGGCTCGTGCTCGGTGCTCAACCAATCCCTCATGGAACTGGGCGCGACGATCTGCACACCGCGGGATCCAGCCTGTTCCGAATGCCCGGTCGCCACTCGTTGCCGGGCGTTCCAGACGCACGCGGTGGATGCCTATCCCACCCCGGCTGTTCGCAGGGCGCCGGTCACGGTTCGCCGGGCCGTCGCCGTGGTGGAAGGGAAAGGGCGGTTCCTTCTCCGGCGGCGTCCCCAAGGGGGCGTCAATGCCGGGTACTGGGAGTTTCCGGAATGGGACGTTCGCGACGGCAGTGCCGCGGACGAGATCCTCGCCCAAGAACTGGGAGTCCGTAAATCCGGACTCGTCCCCATGAAGTCCGTGCGACACTCCATCACTCACCATCGGATCGAACTCCACGTGTATTGGATCCAGGCGGACCTCAGTCCCGGTGCCCTGAGCGAAAACGCCCGATGGATCACCTCCGCACAACTCCAAGCGCTTCCCTTGACGGCCGCACACCGGAAGATCGCCCGACAACTGGAGGGATGAAGCCCGTTTCCCAGTTCGCCCTCCCTGCATTCCCGGCGGAAGAAATGGAAAGCCGCCATCCCGAATCCAATCCAAGGGCGGCTCGTCCTGCCGCACCCGTCATTTGTCCCGGTCAGGCCCAGTCCATGACGTTGAAGACTTCTCCTTTCGCAGATGGTCCACCCCGACGTGCCCATGCTTCGGCAAGGCAACGACACTCACGAATTGCCCTCGGACCGGCGACACGCGCCAATCGCCAATCCTATTGAACGGGCGGGATCTCCTCCACCTTCGATGCAAGTTGGCTCATCGCCTCCTGAGCGGATTTGAACCCACCCGACTCAACCCTCTTGGTCATGGACTCCAGGAGCGCCCCCATTCGGATGAGCCGATCAGCCTCCGACTCGTTTACAATGTCATCCACCGCCTCCTCATGGATTCTCCACACCCCTCCAACCTTTTGGAATCGGATGAACTGAACCACGCCGCCACCCCGCGAGATATTCACCACGGCATCGTCACCCGTGATCTCCTCGTGTGCGGTGGCCAGATTCTCCTGTCCAAACTGGAGCTTGAAGAGCACAGGCTGTTCCACGCCCCAGAGGGCCGCCTGACTCGATTCTCTTCCATAGGCCCGTTGGCATGAGCGATCAAAGGCACCGACGGCGTTGATACAGTCCGTCAAAGCCCGGGCTCGCCGCGCACGCTCAGGCGTGACCAGGTTCAGGGCTGAGAGGATTTGATTCCCCCGATGATTCTCCGCAGCTCCCGCCAGATCGGTAAGAAGGTGCATCGGAGTGTCACCCCGTACTCGCGGCGCGACTTTCTCACCAGATTCGTAGGTCACGAACAGGCTCACCCCCCCTGCACCTCCGAGAAACAACAGAGTGGCGAGTATCCCGATCTTGAGTTTCTTAAGGGTCATGGCTCTCGACGCGGATTTCAGAAAAACGTCGGGACGACCGCTGAGAATCATCGAGGACCCGGGAGCCCGATTCAGTAGTGCCTGAGTGGAGGCGGGCAGGGACGGACTCGCGTTTGCGGAAACAAGTATTCCCAGGCCTGCCGCCGAAACGGCCACCCCCCGATTTACCAGAATCCGTCGCAGACGCTCCAAGGCCCGGCCCACCCGCTTTTGGGCGGTATCATCGTTCATCCCAAGCGCCTGTCCCACATCCCGCAGCGATCGATTCTCAAAAAAAACGCAGCAGGAGTGCGTGCCGATCTGTATCGGAAAGTTCGCCCATCCCCGCATCCAAGTGCTTTGCCAACTCCTCCCACGGGTCACCCGCTGCCTTCGCCAAGGTCGGCCCCCGGTCCCGCGCCTGCCTGCGCCTCGCCAGTTTGAGGGTATCCCGGGCCACAAACGTCGCCGTCCGGTACAGCCAACCCGCAACGGAAACCTCCTTTTTCATCGTCGATGCCTTTCGAAACAACAACACAAACACGGCTTGGCAGACGTCCTCCGCAGTTTCGTGATCCCCCACGATTCGTCGGGCGCAGCCGTAAACCATTCCCCCATGCTGCTTCACCAAGCTTCGGAATGCCTCCTCGCGCTCCTCGCCAATAAGCTCCCCAAGTCGACTGATCTCGGCCGCATTGTCCATCATTTCATCATGGCCACGCTTGCCATAATCCGACATTCAAATTCACATCAGAATCCGGTGACAGGTTCCGGATCCGGAGTTCCAGGCGGAGGGAGGGCGTGTCGCCGTCCCAGACCAATCCCGAGGTTCGACTCGGAAGAAGTGGCGGCGAATTACAACGTGTACCTGGGCCTTGACGTGAAGTGAACTCGCATCCTGCGGGCCACCCATGGTTTGGAACGGAATTTTCCCAGGTCGCGCCCAAAACCAACCTGCGGTAGCCTTTCCCCATGTCCGATTCAAAAGCGGTACGGTTGGCGGAGGACCCCTGGCGGGTCTTCAAGATCATGGCCGAGTTTGTGGACTCCTTCGACACGCTGTCCCATCTGGATGCCGCGGTGACGGTTTTCGGAAGCGCGCGAACCAAGCCCGATGATCCGTACTACAAGGCGACCGTCACCCTCACCGAGGGGCTCGCCCGTCAGGGGATCGCCACCGTGACCGGCGGTGGCCCGGGCATCATGGAGGCCGCCAATCGGGGAGCATCCCACGTGAAGGGGGTCCCCAGTGTCGGACTCAACATCGAGCTTCCCTTCGAACAAAAGGGCAACCGCTACGCCAACGTCGGCATCAATTTCCATTACTTCTTCACGCGGAAAGTCTGCCTCGTGAAGTACAGCATGGGATTCATCTTCATGCCGGGCGGCTTCGGAACGCTCGACGAGTTGTTTGAGGTGGTCACGCTGGTCCAGACCCAGCGGGTCCCGGCCTTCCCCATCATCCTGTTCGGCAAGGCATACTGGTCGGGACTTCTGGATTGGGTGCGCGCCACCCTCGAGCCGTCCCATTTGATTTCACCCGGCGACTTGGATCTCCTGCGGGTGACCGACGACCCTGCGGAAGCGGTGGGCTGGATTCTGGAGTATCGCCGGAGCGTGGGCGTCCCTGACCAGGTGCCGTCCGCCTTTCGCTGAAGTCCCGACCCATGCGACGCATCACCCGCCTCGACCACGGCTTGACGGTCCTCACCAACACCCTTCCCCACCGAAACAGCGTTGCCCTCGGCCTGTGGATCGGGGTGGGCGGACGTCACGAGCCCGCGGAGCGAAACGGCATCTCGCACTTCATCGAACACCTGCTCTTCAAGGGCACCACCCGACGCGATGCGGCCCAAATCTCCCAGTCCGTTGAGGGCATCGGCGGATACCTCAACGCGTTTACGGACGAGGAGCACACCTGCTTCTACGCGCGAGCGCAGGCGGACCGCATGCCTGAACTGCTCGACGTCCTGCTCGACATGTTCCTCGGATCGAAGTTCGCCCCCCGCGAAATCGCCCGGGAACGGGACGTCATCGGCGAGGAGATCGCCATGTACCTCGATCAACCGGCGGAACGGGTCCATGACCTCCTCAATGGACTTCAATTTCCGGATCATCCGCTGGGCCGACCGGTCATTGGAACTCCCGAATCACTGGCACGGATCCGCCGCAGCGACTTCCTCCACTACCTCGATACGCACTACGTCACCGGCGCCACTGTGATCACCGCGGCGGGACGCGTGGATCACGCGGATCTGGTCCGCCGCATCCGCCGCGCCCTGCCTCGATTCCGTCGGGGGAATCGCCCCGTCCCGCTGCCGGCGCCAGCTCGACCCAACGGCCCCAGGGTTGGCGCCGTGTCCGCGCCCACGGAACAGGCCAATTTCAGCCTCGGGATCCGCACCTGCTCCCGCCACGACCCCCGGCGCTTTGCCTTGCGGATGCTCAGCGTCATGCTCGGGGAAAACATGAGTTCGCGACTGTTCCAGGTCATCCGCGAACAGCACGGCCTCACCTACAACATTCATTGCAGCCTCAGTTTCTGGGACGACTGTGGCGACCTCGTCATCTCCGCGGGACTCGACCCGGGCGACCTCGAAAAGACCCTCCGCCTGGTCCGTCGTGAACTGGAGCGGATCCAAAAGTCCGCCCCCGGTTCGGCCGAATTCCGCCGGGCCCGCGACTACGTGTTGGGACAACAGGAACTCCTTCAGGAAGGCACCGAGCATCACATGATGACCCTCGGCGAACAGTGGCTGGACTACGGCCGCCTCTTCCCCGAGGAGGAACTCAAAGCGCGGCTCTGCGACGTCACGCCGTCCCAGATCCGGAGCATCGCCCGCGATTTTCTCGTCCCGGGGAATCTAAGCCTCGCCCTCGTCAGCCCCCGAAAGTCGGACCGCGGGCTCGCCCGCCTGATCGCCGGCTGACACCCGCACCTGATCCCGCCGACGCTTAAGAAACAAACTCCAGCGGCGGCGCCGCGGGCAACACGCCCATGTCCTGTCCCCGGGCGAGGAAGCGGCGGATGCTCTCGCGCCCCTTCTCACCGTAGTCGAGCGTCCAGTGGTTGACGTACATGCCCACGAATTGGTCCGCGAGGTCGCGGCCCATGTCTCGCGCCCACTGGAGTGAATGCGCCACCGCCTCCGGACGGTGGTCGAGGCTGTACTGGATGCTGGACGTCAGGATGTCGCTGATCCGCTTCCGGAGCGCGGGGGCGTGCCGCTTGTGAATGACATTCCCCCCGAGCGGCAGGGGCAGTCCTTCATTTTCCCTCCCCCACCAGATCCCCAGGTCCTCGCAAAGGACGAGTCCCTCGTTGCGGTAGGTCAGCTGTCCCTCATGGATGATGAGGCCGACATCCGCGGCCCCCGAGTTCACCGCGGCAAAGATCTGGTCGAAGGGAACCACCACGCAGTTCAGCTCCCGGGCGGGACGCCCCATCCACAATTGGAGGGCGAGAAAGGCGCTGGTCATGGTCCCGGGGACCGCGATCCGAAGCCGCGCGATTTCATCCCGGGTGTACGGACGCTTCGCCACCAGCATCGGCCCGTAGCCGTCGCCCATGCTGGCGCCGCTGGGCAGCAGCGCATAGGTGCTGCTGACGTAGGCATAGGCGTGGATGCTGATCGCGGAGATGTCGAGCTCCCCGCGGGTGGCGCGCTCGTTGAGGGTCTGAATGTCCTGAAGGATGTGCTCAAACCGCAGTCCCGGGGTCGGGATGAGATCCCGGGCCAGGGCGTAGAACATGAAGGCATCATCCGGATCCGGAGAATGCCCGAGTGTCAGCGTCAAAACGTCCATCCGCGCAAAACTGGCCCTGAAGCAGTCCCAAGTCGAGTCAACGGGGAGGCTGGGAGGGATGTCGTGTCGCCGTCCCCAATTCATTCCGGGTTCTCGGTTGTGAAATCCGGTCCGCCAGGAACAGGACACCGAGTTCCCCGCCAATCCCTCCGTTCCGGGCTTGTGTGTCCGCGCCCGTCAGCAAAGCTCTGCGCGTCCGCCAACCGTTTCGAATCATGAGCGCCCTTCTCACGCCCGAACTGCTCCGCCGGCTGGAGCAGGTTCAGATGCTCGCAGCGCGGAGGGCCAAGAGTTCCCTCAAGGGCGAGCGCCGCAGCCGGGCCCGCGGCCTGAGCGTGGAATTCGCCGACCACCGAAACTATGTCCTCGGCGACGACCTGCGCTATCTCGACTGGAATCTCTTCGGCCGGCTCGACCGATTGTTCCTCAAATTGTACGAGGAGGAGCGCGAGCTGCCGGTCCGGATCTTCCTCGACGCGAGCGAGAGCATGAATTTCGGAACCCCGTCGAAGTTCGACTTCGCCCGCCGCGTCGCCGCAGCCGTGGGGTATGTGGCCCTTTGCGGATTCGACCGCGTCGCGGTCAACGTCTTCCCCGGGGCCGAGGTCCGGGAACCCGCCGACCGCGTCCCAGAGGGCCGGATTCCCCAGGTGGCCATGGAAGGCGCCCTGCGCTCCATCCGGGGCAAGAAATCCTCCATGCAGTTCTTCCAAAACCTCACCGCGCTCACCGCCTCGGGCGCCGCCGACTTCAACGGCGCACTGAAGCGCGGCGCCATGGAGGCCCGTCAGGCGGGTGTCGCGGTCGTGTTGAGCGATTTCCTCGATCCGGCCGGATACGAGGCCGGGCTTGGGGCGCTGATCGGACGCGGATTCCAGATCAGCGCCGTCCAGATCCTGGCTCCCGAGGAACTGGATCCCACCACCTTTGGCGACCTTCGCCTGGTGGATTCGGAGACCGGTGCCCAACAGGAAGTCACCTTCGGCAAGTATCGTCTCAAAGCCTACCAGCAAACCGTGGCCAATTACGTCCAACGACTTCGCGAGTACTGCGCCGGACGCGGCATCCGCTTCTTCAGTGTCAGCAGCGCCACCGATCTCGGCGATCTTCTCCTGAAACAACTCCGTGAATCGGAGGTCTGGGCATGAGCCGCGAACGGTTCGAAGGCACCAAGGGCCCGGGCTTTTCCCGCCGTCAGTTCCTCGCCTGGAGCAGCGCCGCTGCTGCGGCCTGGCCCGCAGTCCAGGCCGCGGACCCATCGACGATCACGCTTCCGTTCGCCAACGGAACGCGGCCGCTAGTGAAATATCCCCAGAAGCGGCCGCTGATCCGCCTCACGACCCGGCCGCCCCAACTGGAAACGCCCTTCAGCGTCTTCAACGAGAGCCTGCTGACGCCGAACGACGCCTTCTTCGTCCGCTATCACCTCACGAACGCGCCGCCGCCTCCGGAACTGCTCCAACCGGACCGCTTCCGGCTCAGCGTGGGCGGCAAGGTGACGACGCCTCTTACGTTGTCCGTCGCCGAATTGATCCAGAAGTTTGAGTCCGTCGAGACCGTGGCGGTGCTGCAATGCTCGGGGAACAGCCGGGGATTCTTCGAGCCGCGCGTTGCGGGCGGGCAGCTGGGCCATGGCGCCATGGGATGCGCCCGCTGGAAGGGCGTCCGACTCGCGGACGTGTTGAAGGCCGCGGGACTCAAGCCCGAGGCCACCCAGATCCTGTTCAACGGTCTCGACACCCCCGCACTCCCGGCCACACCGGATTTCGTCAAGACGCTGGAGCCCGATCTCGCCCTCAATCCGGAGCTGCTCCTCGCCTACGAAATGAACGGGGAACCGCTGCCCTGGCTGAACGGATTCCCGCTGCGCCTGGTGATTCCCGGGTACTACGGCACCTATTGGATCAAGCAGGTCAGCGAAATCACCGCCATCGATGGCGAGTTCAAGGGATTCTGGATGAACCCGGGATACCGGATCCCCGACGACCCGTGCGCCGCGATCGCGCCCGGCACGACTCCCAAGCGGACCGTGCCCATTTCGCGGTTGAATGTGCGCTCGTTCATCACCAGTCCTGACGCCGGCGCCAGGATCCGGGCAGGGGTCGAAACCCGCGTGCGCGGCATTGCCTTCGACGACGGCCACGGCATCCGCGAGGTGCTGTTCTCAGACGATGGTGGCCGCCGCTGGCAGGCGGCCGAACTCGGCGCGAGCCTCGGCAACTATGCCTTTCGCGAATGGACCATTCCCTGGGCGCCGTCCCGCGCCGGCACCGTCGTCCTGATGGCCCGTGCCACCAACCGCCTCGGGCAATCCCAGCCGCTGGAACCGCTGTGGAATCCGTCCGGATACATGCGCAATTGCGTGGAACCCGTGGAGGTCATCGTCACATGAAGCGTCTCGACCCTTCGTTCTGCGCCCGGGCAAACGCGCGCCTTCCGCACTCGACCGCGTGGCGGCTGCTCGGATTGCTTCCCGCACTCCTTGCGTGGGGCGCCGATCCCGCAGTGCCGGTCGAACCGGCTCGAAATTCCTTTGCCGCAGACGCCCTCGTCCTGCCCGCGGGACAACCCTCGGTCCAACCCGGTGAAGGCGCGGGCTTGGTGGTCGCGACCTGCTCCCAGTGCCATTCGCTGGATTACGTCACCACGCAACCGGCACTCACCCGCGCGCAATGGACCGCCGGCGTGGAAAAGATGCGCACCCGATTCGGAGCCTCCGTCCCGAGCAACCAGGTCCCGATCCTCGTCGAGTATCTCACCCGGGCTTACGGCACGGTTCCCAAATCCCCTTAACTAAAAAAGTTTGGGCGACACTCCGGCCTGCCAGAGTGTCGCCCACGATTGGTGGTGACGTGGGGAGAGTGTGAAACCTCTCAGCGCTTCAGCGGCTCACGTCCGGCGGCCCATTGCGCAGCCTGCTGCAGCAACTGGCGATACGCCGGGTGGCTGTGCGCCTGGCCATCGTGTCCCAGGGTAACACACACCACGCGACCGTCCCGGACCTGGCTGAGCCAGGCCACCGGAAAGACTCGCCCATCATTCGGAGACTTCCCCGTGGCCAGCACGAGCGGAGGAACCCCGGAATCGTCCCGGACGTAATGGTACAGCTCGTCACTCACTTTGAAGGATGCCGGCAGCCCTGCGGACACCGGGGACTTCACGTCCGTCAGCACCGTGACCTCGAACTCGCCGTACCGGTCATGGCTCCGCGCGCCGCCGCCCACGAGATCGCGGTTGTATTGCGGCCAATCGCCCCAGTTGTACCACAACGCGGGATGGATCAGCAGGAGACCCTTGCCGGACTGCACATGCCGAAACACAGCCTCACGTGAGGCGGCATTGCCGATGGGCTTGTTATTGCTGAGGTAAATGACGTCGGCAAACGGCGCCGCGGACGCGATCTCGTCCGTGTTCTCGGTGTAGGCGACCACCGCACCGGGCAATTCACCCAGCGTGGCGACGTCCGCCAGGTTGAAGAAGCGCTGGAAGTCGTGGCTGCTTCCACCGCCGACAATCAGAATCCGCAGGGAACCCTTGGGCGCCGCACGCAGCGTTGCCGCCGCCTGCTCGGGCGCCGGTGCCGGCGCGGAGGCCTGGATGGCTCCGCGCGGTCCGTTGTCCGCCGTGATGGCAAACACCGTCGGGGCCACGTGATTGTCGTAGCTTTCGAGGGTGAGAGACTCGATCACGTTGGTGCCGCGAACCTCGGCCGAGTGCCAGCGGATCTGTCCGCGCCTCGTGAATTGAGGAAGCCCCTTCGATTTCGGGACGTCAAACTGTCCAATGTAATCGGCAATCTCCTGCCCGTTGCGGAAGACCATCTCCTCGGTCCCGCCACCAGCGAAGTGCAGCGTGGCCTTGAGGACCGGCAGTTGATCGTCCCCGACCGCCGGATATCCCCAACCCGCAACGCCTCCGAGGAAGTGCAGCCGGGTGGCGGGCACGCCCACCTTGATATCCACCTTCTGGGGCAGCGACTTTCGGGACCACGAGTTGGGGGCGCCGCCCCTGAGGACGATGACATTGGCCACGGCCTTCTGGGGACTCACGACATCGAAGGGGATGTCGTCAACGCGCTTTAATCCGTAGCTGCGGAAGGTGACCGTTTCATCGACCTCGTCCGGGTTGTTGTACAGCCCCCGGCTGTTGTTCGCCGTGAAGGCGCCGGTCAGGTCCAGCATCCGGTAGCGGTTCTCATCCGCACACAGGTAGGCCAGGAGATCCCTCAGGCCGTCGGCCCCAAGTTGCTCAAAACCCTCGGGCATCAGGGAGCGACCGGTGCTGGCGCGGGACTTGATGTCCGCAGTCCGCAACGTGAAGTCGCCGGTGGCGTTGCGCAGGACAATCTCCTGCGCGTTCTCGCGGTCGATGATGCCATCGTAGCTCTGGTCATCGCGGGTCTCCACCAGGGTGGACACGAAGTTGGGCTCCACGAGCCGGTTGGGATCGAGGATGTGGACCAGAAGGTCCGCGGGACCGTGCGCCCCCATCCCCGTCAGATTGGGGGCCAGATTGCGTCCCACCGTTTTGTACACATGGCATCCGGCGCAGTTTGCGGCGAACACCTTGGCCCCGTTCTCCACGTTGCCGGGCTTCAGCACTTCGGGAGTGTACTTCGCAAGCAGGGCATCCTTCTGCCGGGCCTCCGGCCCCTTGAGTTCATCAATGATCGTGTTGGCTCGCTTCGCGACCGCCGCATCAGGGTGGGTCCGCAGCCGGTGCTGACGAGCAGGTCCTAGCACGAGCAGGTCCACCTGCTTCGCCGCGACCGCATCCAGGAATGCATTGGCGCTGTCCCCGCGCTTCACGACCTGTCCGAACGCCGCCTCCACCACTTCAGGAGGAAGCTTCGAGAACGCCGGGACAATCGCGACCGCGGTGTCGGCCTGGGATCCCAGTGCCTCGACCACCCGCGTCTGGAGAGCCGGACTGGCCGTGCTGCCCAGCACCGCGGCCACGGCGGGAACGATTGTCGAATCCAGCTTGCGGACCCCGACCAGGTTGACCGCGACCTGTCCACGCACGTCGTCACTCAGGGAGGCATTCGCCAACTGGGCTTCCGCGCGGGTCACCGCGGGTTTCACGGAATCCGAAAGACGCCCGGCCGTGTCCCAACGCGCCACCAACGGCAGCACCGAGCCGGCAGTCCGTTCCGAGGCGAGCAGATACCGCAAGGCGGTATTCAACGCCGGCGTGGACTCCGGCATCACGTCCGCCTTCAGGTTCGGCGTAAAGCTGTCCAAGGCCGCCTGCTTCAATCCATCGTTCCGGGCCGAGGACGCTCCCAGCGTCTGCACGAACTGGGACGCCTTGTCGCCATTCGCCTGCTGGGCCGCAAGTCGGGCAATGTGCGGAACGTATCCCGCCAGGAAGGCGGGATCCTTCGACGACAACACCGCCTGGAGATATAGGAGAGGATCCCGCGCCGCCGCGCCAATGGCCGCGGACTCCAGCCAGGGATCCTTGAAGCCGGGCCAAGCCGCGACGATGGCATCCGCGGTTTCCCGGGTCGGAGGCAGGCTGCCCAGGGCGATCAGCGCGTTGATCTTCGCCCGTCCATCCGGATCCTGCAGCAAACCCCGCAGGGCCTGGACGGCCTCGGTACCCACCTCGGGACGCTCCGCCGCCACGCGGGCGGCATTCTTGCGGACGGCTCCCTCGGGGTCCTTGAGCGCCGCCAGCAGCAGCGCGTCGTCCAGCTGTCCCAGGTTGTTCAGCGTATAGAGCGCCTCGATGCGGCCGTACCGGCTCGGGGAGGACTTCAACATTCCCGTCAGCGGGGCCGCGACCGTCTTCGGTTGCGTCTCATTGAGGAGTCGGTTGGCCGTCACCCGCACCCAACCGTTCGGATGCGCCAGCATGTCCACCAATCCCGCCGGGTTGGCCGGATTCAGCGTGTAGGGCGGGAGCGCCTTCGCATCCTTGTGCTGCACCCTCCAAAGGCGCGTGAAATGGTGATCCCGATCCGGACGAGCCGCGGCATTGCGGGCGCCGTGGGCGGGTCCGCGGGTGTCATTGTGGACGGCAATCTGGTTGTAGAAATCCACGACATACAGGGCGCCGTCGGGACCCACACGGCTGTGGATCGGACGGAACCAGTAATCGGTGCTCGCGAGGAACTCGGTCTGCTTCCGTCCATCCTCCTTGCGGCCCTGGTAGGTCGGCCCCTTGGGATCGAGGAACTCGTGGTGGAACAGCTGCCGGGTGGCCTCGCCCATGAAGAAGGAATAGCGATCCTCCGGAGCCCACTTGGCCGGCCACGCGCCGCCGTCGTAAATCGTCGCGCCGGCCGCGGCCGTCCAGGCTCCCACCCAGTCAATCTGCACATAGGGCTGACGCTTTTCATCAAAGGCGGGGTAAATCTTGTTCTCCTCAATGATGTTCAAATAGGCCTTCAGTCCACCGACCTGCCCGCGGGCCAGCGCTTTCTCCGGAATCACCACATGGCAGATGGGCTCACCGCACGTCGCGGTCGTGAACACAATCTCCCCGTCCGGCGCCACTTCGCAGCCCCAGGTGTTGCAGCCGCCAGCGGCGATCTGTTCCAGCATCGAACCATCCGGACGGAACCGGTACACGCCCGCGGCGATGTCGCCGAAATTCCTGGAGCCGTCGCCCGACTTCACCTTGCCGCGGGTGTAGCCCACGGTGCCATACACCCATCCGTCCGGACCCCACCGCAGATTGTTGATCACGGCGTGCGTGTCGAACGTGCCCCAACCGGTGTACAGGGTCTCGATCTTGTCGGCCGTGCCGTCGCCGTTGGTGTCCCGGATCCACAGGATGTCCGGGGCCTGCGACACGATCACGCCATCCTTGTACAACACCAGGGACGTCGGCAGCTCCAACCCGTCGGCAAACACGGTCTTCTTGTCCATGACTCCGTCGCCGTTGGTATCGGTCAGGATCGAGATGCGGTCGCGCGGCTTGCGCGGCTCCTTGCCACCGACCGGGAATCGCGTCGGATCCTTCGCCCGGTCCCAATACGCCTTGAAGTCGTTCTTGTTGACGTCACGGCCGCCCGGATACTCGGGAGTCTCCACCACCCACATGCGGCCCTGGGGATCCCAGTCGAGGGACATGATCTTCTCCGCGACATTCTCGTCAGCCGCGAGGGTGACATTGAACTCCGGATGCAACTGCAGCGTCTTCACCGCCTCTGCGGCCGGCTTGGGTCCTCCGGCGGGATACCGCAGGGAGGCAAGTTCCTCCTTCGTGCAGAATTCATCGGCGTCCGTCCGCTTGCCGGCCCATGCGATGCCGCGGAGCAGTATCGCGCGGTAGGTCGGGTTGTTGAAGACGTCGTATTCATGACCGGGAATGCTGACGAAGGCGCGGTAGGGCGCACTGCCCCCGTCCCAGGTCTTGGTATAGGTCCAGATCTGCGGCCAGATGTTAAAGACATCCACGAAGCTCACGGCCAGGACCTTCACGTCGGGGGACATGTCGAGCTGGTTGTAGACCTCGTCCTTCCAGTCGAAGTTGGAAATGCCCCGCGTGATCGGATCCTCCTGGTCCACGAAATACAGGCCGACCTCGCCTTCGTGCCACTGGGTCTTCTTCTCGCCATCCCAGCGCCAGGACCCGCCCTGGACCCGCTTGGCCCAGTCATTCTGGTCCCCGGCCACCACGCCATCGTGAATCACCACCAGGCCGCCGCCACGCTGCAGGTACTTCTCGAAGCGGGCCCGCTCGTCGCCGGTGATCTTCATGCCGTCGGCGGCGTACACCACCACCACATCGGTGGCTTCAAGCTGCGCGGCGGTGGGAAAGTTCATCGAACCGTCCACCTTGATCCCGCGATCGCCCAGCAGCTTTGTCCAGTCCCCGAGGAACCGGGGATGGTCATGCTGGTTGGGACCATGGGTCTTGACTCCGGCCCGGAGAAAGACCCGGAGGGGCTCGGCGGCGCGCAGGGCCGTGGTGACGGTCAGGATCGCCGCCGTCGCGACGATCAGTCGAAGGAATCGGTTCATACCTCGGAAGAAAACGAGAAGGCCAAAGACTAGGGTGCCCGCCGGGCGAGTCCATGAGTTTGCACGCCGGCGACAGGAGAGAATTTTCCAATCACCCTCGCGGTTTCCCGCCGAACTCGACCCTCGGGTTGATGGTGTCCAATGTCTGCCGGGGCCCTCCCCGCCGACCATGCCGGCGAGCCACGGCGCAATGTCCCCGATGCACCGGGGACAGCGATCCGGGACGACCCGGGCGCAATCCGCCGGCATCCCACCGCAAACGGGCGTCAACCAGCATGGTTGCTGGAACCCCGGTCCGACCGTAGCGTCCCCGCCGTGGTCAAGTCCGCCTCCCGTTCCCGCCCGCTTCCTCCCGGAGGGGAGGCCGCCATTTGGCGGACCGTCGGGGCGCGATGGCGTCAACTCTTCGGCGACTTCACCCGCCTGGGGGTCAGCTTCGAGTGGCATGAATTCACCGCCGACCAGGAGGTGGACTGGGGCCTGAGCTTTCATCCGGACAGCGTGGAGCTGTGCCTCAACCTCGCCGGGGCCGCGGAAGTATCCGCCGGATCCCAGCGGCTCCAATTCGGGCCCTGGACCGCCGGGTTCTATCGCCAGGGCCGGAACCCGCTTCAGGCCGGGCGGAACGCAGGTGAAGCCCATCGTTTCGTCACGGTGGAGATGGCCCCCGAATTCATCCAACGCCACCTTCGCTCCGCCGCCGCGGATCTTCATCCGCTGATCCGACGGATCGCCGAGGGGGAGACCGGGGATTCCGCCGTGGGCGCGGTCGAGACCATGAACACCCGGCAGCGCGAGCTGCTGGCCAGCCTTCGCCAACCTCCCGTCCTGGCGAGCGCCCAGTCCATCTGGTACCAGGCCAAGGCCGTGGAACTCATGGGCGAGTTCTTCTTCCAGCCCGCCTCATCCTCGGAACTCTTCTGCCACCGTCAGCAACGGGTCGCCCGCGACCGCGTGGATGCCGTCGTCGCGCTGCTGAAGGAGCATTTGACGGATCCCCCCACGCTCGAGTCGATCGGACGTTCGGTCGGATGCAGTCCCTTCTACCTGAGCCGGACCTTCTCCAAGGAAACCGGGGTCACCATTCCCCAGTTCGTCCGGCAACTCCGCCTGGAGCGCGCCGCGGAATTGTTGCGGTCGGGGGACTACAACGTGACCGAGGCGGCGCTCGAAGTGGGCTACAGCAGCCTGAGCCATTTCAGCCAGGCCTTCCATCAGCAGTTCGGTTGCTGTCCCGGGTTGTATCCGATGGCCACCCCGACCCAGCGTGCGGCGTCCAATGACCGCCCGGGCACCAAATCCTCGGCGCGGTAAGTCCGGAGTTCAGGAAAGCAGCGGCGTCGAGAGCCACGTGAGGAATCGACCGGTCCGTTCGAACATCCACACCAACGCCGTCACCAGCGTCACCCGGCCCGTCAGAAGCGGCAGCGTCAGGAGGAGCACCAGCACATTGCCCAGCCAGATGACCACCGCCGAGAGGAACCACCCCTCCGCCGCGATGTCCGGCTGGCGAATTCGCAGGATGAACGCCGTCAAGGTCACGTGGAACGCGTAGGTGAATCCCAGTCCGTAGTGAAACCACGGACGCAACCCCTCCGTCCGGAACACCCAGGTCCCGAGGCCCCACAGCGCGGCCCACAACACCGCGTATAGCGGGAAAAAATACGGCGCCAGAAGGATCAGGGTATTGCTGCGAGTGACGACGACATGCCCGCCTCCCGAGGTCGCCCGGAGCGCCTTGACGCTCCCCCCGAACATCCAGGCCCAGAGGGCATGGGTGAGTTCGTGTCCGACGACGTACAACCAAAGGGGCTTGGGCAGCAGGAGGAAGATCACCACCCAACTGGCAGCGCCTCCGAGAAGCGCCACCCAAAACGTGGCCGCGGATCCGGAAGCCCTGACGACACCCGCCAGCGCCCACGTCGCGCCCACACTCCACGGGATCAGCGCGACTCCCAAGGCCAGTCGCCACACCAGGTCGAAGAACCCTCCGGAACGCGGCTTCATCTCCCCTGGAGCTTCGGCTCCCGCTTCAACTTCCAAACCCAGCCCTCATCTGTCGGCGGCGCACTCACGGCCGGGCGGCAGTAGGGGGTGGCAAGGAAACGCCCGTGAACCGCCGGGTCCGCACCACGGCAATCTCGCGTTCAAAGGAGGCGGCCCGACTGGGAAAGCGCCGTTCGGTCACCGCGATGACGCGTTCGCCCACCTCGTCCTCCTGTTCCGCCGCCACGCTGACCAAGGCCAGCGCACCGCCGGGCTGGGCATCAAGCGCCGCCACGACCACCGGTTCCGCAATGTCCGGAGCCGCGCGCACCGCCGCCAGCACGCACGCCCCCATGGCGGCAGGATGCATCCGCACCGCCGTCACCACCGCCGTGGTCGCAGTCTCGGTCCGATCCTTGGGACTCGCCGAAGTCACGAGGGTGGCGATGACCGCGGGCACTTCCGGAATCCGGGCCGAAGCCACCGTCCGGGAAACCAACTCCAACTCCGCGGCGTCGAGCGCGCAAAGCCGGAAGGGAATCCAGACCGCCACCCACGCCGCCGCGAGCACGCCCACGCCTGTCGGTTTTGACTTCATGACGCCGCCTCACTCTTTGGGCGACCCGCCGCGGGTCGTCAATGGAGGAGTTTCTGCACCGGCGGGTTTGCCTTCCCGGAGTCCTGGATTTCCCGGATAACCGCCGCGCGCGGACATGAGGAAGACGAAGATCATCGCAACACTCGGACCAGCCACGTCGAGTTCGAGTTCCCTCGAGGGCTTGCTGACCGCCGGGGTCAACGTGGTCCGGATCAATTGTTCCCATGCCCGTCCGGACTGGATCCGAAGGACGGTGCCCGAAGTCCGCGCCATCGCCCGCCGTCTCGGGGTTCCGGTCGGCGTCCTGCTCGACACCCAGGGCCCCTCGATCCGGACCGGCGACGTCGCCGCCTCCATTCCGCTCGCTGTCGGCGACACCTTCGTGTTCACCACCGCGGGCGAAACCGCGGCGGGCGTCAAAACTACCTCGGTCAGTTACGCGGATTTTCCCCGGGACGTCGAAGTCGGCCGGACCCTGCTCGTGGACAACGGGGGCATCGCCATGCGCATCCGGTCCAAGACCGAAACGCGCGTCGAGTGCGAAGTCCTGACCGAGGGATCGATGGGCAGCCGCCGGCACATCAACCTCCCCGGAGTCCGACTGTCCTTGCCGGCACTAACCCCGAAGGACCGCGAGGACGTGGCGCTCGGGTTGGAATTGGGCGTGGATTTCGTGGCCCAGAGCTTTGTCCGCGATCCCGCGGACGTCGCGGCACTCCGCGAACTCACCGCCGCCGCAAATCACCCGGTGCAACTGGTGGCCAAGATCGAACATCAGTTTGCCGTGGATCACTTCGAGGACATCGCGGCGACCGCGGACGCCATCATGGTGGCGCGCGGCGACCTGGGCATTGAATGTCCCTACGAGGAGCTGCCCATCATCCAGCGCCGCATCGTCAAGCACTGCCTCCAGGTGGGACGCCCGGTGATCGTCGCGACCCAGATGCTGGAGAGCATGACGGAGAATCCGTTTCCCACGCGGGCCGAGATCACCGACGTGGCCAACGCCGTGTTTGAGCAGGCGGACGCCATCATGCTGAGTGGCGAGACGGCGGCGGGTCGCTACCCGGTGGAATGCGTGCGGGTCATGGACCGCATCGCGCAACGCATCGAGCGGAGCGGCGGGGCGAACTATCACGAGGCCGCTGAAATGGCGAACGCCCGCGAAATGCTCGTGCGCAGCGCCGTGATGCTCGCGGACCAACTCAAGGCCGCCGCCCTCGTGGTGTTCACCCGCGACGGACGGATCGCACGGGACGCCGCATGGCTGCGCCCCCGGGTGTCCCCCATCTACGTCTTTTCCGCCCGGGACAATCTGTTGGGAAATCTGAGCCTCCTGCGCGGGGTGTGTCCCATCGCAATGCCCGCCTGCGAGGATGATCCCGCCGGCTCGGTGGACGGAGCCATCGGACGACTGCGCGTCCTGGGACGAGTCCGGACCGGGGATCGGGTCGTCGTCGTGCTGCCCCACCGGAGCAGCGACGACAACGAGGTTGAGGCGGTCAAGATGCTCGTCATCGAGTAGGAGCTTCCCGGGCACCCTGTCCAAATCCGGACAGACGCTGCCGGGCCAACGTCCCCGGGATCCCCCCGGATTCGCCCTCCGAACGTTTCAGTCCAAAGCCCCCCCACGGCCAACACCCGCGATGGGTGGGCCAATTCCCGATACATGAATCCAACTCATTATTTTCATCAAAATATTCCAATTCGCTCATTGTTGATTTGAGGAACACCGGCACGGAGGACGCTTCCCCCAGAATTACCGTGATCGCACCCGACTTCATGATGTCGAGCCGACAGGGTCGAAGCATGCAGCGCAGCCCCATCCGTCTTGGATTCGTCCCCTTGACCGATGGGGCTCCGCTGATGGTCGCCCGGGAATACGGTCTCTTCGCGCGGTACGGATTGAACGTAAAGCTCAGCCGCGAACTCGGCTGGGCGACCGTCCGGGATAAACTGGCCCACGGGGAACTCGACGCGTCCCATGCGCCATGCGGACTCCCGTTTGCGCTGAAGCTGGGACTGGGATGCCCGGCCACCGACTGCGTGACGTCGCTCGTGATCAATTTGAACGGAAACGGGATCACCCTGAGCGCAGCCCTGGCCCGCAGTGGTGTCCGCGATCTGGCATCCCTTGCTGAATTCATTCGTCGCCAACGTCGGTCCCGCACGTTGGTGTTCGGCGTGGTCTCCAACCATTCCACGCACGCCTGGTTGCTCCGGTCCTGGCTGGCCCGCGGCGGAATCCATGCCGACCACGACGTCAGCGTGGTGGTCGTTCCACCTCCCCAAATGGCATCCCACATGGCCGCGGGAAACCTGGACGGATTCTGCGTCGGGGAACCCTGGAACACCGTCGCCATCGCCCAGCGGATCGGATGGTGCGCCGCGCTCAGCAGCGAACTCGCCCCGGGCCATCCCGAAAAGGTCCTCGCCCTGCGCGGAAGCTTCGCGGCGGATCCCGAGGGGCGTCCGGTGCGCCTGACCGCAGCCGTCCTTGAGGCCTGCAGGCTCTGCGCCGACCCCGCGCATCGGGATGACATCCTGCGCATCCTGTCCCGCAAGGAATACCTGGGGCTCCCCGTTGCGCATCTTGCGCCCGCCCTGACGGGGAGATTTCCGCGCGGCGACCGACGGGAATCCGAGGTGCGGGACCTGGTGGTGTTTCACCGGGACGACTCCAACGAACCCGGCACCGACAAGGCCGGATGGGTCGTCAACAACCTGCTCGAGCCTTCGGTTCGCCCCAGGCTCAGCCCGTTGGAACTGGGAAGAATTTTCCGGAGCGATCTCTTCAGCCTCGCGCAGGAATCCCTCCCGCCCCGAACCCGATCCCCGGCACATCCCATCCATCAGGCTGCGACGACTTAACTCCGCCCCCGGATGCTGCGCTCCTTCACTCCGCAGTCCCGCAACGGCGGGCCCGGGGACCAGGGCCTCAGTCCATCAGCAGCCGGAAAAATCGATACGGGGAATCCTCCGGAATCACAAGCGGCGCCAGGAAATCCCACGGGAGACTCTTCCACTCCGTTCCCGCGGCGTTCAATCCGACCGCGCCCTGAAGCTGGGTAGGCCGGGGTAATCCCCGTTCGATCGACAGGACAACCCGCCCATCGGCACCAAACTCCGCCCTGAGGCGCGTGTCCGGATCCCCGTGAATCACGGACTCCAGCAGGATGAAATCCAGGTCTCCCCGCTCGGGAGCATACCGGAACGTGGTGACGCCCTGGACTTCCAGCTGCAGCAGATCGCCAATCGAGTTCAGCATCGGAACGAACGCCAGCGTGTCCCATCCCCCTGAACCCGGGGCTTCGACCGACCCCAAATCGTTGACGGTCTGCGTTGGTGTCCCGGCCCCGCCAGTCACCCGCTGCAGGCGTCCCCGAATCCCGGCCGGCGACGCATCGGCGGACGCCGCGGCAATCCAGACCCGATAACGGCCGGGCGGAATCTGGCGGGTGTAGTTGAACCACTGACCGGGCTCCGTGAACACCAACGAATAATTCCGGGTCACCTTCCAGGTTCCCCGGTCGCGTCGTGATTCCGAGGCCTGCTCAAAGATCGGGACAACGGGGGAATCCCCGGATCGGTATTCCGCTGAGAAATCCGCCACCGCGGTCCGGACGAAATCCACCCCGGGAACTCCCGCCAACCCGGAGTAATCGCCCCCGAAATACGGCATCACACTCGCGCCAGCCCGATGCTTCCCCCCGTCGAAATCGAAATCCTCCGCTTCAATGACGAACTTCTGCGGATCCGCCAGGGCATCCGCCACCGGGTCCGCCGCCAACGGGAATCCACCCAGATACCCCACCAGCAAGAGCAACAAGGTCCAATCCCCGGAACCGAAGAACCGATTCTGGTCCGTTCCATAACGAATCGAATGCGACAGGGAACCCATGGACTTTATGCAAGTCGAACTTCCGGCGGTGTGGAAACCATGCCCCTCGGGACATTTCGGGTCGAGCGGAAACACGTGGAGAAACCGAGGCGCGAACCTGGGCCAGTTGAGGATGCCGACACTCTCGAAGGAAAGCGCCGCCAGCGAGAGGGTCCCGGCACCGACCCCGTTGAAAAGCGCGACCGACCGGGCGTCAGGGCTTGCGCTGGAGCCGGGCCAATTCCTGAAGAACGGCGAGATCCGCAGGATTGCGGCCCGGATCGAAACCTAGGGCGTTTTCCGCGTCCACCAGCGCGCTCCGTCGCGCTTCCAGGTGGACTTGTTCCCCCGCGCGAGATGCCGCCACGTAAATGCCCGCCCGGCTGACGCGGTCCTCAATCTCCAATACGGACCCCACAACCCGATGCTTCACGGGTGCGACCCCGTCGGCATCGACACGGAACACCTCGGCAGGCGCCCGCAGGTAGGCCGGGAGCGGAAAACGAAAGGTGACTTCGCGGGGCTCCCCAAACCGGAAAACCCGTTCGTCGGGATCGGCGGTATAGGCCAGGTCCAGCGCAAACAACACCGCTCCACGCGGCCCCGCCACCACGTCCAGATCCCAATCCGGCCTGCCGTCGCGCAGCATGCGCTCGTGGCTCGTGGCGTCCCCCTCCAAAAAGTAGTCCTCCAGCATGCGAATCTCCCGGCCCACCCGGGTCATGGGCTCGATCAGGTCCGGAAAGGTCACCAGCGAGCGCAGGCTGAGGTTGAACCAGTACAGGGATGTGATGCGGCTCGCGAGGGCATGATACGCCTGGAGGCGGAGTTCGTCCGGGGTCGGCGAGCCGCGCTTTCGGCCGCCGTAACCGTTCCAGTCGTAGTGGGGCCCCTGGGACCAGTAGGCCACCGGACGCGGCCGGTTCAGTTCACGAAGCGACCACGACATCTCGCCAATGGTTTCCAGCGGTGCCCCCCAGCGAATTCGTTTCCCGTCCCATCGATCGTACTGGGACCACGCATCGGGCGAAGGAGCGGTGACGCGGTAGGCGTCGTAATGCGGGTAGTCGGAGATTCCGGCATAGAACCGCCACACCCGTTCCTCGCTGTGGGTGATCGAGGTCGGCAGCCGCGTGGCGGCATAGGGCGCCAACGCATTCCAGCAATCCTGGGGGGACACCGGCTTGCCACCGCCATACTGCGGTTCCCCCAGGAACTCGACGGCGTGAAGGCGCGGCAGCAGCGCATCGGAGTCGTAATGCCCGAAGGGCTGCAACCGGTTCATGTACTTCAACGGATAGCGTTCGTAGAGCGGCGTGTCCGAATAGCCGGGCACCTCCTGGTGCATGCCGGCGTTGACGTGCATCCGGGCCAGGGACTTTAGGTAAGGTTCCGCATGAAGGGTATTGCTCGCACCCAGGGACTCCGACACCCAGCCTCCGCTGATATCAAACACCTCGTGCTTGATCCGTTGATGCGCCCAGACGGTGACCGGCCTTCCGCCAACATCGGTCAGCCGCACCTCGATCGCCGCATAGGTCAGCGGCAGCGGTCCGGTCGTAACCCGGGCACCGCCCCGGTCCCCTGCGGGAAGGACTCCATCAGATGGAAAGCGATCGAGACGGTTGCTGATCCAGGGCTGGGGCAGCAGGGCGCGCCAAGTGGCCTTGTTCTCGGGCAGCCACAGCCGGCAGGCCTCCAGTCGCAACGGGCCGGACGTCCGATTGACCACATGGACGATGAATCCGTCCGGCGCCACCTGCGATGCAGGTCCCAGGAAGGTCAGTGCTGAGATCCAGACGGACGGATCCCGGATCCCCACCGAAAACCGATCCGGCCCGGCGGTCCCGGGGAGGGCGAGCGTCAGCTCCGCCGAAGTGTTGGTGCCCCAGTCCGCACGCTTGCCATTCCAACTCCATACCGTCAGCGCACCGGGCGGAAGGCGCAGTGGCAGGTCGGTCCAGGCACTGGGAAAGTCGTGCCAGGCCCATTCATCGGCTTGAAGCAGTTCCCCGGGCGTCCGGCCCCGGACACGAATGTCGGCGGAAGGAGGAAGGTCGAGGGCTTCCCCAGAGGCGTTGCGAAAATATAGCTCGACCCGGGCGCCGAGACTGAAGTCGGGCTCGCGGCGGTACCGCATCTCGGTGGACTGCCGGTGCGGGACCACCTGGATCCCCTCGAGCGACAACGGGGCCGCGTGCGAGACCACGGACACCATGGCCAGCAGGAAGTGACCGCACAGGACCGGAATTCGCGTGAGCATCATGACGGATTTCACGGCTTCGGAAATAGGGGAGACGAATAACGCGCCAGCCCTCAAGGCGTCCAGCAGACCGTGGCGACGAAGGTTTCTTCAGGGTGCGGAAGTCGCCCGACTCCGGGCCTCTTCGACCGCGATCCACGCATCCCAATCCGACGAATCCTCCAGCGCGGCGACCCCCACTCTGCCATCCGCCTTGATCAGGAAGCGCGCGGACCCTCCCCAACGGCCCTCGCAGAAACCGCAACAAGGTCCACCTCGGGTCCCCGTTCCTATGAGCGAATCCCCAACACAATGTCCAAAATTCGACAGACTCCGCTGGCTCATTCAGCCCTCAACCAGGGAATCCTGAACCCTTCTGCGTCGCCAAAGATCAGAAGCGCACGCACCCGGGTCGGGCATCCACAACTCGAAAACCCGCTGCCATTCGACGCAAACGAATCGCGTGAATTCCGCTCATGGATTCGATTGATCAATTGCGGATCGTTCATTGATGAAAACCGGACACGGGCACAGGGAGCGCTGTTCGGTCGGGCGTTGTGATTGATACCCGCTACTTGGGCACCACCGGGATGGTTCGGCGTTCCCGCACCGGACAGGTCCGGCTCGGCTTCGTCCCGCTGACCGACTGCGCCCCGCTTGTGGTCGCGAAGGAGTTCGGTCTGTTCGAACGGCACGGGGTGTCGGTCACGCTCAGTCGGGAACTCGGCTGGGCCACGGTCCGAAACAAACTGGCCCACGGAGAACTCGACGCCGCACACGCCCCGTGTGGACTTCCCTTCGCCTTGAAGCTGGGACTCGGATGTCCGGTCACCGACTGCATTGCGTCCCTGGTCCTCAATCTCAACGGAAACGGGATCACGCTCAGCGTCGCGCTGGCGCAAAACGGGGTTCGCGACCTGGCAAGCCTCACGGACTTCATCCGGCTCCATCGGCGCTCCCGTCGCCTCGTGTTCGGGGTTGTCTCCCTGCATTCCACCCACGCCTGGTTGCTTCGCTCCTGGCTGTCCGCCGGAGGCATCAACCCCGATCAGGACGTCCATCTGGTGGTCGTTCCCCCGCCACAAATGGCCTCGCACATGGCCGCCGGAAACCTGGACGGATTCTGCGTCGGCGAACCCTGGAACTCGGTCGCGATCTCGCGCCGGGCCGGATGGTGCGCGGCCCTCAGCAGCGAACTCGCGCCCGGCCACCCCGAGAAGGTCCTCGCGCTCCGCGGCAGCTTCGCGGCGGATCCCGAGGGCCGACCCACGCGCCTGACCGCCGCCCTGCTCGAAGCCTGCATGCTCTGCGCCGACCCGGCGCATCGCGACGACATCCTCCCACTGCTGGCCCGCAAGGAATACCTCGCCCTCCCGGTTTCCCAACTCGCGCCAGCGCTGACCGGACGCTTCCCCCGGGGCGACCGTCGTGTGGATCAGGTCCCAGAACTTCTTGTGTTCCATCGGGACGACTCAAACGACCCGAGCACCGACAAGGCCGGATGGATCGTCCAGAACATCCTCGAACCCTCGGTCCGCAACCGGTTCACCCCCCTGGAACTGGGGAGAATATTTCGTTCCGACCTCTTCGCCGCAGCACAGGAGTCCCTGTTTTCCCGTCCCCGCCATGAACAAAAAATCCTCACCCCCTCCGCGGCCCGTTAACCGGGGCCGCCGCGCCTTTCTCCGCCGCTCCGCGGCCGCCACCCTGCTGTCCGGCGTCCCCACCGGATGGGCGGGACGGTTGTTTGCCGACGATTCCCCCGAAGTGACCGACATCCGCTTTGGCATCATCGCGCTCACGGACTGCTCGCCCTTCGTGATCGGCGCCGAGAAGGGATTCTTCGCCAAATACGGCATCCGTCCCACCATCGCCAAGGGCGCCAATTGGGCCGCCATCCGCGACGCCCTCAGCAACGGCGACAATCAGGCCACCCACATGCTCCTCGGGATGCCGCTGGCCTCGTCCATGGGACTGCTCGGATCCCCGAAGAAGCCCATGGTGATCCCCTGGCTCGTCAACCGGAACGGACAGGCCATCACCCTCAAGGCCGACCTGAAGGGCGCCGTGCAGGAGGATCCCAAGGCCCTGAAACCCATTGCCGACAAGGCCAAGGCCGCCGGGACCCCGATGTCCTTTGCCATGACGTTTCCGCCGGGCACGCACGCCATGTGGCTGCGCTACTTTCTCGGCGCGGGCGGCATCCATCCGGACCGCGACGTCTCGCTGCTCACCATCCCGCCCCCGCAGATGGTGGCCAACATGAAGATCGGAAAGATGGACGGCTTCTGCGTGGGCGAACCCTGGAACGCGCGAGCCGTCGCCGATGGCATCGGGTTCACGGCCATCACCACCCAGAAGATCTGGCCGGATCACCCGGAGAAGGTCTGCGCGTTCACGGCCGAATTCGCGGAGAAGAATCCGAAGACGGTGAAGGCCATCCTGAAGGGGCTGCACGAGGCGAGTGTCTGGCTCGATACCCCGGCGAATCGTGCGGAGCAGTGCGAGATCGTCAGCCGGCCCGCCTACATCAACTGCCCCAAGGAAATCATCCTGGGACGGCTCGGCGGAAGTTATGACATGGGGGACGGCCGCAAGTTCGAGGACGACCACCCGATGATCTTCAGCGTGCGAAACTGCAACTATCCCCAGCCCAAATACGCCAAGTGGTGGCTCAGCCAGTTCCACCGCTGGGGCATGGTTCAAGGCACGCCGGACTACGCGGGCATCGCGGGCACCGTGTTCCGTCCCGACCTGTACGAGGGCGCGATGAAGGAGCTGGGAGTGAAATCCGCCGGTTTGGACAACCGCCCGGAAACGCTCTTCGACGGAAAGACCTTCGATCCCGCCCAACCGGAGGCCTACGCAGCCAGCTTCGAAATCCATTCCCGCAAGGACTGACTTCGCCCCCACCGATGAACTCCACCAGCCTGCCCGTCACCGCCTCCACGGGTTCCCCTCCCGCAACCCCTCATCCCTTTCGAGCCGGATTCCACCGATGGTTCACCCGATTGGATTGGATCGTTCTGCCGCTCCTGGGCGCGGCGGCCGTGATCGCCCTCTGGTACCTCTCCAGCGCCACCTGGGCGAAGGACCTGCCGAATCCGACGCGGACCTGGATCGCGAGCAAACCCTACATCGTCGAACCCTTCGCCAAGCGCGGCGAACTCGACCAGGGCATCCTGCGGTTCACCTGGCTGTCCCTGATCCTGGTGGCCAAGGGCTATGCCATCGCCCTGGTCGTCGGGACTCCGCTGGGCTTTCTCCTGGGGGTGTCCCCGCTCTTCACCCGCGCCCTCGACCCCATCATCCAGGTGCTGCGGCCCGTGTCGCCCCTCGCCTGGCTTCCGCTCGGCATGATCCTGTTCGGAAGTTGGAAGGGGGCCAACGTCAGTGAACTCGCCGCGCTGTTCACGATCGCCCTGTGCGCGATGTGGCCCACGGTGCTGAACACGGCCGTGGGGGTTCGCGCCATTCCCCAGGACTACATGAACGTGGCCCGGGTCCTGAAGCTGTCCCGCTGGAAGACGCTCACCAAGGTGATGATCCCCGCGACTCTGCCCTACATGTTCACCGGATTTCGCCTCAGCCTTGGCATTGCCTGGCTGGTCATCGTGGCGGCGGAAATGCTCACCGGACGCCCCGGAGTCGGGGGCTTTCTCTGGCAGCAATACAACGCCCTCATCTATGAGCAGATCATCCTCTGCATCCTTACCATCGGCCTGGTCGGCTTCGTGCTGGACCGACTGATGAGCGTGGTGGAGCGACGATTCCGTTCGGTTTGACGCTCCAGACCCGACGCCCTCGCTGCCCGTCACTCCCCTTCCACAACACCCCTTCCCCCTTTCCGCCATGCCCCTGCTTGAACTGAACCAGGTCTGCAAACACTTCGGGGACGCTCCCGTGCTCCACGACGTGAACCTCTCGGTGGAGGAGGGCGACTTCGTCGCCATCATCGGCTACAGCGGATCCGGCAAAACGACCCTCGTGTCGATCCTCGCCGGATTGCTCGCGCCCGACTCGGGCACGGCGCAGTTCGACGGACACCCGATCTCCGGCCCGGGACCGGAGCGCGGACTCGTGTTCCAAAACTACAGCCTCCTGCCCTGGCTCACCGTGGCGGAGAACGTCGCCCTCGCCGTGGATCAACTGCATCCCGACTGGTCCCCTGGCGAACGGTCGGCCTGCACCGATCGCTACGTGTCCATGGTCAATCTCGCCGCGGCCCGGGACAAGCGACCGGCGGAGTTGTCCGGAGGCATGCGCCAGCGGGTCAGCGTCGCCCGCACCCTCGCAATGAATCCGCGGGTGCTGCTCCTGGATGAACCGCTGAGCGCCTTGGACGCCCTGACGCGGGCGACGTTGCAGGACGAAATTGCGCGACTCCGGCGCGAGCAAAATCAGACGGTGGTGCTGATCACCAACGATCCCGACGAAGCACTCCTGCTGGCCGACCGGGTGATCCCGCTGACCCGCGGACCGGGTGCCACGCTGGGCCCCGGAATTCCCATTCCCCTGCCCCATCCCCGCGACCGACGCACCCTCATCCACGATGCCGCCTTCCAACGGCTCCGCCGCGAAGTGATCGCCTCCCTGCTGTCGGTCGGCACCCGGCCCACCGCATCCCTGACCCGGGAGGTGATCCTTCCCGATCTCGAACCCGAGGACCTCAGTCGTCCCCGGAGCTGGAGGACCCGATCCGGTCCCCTGCGCCGTCAGGAACGGCAGACCGTCACCGTGACGACCCCCGCCGAAGCCGACTGAGCGGAAGACCCGTTGCCCCTCCCGTCATGAGCGCCTACGCCGAACTGTTCAACCTCACCAAGACGTTTCCCTCGCCCCAGGGGGAACGGGTGATTGTCCGCAACTTCAACCTCACCATCGGACAGGGGGAATTCGTCACGCTGATCGGACACTCCGGATGCGGAAAATCCACCGTGCTGTCGATGGTCGCCGGACTGACCCCGATCACCGCGGGCGGATTGATCCTCGCCGGACGCGAACTCACCGGGCCCGGACCCGACCGGGGCATGGTCTTTCAATCCCCCTCCCTGCTGCCGTGGCTCACGGCCTATGAAAACGTCATGCTGGGGATCAATCAGGTGTTCTTCACGGCACCCCTGTATGAACGCCGCCAGATCGCGGAGTATTATCTCAGCATCGTCGGCCTCGCCGATTCGATGCACCGGCGACCGCGCGAACTGAGCCAGGGAATGCGTCAGCGGGTGGGCATCGCCCGCGCCTTCGCCCTGAAGCCGAGAATGCTGCTCCTCGACGAACCCTTCGGAATGCTCGACGCCCTCACACGCTACGAACTCCAGGGCGTCCTGCTCGAACTGTGGCGGAAGAATCGCATCGCGACCCTGATGGTCACCCACGATGTCGACGAGGCGCTCTACCTGAGCGACCGGGTGGTCTGCATGACCGACGGTCCCGCCGCAGAGGTCGGGGACATTGTCCCGGTGAACTTCCCGCGGCCCCGCGATCGCGCCGCGGTGATGGTACACCCCGACTATGATCCGCTGCGGGAACACCTGATTGAGTTCCTGGAAATTCACGCCCATCGGCGCCCCTCCGCCCTCCCGGGGGAACGCACCATCGCCCTGGCCGCATGAACGTCGCCCCCTGCCTCCCGGAAAATGCCCCGTTCAGTCCCGAGCAACGGGCCTGGGTGAACGGCTATCTCGCCGGACTGTTTGCCCAGACAATAGGCCCCGCGGCCGCCGCCACTCCCGACTCCCCGGCGACGGCCTCCGCATCCCGCCCGCTCCGGATCGCCTTCGGATCCCAGACCGGTTCCGCCCAGGGATTGGCCCGTCGCATCGCCACCGAAGCCGCCCGGCGCGGGTTCCAGGCCACGGTCAGCGAATTGAACGCCGTCGCCCCGTCCGACCTGCGGAGGGACACCCCCTGCATCCTCGTCACCAGCACCTGGGGCGATGGCGATCCCCCGGACAACGCGGCGGATTTCTGGAATCGGATCCGGCAGGACGCCGCCCCCAAGCTGGAGGGGGTTTCCTACGCGGTGCTCGGATTGGGCGACCGCAACTACCCGGAATTCTGCGGGGCCGCAAAAAAGTTGGATGAACGCCTGTCCCAACTGGGGGCCGTCCGACTGGGCATCCGCGGGGAATGCGATACTGATTACGAGGCCGCGGCGTCCCAATGGATCGACTCACTTTGGGAACATCTGGCGCCATCGGAACACGCGACGCCCCACCCCGCAACCCCGGGCCCCACGCCAACCGAGCCGCCTACTCCCGCGGCGACGACGACCTCTCCGGCCGGATATTCTCGCGCCCATCCGTTTCCCGCCCGACTGAAGGTCAATCGTCCGCTCAACGGAGCCGGATCCGAGAAGGACACGCGGCATTTCGAGATTTCTCTGGAGGGTTCCGGACTCACCTACGAAGCCGGTGACGCTCTCGGCGTGCGCCCCATGAACTGTCCCGCCCTGGTCGAGGAACTGTTGGCGGTCCTCGGATTCAGCGGGGACGAATCCGTGGAGCTTCCCGGCGGTGTGCCCACGCGACTCCATGCCGCGTTGCTGTCGTCGCTCGCCCTGTCGATTCCGGGACCCGGATTCCTCCGCGAGGTGGCGACGCGCTCCCGAAACTCCGACCTGCTCGCCCTGCTGGAACCCGCACGGAAGGCGGAACTCGACGCCTGGCTCCGGGGTCGCGATGTGGTGGATTTGGCCCGGGCGTGTCCGGGAACCGGCCTTTCCCCCGCCGAGTTCGCAGGACTTCTCCGCCCCCTCCAGCCGAGGCTCTACTCCATCTCATCCTCACCCAAGGCCCATCCGGGCGACGTCCACCTTACCGTGGCGATCGTGAGGTACGAGGCCCACGGACGTCGGCGCAAAGGCGTGTGTTCCGGATGGCTCGCCGATCGCGTGGTCCCGGGGGAGACCCCCGTCCCTGTGTTTGTCCAGACATCCCACGGGTTCCGGTTGCCGAAGGATCCCTCCGTTCCGGTCATCATGATCGGACCCGGAACCGGCATTGCGCCGTTCCGCGCCTTCCTGGAGGAACGACGCGCCACGGGCGCGACCGGGCGCAACTGGCTGTTCTTCGGCGACCAGCGCCGCAGTTGCGATTTCCTCTATTCCGAGGAACTAACCGCATGGTCCCAGGACGGAGTGCTGACGCACCTCGATCTCGCCTTCAGTCGGGACCAGGCGGAGAAGATCTACGTCCAGACCCGGATGGCGGAACGGGCTGCCGAACTCTGGTCGTGGCTCGAGGCGGGCGCGCATCTGTACGTCTGCGGCGACGCCCGGCGTATGGCCCGCGACGTGGACGCCGCGCTCCACGCCCTGGTGGCGTCCGCGGGCGGACGGACAGCGGAGCAGGCCGCGGAATACGTCGCGGCCCTCAAAGCGGCGCATCGGTATCAGCGCGACGTCTATTGATGGCAACCCCCACCAACATGCTGACCGAAATTTCCGGACAAAAGCTCACCACCGAGCAGACCGCCTATCTCGACGGACTCTTTGCAGGCCTGCGCAATCGGGGCCTGAGCTTCGGCGACGTGGAGCCCAATCCGGCGGCTCCTCCCCGCCCGACACCGGTCGCGGACCTGATTCCGGAGGAACGGATCAAGCGGGAGCTGCATCCCCTCGACGCTTATCCGCTGCTGCTCCAACACGCCGCTGCGAACCAGGCTCCCGATCGCGAAAACACCTTCCGGTTCAAATGGCAGGGCCTCTTCTACCTCACCCCGAACCGCGAGGCCTACATGGCCCGGCTGCGGATTCCCGGGGGACGCCTGCACAGCTTTCAACTGCGGGAACTCGCCGACATCGCGGACAAACTGACCACGGGCTACCTCCAGATCACCACCCGCGCCAACCTGCAGATGCGGCTCATCGAGCCCAGGGACACGGTGGAATTCGTGCGGCGCATCCAGGGCATCGGGCTCCACACCCGTGGCTCCGGTGCGGACAACATCCGCAACCTGACCTGCGATCCGACCAGCGGCGTGGATCCGGACGAGTTGATCGAGACGTTGCCGCTGGTGGAGGCACTGGGACAACTCATCCTCAATCACCGCGAGTTCTACGACCTTCCCCGCAAATTCAACATCGCCTTCCACGGGGGCGGCGCGATCCCGACGGTGGAGGACACCAACGACATTGGATTCAAAGCCGTGCAGGTCGCCTCCGAAGCACCGCCCGAAGGCACCGTGCGTTCCCACGGAACCCTGGTCACCGACCGCGTGGCGGGGGGCGCCTACTTCCGGTGCGCCCTCGGCGGTGCCACCGGACACAAGGCCTTCGCCCAGGATCTCAGCGTGCTGATTCGTCCGGAGGAAGTCCTCGAGGTCACCGCCGCCCTCCTGCGGGTCTACATCGCGAACGGAAACCGCGGGGACCGGAAGAAGGCCCGACTGAAGCACCTGCTCGAACACTGGAGCCTCGACCGGTACCGAACGGAAACCGAGCGCCTCCTCGGACGTTCCCTCCTGCGTATTCCGGACGAGGCGCGCTGGGTTCCGGGAACCGCCCCGGCGCAGCCCCATCCCCAGGTGGGCATTCGCCCTCAACGCCAGCCCGGATTCTTCTGGATGGGCGCGCGCGTTCCGGTGGGACAGGTCACATCCCGCCAACTGCGACGCCTCGCGGAGATCGCCGACTTGTACGGGAGCGGCGAGGTGCGTCTGACCGTCTGGCAAAACGTCGTCCTGCCGAATGTTCCCGAAGCCTTCGTGGAGACAGCGCGCAAGGCACTGGCGCGAATCGGATTCGAGACCCGGCAGTCCCACGTCGGGAGCGGTGTCATCGCCTGCACGGGCAGCAGCTACTGCAAGTTCGCCAGTGCGGACACCAAGGGACACGCGCTGGACCTGATGCGCTGGCTCGAACGTCGCGTGGAGCTGGATCAACCCATCAACATTCACCTGACGGGATGCCCCAATTCCTGCGCCCAGCACTACATGGGGGACCTGGGATTGCTCGGCACCAAGGTGAAGGTCGGCGGCGAATCCGTCCCGGGCTACCACGTGTTCGTCGGGGGCGGCTTCGGAGACCGGCAGGCCGTGGGCCGGCAGTTGTTCACCGGGGTGAGTGCGTCGCAGCTCAATCCGACGATTGAGCGCATCCTGAAAAACTTCCTCCGGCATCGGGAGCCCGGGGAAACGTTCCAATCCTTCACCACGCGCCACGACCTGCGCCGGCTCCAGGAGATCCTGGGGGACGAGTCCTGAATCCGCTCCATGTCCCTCCGCCCCGGAATCCCGCAACCTCCCCCGGTCCAGGCCGGGATCGAGACCCTGGTCGACGCCCTCATCGAGGAGCAGCGACGCCTGACCGCGGTGGAGCGCTTCTCACAGCGCCATCGCCCCCACGCCCCCCACGCCCTCGAACCCCACTATCGGGATCTCATTCCCCTCAACGCGCCCCGGCCCGGCGAACAATACGCCTTCGAGGTCGACCTCGATCGCTGTTCGGGATGCAAGGGATGCGTGACCGCCTGCCACTCGCTGAACGGATTGGAGGACGGGGAAACCTGGCGACGCGTGGGGTTTCTGGTCGGTGAACAACTGGTGCCCGCCGGCCCGGAGCCCCATCCCGAAAGCCGGTTCGGCGGAGCGCACTTCAACCGGGTGATCCCCCTCCAGCAGACGGTCACCACCGCCTGTCATCATTGCGCCGATCCCGCCTGCCTCAACGGATGTCCCGTCCTGGCCTACGACAAGGATCCGCACACCGGAATCGTCCGCCACCTGGACGACCAGTGCATCGGATGCAGCTACTGCATCCTGAAATGCCCCTACGAGGTTCCCCAGTTTTCGAAGCGGCTGGGCATTGTCCGCAAATGCGACCTTTGCCACGACCGGCTCGCCGAGGGGGAGGCGCCCGCCTGCGTCCAGGCTTGTCCCAACGAAGCCATCCGCATCACGACAGTCCGCCCCCGCGAGGTGGAAATCCGGTTCCGCGAATCGGAGGGCGGGGAGCGTTGGCTTCCCGACACTCCCGATCCGTCAATCTCACTGCCCACCACCCAGTATCGGACGCGGGTCGCGGGAGTTCCGCTGCGGGCCGCGGATCACGGCCGCCTGCGGATCGCCCCGCTGCATGCCCCGCTGGGAATCATGCTCGTATTGACCCAGGCGGGACTGGGCGGGCTCATGGCCGCAACGCTTTCCGCGGATCCATCCCCGGCATTCCTCGCCGGACTGGGCTCGGTCCTGTTCCTCTTCGGCGGCCTCGGCGCGAGCACGCTTCACCTCGGACAACCGCGAAAGGCCTGGCGTATCTGGATGGGATGGCGGACGAGCTGGCTGAGCCGCGAAGCGCTGGTGCTCGGCGCCGCGGCCGCCGTCGCCGGAATCGTCCTGGCCTGGCTGGTAACCCGACTTCCCTCCATTCCCCCCGGATGGGAACCCGTCCTCGGCATGCTCCGCTCGATTCTCGAGCCCATCCCCATCCGGGCGCTCCAAGCCGTGTTGATGGGAACCACCCTCGCCGTGATCGGCGCGCAATCCATGGTGTACGCCGACACCGGACGCGCCGCCTGGGCGTTGCGGTGGACCGCCCCGCGTTTCGCCGGAACCCCGCTTCTCCTCGGTCTGGCCACGCTCTGGATGCTGCAACCCAGCTCCGGGATCGGACTGCTCATCGCGGTCATGACGGCCCTCAAGCTCGCCTTCGAGATCGCGCCTCTCCAGTTCGCGGATTCCGACGACGACCGCTGGACCGCCCTCCGCCGCTCCGCAGCCCTCCAGCGTGGTCCGCTCCGTCCGCTGCTTGCCCTCCGGATCGGACTCGCCCTCCTCGGCGGAGTCCTCCTGCCCTTCGTCGTCGCTGTCGGTGCCATCGGCGTCTCCGCTGCCACTCAGGGCATCGCGTTGTCAGCGCTGCTGCTCGGCGAACTCGCGGAACGCTCCCTGTTCTTCGCCTCGGTCTCGCCGGACACCATGCCCGGAACCCCTCCATGAATACCCCGGTGTCAGGTTCGCGATCCCGTTTCGTCAGGGGCCGTGGGTGGGTGCGAGGGCACCGCTGAGGTCCCATGTCCGAACCCCGAGCCAACACCCTGCTGCGGCAATGGACGGGTCCATTGACGTCCGAACTCGTGCGTTCCCCAGGAGGCTTCGGACTCGGGCAGGTTCCCGCCGGCAGGACTCCGACAGCCACTACCGGCGTGGTGTGCGGGTTCTGCTCCACGGGCTGCGGACTCACCGTCCATCTCCGTGACGGGGAGGCCGTGAACCTCACGCCGGATCCGAACTACCCGGTGAACTTCGGCATGGCCTGCCCCAAGGGATGGGAGGCCCTGGCACCCCTGGAGGCTTCGGACCGCGCCACCACACCGCTCCTGAGAAACCGCGCCCGCGGCACCCTCGAACCGGTTTCCTGGACCCGGGCGGTCACGGAGTTTGCGACCCGCTTTCAGGACATCCAGTCGCGCCACGGTCCCGGCTCGGTGGCGTTCCTGAGCACCGGACAAATCTGCACCGAAGAAATGGCCTTCCTCGGCGCCCTGTTCAAGTTCGGCATGGGCGGCCTCCACTGCGATTCCAACACCCGCCAGTGCATGGCCACGGCCCACGTGGCGTACAAGGAATCCTTCGGCTTCGACGCCCCGCCGTATTCCTACGAGGACTTCGAGCAATCGGACGTCCTCGTCTTCATCGGCTCCAATCCCTGCATCGCCCATCCCATCCTGTGGCAGCGGGTGCTGCGGAATCCCCACCATCCCGAGATCCTCGTGGTGGACCCGCGTCGGACGGAGACCACCGTCGCCGCGACGCAGCATCTCCCGCTGGCCCCCAAATCCGACCTCACGCTGCTCTACGGTCTCGCCCGGGCGCTGCTCCATCGCGGCGCCGTGGACCGCGCCTTCATCGACGCCCGCACGCGCGGATTCGAGGAGTTTGCAGCCTTCGTGGAAGCCTTCCCTCCTGAAAGGGTCTGCGCCGAGACACGCCTGAATCCTGAAGTGTGGGAGCGCTGTGTCGCCACCATCGCCCGGGGCAAGCGCGTCAGCTTCTGGTGGACCATGGGTGTCAACCAGGGCCACGAGTCCACCCGCACCGCGCAGGCGATCATCAACCTCGCGCTCATGACCGGGAACATCGGACGACCGGGCACGGGGGCGAACAGCATCACCGGACAATGCAACGCGATGGGTTCCCGCCTCTACGCCAACGCCACCTCGCTGCTGGCCGGACGCGACTTCGCGAATGCCGCCCACCGTGCGGAGGTGGCGCGCCTCCTCGGCATCCCCCAGGAGCGGATCCCCTCCACGCCGTCGTGGGCGTATGACCAGATCCTGGACGGGATCGAGTCCGGCGCCATCCGTGGATTGTGGGTGATCGGAACCAACCCCGCCCATTCCTGGATCCGCCAGGATCGTCTGACCGAACTGTCGAACCGGCTCGAATTCCTCGTGGTGCAGGATCTCTACGCCACCACCGAGACCGCGCAGCGCGCCGATCTGCTGCTGCCGGCCGCGGGTTGGGGGGAAAAGGACGGCACCTTCATCAACTCCGAACGCCGGTTCGGACTGGTGAAAAAAGTCCGCCGCGCCCCCGGGAACGCCCTCACGGACTTCGCCATCTTCCAACTGATCGCCAAGGCCTGGGGATGTGCCGACCTATTCGAGTCCTGGCGCGACCCAGAAGCCGTCTTCCAGATTCTCAAACGGCTGAGCGCCGGCCGCCCCTGCGACATCACGGGCATCCGCGACTTTCGTCACCTCGATGATGCCGGAGGAATCCAGTGGCCATATCCGGAGAGTGTTCAGGGTTCAGTCTTCAGTGTTCAGAAGGATCCCACCCCCGACGAGTCGGACCTCATTCCTTCGCAGGCAAAATCCCAGAAATCGAACACGCCGCCTTCCCTGAACACTGAACACTGGAAACTGAAAACTCCTCCCGGGACCCGCCTGTTTAGCGACGGAGTCTTCTTCACACCAGACGGTCGCGCGCGGTTCGTTTTCGCTTCTCCCCGCCCGGTTGCGGAGCCCGTCGATGCCGAATACCCGTTCGTCCTGCTGACCGGCCGCGGCACCTCCGCCCAGTGGCACACCGGGACCCGGACCGGCAAATCCGCGGTCCTGCGGACGTTGCACCCCGGGGAATGCTATGTGGAATTGAATCCGGCGGACGCCCGACGTCTCCGGATCTCCATGGGCCAGCGGGTCACCGTACGGTCCCGACGGGGCGCCGTGGACGCCAACGCCTTTCTCACGCCCACGGTCGCGTGCGGTCAGGTGTTTCTTCCCATGCACTACGATGGCATCAACCGCCTGACCCACGCGAGCTTCGATCCCCACTCCCGCCAGCCCAACTACAAGCACTGCGCCGTCACCGTTGAACCTCGATAAGTGGCTGTCCGAAAACTCAGCGGGGTCCTGTTGTCGGACAGTCTCTAACCCGCGGGTAGCTGGCGAGGTCACGAGACACCATCTGCGTCTTTCGGAGCGTCGCCGCGGGTGGGGCGGAGAGGGGAGGAGAATGGAGTCTCCTCCTGACGTCGTCTACGACCGCGGGAACGCGGACGACTTCGGTTCCTTCATTCAAACACGAGGCGGAAGAACCGCAGCGTCGAGTCCTCGGGAATTGTAAGGGGCGCCATGAAATCCCACGCCAGATCCTTCCACTCCGTGACCGCCCCTGCCAACCCGACCGCGCCCTGCAGGCCCTTCGGATGAAGAAATCCCGGTTCAACGCGCAGGGTCGGCCGTCCCTGAGGATCCAGCTCCACCCTCAGGAATGTGGCCGGGTCGATGAAGACCACGAACTGAAGCAGGATGAAATCCACATCACCCCGCTCGGGGACGTACCGGAGCGTGGTTTTGCCGAAGCCCCCCAGGTCCAGCCAACTCCCGAAGGGGGCCTGCAGCGGTACCAGCACCAAGTTACCCCAGCCCCCCGATCCCGGCGCTTCGATAAACCCAAGGTCTTCGACCACCTGATTCGGCGTCCCGACTCCGCTGATCACCTGCTGGAGCCGTCCCCGAATTCCGCCGGGTGAAGCATCGGCGGACTCCGCCGCAATCCAGACCCGGTAGCCCCCGCGCAGGAACTGTCGGGTATAGTTGAACCACTGGCCCGCCTCGATGTACGCCAGCGAGAAATTCCGCCACATCTTCCAAGTTCCCCGGTCAAGTCGCCTTTCGGACACCTGCTCGAAGATGGGAACCACCGGAGAGTCGCCGGACCGATATTCCGGAAGAAAGCCCGGCACCGCAGCCCGCGAAAAGTCCACACCGGGAATCCCGGCCAACCCCTCATAATCGCCTCCGCCATACGGCATCACACTGGCGCTGGACCGGAACTTTCCGCCGTCGAAATCGTAGTCCTCCATCTCAATGACAAACTTCCGCGGGTCGGCCAGCACATCCGCAACCGGATCCCCCACAGCCCGAAATCCCCCGACCCAAACGAGCAGCAGCACCCACCCCCAGTTCCACAAGCGAAGGAATCTCTTCCGGGCTCTTCCGCACCGATGCGGATCCGACAATGGAGTTGGGAATATCATAGCCGCTCTTTCTCGATACCGGGGCGGTGTCCGACATGATCCCAGAATTACGCGATGGTCAACCGGAGATCCCCCAAAGACCGACTGCCATTCGGTCCTGTCCATTGGAATTTTGACAGATCCCGGATCACGGAATATACAAACGGGCGATCCACACCAAATAGTCCCAAGCCACGTTTATCCTCCCGCTCTTTGGCTCCCAACTCCGTCGCGAAGCAGTCACAGACTGCGGAAGTCCTCTACCGCACTCTTCCCCTCCAAATCCCATTCCCAATGGCACTATGCCCACCCCGTGTCCCGAGCGGGAATCCCCATCGCGATTGGGACGACTTCACCGCAATTCGAAGTTCAAATTGTAAACAGTACGGATCTGACCCCGTTGGCTTCCCTCCATCACAAGTGGGGCAAACTCACCAAGTTTCCGGATTCGGTTTGTCAATAGTTCGGATCCGCCCCTTCGACTTCTCACGCCGTCCGCCCGAAATAGCCCAAACGCCACTAACCAGAAGGATGACCAAACCATAAGCGACCTGGGACGGCTCAGGAATTGGTGCGCCATCAATCTGCATATAGAAGGAGAAATTGGGCGGGAAGGGTGACCCCGGGGAGTAGTTGAGGAAAATCTGCCTTGCGGCGCTATTATCCAGGTAGCCCGTTGGCAAGTTTGCATCCGGTCCATCCGCCCATGCCCAGCTGGCCGCTGAAATGGATCTGGCCTCAAGTCCGAGATAGAACAGCCCGAATCCCGACTGGGCGGTGAAGTCGGGTTCCACCGTAAAGAGCTTTCCGGAGCCGCTCCCGAAAGTCACCAGTTGGAAGAAGCTGGGGAAGGTGACTGACTTGGTTTCGATGAGCGCAGGATTCGGAGCCGGAGTTCCATCGCTCCGCACAGAATAGAGGTAAAGGCTGAACTCACCGGTATCGCCAGGCATCGCCTGCAGACCCAACGTGATTGAGTTGATTGCAATTGGCAGTTGAGAAGGGTCGCGGGAAGAAGGCACAAGTACGTCGTCAATTTGTATGGTGCGAGCACTCCCGGTGAGGCCGCTCACTGCGCCCGACAGAATTGTGTTGTCATAGATTGTACCGCTGTAAGCCGTGCTGGCCGCTAGCAACATCACCGCTACCAGCAGAATTTCATTGATAGTAAAGTGGCTCTTCCGGCACCGCATCGTGCTGGGTGCTACGCGGGCCATGCATTCCCGCGTAACCGTAGGTGGGACAGAACCTTCACGCCCGACACCACTGAAGGTAGGAGAGTTCAGGGGGCGGCGGAGATACGGCGATTTCATGACTTCGTCTTGGATTCGGGTGTTGGCTGCCGATCGGGTGAAGGACGGTCCTTAGTTTTTATCTCAATTTCCCTATTCGTCCGTCAACTAAGGACCCTTGCCATTTCTTGGGATTTCCTAGCAACTTCTTGCCACAGCCAAGTCCATCTATTTTGCGTTAGGAAGAGAAGGCGGATGGGAAAGAGAGGGAGCTGAAGACCGCAGTTGTCATCGCCCCAACTTTCCCACCCACCCCTCATCAAACCGGACGAACGGGTTTTCCGTATCCGGCTTTCCGGGCCGCTTCATCGCAGAGCATTGTGGTTCACCCTTCTGGATCCTCGCCACGCGACCCGGTGAGGCAAGGGCCATAGACCGTACTGGGTCTGGAGCCGTTGATCCGGGTAGTCGCCCCAGAGTGCCCGCGTCCTCCCGTGCTTGCGCCACAGCCACCGGCGTACCCGGTTGCGCACATGCCAGTTGAGCTTCGCCATTACCCGACTGCTGTTGCGGTAATGGAAGTAGCCCGCCCAGCCCCTCAGCAGCCGGTTGACGCCGGCCAGGGCTTCAGGGATGCGCTTCCCGAGCGTCCAATGGTTGAGTTTGCTTCGCACGGCCTCACGCAGCCGTTGCTGGCTGCGCGGACTGGCTTCCACACAAGAGGCAACGGGGTCAGGTCTATATCTTTGACATTTCCACTGTGGCATCGAGCGACACCGACGATCACGATGCCAGTTCAGGGCGGCGACCCGGGAAATGTTCATCGCGCATGGGGCCTGCTCGCCATCTGCCACAGCGCGCTCACCGGCAGGGCGTGCAAGTTATCCTCATATGCGACGCCCGCAGAGCCGGTGTGCAACAGGATGCCCCGCAAGAAGCGCCGGCCGGCCTGCTCCCGCAGATGCCGCAAACCCTTGAAGTCAGCGCCCATCGGACTGGCCGACTTTTTCACCTAGATGCCGACCAGCCTGCCGCGTGCAGGGCGGTCAGGAGCTGTCGCGTGAGATTGCGCCGCTTCATGGTTGAGTATTCACCACTGAGTGGTTGATTTTCAACCACCCAGTGGAGCGTGAAATGAGCCTCCTTTCATCTGCCGCAGCGCTCCCACCGGAAGGGTTTGTGACCCTCGTGCAACGATGCGATTGGATTTTGCGACGACGCCCCATAGTCTGCAGCGGTGAGGTTGGGTTTTCCAAACCGATGCGGAACGAACGACATCAGATCCTCCAAGATCGCGACTTCTGGAGCCGGTTGGAGTTCGCAGCCTGCCGTTGGCTCGCCGCGAGCAACGATCCCCGGATTTCCCGACTCTGGATCGATGGACTCCTTCCGGAGTCGATCACGAACACCCGTCTCGGAACCGATGTGGAAGGGGTGGCCTGGCTCACCAACGGAAACACACAGCAGGCAATTCGATTTGTGGCCTCCATCCCCCAGAAACTCCTGCAATCAAACCGGGAAACCGTCGTCCTTTATTCGTTCCATCTGGATGAGGAACGACGACTTCTTGAACTCACCGTCGGCAAGGCGCCACACCCCACGCAGGAGCCCGGTTCCCACGAATTGCGCCCGGGCACCCGGGATTCCGGGCGCCGCGAGGCGTGAGTCGGGCGATGTCGTTCGGAAGGTCGAAGCGTCGGGCAGGTGCCCAAAGGGCGAACCGTATCCCGCGATCCGACGGAGGTCCTGTCGCCGAGGCTGCCCTAAAAACTCCCGATGACCTGGACGTAGTACCAGTTGGCGTCGTGGGCGCCGCCGGTGTTCTGCAGGGATTCCTGGACGTATTGGCCGGTGAAGAAGTGTCCGTAGCCGGCTTCCAGGTTCAGCCACTTCAGGACGGGGTAGTTCAGGATAAAGTCCAACTCCTCGCCGAAGTGCGCCTGGTTGTCGGGCTTGATCCCATAGCCCCCCGTGGTCCGCGCACCCTGCGCCACGTTGTACGAGAAGTCCTCGGTGGTCAGAAGCCAGTCCACATAGAAGTTCAGGGTCGCTTTGAGCTTTCCCACGGGAAACCACGTGGATGTCACCGCCACCTGCTGCAGGTTCTGCCACGAGAGAAAATCCATGAACCCGTAGAATTTGTGGTTCGTGGGATAGAGGTTCACGAAGGTCGTGTGCTTGTCGTCGTTGGGATTGTGGTCCCCGGACGCCTGATTGTAGAAGACGCCAACCCGCGGGCGCGCCCAGGCGTTGGTGAAGGAGTAGCCGCCCTCCAGATGGATGGCGTAGGCCAGATGGTCGAGTTTCTCCCCGTTGATCACCACCGGCGTCCCCTTTGGATATTGGTACTGTCCGAACTGACCGTCCAACTCCACGTCGTAGTCCCAGCCATGGATGCCTCCCGGCGCGGACTTCAGATGCGTGCCCAGGGTGTAGATGTCGCGGGGTGAGTTGCCCTTCTGGACAGTGCCCACGTTGTTGGGGGAATTATTGTTGGCGTTGTCCCCGAGGAAATAGAACTCGGCGACTCCCTTGGGAATGAGTCCCTTGGTTTGGGAATAGAGTCCCCAGAAAACCTCGTCCCAATTGACGACGTCGGTGCCGCGGTTGACGGGCAGCACGAGGCTTCCGGCAAAGGCGTCGATCCAGAACTTGTCCTTCTGGAAGTGCAGACGGGCCGCGTCGAAGGTGCGTCCGATGTTATCCCAGATGAAGCTGCCGATGAGGCGTTCCTCGCCATAGCTGAGCTCCTGGCGTCCGGCCTGGAAGGTGAGGGGGAACTGCTTCAGATCCCCGAGGACGGCATAGTACTGGTAGAATCCGAGGGCGTTGTTCGCCTGGGGATTGGGGTTCCCCTGCCATCCGTTCTGGGAGCTGTCCTGGGCCTCCACGAAGGCGCGGATCCATTCGGTGGGGGCGTAGCCGAGCCACAGCTGGGTGCGGAACAGGGAGTAGTTGTTGTGGGCGACGGGGGAGGCGGCATTGAAGTCCACGGCCAGGGGCCCAGCGCCATTGGCGGCGAAGTAATTCCGGGACTCATACCGGAAGCGCTCCCAGGCGCCGACGTTCCACTTGTTGAATTCGGGGGACTGCTCGCGGAGCCAGGTGTTGAGGAGGCCGGGATAGGGCTGCCAGGCCAAGGGATTGAACTGAGGAGCTGGGTAGGTGTAGGGCGCAGGCGCAGGAGTCGGCGCCGGCGAGGCTGCGGGAGCATTGGTGCTGACGACCGGATCGGCGGCCTGGAGTCCGCCGCCCACGAGTGCCAATGCCATGCCGGCCTTGGCGATCGGAGGGAGGGCGAAGGGTCCGGAGGCGATCCAGCTGCGGGGGGAGCGAGAGGAGTGGGGAATGCGTTTCATGGATCAGGTAGGAATGACCGGCGGTGGCCACGAGGAATTCCACCACCGCCGGTCCCGAGGCCCGGGTTCCGCGGGAAGACGCCCCGCAAGTCCCGGACCCGTCATTCTTTGCCCCACACGACCGATTTCGGGCAAGCCGGGGACCATGAATCCTTTTGACCGCCGATCATCAATTCTCTCAGGAAGGAATTCCCATTCGCCGCCCACTTGGCATTCCAGAGACTTTCCAAAGGGAATGTGGCTCGCGGAGACATCCCTTGGAACCATTGGCTACCGACAAGGTAGCAGTCCCTAGCTGGCACAGCCGATCCAGACCCTTCCCCTTCACGATCCACCTGTCGAAAACCCAGACCCAGCCGGTGACCCCGTACCGCTGGCAGACCCGGCGGTGGGAGATGGCGCATTCTCTCAGGCATGTACTGAACTCGGAAGGGGCTGGGTCGCCAACGGACCATTTTGCCGTCTTTTCCCCTCGCAACCCGGCCTAAATCCGTGAACGGACTCCCTTTGACCGCGGCTTCCGTGGAAGAAAATCTCACCTCTCCACCATACACCAACCCAATCCAAAATTCGCAGACACCCTCTCCAATTGTCCAATTTCCCGGAAAACAATTGGACTGCGGTTCCGACCGCCCCATGGAAATTTAAACTTCAGAGGAATCAGGCATATTCATTCAATCTGCTCAGCACCCTCCGCCCCATTGATGCGCACATGATACTTCGCGCGCTGTTCCGGTGTCATCTTCTCGAGAGCCAAGGTCTCACGATACTCGCGTGCTTCGGCAGCCATCGTAAAAGTGGCCTCCAGTTTCCGTTCAGCGACAAAGTCACGCAATCGTTGAACCGGAACACGAAAAAACTCCTTTCGATAGTTGACCTTGTTCACCCGCAACTCGTCAAATTGTTCATGCAATACCCTCTCCAAAGCCGGCGCATCGTCGCACTTAATCATGGCATGGACATCGAAGTCGAAAGGAACTGACGCATCGCTCAGTTCCCAAATCCGATCCTCAGGGTCCAAGCGCCGAGTCATGCCTACTTTCAGAACATCCTCGCCAAAAGAACCAACGTTAGAGATAATATAAACGTGTCCACTTCTTGTCTGCTGAGCCATTGAAAGTGCACGCTGATTCTTTGCCTCTGCCTCTGCAAGTCTTTGATTAAGCTCGGCCAATTGCGCTTCAAACTTCGCTTTATCCTCCGCGTTAGCACGCGAAGCCTCTTCTCGAGCAACTTGCATTGCCTTCCGGATTCTCTCCTCCTCTTTCGCGGCTTCTTGCAACGCTCGCTCGTAATCACGGCGCGCCTTCTCTTCTTCACGAATCTGATCCTGGATTCGACGTTGTTCTTCGCGTTCTTTGAGCTTCAGCTCCTGCACTACGATGGCCCAACGCAATTCAGCCACCCGAGCCTCACAGTATGCCGGAAGCACCCGAGCATTGCGGAACGCCTCTCCATTCAAATTGACCAAGCTAAACGCGTCGCGAATCTCCTGCTCGAGGGTTCCAAAATTATCGTGTTTAACACGACTCAAAATTGCATCCACACGGCCATTGAACGCGTCTGTAACGAAACGAATTGCGGTTTCCCGCCGATTGGCTTCAACGTAGTCACAGGTCGCCGCCAAGCCTTCTGCAACCATGCGCCGCGATTGCGCCCGCGCCACCCGCAACGACTCACCTGCAGAAGTGTGCCCAAAGTTGGAGGCAAGATCGTCAAGCAGACTATGTGTTGGAAGGATGTATCGGTCGCCGTATCCGTCGATAACGTTGTGAATTGCCTTCACCGCCCGTTCTAACATTTCCTTATCACGGAGTGCCTTATAGGCGTCACCGCCAATCTGAAGTGCCTGAGCCTCGGCGTCAGCAATGGTTCGCTCAGCCTCGCGGGTTGCTTGAAAGAGCATTGCCTCCGCTTGGTCAAAAAGTTCCTTGGCCCGCTGTTGCGCTTGTTTCCGCTCTCCCGAGGCAGCCAGACGCGCCTGCTCCAACGCGGCCTGCGACTCTAGGCGTAGCGCACTGGCTTCCGCAATCGCACTGGAAAGCGTGGCTCGAACGTCCCCCTCAGACTGCTGGAGGGAAGATAGCGCGCGCAGTGACTCCAATTCGGCCCGAGACTTTCCAAGGTCAGAATAGACCTCTTCAATGATTTTACGCGACTCCGTCTCGTAATGTTCGCGCACGCGCTGAGCTTCAACCTCCAACTCCGACATCCTCCTCTTAAAGCTTTCCTCATTTTTTTCAACCACCACCTGCGCTTGGGTGGTAGCAGTGACCGCCTCCCCCCTGATCCGCTCAAGTTCGTTCGCAAACCCCTTTGCCGCCTTTTCCTTGAGGATATACAGAGCTATCGCCGCCACGGTCGTAATTCCAACTAGAACCAAAAGGAGCGTGCTCATGATGCCTTTGTATTCGTAGACTGAAATGTAGGAACCTTCGCCTCCGCCAGGAGCTCGGATCTCATTCTTCGGACAGAAACCAAAAGATCAGGCAGACTAAACTGGGCGGGATGGCACTCTGCAACTTCCGCAGGCACCAGCGGCTTGATCGCCACAAACCCCTGCGCCTTCCTTGCGGCGAGAACGTCGCCACGATGGAGAAAGTTCTTCATCGAATCCGAGGGATCGATTTTCAGAAAATTCAGCTTCCCAATAGTGAGCCTGGGAACTGCTACTGATAATATTGGAGTTTCAACATCGTCGCCCGTGCTTTCCTCCAAGGCATTCATCTTTGCAGTAATAATGACAGTATCCACCGGCAGTAATGCAAACACCTCTCTAGCAACGCGCAGCACACATCCGCAGACGTAGTCCTGATATATTTCATGAAAGCGCACCTTGGGCATAGTCTTTACAGAAAGTGAACCGGCCGCAGTCAGCGCCTTAATTTCCCTAGGGATGACATCACGCCCATTCACCAATAAATCACATTCGATTAATTTAGGAGTGTGAACGCGAAGAGTAATTGATGAGCCGAGCGTGGACAGTTCGCCTAACGGCGAAAATTCGCGAATGACCTCTGTGTAGGCCGATGCCTCACCGGCGAGCACCTGCTTTGCCAGCGAACGCATTTTCGTGAATTCCTCTCGTTCCTTCTCGTAGTGGGCGGTATCACCATTGAACGGCGCATGAGGCGGAAGCGCACATAGTACCTCTAGCCAGTCGAAGCTAGGGCCGGCCTCCTTATGAATCGACAGCAGGACTTCGATGGAGTTTTCGAACGCTTCAACCTCCATTCGAGCTTGCTCTTGTGCCGAGAGCATCGCCTCCTCTTTGAGGATCCTGGTTAATTCGCGTTGGCGCTTCAGAGCCGCCCGCTCCTCACGCTTACGCGCAGCCTCGATTCGCTTCTGTGCAGCGGCCCAACTCATTTCACAGGAGTCGTTTAAAATGGCGTTGCACGTTATCGCACCACTTTATCCCGGTTAGATCACGGGGCTTGGTTGGATAGCACCTCGACATCTTCCCGAAAATCGCAAATCGAACCTCATGGGGCAAGAAGTCAGATTTTACAGTCCGAGTTCAAGCAGGTTTGGGTATAGGGTCTTCTGCGGTTCCCGCTCGCATGTGATCGGGGTGTGCTATTGAGACTCGCATAATAGGGTGTCATTCAGGCCATAATGTGGATTGCTTGTAGCAGGCGGCGATGATGGAGGGGCGGCGGCGCATGCGTCGCAGTGCGGCGGTGGCCTGCATGCTGAGGTCCCAGGCCTGTGTGGCGATCAGGTTGCCGATCTGATGGGTCTTGAGGTTGCCCCACATGTACTCGACGGGATTGAGTTCGGGGGCATAGGCCGGCAGCCGTTCCACCACGACGCGTCCATCAGTGCTGGCCACGTAGTCCTGAACCAGGCGGCTGCGGTGGATAGGGGCGCCGTCCCAGATGACGGTGAGTTTCCCCGGAACAAGTCGTTGGAGGTGCCGGAGGAACTCGATGACCTGGGGGCCCTTGATACTGCCGGGGTGGATCTGGAAGAAGAACCGGTACAGGGCCAGGCCGCCGATCATGGAGAGGCTCTTCCAGCCAAAGGTTTCCTGGATCACCGGCGTCTGGCCGCGGGGCGCCCAGGTCCGTACCCGGGTGGGGCGGGTGCTCAGTCCGCTTTCGTCGATGAAGACGAGGGTTCGGCCCTCTTTGCCGGCTTTTTTTTTATCGCAGGCCACTCGACCCGCTTCCAACGGCGGATCTTGGGCTCGTCGCGCTCGATCGCGCGGCGCTCCGGGCGTTGGCAACTGAACCCGTTGTCGCCCAACAGACGCCAGACATGGCCGGGATGGTACTCGACCCCGGTCAGGTCCTTGATGAGGGCCGCCACACGCGGAAGCGTCCACAGGTTGGTCTTGTAGCCCGGCTCACCGGTCCGGCCACCAGCGCCTTCACAACCACATCGGTCTGTTCCGCCGTCAGCTTGGACTTGCGGCCCGCCTTCCCCTTGCTGGCCAAGCCAGCCTTGCCGCCCTTCTCCCACGCCGACTTCCAACGGTAGGCCACCTGACGGCTCACCCCCAGCCTCCTCCCGACTTCCGGGGCCGAGATCCCCTTCTCGAACATCGCGGCAGCCTGGACCCGCCGCTTTTCCATCCGTGCATGATCTCGCGTCAGCGCCATGCACGAAGCATACACCGACGACACAACATGTCACCCTATTATGCGAGACTCAATAAGACAGGGGGAGTCCTTGGCGGAGTGCGGAATCTTGACGTTCGCCGGATTCGGGGTCGCAACCAGCGGCCTGGAGTTTTAGGGGGAGGCGATTAAATTCTTGTATCTTGGGTGTTCTCGAGGATGGGAATGACGGGCGAGCGACCGCTGCTCGCGTTGCCCCAGTCCTCTGGCGCCCCGGGCATCCCAGGACGGAGCAATGCTAGTTCGACTCCGTCACCGCGTTTCCAGCCCTCCCCTTTGAGGAGGGAACCAGCGGGCCTTCCAACCGAAGACTAGGGATCTACGCTGCCATAACCGGAGCCGAGGAATTCTGGCCCCCTTGTGCAGCGAATGGACATCCCCCCCCAAAGAGCCCGCATCGGACCTGGCGCATACCGGTAAGGTGACTTGGATTCGTCTTGGCAATGCCTCCATGCGTCTGGGCCGGTCGTTCGAAGGTCATCAATTTCACTGTTGGCCGGAGTTCCTGACCGAACCGCCTGAAGCCGTATCTATGCAGTTGAGTGAAGCCACTGAATGGGGAGTGCTGGTGTAGATAATGAAAAAAAGCACCTGGCACCCTGACGAATCAGTTCCCCAATCAGTGACTCAAAGAATGAGACGGCATAATGGCCGGGAAGCGATCGAAATTGGGTTCACCGACCAGCGGATTTCGCCCCGGGCCGGGCTGTGGCCATGGGCGGATTTTCTCCATGGGAGGGGATTTCGGCAGGTGTTGGAGCAGGTGCTGCCCCGGCGCAGCAGCCCGAACCAAATCGCCTGTGCCGACCTGGCCCTTGGGTATCTGGCTGGGATCTTTTCCGGGGGCACCAAGCTGGCCCATTGTGCCCAGTTGCGGATCGACCCATTGCTGCCGGAGATGCTGGGAGTCAAGCGGCTGGGCAGCCAGTCGAGTTACTCCCGCTTCTTTGGGCAGTTTGACTCGGCCCGGATGAACTCCGAGTGCTTCGGGCGGCTCTGGCGATGGGGGTTGGAGCGGCTGCCCAGCCACCCGGGAGGTTACACCCTCGATCTGGACTCCACCCACTTGCTGCATGAGGACGCCCGGCAGAAGGAGGGGGTGCGTTCGGCGTACACTCCGAAGGCTTCCGCCGGTGCCTGCATCCGCTCCTGGGGATGATTTCCGAGGTCCCGTTGGTCGCCGGGTTCTGGCTTCGGCCCGGCAACACCCGTTCGGACAACAACGCGGTGGCCTTCACCCAGGAGCTGCTCGGCCGGCTACCGAGCTGGGTACGGCTGGGACTGGTGCGGGCCGACTCGGGCTTTTGCGATGAACGGCTCCTGGAGTTTTGGGAGGCCGAGCAACTGCCCTACATCGTGGTGGCCCGGCTGCATCAGCCCGTCCGAAGCCTGATCAGCCGGGCCACCCACTGGCGGGCAACCGACCTGCCGGGGACGGAGGTGGCCGAGGTGATCCACCGGGCCTGGGGATGGGCTCGGCCGCGGCGGGTGGTGCTGATCCGTCACCGAACCAGCCAGCGCCCGGAGGCCGGAGGCCGGGAGTTGATCGAGTGTCCGGGCTACCGGATTCAGGCGCTGATCACGAGCCTGCCCCAGAGTGTGGATGGGCTGAGGGCGTGGCGGCGTTACAATGGGCGCGCGGACTGCGAGAACATCATCAAGGAATTGGCCAACGCCTATGCGTTGCCCCAGCTCTGCCTCAAGAGGTTCTACGCGACGGAGGCAGCTCTAAGTCTGTCGGTGCTGGCGTACAACCTGTGCGTGCTCTTCCAGCGCCACGTCGGATGGGAGGATCGGGTCACCACGGCCACCCTGCGGATGCGACTCTTCACCACCGGCGGGATTGTCAGCCGCACCGGGGGCTATCTGACCCTCCGTCTGGCCGTGCGGGAAGGACCCTTACGGGCCTGGTGGCAGAGGCTATTCGAGAAGCTGAGCTGCCCGTGGCCCAACTGCATTGCAGTTGAACCCATACCCATCAATCCCACCCACTGAGCCACTTCCTCAAATCACTTCCAGACCCAAATCAGCAATCCAACTGCATAGATACGGCTGAAGGCAGGACTACAAACGAGAGCAGCCTCGAAATGCGACCGGTATCGGGGTGTCGGGGCTCCCGGAAGTGTCCACTTGACCAAAAGGCCAAAGAAATCTTCCATTCTCACGAACAATGAATCGCACGATCCCAGTTGTAGTCCTCGTAGCCGGTGGCGAAGCCGCCGCGGGGACCTGTCGTGCGTAAGCCGATTTGAAACAGGAACCCACGGCTGGTGACGGCCGTGGGTTTTTTTTCGCCAGAAGACCGACGCCGTTCCGGCCCGACCAGAATTCACAGTCATGAGCCAGTCCACTGCCCCTTCGAAAGCCCCCGCCGCCGCCCCGACGCCGTCCGCGCCTCGCGAGGTCGGCCCCCTGATGTACGGCCGCGACATCTTCGTCGAAGCCCTCGAACGGGCCGGCGTGGAGGTGATCTTCGCCTACCCCGGCGGAGCGAGCATGGAAATCCACCAGTCGCTCACCAAGTCGAAGATCCGGACGGTCCTGCCCCGCCATGAACAGGGCGGCAGCTTCGCGGCGGAGGGATACGCCCGCGCGACCGGCAAGGCGGGCGTGTGCATGGGCACCTCCGGTCCCGGCGCCACCAACCTCGTCACCGCCATCGCCGATGCCTACATGGACTCCTGCCCCCTGGTGGCGATCACCGGACAGGTGACCCAGGCGATGATTGGACGTGGCGCGTTCCAGGAGACCGACATGGTGGGCGTCACGCTGCCCATCGTGAAGCACAGCTACCTCATCACCGATATCCGCGACATCCCGCGGGTGGTGGCCGAGGCCTTCTACATTGCGGAGTCTGGACGCCCCGGTCCCGTGGTGATCGACTTCCCCAAGAACCTGCAGCAGGACCGGGTCCAGCCCGTGTGGCCGACCCTCGACGAAATCAAGCGGGGACTCCGCGGGTACAACCCCGACGTCCGCGCCGGCGACCTGGAGCTGAACGAGATCATCGGGCTGATCGAAAAGGCCGAACGCCCCGTTATTTATTGCGGAGGTGGCATCATCACCTCGGGCGCTGCCGCGGAGCTTCGCAAATTCGCTGAAGCGGCACAGATCCCGGTGACCACGACGTTGATGGGCATCGGCGGGTTCCCGGAAACTCATCCCCTCTCCCTGCGCTGGCTGGGCATGCACGGGTCCGCCGTGGCCAACTGGGCGGTGAGCGGCGAGTTCGAGCCGCGCAAGGATCCGAAGCAGCCCGCGGTGCGGCTCAAGGAGGGCGCGGACGTCCTGCTGGCGTTCGGCGTGCGCTTCGACGACCGGGTGACCGGCGCGTTCAGCGAATTCGCCAAGAACGCCACCATCGTCCACATCGACCTCGACGCGTCCGAGCACAACAAGAACAAGCGGGTCCAACTTGCCGTGCATGGCGACATCCATGACGCCCTGGCCCGCCTGAACGGGATGATCGCGAAGCGCGGTGGCATCCAAAAAACCTTCCCGGCCTGGCACCAGCAGATCGCCGAGTGGAAGGCCAAGGGATCGTTCCATTACGAGGTCACCCCGGAGATCGCCAACAGCGATCACATGAAGGATCACCTCAAGGGCCACGAGGACCAGGTCATCCTGCCCCAGATGGTCATCGAGATGCTGTACGAGCTCACCGGCGGCGATGCGATCATCACCACCGGCGTCGGCCAGCACCAGATGTGGTCGGGGCAGTGGTACAAGTACTCCGAGCCGCGCACGTTCATCACGTCCGGCGGACTGGGCTCGATGGGTTATGGCTATCCGGCCGCCATCGGCGCCAAGGTGGCGCGCCCCGACAAGCAGGTGATCGACATCGACGGCGACGGCTCCTTCCTGATGAACGTCCAGGAGCTGGCGACCGCGCACGTCGAGAAGATCGCCGCCAAGGCAATCATCCTGAACAACCAGCACCTCGGCATGGTGGTGCAGTGGGAGGACAACTTCTACGCCGGCAACCGCGGGCACACCTACCTCGGCAATCCCGAGAATCGCGCGCAGGTGTATCCGGACTACGTCCGCGTCTGCAACAGCTTCAACGTGCCCGCGGAGCAGGTGATCTTCCGCAAGGACCTGAAGGCCGCGCTCCAGCGCATGTTGGACGCGAAGACCCCGTACGTCCTCAACATCATGACCCCGTATTCCGAGCACGTGCTGCCGTTCATTCCGGCCGGACGTACGGTCGCGGACATGAAGTGGTAGGCTCCGGGCGGACGCTCAGGATTGGGGAACATGAACAGGATGCGCCGACCTTTGTTCTGGGTGGTGGGATTGCTGGTCACCGTCCTCCCCATGACCGCCGCCGAGCGGGTCTTTGATTTCTCCACCAACCAGCCGGGAAAGCCGCCGGCGGGTTTCAAGGCGTTCGTGGTGGGAGGCGGCAAGCCGGCGGACTGGCAGGTGGTCATGGCCTCGGTGCCCCCGCTGCTCGCTCCCGTCACCGACAAGGCGACAGTCAACGCGCGGGTTCCCGCCCTGACCCAGTTGTCGAAGGACCTCACCGACGAGCGGTACCCGGTGATCTATTCCGAAGGGGAACGCTACGGGGACTTCACGCTCACCACCCGGTTCCGGATGGTGTCCGGCGCCGCCGAGCAGATTGCCGGCGTGGTCTTCCGTCTCATGGATGAGAGGAACTTTTGTGTCGTCCGTGCGAGCGCCCTGGGAGGCAACCTCCGATTCTACAAATTCGTGGACGGACAGCGGACGGCTCCGGTCGGCAATGACCTGCCGATTGAGAAGGGCCGCTGGTACGAACTCACCGTCAAGGCCGAGGGCAACAAGTTCGACATCCTCCTCGATGGGCGCCAGGTCATCCCCACCATCACCGACAACTCCTTCCGGTCCGGCAAAGTCGGATTCATCACCAAGTCGGATGCCGTCAGCGAATTCGCGGAGACCAAGATCACCTTCCGCCCGATGGTTTCCTTCGCCGAAACCCTGGCCCAGCAGGTCCTGGAGCGGCAGCCCCGCATCCTGAATCTCAAGATCTACGGCAAGACTCCCGCCCAGACCAACCTCCACGTCCTGGCCGCCAAGGACCCTGCGGACATCGGTCAACCCGCCTCAGACGCTGAGATCGGCGTGCTGTCCGGAAACGAAACCTACTACGGAAAAACGGACCACCAGATCCTTGTTTCCGCTCCGTTAAGGGACCGAAACGGGGAGGCCGTGGGGGTGGTCAAATTCTTTCTGAAGCCTTTTGCCGGGCAAACTGAGGCCAATGCGGTCGCCCGGGTATTGCCCACCGTACGCTGGATGGAAGCGCAACTCGCTGCCAGCGAGGGGTTGAGTGAGTAGGGTCCCCTACGAATTGGGGCGTAATCCCCGGGCGGTTTGGACCGGATTCGGGTGGGCATCCCCGAATAGGACGGCGATTCACCGGATAGCCGCCCAAATGTAACTCAATGTCGCTGGTCTGAAGATGGCAAGCTCGTTGCTGTATGCCGTCGTATGAAACCAGCCGTCTTCTTCGAGCGTGATGGTGTCCTCAACCTCTGTGACACCCTTCACGGCCGGCAGTGCCCTCCCATGGCCTTCGAACAGTTCCGGATCCACCCGGATGCGCCGAACGCCCTGATGGCCCTGAAGCAGGCGGGGTTTATTCTGATCGTCACCACCAACCAGCCGGCGGTTTCCCTGGGAAACCTGACCCGCCGGGAGCTCGACCTCATGCATGGGGTGCTCCGCCGCAAGCTCCCCGTGGACGACATTCTGGTCTGTCCCTATGACGACCCCAGCCACCCCTGCTGCAAACCGCAGCCTGGGATGTTCTTGGAGGCGGCATTCAAATGGAGCCTCGATCTCGACCGCTCCTTTATCGTCAGCGACAAATGGTCCGATGCGAAGGCGGCGCAAATTGCGGGATGCACCAGTGTGCTTTTGGATTCCCCGTGGATCGGAAACGATCACCACGACTTCGTGGTGCCCGGCCTCCCGGCAGCGGTTTCCAAAATCCTGGAACTCCAGACCCAGTTGCATGGGTACGCCTTTGCTGCCATCGCCTGAACCGCCGAAGCCGGTTCGGACCGATTCCGCCCCGCCGGAGGAATCTCGCAAGGACTTCCAGCCCTTTCCACGTCGAGGAAGGCCCACCCGCGCTCTGCGGAGCCGGGTTCGATCCTCCGGCCACCGGGAGGCGTAATTGGATCACCCGACGGCAGCCCTGCAGGCCCCGCAATTGCAACGGATGACGGATCGGGACATTGCTTTTGCCATACCGGCCGGGCAATCGATGAACCCGCCGCGAATAAAAACGCAGCAGGACCCGCGTTGCCTGCGCCGGGCGGATTCGGCAGGCTGAGCGCCGACATGGCCGCTGAACCTCCCGCCGCGTTTCGTCCCTATATTCCGGACCGGACCCATCTCCGCGAGTTCACCGCCCGCTCGGTCATTGTCGGGACCTTGCTGGGCATGGTCTTCGGCGCCTCGTCCCTGTACCTCACCCTCAAGGTCGGACTCACCGTCAGCGCCAGCATTCCCGTCGCGGTGATTTCCATCGCACTGTTCAAGATCGCCTCCAAGTTCGGGATCCGGGACGCCACCATTCTCGAACATAACATCGCGCAGACCGCCGGATCCGCCGGGGAGTCCATCGCCTTCGGGGTCGGCGTGACAATGCCCGCGATTCTCATTCTCGGATTCGACCTCGAAATCTCCCGCGTGATGCTGGTGGCCGCGCTCGGCGGACTGCTGGGAATCCTCATGATGATTCCGCTCCGGCGGGCCCTCATCGTGCAGCAGCACGGGGAGCTGAAATACCCCGAGGGCACCGCCTGTGCCGAAGTGCTCAAGACGGGCGCCAGCGCGGAATCCCGGAGTGCGGCAGATCCCGCCTACGCCCGGGCCTCCGACCAACAAATCGATGCCCGCACCATCTTTACCGGATTCGGCGTCGGACTGCTCTACAAGACGGCCAACGTGGCCCTGAAGCTCTGGAAGGATGTCCCGGAAAAAGTCTTCGGCGCGCCGCTCAAGGGAGGATCGATCTCCGCGGAGATTTCCCCCGAGATGATCGGGGTCGGCTACATCATCGGACCCCGGATCGCCGGCATCATGGCCGCCGGCGGGGTGCTGAGCTACCTGGTGTTGATCCCGATGATCCAGTTCTTCGGACAGAATCTCGGCGATGTCCTCGCGCCCGGACGCAAGCTCATCAGCGAGATGTCGCCCAATGACGTCCGGGGCGCCTACATTCTTTACCTCGGCGCCGGCGCCGTTGCCGCCGGGGGCATCATCAGCCTGCTGCGCTCCATCCCGACCATCTGGCACGGGATCAAGCTGGGACTTCTGGATCTGACGTCGGCCCGCCGGGGGGACACCGGATCCGGCCGCACCGCGCGGGATCTGCCCCTGAAGTTCGTGGGCATCGGCATCGTCGTCCTGCTCACCGCCATCACGTTTGCGCCGCCGCTGCAGATGAACCTGTTCGGGGCCATTCTCATCGTGCTGCTGGGCTTCCTCTTTGTGACCGTGTCCTCCCGGCTTACCGGCGAGATCGGCTCGTCGTCCAATCCGGTGTCCGGAATGACCATCGCCACCCTGCTCTTCACCTGCCTCGCCTTCCTTGCGGTGGGCTGGACCGGGAAGAGCTACTACGTCACGGCACTGTCGGTGGGAGCGATCGTGTGCATCGCCTGCTCCAATGGCGGAACGACGTCGCAGGATCTGAAAACCGGATTCCTGGTCGGGGGCACGCCCCGCTTCCAACAGGTCGCCATCCTTTTCGGGGCATTTGCATCAGCCCTCGTGCTGGGGCCGATCCTGCTCGGACTCAACCGCAGCGCGATCACCTATGTGGACGCCATGGAAGTCGCGCCCTCCCTCCGCGTCCCGGCGCAGCAGCTCGCCGGACTGCCAAAGGAACACCTCACCGGGCCCCAGGCGAAGAACGACCAGCAGGAATACTTCGTCTGGCATGACACGACGGCCACGGGATCCCGCAAGTTCCTGGTGGATGCCGCCGGAAAGCCAGTATGGCTGGTGGACCCGGGCATCAACGGTTCGTTTGGGCAGCGACCGGACGGCTCTACGGTCCGCAAATTCGACGCACCCAAGGCCGTCCTCGTCAGCTACATCATCAAGGGGATTCTCGACCGGCGCCTGCCGTGGGAACTGGTCATTCTCGGGGCGATGATCGCCCTCACCCTTGAATTGGCCGGCATCAACTCTCTCGCCTTCGCGGTCGGCGTTTACCTGCCGGTGTCCGTCTCCCTGGGAATCTTCGCCGGCGGCGCCATCCGCTGGTTGGTGGAACGCCAGGATCGCGCGAAGCACGTCAACGCCGGCCTCACCGCCGAGGAAATGGCCGCAGAGAATGATCGTTCCCCCGGCGTCCTCATGGCCTCCGGCTACATCGCCGGCGGCAGCATTGCCGGAATCGTGATCGCCTTCATGGCCGGATTCTTCGAGAACGCCGATCGCGCCATCACCCAATGGTCGGAGAAGGCCAACCCGTTCGTGGCCGGACCCTACGCAAACCTCCTGTCCCTGCTTCCCTTCGCGGCGATCCTGCTCCTGCTTTGGCTCGCCGCGCGGGGACGAATCCTGTCCTCCGCCTCGAAGGCATGACCGGCGGCAGTCGGACCGCTCGGGCGCGTTTCAGTCTCGACGATCGGCCATGATACGGGATCGTCCCCCGATCATGACGCTCCCACTCCGTCCCCTTCTCGCTGCAGCGGTTTTTGCCCTGGCAGTTCCCCCGCCCCTTCGAGCCGCCGACTGGCTGCAATGGCGTGGCGCGGCGCGGGAGGATCACTCCCCGGACAAGGGACTGCTGAAGCAGTGGCCGAAGGAGGGACCGAAGCGGGTCTGGCTCTTCGAGAATGCCGGCCTCGGCTATGGCGGTTATTCGGTGTCCGGAAATCGCCTGTTCACCGTCGGACTCCGCGGTGAGGAGGAGTACCTCATCGCCGTGGACACCACCTCCGGAAAGGAACTGTGGTCGGCGAACATCGGGCAGAAGTATTCCAACGGCTGGGGCGATGGTCCGCGCATGACGCCCACGGTGGACGGGGATCGGGTCTATGCCATCGGGGGGCGCGGACTCCTGGTTTGCGCCGGAACCGCCGATGGCCGGATCCAGTGGCAGAAGTCTCTTGTGGCCGACCTTGGGGGGGTCCTTCAGGACTGGGGTTACACCGAATCCCCGCTGATCCAGGGGGACCGGATCTTCTGCACGCCCGGCGGTTCCAAGGGAACCATGGCCGCGTTGAACAAGCGGACCGGTGACGTGCTGTGGCGCACCACCGGCCTGACGGACAATGCCCAGTACGCCTCCCCAATCCTCATGGACCGGAACGGCCGCACCGAGGTGGTGCAACTGGTCATGAAGAAGGTGTTCGGAGTGGATCCGGAAACCGGCAAGACCTCCTGGGTCGCCGCGTTCCCCGGCAACGTCGCGGTCATTCCCACGCCGATTCAGCATGACGGCATCGTGTTCGTGACCGCGGGCTACAACTCCGGCTGCCTGGCCGTCCGGCCCGGAAATTCCGAAACCCCGGAGACCGTTTATCAAAACAAGGTCATGAAGAATCACCACGGCGGCGTGGTGCGCGTTGGGGATCACCTGTACGGCTACAGCGATGGCCCGGGCTGGGTTTGCCAGGACTTCAAGACCGGCAAGGAAGTCTGGTCGAGCAAGAACCTCGGCAAGGGCGCCGTCCACTTCGCGGACGGGATGCTTTACTGCCTCGACGAAAAGAGCGGCGACGTCGCCTTGGTGGAGGCGGTCCCGACGGGATGGAACGAAAAGGGCCGCTTCAAGCTGTCCCCCCAGAGCGAACTGCGGAATCCGCAGGGAGGCATCTGGCCGCACCCCGTGGTGGTCAACGGACGGTTGTATCTTCGAGACCAGCAGTACCTCTTCTGCTTCGACGTGAAGGGGAAGTAACCGCGGAGCGAAGCGTTTGGGAGTGCGGTAGTCTTCTACCGCTTTTCGTCTCGGCGGGACACGCGTTGGGGTGCCCCGTTCTTGCCGCAGGTCGGGCGTGGTTCCAAAGCGGCAGCTTCGCGGCCGCACTCCAAACCCTGGCGGACTCCCTGCGCCCCTGTAGTCGCGGAGCGTCGTGGAGTGCGGTAGTCCTCTACCGCTTTTCGTCTCGGCGGGACGCGCGTTGGGGATGCCCTGTTCTTGCCGTAGGTCGGGCGTGGTTCCAAAGCGGCAGCTTTGCTGCACGCACTCCAGATCGGCCTTTAAGGCGCCGTCACCTTCAACCCCAGTTGATGGGCGATGAAGGCGATGCGGTCGCGGCTGTCCTCAATGATCTTGCTCGTGGGCTTTCCGGCCCCATGTCCGGCCCGCGTCTCAATCCGAATCAGCACCGGATTGCTGCAGGACTGAACCGCCTGGAGGCGCGCCGCAAACTTGAAGCTGTGCGCGGGCACCACCCGGTCGTCGTGATCACCGGTGGTGACCAGCGTCGCGGGATAACACGTTCCCGGCTTCAGGTTGTGGTAGGGGGAATACGCGAACAGCGCGCGAAACTGTTCCGGATCCGCACTGCTTCCGTAGTCGCTCACCCAGGCCCAACCGATGGTGAAGAGATGGAACCGCAGCATGTCCATGACCCCCACCGCCGGCAGGGCCGCGCCAAAGAGCTCCGGTCGCTGGGTCATCGCCGCCCCGACCAACAGGCCCCCGTTGGAACCGCCGGCAATGGCAAGTTGGCGCGGCGTGGTCCTCCGCTCCTTCACCAGCCATTCGGCCGCGCCGATGAAGTCATCAAAGACGTTCTGCTTCCGCAGCTTGGTCCCCGCCTGATGCCATTCCTCGCCAAATTCCCCGCCCCCCCGAAGGTTCGGAACGCAGTACAGTCCGCCCTGCTCCATCCACAGCAGGTTCGCCGGTGAGAAGCTCGGCGTGATCGAGATGTTGAATCCGCCATAGGCATAGAGCAGCGCCGGATGCGCCTTCCCAGGAGCCAAGTCCCTGCGTCCGGTGATGAACATCGGCACCCGGGTGCCGTCCTTGCTGGTGAACCACACCTGCCGCGTCTCGTAATCCTCCGGACGGAACGGCACGTCCGGCTGCTTCCACAGCGTCGAACTCCCGGTGGCGAAGTCATACCGGTAGAGTCGCGTCGGCGTCGTGAAGCTCGTGTAGGCAAAGAAGGTTTCCTTGGAATCCTGACGCCCGGTGAACCCCGACACCGTGCCGATGCCCGGAAGCTCGAGGGTCTTCTGATACTTCCCGTCCGTCCCGAAAAACTTCACCTCGCTATAGGCATTCCGCAGATACACGGCAATGAACCGTCCGCCCACATACCCGGCCGAGGTCAGCGTGGCGTCGGATTGAGGCACCACCTCACGCCAGCGGGAGCGCTCGGGTTGCGTGACATCGATCGCCAGAATTCGACTCCGCGGCGCATCGAGATCCGAGAGAAAATAGAACACCGATCCGTCATTCCCGATGAAGTTGTAGCTCGCGTCAAAGTCGCGCAGCAATTCGACCACCGGTGACTCCGGTTTCGAGAGGTCCCGGTAGAAGACCCGGTTTCGGGTGTCGGTGCCTTCACTGACCGTAATCACCAGATACCGTCCATCCTCCGTCGTCTCCCCGGCAAAGCCCCACTTGGGATGATCCTTCCGCTCATATACCAGGGTGTCGTCGGACTGCGGCTTGCCGAGGCGATGAAAGTAGAGCTTCTGGTATTCGTTGACCTTGCTGAGCTTGGCGGACTCCGGCGGGGCATCGTACCGGGAGTAAAAGAACCCCGAGCCATCCCGGGCCCACGCACACGAGGAGAACTTGACCCACTGAAGAACATCCCCGGTGTCCTGTCCGGTCGCCACATCCCGCACGCGCCACTCCTCCCAGTCGGATCCGGCCACCGACAGCGCGCACACCACGCGCGTCCCCGCATCGTTGGGGACATAGCTCTTCAGGGCGACCGTCCCGTCCGTACTGAGACGATTCGGATCCAGCAAGACCACCGGTTCCGCCTCCAGGGAATCCGCGGTCAGCAGCACGGTCTGGTTCTCGAGGCCGCGAACCCGGGTGAAAAAGTATCGGCCTCCGTATCGGCTGGGAACTCCGTACCGGTCGTATCGGTAGAGTTCCGTCAGCCGCCGCCGCAGCGGTTCGCGTTCCGGGAGGGATTCAAGGTAGCGAAACGTGACTGCGTTCTCGGCCTCAACCCACGCGCGGGTGCCCTCGCCGTTTTCGTCCTCCAGCCATCGGTAGGGATCGGCCACCTGGGTGCCGTGATACGTGTCCACGGTGTTGGTGGTGGCCGCGGCCGGATAGGAGAGAGGGGAGGAATTCACAACGTGGGACGTGTGGCAGCCGGCGGCGAGCAGGGTCAATGCCCCCAGTATCGCAACCGCGCTCCGAAGATGATTGGCGCTCATCGGTCCCCGAGTACTCCCCGGAACCGCGACGAAGGGCAAGTTTCGACTCCGGAGACTTGAACCGAAGCACCGCTCCTCAATCGCGGACGAGTGTGAACAGACGCTTCGGGGCATCCCGGCGCGATTCCACATGCTGGTCCGCGAACGCCGCGTTGGCGCGGAACTTTCCTCGCTTGGCTCCCGAGGTGACCCGCTGGGTCTCGGTGCTGCGCTCGTTGCCCCCACTATGTCGGTAGCAGACATTGGCCGTGGGGTCCCGGTCCGGATACAGGCACGCGTCCCATCCATCGGTATCGGCGTAGAGGATCGTGCCGACCGGATCCTCAAGGCTGCGCGAACCCACGGTGTTCACCCCATTGTTCACGTAGGCGTTCTGCGCATACGCCAGATATCCCCAAAAGCCGCCCGCCCGCAGTGCCGCTCCCAGTTTCTCGTCCGGTTGCGCCTTCTGAAGGCTGGACGGACAAACAAAAATCCCCTGGCCGGCCACCGTGGCCTTCTTCCCGAGGTAGGGCTGCAATTGACGATACCAAATCGGCGGAATGCCGTCCTTGCCGGGCGGGATCGATCCCGGCCAGCCAATTGGGTAAACCCGATAATCATCGTCGTACATCGTCGCAGCCAGGATCAGCTGGCGCACGTTTCCCTGACAGACGGCCGAGCGGCTCTTGTCCCGCGCCCGGGCGAGAGCCGGCAGCAACATTCCGGCGAGGATCGCGATGATCGCCACGACGACCAGCAACTCAATCAACGTGAAGCCCGTCCGTTTGTGGCGGACAAACATTCGGTCTCCAACTTGAGGATTCATCAGCCGCAGCAGGTCTTGGATCACCGGATCCGCTGCCAACTACACCACAGGACACCGAGATTCACCAGAACAGGATCCGAATCTGGACCAGCCTAACCGGGACTATTTGGACTCCGCGCTTGTGCCCCAAGGGATCCAGTTTACTGTGTGGCGATGAACCAACAGCCGATCCGCGCTGTGGTGGTGGGGATTCTCCTCGCCGGAATGCTTCCGGCCGCAGACTGGTCCCAATACCGGGGGCCTCAATTCGATGGGTCCACCCCCGAAGCCGTCCGGACCAACTGGGCCGAGAAGCCGCTCCAAACCCTTTGGAGAAAGTCCTTCGACCCGGGCTGGAGCTCCTTCGCGGCCTCCGGGGGACGCCTCGTAACCCAGGTCCGGAGGGGCACCCGCGAATATTGCGTGGCCCTGGAGGCCTCCACTGGCCAGGAGCTGTGGACGCGAGAAACCGAAGTGGCGTCCTACGACAATCTCGTCGGCTACGACGACCGCCTCGACGGCCCCCGTTCGACGCCCACTGTTTCTGGAGACCGGGTGTACGTGCTCACGTCGCAATTGAAGCTCCATTGCCTCCGCCTCAGCGACGGAGGTGTGGTGTGGACCCGGGACTTCGTCGGGGAATTCGGCAGTGAGGTGATCTCGTGGCAAAACGCCGCATCCCCGCTGCTCCTCGATGGACTGCTTTTTCTCAACAGCAACGCGTCCGGACGGCGCCTGATGGCCATTCGCGCCTCTGACGGCAGCACCGCGTGGGAGGGACAGGACGACCGGACCACCCACGCCACCCCCGCTTACGGGGTCGTGGGAGGAGTCCCTACCGTCGTGTTTCTCACCGGACGGGGCCTGGTGGGTGTGGTCCCGGAAAGCGGACAGGTACGCTGGCGCCTGAACTTTCAGCCGTCATCCACGTCCACCGCCGCCACTCCCGTCATCGCCAATGACTTCGTGTACGCCTCGGCCGCCTACAGCTTCGGCGCCATCGCCGCCCGGATCACCCAGGGCCCCTCCGGCCTTTCCGCGAGCCAGGCCTGGCGACAGCGAGGAACTGGATTCCAGAATCATTGGTCCACGCCCGTCCATCAGGACGGTTTCCTGTACAGCGTCGTGGAAGCCGGCAGCACCAGCGGGTTCCGGCAACGCAGTCTCGCCTGCCTGGACCTCGCGGCAGGGACCAACCGCTGGGTCACAGCAAACGTCGGTTCGGGTTCTCTCGGCTACGGCAGTATCGTCAAAGTCGCTGACCGCCTGCTGGTGTTGACCGAATCGGGCGAACTCGTCCTGGTGCGTCCCGATCCAACCGCCTACTCCGAACTCGCCCGCCAGAAAATATTGACCGAGTACTGTTGGAATATCCCGGTGATTTCCGGCGGACGCCTCTACGCCCGCAGTTCCTCCGAATTGATCGCTCTCGACGTAGGTGCCACGGCCCCTCCCCTGCCGGAGCTCGACCTCACGGTCCGGCCCGGATCCGATGACTCTGCCATTGTGGTGGTGGTATCCGGACGCAATGGCACGCCATTGGACGCCAATGCGGGCGGGCGGATCGAACTGCGCGGAGCGACGGAACTCACGCAGCCCCTGGCCGGCTGGCCGGCGATCCCGGCGGTCTGGCAAGTGGCCGGAACCCGTCTTGAAGCCGTCATTTCGTCCAGCGGCGCCACGCGCTTTCTTCGCGCCCAGGAGAAGGCCGCCGGTCCCTGATCCCATGAAGGCTCCGCCCCAAAACCCGATCACGCGGAATCCCACGCCCGCCTTCACGCTGATCGAACTCCTCGTGGTGGTTGCCATCATTGCAATCCTTGCCGGGTTGCTTCTCCCGGCGCTCGCAGGAGCCCGCGAGCGCGCCCGACGCGCCGCCTGCATCAACAACGTCCGCCAGTTCATCCTCGGGGCGACGTTGTACGCCGGGGACAACCAGCAGTTCCTGCCGCCTGCGGACACCGACAACAACAACAAGCAGGACACCCACACACCGATCCTGTCCAACGCCACCAAGACCAACCTGCTTCATTACGCACCGGACCTCCGGTCCCTGGATTGTCCGAACCTCGCCCAATGGATGCAGACCCGGACCGGGTGGCGGACCCATGACGACTATGGAATCGCCATCGGATACCACTACCTGGGCGGACACCCGAAGACACCCTGGCCCCCAATCGATCGGGTGACCAACACCTGGATCTCCCCGCAAAAGGCCTCCGACGATCCCTCCCTGGTGCTGGTCGCCGACCTCAACGTGTATTGCTACAGCTTCCAGCGAATCCTCGCCCCGCATTGCGCCCGGGGCCCGGTGGTCCGGGACGACGCCTATTTCGACGCACATCCCGAAGCCTACGAACAGACTCCGCGGGACGCAGGGGCAACGGGCGGCAATGTCGGACTTCTGGATGGTTCCGTTTCGTGGAAGGACATCCGGCAAATGCGGGCCCACCGTGCCTCCCAACTCTGGGAAAGCGACGGAGCCTTTGGATTCTGGTAAGCCCACTGACCAGTGACCAACAACTGACCACTTCCCCTCACCCCTCTCCTTGTCAAAGCATCGCCCCCCGGTACCGTCGGGCGTCCGGTGAGTGAACGCTTCCAACGCTGGTTGCCGTGGGTCTTCGCGGCCGTTATGGCCCTGACCCGGTGGCCCGGCCTGATGCCGCCCAATTTCAGCGCGGTCTATGCCTTTGTCTTCTGCGCCGGAGCCCTCCTCGCCGGGCGGCGATCCTGGGCCCTGCCGTTGGGAATGATGCTGATCACCGATCTGGTGCTGAACGCGTACTACCAATTCGGACGCGGTTGGGATGTCTTCACGATCACAGGCCTCGCGCTGCTCCTCGCCAATTATGCAGGATATGCCGTCCTGTTTGGACTCGGACGGCTTTTCAATCCTCGGACCCGGCTGCTGAACCTGGTCACCGGCGGCATCCTCGGTGCAGTGCTGTTCTACATCATCACCAACACCGCAGCCTGGTTGTTCAATCCGTTCCACAACCCGGAATACACCCGCACGTTGGCGGGATGGCTGATTGCACTGACCAAGGGCACGGGGGGCTATCCGCAGACCTGGGAATTCTTCCGGAACACGCTGTTCAGCGGTGGATTGTTCACGGCCCTGTTCTCGTCGGCCTGGCACCTGACCGCTGCTGAATCGCCCGCCGACAAGGGGGAGGCTTCGGAACCCGAGCCGGAAGAACAGCCTGCCGAGGCTGAAGGATCATGATCTCGCGAACTTCGGGACGACGCCCGGGAACGGTGTCCGGGTGAGGACGATCGGCGAGGGCAGGACGGAGATTCGGCTCGGCTTGATCTCCGATACCCACGGTCATCTGGATCGAAAAGTCTTCGGGCTTTTCGATGGCGTGGACGCCATCCTGCATGCCGGGGACATCGGATACGCCAGCATCATCCTTGAACTGGAAGCCATCGCGCCCGTGACCGCCGTCCTGGGCAACAACGACGCGGGCCTCGACTTCCCCCTCACTGACGGAGTGCAGGCGGCTGGGCGCAAAATCCTGGTCCATCACATCGTCAATCCCAGCGCCCCCGGAACGAGCATCGGCGACCGGTTCCGGCTCACCCAACCCCAGGTCGTGGTGTTCGGACATACCCACCAGCCGTTCCATCAAACCCGCGACGGTCTGGTTTTGATCAATCCCGGGTATGCAGGAAAGCCCCGCTTCAACCTGGAGCGATCCGTCGCCACCGCGGTGGTCAATGCCGGCGGGATTCAGGTGACCTTTCATCCGCTTTGACCCCGAGGCAGGGCTGGCGGTCTTCCACGCCCCACCCGCTCGCGAAGCGTCTTGGACTGCGGTAGTCCCCTACCGCTTTGCGACCCGCCGGGACGCGCATCGAGGAACCCCACCCCCTATCCGCGGACAACGCGTCGTTCCAAAGCGCCAGAGGACGGGCGCACTCCCAAGCCCTGGCGGACTCCTTGCACCCCAACCGCTCGCGAAGCGTCTTGGACTGCGGTAGCCCCCTACCGCATTCCATCCCGATGGAGCAAATGCTGTGGCGCGCCCCGATGAGGAAGCACTTCCGTACTCCCAGAAATCTTCACAACCCCCGCCAGTGAAAGTAGGCCACCAGACCCGTAACTGGCGCGGCCGCCACTGCAGCCAGCACATCATCCGCCACCACTCCGGCGCCGCCCCGTAAATTCTGCGCACGCCGGATCCCTCCGGGCTTCCAAATGTCGAAGACGCGGAAGGCGATGAAGCCCGCCACCAACTCCCGCCAATGGGCAAACGCCACCGCGCTCGGCGCCACCGGGGAGGCAAACTGGGGCCAGGACATCACCGTCAATGGCCCGATCCAGACCAGGGGCAACGCCGCAATTTCATCCAGGACCACGCTCCCCGGATCATGCTGTCCGAGCAGGACCTCGGCCCTGCCACAAACCGGAATGGCCAGGAGCAGCATCAGCATCGTCCCCAAAGCCCAGATCCAAAGGCTGGAGGCCGACAACAGCAAAAGGAGCCAGAAGAATCCCACCACGCTACCCCAGGTCCCCGGGCCCGGCCGCATTCGTCCGGAACCCAATCCCTGGGCGAGCCAAAGAATGCATCGATCGGAGAATGTCATTTCATTCGCCTTCCTCGTGATCGCCGGAATCTCGCCGGTTCAGACGTCATCGAGATACAGCCGCCGGTTCCGCCACAGATAAACCCCACCGCTGAACACGGTGAACAGGACCGCCGCCCAGCGAGAGACAACCACCAACCACTGCAACCACGTCCGGCCCAGGATGGGCGGGCCCATGACCCACGTGACCACGTCCCCGCCCGAGACCAACGCCTCCAGCAGGAGCACGGAGATGATCGCCACGATCTGTGAGATCGTCTTGTGTTTGCCAAAGCGCTCGGCGGCCAGAACGACCTGTTTGTTGGCGGCCAGCAATCGGAGCCCGGTGATCGCCAGCTCCCGCGCCACGATCAGCACCACCATCCACGCCGGCATCAGATGGCGTCCGACAAACGCGATGAAGGCCGAGCAGATCAGGATCTTGTCAGCGAGTGGATCCATGAGGATACCGAAATCCGTGATCAGGTTCCGTTCCCGCGCGATGCGCCCATCGAAGTAGTCGGTGAGACTCGCGGCACTGAAGAGGAGCAGCGCGGCCGTCTCGTTTCCGGGGAACTCCACAAACATCGCCACCAGAAAGAAGGCGGTGAGGACAAATCGGGAAACAGTCAGTTGATTCGGAAGATTCAAGCGGGACGACGGTGCAGGCCCTGCAATAGCCGGACTCGCCGCCGGGCGCGACGGCAAACTCGCGGAGTGGACTGCGGCAGCCTCGCCGCCGCTCTGGATTCTCGCCCCAACTGCGGGGCCCGCGTTATTCCACTTATCTGCGTTGCCCTCGAAAAAGCGGTAGCTGCGCGACCGCACTCCAAAGGTCACCGTCTCCCGCCAAACCCGCCGCCGCGGAAACCGCCCCCACCGAATCCGCCGCCGCCCCAGGACCGTCCCCCACCCCAGCTGTCCGCGCGGTACGATCCGGCGCTCTGCCGGGCCCAATCGCTGTCGAGACTGCTCCGCGTGGAGGAGTCGTTCACCGAGTTCCAACCGCCCGACCCGTGGTTGTACTGCTGCCAACCGCTGTCCGTGTGCTGGTAAATGTTTCCATCGTCCTTCGCGAAAGTGGAATTTCCCACGTGGTAGACTCCGTTGCCATCCGATCCTTGGATTCCCCCGGCATGGACACTTTGTCCGGTCGCCGGATTCACGACCGTGCCCCGCGCGTAATTGGCCGACCGGCCTGAATCAACATTCCCCACGGTGCCACGCGATCCATAGGCCCCAAGACCCGTGTTGGGATTGTACGTGGCACCCCGCGCCGCCGTGGCGTAGTTGCCGTTGTAAACATTCTCCACCGCACCCCGCTCGCCGACCGCCACGGCGCCGGTCACGGAATTGTACGCGTGGCCCCACTGCTCGGCGCCGGCCCGCCCGGTCCACGCATTGTAACCCGCCGCCCCCTGGGTCACGCCGCTCCAGTTGCCCCAGTTGTGATACACATTCCCGGTCGTCCCGGCCCAGCCTCCAGGGCCCCAGGCCGTCACCCCGCCGTACGCATTGTAGTGCCATCCGGAATAGGCGCCCCAGTACGGAGCCGGCGGGCAGGCACACCAGTAGTTCCACCCACCCGCCCAGGCCCAGCCCATCGCGAACCCATAGCCCCATCCCGCCCACGGCGTCCACGCCAGCGTGGCATCGTACCCGTAGGTGACCGGTGCCGCGATGTACACGGACCCAAGGTAGGGATCATACACATAACCGCTGCCATACACGACGACCCCGGCGGAATTCACCACCGTGCCGTAGTATCCGGGCGTGTACCCGGCGATGACGTAGGAATCGGTCGCATTGTAGATCCGCACGTAGGTGACCCAGTGCACGGACGACGACAGCGGGATGGTGTAGATCACCGCCGGAACCGAGGTGGCAAGCGCCCACGGACCCGACGGAGCGGGTGCTGTGAACCACAGTCCGTTCTGAACCGCATAAAAGGAGGAAGGCCCGACCTGGATGACCGCCGTCGCCGAGTTGGCGGCGTACGACAAGGACGTCCCCTCAATCGGAGTCCACTTCGGAGTCCCACCGTCATAGGTGGGCGCGGGATCCATCTGCACTGAGCCCAGGGTCGCACGGGTCATTTGCGGGATGCTGTTGGCGATCACCGCCTCCTGCGCCTGCGCCGTCCCGGCCACGGAGGCCAGCACGTTCTCCTTCGGACTGTTCGCGGGAATGTTGGCGAAGTCGGAGGGCAGCCCGTCATTGGACACGTACGACCACGGCCCGGCAAAGCTGCCCGCGGTGAACCAGCGCCCGGAGGTCAGCACGTAGTACGACGAACCCGAGGCGTATTGAAACACGTTGGCCACAGTGTTGGTGGCGTAGGACAACTGGGTCCCGGGAATCGACGCCCAGACCGGCTGGCCTTGAAACACCACCAGCGACGCCGGCTGGGTCGCCACGTAAATTGTGGGCAGGGGCGTGGACCCCAGGGACGGCGTCGAACCCGTCGCCGGATTCTTCTGTCCCGCCATCAGGTCCACCGACTGCTGCCCGACCGCCTTGGATTGAATCGACGACACCGCGGAGGGAACGGAACTGGACACCGCCCAGGGCCCGTTCAACGAAGGCGCCTGAACGAATCCATTCCACAGGTGCAGGTACAGCGTGCCGTCCGGTCCCCGGACGATCAGCGCACGCGTGTTCAGGAGCCGTTGGAACCCGGAGGAATCCGCAGGACCAAAAGCCGGGGTTCCCTGGACCAGCACCAACACGGCCGGGGAATACGACACGATGAACTGGGGCGGGGTGTTCTGGACCGGATATCGGGGCGCGCCCTGCTGTGCCTGTCGGATGGCGAGGTCGGCTTCGAGACGGTCGAGCGCAATCGAACGGGCCGAGGTCATCGCCCAGGATTGGAGCAAGCCCTGGTAATTCACGTTCTGATCGGGCGAGCCCGGAAATTGGACGTTGGAAACCGTGACGTTATAGAGCGTGACCTGGCGGTTGACCTTGTCCGTCTCGGTGGTGGCCGAAAGCGACACCGTCCCGTAGGTCGGCTCCGGTGTCCCCACCGGCTGCGCCGCCACCACGGTGCGGGCGGTCAACTGCGTGCCGTCCCACGACGTCAACTGAGGCTGGTACACCGTGAAGGTGATTCCGTTCGCCGTGAAGCTGCGCGGCCATCCGGTGTCGGGAAGCGCGGAACCGCCACCACCTCCGGACCCCGAAGAGGCGCAGGAAGTCGCCAGAAAAAGAAGAGCCACAGTACCCAGGACGGACAAAGCCCGGGCCAGAAGACGCGTCGTCACGTTCACCCCGACAAATTGCCCAGCTGCCCTCGAATCGGGCAATCGGAATCCCGCCCGCCAATCCGGCGTTCCACCGACCCGTTACCACGCGACGCTGCCGACTCCTTCCTCCGGATTCACACTTCCGGTTTCCAGCTTGGGCAGTGGCAACAGCAGTTCCGGAAGGGACGAGCCGTCCACCGGGATCCGGTACAGTCCCCGCACGCCGTCCACCACCCCGGTCGCCACCACGGTTCGTCCACCGGGTTCAAAGGGTGCCTTCGAATGGAACCCGTCTCCTGAACGGGCCAGCTGCGTGATCGAAGTCCGCAATGATCCGTCGGACCGCATCACGAACAGGTTCACCCGATCCGAAAACGAAATGTGAGTTCCCTCCGGCGACCACGACGGCCAGGAATCCCCGTAGGCCGTGTTCGGAAACCGAACCGCCGCCGCAACCGCGCCCCCGAAGAGTTCGCCCGAATAGATCCCGCCCTGATCCACGGCGTTGACGCTGAAATTGTGGAAGAGGAGGCGCGAACCATCCGGACTGATCACCGGGACGGCGTCATAGGGATTCCGTACCAAAAGGGTGCGCGCATCGGAGCCGTCCACGGAGTTGATGGAACGGAAACCCTGGAGGCTGGGACCCAGGTTAAAGTCGTCCAGCGCCACACTTCCGCCGTCTGGAAACCACGAGAATCCCTGGCAGAAGGTCCCGTTCAGATAGAGGGGAACCTCGCGGCCGGACGCCAGGTCCCGCATCAGAATCACTCCTCCCGGGGAACCATCGAGGCGCCGCAACAGAAGCCGCGTTCGATCCGGGGAAAGGATCGGCTGCGTCCCAACCGTGACGAAGCGGGGTACGCCTTCCCCGGGAGACAGGGCCCAGATGGTTCCGTCCGCACGGGAAAAAAGAATCGTCCCCGGTGTCGGCGGATCTTCGATGGGGTGGAATCCAACGATCTGGGCCAACTCCGCATCTCCCAACACCCGGCCGAATAAGGCCACTTCGTCGACTGCTCCCCGAAAACCGTCCGCAAACACACCCGGTCCGGAGGTGAACCCGGCACCGCCAATCGAAACCGCGCCCTCGTCGTAGAATGGGAACTCCGCATCGTCGATTCCCGGCGCTTGGGCGGGCAGCCGAACCCCATTCAAGTAGAGGGTCACCTGGCGTCCCTGCACCGTCATCGCGAGATGATACCAGGTGTTGGTGTTGGCGCTCCACCAATGCTGTTGGCTGACGGAGGCGGACGAAGCCGGTGGCTGGGGTTTGGTCAGGTAACCGAGGATCCCTGGCGAAGGGGTCGCCCGCAGGGCCACCGCGGAATGCCCCGGCAGGGACGCCAGCGCCTTGCCGAACACCATATTCCCTGGGGCGAAACCGCCGGTCAGCGGATCCGTCTCCAACTGCACCCACGCACAGACGGTGAAGGACGCCGGACGCAATGTGGGTGAGTCTGGAATCCGGATGATTCCCCGTCCCCGTCCATCGAAATGAAATGCGCGTCCCAACCGTCCCGGGCCAAAGCTGACTTCTCCCACCACCGCGCCCGGATTGCTCCCCAGGGCGTCCGACGCATCGCCCTCGCCGCGCCACAGGCTGATCAAGCCGTCGGGATAGTTCGGCTCCTCGGAGGGCGCACCCGCCACGGCCCGGAAAAATCGGCGGGGAAACTGTTTCACGTCGGGATCCCGAACCTGGATTCCAGCACTCCAATCGAGGGACGTCGTCGCCAGGAACTCCCAATCCACCAGATTGGTCGATGCCTCCACCACGAGTCGATCCCCGGGACGCCCCGCCGCCGCCAGCGAGGTACGAAATCCGTCGTCGCCGAGTTCTCCAGACGCAGGATGCCCGTTCCCGTTGCGCGCAGGTGGAGGCAGCAGGAGCACCTGCGTTTCCGCAGGAGCGCTGTCCAACTCGCCGTCCGAGACCCGGAGTGCAAACCCCAGGGGAGTCGCCACCGCCACCGGCGACGCCACGAATTCCGCCACCGCCTGGTCGTGGATGATCCACCGGACCGCCGGGCCGGAAATCTGGCTCCAGGAATACTCCAACGGGCGCCCCTCCGGATCAAAACTGCCGAGTCCACTGAGGAACACCGATTGTTCCGCCGACAACTCCAGCGGCATCGGAGGACCGGTCCGCGCGACGGGAGGCAAATTCGGGGGAACGGGCGGATGGTCCCCGGTTCTCGCATCCCCCCACGATTCGGGGGACACCGCATTGCTCCCCGCAGGCCAGGTTGCGAAAACAGTTCGCCCCTCGATCTCCCGCACCAGATCCACCGCCAATCCGACCGCCTGCTCCGGTCCCCCAAGGAGGGATTCCTCAATCCGGAATTCCGCAGACCACGCGCCCGCACCCGGAGCGACCTGTGCCGTGAAACCATATTGAAAATCGCCGGTCTCCGAGAGCCGGGTGCCATCCCCGGCGGTCTGATAGGGAACCCCACCTTCATCCACATAAAAGCCGCGGTCTGTCGCCCGGGGCGAAGCATGGCGTTCGGCCCCGGGATTCAAAACAAGGCCCACCCGGGTCGGCGCCGCCCCCGCCGCCGCGAAGGGCAGGTCGGCGAATCCGACATAGAGCGAACCCCCGGACCGCACCAACCGCGCCTCGCTCCAGCGACCCTCCGCCAATTTCACCCGCAGGATCGCGGCGCTCCGGTAGGCCTCGTCATTGGCAAATCCATCCAGAAGGGGTGGAACGCTCGCGTCCGGAATGGTCATCGGCCCCACGGTGAACGGGACCAAATCCGTCCCGAGGACTCCGCCGGAATCCAATGCCGACACGGAGACCGAATATCGCCCGGGTGGAAGCCCCTGGAGCGAAAACCCAGCGCCCGACCCCTCCCTCCGCTCGGCACCTTCCAAGGACCAGCGCAGGGCGGACGCTTCGAGCACGCCGTCTTCGTTGTCCAACGCCAGACCACTCAACCACCTCCCGTCGCCAAACGGAACCGTCTCGCCGGACAGAATTCCCGTGATCGAGACCCGGGGTGCCCGATTCGGAAGTTCAAACGGTGCCGACTCCGCGAGGGCGGTTCGGATTCCATCGCTTGCCGTCACCCGAATCCGGCATCGCGCCCCACCGGGGAGACCGTCCAGGGGAACCGTCAACTCCGTCGCCGCCACCAGCGGGTCGAGAAGCTGCCACTGGACTCCATCGTCCGGGCTGAACTGGACCGCAAACGTGAGGGCGTCTCCATCCGGGTCCGATGCTTTCCAGCGAACGTGCAGCGTACCCCGGTCTCCATCGAGTTCCGGAACCTCGACGGACACCGCCGGATCTCCCGCGCTGACCGTTCTCTGCGCGATCACCACGCCGTCGCGACCGACCAATGCAACCGAACCCAATCCCTCCTCGGGAACCACCACCTGGACGAACGGGAATCCGCCATCCGCGGCCGCATCGTCTCCGCCGAACAACACCTGCAACGGCTGCTCCGACAGCACCCGTCCCGAGGCGTCCAATTGACGCAACCGGAGCGGCCATTCCGGCGGCACCTCCGACTGGGCCACGAGGGAAAGCCCCGCGACCCGGGCATCCACCACCTCCGAGGCCAGGATCTGGGAGGACAACAACGCACCGCCCCATCCGTCGGGCGTGAGCACGCCCGCCACCGCCATGACCTTGGGGGGAAGCGGCTGCGGATTCAGGGCGGGACGCACCGAGGCGCGGGCAAACGGAGTCGCGGGATGTCCCGCCTGGGCCGAACTGACGGACAGGGTGGCATTCCACGTGAAGGGCGAAACCCAGCGGGTGTCGCGGTACGACATCAAATCCCCTGCCTGATCCGGCGGCACCAGCACCCGACGCACCGGATCGTATCCCACAAAATCACGCCCCGTTGAAATCCCCGCACTTCCAATCGTGCACGGACCGCTGGCGTAGGGATAGACGCTGTAGGGTCCTTCCGGACGCTGCCCCTTACAGGTGCCGGATTGGTCCACGTGGAGGCGCCCGTAGTTGTGCCCCAGTTCATGGGCGAGTCCAAACCCGCCCCGGGCGTCATTCCAGGGATTCTGTGCGCTGGACTCATTGGCGGACGACATGCGCACCACCACTGTGGAATCGAGGGGCGTCGCCGGCACCGCGACTCCGCTCAACACCAATCGCAACCACCAGGGAAGTTTCGACGAGAGGTCCCCCACCTTGAGCCCAGGGACGCCGCCAACCCCGTTGAAGCCCGGCTCCATCGGCGCCACCGCACCGACCCAATGGACATCCGCTCCCTCCACCCGCGGGCTCATCAGGGCGAACAGCGCCGTGTAGAGCAGCGCCCATTGCGATTCCTCGACGAGTTCCCCGTCCAGGTCCGAGATTCCAAAGGACGGCGATCCGAAGCTGAACACGGTGTTGTCGAGCCGCGGCAACGGATCGAGGACCACCTGCTTCTTGAAAACAACCCCGGGCTGAAACCGCACGTCGAAGTCCTCGACCGGAAGAAGCGACCGCGCTCGGGACAGGATGCGGTCGAAATCGGACTGGGGATAACCATTCAATCCGGGAACGTAATCCGGACCCCGCGCGCAGCGCAGCGGCACGAAGACCAGGGTCGGGTGTCCGCCCCGCACGAGCGGACGGGTGATCTCCAGGCGATTGTCCTCGGCCGGGGAATGGCCCCGTCCGATCGGGGATTCCGGCAGCGAATTCGACGGATCGAGAACGAAGCGGAAGGTGACCGATCCCGCGCGGTCCACCCATTCCGGGGGCAGGTCAAAGTTGAAGGAGTGTTCCAGTTCCCCGCGAAGTCCCGCGAGCGTCTGCTCCTCCGTGGCACCCGGGGCGGCGGTCTCCAGCGGAACCGGGTGAACAGCGTTGGGCGAGAGAGGAGATCCCGGCAGCTCAACGCCATCCCGGAATCCCCGCAGCTCCGCCGTCGGAAACCAGGTGGCATTTGGAAGCGTATTCGTCGGTATGGTGGCGTAGGCCCGGACGAGGGTCGGCTTCCCGACCACCAGCGGCACCTCGTGGTCCAGGTTCTGCACGGCCTGGACAACCTCCAGCGCGAGCGCGCGGGCCTGAAAGACAATTGCGGGTGCATCGGCATCCAGCCGCCGCAGGTCCACCGGCGTGGCGAAGTAGAGCCGGCGTCCGCTGCTGGCCATCCTCTGGATCGGGCCCGGCTGGGCCGCGGCGACCAATCCCCAGGCGCCGCCCAGTCCCGCCTCGTTGGGAAACTCGTAGCGGAAGATGCGGAAGTTCCCATCGCCCTGCACCGCGACAAACAGGTGGTGCTCATCAGACACCAGTGCGGTCGGCTGGGGTTCGCTGGCATCCCCCAGGATTGGCAGCGGACGCACGGAGAAATCATCCAGGGACTGCCGGTGAATGCTGTCCCGCCCCAGCGTGGAATTCTGCTTCACCGTAAAGGCTACGGATTGTGTCACTGGAAACTGCCCTCCCACATCCCCGCCGGTGCGCTGGAGCAACGTCATGGTCGCCCACTCAAAATCCGAGACTCCGGTGTCCAGTGTCCGGAGGCTGGTCGGGTCCGTTGGATCGAGGAAGCGGAGGACGCCGAATTCGTCCAGCAACACTGCTCCCGTCCGGGGTACCGCTCCCCAGGCTGAGGGGCGCAACACAGGACCCACCCGGAGTTTCTTCACCCGGAAGTCTGAAACCCCTGGCGGGTTCCCCAGCACGAGATTCTCACTTTTCCCGGTGGCCACCTGGATGCGTTGGAGCACCCACGCATGGGAGCCCGCGGAATCCACCGAAAGGGCGGCATACAGCCACATCCCGTCCCGGGCGAGTGCACGCACCCGGGTTCCCTCGGGGGGAACAAAGAAGGGCATCGCGTCGGCCAGCGACGCTGCGGACACCGGCTTCCGGACCACCCGCGACGTTCCGAGGAGAACATCCGACTCCACGAAGTAGTAGTAGGTCGTGTCCCGCAAAACGGCGCTCTCCCGGAGGAAGCGTGCCGACTGTTGGTGCGGGATGACCGAGCTGCGATCGGACTCTCCGCGCTCCGGGGACAGGAACGAGCGCCGTTCCTGAATCTCGAAGATGTCCCCGAGGCGTTCCGCCCACCAGACGTTGTTCAGCAGGGGCAGTCCGTCGGTCGTCCCCACGTCGAGGATCTCGGCGGGGTGCCCCGTCGGTAGGGTATAGACCACCGTCTGTGCGACAGCAGTGAGGCACCCGAGAAGCCCCAGCACCCAGCGGAGCGAACGGAGACACAAGGTGAAATCCATCAATCACCAAAGAACGACCCCCGGCCTCTGATTACAGGCTCCTCCTTGGGACTGCGGCAGCCTCGCTGCCGCTTTGGATCAGCGCCCCAACCGCAAGACAGGCTGAAGCCTGGACTAAAACGAGTCCTGACAGGCTAAAGCCTGCACTACGAGCGAGTCGTTCGTAGTGCAGCCTTCAGGCTGTCCGCCCCCCCGCGTCGCCCCGAAAGCGCGGGGGCCCCATCCCGCTCCCAAGTTTGGAGTGCTGGAGCGGCGCTCCAGCTTTTTCGCGACCGACGCGCAGGAAAGCCATTCCAGCGCCTTCCGTGGATAGAGCGTAGATCCAAAAGCGGCAGCGCGACTGCCGCACTCCCCGATCCGTCACTCCCGCACGGAGGCGCGGCGCAGGCGATCCGCAACGCCCGCCCACGCGGGAACCGCCGGAGGCGCTTCGACCACGATCAATTCGGCCCCTTGGTCGTCACATTGATGCAACTGGGCATACAGCGCCCGGGCAAACGCCTCCGGGTCATCCGGGATCAGAATCACCTGGGACAGCGGCAAAAGATGGGGAACCTGATGGTGCGCGACCACGTAGGTCCGGTCCGACGCCGCTCCGCTCTCGGACAGCCGCCGCGCCAATTCCGCATCGCCGCGCCAGGACCAAACCTCCAGACGTGCCCGCGGGGAATAATGCCGGGCCAGCTGGCCCGGACTTTGCAGCGGTTGTCCCGGAGCCAGCCCGCCCGATTCCGGCAGGGCCACGGCAACCCCAGCTGCCGCCTTCAGAGCCGGTTCGTCGATCATGCCAGGACGCAGGATCCTCGGTGCCGCTGCGCTGGCATCCACCACCGTGCTTTCAATTCCGACGTTGCAGTCCCCGCCATCCACAACGAGGGACACCCGGTCGCCCAACTGGCTGAGGACATGGGACGCATTGGTCGGGGAGAGCCGGTTCGACAGGTTGGCGCTGGGCGCGGCGAGCGGGAATCCGCAGGCGCGGATCAACCCCTGCATGAAGGGATGCTGCGGCCAGCGGATGCCCACCGTGGTTCCACCTGCGGTGACGATGTCCGGAATCCGGGGCGACCGCGGCAGCACGAGGGTCAATGGCCCCGGCCAGAAAACATCCGCGAGCCGGTCCGCCAGTGGAGTCCAGTCCGAGGTGCACTCCTTCGCCATGGCCCGGGATGCCACGTGGACGATGACCGGATTATGGGCCGGACGCCCCTTCACCGCATAAATTCGCGCAACAGCCGCCGGATCGAGTGCATTCGCCGCGAGCCCGTACACGGTCTCCGTCGGCACCGCCACCACCTCACCGGCACGCAACCGCTCCGCCGCCCGTTCGACAGCGGCGGCCATCAACGCGGTGGTTTCGGTGGACAAGACTTCAGCGCCCATTGCGTCCGCCCAGCCAACCACAGTTCCCGCGCTGACGGGAGCGAATTGACCCGTCGCGGAACACGACGGTCTTGGAGTGGCTCCGCAATCCCGATAGCTTCGCCACGCACGCGCAACCATTCCCACTTCAACGGGCGGAATTGCATGACGCGGTGCCATCATGACCGAATGGAATGCGGCGGAATATGACCGGATCGCCGGTCTGCAGCAGGCGATGGCCGGCGAGGTGCTCGGGCTCCTCCGGGTGTCCGGATCCGAACGGGTCCTCGACGTCGGCTGCGGCAACGGGAAGATCACCGGCGAGGTGGCGTCCCGAGTGCCCTCCGGATCCGTCGTCGGAGTGGATCCCTCCCACGCGATGGTGGAGTTCGCCACGCAACACTTCTCGACGTCAGCCCACCGCAACCTGTCCTTCCGCGTCGGCGACGCCCGCACCCTGCCGTTTCGCAACGAGTTCGATCTCGTGATTTCCTTCAACGCCCTGCACTGGGTGCAGGAACAGGACAAAGCCCTGGCCAGCATTCACGGCGCACTGAAGCCCGGCGGACGCTGTCATCTTCGTCTGGTGTCCGCGGGACCGCGAAAGAGTCTTGAGGACGTCATTGAGGAGACCGCGCATCACCCTCGTTGGGCCGCCGCGTTCCAAGGCGTTCCTCAACCTTACCTGCATCTGGATCCGGAGGACTACGCGGCGCGATCCCGGTCGGTCGGATTCGCCGTCGATTCCGTGACACGCGCCGACCATTCCTGGAACTTCGGTTCCCGGGAGGCCTTTCGGGCCTTTGCCGAAGTGACCTTCGTAGAGTGGACTCGCCGGCTTCCCGAACCGGATCGCCACCGGTTCATCGAGGAAGCCCTGGATGCCTACCAACCCGTCGCCTGCCAACGTCCGGGCGAGGAGCACTGCTTCAAATTCTACCAGATGGACGCTTCCCTGCGTCGGCCGCCCGGGTGACGCCTCCGAGATCGTCCAATCATTCTGCGGTGTCTTGTTTTCGGACAGCCGCTCAGCGAGCGACCTCCAACAGCGCGCAACCAAGCTCCGCCCGGGTGAAGGGAAGACCCAGCGCGGCATCAAACCCCTCGGTGGCAGGATTCCAAGGCACTTCCCGCGCCTGCCGGTCCACCAAGGCCACCACCCGAGGACGAGGACGCACCGGCAACCCCGGAGGCGAAGGGAGGCCTCGAATGGCGGCGGCGAGGTGGGTCCCGTCCATGTCCGACAATTGCGTGTCCATGAGCACCACGTCGTAGGGACCGGACTGGAGTCTCTCCAGAACTTCGTGGCCGGTTCCCACGGAATCCGCCCGGCATCCGGCCTTTTCCAGGGCCAGCAATGAAAGTTTTCGGTGAATCGCGTGGTCGTGGGCCAGCAGGACGCGCAATCCCCCGAGACGTCCCACATCCACGGGCGCCACCACGGGAAGGGCGAGCTCAAACCAGAAGGTGGATCCGACCCCCTCCTCGCTCTCGACTCCGATCCTGCCTCCCATGATCTCCACCAGTCGGCGTGAAATCGCGAGTCCCAATCCGGTGCCCCCATACTGGCGGGACGTCGAGGAGTCGAGTTGCTGAAACCGTTGAAAGAGAAGCGGGAGTTTCTCGGCCGGGATTCCCACGCCCGTGTCGACGATCTCGAACCGGAGTCTCACCCAGGATCCGACACCCTCGAGAACCCGGACCCGGACTTCCACCGAACCGGATTCGGTGAACTTCAGCCCGTTGCCCACCAAATTGAGAAGCACCTGGCGCAGACGCCCGGGATCCCCGAGCAGCCGATCCGGAACCGCCTCCCCCACCTCGGCGTGCATCGTCACCGACTTTCCGTGTCCGGACCGGGACACTCCATTGACCACTTCCTCCACCACGGATCTCAAAGGGAACGGCTCCTCCGCCAGCGTAATCTGTCCGGCCTCGATCTTTGAGAAATCGAGAATATCCCCCAGAATGCGCAGCAGGGATTCCCCACTTCGGGCCACTCCATCGGCCAGTTCGCGCTGGAAGGGCCCCAACGGGGTCTGGAGCAGGAGTTCATTCATGCCCAGGATTCCGTTCAACGGGGTGCGAATCTCATGGCTCATCGTCGCGAGGAACTCGCTCTTCGCCTGGTTCGCCGCCCGCGCCTCCGACGCCATTCGCTCGGCGGCAACCTTTGCGGCCTCCAATTCCCGCTGTGCCTGACGCAGGATCGTGGAATCAGCCTGAACGGAGACAAAGCGCTCCACCTGTCCCTGGGAATCCCGAATGGGTGTAATCTGAATCGATACCCAATACGGCTCGCCCATCCGGGTGTAGTTGAGCAGTTCCGCCTGCACGGACTCTCCCTTGGCAATCGCCTTCCGGACACGATCCACCTCGGCGTGATCGGTGTCCCGTCCCTGGAGCAGGTGCCCGGGTTTGCGTCCCACCATTTCCTCCAGGCCGTAACCTGTTCGATGAGTGAAGGCCTGGTTGACCCACTCCGTCCGCCCTTCGCGGTCGGTGATGATGACCAGGTTGTCCGTGCAACTGGCCACCAGGGACAATTTGGCGATCTCCTGTCGGGCCGCCCGCTCCCGGGTGACGTCCCGAAGGGCCCCCACTACACCCCCGTCCGCCAACGGAGACACCGAAAGCTCAATCCAGGCGACCCCCGAATCCGCCCGCAGCATGCGGAACTGCGGCTGCAATCCCGGCACGGAGTCCCCCACCCCACCCAGAGCTGCGGACAGGAGGGGGAGATCGTCGGCCACGACAAACTCCGACAGGGAGTGACCGAGGCATTCCTCCGGGACCCGTCCCAGCACCCGTCTCCACGCCTCGTTGAGAAACACCAGCCCGCCCTTCGAATCCGTTTCAAAAACCACTTCGTTCAACAACTCGATGCGACGGCGCATCCGCTTCTCGGACGCGACCAGCGCCTCCGTCAGCCGATAGGTTGCTTCGACGTGCAGGTCTGTGGCCAGCACTCGCGGATCGCCATGGTGGGCGTCGGACATGGGAATCGCCAATTAGGCCGCGGCCCGGATCTGAGCGGCGGCTTCACGGCTGTCGATCACCCCGCCGTAGAGGGGAAAGATGTTTCTGCAGAAAAACTCCTGCTCGGACTGCGTCCGGGCCGAGGTGCAGTCCGAAAGAATTTTTACGCCATAGCCGCGTTCGTAGGCGGCACGACCGGTGGAGTCGATGCACAGCGAGGTCACCATGCCGGCCACAAGGACTTCGCGAATCCCACGCTGGCGGAGCACCGATTCGAGATCGGTGTTGGAGAATGCGTTGAAGCCCACCTTTCCTTGGACGTAGGAGATGCGCCCCCCAAACGCCCGCAGCTCCGGAATCGTTTCCGCGCCGGGAGTTCCCGCCTTGAAGGCTCCACTGGATTTGATCGTGTCCAGAATGCCCACCGAATTCGCCAATGCGCGATAGTCCGACTCCAGCACGATCGGAGTCGCAATCAGGAGCATCGGCGTCGGTGCCACCGCCCGAAGGAAGGCCATCGTGTTCGCGAGCACGGAATCAACCCGGTCGGGTTCCTCCACAACGCCCCGAAGGATGCCCTTGGGCGCAAAGTAATCATTCTGATACCCCACGAGAATGAGCGCGGTCGTCGATGGGTTCATGACTGTATTAATGGGATGTGTTTTTAAAAAAGCTGGGCGCGTGTTTCATCGACCGAGGAGGTGATGACGACGGTAAGAACGCAAACGCACTGGGCTCGCATTGCAAACGCATCCGGGAGCATCCCTTGTCCACGACCCGACCGGGGATTCCCGCGCGCGAACGCAGGCACCCGAAGGCAGGAACAGGTCGGCACGGAATGCGTTTTTAGGCCCATAGGTATTGATTGTCGTTGAGGTCCCATCCGTTGGCGGGTACCGGCAATTGCCCGGAATTCCACCCTTAGAGTCATTTGTTTCGACACCCAATAAAGCACCCTTCGCGCCAGCCGACCCGGTCCTGCATTTCCAAGCATCTTCCTTCGCCTGCAATTATAGGTCGGCGACGACGATCCACTCCCGTTCCCCTTCAGAGTTCACTGGCGTTTCTCCTGCAGCACCGGTATCCGGTCGGCCGAGTGAAAACCCGGATGCCCATCAGGAGGGTCATCATCGGCACGGTCCTGGTCTTGGGCGCTTGCCTCCTTTGCGTGCCCGGTCTTCGGGAACCCCGGCATCAGGAGAAAACCGTGGGACATTGGTTCGCGGAGTATGCGTCAATCCCCGCCAACGCACAGGTCCAGGATCACACATCCCTGGAGAACTTCAGATATGTCGGCCAAGGGTACGGCGGCCGTGTGCTCGCCGACACCAGGACACGGCATCCTCTCCCGGACCCGGCACTGGATGCCTTTCACGCGCTCGGCTCCCGGGCGGTGCCCAGCCTGACGCGCCGACTTCGCCCAGGTTTTGGGGAATCCCCAACAGTTGCCCGAATTTGGGTGCGCCTGCCCGAGGTGCTGCGGGTTCCAATTCCCAACCCCTGGGGATTCGCCCGCCGTCGCGCCCAGGCCGTGGAGATCCTCGCAAGTCTGGGGCCGGAGGCCAAGGACGCCATCCCGGCGTTGGTGTCCCTGATGGAGTCGCAACCGAATTCTCTTCCGGGAAAGAACTCGGTTATTCCGGGCGGCCTAGGAAAATTCCAAATCCCGAGATCGGACCTGTACCAACTCTCCCCAACCCAGACCGGGCCGATAGCGGCGGCCATTGTTTCGATTCTGCAGGATCCGGGCGCACGCGCCCGGCTGATCCGGGATCTTGCACGTCAGCGTCATTATCGGAGTGCCGTGGAGTTGATCGAGGTCAGTGAGGGATACGAACCCGGTGTCCCCGAGATTCTGGGAAACGCCCTCTCGGATCCAAATCCGGCGGTCCGACGGAAAGCCATGCGCCTTCTGGAAAAGCTCGGCGCTCAGGCAACGGCGGCCATTCCACAAGTCCTGTCCAGTCTCCAGGATCCGGACGACGAAGTCCGGTGGCTTGCCGCGCGGACGCTCGAGTCGGGGGGAACCAACAATCCTGCGATCATCGCAGGACTCCACGAAGCAACCCGGGACACCAACATCCTCGTGCGAACGGTCGCGACCCGGGCCCTGTCACGCTTGATTCCGGACCCGACACAGGCTCGGTGACTCTTCAGACCCTGTTCCTTCGGAAGACCGGACAACACCCGCTACCCGCCACCCGTTTTCCCATTCTCCGCGGTCGCGACCTCGCGCATGATGCCGCCCATGTTGGTTGAATTGGGCAACAGCCTCGCCGCCGGACGCTCGCTGACTCCGGACGACGTGGCCCGGTCAGTGCAAGCATTGACGGATGCCACGGTGTCCGCGGAAACAAAGGCGGAGTTTCTCACGGCGCTCGCGGTGAAAGGGGAAACGTCGGAGGAAATCGCCGCATTCGCCCGCGAACTCCGTGCCCGATCCATTCCAGTGCCGCTCTCCGATGCCTTTCGGATGCGCGAGATCCTCGACGTGTGCGGGACCGGCGGCGATCGGCTCAACACCTTCAACATCTCCACGACGGTGGCCCTGGTTTGCGCCGCCGCAGGCGCCATTGTCACCAAGCACGGTAACCGCGCAGTGACCTCGCAATCCGGCAGCGCCGATGTGCTCCAGGCCCTGGGCGTTCCCATTGACCTCGACCCGGCCGCCGCCGCCGAGTCCCTCACCCGGCACGGTGTTGTCTTCCTGTTCGCCCAGAAGTTTCATCCCGCTTTCCAACACATCGGACCCGCCCGGAAGCTGTGCGCCACCCGGGGACAGCGGACAATCTTCAACTTCCTCGGGCCATTGCTCAATCCGGCCAACCCCACCGTGCAACTCCTCGGCGTCCCGCGTCCGGCACTGTGCGAACCGCTCGCAAGGACCCTCCAATCCCTCGGACTCCGCCGCGCCATGGTGGTCTGCGGGGAGGTTCCCGGGGCAGCCCCGGGTGCCTCCGGTCCGGCCTACCTCGACGAGCTCAGCACGCTCGGCGAGAACACGGTGGCGGAGTTCCATCAGGACCGCGGCTTTCACACCTCGCGAAGTTCGCCCGCGGATTTCCCGCTTCAGCCAGCGTCCCTCGCGGATCTCGCGGGAGGCGACGCGCAGACCAATGCCGGCATCGTGCGCGAACTGCTCTCCGGGACGGACCGCGGTCCGCGACGCGACGCCGTCCTGCTCAACGCCTCCGCCGCCCTGATGCTCTCCGGACTGACCCGCAGCATGGTGGAGGGATGGGATCTGGCCGCCAGCACGCTCGATTCCGGCCGCGCCCTCCGCAAGCTTCACGATTTGACCGGCAACCGCTGAACCCCGTAGCCCGTGCCGATCTACTTCGATTACAACGCGACCACGCCGCTGGACCCGGGGGTTCGTGCGACCATGCTGCCCCATCTCGACACCGTGTGGGGGAATCCCTCCAGCGTGCACACCCTCGGGCGCGCCGCCCGCGCGGCCTTGGATGAAGCGCGGTATCGGATCTCAACGACATGGGCTTGCCGCCCTTCGGAGGTCGTCTTCACCAGCGGCGGCACGGAAGCCAACAACCTCGCGGTGCTGGGAACGGCACGCCGACTGCGGGACCGCGGACGGCATCTGGTAACCTCGCCTGTGGAACATCCCGCCGTGCTCCACGCCTTCCGGCAGCTGGAGACACACGAGGGATTCGAAGTCACACGGCTGCCCGTGGACGCCCATGGGCAGGTGGATCCCGCGGACGTCGCTCGGGCGCTGCGTCCGGACACCACGCTGGTCTCGGTCATGGCCGCCAACAACGAGGTCGGCACGCTGCAACCGGTGGCGGAGATCGGATCCCTGTGTCGTGAACGCGGAGTGAAGTTCCACACCGACGCGGTCCAGGTCTTCGGCAAACTTCCGTTCCGCGACATCCACCAGTTCAACGCCGATCTGGTCGCGGTGTGTGCCCACAAGTTTCACGGCCCAAAAGGGGCGGGAGCCCTCTTCATTCGGTCGCCGTTGCAGCCGGATCCGATCCAGGTGGGCGGCGGCCACGAGAACGAACGACGGGCGGGCACGGAGAACCTCGCGGCGATCACGGGCCTGGCCGAGGCCTTTGCGACGTTTGTCCCGGAACCGGTCTTTCCCGCGGAGCCATTGCGACGATGGACCCGCCGGCTCGGCGACGCCGCGGCGGCCTTGCCGGGTGTCACGCTCCGTGGGCATCCGGAAGAGCGGCTTCCCAACACCCTCGCCTTCACCGTGTCCGGCACCGACGGCATCGCCCTGATGGCGGCGCTTGATCTTGCCGGCGTCTGTGCGTCCAGCGGGTCCGCCTGCTCTGCGGGTTCCCTGGAACCCAGTCACGTGTTGCACGCCATGGGCGTGCCCGCGGCGGAATCCAACGCCCTCGTGCGATTCTCCCTGGGCCGGGAAACGACGGAGGACGAAGTGAATCGGGTGATCGAGTTACTGCCGCGCGTACTCCAGCAGGTACGGCGGTAACCCTGGGAGTGCGTGCAGCACCGCTGCCGCTCTGGATCCACGGCCCGACCGCGACCTGCGCATTCGCTTCACACTCCGCGTCGTCCGCGAAAAGCGGCAGCTCCGCTGCCGCACTCCAGACTACGGCAGCGGCGCCATGGTCAGCGGATCGCGCAGTGGCACTTGAACCACGGGGCCGCTCGATAGTTTCTGAAGCGGGACCGGATGATTCGGGTCGCCCTTCTCGATCTCCGCGCGCTGGCCGACCATCAGAATGACGGCACGATCCGGGTGCAGATGCTCTTTCGCCACGCGCTGCACATCGGCCACCGACACCGCCTCGATCTTCGGACGCCACTGCTGCCAGTAATTGGGATTCTCCGCGAAGCGTCCTGTGAATTCGTCGCGGGCGAAGAGGGAGGCCACCTTGGCCTTGGTATTGAAGTTCTCCGGAAAGGTATCAATGAACGACCGCTTCGCGGTGGTGAGTTCCTCCTCACTGACCGGCGCCGCCGCGATGCGCCCCATCTCCTCCAGGACAATCTGCGTCGCGTAGGTGACCGTCCGCGACTTCGAAGCAAATCCCGCCTGAAACGGACGCGGGTAATGCACCCCCCCGGGGAAACTGCTGCCGGCGCCGTAGGCCAGCCCCTCGTCGGAGCGGACCCGGTTCATGATGCGGGAGGTGAATCCGCCACCACCGAGGATGTCGTTCATCACCTCGATGGCGAGGTAGTCCGGATTGCCGCGCAGTACGCCGGGAAGCAGGACACCGACGCGGCCCTGGTTGACATCCTTGTTGACGATGTAGATCCCGGGCGAGGCCATCACGATATTCGTGGGAATGGCCGGAGGCTTCTCCCCTGGAAACGGCCAGTTCCCGAAAAGCTCCTCCAACTGCGCGATCATGGCCCCGCGTTCGAAGTCGCCGCTCACCGCCACCACAAAGCTGCCCGGGTGAATCCAGCGTCGGTGAAACGCCCGCAAATCGTCGGCGGTGATCGCGTTCACGCTGGCCTCGGTCGTATTCCGACACGCCCAGAAATTGGTCCCGTAGGCGAGGAACTCCCGTTCCCGCGCCTCGATCGCGGTCGAGTCGTCGTTCCGCTGCTTCATGCCCTGGATGCTCTGCTGACGGAAGAGGTCGAGCTTGTTCTGTTGGAAGCGCGGCTCGGTGAGTACCTCGCGAAGAATCTTCAGCCCTTCAGGGAGATCCTTGGAGAGAAGGTTGAGGCTCACTGATCCGGAGTCGTCCCCGATGGAGGAACCCAGGTTCGCCGCGAGGAACGCCAGGCGCTCCTCAAGTTCCTCGGCCGTCCGGGATTGGGTCCCGCCCCGCGCCAGCAAATAGCCGGTGAACTCGGCGAGCCCGGACTTGTCCGCGGGATCCAGGTAGTTCCCGCACCGGATGAGAACGCTGATGGTGACCAGCGGCAGCGTGCGGTCGGGCACCACGTAGGCCACCGGACCCGCCTTGAGCGGCACCCGGAAGTCCGCCGGCCTGGGCGGCTCATAGGTGAGCGGCGGAAACGTCAGCTTCTCGGGACGATCTGGAATCTCCGCGGCGCGCAGGGCTCCGGAAATCAGCAGGGCGGCGGCGGTGATCGCGATGGAAAGGGACCTCATGGCGGGAAAGGCTGGGAATGAAGGGGGGGCGGGACGCGGGGTTCAGGGCTTCTCGAGTTCGGCGATGCGGGCCGCGACCTTCTTCTGAATGATCTTCTGGAGTTGCTGGCGCTTGGGATCCGCGTTGGCGGACTGGGCCTCCATTTGCGACAGGGCCTGCTTGAGTTTCGCGACATCCTTTTCCCCGGCCAACGACTCCACGATCCGCCGCACCACCGGCCGCTGCTCGGCGGTCAGTCCAGCCAGATCGGCATCTTCGCCCGCGGAGGCGCCCGGCTTGCGGGTGTAAATCGCCACCGCGCGGGCTTCCTTGGTGAAGTAGCGCCGCGCAACCCTCTGGACGTCCTCAGCGGTCACCGCCGCCAGCTTCGCGCCGGCCTCGTTGACCTCACGCCAGTCCCCGGTGCCCTCATTCTGGAGGATCTGCATGAAAATCGGGAAGTTGGCGGACAGCTTCCGGTATTCGAAAGCGGCGAACTGGTTCTTCACCTTTTGGAGTTCCTCGGCGGGCACCAATTCGTTCTTCAGGCGCTCCAGTTCGGCATAGATCCCCTGCTCCACATCCTCCGGGGTTTTTCCGTCCTTGGCCTCGCCGCCGATGTTGAACAGACCGGCCCATTTGCGTGAATCCTGCTGGGCATACGTCTCGGTCGCGACCTCCTTGCCGAGGACGAGACCCTTGTAAAGGCGTCCGGTGCGGCCGCTGAGGAGCAGCTGGAGCACGTCCAGCGGGTAGCTGTCCCGATGCTGGAAGGCGACGGTCTTCCAAAGGATGTCCACCTGCGGGTTGGTTTCCGCCTCCGCATACATCCGCTTCTCGGCCGCCTGATCCGGTTCCCGGGTGGTCACCTCGGGCGGCGGGCGGGTTCCGGCGGGGATGCGTCCGAAGTACCGGAGCACCATGGCCTCGGCATCGTCGGGTTTGAAATCACCCACGAGCACAATCGTGATGTTCTGCGGCTGGTAGTATAGCCCGTAGAACGCATCGGCATCCTTTTTCGAAATGTTCGGGATGTCGCTTGGCCAACCCAGGACGGGCCACATGTAGGGATGCGCATCCCAGAACACGGCGTTGAACTCCTCGGCAAACTTGCCGATCGGAGTGGACTCCACGCGCATCCGGCGTTCCTCGTACACCACGTCTCGCTCGGCATAAAACTCGCGGAAGACCGGACGCAGCAGACGCTCGCTTTCCATCCAGCACCACAGCTCCAGTTTGTTGGCCGGCACGTTGATGAAGTACCCGGTCATGTCCTCCGAGGTGAACGCGTTCATCCCCGAGGCCCCGGCGGTGGTGTACACCCGGTCGAATTCATTCTTCACCAGCAGCGCGCGCTGCTCGTCGATGAGCTTGCGGAATTCCGCGTCCAGCTCGCGATAGCGCGGCGTGAGATTCTCCGGGGTCGTGAGATCGGAAATCTCCCCGTGCCGGAGCGCCAGCCGCATCCCTGCCTGCTCCTTTCGCATCAGGTCCCGGACCCGTTCCTGCTCGGCGATCAACTCCAGATCGCGCTTTGCGTCCCGGGTTCCGAGCGTGGGCGTTCCCTTGAACATCATGTGTTCAAAGAGGTGGGCGATGCCCGTTGTGCCCAGCTGCTCATTGGCGCTGCCCACCTTCACCACCCAGCCGCCGGCGATCCGGGGCTCCTCGTGGCGCTCCACCATCAGGAGCTTGAATCCGTTGGGAAGATGCTTCTCAACGACCGGAATCTGCTGCGCGGTCGCGGGAACCAGCGCCAGCAGGACGCCGGTGAAACAGCGGAGGAATTTCATGGAGGCCACCGCCGCAACAATGCCGGTGTGGGGATATTCGGCAAGCCGGCGTCGAACGCGCGCCAGGAATCGGGCAGCGGCGGGACAAGCGGGCCGTTCGTAGTCCAGCCTTTAGGCTGTCCGTCCGCCCCCTCGGAGCGCCGAGGATATAATTCCCCGCCTCAGTTCAACTCGAGCCGGAAGAATCGACGCTCGGTATCGACGGGCACGGTGAGCTGGATCCGCGCGCCATCGTTCTCCGGCGTCCCGTCCGTGGGCACCCAGGGTCCTCCGATTCCAGGAGACGTCTTGGGCGAATAGAGCCCCGCCGCCGCGGCGGGCCAGGACAGCAGCAGCTCGGTGGGAGAGAGGAGTTCCGAACTCAGTGACCGGCAGCGCCACGGTGAGATTGATCTGCCGTTCATTGTCCCCCGGGGACGAGTCGGGGGTCGTGGACACGGCACGCGCCGTCACGATCCGGCTTTCATTGGGCGAGCCGGCCGAAGCCTTTACCCCTCCGGTGAAGAATCCCTGCGGGTCCATCACGCCACGGTTGAAGGTGATCTTCTGTCCGTTGACTTCATAGGGATACGAGCTGACGGCCTCCAGAAACGCCAACCCGGGAGGCAACTCCACTTCCACCCGCGTTGCCGAGGCCGGCAGGGGACCGTTGTTCACCACGAGAATGTTGAACGTCACGGGGCCAAAGGCGACAGCGGGATTCGGGGCCGCTCCCAGGGACAACCGCAGGTCGGCGGTCGAACCCACAACAAAATCCTCCGCGGAATCCGAGGATCCATCCGGATTCGTGACCCGGATCTTTCCAGTCGTGGCGCCGGCCGGGACGTTCGCCACCAGCGCCGCCGCCGACTGCGGGGTGAACGGCGTCTCAACGCCGTTGAAGGTCACGCGCGTGGCCGTTCCCAGGTTCGAGCCGACGATGGTCACCGCCGTGCCGACCGGCCCGAATTGAGGACTGAATCCGGTGACCCGCGGTTCCTTGCCCAGGACGGTGTAGGAATTCACCGACTCGGCCGTGCCGCCCGGTCCGGTCACCGAAAACCGACCGGACGTCGCGTTGGCCGGCACGCTGAGGATGATCTTTGTGTTGTCGACGACCGTGAAGACCGGGACCGCGCCGCCGTTCAGCTTCACCGCGGTCGTTCCGAGAAGATTGAGCCCCGACAACGTGACCGACGTTCCCACAGCACCGCTCGAAGGGGTGAAGCCTGAGACGATGGGAGTCCCGTAAAACAGGGCGTCCGTCACCGACGAACCACCGGCGGTGGTCACCTTGATGGGCGCGGAGAGCACACCGGAGGGAACCACCACATCCACGCGTGATGCCGACACATTGGTGATGGCGGTGGTGACCGCGGGTACGGCGCCAAACAGCACTTCCTTGGTGCCCGCGAGACCACTTCCCACCAGGGTGACCACCGTCCCGGCAGGCCCGCCGTTGGGGGCAAACGCACTCACTCGGGGCAGGATGGTGAAGTTCGAGGTGGTGATGAAACTTCCGCCAGGAACGGAAATGCGGAGCGGTCCCGTCACCGCGGTGGATGGAACAACGGCCGTCAGGTTCGTATTCGAGAGGACCTCAAACTGCGTCACCGGACCGCCCCCAATGGTCAAGGTGAGCTGACTGGGCGTCCGGACCAGGAAGTTCAGTCCCTTGATGTTGATCGTGTCGCCCGCGGCGCCGTTGGTTGTAAAGGCCTCGATGCGCGGTGAACCGTAAATGTAGTCCGTGGTGTTCGTCACCCACCCGACCGCGGTGCGGAGGGACAAATATCCCGTAGGCAGGATCGGAGGGATGGTCGCCAGTACCTGATTTTCGGCTGTGGCATTGGCCGGGATCAGGTTGGTCCCCACCTGGACCCTCAGGAACTGGGAGAAGGGATCACTTGGGACATAGAAATTGGCTCCAATGATGGTCAGTGTGGACGCAGGAGTCGCCACCACAGGTTTCTCAAAAATCACCGTGTCCCCAATGCTTCCGATGATCTTGGTCCCGAAGTCATCAATTCGGGGATAGGCATAAAAGTTGAACGGCGTGGTGTAGGATCCCCCGGCATTAAAAACAGTGATCGGGGCCAGCGGCACCTTCTCGGGAACGACCGCGACGATCCGGTTGTTGTTCGCCAAAACCAGGCTTGCCTCGACATTTCCAAAAAGGACCCGCGGTGCCGCCACCGTCGGCCGAAGCCCCGTTCCCACGATGGTCACCTGGGTTCCCGGCAATCCGGTATCCGGGGTGAAACCAGTAATAAAAGGCGCGGCAAAAACCGACGACGCGAGTGAAACCAACAACACCAGCGACCCAAGCACTCGCCGGAAGGACACCGAGACAGTCATGAGGCCGACAACCAAGCGGATTCGTTCACGAATGTCAAAACTGGAGTCACTCCGTCCGGGCCCCGGCAAATGCCCCGGACAGGAACTCCCGGATCACGGAAAGTTCGGCCTCGCCGGCAATTGTGTGCACCTTGTTGAATTCCCTCCAATCCACGGAAAGCCCGGCCCGTTTCAATTCGGCCACCTGCCGTGCCACCTCCGCAAAGGGAATCAGGGGATCCCGGGTCCCGTGGGTGAACAGCATCCGCTGTTCCCGGGCCACGGGGGACAATTCCCGCAGCAGCGTTTCCGGGTCCCAGACGTACCCGCTGATTCCCACCAGGCCGGCCAGACGCCGCGGATAGCGAAACCCGACATCCACGGTCATCAAACATCCCTGCGAAAATCCCAGCAGCGCTGTCTGTTCCGCGGGGAACCCTGCGGCCCCCTGGGCATCGAGCAAGTCGAGCAGGAGGCGGCGGCTCCGAAGGATTCCGGGCTCGGAATCCCCGTTCAAATCGTACCACGAATAGCCCCCGTAGTAGTCGTCCGGCGCATTGACGAGAAGGTAGTTAAGATCATCCAGGCGCAGCGCCTCGGGAAGCCAGCGCCATCCTGACATGGAATCCCCCAATCCATGCAGAACAACCAGAAGCCGCCGGGAGGAACGGCGGGCCGCTGGAATGAGTTCGGAGGTCAGCATCCGCCGAAGCCTGTGCGACGGATCCCGCGCGCTGCAAGTCCGGGACACTTCCCTTTGGGACTGCGGGAGCGGAGCTCCCGCTTTCTCGGGGCGACGCGTGGAATGAAAATCCATCCCTGTACTGCGGCCCGCGCGCAGGATCCAGAGCGGCAGCTTCGCTGCGCGCACTCCCAAATTGGGAACTCCGCTCCCACATCCGAAGGTTCGCGCACCAACCCTTTCCCGGAACCCGATTCACTGCTTCCCTTGTCCCGTGACGCGACTGCTATCGTGGTTGACCCTGTGGATCTGGGGACTGGGAACCATTCTAATCGCCAAACCGATCCCGGATGAACCGTTCTGGCAGGACGTCGCCATTCGGATCCGACTCCAGCCGGCGCTTGAATCCGCCCGCTTTCTCAAAGTGTGCGTGGACCGCGAGGGAGTCGTGTACGTGCTGACGGACCGGGGCGTGGCGAGGCTGTTCGAGGACGTCCTCGCCCTCGACCGCAGTTTCCGTCCGCTGGCTGGAAAGATTCCCAAGGACATCACCGTGTCCCCCGACGGAGATCTTTACTACCTGTTCGACGAATCCTGGTTGTCCAACGGACGCAATGGACGTCCCGCGGGATCCCTGCACCCAGGCTCCTATGATCGCATCGCCGTGGGCTCGGCGGGAGATGTCTGGCTTGGCGGACCCGGCCGCGCTTCTCGTTTTCCAGCCGACGAGGACCTGCTGCCGGCATCGCTGCAGGCGACCCGAAGCGTCGAGCTCATTCCTGCTCCGGGGGCGGGACAACTGGCGGTTCTTGCCGACGGAATCCTGTCCGTAAAGTCCGCCAGCGTTTGGACCGCCTTGGGTCCCGCACGCGCCGCCGCCTGGTCACCGGAGGGCCTATGGGTGGGAACCACGAACGGATGTCACCTCATGGGCAATCCGACGGGATCCCAGGCTTCCCAGGCCGGAGGGCCTCCGCCCTGGGGCGAAGTCACCTGCATCGCGCCGGTTCGCGGGGGGATTTGGTTTGGAACCACCCGGGGCGCCATCTTCCAAAACGAGGGAACCGGCCCCGCTTCCCGGTACGCCATTCCGACGGCACCCGGGATTCCACCGCCGGGATTCCGCTACTACGCCGGGAGGCGGTGGCTTCCGGACGACGCCGTCACCAGCATCGCCATCGGACGCGAAGGGACCGTTTGGGTCCTGACTCCCTCCGGTCTGGGTGGCATTGCCTTCCGACAGATGACCCTGGCCGACAAGGCGGAATGGTTTCACCGCAAGATCCGGACACGAAACCTGCGCCTCGGTCTCACCGGCGAACGCCGCCTCCTGACTCCGGGGGATTTGCTAACCAGTGAGATCGTGGACACCGACAATGACGGCGGATGGACCAGCTACTATCTCGGTGCGCTCGGTGCCGAATACGCCGTCACCCACGGGGAGGCCGTGCGCCGCGAGGCTTGGGAATCCTTCGGTGCGCTGGAGCGCCTGCAGGAACTTTCCACGGTCCCGGGCTTTTCGGCGCGGACGATTGAGCGACGCGGATTCAAGTTCTCCGATCCGGACCGATGGCGCGAGGCGAAGGACCCCGGTTGGGATTGGAAGGGACATACCAGCAGCGACGAGATTTGCTCACAAACCTTTGCCCATGCCGTGATGTGGGAATGGGTGGCCAACAACGCGACCGAACGGGCCCGCGTCGCCACGAACTACGTCCACATCGTGGAGCACATCCTGTCCCACGACTTTTATTACGTGGATGTGGATGGAAAGCCGACGCTCTGGGGCCGTTGGAATCCGGAGTACCTCAACTGGTTTCCCCATTCCATTCACGACCGGCGCCTGAACAGCGCGGAAATAACGGCCACGCTGCAACTGGCCTTCGCGATGACGGGGAATCGGCGATACCGGGACATCGCCTACAGGCTCTTCGAGCAGCACGGGTATCTCACCAACATCCTCAGTCCGATGTCCGCCATCCATCCCACCCCCGGATACGTCCATGAGGGCAACGAGATGGGGGATGAGTGGAACCACAGCGACGACGAACTCGCCTTCTTCACCTATTGGGTGCTTTGCCGATTCGCCTTCACCCCCGATCTCAAGGCGAAATACCTCGCCGCGGTTCGGGGCCACTGGGACATCGAGAAGGCCGAGCGGTATCCGATCTGGAACTTCATTTATGCCGGATGCGGCGCCCGGGAATATGACCCGGCGGGGGCTGTCTGGACCCTTCGGGGCACGCCGCTGGACACGATCAACTGGCCCGTCCACAACTCCCACCGCCTCGACATCACCCGGCGCGAACCCAACTTCATGCACCGGGAATTGGTGGAACTCCTGCCGCCCGGGGAACGGTTGGTGGCCCGAATCAACACCCAGCCCTTCATCCTCGACGCCGGGGATGGTCTCACCGATTTCCCTGGGGACGAGTACCTGATCGGTTACTGGCTGGGACGTCAGGTGGGAGCCATCGCAGCCCCGAAACCGTGAATCCATCGGGTCACCGGAATCCGCGGGCAAAAAAAAGCGGCAGGGAGGCGTTCCCTCCCTGCCGCGGCTTTCGATCGTCCGGCAATTCCTTACCGTTCGTCGAGGCAGGTCACGCCCGGCAATGGGGTGCCTTCGAGAAACTCGAGGCTGGCACCGCCACCAGTGCTCATGAAGGTCACCTGGCTTCCGAGCTTTGCCTTGTTGATCGCCTTCACGGAATCACCGCCGCCGATGATCGACTTGGCGCCATTGGCCGTGGCGGCCGCGACGGCCTTGGCGACGGCCAGGGTTCCCTCGCCGAAGCGCGGATCCTCGAACATGCCCATGGGGCCGTTCCAAAGAATGGTCTTCGCGCCGGCAATCACCTCGGCGTAACGCTTCGCCGTCTCTGGACCAATGTCGAACCCTTCGCAATCGGCCGGGATGTCAGCAGCCGTGTTCACGCGGGGATTCACCGGTTCAAAGACAGGCTTGCCCTTCTTGTTGAGCTTGCCGGTGTCCTTGAGTTCGGCGACGACGTTGTCGGACGGGATGAGGAACTGGACCTTGAGTTCCTTGGCCTTGGACTCGGCATCCAGGGCGGTGTGGATGTGTTCCGGTTCGACGAGCGACTTCCCGGTCTGGTTGCCGTGCGCGAGTTTGAAGGTGTAGGCCATCGCGCCGCCGATCAGGATCGTGTTGGCCTTTTCCAGCAGGCGGTCAATCACCTTGATCTTATCCGAAACCTTGGCGCCCCCCAGGATCACCACGAACGGACGGGCCGGTTGCTCCAGTTCATCCCCCAGGAACTTCAACTCACGCTCCATCAGAAGCCCGGCGGCGCATCGACCACCCCAGGCGGACAGGATCCGGGCGACCCCGCAGGTGGAGGCATGGGCCCGATGGGCCGCTCCGAAGGCATCGTTGGCGTACACATCCGCTAGGCGCGCCAACTGGGCGGAGAACACCGGATCGTTCTCTTCCTCCTCGGCATGGAAGCGGACGTTCTCCAGCAGGAGTAATTCCCCGTCCTTGAGTGCGTTCGCGGCCGCCTCGGCCTTCTCGCCCACGCACTGGTCCACAAATTGGACGGGACGCCCAAGTAATTCTGCGAGTTTCTCGGACACCGGTTTCAGGCTGAGGGTGGCTTCCCGCTTGCCATCGGGCCGCCCCAGATGCGCCGCCAACACCAGGCGCCCCCCTTTTTCGAGAAGCAGCTTGAGCGTCGGGAGGGTTTCGCGGATCCGGGTGTCATCATTGATGACCATCCGACCGTTCTTTTCCTCCATGGGAACGTTGTAATCCACCCGGAGGAAGACGCGCTTTCCGGTCACTTCAAGGTCGCGGACGGTAAGTTTGGCCATGATCAAATACAGTTCAGTTCCGAAAGGCCGCGAAGCTATCGACGGGCGGCAGGCCGGCAAGGGATTTTGCCATCCCCACGACGCCGGAAGCGCCTTCCAGCCGAAAAGAAAAAGCGGGCACCTCACGGTGCCCGCCTAACCCAAACAACCAAACTTACCTCCTTTGCCTGAATGTTTCCATTCGGGCGAGGAACGGTGATCCAACCGTAAGCTGGACCGGCCGCTCCCAATACCAACGACCCTTCAATAGCCCTGAATTCCGGACGTTCAATGAAAAAAATCCCGGGCTCACCACCTTCACAATTGCGAAAGCAACGCTCCCGGTACGCGCTTCCCCGCCATTTTCAACCCATGGACCCAGCAACTCATTCCTGACAAAAAAGTTACAGTGGCGTTCATCACATTCCAAACCCAGGCTGATGAGACTCATCAATTCAAGGATTACCCAAAGAAATCGGGGTCCGCGGCCAACCGATTCCTCTCAAGGAGCCTTCACCGGAAGAAAAGCCATCCAACCAGCGCCAGAATGGGAACCAGGATCGGCAGCGTAAACTTCACGACGTATTCCAGGAACGAAGGCGTCCGGCACCCCTGCTGATCCGCAATCGCCTTCACCATGAAATTGGGACCGTTACCGATGTAGGTGTTGGCACCGAAGAACACCGAACCCATGGAAATCGCCATGAGGATCCGCGCCAATGCGGGATTCGCGAGCAGGGCGGCCACTTCCGGATGGGACCTGGACACCGAAGGCAGGACCGACTTGCCCGCAAGGACGGCATCCGGCGTCACCAGGGAGCCCATGGCGGCGCTCAAAAAGCTGAGGTAGGTGGGAGCGTTGTCCAAAACACTGCTCAGCAGACCGCTACCCCAATAAAACAGACCCGGAGTCGGCGTTCCCAACCTGGAGGCGTTGAGTTCCAGCCAGTCCAGCGCGGGCATCATGGTGGCAAAAATCCCGACGAACAGGATCGCGACCTCCCGTACGGGATGCAGATTGAAGTGATTGGCCTCATGAACAGCTCGGGGCGTGGTCCACAAGGAGCCCGCAGCAGCGGCCAACATCAGCAATTCCCGCAATAGTGGGGGTTGTTCCAAAAAAACGGCACCCAGAATGACGAGGAGGAAGAAAACATTGGACCCTCCCTGCCAGGACCACGAATCCGGCTGCCGGGCCTCCTCCCGAAGATGCTGCGGAATCCGCCGAAAATTTCGACCGTCCACTCCCAGGAAGACCGCAAGCAGGAGACCCAACGTCACCGCCCATATCGGCCAGCAGTGCGTGGCCACCCACCAAAAGGGAACGCCCTTGAGGTATCCCAAAAACAGGGGCGGATCGCCAATGGGGGTCAGGGCGCCCCCGACATTGGAGACAATGAAGATGAAAAAGACGATATGGTGGGTGGTGATCCGGGCCCGATTCATCCGAATCCATGGCCGGATCAGCAGCATGGAAGCCCCGGTGGTCCCCAACACGTTGGCCAGTACGGCCCCCAAGGCGAGAAACACGGTGTTCTCCCAGGGCGTGGCCCCGCTACGGACCTTGAGATGGATGCCGCCACTGACCACGAACAACGAACCCACCAGACAAATGAAGGAAACGTATTCGGCCGCCGTATGCAGGACCCGCGATCCGGCACGCAACCCGATTAGATAATAACCCGAGACCACCGCCGCGAAGCCCAAGGCCACCCAGGGGTAGCGGCGCCCCCACCATCCCGGCGCCCAAAGCGGCACCAAGGCCAGCATTCCGAGCAAAAGACCGAAAGGCAGAACCATCCAAGGGGACGGCTGAGGAACGGGAGCGACGTCGGCAAAAAGCACCACCGAAATCCTGCCCGGGGGGTCTGCGCTCCCGCAAGCGGCGTTTGCCCGGACGCTTCACGCCGGGCCGCCGGTCACATCGCAGGGGACGACGGAAACCCAGGGCGGCAGAAATTCATCCCTGCCCTGCGCATTCGTCGTCCCCCGCGATGCCCGGCTACAGCCCTCACGGAACGCCCCGATTCCCGCAATTCAAGAAATGGGCTCATACGGAAGCCGCCAGGGATTCACTGCGGGCGCGGATCAACTGTTGCCGGTGAGCCCGGCGTCGGGCGTCCCGCACCTTCTCCTCGAAGAGCGCCGGGAAGACCAACAAGGGATGCGCCTCCAACCACGCGAGGGCTGCGGCTTCATTGGCCGCCCGGCGGATCGGTGCAGCGAGCACCGGGGATGTGACGCCCGCAAGGGCAGCCTGGAGGACCCGGTTCTTGAGACGTTCCAGGTCATTCTCTTCCGTCCGGGTAAACGGCGCGGCCGGCTCCGGTGCCGCCAGATCCCTCCAGGGGACACCGGCGGCGGTTTCAAACGTTGCTTTCATGACATTACGAATCTTCTGACGATGCTTGATGTTACTTTGGCCCGAAAGCCCGGGCCCGGCCTCCCGGGTGCATCCAATGGACCCCAGGAAAAAAGAAAAACCCACGATTGCCGGGCAATCGTGGGTTTCTGGAAACGTTGCGGTAAAATCGTTTACTCCGTTCCTCCCACACTGCCCGCGGCCCTGGCTTTCCGCCAGGAGCCGGACGCCGTGACGAGCGCCGCGATACGCTGTTGGCAGCGCATCCCGGTCTCAATCATCGGATGACGGACAGAGTTCATTTCGACAGACCGACTTTTATACGGATTTCAGCAAGGGTGTCAAATCCGGGTTTGGATCCGGCGATGCCCAACCCGCATTGCGCAGGGGGAATCGCGGGGATTTCTGCACCGCACCCCTGTCGGGTGTCGTTTCGCCTTCGGGGTAGCTTGGGACAGGTCCAAGGACGGCCCGGGGACGGGATAAATCCCCCACTACGAGCTCAATTCCGGGCGGTTGGGGCTTGTCGCAGGACCGGCGTCCTCCCTAGGCTGGCGCGTCATTCGACTCCCATGAATTCCACTCCCCGCCTGCGGCTGTTCCTGATGATGGTACTCGAGTTTTTCATTTGGGGCGCCTGGCTCCCGCTGATCTTCGGATACCTCCCCAGCCTCGAATTCACCCCCGGACAACAATCGCTGATTCTGAACGCATTCCCCGTCGCCTCGATCATCGGCATGTTCTTCAGCAACGAGTTCGCGGACCGGAAATTCGCCGCCGAGAAGTTCCTCGCCTTTTCACACCTCGTGGGCGGACTGGCCATGCTGGGACTCGGATTCGTCCATGATTTTGGGACCTTCTTTATCCTGATGCTCGTGCATTGCCTGCTCTATGTGCCGACCATCTCCATCACCAACTCCATCGCCTTCGCCAACATGAAGGATCCGCAGAAGGAGTTCGGACTGGTCCGCATGGGCGGCACCATCGGGTGGATTCTCGCAGCATGGCCGTTCACGTTCATCCTGGTGGATTGGGCCAAGGTCAATGCCTCCAACCCCCAAGGCCTCTCGGCCTGGATCGGCGCCGCCCTCGCGAACGGACTCACCGGCCCGGCCCTGCAAAGCGCCACCAAGTGGACCTTCATTGTCTCCGGCATCGCCTCCCTCGTTCTGGCGGCCTTCAGCCTCACTCTCCCGCCTACGCCGCCCAAGCCGGCCACGGGTGAAAACAAACTGGCCTGGCTCGAGTCGGTCCGGTTCCTCAAGCACCCCTTCATCCTGGTGCTCTGGGTGGTGACCTTCATCGACTCCTTCGTCCACAACTGCTACTTCAACTGGACGGGCACGTTCCTCGGAAGCAAGGCGGTCGGAATTCCCGGCAACTGGATCATGCCGGTGATGAGCATCGGCCAGGTCGCGGAGATCCTGACCATGTTCGTCCTTGGAGCCACCTTGAAGAAGCTCGGATGGAGGGCCACCCTGATCGTCGGCATCCTCGGCCACACCGCCCGCTTTGCCGTCTATGCCTTCTTCCCGCAGCACAAGGAACTGATCATTCTGGTGCAAATCCTGCACGGCATCTGTTACGCGTTCTTCTTCGCCACGGTGTACATTTTTGTGGATGCCTACTTCCCGAAGGACGCCCGATCAAGCGCCCAGGGCCTGTTCAACGTGATGATCCTCGGCGTCGGGGCCCTGGTGGCCAATTCGATCTGCCCGTGGCTCATCCAAAAGGTGTACACCCAGGGCGCCGTCACCGACTTCCGCGGGTTGTTCATGGTGCCCTGCCTGACCTCCGTGGTCGCGGTGGCGCTGCTCGCGCTGTTCTTCCATCCGCCCAAAACGCCGACCCCGGACGCTGTCGGGCACTGACGTCACTCGGGTCTCATCGGGGCGGAGCCAACCCTCCGCCCCCGCCGCGCCGTGTCCTTTCTCACCTTCCAGGGCATCAGCAAACGGTTTGCCGGCGTTCACGCCCTCGCCGACGTCAGCTTCAGCGTCGAGCGCGGATCCTGCCACGCCCTGATGGGCGAAAATGGGGCCGGGAAAAGCACGCTTGGGAAGATCCTCGCCGGTGTTCACACGGCGGACAGCGGGGAGATCCGAGTGGAAGGCACCCGAGTCGCCCCGTCCAATCCCCACGCCGCCCGCGGTCTCGGGTTGGCCATGGTCCATCAGGAACTGGCCTTCTGCCCCAATCTCTCCATCGCCGAGAATCTCTGCCTCGGCGATCTCCCTTCCCGGGGAGGTCTGCTGGCCCGACGTGAGATGCGGTCCAGGGCTCGGACAATGCTGTCGGAGATCGGGGCGGACTTCGATGTCGACCGCCCGGTCGGGGAACTCACCACCGGACAGGAGCAAATGGTCCAGATCGCCGCGGCGGTGGGAACGGGAGCGCGGGTCATCGTGTTCGACGAACCGACCAGTTCACTGTCCATCGCGGAAAGCGAACGGCTCTTCGCCCTCCTCGCTCATCTCCGGGCAAGGGGCATTACCGTTCTCTACGTCTCGCATCGGATGGATGAAATCTTCCGCCTGTGCGACAGCGTCACCGTGCTCCGCGACGGACGCCACGTCGCCACGGGCCGGGTGGCGGATACCGATTCGGAGCAACTCGTTCATCAGATGATCGGGCGCGACGTGGAGCCGCACGACCCCGACCATGTGTCCCGGACGCTGGGTGCCGAGGTTCTCAGAGTTTCCGGGCTCGAATCGCCCGGAAAATTCCGGGGCGTCCACTTCACACTTCGGGCGGGCGAAATCCTCGGCCTGGCGGGACTCGTCGGTGCCGGCCGCAGCGAAGTTGCCCACGCGATCTTCGGACTCGACACCAACGCGGTCGGCGTTGTGAGTGTGCGGGGCACCGCCCTGCCCGCGGGCGACGTCCAGGCGGCGCTTCGCGCCGGGATCGGATTCCTTCCCGAAGACCGGAAGCGGCTCGGACTGATCCTCCCGCTCAACTGCCGGGAGAATTCCGTCCTCGCCGCACTGGAACGCCTGTCCCGGATGGGCTTCGTCAACCGCGCGGCCGAGCGGGGCATGGCCCGCCGCTTCGCAGAACGGCTCCGGGTCAAGACGCCCACCCTCGAGGCGCCGGTCCGCAACCTGAGCGGGGGCAACCAGCAGAAAATCGCCCTCGCCAAGTGGCTGGCCCGCGAATGCCCGATCCTGATCGTCGATGAGCCCACGCGCGGCGTGGATGTCGGCGCCAAGGCGGAGATCCACCGCCTGCTCGATGAACTGGCGTCCGCCGGCGCGGCAATTCTCCTGATTTCCAGTGAACTGCCCGAACTCATGGCATTGAGCCGACGGATCCTCGTCCTTCGCGAGGGCCGCATGACCGGCGGGCTGGATCGCCACGAATTCTCCCAGGCCGCACTCCTGCGCCTGATGGCCGGCGTCGCCGCCTGACTCGTCGGCGAAGCCGACGGAAGAATCACTCGGGCTTGGGCGCCTTCGAGCCGAGCCGGAGGTACTCCCAAATGGCGGCAATGGTTTTCGGACCGTCCCCCTCCAGGACGTCCGGCAACGGGCTGCGTCCCGTCTCGTCGAAATACACCGGCATCTTGGATTCCGCATCCACGCTGGTGGGTGCCCGCAGCCAGCGACGGAAGTAGTCCGGCTGCAAACGTTCGGCACTGTGGGCGAGATTGATTCCCGGCGCTTCGAAGACCTGCGTCGCAGCGAAGTCCCCAACTCCATGGCAACTGATGCAGCTGAAGCCCCCGTTGGCGGACACCAGCTTCTGTCCAGCGGTCGCCAAAGTCGCCGCGTCGGCAGGGACCTGATCCGCCGGTGACACCGGGGGATGTCCCGCCACGGTGGCAAGCCCCCGCGCGAGTCCGCTGGCATAAGACGGAAAGGCCGGCATGCGGGAGTCCAGCCACGGACGCGGCTTCCAGGTCTCCCCGCCCGAAATGAAACGCGCTGCCCACTCCGGCTTGAGCTTTCCATACAACAACTCCCAACGGGGGAAGCCATCGAACTTCCCGTGGCATTCGCGGCAATTGAGATGGTGGGACTGGCGTTCGAGAAATTCCGCATCCGTGGACCGCGCCAGCGACGCGCGATCTGTGGCGCCGAACGCCTTCAGCGCAGCCCGATCCGCGTCCGTGAAGGAATAGTGGGGCGCCTTTGATCCATCCGCGGGGGCGGGAGCGAGGCAACCGGAGCTCCAGCGATCCGCGCCCAGTTCCGACAGGGGCTTGGCGGCAAGCGAGGACTTGGCGCCCTCCAACATGTGGCAATTGAGACAGCCAGAGTCCGCGACCAGGGCCTTGCCCTTCGCGATCAGGGCGTCATCCGACGCCGGCTTCGACGCCTCCGCGGGATCAGCGACCGATTCCAAATACGCGGCCAGGTTCCCGGCCTCCTCGGCCGAAAGACGAAAATTCGGCATGCGAATCCACGCGTAGTGTTCCTCCGGCTTCTGGAGAAATGCCCGCAGGGACGCCGGGGTAAACTTGGCCTTCACCTGCTTCTGGGAAATCAGCCCCGGGCGGGCGTCGGTTCCCCCGGGCGTGACATGACAGGCGCCACAATGCAGTTTTTCAAAGAGGGCCTTGCCGGACTCCGCGTCCCCGGGCACGCCGGCCGCCGGGGCGGTTCCCTGCAGCGACCCCAGATACGCGGCCACGGCCGATGCCTTTTCGGCAGCGCCCGCGCCATGAAAAACCTGTGGCATGGGAGTCCCTGGGCGCAGGGCCGCGGGATTCTCAATCCACTTCGCCATCCAGGCCGCCGAGCGACGGCTGCCAATCCCATTGAAGGTCGGGGCGTCCATGGACAACTCCGGGGCCGTTCCCGACGTGACATGGCAACGAACACACCGGGACTCGAACCAAAGGTCGCGTCCGTTCCTCACCGAGATCGCGGTCGCGAGAGCCGCGTTGGTGGCGGGCGTGAGCATGCTCAGCGGGATCGGATTCCGGGGCGTTTCGGAATTGGTCCAATAGAGCCGCAGGAAGGCATCCCCCTTTGCCGGCGACGCATATTCCACCAGGAAGGGGTTGGGGCCCTTGTTCAGCTTCACCGCACGGCTGACTTCGGGTTTCGTTCCCTCTCCCTTTGCCTCCAGGGCAAGGGTCCCATTGAGGGTCAGTTTCACTTCGCCGGAAAATTCGGCGATGAAACTGTACTCGGCCCGCAGGTCCGCCGTGATGGAACCCTCCCACCGGGCCGTAAAGGGACCGGGAGGAACGAACGGCGTGACCGACTGGCCCGCCGGGACGTTCAGCCAGACATTGGGCGTCACTTCCAGGTCGGTGACACCCCCGCTGGTGACGGAAAACAGGACACCTGCCGCAGAATCGGCTCCGCGGGTGGGCAGGATGGCAACGAGGACGGCGAGAGCCGCCGCGGCGGAAATCCAGCGGAAGCCGTGGTGCAAAGAAAATCGCATGATGGGACGCGGACGATCAGGGACCGCCCGGAGCACGGTATGGAGGAGCAACCCAAGGTCAAGGCGGCGGCGCACAGGCCCACGATCCATATTTCAGTACCACGCCAGATCCGGAAGGCCCTCCGCATGTCGCCAGGCCTCCAAAAACTGGCGATGTACCGCCCCAGCATCCTCCGCCCGAACACTCTGCCCCGATCGCAACAGGGCCGCGCCAAATGCCGGCCGGACCGGGAACAGCCAATACGATGGCTCCATGTAGGGAATCGCATCCTCGGCCGCCACGGCCGCCTCAATGGCGGCCACCATTCCCGCCGAATCCCCGCGGGCCTCCGCCACCCGCGCCGCCAGCCAGCGGTCGGCGACCTTCAGGATGTCGGTAACCGGGAAGAGGGGACTGCTGAGGCTCCGGGCCGCGTCGCTCCCTGCGATCCCGGAGAGAAGGTGCTCCTCCCCGGCAGCTTCCGCCTGTCGCCGCGACGCCAGGACCCATCCGCGGATGAAATGCCACATTGCGCGGTCCACCAGAAAATCATGGGTGTCCGCCGGACGCGGCACCGCCAGCAACTCGTCCCACCGGCCGAATCGCACCAGGGTCAGCCAGGGCAGGTGCCGCAGACGGGGCGCCTCCAGCACCTTTCGCGGTCCACAGGCATTGTCGAGGGAGTATTCCTCCGCCTGGCGGGCGGTCCGCAGCACATCCCGTCCGCGCCCCTCAAACACCTCCGCCCACCACAGGAAGTGCAAATTGTGGGGATAATAAACCCCGGGATAAAACCCGAGAGCCCGGAAATGCCGGATATAATCCCAGTCCGCCTTCGCCGCGAGACAGTTGGCTTCGGCAGCATCGTGATACTGACCCACCCGCAGGTAGACGTGCGACGGGATGTGCACGAGGTGCCCCGCCGCGGGCGCGTACTCCCGGAGACGATCCGCCGCCGGCAGTCCGGACTCCGGATGAGGCCCGGCTTCCACCGATTGGATGAAGAAGTGGTTCGCCCCCGGGTGGTCCGGATCCCAGGAAAGGACCAATTGAAGCGCCGCGAGGATCTCCTCCGTTTCGGGCTTGGGAGTCCGGTCCCGGGTCCAGTAATCCCACGGCTTGAGGTCCATGAGCGCCTCCGCAAACAGGGTTTGGGCCTCGAGATCATCCGGATGTCGCTTCACCAAGCGCCGCATCGCATCGGCAAAGGCGCAATCCAGGTCAGACCGTTCCCGGGTAAACTCCCTCCGATACCGACTCTCCAGCGCCGCGATGTAATCCTGTTTCAACGGAGTCGCCCCGGAACGCCGCGCCACCGCCTCGGAGAGCGCAGTCCAGGCCCCGGCGACATCTTCGGCGTCCATGGGCTTGTTGACGTGCGGACCCAGGGCATAGGCGCCCCCTAATAGGCCATCGCGCAATCCGGGTCCAATGCCGCGGCAGAGCGGAAAGACCGGATCGCCTCACGGTGGTTGAATCCAAAGAGCAGCCGGACGCCCTGGTCGAATTACCGTTGCGCCCGGGGTGACCGGGTTGACACCGGGTGCTGCAGGGTTCTGAGGCCTGAAAAAATAGGTCCCGGGAGCGGCTCTCTATCGCTGCATCCACCCGGAGCACGGCCGCAAGCAACCCCACTGCCAACTGCAACGCCGCCGTCTTCACTTCTCCCTAAACCGTCCTGCGGCCATTTGAAATTCCGCAATGCCCAGGTGCCATCCACCGTGAAACCTCCGGGCTTCCCCGCAGACTGGGCCGCCCTTATGGTCCGGCGCTCCTTCCAATGGGGGGGCAGAACGATGTACGGGCGAATCAAGGCGTTTACGGTTGGGCTCCGGCAATGGGCCGGCTCCACGATTTCCGGCGGACCCGGCCAGCGGGCGTTTACCCGGCGGCAGTTGCACTGGCGCACCCTGGGCCTGTTCCAACGTGAGGCCACATTTCAGCGAAATGGTTTCACCTGGACCGGTCCCACCTCCTGCAGCATTACCGAGCTCATTTTCACGACCGATCATTACCAGGACGCCCGCCTGGAGCAGGTGACCTCCTGGCTTACCACACTGGGACGCTTCTCGCGTCCGGTGCTCGTCAATGTAGGCGCCAACCTCGGTGACCTCGCACTCCCATTGTCGCGCACGGAAAAACGGATCCTCGCCGTCGAACCCAATCCCGAGACTTTCGCCCGGCTCGTCCGCAACGTCCGGCAAAACGGACTTCAGGACCAGATCACCTGCTGCGACGTCGCGATCTCTGATATTCCCGGAACCGCCCGGCTCATCTCCGCAGGCGATCCGGGGAACAGCGAACTGGACAGCGGCGGATCCCGGCTCGGATTTGAGGGACAGGACTACACCCGCGCCGTCCACCAGGTACGCACACTTCCCCTGACGGACTTGCTAGCATCCCAAAAGATCGCACCTGGCGACGTCGCGCTCGTGATCTCGGACACACAGGGATTCGAAACGCAGGTAATTGAGTCTGGAGCCGCCCTATGGCGGGAAAAAACCCCGCTCTGGGTGGAAATCTGGCCAAAGGGCCTCGCCTGCCACGGCGGCGTGGAGGCGTTTCTTCGATCGTGCGAACGCCACTTCACCCACTTCGTGCCCGAATCCGGAATTGGTTCGACTCCGGAGCCCATCCAAAACCTCTCGTCGTTGGTGAAACGGCTCAAGAATGCGGAATTCACAGACGTCCTGTTAGTCTCGTGACCCCGGACGATTGGAATCGCAGGCATCGTTCCATCTAACGGCCTCAAGCCCATGCCCCCCGTCTCCCTCGTCCACGCCTGCACCCACTTGCGGCCGTTGGGAGGCGTCCAAACCCTGATCCGTCGCCATCTGCGACGCGATGGCGACCATGGAATATCCTCGGCCGCCACCATCTGGTTTGAGCGCGGCCCCTTTGGACCGGAGGCCTCGGGATGTCCGGTATCCGGTCTCGGACTCCGATGGTTTCATTCCGGACGTACCCTCCGCCGTCGCCTCCGGGCACAGACTTCAGAATCCATCGGTGACCAGCGCATCTGGGCCTACCATGATCTGTGGGGTCTGCCCACTGCCGCGGATCTCGATGGCGCCGCGCGCCGGATCGGTGTGATTCATTCGCAATGGGAGGGAACGGAGCCCGTGCTCCAAACCATCCGCGGCGTCGTGGACGGCATGCTCTGCATCAGTGCTTCGAGCGCCGAACTCACCGCGGCCCGCCTTCCTCAATTGGCAGACGAACGCATTGCTCTGCTTCCCGTCCCGGTGGATCCCCCTCCGGCATCGGCGCTCCCCTGGGGTCCGGCACCACAAGAGCTGGTCGTGGGGTACTGCGGACGGATCCGGCACCAGCAAAAACGCGTCGAACGCATTCCCGAAATCGCCAGTGCCCTGCGGAGGGCCGGAGTTCCCCATCGCTGGGAATTCCTCGGGGATGGCCCCGACCGCGTTCGTTTGGAGAAGACCCTGGCTGCAACCGGAGCCAACGCCCGCTTTCATGGTGCGCTCAGCGGCGACGCTTATTGGAAGGTGCTCTCCGCCTGGGATGTCATCCTCTTCACCAGCGATTATGAAGGTCTTCCCATCGCCATGCTGGAGGCGATGAGCCAGGGCGTCGTGCCTGTGTTTCCGGCGATTCCGTGCGGCGGCCGGGATTATGCCGCTCGCGTCGCCCCAGAACTTGTGTATCCCGCCTCGGACCTCACCGCTGCGGCACGAACGCTCGGATGGATCCAGTCCCTGGACCTCCCGACTCGAGTCCAATTCCGGACGCGAGCCCGGGATGGGGTACTCGCCCACACCGGTGACTCCTACGGCAAGACCCTCGCGTCCTTTCTGCAGCATCTCGTGTCCCTTCCCCGGATATCAGCGTCAGGCCAAGCCGCGCGACGCTGCCATCCCGGCGAACGCGTCCCCTACGCCCTCATCGCGAGACTCCCCCCCGTCCACCCTCTGCGCCGGGGATACCTCTAGCGAGGACGACAGCAACACGCCGTAACTCTGCAGCCCAACCACGGTCATTCCCTTGGGAAGTCGGATATTTTCATGCATTCGTCGGCCTGTTTTAATGAAAGGAAGTCACCCGAGCGGCCGTTGCACGGGTGGCATTCGTGTTGCTATCCATTGAAGGTAATGATTAAGCGAATTGTACTGGGACTCGGAATGGCGACCCTGATGGCCGCTTCCGGGGCCGACCCTTGGGTGAGGGTCCCCAATTCGACGCTGAATCTACCCCAATCCCCAGGCAGTTTTGGGTATCAACTGGTGGATCCCCTGGGAGTGGTGTTTGACCGACCCACATCGTTCGCATTTCCGCCGGGAAACCCCAACGCCATCCTCGTCGCAGAGCAGAACGGCCGCCTGGTGGCCGTGACGAATCGGTCCATGCCGGATCGAACCCTCGTTCTGGACCTCACCGCATCGACCGCGGTCGGACCCAACGAGGGTCTCCTTGCCGTGGAACCCCACCCCGCCTTCGGGTCCAACGGACGCGTTTTCCTTTTTCGAACGTCCCGGATCCCGGGCGATCCCAGCGGACAGAAGTACATTCAGATTTCGGAGTTCCGTCTCGCGCCGGACACCTTTCAGCCCAATGGGTCCCCTGAGATCGTGCTCATTCGCCAGCCCTACTCTTCCTTGGACCATCTTGGGGGCGACCTGAAATTTGGCGCGAACGGATATCTCCATGCCAGCATTGGCGACGGATTCGATCCCCTCTCCAACGCGCAACGGATCGACCGGGACTTTTTTTCCTGCGTGCTTCGGATTGACGTCGACAATCGGCCAGAGTCGCTGCCACCGAACCCCCATCCTGCCGTCCTCGGAAATTATCGGATCCCCCCTGGGAACCCCTATGTAGGCGCGACGCAGTTCCTCGGAAGCCCGGTCGACCCGACCCTGGTCCGCACCGAATTCTATTCAGTAGGCGTCCGAGAGCCATTTCGGCTTTCCTACGACCCGACCACGCGCGCGCTTTGGATTGCGGATGTGGGATTGGACACCTTTGAGTCGGTGTTCATCACACTCCCCGGAGCCAACCATGGATGGCCGGCAAGGGAGGGTTCCGGCGAAGGAATCCTCCCGGGGGCTGTACCCCCGGACTTTTTTGTCAATCCAGCGTATGGCTACATTCCGCCGATTTTTTCCTATCTGCACAACATCGGCCAGTGCGTCGTCGGGGGCGTCATCTACCGGGGCAGCCGGCTCCCGGAGCTTTGGGGATCCTATCTTGTGGCGGACCATGGCTATGGTTGGGTCGGGGCCATTCACGTCAACAACGAGGGCGTCGGCGAAATCTCAGGACTCTCCCTCTACCAACCGTTCATCACGGACTTTGCCTCGGATCCCATCAACGGCGACGCGTGGCTCTCCGAAATCGAGCGCTCCCGCCTCCTGCGTCTGGAGCATTCCGAAATCTTCACCGGCGATCCCATTCCCGCGACCCTGGCGGAAACCGGGGCCTTCGCGGATCTTCCCACCCTGACCCCGGCAGCCGGCGTCGTCCCCTACGAGGTCAACCACCCGTTCTGGTCCGACGACGCGAGAAAGCGTCGCTGGTTTTCCGTCCCGGACACTGAACAGAAACTTGGATTCAAGGCCTCGGGCGGCTGGGACCTCCCGACCGGCACGGTCTGGATCAAACACTTCGACCTGGAGATCACCAACGGGGTTCCTGAATCCGCACGCCGGATGGAGACGCGGCTTCTCGTGAAGCAGGCGGATGGAATCTATGGAGTCACCTATCGCTGGGATTCCGCGACCAACGCTACGTTGGTCGCCGAGGCGGGTCGGGACGAAGAGGTCGAGCGCTGGGTCGGAGGGAGTCGCGTCCATCAGCGCTGGCACTATCCCGGTCGATCGGAATGCCTGACCTGCCACAACCGCCGCGCCGGATTCGCACTCGGATTCGACACCGCCCAACTCAACCGAGTGATCGATTGGAACGGAATTCGAACCAATCAGATCGGCGCTTGGATTGCCTCGGGATATGTCACCAATGGTCCGGCTGCGTTGCAACCCCTCCTCCAATACGCCGCGATCGATGACACCACCGCCAGCCTCGAATGGCGGGCGAGGTCCTATCTCTCCGCCAATTGCTCCTTCTGCCACCAACCCGGCGGCGCAGGGCTCGGAACCTTCGACGCTCGATTTCAAACCTCGACCGAGAACTCCGGACTGCTCGCCGGCGTCCTCCTGAATGTCCTGGGCGATCCATCCAACCGGGTCATCGCTCCGGGCGATCCCAACCACTCCGTATTGTTGCGCCGAATTTCGACCCGGGGTGCCAGTCAGATGCCACCGCTGGCGTCCAACGTGGCCGACCCTCGGGGGGCCGTCCTGCTCAACTCCTGGATCCTGTCCACCGCAAACCGGCCCACGGACCCCGCGGTCTCCTTCACCGGCTCCCTGGGATCTGAGGGTGCACACTTCCACGTGACTCAACCCGCCAATCGGGCCCTGCAACTGGAGCGATGCACCGATCTCTCCGAGGGTGGCTGGACCCCGGTCCAGGTCCCCGGCACCGAGCGGGCATTTCCCGCCTCCGAGCGCCCGGTGAATCTCTCCGTTCCGTCCTCGTTGTTGCCGGCCTTCTTCCGCGTAAAGACCTTGGCGCCCTGACGGACGGTCCCAAAATCCGATTCAGGCCCCCTCCCCGATCCCGCGTATCGCGGAAGCCATTCCCTCCAGATAGCGGTCCAGCGTAAATCGCCGCTCATATTCGCGGCGCAATTCAAAACCGCCCTCTCCCAGAGACACCGCCAGAAGTGCCTCCGACTGGACCACCGGATCCCGGGGTTCCACCAAGCCTGCGTACCCGGGCGGCAACATCTCTGGAATCCCCCGCCATCGCGTGGTCACGGACGGAACTCCGTAGGCCATCGCCTCGATCAGACTGACCGGCTGTCCCTCATTTGCGTAATAGGTCGGAAACAAAAACACGTCCGCGGCAAGCCAGGCCGCATCCTTCTCCACACCCGACAGGAATCCGGCGCGCGTTACCATTCCCTCACGCCCCGGCCGCGCGCACCACTCGCGGAATTCCCGCTCCACGTCCGAATCCGGAAACGCACCGGCCACGGTCAGTCGGAACCGAAGGACACGCCCCGGAATTCGTACCGCCGCCTCCGCATTGGCCCGGGCCACCGCCTCCATCGCGTCAAACAAACCCTTGTCCCTTGAGCACAGCGCCAGGAACAGCACCCGGACCTCCCCTCCCCGTTCCCGGAGTTCCTCCAACCTTGCCCGCCGACGTGGACCCAGGGTCCGGACAAAGTCCGGACACGGATCCTTCAGGGCGTTGTGCACGACTCGCGTTTGCCGGGAGGACACCACCTCCGCGTCCCGGCGGTTGGTCTCCGCCAGCACCACGGAGAGGGCCGGTCCCCCGAGCAGCGCCCGGGTCAGCACCCGCTCCCACGGACGCGCCTGCGTCTCCAGCCACTCACCGAGTCCCGCCGCCTCCCAATGAAACACAACCTCCCGGAACCAGGGACGCAGCAGCAGGAACACCATCCAGTCCCTCACCAGCGGGGTGCGCTTGGGTGGACTCGGGATGTAGTACAGGGTCCGGACTCCGGTGCGCACCCGCGCGGCAATAGCTTGCCCGCAATATTTGAGCAACTGAAGCACCTTGCCACCTCGCGCCGAGCCGACGTCCTGAAGATCGCCCGATAACCGCGCGTCGACGTGGACCACTTCGACTCCGAGTTCCGGACGCTCCCGGAATCCGTCCACCAGATACTGCACCATCTGGCTTTGGCCATGATGGGGCGGCGGAACGTGGGCGAACACGAGGAGCTTCATCGCGGATGGCGTCGAACCCCGCCACTCTGTCCGCGAGTCCCGGTGTCCGCCCAGCCTGGAATTACCCTCCCCTCCTCACCCACAGGAGGGCTTGCATGTTGCGAGCCCACTTCAAGTCACGCCGCTCGCGTCGGAACTCACCCGCCATCCTCCCCACGAACCGGGCCCCGGATTATGATTATGGTGACAGGTTCAATATGCCCCATTCCACGCGAAGCGTCTTGGACTGCGGTAGTCCTCTACCGCTTTTCGACCCGCCGGGACGCGCAGGGAGAAGACCAACGCTTCAACCGAGACCCGCGCATCGTTCCAAAGAACTGGGACATGGTGACAGGTTCAATACCCCGCCCCATCCGCCACCCCCTCCCGCATCGGTTATCTCCCGCCAAGCCCCGGACTAGGTCACGGACGGCGACACCCACCAGTGACCAGTGACCAGTGACCAGTGACCAGTGACCAGTGACCAGTGACCAGTGACCAGTGACCAGTGACCAATGACCAATGACCCTCCTCCATTATCTCACTGCATCCGCCCTTCAGCACCGCTACGCTCCGCTCCGCTCGTGAAACGCGCCTCTCCCACCGCACAACTGCTCCGCGACCTGGTCGCGATCCCCAGTGTGAATCCGGCGTTCCTGCCCCCGGGTGATCCAAGGGCTGGCGAAGCGCGCATGGCGGGGTTCCTCAAAGATCGCGCCACCGCGGCGAAACTCGATTCGACTCTTCAAGAGGTCGCGCCGGGTCGTTCGAACCTCGTCGTTCGATGGGTGCCCAGCGGGCCCATCCGCCGCACGGTGCTCCTTGCCCCCCACCTCGACACCGTGGGATTTCCAGCGCTCGACGATCTGCTCCAACCTCGCATGTCCGGCGGACGACTTCAGGGGCGCGGCGCATGCGACACCAAGGGCTGCGTGGCGGCCATGTTCAGCGCCCTCTGCGCCATTGCCCGCGGCGGACGGCGTCCCAAGGAGACCGAGATCCGGTTCATCGGACTCGTCGACGAGGAGAATGGACAACTCGGTTCCCGCTTCTACGCCAGCCACACCCGACCGGCCGACCTCGCAATCGTCGGAGAACCCACCCGATTGGAAGTGGTCAGCGCCCACAAGGGGGACGTGTGGTTGGAACTGCGGACCCGCGGGCGGAGCGCGCATGGCGCCACACCGCATCTCGGGGTCAACGCGGTCCACCGGATGGCCCGCGCCGTCCAGACCCTCGAAACCACCTACGCCGAGACGCTCCGTCAGCGCCGCCATCCTCTGCTGGGACATCCCACCATCAATGTCGGATCCATCCGCGGCGGCACCCAGCCCAACATTGTTCCCGAGGAGTGCGTCATTTCCATCGACCGCCGGACCCTTCCCGGCGAGACGGAGGCCAGCGTGAAACGGGAGATTCGCCAGGTCCTCCGCGCCGCCAAAGTGCAGGCGGCGTTCCACCCGCTCCGCCTCGCGACGTGTCCGCCGTTGGAGACGGATCCCTCCCATCCGCTCGTTCAATCCCTGCTCCGCGCCGCCGGACGGAAGCGCACCACCGGCGTACACTACTTCTGTGATGCGGCCCCGCTCGCAGCAGGGGGAACGCCGTCGGTCGTCTTTGGCCCGGGCGACATTCGGCAGGCCCACACGCGCGATGAGTGGATCTCCCTCGCCAGCCTCGATCGCGGGACGGCGATCCTGGAGCGCTTTCTGCGGGCGCTGCCCTGATGCGGGCGCAGTTCAACGCAGCCCGGACCCCCTGAAGATGGGACTACGAACGAGGACGGCGTCGCTGCGGTTCCGGATTCCTCCGCAGCCGGGGGTCGCGCTAGACTGCGGCGTCACATGCGAGTCGCCTTCCTGACCCACGAACCCTTCCACCCGCCCAGCGGGGGTGGTTCGGCGGAGGCACCTTATTTGGTCCGGGAATTCGTCCGGCGCGGTCATGCGGTCGATCTGTTCTGTCCCGCCTTTCCCGATTCCGACGCCGTGGCGCGGCAATTCGGAGTCACCGTGCATCCGTTCACCCGCTGGCGCATGGGACGCTACGCGCGGTTCCGGAACCTGAAGTACCTGCTGTATCCCACCGCACTGGCGCGCCTCGTCCGGTCCACGCCGGCCCGGTTCGATGTCCTCGTGGCCCAGCACACAATCTCCGCCGTGGCGGCCGGACGCCTCCGCCGGGAGCTGGGCATTCCCGCCGTCCTCAATTTCCTGGATTACCTGACTGGCTTCATGGAGACGTGGCCCGCGTGGGTGATGCCCCGGCCCATGGTCCGAAGGCTGACGCGCTTCGAACTCTCGCTACCCCGCCGGTACGATGTGGAGGGCATCCTGACGGTATCACGTCCGCTCGCCGACCGATTCATCACCACGGGCTATCCCGAGGAACGGGTGCGGGCCATTCAATACGGCTACGACGCCTCCCGCTTTCAGCCCGCATCGGAAGGCCTGCCGCCCCAGTCCCCGGTGGTGGTGATGCATGGGTCGTTTGACCAGCATCACCTCGGGCAAATAGCCCTCGACACGGTTTCCCGGATCGCCACGGCGCGGCCGGAGGTGGGATTCCGGTTTGTCGGACGTGAGACGCCTTCCCTGTCCCGATTTGTGCAAAGACTGCGCGCAAGTGTGCCGGGCGTTCGATTGGAACTTCCCGGGTTCATCCCCTACGACGCCGTCGCCGGACAGGTGCGCTCCGCGACCGTGGGTCTGGTTCCCTACGAGGAATCCAACGGGACACACTGCGCCTTCGTAGCCAAGGCGGTGGAATACCTCGGCTGCGGCATCCCGGTGGCCAGCACCCCGCTGGAGAATCTGCGCACCTATTTCGCGGACGAATCGGCCATGCGCTTTGGTCGGTTTGACGGCGAAAGCCTCGCGGCGGTCGTGTTGTCGTGGCTCGACCTGCCCGCACCGGATCGGGTTCGCCTGGGACGCGCCGCCTCGGCCCGAGTGGCGGCGGCCCTGGACTGGTCCGTGGTCACGAGCCGCGCTGTGGATTTCGTCGAAGCTCGCACCCGCGCCGCGGCTCCGGTATCCCGGATCGCACATGAGTGATTCACGGTCCAGCTTCTTCCGGCAGAGCGCCTGGCTCGCCTTCGGAACGGTCGTGGGCGGCGTCTTCATGACGGCCGTCCATCCGGTCGTCTTCCGGATGGAGCGGTCCCAATACGAGATTTTCAGCGCAATGCTGCGGGCCTTCCTGCTGCTGGGGATTCCCAGTGCCGGACTCATGACCAGTTTCGCCCAGCAGGGCGCCGCGGCCCTGACCCCGGAGGCCCGGGCCCGACTCGCCACCACCACCCAGCGGGTCCTCTGTGGGATTGTGCTGCTGTGGCTCGTCCTCCTTTTCGGCACCTTCCTTGTGCGCGAGCGGATCAGCACCCAACTCCGCCTCGGCGATGGAGCCGTTCTGTGGCCCACGCTCGGCGTTGGCCTGATGTGGCTCATCCTGCCGGTGATGCGGGGGCTGCTCCAGGGGGAGCAGGACTTCTACACCCTCGGATGGGTGGCAATCCTCGACGGCCTGCTGCGAATTTGTCTGATCCTGCTGACGGTGCTCGTGCTGCATCTCGGCGCGGCGGCGGCCTTGTACGCAGCCTTCTTCGCGATGGTGGCCTCCACCGGGGTCGCCCTTTGGCGGACGCGAGGCATCTGGACCGCGCGCGGCAGCCCCGTGGATTGGCCCGAGTGGCTCCGCCGCGTCCTCCCCTTCACGCTCGGAGCGGGCGCGATGCTGCTGATCTCCAACGTGGACGTGCTGTACTTCCAGTCGATCCTCACCCAGGAACTCGCAGACAAGTTCGCCTTGGGAAATGGATACATCCCCGCCGCCCTGATCGGATTTGCCCTCGTCCAATTCACCGTGCCCCTGGCCATGGTCATGTTTCCGAAGATCGCCCGCAGTGCCGCTGGTGGCGGCGCTTCGGACGCCCTGACCCTCGCGCTGGTCGGCACACTCGTGCTGGGTGCCCTCGCCGCGGGATTTGTCACCCTGTTTCCCACCTTCCCCCTGCGCATCGTGTTCTTCAACAAACCCGACGCCATCGCCGCCGCCCCGGTCGTCCCCGGATATGCCTGGGCCATGGTCGCCTACTCGCTGGCCAATGTGCTCGTCTCCAATCTGCTCGCGCGTGGACGATTCCTGGTCGTCCCGTGGGCGCTCCTCGTCGCCGGCGCGTACCTGGTCAACCTCTACCTGCTCCGCAACCTCCTTCCCACTCTGCCCCCGGTGGACGCCTACCATCGCGTCACGCATCTCCTCTGCGGTTACAGCCTCGTCCTGCTCGCCGGCGCCGCGCTGATGACATGGAACCCGTTCGCGTCGCGGGGCTCCTCAGCAACGGAGCACTGAATCGACGCTCTCTGAAGAGGAGAGGGACCGACTCGTAAGGAATCCCGGGGGCCCAGGTGATCGGGGCTCGACTCCCTTCGGCGAAAGACGTGATGTTCAACGTCACTTCCTCCCTCTGGAAGCACGGCGGACTCCAAACAAACATCCCATGATCGGATCCTTATTCTTTGTCCTGTACGTGTGCGTCGTCATCGGCATCACAATCCTCCTCCTGACCCTCCTGATTCGCTTTGTGAAGGCGATGGAGCGATTGGCTACAGCGCAGGAGGAAATCGCGCGCAACACTTCACCAAGTCCCCGATAGACGAAGAGGCGTTTGCGTCCACTTCACTCGGGAGGGCTTGCATGTTGCGAGCCCACTTCAAGTCACGCCCCTCGCGTCGGAACTCACCCGCCATCCTCCCCACGAACCGGGCCCCGGATTATGATTATGGTGACAGGTTCAATATGCCCCATTCCACGCGAAGCGTCTTGGACTGCGGTAGTCCTCTACCGCTTTTCGACCCGCCGGGACGCGTAGGGAGAAGACCAACGCTTCAACCGAGACCCGCGCATCGTTCCAAAGAACTGGGACATGGTGACAGGTTCAACACCCCTGCCCCATCCGCTATCCCTCCCGCATCGGTCATCTCCCGCCAGGCCCCGAACTTGTTCACGGACGGCGACACGCCATCCCTTTCTGTTTTCGATCCGTGAATCCCGACTGCCCAACACGACGCTGGAATCTCGGCCGGAACCCCCTATGGTTTCGGCAAGTTCCAGACGCCAAAGTGATCCGCCGTTGCCCGACTTCCCCAACGCGACCTGCAATGCCCATTCTGCATGAGTTCCGGGGCCAACTCCTCGCGCTCCTCGCCCTCTTCCTTCTGGTTCCCTGCATCGTCGGCGCCCCGGTCAACGATGATCGCACCCACCCCACTTCACTAACGGACGCGTCCGTGGTTCTCCAAGTCGATCTGGACGGGGCAACCCTCGAACCCGGGGAGTCCTACGGGGTCCCGGCGGTTCGTCGTTCCGTTTGGTATCGCTGGACGGCCCCCACGAATGGGGTGGCGCTCCTCTCCGTCGCCGGGTCACCCAATCCTTCCGCAGTTGGCGGCGTGACCGTCGTGCGCGACACCGGACTGCCGGACACGGTTCTGCTCGCCGTGGGAGAATTCGAGGGAAGCACCCCCGTTTCGGCTGGAGAGATCCTCAACCTCATGGTCGGCGATGCCTACGGACCGGACGCAGCGGTCACCTTTCGCCTGCGATTCGTGCCCACTCCGTCCAACGACCGCTGGACGGGAGCCCAAACGATCCCGAACGACGGATCCGAAATTTACGGAACCGGACTCGGCGCGACCAGCGACGTCACGGAACAAATCGCCGGAGGGTGGCCGGCGATTTGGTACACGTGGACGGCCACCGCCAATGGACGAGCCAGTGTCCGCGTTCGTTCCCTTGATCCACTCGAAACCGCCTACTTCCCCTTGGTCTTCCGAGGCCTTCCCCAGAACACCGGGACATGGGTGGACTCCCTCTCGGACATTCCCGTCGTTGCCGGGGAATCCTTAACGCTCATCTATCCGCTGGCCCCGGATGCCTTCTCCCTGCGGATGGAATTCAGCACAGCCACACTTGAGGTCGCCCCCTCCAACGAAGTCGTCGCAGGAACTCCGGCAAGCGTCCAAGTGGTAGTCACTCCTCAGGATGGGGACATTCGCGAGGTCGAATTCGTGTCCAATGGTGAGACGGTCGCCAGCGACGCGACACCGCCCTATGAATGGGACGCCGGTTCCCTGCCCGCAGGCCGGTATACCCTGTCCGCCCGGCTGATCCGGCGCGGCGGGGAATCCAGCGACATCCCGCCGATCCCATTCCTCGTCCGTCCGACCAATGACGACTTCGTCGCGGCAAACATCCTTGAGGGCACCTTCGCCGAGCAGCAGGTTCACATCGCATCGGCAACTACGGAGCCCGGAGAACCCGGTCATGTGGGCCAACCGGCCCGGAACTCGGTGTGGTGGCGCTGGACCGCACCCCGCAACGGCGGGATCGACGTCCGCATTGCGGGCACCAACGGGTTCTCCTCCGGCGAACTGCTCGCCGTATATTCAGGGACATCTCTCGACGCCCTGAACGTGGAGGGCGGCTCCAAATTTGGCCGCGTCACCCTGCTCGTTCGCACCGGGATCACCTACTGGATCGCCGTCTCCGCGGATCAACCGAATCCGGACAACGCTCCGCGCATCCTCACCTTCCAATTACTGCCGGAATCCCCCAACGACCGATTTGCGGACGCCACACCGCTCGCAGGAAATCCGATCACCGTCAGCGCCTTCGCCGGCGGCGCTTCCAGCGAGCCCGGAGAATGGGTGATTCCTCCGTGGCAGGATCAATCCCTGTGGTGGTCGTGGACCGCCCCGTCGGGCGGCTTCCTGACGGTGACCCAGCCCCTGGGCACCCTCGACATCTATTCGGGTGACCGGCTCCCCAGCTTGCAACCCCTCGCCACGACGGATTGCTGCGAGAAAACCCTCGACGTCCCCGCCGGCGCCCATTGGTACATCCGGGGGCGTCCGGGGTTCTCCCAGTCCATGGTGGGATTCCAGCTTTCGTTCACTCCGCTCCCATCCAACGACGCATTCACCAACGCATCGCCCCTCGGTCTGCTCCCCGCACGCATGCAAGGTGAGCTTCAGTATGCGAGCGCCGAACCGGGCGAACCGAATCCCACCGACAGCGATTTTCCGCAGAGCGTGTGGTACCGCTGGACCGCAGACACCTCGGGACCCGTATTTCTTGCGAACGAGGACGCCCCTGAGGAAGGCCCATGGTTTGGGTCCACCACGTCCACTGCGTCCGTCTTCGTGGGGGATTCCGTGAACCAACTCCAGCGTGTGGACTCCGGCAGTCAATCGTTCGAAGCCGTGCGGGGCTCCACCTATTGGATTGGTCTCTTTGCCACCCGCGGAAGCTATCGACCCGGGGCGTACTCGTGGGTCCTGCTTCCGCGTCCCAGCAATGACCCGGTGACCCAGGCCACCCTCATCGCGTCCACGGGTGGCCGGGTCTCGGGCTACACCGCACTGTCCACGCGGCAGAACGACCCCGGCGATGCGGAAGTTCCTGACGGGGGATCGGTCTGGTATCAATGGACGCCCGAGACCACAGGTTTTGCCACGCTGACCTTTCGCGGAAATCCCAGGGCGCGGTGCACGGTATTTTCAAGCTCGGAGCCCACCATCGCCACTGCGGTCTCCGTGACGGAGACTCCTGCGGACGACGGGGTACGTTTCCTCCAGTTTCCCACAACCGCCGGGGTGCCGCTCTGGATCGCCATCCAAGTCGACAGGTCCGGATTGGAGCTGGGCAACGGTGGCCCATTCGAACTCACCGTGGCACCGACCGACCTCGAATTGGAGTCCAACACTTCGCTGCTAACCGAGGGAACCGATTTGATTCTGGAAGCGCGTTCCCTCCTGGGACCGACCCTCACCCTGCGGCTGGCGGGAGGCACCGACGGTCCGCTCACTGCGGTCCTCACGAATGCCCCCTTCCGCCACACCTTCAGCAACCTTCCTCCCGGACGATACTCAGCGATCGCGATGGGAACCCAAAGCGGGGGCCTTCCCATCGCCAGCCCGCCGCTCTCCGTACGCGTGGCACCGACCAACGATGTCTTCGCCCAGGCAGCCGAGATCGCCTCGCTCCCGATTCGACTCAAGGGATCCGTCGCGGGTGCGGGCATGGACGACGGCGAACCGACACTCCCATCGCAGTCCGCGCCGTGGACCCGGTGGTGGACGTGGCGCGCACCGGTCAACGGGACACTTCAATTGAGTCGCGATGCGATGGTGGGACTCTATCACGGGACTTCCCTGTCCGATCTGGTGCCCGTGGCGCTACAGCAAACCAACGGTGTCAACGTCGCCACCGTCTCGGCCGGAACGCGATACTTCGTCCAGGTCGACACGTTGAACCGGGTCTCGCCCGGACTCGCCTCGACCTTCGATCTCGTATTGGGGTTGATCCCAAAAAACGACCGGTTTGAAGACCGGACTCCGGTGTCGGGCTCGGAACTCGATCTCGTGGCAGACCATGCGGCGGCCGCCACGGAGTTCGAATCTCTCGGCGGGGAAGTTGGTCCCCATCCCAGATCGGTTTGGTTCTCCTGGATCTCCCCTGGCGACGGCTGGCTCGTCCTCGAGGAATCCACCGCGGATCCAACCCGCTATGCGACGGTATACTCCGGGGACGCTCAGGATCGCCTCCGCCGGCTGGCCTCATCCAACGACCCTGCCCAGCCCGTGGTCGTACCCGTGACTGGGGGCACGCGCTACCAGATCCTCCTCGAGGAGCGGAGTTACGAGATCCTCCCGCCCGCGCACTGGCGGCTTCACTGTTATCCGCCGGTTCCCAACGACGATTTCGCCCAGCGCATTCCGGTCTCCGGAAACGCAGCCGAAATGACCGGGATCACCCTCGGGGCGATCCGGGAACCTGGAGAAGCGGAACGACGCGCCCAGGGTCAAGTCCGGGTGATTCGAAACACCGTCTGGTACTCCTGGACCGCACCGGACACCGGGTGGGTCGTGTTGGAACAGGATCCCGGCCCCCATCCCGTGTATGTCGAACCGTTCGAGGGAACAACCCTGGAGTCCCTCCGCAGTCTCTACCCGGACCGACAGCTCTTTCAACTGTACCTGTCCGTGGCCTTTCCCGCCGAGAAGGGACACACCTACGCCATCTGGATTGGAACGGAAGAGGACGAACCGCATCCGTATCACGTTCGACTTCGTGGACCCGCCGCTCCACCAAACGATGACTTTGTCCAGGCAGTGACCGTGTCGGGCTTGAATCCCGTGCTGGAAGGCACCACGCACGGCGCCACCTTGGAACCCGGGGAGCCGGACACGGACCCCATCAACACTCCCGGTACCGTGTGGTATCGCTGGACGTCCCCGGGACGTGGCGTTCTGCGCACTATGGAGTCCAGCAATTGGCTGCTGAGCGCCTGGAAGGGAGATCTCTTAAACGCCCTGGAACCTTTCGGACAGCAATCCTCCATGCTCGGATTCAGGACCGAGCCGGGCGAGACCTACTCCCTTCGCGTTGCAGGGAACCAGCTCTTTCCGTTCCGAATCCCACTCCAATACACGGACTCGCCCACGAACGACGACTTCGGCCAGGCCATCCGGGTCACGGGATCTGGGGAAATCGTCGTCGAAGGTTCCGTAAACGGTTCCACCTCGGAGCCGGGCGAATCGAAGCTGGGCGTTTGGTGGCGCTGGACGGCACCGTCCGCCGGCACTCTCCATCTGATCCGGGAATCAGAACATCAGGTGGATGTGTTCCGAGGGCTCAGTGCCGCGCAGTTGATGTGGGTGCCCTGGCGGGAATCGGACTGGAATCGCAAGGACTACCGCGTCGCCGGAGGCGTGGAGTATTCCATCCGAGCCAACGGCCGGTGGGATCTTCCGGCGAGGTTCCGTTTGATCCTCGACCCCGATCCGGATCCGGTCTTGGAGCAGCCCAGCTTCAATGCCGGAACGCTCCGCATTCCAGTCCAGGGCACCCCGGGCCAGACCGTGAACTTGGAGCAATCCACCGACATGATCCACTGGACACCCGCCCTCAGCCATTGGCTGCTCTATCCCTCCGAGAACGTGGAGAGCCCCAGGCCCGAGGCGCCCGTCCTCTTCCGCCGCCCGCGACCCTGACGTCACGCCGTTCCTCCCCCTTTCCCACGGGAGGGGCTTGCATGCTGCGAGCCCACTTCAAGTTGCGGCCTTTTCGCGCAGACCGTCACGCAACCCCATTGACGCGCACTTGGCTCTGGACCTGTTTACTGACAGTGACGCTCCCCCCTTTCCTCGTTTCACACGGGAGGAAACTGCTTATCCGAATACATTCCCTACCACTTCGAGCCCCTCGCTGGCCTCCCTCCGACGCCATGCGTGTCCTTGAGCAAGAAGTGACCGTTGTTGCACAGGGAGTTGGTTAGTCGGATCCCCGAGAATCCGTTACCAATCTGACAGAAAGCTCCGTGCACAGGTCCCGCACTTGGAATGCACTGAAGTGTCTTGGGCGTAGGCCGCATCTCTTGCCCCGGAAGGTTTCAAGGCAATCCAAAGGGCGACCTCTTTCGCCAGAGTTGATCCGTTTCTCAACCTCCAGGGTCCGATCATTAGCCCCAACCCGAATGAAAAATCTCTATTCCATCCTGCTGGTCACCTCGCCCTTCAACCGGCATCGGGCGCTTCCTTTTCGAACCTCGACTTCGAGGAAATCGGCACTCCCGAGTATGGGGATGTCGCCGTCGCCGCGTGGGAAGGAATCTATTACGACTCCGGAAACGGGGGCCTGTTCCGCATCAACGCCATGAATATTGGGGCGGTCTCCTGGCCAACCATCACCTCACCCTCCGCCATCGCTGGCATCTATTCGATGGGATTCCTCACCTTCACGGGTCGCCCGGAAGTCGGGGTCGCACAGACCGCGACCCTGGAACCCGGCCAACAATGGTTGACCCTCCTGACCGACCTCAATCAGGGCGAGAGCGCCCTTTATCAGACCGGATATCTGCGGGTTCTTTTCAATGACACCCCGGCCTCGTTTCAACTGACGCCCGCGGAATGGAATGGGAAGCCGCTGTCCCGGCTCATCGCGGATCTGCGCCCCTTCGCGGGTCAGACAGGCACACTGAAAATCCTGGCCCGATGCGAACTGCTTCCAACGTCACCACCGTACATGGATATCGGACTGGCCCGAATCAACATCGACCAATTGCAACTGGTTCCCGAGGCCGGACCTGGCGTGACCGCCTTGGCGTTTGGGGGCGTCGCATTTCTGGCTCTCGTCTGGCGCCGCACCCGCACGACTGGTTGCCGAATCAGTTTTCAAACGACCTCGGGGATTCCAGAGAGGACATGAGCCACCAGCCCAGAGACTACCAACAATAAGTCACATCGTCTCAAACGGCCCGCAACCATGAGAACCATCCAGTTCCTTATCCTGACCAGCCTGATCTTGGGTATCGCCCAGGGAGCCGCGTTTCAAAACCTGGATTTCGAGGCTGCACAGATCGTGGGTGCTCCTGGTCAGCCTCTTGTATTGTCCCACGAAGCACTTCCGGGATGGGCCGTATCGTGGAACCCACTGGGAAGCGAAGGCGATCCGGACTATGGAGAGAACGCAAAATATGTTTTGTACAACATCGGCTATTTGTCAGGCCCCAGCGCCATCATCGCCGGACCGGAGAACCCCAACCATCCAGACATCGGCCCCTGGCGCCAACCTCCCATCGCAGGCAACTTTTCCGCAGGCGGAGCCGTGTTCCAACTATCGCAACGGGGCGACATCCCGAGCAACCTGACGACTCTCGTTTTTGATTCCACTTGGACACCGGCAATCCCCACATCCGTTTACGATTTCCTCAGAGTATCCGTCAATAACACCCCTCTGACTCTCGTCCCCACGGGCAGTTCGGGGCGGTATCGTTGTGACGTCACTCCGTGGGCGGGTCAGGAAGTAGTCCTAAAGTTTTCCACCGGTGAAAACCCCATCCTCGTCGACAACATCTCCCTGGTTCCAGAGCCGACCGCCTGGGGAGTTGCCATCGGGATGCCTTTGGTCGCTCTGGCCTTTTATCAGAGACGGACCCGCCATTCCTCCAGGTAGGAACACGCTGCCTTCGCTACTGACTACGACTTGCTCACCGACGGCGTGACGCCCTCCCATCGTTCCCCCGGGAGTTACGGTGACAGGTTCAGTACGCCCCATTCCGCGCGAAGCGTCTTGGACTGCGGTAGTCCTCTACCGCTTTTCGACCCGCCGCGACGCGTAAGGAAAGCCAGACCTGTTCACGGACGGCGACACGCCATCCCTCCCATCCGTTACGCAGGGGATCCGGTGACCACGGACCCACTCTCCAACCGGAACACCCGATGGAGGCCCCGCAGGGATTCGGGTCGGTGTGCGACGAGGATGACCGTCCGGCCCCGCATCAGCGCGTGGATCGCCGAGAGCACCGCCTCCTCGCTCATCGCATCCAATGCACTGGTGGGTTCATCGAGCAACAACACCGGGGCGTTCTTGAGAAACGCGCGCGCAATGCTGATCCGCTGCTTCTCTCCGACGCTCAACCGGGCCGCTCCATCCCCCACCCGGGTGTCATAGCCTTCAGGCAGATTGCGAATAAAACTGTCGGCATTCGCCGCGCGCGCGGCCGCTTCAATTTCCGACCGGGTGGCCCCGTCGCGGCCGAGTCCGATGTTTTCCGCGAGGGTCCCCGGAAGCAGCAGGGATTCCTGCAGCACAAATCCAATGTGCCGGCGCAGGTCCCGCACCTCGAACTCCCGAAGATCGCGTCCACCCAGACGGATCACGCCCGCGTCCGGATCGAAGAAGCGCGGAAGCAACTGCAGGAGCGTGGATTTCCCCGCGCCGCTGGGTCCAACCAGGGCCACTGCTTCACCGGGTTCGACGCGAAACGAGAGATCCCGCAATACCGGGGAACCGTCCCGATACCCAAAGGACACCCGGTCAAACTCGATACCCAGCGGACCCGCCGGCACCGGCGCCGTCGCGACTCCCGATGCCCGATTCGGGACGGCCGCCTCCGGCTCCAACAAATCCAGCACCCGCTCCGCACCCGCCCGCGACTGGCTCACCGTGGATCCCACATGGGTCAACTGGTTCAGCGGCTCGTAGAGCTGCGCCAGATAGGCGATGAAGACGATGAGGCTTCCCGGGGAGAGTCGCCCCGCGACCACCTGCAATCCGCCCAGCCACGCGATCGTCCCGGTGCCCGTGGCCAGCACGATCGCCACCAGGGCAAGGTAAATCACCTCATGGCGATGCTGGGACCACCGTGCCTTCAAGGCCGAATCCACCGTCGTCTCGAAACGCGCCATCGCCTGCGGCTCCCGGGTGTAGCCCTGGATCAAAGCGAGATTGGCCACCGCCTGCTGCACGTCCGCGGCCACCGAGGCGTCCGCGGATTGGGCCGACGACGCCCGGCGCCCAAGTCCGGGCCCCAACCACCGCATCACCAGCATCAGGACCGGAATCGTGCCCAGCGCCACCCATGTGAGCTGTCCGTTCACCCGGGACATCACCACAGTCATCGCCACCACCGCCACCCCCGCACCGAGCACCGTGAACAATCCCTGGGTGAACAGGGTTTGAAACGCATAGGTATCCCAGGTCGCCCGATAGATGAGATCCCCCGCCTCCGACCCATGCCACCGCCGGAACGAAAGTGACAACAGCCGCTCAAAGACTGCCTGCCGGACGCGGGCGAGTCCGCGAAGTCCGGTGGAAATCACCACCGCCTGCTGACAGGCCCCGAGGAGGGCATGGGCGCCATGAACGGCCATCAGGAGCACGCCCAGCAAGGCCACCAGAGACGCCGGGGATCCATTCCATTGCGCGGTCCAACTTTCGGTCGAACCACTGAGGCGATCCACAAGCCACGCCAGCGGCCACGGCTTCAGCAATGCGAGGACCGTATTCAGCACCAGCAAGGCTACAGCCCCACCAATGCGGGCGGCGTCAGGACGAAAGAACCGCACCGCCGCGCGATAGGCCCGGAAGGATGCCCCGTCCCGATGGGAGTCCGGCGTCATCACCGGGGTACAACCCGCAGTCCCACCGACTCCCCGACCCCGGCAAACGTCAGTCTGCCATCCTCGCACCGAACCCCGGAGTAAGGATCATTGGTGATCAGCAGGTTTCCATCGAGGTCCAGGTAGTCGGTCAATCGCGCGAGGTGCGCTCCGGCGGTGATGAGCACTGAACTTTCAATCATGCATCCGAGCATGGTCTTCAACCCGCGGGCGCGGGCCGCCTCCAGGGCCCGTTTGCCCGCCGAAATGCCGCCGGTTTTCACGAGCTTGACGTTGATCCCGTGGAACCGGTGCGCACAGGTCTCGGCATCCGCCGCACTCTGATAGGACTCATCCCCGATGAGCGCCAGCGGGGAACGCGCCTTGAGCCACACGGCGTCTGATTCTGAAGCCGACGCCGGCATGGGCTGTTCCACGAACTCCACCCGTCCGTCGGATGCCAGCCACTCGATGTTTCCCAGCGCCACTTCTTTCGTGGCCCAGGCCTGGTTGGCGTCCACCCGGATCCACTTCCCCGGCGCCGCACTCCGCACAGCGGCAAAATTTTCACGGTCGTTTGGACTGCCCAGCTTCATCTTGAGGATGGGCATGGACGCCGCCTCCGCCGCCTTCCGTCCCATGACCTCAGGCGTGTCGATGCCGATGGTGAACGAGGTCACGGGTTTTCCGTCGTCAAAACCCAGCCCCAGATAATTGCAGACCGGCTGATCGGCCGCCCGCGCCGCGCCGTCAATCAGCGCCAGGTTCACCGCGCACTTTGCCGGAAAGTCACCGGCCGAGAGCGCGTCCAGATACGCCATGCTTCCCTCGATGTCCCCGAAGGACAGCCGGTCCGGATCAATCCTCCGCAGGAAGGCGGCCACCGTTTCATGGGTCTCGTGATACTGGCTCGACGGAGAGGCTTCGCCGATGCCAGTCCTCCCGTCGCGATCCGTCAGCGTCACGAAAACGACGGGATACACGGACTTGCCGCCGCCGGATTTCAGGTCCGTCGCAATGGCCCACGAATGACGAAGGGCCAGGTCAAAGCGTCGAAATCGGAGTTCCATCCGCCCCACGGGAGCAAGGGCGGGCCGATTTGTCCAACCTGACTCTGTAGCGGGCCTCCCGGACGCTCCCTCGACGCGGGCTTGCGGTTCTGGGCCAACCGCGAACCCTTTCCCCGTGTCGGTCACCGAGGCACTCCATTACCTGAAATCGCTGTCCCTGTTCGGATACCAGCCCGGACTCGAAACCACGCGCCAACTCGCCGCCGCAGCGGGAAATCCCGAGCGTCGCCTCCGCTTCATTCATGTTGCCGGCACCAACGGCAAGGGATCCGTCTGCGCGTTTCTGGAAAGCGTGTACCGGGCCGCGGGACTCCGCGTCGGAATGTATACCTCCCCGCATCTCGTCCGGTTCGGCGAGCGGATCCAGATCAACCGGGTGCCGATGTCCGACGAGGAACTGGCCCGGGGTGTCGCCGAGCTTCGGGTCCTTGCCGGAACGCTTCCCGGGGTCGAACCGACCTTCTTCGAGTTCACCACCGTGATGGCCCTGCGCCGGTTCGCCGAGGCCGGCGTGGATCTGGTGGTTTGGGAAACCGGCCTGGGCGGACGACTCGACGCCACCAACATCGTCACCCCGCTTGCCAGCGTGGTGACCCGCATCGGACTCGACCACCAGGCGGTGCTCGGCCCCACCGTCGCCCGTATCGCTGCGGAGAAGGCCGGCATCATCAAGCCCGGGGTGCCAGTCGTGACTGCGGCCGGGGATCCCGACACCCTGGCCATTCTTGAATTCAAGGCGCGCGAACTGGACGCCCCGTTCCTCGCCATCGGGGAACCCGAGGCCGCAACCCTGCCGGGTCCGGTGGGACTGGCCGGCGCACACCAGCGCGTCAATGCGGCGCTCGCCGCCGCCACGGTTCGCCTTCTCCGCGCATTTCTCCCGGTGTCCGACGATGCCCTGAAGACCGGACTCGCCCGTGCCGAATGGCCCGGACGCCTTCAGGTCCTGCGCCGGGGATCGCAAACCCTCCTCCTCGATGGAGCGCACAATCCCCAGGGCATCGGAGCCCTGGCGACAGCCCTCCCGGACCTCCTTCCGGGGGTCCGCCCCACCCTCATCGTCGGCCTCCTGGCCGACAAGGACTGGCGCGAAATGGCCCGACTTCTCGCTCCGCTCGCCGGACGCATCCTCACCGTTCCCGTGACCAGCGGACGCACCGTAAGCGCCGCGGATCTCAAGGCGGCCTTCGTGGCATCCGGATTGGGGCGTCCGGTGAAGGCGATGGACTCCCTGGCCGAGGCGCTACGATCAACCTCGGGAGACCCCGCGGTCCTCATCACGGGCTCGCTCTATCTGGTGGGTGAGGCGCTTGGGTTGCTGGATCCCGCCGCGGCACCCGATCTCGGTGAGCGCGCCCTGAATGACTGGAAAACCCCCTCCAACCCGTAGCAGACGATCTCGGAGGACCCCCGTCTTCATTTCGCTCATCCGCGACCCTCTGTTCCCCAGTTTTCCGGGGTCGCAACCTGTCCCATTCTCCAGCACGCTTCGCGCGTGGCGTCCCCATCCCCATCCGCTCCCAGCCTGAGCACCGCACAGCGGCGGTTCCTCTACCTCACCGCCTTCGTCAACGGCGCGGCCATCATGATCGTCGAGATCCTCGGCGCCAAAATGCTCGCGCCCTACCTCGGCACGTCCCACTTCGTTTGGACCGCCCAAATCGGGATCGCCATGATGTCCCTCGCCGTGGGCTATTACATCGGCGGTCTCTGGTCGGATTCCGCGGTCCACCTCAACCGCCTCTTCGCGGCGATGCTCGGCTCGGCCCTGTATCTGGCGCTGACGGTGGTCCTCGTCCGCCCCGTCGCCATCGCCTGCCTTGAGTTTCGACTTCCGGTGGCCTCGCTGCTGGCCTCGTTGTTCCTCTTTCTCCTCCCGCTGTCGCTCCTCGCGATGACCGGACCAATCCTCGTGCGATTCCTGACCCACCAACTCCAGACGGTCGGCGGTGCGGTGGGCCGCCTCAGCTCGCTGAGCACCGTGGGAAGCCTCGCGGGGACGGCGCTCATCGGCTACCTCCTGATTCCGCTCGCCCCGAACTCCGTCACCATGGCCGCCACGGCCGGCGTGGTTGCCACGGTCGCCCTCGTCCATTTCGCGGTCTGGGGCCGGCGCGCCGCTCCCGCATCCGTCGCAGCCATTGCGGTGGCCGCGGCCGCGCTGCTCGGGGTTCAACGCGACCTCGGCCGTCCAGTGACGCGGGTGAAGCAGTTGTTCCGGGGCAACTCGAACTTTGGCCAGTTGCAGGTCCTTGAGAGCACCTCGGGAGCCCTGCGCTTCTACCTGAACGATTACCTGATGCAGAACACCTACGTCCCGGATACCCGCCAGAGTGGATCGGTGTTCACCTACGCGCTCCACGAACTGGCCCGAACGCATGTGGAAAACCTGCGCTCGGTGCTGTGCATCGGACTCGGAATCGGGATTGTGCCTTCGCTGTTCGCGCAGGAAGGAGTTCGGGTGGACGTCGTGGAAATCAATCCCGCAGTAGTCCCCGTCGCGGAGAAGTTCTTCGATCTCGATGCCTCCCGGATGAACATCACCCTCGGGGATGGTCGCCAGTTCCTGAACCGCTGCACCAACCGCTATGACGCCGTGGTGCTCGACGCCTTCCTGGGCGACTCATCACCGGCCCATCTCATGACCCGGGAGGCCTTCGCCTCCATGCGCGACGTTCTCAATCCGGAAGGGGTGCTGGTCATCAATTGCTTTGGGGACACGCAGCGGGGACGGGACTTCTTCCTCGCCTCTCTCACCAAGACCCTGCGCGCCGCCTTCAACCATGTGGAACTTCACGCTTCGGAGAACGGCAACGCCTTTTACGTGGCGTCCCAGGCCCCGCTGCGCACCTTTCGCCAGACCGATCCCCAGTCCATTCACTCCCTGGTACGCGATACCGTGGTCCGCGTCCTCGCCCGCACCCAGGAAACCGATCCCCTCCACGGACGCGTCCTGACTGACGACTTCAATCCGGTCGAGTTCCACGACGCCGCCAACCGCGAACGGCTCCGCCGCAATCTCGCCCAGAACATGCGGGATCTCTGATCCGGCCCCTCGGCAGTCAAAACCCGGAGACTCCCTTCCTGTTCCCGTCACCGTCGAGTCCGCGCCACGTAACGACTTGGGATCAATTATTGACTCATAGTCAAAATATGGAACCCTCGCTCCATGGGAACGGGCGAACGGAAGCGGCGGGAGCGGGAGGAACGCGAGGAGTTGATGATCTCGCACGCCGGCCGGTTGCTGTTGCGGGACGGATTCCAGGGCCTGAATCTGGACGAGCTGGCGCGTGCGATCGAGTACGCCAAGGGAACCATCTACCAGCATTTCTGCACCAAGGAGGACCTGGTGCTGGCGGTGGCCACCCGGGCGCTGCAGCTCCGGGCTGAACTCTTTGAACGCGCCGCCGGATTCACGGGCAGGACACGCGAGCGGATGCGTGCGGTCGGCGTCGCGTGCTGCCAGTTCGCCGTCGTGCATCCAAAGTACTTTCAGCTCGATCTCATGCTGCACTCCCAATCGTTCTGGCTGGAGGCCTCTCCGGAACGGCGGATGGCACATGGACGCATGGGCGAGCGCTGCTTCCGGGTGATGGACACCATTGTCCAGGCGGCCCGGGAGGCAGGGGACCTCCCCTCGACCCCCGACGCCGACGCGGTGAAGTTCAGCCTGGTGGCCGTGACCATGGGCAGCCACGCCATGGCTCTGGAACCGGAGATCCAGCGACTTTGTCGGATGCGGGATCCGCTGGAAGCCACACGGCGAAACCAGGACCTGATCTGCGACGGGCTGGGATGGCGCCCGCTGCTGGCGGATTGGGATTACTCCGCGACCGACCGGCGCATCCGCGCCGAAGTGTTTCCCGAGGCCGCCTGGCTCGACACCCCGTCACCGGCCGCCCGCGCAACCTCCACCGCGTCGGGACGCCGCCGCCCGGGCAAACGCACATGAATCTCGTCGCCTGGAGGATGCTCACGCACGAACGGGCCAAATACCTCGGCCTCGTCTTTGCAATCGCGTTCAGCACGTTCCTGCTCGAAAACCAAACCTCCATCTTCGCCGGCATCCTCCAGCGTACCGCCAGCCAGATCCTCGATGTCACCGATGCCGAGGTGTGGGTGATGGACCCGGCCACCCAATACTTCGAGGAGACCAAGGCGCTTCGGGACACCGACCTTAACCGAGTCCGGGGTGTGCCCGGCACGGGCTGGGCGGTGCGGCTCTTCAAGGGAATTCCGGTGGCACGCACGGAAACCGGACGCTTCGCACAATCCATCGTGCTCGGACTCGACGATGCGACCCTCGTCGGCGCACCGCGGAAGATGGTTCTCGGATCCTGGGAAAGGCTTCGTGAACCCGATTCCGTGGTGATCGACCGGGCCGGCTACCTGCTTCTCTTCCCCGGACAACCCTTGCAACTCGGCCGGCGGCTCGAACTCAACGATCATGCCGTCACCATCGTCGGCATCTCCGAAGCGGGCGCCCCGTTTGCCAGCTTCCCGGTCATCCACACCCGGTACAGCATCGCAACCCGCTTCCAGGGACTCGAGCGCAACCAGATGGCCTTCCTCCTCGCGCGCCCCGCTCCCGGCACCAGCGCGGAGCAACTCTGCGCGTCCATCCACGCCGCCACCGGGCTTCGCGCCCGGACTTCCGGGGAATTCGCCTGGGACTGCATCCGATACTACCTCAAGAACACCGGCATCCCCGTCAATTTTGGCATCACCATCGCCATCGCACTCATCGTCGGTACGGTCGTCGCGGGACAGACCTTTTATCTCTTCACCGTGGAGAACCTCCGCCAGTTCGGAACGCTCAAGGCGATCGGCATTCCCAACCGGCGCCTGATGGCGATGGTGCTCCTCCAGGGAGCCGCCGTGGGGACCATCGGATTCGCCCTCGGCACGGGCATGGCCGCCGTTTTCTTTGATGTCTTCCGCCAGCAGGTCGCCACCCGTGGGATCATCCTGATGTGGCAGTCCGTCGCCCTCACGGGCGGCTGCATGGTCTTCGTCGTCGTGCTTGCCAGCGTGCTCAGCCTGCGCCGGGTCCTGGTGCTGGAACCTGCCATCGTCTTCCGGGCATGAACCATTCCCAGTCCGCGGTCCGATGCAGCAATCTTCGAAAGCAATTCGGGGAAGGCGACACGCGCATCGAGGTGCTCCGCGGGGTCAACTTCACCGCGGAGGCCGGGGAACTCACCTTCCTCCTCGGGCCGAGTGGGTGCGGCAAAACAACCCTGATCTCGGTAATCGCCGGGCTGCTCGACAGTTCCTCCGGGGACGTGGAGATCTTCGGCACCGCGGTGGAAAAGCTGGATCCCGACGCGCGGGTCCGGTTCAGACGCTCCCATCTCGGGTTCGTCTTCCAGCAGTACAATCTCCTTCCCGCCCTCACCGCCGCGGAGAATGCCGCCGTCCCACTCCTGGCCGGCGGCGTTCCACAACGTGAGGCCGTCAGACGCGCCCGGGGACTCCTCGAAAAGCTGGGAATGGCGGAGCGAGCGGACACCCTGCCTTCGCGGCTTTCCGGCGGACAACAGCAGCGGGTCGCCCTCGCGCGGGCACTCATCCACGGACCGAAGCTCGTGGTCTGCGACGAACCCACCGCGGCCCTGGACCACGCCACAGGCGAATCGGTCATGGAACTGCTCGCCGGTGCGGCGCTCGCCCCGGATCGGGCAGTGATCGTCGTCACCCACGACACGCGGGTGCTCCCCTTTGCCCATGCCATCGCCCAAATGGACGACGGACGAATCCTCGGCGTGGAACGCCCCCAGCGCCGGAACCTTCCGGCGAACTCCCACTGACATGAAATCCCTCGGACTGCCCCTGCTCGCCCTCCTTGCCGCGATTTTTGCCACCGTGTCGGTCCTCCGGTCGCATTCCGTGCGCACCGCCACCCCGCCGCCATCAGCGCCCCCCGAATCCCGCTTTCATCGCGCCGTCGCCGCCGTGGGCCTGATCGAGGCCGCCAGCGAAAATATCTCCCTCGGGACCCCGTGGTCCGGACTCGTAGCCTCGGTGTCCGCCCGCGTCGGTACCGCGGTTTCCGCGGGAGACTCCCTCTTCGAACTCGACACCCGCGCCCTCCGCGCCGACCGCGTGGCACGCGCCGCGGCCGTGGATGCGGCGCGCAGCCGGATCCGCACTGCCGACAGCGTGCTGGAGGATCTCCGGGACCAACTGCGCCGCGCCGAACTCCTCGCCCGCACCTCGGTCATCAGCACCGACGAACTGGACCGGCGCCGGTTTGCCGAGCGGACCGCGGAAGCCCGACGGGATGAAGCCCGAGCGGAATTGACGGCCGCCGAGGCGGCTCTCGCCGCCGTGGATACCGACCTGGAACGGGCTGTGGTCCGTGCCCCCATTGGCGGCGAGGTGCTCCAGGTCAACGTCCGTCCCGGCGAATACGCAACTCCGTCCGCCGGATCCCGCCCGCCGGTGATCCTGGGCAATCTTCGCCCGCTCCATGTGCGGGTGGATGTGGACGAACACGAGGGGTGGAAGGTCTCGCCGTCCGCGCCAGCGGAGGGGCATCTTCGAGGCCAGGCCAGCCAGGCCGTGCCGTTGCGGTTTGTGCGTGTCGAACCGCTGGTGGTACCCAAGCGTTCCCTCACCGGCGACGCGGGTGAGCGGGTCGACACCCGAGTCCTGCAGGTCATTTACGCCGTGGAGTCCACTCCCGGCATCCCTCTCTACGTCGGCCAGCAACTCGACGTCTTCATCGCCGCCCCTCCCGAACTGGGTTCCACCAAGCCCTGATCGCCGGGGAACGGAAAACCAACGGGAACGGATTCCCCGATCCATTCCGCGCGAAGCGTCTTGGACTGCGGTAGTCCCCTACCGCTCTTCGACCCGCCGCGGCCCGCCGGCACGCGCAGGGAGAGCCGGACTTGATCATGAGCGGCGACACGCCGTCCCTCCCCAATACCCAATGCCCCCCTCCCCCTTCCATTTGACTCCCCTCCGCCAGTCCCGGCACGCTGATCCCCATGTTCCCCGCAGCCCGCCTCGCCTGGATTCTTCCGGTGCTCCTCGCCGTTCCGGCATTCGGTGCGGAAACCATTCCCATCAATGAGGAGGAGTCCGCGGTGCCGCAGTACACACTGCCGGACCCGCTGGTCTTTGAGTCCGGAAGGGCCGTCACCAACAAGACCTCCTGGCCGTGGTGCAGGGAGGAACTCCTGAATCAGTTTGGCGCACACGTCTATGGGCGTACTCCCAAGGGACTCCCGCGGCCCAACGCCGAGGTAGTCTCCATCGATCGCCATGCGCTCGGAGGCATCGCTACTCGCAAATTGGTCCGGATCCCCCTTACTAAAAAAGACCGGGGCCCGGTGATCGATCTGCTCGAGTACCTGCCCAATGACGTCCGCGGCCCGGTGCCGCTCTTCGTTGGATACAACTTCGACGGCAATCACACGGTCACTTCCGATCCGGCCGTCCCTCTCCCTCCCGGATGGGTCCGCAATCGCCCCAAGGCAGGAATCACCGGAAATCGTGCCCTCGAGACCGACCGCGCCAGCGACGCCTCCGCCTGGCCCGTCGAGACCCTTCTCCGCCGCGGCTATGGCTTCGCCACGATGTATTACGGAGACGTCGAACCCGACTACGACGGCGGCTGGCGCGACGGACTCCGGGGGGCCGTTTCCAAGGGCGGAACCAACCACGTGTTCGCCCCCGACGAATGGGGGGCCATCGGCGCCTGGGCGTGGGGACTGTCCCGGGCCATGGATTATCTGCAGACGGATCCCGGCGTGGCGAAGAGTCGCGTGGCCGTGATCGGACATTCCCGCCTGGGAAAGACGGCCTTGTGGGCCGGAGCCCAGGACGAACGATTCGCGTTGGTCATCGCCAACGAATCGGGGGAGGGCGGTGCCGCCCTTGCCCGGCGCTGGTTTGGTGAAACGGTGTGGCGCATCAATACAAGTTTCCCCCATTGGTTTTGCGGACGGTTCAAGGACTACAACACCAACGTCGCCGCCCTGCCCGTGGATCAGCATGAAGTCATCGCCCTCTGCGCGCCGCGTCCCGTGTACGTCGGCAGCGCCGAGCAGGATCGGTGGGCGGATCCCCGCGGGGAATTTCTCGGACTGAAAGGCGCCGAACCCGTGTACGCCCTCTACGGACTTCGCGGGACGGGCGTGGCTGAAATGCCGGCGGTCAACATATCCGTGGGAGAAACGCTAGGATACCACATCCGCCCGGGCCCCCACGCCCTCACCGCAGCCGATTGGGATTTCTACCTCAACTTCGCCGACCGACACCTGAAACCCGCAGCCAAGTAGCCTGTCCGATCCCGGAACTACTGGGGCACCACCTGGAAATACTCGCCGTCGCCCGAAAAAGAAATGACAGCCGGGGACGATACCCCGGTGTCACCCCAAGCCGAATTTGAAAGGCGGGTAGCCTTCTGGAGTTTGAACCCGGCGGGCCAACTCAGTGTCATGCTCGTCGCGCCAGGGGACACCGGCGCGATTGTGACAATGGGAGGTGCGTCGGGAATCACCCGGGTGGCCACCAACTGCCCGGAAAGCGACAGGGAACTGTCATCAGGGAGCAGGAGCTCAAACACGAAGGTCGCGCTCACCTTGAGCGTAAGGGTCTGGACCGTGCCCTCCGTCACCAGCGTCGACATTCCGGCCGGCTGGTTGGTGGCAAGTCCGCTCAAAGCCATCCCGTCCTTTTCGTTGGCGATCCCAGAAGTCTTGTAGTCGAGGACCGGATTATTGGTTTCGACAAACTGGAAGCCCAAACCCGCCGCATTAAAGGTGCCCGACTGCAGGGGAAACGGTGTCCCACCCACGAGGTCGAGCAGGATTCGCCGGGTGGCGGCGACCGCGCTGATGGAAAAGAGTCCGGCGCCCAACTGGGCCTTGCCCCCATAGCTCGCCGGGGCGGAACCGTCCGCACCCTTGGGCCCCGGCTGCCACGAACCGGTCTCGCGCGGGGCGATCCGGCTGCCGCCAACGAATCGGATCTCCGAGGGTCCCACGTCCAGCACCAGAGTGCCGTCGTACACCGCCTCCAGGCTGCCCGGACCCTGCGGCTTCAGCGCAGCCCCGGACGCACTTCCGGACAACGCCACGCTGCTCCGGGACGGATCAAGGGTAAACGTCGCCAGTTCCGCCCGCAGGCAGTTCGCCGGCAGCACCAGAGCCATTGCCAGGAGAAGGAGTGAATGTGTTGTCTTCATGGAACTCTGAAAACCAATAAACGCTTCTTCGCACACCGGCGTCCGGAGGCGCAACGGTTTTCCCTGCTGCCAGCCGTGTGGGATCATGGACTTCAACGCCGGAAGAGCTCCATACATTACAATGGAGTTCGGGCGGGCCCACTCCCCTGCGGTCCGGAAGTCAATCCCGGGGCGCCATTCACCGAACGCAGGGCCTCCTCCGCCGCCTTCTGGATCGCCCGGTGTCGCGCCTTCAGGAGCGGACGCAGGGCCGGCACCGCATTGCTGGCCGCGGGACCAATTTCCTTCAATCCCTCCAGACTCATTAGTTGGTACCGTTGAATCGGCTGGGAGATTCCCCGAATCAATCCTGCGATCACCTCCGGCGAGGCTTCACCCGTGACGCGCCACAACGCAAGCGCCGGAGGACCCGTGAAGCCATTCGTCAGGGACTTGTCCAATTCCGCACGCAAGGAGGGGATCGCCTCCTTGGCTGCGGGACCCAAGGTCGAATAGAGCTGATAGGCAACGTATCCCGTCCAGGCCCGATTCGTCCGCTGTTGGCCGAGCATGGCCCGCACCGCCACGTCCGCATGTCGGGGCGACACCATTCCCAAGGCGTAAGCGGCTTTGGGGCGAACATGGCTCCCCGGAGCATTCAAAAGGACTTCCAGCCTTGGAATCGCATTGCTGGCCGCCGGACCGTAACGGGCCAGCCCATACGCGGCGTGGGAACAAACATCGTCGTCAGGATCCCACAACCTCGCGATCAGGTTGGTCAGGAAGGGAGGAGGCGACGTCCACACCTCGGGAAAGTATCGAGACAACTCAAATCGTTCTCCTTGCGATGCGGCTAACCGGACCATGTAGTTGCTCGTCAACGTGGGATGCTTCGGATCGGTCGCCGCCAGCACCGCGAGCGCCTCCACTCCCAACGGCGGATAGGTCATCAACTCCAGCAATTCAGGTCGCGCCGGTCCGGCAGCAGGACCCAGCAGCAACAGCGAGTGGAGGGCGAGACGCTTTGTGGAATCGCGCTCGAAAACGTGTCGGTCGATGGCGTCGGCCAGCGGAGCCGAGATCCAATCCCGCAACCATGGAGTGACGCCTGCCGAGTTAAGACCGACCGCAAGACGCTCCATCGGTCCAGTCGCCCGTCGCAGTACGGATCGGAGGAAAGGAATCGCCTGGTCCCCGGCGGCCTCAAGTTCACCCAGGCGCACGGAATCATCCTCGCAGAAGACACCGACCTCCCGGGAGATCAGAGCCTCCAGGTGCGGATTCTTCCTCCCGACGAGCCAGACTCCCATGGCCGCGGCAGCCACCGCCACGCCAAGCCCCAGGAAAAGCCTCCCCGCCTTCACCTAGTCCGCCTCCGTCTCCGCCAGGAGTTTTCGGTAGGCCTCACGCGCATGCTCATAATCTGCTCGCGCCTGCGTCAGCTCGGGCTCGGTGAAGAACCGCTCCTTCTGGGACCAGCACTGCTCCACCCCCTTGAGACACCACTCGACACTCTTGCGCGAGGCCCGGACCGGTTTTCCGTCCACGAGAACCCAGATGGGATTCGTGTGCGAACTGGGAAGGATGCGCAGTGCCACCCAGCTGCTGCGTTCAATGGGCACCGAAAACTGAAGGTCGCGCAGCGTGCCGTCCGCTTTCAGCGTGGTGCGCGTCACCGGCTTTCCATTGACCAGCACCTCGACGGGAACGTCCCGCGTGGAACCGATGCGGGCCCGCTCGACATCCCAGTACGGCTTCTCGGTGTAGGACCGGGATTGAATCTCCGGATGCGGCGTCTCATCGAGCAGCGCCGCCGCACGTGCCGTCACGGTCACCGTTCCCGGACGGTCCAACCGCACCTCGCTTGCGCCCACCCCCATGGCCGCGCCATTGACGGCGAAATCCATCAGGTGACTCTTGCCATCGCCGACGTAGTTCCGCCCCGACCGGATCCCCTCGCACCAGCGCTCGTAGTCTAGTTTACCATCCAGCTTCACGTAACTGCGTCCGAGCCCAACCTTGTCACCGTAGATGCAGGGGAAGTCCGTCTCGCCGCTGATGCGCGTGCGGTAGCCGGCATTCAGCGTGTGATACCAGATGTTCAGTTCCCAAACCGAGGGCGTGTCCACCATGGAGAGAAAATCCACCGCCGGCACCGGACGTCCCTCCGGACCCGGCACCTCATGCGTGACGTCGACGATGTACTCGTTGGCTCCGATGCCATCGAACGGTGGCACGATCAGGTTCGGCAGTTCGGAGGTGTTGACCTGAAGTCCCCAGCCGCTGTGCGCCGGACCACACAACGCCCCCTGCCGGTGAGCCCAGCGCAGCGTGTTCAGACCCAGCTTCGGCCAGTGATTCTTCGAATCGCCGCCCGGATAAATCTGTTCCTTCAGGCGCAACAGACAGAGGTGCCCGCTCTGGTGGGAGCCAAACCCTGAAACCTCCACGTCATACCGAAGCAGGTACGGGTGCTGGGAGACCTTGTCGTCAAATCCCGTAAAGAACTGCTTCTGGTAATCGAAGCACGGACCCCACGTGAGGTTCGCTCCAATCTTCAAGTCCTCACCCAGGCAGTGCCGCATCATGTCCGGGGCATGCACACCCTCTGTAGGATTGGTGTAGTGCGCGCAGCCCGCGGCATGGATGTGATGATCCCCCGACCACCAACCCGATGCCGCCGGATCAATCCATCGCACGACCCGGAAGTCCCAGCGGTTCGGACCCGGGCCTACCGTTAATTCGCGTTTTTGGAGAACCGACTCCGGACCGCGCTGGAAGGCGACCGCGTACCGACCTTCCGGAAGGCGGAGCACCTCGTTGTCGGCGCGATACACCTGCGGATGAAAGAAGAAATCCGGCGCGAGCCGGCGTCCCGGCGACGGATACACATGCCCATTCGCATCCGTGATCAGCAGCGAGGCCGTCGTGGGAGAGCCCGATTCGTCCCGGATCCCCAACGAAACCTCTCGTGCCGGAAGACAATCGAACAACACATCGGTCTCGGCCCGGAATCCAAGGTCCTGGGTTCCCTGACCCGCGTTGAAGGAGAAGGACGCCTGCCGCTTTCCTGCATCGCGGCTGTACAACTGCAGAATCCGGTACTCCAGCGGCAGCCCGGTCAGCGTGGCCGACACCGGTGGGCGGTCCACGAGGCTGGCCTCCAGCCACCGCTGCGCCACGTTGGCCGCTGGCGAATTGAAGGCGGTCAGGGTGTTGGGACTGGTCAGCTTGAGCTTCGCCGTGGTGCCTGCGTCATTCTGCACCTTCACCAGGAACGTGCGCCATCCTCCCTCATACAACTCCGGCTTTGCCACACCGTTGGTCACCTTCACCCGCATCTCCGGATTGATGGATACCTGGAGCAGGCAGCGGGGATCCAGCAGGGCCTCGATTTGCCGGACCGAATCGGGTCCGGACTGTTGCAACAGCGACTCCAATCGCGCGCGATCCGACGCGGGCAGCGGCGCCCCGAGGGCATCCGTCGCCTCGACCAAACGCCGGACCTGCGCGGCGAACGGCTGGAAATCTGGGGCCGGACTGTCCGGACGCGCCTGCGCCCGCAGGCATAGGATCCACAAACCGATCGGGAGAATCCGGAGGAGTGATCGAAGCATCATACGGGAGAGGTTGGATGGGAAATTTGCAGGTCCCATCCCGTTCGCCCAGTTTTGAATTTGGGGATTCGTCATCGGTCATTGGTCATTGGTCCAGTCAGTCGTCACTGGTCCGAGGTCGGGCTCTCCCAATGACTAAGGACGAAGAACCAATGACAAACTTCTGGTCACTGAAAACTCCCCCATTTTTCAGGCAATTCCTGCAGAACAATCGCCAAGGAACAGTTGGCGGGAACGCATGCTCCGGAACCAGGGTGGACTCGTATGATCCACCACGTTTCCGGAGATCTTCTCCTCAGCACTTCGCAAGCCATCGCCCACGGCATCGCCCCGAATGACCATTTTGATTCGGGGCTCGCACTGGCCCTCCGCCAGGACTGGCCGGCGCTCTACAAGGACTTCCGGCACTATCTCCATACCGCGCACCCTGCGGCTGGCGGGCTCTGGATCTGGACACGGGCCGACGGCCGGCGGGTGATCAACCTGTTCACCCAGGAGCCCGCCCCGTCCGAACACGCCCGACCCGGCCGGGCCACCTACCACAATCTCAACCTCTGCCTCCGGGAACTCCACAAGACTGTGGAAAAGGAGGGCATCCGGAGCCTCGCCCTCCCGCGACTCGCCACCGGGGTCGGCGGACTGGAATGGGATCAGGTGGAACCGCTCGTCCGGCAGCATCTGGGAACCTTGTCCATCCCGGTGCACATTTACACCACCTACCAAAAGGGGGTGAAGGCCGTGGAGCAGGGTGCTTAAACACCGGTGTCCTCAACAGCCACATGCTTGACGGAAGCTCCGGTCCGGAGATCAATAAAAGCGTTCCCCATCGCACTCATTTTTCCGGCGTCTCCCGACGCCGGAACGCGTTGCTTCCAACGTATGAGAACTCAAATCGCACTCCCCAGCCGGAAACCCCGTCTGACGACTCCGTGGATTCTCACCCTCCTTCTGCTGCTCGCAGCCGCTCCCACGGCGCGGGCTGCGGACGGGGAAGTCGACACGTCGTTCACTCCGCCGCGCCCCAACGGCTGGGTAACCCAGATCCGCGTCCTCCCCGGGGGACGCATGCTGATATCCGGCACGTTTACAGCCCTCGGGGCAACACAGCGCCACTACATCGCGCGCCTGATGTCCAATGGAGACATCGATCCTTCGTTCGATCCGGGAGCCGGTCCCAACGGACCCGTCACCGGATTCGACCTCCAACCCGACGGCCACATCCTGATCAGCGGCTCCTTCAGTTCCGTGGGTGGACAACCCCGCAACGGCTATGCGCGGCTGACGGACTCCGGTGCCCTCGACCTCAATTACGCCAAGGCGCAGCCCTTCCTCGGCCTGCCCCAGGCCTCCCGCGGTTCGCGCATCCATTCCCTCTCCAAAGGCCGGGCCTTGCTCACGGGATCGACTTATATTTTCACGATTTCACCGTTCGTGCAGCGGGGCGGCGCCATCATTCTCAACGCCGACGGCAATTGTGATTCGACGTTCAACATGACGATTCCGAACGTGATCGGGGCAAGTCCTGTCGCGAACGAAGCCGTGTTGGTCCACGGGAGCTTCACGACGGCGGGAGCCGTGGTGCGCAACGGCCTCGCCCGGGTGGACGTCTCCGGAAACCTGGACCCCTCCTTCGAAGCACCGATCCCGCCCGCAAACAACACCGTCATTCCAGCCATCGTTGCGCCGGACGGACGCATCGTGTACGCACAGGTCGATCCGTCCGGAACGCGGCTCCACCGCACTACGGCCGACGGGGCCGCAGACGGGAACTTCACGCCTCCGGTCCTCACCGGCGCAGTGATGGACTGCGCATTCCAAGGAGACGGGAAGATGGTGATCGGCGGTGATTTTGACAGCGCCGACGGTGGAGCCACCACGAGTCCGCGGCTCGCGCGCCTCAACGCCAACGGATCCTTCGACTCCAGCTTCAAGGTGGGAGACGGCGGCAGCAGCACCGTCATCGCGGTCGCCATTCAGGAGGACGGAAGGGTTCTCGTCGGCGGAGCCTTCCAGTCCTGGAACAATACCTCCTACGCCGGCATCGTGCGCCTCATGGCGGGATCCGGAACCCCGCCGCCGCCGACACCCCATCTTTCCAATCCGGCCTACGCCGCAGGCACCTTCAGCGTGGTGGTCCCCACTCAACCCGGCAGCCAGTACACATTGGAGGTCCTCTCCTCCTTGTCCTCCAAGAACTGGACTCCCGCGTCCCCGGTGGTCCCCGGGGATGGCACCGTCAAGACCCTCTCCCACGCCACTGCGACCGCCCCCGGCGGCTTCTACCGGGTCTCCGTACAGTAGCGGAACTCCCCACTCCGGAGCCACGCGTCCGCGGGGACCTGCGATTCCCGCGGATGCGGATTGCCTTGGACGAGGAATCAACGCACGCTGCGCTTTCCGTTCGGTGGAGATTCTTCCCCGGCGGCGCAGGGCTACCAGTTCTTGAATCCAGTTTCCGCGGGGATTCGCCCCGATCCCTGCGCCACCCTGGAGCCGTCCATCACCGATTTCATCCTTCTTTCACCGGTCAGCAGGATGTCACACCGGTCCAAGACCCGTGATGTCCCCATCCGAATGAAGGAAGAGCCGATTGAAATCGAAGGACGCGTCCACACCGTGCTTCCGGGCACGATGTTTCGCGTCGAATTGTCCAACAAGCACCTCGTCCTTGCCACCATCTGCGGCAAGATGCGCAAACGCTGGGTCCGCCTCACCGTCGGCGACGTGGTGAAGATGGAAATGTCCCCCTACGATCTGAACAAGGCCCGCATCGTCTGGCGACTGAGGTAACCTCTTGGACTGCGGTAATCCTCTACAGCTTTACATTCCGCCGGGACGCGCATCGAGGAACCCCGCGCTTCCGCCGAGGTCTCTGCCCCGTTCCAAAGCGCCAGAGGGCTGGCGCACTCCCAAAGCCTGCGGCGCCCAACGCGCCCTCAACGCCACTGCGCGAGAAATGCGACCACATCCCGGATCTCCCGGGGCGTCAGCACTCCCGTCATCGGCGGCATCGCGGACTGCGTGGACGCACTGCGCTCCTGGATCTGTGAAACAGGCACGACCCGGATGTCCCCATCCGCGAGACGCAGGGTGAGTTCCTCCGAAGTCTCCTTCAGCCGCAACCCCTCGATCACCTCCCCGTCCTTCCGGGTCACACTCACCGTGGCGAATCCGTCCGCAAGCCGGGCGCTCGGATCCAGCAGCGCCTCCAGCAAATACTCCCGGTTGACCCGGGCCCCGATCCCGTTGAGGACCGGACCCGCCTGAACACCAGGCCCCCCGGCGTCATGACACCGCACGCACTGCCCGGTGACGGAAGTCCGAAACACGCGCTCCCCGCGCACCGGGTCGCCGCCCTGCGTGAGCAACTTGATCTGGGCGGAACGACCGTCCGCGGCGTCCCGCGCCTCCCGCTCCGCGACCCGGGCCCGAAGCGCCGGATCCGGATTCGCCCGCGCCGCTTCGAGGACATCCAGCGCCAGTTCCGGGGACAGCGTGCCCGCATTCCAGGCGTCCAGTTGCCTCCCTAGCCACACCGCGGATTCCGCCGTGGCCACCGTGCCCGCCAAGCGCAATGCCGCCTGTTGTTCCTGAAGGGGTGCCCGCCCTTCCCGTTCCCTCAGGGTCGCCAAAAAGGCTGTCGGATCCCGCTGCGCCAGCACCGCAAGCGCGGCGATGCGCAACTCGACGGAGGAGTCGCGTCCGGCGGCAATCAGGGCCGGCCCCAGGAGTTCCAGATTCCCCTGCGCAAGAAACTCCAGCGCCCGAACGCGCACTTCCACGGATTGGTTCGTCGCCGCCACCCACCGGGCGAAAACTGCGCCGGGTGCAGGGATCCGTTGCTGCACCACGATGCGCGTCACATCCGCCGACAACTCCGGATCCTCCGAGGCGAGCAGCGCCGCGACATCCCGGGACAACACCTGGCGTCCCAACCCCGCGGTGCGTCCCGGCTCCACCCGGACACGTCCCTCCACACGATCCAGCGCCGGGGATTTGTCCCAGTCCGCCAGCGCCAGCAACGCCTCACGCCGCACGTCGGCCGGACGGCTCCGATCCCTGACGCACGCGATCAACCGCTCCGCCTCCGCCATCCCGCCCAGCCGCAAGTTGGCGTTCAGCGCCCGACGAAACACTGCCGGATCCGAATCATCGCCCCTGGACGCGGCGAGGACAGCCACGGCACCCAGGGACTTCGGAATAGATTCATCGTCGTGGATCGCCCGAACCGCCTCGCGTCGTACCCCGGCATCAGCATCCGACAGGAACGCCTCGACCTGCGGAGACCGGAGCCGGCGCAGGGCCACCACCGCCCCGAGTCGCACCGATGGCGACGCACTGGACTTCAATGCGGCGATCGCCGCGTCTTCTCGGACCCCGACCAAACCCACTACAGCTGCGTGACGGAGGAACGGATCCTGATTCCCGTTTTCCTCCAACATCCGAGCCAGTGCCGCCACGATGGTCACCGGCGGCGACAACTTACCCAACGCCAGTGCCGCCTGAAACCGCACTCGCGGCTCCGGATCCCGCAACAAGGATTCCAGCACACTCGAAGCCGCCGACAGCCGCAGATCCCCCGCCACCTTCGCCGCCAGGGCGCGCACCTGGACATCCGGATCCGACAACGGCAACTCACCCACTCCCACCGGAGGCGCCAGGCGCGAAAGTCCCCACAGCCCGTGAACTCTCGCCAATTGCGGCGCGGGGCCTCGGACCACGGCGAGGAGTTCCGCGCGTGCCTCGCGACGCACCAATTCCAGTTGCGCCCGCAGTCGAATCCGCTGGTCGGCATGTCCCAGCAACCGGACCAACTCCCTGACCGGACGCGTCGTCATCCCCTCCGACAAAAGCCGGGCCACCTCAAGCCGCACCTCGGAGTGCGCCACCTTCGGATCATCCAGCAACCAGATCCCGCCCGTCCCATTCGGCGCCCACATGCCGTCCCAGTCACCCACGGCGAGCGCGCCGTCCGGACTGAAATTCACCGCGCTCGCCATCATGCCCGACAGCACGGTGTGCTCGCCGACCATTTCAAATCCTGCGCCCCGGGGACGCGCCTGAAAGGCCGTCACTTTCTGGACAGGAAACTGGATGAGAAAAAAATGCCCTCGGTAACGGTCGTTCAGCGCCGTGCCCGGGTTGAATTTGAAACTGCCGGGACCGACCGAGTAGTTGGTGATCGGAGGCGTGATGTGGGCCGGTTGTCCCGCGTGATAGGGAACCCACATCCGCTCATCCACCCACGGATTGTAATCCGGCTGTCCGGTGATGGACGCCCAACCCGGGTCGCGAAACTGCCAGTGGATCCGCCACCCTGAATCACTCCCCTCGGCAATGAAGACGAACCGTTCGCGCTCATCCCGAAGGTCCCCGTCATTGTCCACCGCAAACAGGTTTCCGTACTCATCAAACGCCACCTCCTGGGGATTGCGCAGTCCACTGGCATACACCTCGAGGTTCGATCCGTCCGGATCCATTCGGAGCACGCCCCCGGTATTCGGATACGACAACACGCGCCCCTCGCGGTTGGTGACATTGAAGCCGTTGTCGCCGCAGCTGAAATAGATTTTCCCCTCCGGTCCGATCGTCAGTCCGTGCAGGTCATGGCCGTCAAAGGCGGCATGGACACCGAACCCGCGAAACACCGTCTCCGTCACATCCGCCCGTCCATCCCCATCCGTATCCCGAAGTCGCATCAAGTCCGGGTATCCAGTGACCCAAACGTCCTTTCCCCACGGCATCACCCCCGCCACCACCCCGGAAATCTCCTCGTTGAATCCCTCCGCAAAAACCACTGACCGCACCGCCCCCGTTGGTAGTGCAGGCTTCAGCCTGTCTTCTTCTCCCGCTCGTAGTCCAGGCTTCAGCCTGTCCCCCTCCAACCTCCGAATCCTCTCCTTCACCCCCTGGAGGTCCTGCCAATCATGAACCCCATCGTGATTATAGTCCGGAAGCCACGACGCATTCTCCAGGCTCTTCTCCGGGGCCATCCACCGATGGAAGGCGCGGCGAAGATCATCCACCGACTGGTTGGCCAGATCCTCCACGAGCCACTCCCGGTGGGACCGGATGTCGATGTCCACCGTCGATCGCCGCGCCGTCTCCGCCACGTAGAGCACCCCCTGGTCGTCATAGGCCAGCGCCACCGGATCTGCCACCTGCGGTTCCCGCGCCCAACGCGTCAGCGTCAATCCCTCGACCGGCACCGCCGCTGGCGCTTCCGCAGCGCCGACTGACGAGCCTCCCAGGGCAAGGCACACGGTAATCGTCCGAAGGATGGCAGCCGCGAGTTCATCGGCTCGGCGGCGGAGGCGGGAGGCATCAGGAGGCAGGCGCATGGACGCCCCGAGTAAACGCCCCCCGTCCCCGCCGGGAAAGCCGGAGTTGGGAAAGGCAGGGAAAGTTTTCAGTTTGAAGTTTTCAGTTTTCAGCAGAAGAGCCCCGACTGACGACTGACGACTGACGACTGACGACTGACGACTGACGACTGACCAATGACCAACGACCAATATTCAATGCCCCATGACACTCCCCTGATTCCCCGCTAAAACCAGCCCCAGTCCGATGCCCGAGCCCGCCCCATCTGTGTTCGCCACGACGCACTGGACGCTCGTGCTCTCCGCCCGCGACGGAGACCGCGAGCCTGCGGCGGGAGCGCTCGCCCAATTGTGCGGCACCTACTGGCCCCCGCTTTACGCCTACCTTCGACGCCAAGGCACACACCCCGCGGAGGCCGAGGACCTGGTGCAGGGCTTCTTCGAGCAGTTCCTCTCCAAGGACTACCTTCGCGATGTCGCCCGGGAAAAGGGACGGTTTCGCTCATTCCTCCTCGCCTCGCTGCGCCATTTCGTCGCCAATCACCATCGGGATCGCAAAACCCAGCGACGCGGCGGAGCCCTTCCCCACTTCACCCTCGACGAACCCGGCGCCCGGGAACGGTGTGAATCCGCCGCCGCCGCCGCAGTCCCGCCAGAAATCACCTACGACCGCCTCTGGGCCGCCACCGTGATGGAACGGGCCGCCCGCGGCCTTCGGGCCGAATACCTGGAGACCGGCCGGGGCAAACTCTTCGAGGTGCTCCGAACCTGGCTGGCCCGGGAACCACAGGCGGGGGAATACTCCCGGATCGCCCCGGATCTGGGGATGTCCGAAGGCGCCCTCGCCGTGGCCGTCCTCCGGCTGCGGCGGCGGTTCCGGGAGCGGATTCGCCACGAAGTCGCCCAGACAGTCGCCACCCCCGAGGACATCTCCGGCGAAATGCGCCACCTGCTGGAGGTCCTGACCACCGGGTAATCCGATCCCCAAATCCGTTCTTCCTCCTTTGTCATGACGAGCCTCGGCGAACCCTGCGGACGTTGCGGCGCCGCGCCCTGTCCCGGCGCCATCGAAGGCTTCTGCCCCCGATGTCTCGCCGTGGCTGCCTTCGACGCCGCGCCCGAGGAATCCGCGCCAACCGCCGAAACTTCCGCAACGCGCCTGGGTTCCTACGAACTCCTCGGGGAACTCGGCCGGGGCGGCATGGGCGTCGTGTACCGTGCCCGACAGTCCGGACTCAATCGCGACGTCGCGCTCAAGGTGCTTCGCCTGGGACCGCTGAGTTCCGGAAGCGACCGGCTTCGCTTCCGCCGGGAAGCCTCCGCCGCCGCGGCCCTCCGTCATCCCAACGCGGTGGTCGTCCATGAAGTGGGCGAGGCTGATGGACACGCCTACCTCGCCATGGAGTTGGTGGAAGGGCGTACCCTTGCGGATCTGACCCGTGACGGACCGCTGCCCCCGGAGGAGGCCGCTCGCCACACCGCCGGCGTCGCCGCCGCCATTGCGGCAGCCCATGCGCGCGGAATCGTGCATCGGGACCTGAAGCCCTCAAACGTCCTCGTGGACACGGACGGATGCCCCCGCGTCACGGATTTCGGGCTCGCCAAGGCCATCGCCTCCCCGGGGGGGTCGGGTGCCGCGTCGTCCGGGAGACAACCGGACGAATCGGAGATGACGCGCACCGGCGAAGTGGTGGGTTCTCCCGGATATCTTCCTCCCGAACGCGTGGATCCTGCGCGGGGCGACGACGGGTTCCCCGGCGACATCTATTCCCTCGGGGCCCTGCTCTATCATCTGATCACCGGACGCCCCCCCTTCGCTGCAGCAACCGTGACCGCCACCCTGGCCCAGGTGCTGCACGAGGAACCCGTGCCCCCCCGGCGCCTGAACTCCGCAATTCCGCGCGATCTCGAAACAATCTGCCTCAAGTGCCTCGCCAAGGAACCGGCGCGAAGGTACCCGGGCGCCCGCGAGGTGGCGGACGACCTCCAGGCATTCCTCGCGCACCGCCCCATCCGAGCACGTCCCGCAGGCGCGGCGGAACGCCTTCGACTCTGGTGCCGCCGCAAGCCGGCGTCCGCGGCACTCGCCGCCGGACTTGCGATCGCGATCGGACTCGGACTCGGCGGGATCCTCTGGCAATCCGACCGTGCCACCCGCGAGGCGCGCATCTCCCAACTCAACGCCTACGCCGCGGATCTTGGGGCCGCGTCCGCCGCCTTCGAATCCGGGGACCGCGCCCGCGCCCTGGATCTGCTCGAACGGCAACGTCCCAGGAAAGGCGCCCCGGACCTGCGCGGATTCGAATGGCGTCTCCTCGCAAATCGTGCGCGCTCCAATCCCGCCGTTCGACTCGGGGCGCACACCGATGTCGTTCCCCAGGTCGCCTTCTCCCCGGATTCACGGCTGCTGGCGAGCGCGGGAGGCGACGGAAAGGTTCGCCTCTGGGATCGCGGTTCCCCAGGCGCGTTTCGTGAATTGAACCCGCATCGCGGTCCTGCGTGGTGGGTTGGCTTCTCCCCCGACGGACGTCTCCTCGCCTCCGGGGGGGCGATGGCCGCATCCTGCTTTCCGACGTGCAGACCGGACGCAAGGTCGCCGAGTTTCCCGGGATCGCGGCCGCGTGGTCCGCCGATGGACAGCGCCTCGTCACCATTCGTTCGCGTCCCGTGTACTGGGACGACGAGGGGCCCGTGGAACTGTGGGATCCCGTCCACCTCCGAAAACTTCGCAACCTGACTCCCGCCGGAAAGTCCGTCGCCCTGCGGCGGGACGGTCGTCTTGCGGCCGTGACCCGGCGAGAGGGCGGCGTCGAACTTTGGGACACCGAAACCGGAAAACGTCTCCGCACGGAAGCCACCCGGGATCCGGTTTGGTCCCCGACATTTTCCCCGGACGGACGGTGGCTCGCCGCCGTCGGACGCGAACAAATCCTCGTGTGGGACCTGCAGCACCCGGGCGAACCCCGCGTTCTCGGGGGCCATCACCTCAAGGTTTGGTCCGCCACGTTCTCCCCCGACGGACGTTTCCTGCACAGCACCGGATCCGACCGAAGCCTGCGGACCTGGGACACCACCACCTGGCAACCGGTGTTTCGACGCTGGGGACATCCCGACGAAGTGTGGTCGGTGGCGGCCTCGCCCGACGGCCTATGGCTGGCCACGGGAGCCAAGGATGGATCGGTCTGGATCTGGCCGGCAACTCCCGCACCGTTCCCCCGTCCCCTGCCGCACGGGGATTTCATCGCGCCGGTATTTTCCCAGGATGGAAAACGGATTGCGACCGCACCGTTGGAAGCCGGCTCAACGAACTGTGCGATCTGGAATACGGAACGCCGCGAGCGCCTCGCCACCATTCCCGGGGCCGTTCCCCTCGCAATGGATGACGCTGGTCACGTGGCAGTCTGGCGGCGTGGACGAACCTTGGAGTGGTGGTCCGTCGGGGGAACGGCACCCTCGAAAATCGTGGACATCTCCGGTCCGCGCAGTGCGCCTGCCCAGGTCGCCCTTTCCCCCAGTGCGGGAAGCGGCGTCGCCGTTTGGGGTGACGGACAAGCGGCACTCGTGGATCCACGGTCCGGAAGGATCGTCTCCGAACTCCGCGCACCAACACCTCCGTGGCGGGCGCTGGCCGTCAGTGATGTGGGAATGCGAGCGGTCTTTTCGCGGGAGGACGAACCCCGTGCGTGGCTGCTGGATTTCCGGGCGGGCGCCGTCCGGGAGCTGCGCGTTCCGCGGCTCATGATCAGCGGCGTTGCCTTCAGTGCCGATGGCAGCCGCGTGGCCACTGGGGGATCCGACGGACGGATCCGGCTTTGGGACGCCGCCACCGGCGCTCCCGCCGGCGAACTCCCCGGTCACCTGGAGGACACCGCCGGCGTCGCGTTTTCCCCGGATGGCCGGACCCTGGCCTCCCTTGGATACCAGGACAGCCTCAAGCTCTGGAATCTCGCGACCGGGCGTGAAGTCACCGAAATCCCCTTTCCCCGCGGCGGCTCCCAGCTGGCGTTCTCCCCCGACGGACGGCGTCTCGCGGTCACCCTCGGCGGACTCGTCAACGAATCCGTGGAACTCTTCGAAGCGCCCTGACCCTGAGTAGGGGGGGGATCAAGGGTGAGACCAAAGTCATGACTCCGAGTCCTTGGTCCTTGGTCCCAGGCCCTGAGCCAACGAATGACGAATGACCAAGGACAAAGGACTAATGACCACTTTCCCCCTCTCCTTTCTCTTGCGTGCTGAAACCCGGTACCGCATACAACCCGCCGCGTTTCCGACGACATCGTGCCGGTGTGGCGAAATGGCAGACGCGATAGACTCAAAATCTGTTGCCCGCAAGGGCGTGGGGGTTCGAGTCCCTCCACCGGCACCAACTTCCCGTTTGTCGTCCAGGCTTCAGCCTGCTCTCCGGCCCCAGATCCGCCTGAAGCGGCACTACAAACCGCCCCGTTCGTAGTCCAGGCTTTAGCCTGCTCCCCAAGCGCACAACGCGCCGTCGATCCCGTCGCTCGGAGGTGAGTATAGTCCCCCCTCCCGAATGAACCCGCGGCCCGGGATTCGCGCCTCCCAACCCCCGAATGCAGCCAAGAGTCACCCCGCCTTCGGCCGGACTCTGCTTTACGGCGTGCGGCCACACGACGGCTCTACGAGCAAAAGCAGGTGGCGCTGGCGGCGTTGAAACAGGCGCTGCTGCACCAGGCGTTCCGCGGGGAGTTATGAGGTGTGCAATGCTCCAAGCCCCAACGGGGTGGACCAGGACAGCCCAGGGCATCGCCCTGGGTCTGGCATCCCCCCACCGCCCAAGCCCTGAAAGGGTGACCTCATTGACGGCGTTGACCTCGCTGACACCCCGGCGAACCGGGTCCGCCGCCCCCGAAGCTTGACCAATCACTTGACTCAAGCTTGACTGATCGCCGTGGCCTACCAGCCCCGGTTCACCATCCGCCCGCGGCTGCTCTCGCGGGTGGAGCAGATCTCCGCCCTGCGCGAGCGCATCCAGGGCGCCTCGGTGGAGCTGTCGTGGATCCCCGCGCTGCAGAAGGATACCCGCACCCGCAACGGCCACGCCTCAACCGCCATCGAGGGCAATCCCCTGACCCTGGAGCAAGTCCGGGCGCTGGAAGAGGGCCGCGAGTTGTCCGCCGTGGAGGCGCGTCCCCGGCGCGAGGTGCTGAACTACTTCGCCGGACTGCGCTTCGTGGAGAAGCAGGCGCGAAAGAAGACCCTCCGCCACGAAGACATTTTTGAACTGCACCGCCTGCTGGTCAGCCAGGTGATGGATCAGGGCGAGGCGGGACGCTACCGCAGGATCGCGGTGCGTGTGGGTCGACATGTCCCGCCCCCGGCCTCGGATGTCTCGGGCCTGATGTTCGAGCTGCTCGAGTGGTGGAACACCCAGGCCGCGGAACTGTCCCCGGTGCTGAGTTCCGCCATCCTGCACTACCAGTTTGAGTGGATTCACCCCTTCGCCGACGGCAACGGGCGCACGGGACGCGCGCTCGCGTTGTGGGAGCTGTACCGGCGCGGATACGACAGCCACCACATCTTCTCCGTGGATGAGTACTACTGGGAGGATCGGCCCGCCTACTACCAGGCGCTCGGGGCCGTACGGCAGCAGGGCGAGGACCTGACCGAGTGGCTGGAGTACTGCGCGGAAGGATTGCGCCAAACTCTCGAGCGGGTGTGGACCCGGGTGCAGTCCTTCAGCGCCCCCACGAAGGGAAAATTGGTGCTGCGTCCGCGCCAGGAGCAGTTGCTGAAACTGCTGAGGGATCACGGGAGCATGGCCCCGGCGGAATTGTGGTCGGCACTCGACATCTCCCGGCAGGGAGCGATGGATTTGCTGCGTCCGCTGCTGGAGGCCGGGTTGGTGGTCAGGATCGGAACCCGGAAGAGCGGCCGGTACACCCTCAGACAGCCATCAACGAAGCCGAAACCCGCGCCGACCTGATTGATCCCGCCCTCGAGGCGGCGGGCTGGGGCGCCGATGACCCGGGAGGTGCGCGCCGCCTATGCCCGCGTGTACGTCAACACCGAGTTCAGCGCCAACCAGAGGGTCTTCCTCGACTTCGTGCTTCAGCACTACTTCATCGTGGGCGTGGAGGAACTGGATCCGGAGAAGCTCACGCCGCTGCTCAAGCTCAAATACCACTACTCCATTGCGGACGCCGTCGCCGACCTGGGTCCACCGGCGGAGATCGGAAGCGCATTCGCCCACTTCCAGAAATACCTCTATTGCGAACCCAGGTGAGGTCGGTGCCCCTGACCCGGGTCACTCCCGGGTGCAGCGCAACCCGGAGTCCCCACCCATTTTGCCAGCAGGGCTCCGAGAAATCGGCCTTGACCCGCGGGTGACAAACCCAAGGCTAGCGCAACTTTCGCGTTACTGTCGCCCCGCCCACCGCCGAAACCGGAGCGCCGGCATCCGTCTCAGCACGCGTCCTATTGACCTTTCAGGAATTCCGCCGGCCGCCTCGGGCCGGAGAACTCCTCGCATTTTACAGATTGCTCCATGCAACGACCGCTTCGGGAACCCAGCCAGCAGGGCATCGAACTGACGGCCCTCCAGACTCCGGACCCGCTCCCTGAACCCTCGGACTCCCGGGGACACGAATCCGACGACGGTCCACTCGCCCTCTTCCGCAAGGTCCACGCCTTCACCCGGGCCAACCAACTCCGGGAATTGGGACTCTATCCCTACTTCCGCTCCATCTCATCGGCACAGGATACGGAGGTGGTCATTGAGGGCCGGCAGGTCCTGATGTTGGGATCCAACAGCTACCTCGGACTCACCAATCACCCGAAGATCAAGGAGGCGGCGGCCGAGGCGGTGGCGCGCTACGGGACCGGATGCGCCGGCTCACGCTTCCTCAACGGAACCCTCGACCTGCACCTGAAGCTGGAACAGGCGCTCGCCTCCCTCGTGGGCGCGGAGGCGGTGCTGCTGTTCAGCACCGGGTTCCAGGCCAATCTCGGCGTCATCAGCGCGCTCGTCGGACGCGGCGACGTGGTGCTGGGCGACAAGAGCAATCACGCCAGCATCTCGGAGGGCTGCAACCTTGCCGCGGGCGACTTCCAGCGGTTTCCCCACAAGGACATGGCCGCCCTCGACGCCCGCCTGTCGCGGCTGGATCCGGATGTCGGCAAATTGGTCGTGGTGGACGGCGTGTTCAGCATGGAGGGCGACCTGATTCCCCTGCCCGAACTTTGCCGGATCGCCCAGAAGCACCGGGCCGTGGTGATGGTGGACGACGCCCACGCGCTGGGCGTGATCGGACGCCACGGTGCCGGAACCGCGAGTCACTTCGGAGTGGGCGACCAGGTGCACCTCACGATGGGCACCTTTAGCAAATCGTTGGCGAGCCTCGGCGGCTACATTGCGTCCGACGCCGCCACCATCGACTTCCTCCGCCACAACGCCCGGGCACTGATGTTCAGCGCATCCATGAGCCCGGCCAACGCGGCGGCCGCCCTCGCGGCGATCGAGATCATGATCTCCGAGCCGGAGCGCATCGAACGTCTCTGGCAAAACACCCGGCGGATGAAGGAAGGACTTTTGTCGCTCGGCTTCGACCTGGGCGCCTCGGAAACTCCGATCATCCCGCTTTACGTCCGCGACTTCGTCAACACGTTCGCCATGTGCAAGCGGTTGTTTGAGGAAGGCATTTTCGTGAATCCAATCGCTTCGCCGGCGGTACCCATGGGACACGAATTGCTGCGCCTGAGCCTGATGGCCACCCACACGGATTCGCAGATCGACTTTGCCGTCGAGGTACTGGGCAAGGTGGGCAAGGAACTGGGCGTCCTCTGAACGGGCGCCGCGGCACAGCGTTTTCATCCGGTGACTTCCACCCCGCAGGTCCTGCTCACGGGCGCCAACGGCTTCGTCGGAAGCCATATTCTGGACGTTCTCCGCGCGGATGGAATGGGAGTTCGCGCGTTACTGCGTCCCGGATCGGACCGGCAGTTCATTCAAGCACAGCTGCCTGGGATCACCGTGTGCGATGGATCCATCGGGGAACCCGTCGCGCTGGACCGGGCGCTTCAAGGAGCCACCCACGTCCTCCATTGCGCCGGGGCCACGCGCGCGCTCGGGGCCCGTGGATTCTTCGAGGTCAATGAGGCGGGCACTCGCCACGTGGTGGAGGCGGTCAACCGGCACGGGGGAATCCGCCGGCTGGTGCACATCTCCAGTCTCGCCGCCGTGGGATCGGCGACGCGGGGCCGTCCATTGACCGACGCGGACACGCCGCGCCCCAATTCCACCTACGGATTCAGCAAGCTTGCCGCCGAGGAGCAGGTGCGCGGGCACTGCCGGACCGAGTACACGATTCTGCGTCCGCCGGCGGTGTACGGTCCCCGGGATCGGGAATTCCTGCGCCTGTTCAAGACGGTGCGCGCGGGATTCAAGCCCATGTTTGGCGACGGCAGCCAGGCGCTGCATTTCGTCTATGCGCCGGATCTTGCCCGCGCCGCAGTGCATTGCCTGACAGCACCCGGGGCCGCCGGACAGTCCTTCTTCGTCGCCGAGCCGACCGAAGCCACCAGCCGCGAGTTCGGCGAGCTCGTGGCCGGGCTGCTCGGAGTTCGGGCCAGGAGACTCCGCATTCCCCTGTGGGCCCTGTATGCGCTCTGTGTCGGACAGGATCTCGCATCCCAGGTGACGCGCCGGGCCAGTGTTCTGAGCCGTCACAAGTACGGCGAGTTCCGGGCGGAGGCGCTGACTTGCGATGCCACGCCTCTGAAGGACCGCACGGGATTCAGCTGCCCGACCGATCTGAAGTCGGGTCTGCGCCAGACGCTGGACTGGTATCGCGCGCAGGGTTGGCTTCCTTGAGCGAACCCAACCGCCGCTTCAGGTCCACCGCGGCGAGGGCGTATCCTCCGCTGGCGCCGTCCACGAAATGGATGTGGTCACCCGCCGAACGATCCCCGATCAGACAGGTCATCAACGACGACGACGACACTTGCATTCCATAGGCGAGCAGGCCGGCGGCATGACGCTGGTCCAGCCACGCCTCCAGCGCCTGGCGCTCCGCGGCCGTTCCGGAAAGGAGGATACGAAGAGTGTCGTCGAACTTTCGATGGTCGGTGTTCTGGACGACTTCGCCCCGGTAGCGACCCCAATTGACTCCGCCAAAATTCAGCCCGGTCTTGAGCAGGAATCGGCCGAGGGTCTGCTCAACCCGAATCTTCATTCCATACAGCGCGCGGGAAGGCAGGCCCTTCCCGTAGGTCCGCACGCCAATTTCCCCGCGAACCGCAGCGGCACCCCGCCCCAACTCCAAGTGGTCCTCGCTGACTGGATGACTCCGTCGGGCTCCGCCGTATGCGGCCTCCACGGCGGCAATGGCCGCGTGATAAATCCTGGCGTCGTTCCGGGGATTCCCAGCCGTCGCCTGGACCAACAGTGCGACGGTTTCGCCATGCGGACTGGCGATCTCGTTCCATCGGCACTCCAAACCGCTGCAATCCGCGGCCGCCCCGGATTCCTCGACGCCATAAACCGGGCCTTCGACCGGATCCTTCACCAGGCGTTCCGCGAGCGACATTCCACCGCCCGCGAAGACCGACTGAATGCAGGTGGGCGAGGACCGAAAGTTCGCGACCAGAACGCGCACGCCGCGGGCGAGCAGCGTGGACACCGGAACCAATCCGATGCGCAGATCCAGTCCGAACACGTCCCGGCCCAGGGTCCTGACTGCTGCCAGAGCGTTCCGGGTGGCCGGCACCGCCAACGGCGGCACGCAGAACGAGGCACCATCGCCACCGAACACGAATGGAATCCGCAGCGGTCGCACCGCATTGACCATCGCGGCGATGGCGGTCACGGCGAGCAGGTTGACGTCCTTGTAACGTCCCGCACGGATCGCGGCCGTCGAACCCCGCACGTCCGCCACGGCAACCGACCATTCACCGGGAAGCTCGGCGTAGCGGTCCAGCGCGGCGACTTCGAGAAAGTCGCTGAGCACTGGAATGTCCGCGAAGTCCATGCGCGGGAAACATCCCCATCCCCGCCGCGCCCGCAACGTTGGAACAGCCCGGGGATTCGGCATGGACAGTTCGCCGGAATCGTTCAACCGTCCGTTGAAGCATGGGTTTGGCAGCTCTTCGACAGGGCTGGCCTGATTTGAAACGCCTCCCGCCCGGGCCTGTTCGTCATTCCACCCGCTCCAACGTCATGCGCACAAAACTTCCCCCGGCCGTTCCGCAGATACCGGTCAACGATCTCGACCTCGCGATCGAGTTCTACCGGTCACGACTCGGGTTCTCGCTGGATTGGAAGTCCGAGGACGGCATTGCAGGGGTTTCCCGGGACGAGACACGATTGTTCCTCGACCGCATGTTCGAGGGCCCGCTTCATCCCGTGCGCGTTTGGATCAACCTTGATTCAATCCTCGAGGTCGAGGGCCTCTATCGTGAATGGCTGGGTGCGGGCGTCTCGATCGCGACACCTCCTGAGAAAAAGCCCTGGGGGCTCTACGAATTCATCGCCCAGGATCCCGACGGCAATTCCTACCGGGCGTTCCACGACGTGGGGACGACGAAGGCGAAGGGACGTTGATTCCGACATCGCCCTCCCCACGAAACACCCCCGGAATCCCTGCCGGGCCGAACGTATCCCCGCGCCTCGGACGCGGTGGGAATCCCGGCGTCCGGAATCATCCTGCGGACGGCGCGGTGCTGCGGGTCGACGGTCCGGGCAGCAGGCCCATCAACCCCTGGCGTACCCGCGGGGTCTGGCGCTCGGTGAACAGGGACAAGCCGTACGCCCAGACATAGAGGATGGGCAGCAGGGCCAGGATCAGCAGGAACGCCCGCGGGGTCGGCGCGGATTGGATTCCCCATCCGAAGCGGCTTTGGAAAGCCGCGAGCAGGAGCACCAGCATCGGGTAGTGTGACAGGTATAGGCTGTAGGAAAAGTCCGCCAACCGATCGTGCCAGTGCCCCCCCGGCAGCGGGGTCTGCGAGGGCGCGGATCGCACCGCCAGAATCACCAGGGTGAAGGCCGAGCCCACCATCAGGGCGGACGCGGTGATGATCCAGGAACCCGGAAGCACCCGGGACAGAATCCGCGCAGTCACACCGGATCCGTTGGCCAGCACGAGGCCCCCGAAGACGATCAGGGTAAGCGACACCGGCAGTCGGACCGGACGCCGCCATTCGGAAGCGAGCGCACCCATGGCCCAAACCAGGCCCAGTGCCAGCATGCCGCGAGGCAACAGCAGCAGTGCTCCTATCAGGAATAGGAGCGACCCCGCACGCATCGGAAGGCGGGTCCCTCGCGCCAGTCCCAAAACCAGCGCCGGGAACAACAAGTAATACCACCACTCGTTCGCGAGGCTCCACAGTGGCAGATTGCTCCCGAGGACCGGGCTGGCCACGGTCTGGAGGTTGAGCAGGTTCCAGCCCGCCACCGGCCAGGACAACTGGTCGCGCACCTGCACGTGTTCGAAATCCGGAATCTGCTGCCGATCCTCGTAGACGCCGTCCCCGTCAAACCAGCGGAGCCCGGCCAGATCACACGCCGCACCCAGCATCAACGCTGCGATCAACACCGGGTAAATGCGTGACACCCGATGCACCAGGTACGGAAGGAACCGAAACCGGCCCTCCCGGTGACGGGCCAGAACGCCTCCTCCCACCAGAAATCCGCTCAAGACAAAAAAGACCCACACCGCCTGGAGGTGACAGTTTCGAAGGACATAGACTGCGGTCAGCCAAACCGGGCGATCTGAAGGAGTCCCGACGCGCACGAGAACGAAATGCGCCGTATGGCCCAGCACCACCACCAGGGCGGCCAGCCATCGGGAGAGATTGAGCACCGATGACAACCTTGGGTTCACCGGCGGAGAATTCAATACGGTTGCCCACGCGACAATCCGAAACCGGATTCCTCCCCTACTTCATCAGGGCGAGAAGAATCCGCGTTCCGTGTTCCTTCCAGACGCGCGCGCCCGTGAGCCCGGCCTTGTCAGCCAGTCGGCGCCACTCGCCCGTGCGCCAACCGCGTCGGACCGAGAGGGCCGCATCGGACCGCAGTTCCCCGCCCTCCCCGACCAGGCCCACGTAGAACCAAAGGCCCATCAGAAAGGGAAGATTCCGATGCAGATCGCAAATCAAAACCAGCCGCCGCGCCACCCGGGCCGCCTCCCGGAAATGCGCAATGACGTCATCATCACGCTCCAAATGATGGGTCATCGTGGAGGCGATCACACAATCAAAAGACCCATCGGGAAACGGCAGGTTCAGGACAGTACCCGTCCGGTGCCTCGGCCCTGGATCCATCTCGGCTGCGACGGGACACAGATCGAGATTGGTGAACTCCCATTTCCAGTCCCGGCTCGCCGCCCAGGCGGTCAGTTCCCGCCCCAGCAATCCGTCCGCCGCCCCCAGATCCAGAAGGCTGAGGTTCCCACAGGTCGCCTCTCCAAGCAGCGTGGGGATCCAGACGCGGAAGGGACGTTCAAAGCGGATCTTCCGATTGATTCGATTCAGGGCCTCGTAGTGCTGGCGAAGTTCCGACGCAGTCCGATCCGGATGATCGAAGTATTCCGCTTGCGTGGTCCTCCGGCGCAAAAACATGGTGACGACCTATACAAGATGACGGTTCCTGAACAAGCCCCCGATCCCGCCGCGCCCGGCCTTCCCGGAATTCTCCGGGGCATCCTGCGCGCCCTCGTGACCATTGCCGCCGCCATCGTCATCGCGTGGGCCTGTGGGGCCGCCATGCGGGCGGACGCGCGGCTGAGCACGCCGCCCGGACTGTTCCGAGGCATGCTGCACGGGGCCATGATGCCGGTCGCCTGGCCCGCGCTTCTCGCGGGGCACGACCAGGAGATCTACGCGGGACGCAACACCGGCGTTCCGTACAAACTCGGCTACTCGCTCGGCGTGAACGTGTCGGGCCTGATCTTCTTCGGCTGGATCTTCCTCACCGTGGGCAGCCTGAAACATTTCATTCATCGGAAGAAACCCGAATAGACCTCGTAGGCGTCCAGGTGTCCCCCGATGAAATAGAGGGTCGGTGGCATTTCAAATTCACGCCGCGAGAAATCGAACCGCAGATCCAGGATGTCATTCGGAGCATTCGGATCATAGGTGGCGAACTGAAACCCTTCCGGGGACTCCGACACGGAATACGCCACGACCGCGTGGTTCAGGGTCAGCGCCGGGAAGGTGAAGATATGGACGACCGGGGCCAGATTCGCCCGGACGGATCGGGCCAGGCGCTCCGCCTCCGCCCGTTGTCCCCGACGCGTCCACGGCAAAATCATCCGCCAATGGCCCCGCTGAACGTAGCTCTGCCATGCGCCGCCCAGTCCCGCCCGGCACAAATCCGCGTGGGCCTCGCTGAAGGCGCGCAGATGCGGAAATCCGGGAATCACGACACGCCGTTGGTCCGGGCACATCCGACGGGGGTTCCGTCCGACCACCTCCGCAATGCAACGCGCATAGGACTCGCGATCCAACGGCGGCAGAGCGGGATCAAACCGGGCGTGGTGGAAGAATTGCTTCGCCGACCGTGCCATGACAAAGCAGCGCAGGTGGTATTCAGGGGGCGGATCCCGCTTCAGATGCAGCTGACGTCCCGTCACCGGATCCCGCGCATAGCTCCAGAGCGTGTCGTTGGGAAACGCAAAGGTGTCGGTCGGATGATGGAACGCGCGGTCAGCCAAGGGCACGACGATGAAAAGTCCGGACCGGGAAGACAAGGTCGGCCCGCTGCGGATCCACGGCCACCCCACCCGTTGACCCGGGCCAGCCCCTACCGCACGCTTGAGAGCGTGAACCGATGGCGTCTGGCAATCGCGCTGTACGCGGGCGTCTTCATCCTCGCGAACGCCATGGTTTGGGTCGCCGCCTACCCGACGTGGCGCGATTTGAGGCACCTGACCCACACCGGTGTCCAAACCGAAGGAACCGTCACGGGGAAGGAGCCGCACAATCACCAGGGAGTCCGATACGCCTTTGCCGTTGGGGATCTCCGCATCACCGGAATCGGAGGTGCGGGCCGGGGTGGGCTACCCTCCCTCGGGCAGATCGACGTGGGCAGGGTGATCCCGGTCACCTACCTGCCGGACGAACCCACCGTGTCGGTTCCAGGAAACCCCGCTGACCTTTACGAATCCTGGTCCGCGCTGCTGTTTCTGGTAGCACCCGTCTTCGGACTGATTGCCGCCAGCCTTACCCTCTTTCGTCTGGAGCAACATTGGGCCGCGACCCGTCTGCGCACGATTCACGATAAATCCAAAGTCAGCCTGTAATCCGGCCCCGGAAACGCTTCGTTAACGGCGACACACCCCATTCCCCAGTGGGGACTCCGAGGATATCCTTCCACCATGGATCGCCCTTCACGGCTGCGAAGACGCCTGTTGGTTTGGACCTGGATCTTCATCATCGGGCTGGTCGCGAGTGGGCTCACCGCCATTCCCATTCAGACCCAGTTTGATCTTGGGGCGCGAATCCTCGGTTCCGATTTTCGGGCAGGTGGAAGCATTCCCGAGCCGATCGCCGTCTGGTTGGCGCGGGCGTTCGCGGGAGTCTCGGCCACTTCGGCACACGCGCCTTTCGTCTGGTATGGGACGGACTGGCTCGCCTTCGGCCACGTGGCCATCGCCCTCGCCTTCATCGGGGCGCTCCGGGATCCCGTCCGAAACCGGTGGTTGTACGACTTCGGACTTCTCGCCTGCGCCGCAGTGATTCCCTGGGCCCTGTTCTTTGGCGCCGTCCGGGGCATTCCCATTTGGTGGCGCTGTATCGACGCATCATTCGGGGTTTTTGGCGCGATTCCACTGGGGCTTTGCCGCGGATGGGCGCTCGAACTCGAAGCCCGCCTCACCGGCGCCGTGGGTCGGGTGTAAGCAGGCCAGGGCTGCGCCCGGGTCGTCCCACCGTGCCACCGCCCCCCCTACTCCCGGACAAACTCCGCGTGCAACGCGGCGTAGCGGCCACCCAACGCCAGCAACTCCGCATGGGTCCCACGCTCCACGATGCGGCCGTGGTCGAGGACGAGGATGAGATCCGCGTGCCGGACGGTGCTTAACCGGTGCGCGATGACAAAGCTGGTCCGCTTCGCGAACAACTCCTCCAGCGCGTGCTGGATGACCCGCTCCGTCTGCGGGTCCACCGCGCTGGTTGCCTCGTCGAGGATCAGGATGCGCGGCTCGGCCACCATGGCGCGGGTGATGGTGATGAGCTGCCGTTCCCCGGCGCTGAAATTGGCACCCCGCTCGCCGACCGGCGTCGCGTAACCTACCGGAAGTCGCAGCAGCATTTCGTGGGTGCCCAAGCGCTGCGCCGCAGCATGGACCTCCTCGTCGGCGGCCTCCGGGCGTCCGAAGCGGAGGTTCTCCATGACCGTGCCGGAGAACAAAAAATTCTCCTGGGTCACAATTCCGAGCTGCCGGTGCAGGGATTCAATCGTGTGCTGCGACGGCTCATATCCGCCCTCCAGCGTCCCGCCCTCCCCCTCCACGGCGTCGAGCACGATCCGTCCCTCCTGCGGTTCATAGAAGCGCGCCAGCAGGCTGATGATGCTGGTCTTGCCCGAGCCGGTGTGCCCGACCAGGGCGATGGTCTGTCCGGCGCGAATCCGGAAGGACACGTCGCGCAGGACCCATTGACCGGGCGGCGTGGTGTCGTAGCGGAACCCGATCCCTTCGAAGGCGACATCGCCCCGAAGCGGCGGCAACGGTTTGGCGGACGCGGCATCCCGGACCTGCGGTTCGGTGTCCAGGAGTCCAAAGATCCGTTCGGCGCTGGCCGCGGCGGACAACATCGCGTTGTACAAGTCACCCATCGTCTGGATGGGGCCGAAGAACAGTCCGAGGTAGAGGATGAAAGCCGCCAGTTCGCCCACCGTGAGTCCTCCGGCCCGCACGCGCGTGCCCCCGTAGCCGAGCACCGTGGCGGTGGCGATTCCCGACAGGAGTCCCACGAATGGCATGTAGGTGTGGAAGACCCTCGCCGAACGAACCCATCGTTCGGTGAAGTCGTCGTGAAGCATTCCGAACCGCCGCAGGTTTTCATCCTCACGTCCGAAAGCCTGCACCACGCGCACACCGGAAATGTTCTCCGCCATGGCGGCCGTAAGACGCGACATGGTACCGCGCAGACTGCGGTACGCCTCGCGTCCCCGCACATGGAACCATCGGGTGGCCAGGGCGAGCGGCGGCAACACGGCGCATACCGCCAAGCACAGGCGGAGGTCGTGGGACATCATCAACGCGACCACCCCGGCCAGGGTGAGCACACTCGACAGCAACTGGCTGGAGCCCCAGGTCAGGACCCGGTCCAGCGCGTCGATGTCCGTATCCGCGCGCGCAATGATCCGCCCCTGATGGGTCCGGTCGAAATAATTCAGGGAGAGCCGCTGGATGTGTTCAAATACGGCCAGGCGCAGATCGTTCATGGCGCCCTGACCGACGGTGATTGCGGAGCGCACCGACGCCACGGACAGAATCCATCCGACGAGCAGATTGAAGAGATACAGCAGACTGACGAGGGCAATACCCCGGGCCGCCGCCCCTGCGCCCAGCGTGCCGGTGGCGGTTCCCGCGGTTTGCAGCGCCGGAGTCAGATAATGGTCGATGCCCATCTGGATGAGCTTCGGACCGAGCAGCGTGGATGCCGTGGCCAGGACACTCAGGACCAGATTGAGCAGAAAGAAACGCCGATAGGGTCGGGCGTGGGCAAAGAGTCGCCGGAGCAGCGACCCACGCATGGTCGTCTGCGCGAACTCCTCATCCAGGGCGATGTCGTCGTGGCTGGCCATGGGGGTTCAGGAGTTCTCCGGGGTTTCGCGAAGCTGGGTGCGGAACAGCTCCCGGTAGAGTCCGTCCCGGGCCACCAGCTCCGCATGGGTGCCTGACGCAACGAGCCGGCCCTCGTGCAGGACGAGGATCCGGTCCGCGCGGCGCACTGTGGACAACCGTTGGGAAACGAGCAGCGTTGTTCTCCCGGCAGACAGCGCGCCCATGGCTTCCCGCATCTCGCGCTCCGTGGTGGCATCCACGGCACTCGTGGCGTCGTCCAGAAGGAGAATCTCCGGGTCCATCAGGAGCGCCCGCGCGAGGGCCAGGCGCTGGCGTTGTCCGCCACTCAGCGAGATGCCCCGTTCCCCAACCACCGTGTCGTAACCGTCCGCGAGTTCGCGGATGAATCCATCCGCCCGCGCCGCGGCCGCGACCCGTTCGATCTCGGACCGGGTGGCCCCCGGCTTCCCGAAGGCGATGTTCTCCGCGACGGAGGCGCTGAACAAAAAGGTCTCCTGAAACACGATGGCGATCCGGCGCCGCAGATCGCGGGTGTCCATGCGTCGGACGTCACATCCGTCCACACGAACCACGCCGGCGGAGGGATCGTAGAAACGGGGAATCAGGGCGAGCAGGCTGGACGTCCCGGACCCGGTGGATCCCACCAGTGCCACCGTCTGCCCCGGTTCGATCCGGAACGAAACCTCATTCAACGCCAGCCGCCGCGAGGGTTCCACAGGCACCGGAGCCGGCGGTGCCCCCTCCTCCCGCAGCAAACTCAGCGAGGGCTCGCGCGGGTACTCGAAGGAAACCCGGTCGAATTCAATGGAACCCCGCTCCGCGGATCGGACGGGCTGGCGCTCCAAAGCCTCAGGAGGCTCGGATTCATTCGGGACCGGCGAATGAAGCAGTTCATGAATCCGCTGCGCGGCGGAGCTGGAATTCTGGACGATGTTGGTAATCTGACCGATGACCCCGATGCGGCCACCGAGCGCCAGGAGGTAAAACACGGCCTTCACCAGGTCGCCCAGGGCGAGTTCACCCCGGATCACCTCGCCGCCGCCAACCCAGAGGATCAGGGGCACTCCCAATCCGAAGAGAAACTGGGCGAAGGGCACGCGGGCCGCCCAATAGTTCACGGCATCGAGCAACTCCTTCAGGTACGCCTCCTTCTTGGCGCGGAAGCGTTCCACCTGCGCCGACTCCCGTGCAAAGGCCTTCACCACCCGCACACCGGCGATGTTTTCCTGGATCACGGTGCTCATGTCCCCATGGCGGTCGTGCACCTTCCGCCACCGCGGCTGGAGGCGTGCCGCGAAATACGCCATCGCTGCGACCGTGGGCACGAGGGCGGCCAGGGTAAGCCACCCGAGCGTGGTGCTCAGTCGGCTGATGAGGAGGAAGGTCCCGAGCAGGCCGGCAACCACGTCCACGCTGAACAACACGCAGACGAACAGAAAATCCTGGAGCCGCCCGACGTCGGTGCTGGCGCGGGAAATCAATTCCCCGGTGCGCGCATTGTCATGCCAGCGGAAGGTGCGACGCTGGAGGGCGTCGTACACCGCGGCACGAATGTCGCCCATGGTGCGTTGGACCGTGCGATTGCGGATGGGTCCGAGAAACAATCCCACGACCGCCCGGAGGGCGACCAGGGACAGCAGCAACATCACCGGGCCGGCGAGGGAAACGGACGCGGCGTCCCCGGCGTTACCCAGCGCGGTGATGGCATTGCCGGGAATCTGCGGGAGATACAGCTCGATGGAGATGTTGACCAGCAGGAGCCCAATCGAGAGTGCCACCCAGCCGGGGCGGCGTCCGAAGAACTTCACCATGCCCCACAGGGCGCGGGGCGCGGACGGAACGGCCGCCGTGTTCGGGCTGCGGGTCATCGTGTGGTCCGGCCGATGCAGAACTCCCGGGACAAGGGCGACCGGCCCCACCGGAGTCCGTCAGGGCAGAAGCCGCCCCACCAGGCCACTCAGGACCTTGCCTTCGGCGCGTCCGGCGGCCCGGGCCTGGGCAGCCTTCATGACCGTGCCCATGTCCTTCTTGCTGGTGGCGCCGGTCTCGGCGATGACCGCGCGAACAAGGGCTTCGAGTTCCTCCGCGGACAGCGCCTTGGGAAGGAACTCCTCAATGACCACCAATTCGGCGGCCTCCTTGGCAGCCAGTTCGGGCCGGCCGCCGCGTTCATACTCATCCCGGGCGTCGCGCCGCTTTTTGGCCTCGCGCTGCAGGACCGCGGTGACATCGGCATCCGGCAGTTGTTCCACCTTCTTTTCGATCTGGACGTATCCGAGCGCGGATTTGACGAGGCGGAGCGTGGCGGTGCGGTCGGCATTGCGCGCCACCATGGCGGCCTTGAGTTCCGCCGTGAGCGTTTCCTGGAGGGTCATGGGATGGGATTACGAAAAGGGGGACGCCTCACGAGTCGGAGGCCTGCAGTTTGCGCATCTGGTCGCGGACCTCGGCGGCGCGCTCGTAGTCCTCAGCACGGATTGCTTCGTCCAACTCCTGCTGCAGCTTTTCGATTTCCGTCAGCGGACGCCGCTCGCGAACTTCGTCCAGCCAGGCGCGCAGGGACGCCAACTCCCCGCTTCCGGCCATGAGATCCTCGCGGCCGTTTTCGCGATAAAACGTCTCCAACTCCTCGATGCCCTCCTCAATGGCGGCGGACGCCTTGATGAAGTGCTGTTTCTTGATCTGGACCGAGCCCCGGGCGCGGGTGCGCATCATGAGGAGCCGCGGCACGAACTGGAGCAGTGACCAGGCGAGTTCGTCGGTTTCGGCGTGCTCCGCGACAAACTCAAACACCTGCAGGTTCCGCTCGCAGTCCCGCTCGACGGCGGCGAAATCCTCGAGCTGGAAGAAGCAGATGTACCGGTGATGATACTGGATGCACTCCTGCTGCAGCTTGGAGCAGATGTCGGCATTCAGACTGAATCCCTCCTCGCCGCCGGTGGCTTCCACATGCTTCTGGAGCCGTTTCACCTGGAGATCGTACCAGGAGTCATGCGCCATCGGACGCCGGCCGTCCGGGCGTCCCTCGGCATTCATCTGGAGGATTCCAAGGTCCACGCGCAACTGGACCTTTTCCTTTCCATCCCGCCCCTCAAACCGCCGGGCAATCACCTGTCCGGGCTTGAAGTCCCAACCGGACAGTAGGTCGGAAATGTCGAGATTCATTGGTTGGAACATGCGAACCGCGGGCAAAAGTGTCAACGAGCGCCGGTGGCGGCAGGATCCGAAGGGACTTCACCCCCCCCTCCCGCCTCCTCCGGATCGCGGGGCTGTTCCCCGGACGCCGGCGCCACCATCACCACGAACTCGCCCTTCCGCGGACGCTCGGCGAGACGGGCGGCCAACTCCGCGGGACGCCCCCGCATCCACTCCTCAAACTTCTTGGTCAGTTCCCGGGCCAGCACCACCTCGCGCTCGGGATAGGCGACGGTCAGTTCCTCGACGAGGCGTTGGATGCGGAACGGGGACTCATACAGCACCAGGGTTCCGGGCAATACGGACAGTTCCTGGAGTCTACGCGCGCGTTGCCCGGACTTGTGCGGAAGGAATCCAACAAAATGAAACTCCTCGGTCGGGAGCCCGCTCGCCGTGAGCGCCGCCACCAGTGCGCAGGCGCCCGGCACGGGTTCGACCCGCACCCCCGCCCCCCGGGCCGCGGCGACCAGTCGTTGGCCCGGATCACTGATGCCCGGGGTACCCGCATCCGATACCAGGGCCACAATCTGCCCACCCTTCAGCCGCTCAATCAGCTCCGCCCCCCGCCGGGCCTCATTGAAGCGGAAGCAACTCACCAACGGCTTCTGGATCCCCAGGTGCTGGAGCAGTCGCCCCGAGTGCCGGGTGTCCTCCGCCGCCACGACGTCGCAGCCCCGCAAGACGCGCATCGCCCGAAGGGTGATGTCCTCCAGATTCCCGATCGGTGTAGCCACGAGGTAGAGCGTTCCCCGAATGAGGGGCGGGGCGGCGGGGACGGACTCGGGCGGTTCCACGGAGACATCCTATCAGCCCTGGCGCGGCGTGACGACCCTGCACCCAATCCGACCGAGAAAGGGAAAGGATCCCCGGGTTGTCGGCTCGACGGGATTGGGTCACCTTCGCTGGCATGTTCCCTGTTGACGTGTGGCGATGGTGGTTGCCCGCAGTCCTGCTGCTGGCCACTCCCCTGGGCGCCGCGGAATCCCGGCTGGTCCCCCGGCCCGGCTGGTCCGTGGAACTCCTGATGCAAGCGCCGGAACTAACGCATCCCACCGTGGTCTGCACGGCACCCGATGGACGCATCTTCGTCGCCGAGGACCCGATGGACATCCGGACCGCCCGCGCGGACGTCACGGAGGGACGCATCCTGTGCCGGCATCCCGACGGGCGGGTCACGGTATATGCAGACCAACTGTATGCCGTCTTCGGACTCCAATACCTCGATGGCCGGCTCTACGTGCTGCACAATCCCCGGTTCTCCGTCTTCGCCGACCGCGGGGACCGCGGCGAACCGGAGCCCGACCTGATTGCCAGCACCAATCCCGAACCCTGGGCCCAGGAATGGAATGACCACGTGCCCGCCAATTTCCGCCTGGGGATGGACGGATACTTCTACGGAGCGACCGGGGACAAGGGACTCTTCAAGGCTCGGGGGCGGGACGGCCGGGAAGTCTCCATGCGGGGCGGGATCTTCCGGATCCGTCCCGACGGCACCGGACTCGAATCTTTCAGCAATGGCGTCCGGAACATCCTCGACGTGGCGCGCACCGACGAGGATGAGTGGTTCACCTACGACAACACGGATGAGCACCAGTGGATGTCCCGGCTTACCCACATGGTGGACGGCGGATTTTACGGCTGGCCCCACCACTTCATTCCACGCCGCGACTACACGCTGTGGTGCCTCGCGGACTACGGCGGCGGCGCAGCCACCGGGGCACTCTATTATGACGGCGGTGCCTGGCCCACGGCCCTCGAGGCCCAGCTCTACCTGTCGGACTTCGGCAAGCGCCAAGTCACGCGCGTGGCCGTGGAACGGGACGGCGCCACCTTCCGGGCGGTCAGTCGGGAGGATCTGTTCCCCAATCCGCCCGCTGATTTTCGTCCGGTGGGCATCTGCCTCACCGCGGACGGCACCGGACTGCTCATCTGCGACTGGCAGCATCGCGACACGAAGGGACCCGAGAAGGTCGGTCGCCTGTGGCGCCTGGTCCCGGACGGTGCGAAGGCTCCCGCGACGCCCGCATGGTGGGTGGCCGCGGCGTCCGGACGCCCCTTCACCGCCACGGACGCCGAACTGATCGCGGCGCTGGGGCACACCTCCCGCGCCGTGCGGGACACCGCCCAGCGGCGACTCGCGGAACGGCCATCGGCGAAGGAGGCTTTGGTTGCCTTGCTGCGAAATGGGTCCGCTCCGTCTCGCCCGCGCATTCACGCCCTGTGGGCTCTGACGGCCGGAGGCTGGATCGACGCCGGATGGGTCTCTGCACTCGCGGGTTCTCCGGATCCCGCAATGGCGCGGCAGGCCTTGCGATGGCTCGGCGAATTCCCCGGGTCGGGATCCGGCGCCACGCTGATCGCACTGCTGGATTCCCCGGATCCCACCCGACGCTTCCGCGCCGCGACCGCCCTCGGTCGCCGGCACGATACCAATGCCCTCACCGCACTGCAGAATCGTCTCGCGGATGGAGACGCCTGGGTTCGCTTCGCCGCCTTCACCGCTCTGAACCGGATCGGTCGCGCGCATCCGACCGCCTGGCCCGCGATCGCTTCCGGATTGTCCTTCACCAACCCCGCCGTGCGCAGCGGCTCCCGACATGCGATGCGAGACACCGCAGACGCAGCGTTGGTGACGGCCCTCGCCACACGTGTGCCGGAGGGAGGGCCTGCGGCCGCGGAGTCCCTGGCCATACTTGGGGACCTGTACCTGAAACGCCCCGAATGGCGCGGAGAATGGTGGTCGTATCACCCGGCGGATTCCCCGGCCCCGGCGCCGACCGAATCCTGGGCGGGAACCCCCGGAGTGGAGGCCGCCGTGATCGGCGCACTCGGATCCACGGATCCCGAGGTTCGTCGCGCTGCCATCTCCGCCGCAGCGTCGGGACGCATCCCCGGCACCGCAGCCGTGCTGGAACGCATCGCCCTCCAGGACTCGTCCCGGGAAATACGCCTCGCCGCGTACACCGCCCGGGCGGGTCTGGCCGCAGACGCGACCCCCTTCTTCGCCGCGGAACTGATCCGGAGTCCGGATCCGGAGGTTCGGACCCTGGCGCTCGATGTCCTGTCCCGGGATCCCGGATCCGTTCCGGGGAAGGCGGCAGTCGAACAGTTCTGGTCCCTGAAGCCTTCGGATCCCCGGGAACTCGCGTCCGCCTGCGCCACCACCGCAGCGCTGAAACTCAACGGACTCGTCCCACAACTTTCGGCCGCGGCGTCCCACACCAACGCCGCCGTGCGAGCCGCGGCCATCGCAGCCCTGGGTCGGATGGGTGATGAGGCATCGGTGGCCGCCCTCCAGAAGGTGGTTCAATCCGGGGCTCCCGAGTCCGCCCGCCTCGCCCTCGGAGCGCTGGGCGGCGTCTCCACGCCCAGCGCCCGGGCGATCCTGTTTCAATCCGCCTCGCGGGAACCGGGGCGTTCGGAGGCCATTGCCGCGTTGGCGCGCCATCCGGGTTCAGACGCCCTCACACTGTACTTCGCGGGACTCGACCTCCCCGACGCGCGGGTCCGGGAGCAATGCCGGACAGCCCTTGGACAACTCAAAGAGCCCGCGTGGGCTGCCGTCGTTCCCGTACTGGAGCGCTTGTCTCCGTCAGCGCGGGCTCAACTGCGGCTCGTGTTCGCCACCTACGAGCCCGCCAAATCCAGCACGCTCTTCCAGGGAACCGGAGCCTGGACCGAGACGGATTACCTCAGCGCCGCCAGCCAGGGCGGAGGCAACGAGAGCCGCGGTCGGGAATTGTTCTTCTCGCCCAAGGGCCCCGCATGCTCACGGTGTCACCGTGTGGGAACCGAGGGCGGCGAAATCGGGCCGGACCTCACCCACGCGGGAACCCAATTCGACCGGGTCGCCCTCGCCGAAGCCGTCCTATTTCCGAGCCAAAGCGTCCGAGAGGGCTACCAGCAGACGACCCTCGAACTCAAATCCGGCGACTCGCTCAACGGGCTCATGCGCGCCGAGGACGCCGAGAGCCTGACCTTGCGGGACGCGGAAGGACGCGACCACAAGGTGCGCAAGGCGGACATTCAGGAACGCATCGGCAGCACCCAATCCCTCATGCCGGAGGGATTGGCCGCGGGGCTGTCTCCAGGGGACTGGTCCGACCTCCTCGCGTATCTCGAAAGCCTTCGCTGAGGCCCGGCAATTGTCAGGACGCCGTGTCTTGCACCGGCTGGAGCGGAATCCCCTCGGCCCGGGCCATGACGGCAGTGGCGAGGCAGTTGCCCACCAAGTTCACAGTAGTCCGGGCCATGTCCATCAGTTCATCGACGCCGATGATCAGGAGCACCCCCTCCAGCGGGAGTCCGAAGGAGACCAGCGTCCCGGCCAGGATGACCTGCGAGGCGCGGGGGATGCCGGCCATGCCCTTGCTGGTGAGCATGAGCGTCAACATCATCGCCAACTGCTGTCCGATCGTCAGGTCCACCTTCGCGGCCTGAGCCACGAACACGGACGCGACCGCGAGGTACAGGGTCGAGCCGTCGAGATTGAACGAGTAGCCCATCGGCATCACGAAGGAAACGATGCGCTTGGGAACGCCCAGGTTCACAAGGCGCTTCATGGCGTCGGGCATCGCGGCGTCCGACGACGTGGTGGTGAAGGCGAGCAGAATGGGCTCCTTGAGCGTGAGGAGGAATTTGCCAACCGGCACGCGCGCCCACAGGGCCATGGGCCACAGGATGACGACACAGAAGACTGCCAAGGCCGCGTAAAGGGTCAGGATCAACCGGGCGAGGTTCCACAGGACGCCAAGTCCGCCGTTGCCCACCGTGACGGCCATGGCCGCGCCGATGCCCAGCGGAGCGAACTTCATCACGATCCCGGTGAACTTGAACATCACCTCCGTCAGCGCCTCGCAGAAATGGATCATGTGCTCCCGGGGGGCGCCCGTGACCTGCGCCAGCGCGACGCCAAACAACAGTGCAAACACCACCACCTGGAGGACGTCATTTGAAGCGGCAGCCTCAAAGAAGCTCTTGGGGACCAGGTGCTCCAGGATTCCGGACAGCGTGACCTGCGTGGGCGTCACTGGAACAGCACCGGATGAAGGCGGAGGCAGGGTCACTCCGACCCCGGGACGAATCAGGTTCACCGCCACCAAACCGATGGCCAGGGCCGCCGTGGTGACGATTTCAAAATAGACGATCGCCTTGAACGCGAGACGGCCCACCGTCCGCAGATCATCCGCGTGCCCCGCGATGCCGACCACGAGGGTCCCGAACACCAAGGGCACGAGGATGCACTTGATGAGCCTCAGGAACATGTTGGAGATGACCTTGAGGTTTTGGGATTGATCGGGAAACACCCACCCGATGCCCACTCCAACCACCATGGAGATCAGGATCCAGTGGGTCAGGGAAATGCGCCGTAATCCGGAAAGGATCATCGCGCGTCAGCGTGGCGGGAAGACGGGAGGTTGCCTAGCCCGAAGCCCACGCCGCACGGATTTGGGAAGGACCCACCCGCCGCAGAACGCATCGGGGGCCCGGAGTGTTCGTAGTGCAGGCTTTAGCCTGTGTGGTTGGTTTGTAGTGCATGCTTTAGCCTGTCCTTCGGGAAGCTCCATCGCAGCAGTTGGACGGGGAACAGCCTGAAGGCTGGACTACCAGCAGGGGCATTTTCGAGATGCGCCCGTCGCGGCACAACAACCGGAAACGGTCTCGACAGAACAAACGTCCCGGGAGCAGCTTTCACCCATGCCCCAGCCTCTGGACTCCCCGTCCTCCACCCTGGAATCCCTACTCCGGGCACTGATCGACAACGGCGGCTCCGATCTGCACCTCCAGGCGGGCGAAGTCCCAATGGGACGCTTCCATGGGGAACTCGGCCGGTTCGAACTCGCGCCCCTTTCGGATTCCCAGGTCCTCGGCCTCGCCGGGGCCGTTCTGTGCGATCCGGCCAAATTGGCCGCCTTCGAGCAATCCCACGACGTGGACGCCGCGCTGGCCATCGACGGCCTCGGACGGTTCCGGGCGAACCTGTTCTACCAGCGCGGACGTCCGGGAATGGTCCTGCGGGTCATCGGCACCCGGATTCTCACGCTCGACGAACTGGCGCTGCCCCCGGTGCTCAAGACGATCGCGCTCTCCGGCGACGGTCTGGTGCTGGTGACGGGCGCCACCGGCAGCGGCAAGTCCACCACGTTGGCCGCAATGCTCGACCACCTCAACAACACTGAGGCGCGCCACATCATGACGCTGGAGGACCCAATCGAGTTCGTGCACCCCAACAAGCGCTCGCTGGTGAACCAGCGCGAAATCGGCATGGACACCGAGACGTTTGCCTCCGGACTCAAGCACGTGCTGCGGCAGGATCCGGACGTCATCCTGATCGGCGAAATGCGGGACCAGGAATCCGCGTCAGTGGCCCTGACCGCCGCCGAGACCGGCCACCTCGTGTTCGGCACCCTTCACACCCAGGACGCCGCGGAGTCCCTGGAGCGCATGATCAACCTCTTCCCCACCGACCGCGCCCACCAGATCCGCACCCAGCTCTCGCTCGGGCTCCGCGCCATCCTCTGCCAGCGCCTCGTCGCCAAGGCCGGAGGCGGCCGCGCCGCGGCGGTGGAGGTGCTCGTGAACACCCCGCGCATCCGCAAGCTGATCCTGGAAGGCGAAACCACCAAGATTCCGGCGGCCATCCAGGCGGGCCGGACCGAGGGCATGCAGACCTTCAACCAGGCCCTCACCGACCTCGTGAAATCCGGGGCGGTCAGCGAGGAGGAGGCGCTCGGCAACTCCCCCAAGCCCGAGGAACTCCGCATGAATCTCAAGGGCATCTTCTCCGGTACCACCGGCATGTAACCTCCCAGAACCGCCGCCATGGATCTCGCCGAACTCCTCCAATACACCGTTCAATACCGCGCGTCCGACCTCCACCTCACCACCGGCCGGCCGCCCATGGTGCGCATCTCAGGGCGCCTCATCCCCAGCGGCTATGAGAAGCCCCTGAATGCCGAGGACACCAAGGATCTGATCTACAGCATCCTCACCGACGACCAGAAGGCGAAGTTCGAGGAGGAACACGAACTGGACTTCTCCATCGGCATCCCGGGCATCTCGCGATTTCGCGTCAACGTCTTCCAGCAACGCGGCGCCGTGGCCGGGGTGTTCCGGACCATTGGGGAGAACATCCCCACCACCGAGGAACTCGGGCTGTCCCAGCCGGTGTGCAACCTCGCCCTGCTGCCCCGCGGACTCGTCGTCGTCACCGGCCCGACGGGCAGCGGCAAGTCCACGACGCTCGCGTCGATGCTGCAGTTGATCAATTCCGAGAAGGAGGCGCACATCGTCACCATCGAGGATCCGATCGAATTCGTGCATCCGCACCACCGCTGCACCGTCAATCAACGCGAACTCGGCACCGACACCTATTCGTTTCCGCGCGCCCTCAAGGCCGTCCTGCGCGAGGATCCCAACGTGGTGCTCGTCGGCGAAATGCGCGACCTGGAAACCATCGCCGCCGCCCTGACCCTCGCCGAGACGGGACACCTCGTGCTGTCCACGCTGCACACCCAGGACGCCGCGCACACGGTGGACCGAATCATCGACGTCTTCCCGCCGTACCAGCAGGAGCAGATCCGCGTCATGCTCGCCGCCAGCCTCAAGGGCGTGATCTCCCAGATCCTGCTGCCCCTGGCCGACGGCACGGGGCGCGTCGCCGCCCGCGAGGTCCTCATTGTGACCCCCGGCATCTCGGCGATCATCCGCGAGGGCAAAACGCATCAGATCTATTCCGCCATCCAGACCGGCGGACGCGAGGGCATGTGCACGATGGAGCAGTCGCTCGCCGACCTGGTGAAGCACGGCCACGTGGCGGCCGAGGACGCCCTCGCCAAGGCGAATTATCCCGAGGAATTTCGGAATCTCGCGCACCTCGCCTGAGGCCAACGATCATGGACTCCACGATCCTCCAACGCATCGACGTGTTCGCCGGATTGGACCCGGAGGTCCGCGCAGAGTTGGCCGGAGTCCTGGTGGAGCGAAGCCTCCAACCGGGCGAAGCCGTCTTCGCGGAAGGGGATCCCGGGGACACCCTGTATGCCATCATCGAGGGTACCATCCGGATCCAGAAACGGATCTCCGCGGACGGCACGGCGTCAAAAACGCTGTCGCTCCTGACCCGCGGGGAGTTGTTCGGCGAGATGTCAGTCCTCGACAGCCGCCCGCGGTCCGCCTCCGCGGTCGCCGACGGACCGGCCCGGCTGCTCTGTCTTCCCCGGGCAACCTTTGAAGGCATCCTGACGCGCAATCCCCGCTCTGCCGTCGCCCTGCTCTCCGGAGTCATGCGCGCCATGAACGAGCGCATCCGCAGGCTCAATGCCGGCGTGGTGGCCTACGACGAAGTCGGACGCGCCATCGGGTCCTGCGACCGCCTGCCGACCTTGCTGGATCAGGTCCTGTCGCAATTGCTGAACGCCGTCGGTGCGACGACCGGCGTGGTCTTCCTCGAGTCCGAGTTCCACCGCACCCTGGAAGCCCGGGGTCTCGCCGGGCTTTCCCCGGATGCCGTCCCGGCGGAACGCCCGGGCGATCGCGCCAGCCTCGCCGCCCACGCGTTGCAGTCCGCCGCGGGATGGCTGGTCGCCGACCGGGATGCCGACGAGCGGTGTCGTCCCTTTGCGCGACGCCCCTGGGAACTGAGGTCCCTGATGCTCACCCGGATCGCCGGCTCGGGAGGCGTCCTCGGCCTCCTGGTCCTGGGACATCCGGAACCCCACCGCTTCGACGTCAATCATCTCAATCTCGCCGAAGGCATCGCCCGCCAGACCGCCCAGGCCATCGTGAACCTGCGTCATCGCGAGGAGCAGCAATCCCGCGCCCGCCTCGGCCGCCAGATGGTGAAGTTCTGAGCGACGGAGCCAGCGACCGACAGGTGGAAGTTAACGCACCACGGGTTGACCGTGAATGGCGTGTCCCATAGTGTCTTACACCATGAGGGAGACGTTGACCATCAGTCTGCCGGGCAAGCTTCGGAAGGAACTGGCCAAGTCCGCCAAAGCCCAGCACCTGACCCAAAGCGAATTCGTCCGCAAAGCCATTCAGGACAAGCTTTGGGTGGACGCCGTTGACGAGAGCATCCGTTTGCTGGCACCCAAGGCGCGGGCCTTGGGAATTCACACCGATGAAGACGTATTCAAGCTCATCTCGTGAGGCTGGTGCTCGATACGAATGCTCTGCTCGCCGCAGTCATCGCACCGGGCCTATGCCGCGAGTTGTTGCGAAAACACCTCCATTCGAACGAGGTCACTTGTTCGCCCGCACTGCTGGAAGAATTCGCCAACAAGCTCCGTCGTCCCTTTGGTTTTGAACCCGCGGAAGTTCCATTGTTCGTGGCCTATCGGCAGCGGGTTCACCTGGTCGTCGCCGAGCCGTTGCCATCGCCTGTCTGCCGCGACCCCGATGACGACCTCGTGCTCGCTACCGCTCTCGCGGCAGGTGCTGAAGTAATCATCACAGGAGACAAGGACCTCCTCGTTCTCAAATCGCACCAAGGCATTCGCATTCTCTCGCCCCGACAGTTTCTGGAGACGGTGGCGGAATAAGCGACGTTTGCATTCCGGCCTAGGAAACCGTTCTCCCCAGGACCACCCGATCCATCATCCTGCAGACTCAATCACCCAGAGCGGTGGTGTGATTCATCACACCAGGGTGACATTTCGAAAGCCAGTTCCCAGCGAAACTTCTCCTTCGCAAAGCGTCGCCGAGCCATTTTGTCAGGGAACAACGCCCCCCGTTATTGCCCCGGCTCACGATGGCATTCCTTGAAACCGCAAAACTCACCCTCAGCGGGCTACCCTTGACCCAAAACATCAAACCAAAACCAAGTGTCAATAATATAGATCTGACCCCATTGAATTCCGCGGCGGGATGGCTGGTCACCGACCGCGATGCCGACGAGCGGTGTCGTCCCTTTGCGCGGCGTCCCTGGGAACTTCGCTCCCTGATGCTCACGCCGATTGCCGGTTCGGGAGGCGTCCTCGGCCTCCTGGTCCTGGGACATCCGGAACCCCACCGCTTCGACGTCAATCATCTCAATCTCGCCGAAGGCATCGCCCGCCAGACCGCGCAAGCCATCGTGAACCTGCGTCACCGCGAGGAGCAGCAATCCCGCGCCCGCCTCGGCCGCCAGATGGTGAAGTTCTGAGCGACAGAGCCATCGACCGAAAGGTGGAACGCACACCCCCGGGTTGATCCTTGATCGATTGTCTCATAGCCTAAAAGCCCATGAGAGCGAGACTAACCATCCGTATGCCGGGCAAACTTCGGAAGGAACCGCCGAAGTCCGCCCAAGCCCAGCACCTCACCCAAAGCGAATTCATCCGCAAAGCCATTCAGGATAAACCTTGCGTGGACTCTCTGGATGAACGTCAAAATTTCAAATGATGAGGCGCAACTCCATTGGTCTATTTGACCGGACCGCACAAACTGCTCCAGGGGATGTGAGAGTTCTGGGTGCTGGTTAATGGTTATTGGAAGGATTTGAGGGTTTTTGAGGTGAAAGTGATTATGGAGTTCAGGCAACTAGGATCCAAGAAAGGTTGGCTATGCCTTTTCCTCCTGGGCACTGTCTTCACGATTTCTCTATACCTCAAATGGTTTGGTGGTTTGTTTGGACGCGGGGGTCAACGGGCGTTAGAATTGTCCTACGAAGAAGGCTCTACAAAGGAGTTTGTTGAGCAGTCGACGAAGGATCCCAATTGGGAATGGAAACGGCCCATTAATTTTTGGGGAGTTGTGTTTGACGATAAAGGTGAGGTGCTGAGCAATTGCACGGTAAGAATTTCCTGGAATACCCTCTCTCGAAGGGGAACTGAATGGGAAACCGTTCTGTCAGATTCAAACGGAAGATTTAAATTGTTAGGAAAGAGTGGGAAATGTTTAAGTGTTTCCGTCTCAAAGAATGGATATCGCGCGACTGCCGATTCTAACAGGAATTTTGAATTTGCGAACCCTGGAAGTATTGATTTTATTAAGACGGTTGAGGGGAAGCCAATTAGTTTTCACCTTCAAAGGAGTAATCCTCAAGCCAGCGTCCGATGTTTTCAGCTTAGGACTTATATCGATTTACCCGAGCGAGCCTCACTTCTTGATCCTTTTGAGGTAAAGTTCGGGGGAGCTAACGCTATAAAATTTGAGTTACTCGAGGCTGGCGGGGAATGCCGGATTCGAGTTTCGTTTCCGGCCGGCGGTCTTCTAAGCTCCAAGGTTGACTATCCGGTTCTGGCACCTCTTGAAGGTTACTCAAATGAACTGGAAGAGATCACTACTCATTTTGAAGACGGCCCATGTAGGCCGATTCTTGGGAAATTCTTCTTCAGACTTAAAAATGGATTAGTTTATGGCTTTTGCAGCTATCAGTTTGACTTTTTGGGAAATGAAGCCGCTAATCCGCACCGTATTGCCGGTGTTACTATGAAGTACTGGTTAAATTCGGTTGGGGGGCGTGAGTTGGAACCGATCTCTCTTGATATTCCTGTAGGAATTTCCATACAGGATGTCGCAAATGGATGGATTCCTTCGGAGATTAGGACAGTTCTTCCCGGGGATTAGAATTTTAATTCCACTCTGTCTAGCTTGGTGAATGATTAGTTCATTTTCAAAGTGAACCAATCCGGTCGAGGCTGAGTTCAGCGATGGCGGTCCGGACAAAATGCTTTGGCTCGCAATTGTTGGACTGGAGGCCCTGTTCGATGGCTTCGATCAGTTCGTCAACACTCTTGAAGACTCCCCTCCGAATCCGCTGCTCGGTGATCTTGGCGAGCCGGCGTTCTAATGTATCCGTCCGATGAACCCATATTGCCGGGGGATGAAGCCGGCAGCAGGTTCGGCGTACAATCCAATGGGGTCAGATCTATAGGGCGTGTTGCCCAAACAACGGACCTGGCCATGGAACTGCTTGTTTTCGGGCACGACCATGATGGGGATTCACCAACCACAGAAAGAGCTCTTCGCCTTCTCTGTTGATCTTGATCGCCGGGTTCGAGCGGACCACCCACTGCGCCTCCTCCGTGCGGCCCTTGACCTCTCCTTCGTCCGTGCGGAAGTGGCCCGCGCCTATGGCGCCAACGGCCATGTCTCGGCCGATCCGGTGGTCCTGGTGAAGCTCATGATTCTTCTCTTTCTGGAGGATATTCCCAGCGAGCGCGAACTCATGGCCCGCCTGCCGGAGCGACTCGATTACCTCTGGTTTCTCGATTTCACCCTCGATACTCCGATTCCCAACCACAGTGTGCTCTCCAAGGCGCGGAAGCGCTGGGGTCCCGAGGTCTTCGAGAAGATCTTCGTGCAAAGCGTCCGGCAATGTGTGGACGCGGGGTTGGTCGACGGCCGGAAACTCTTCATCGACTCCAGTCTGGTCGATGCCAACGCCTCCAGACAGGCCATTGTGGAAGGGCCGGTCGAGTTGATCGCAGCCCTCAAGCAGGCGTGCGGGGTGCTGGAGGCGAAGCTGGACGAGGCCCCGACCTTGACTCCGGCCAGCTATGAAGCGACCGCCGACCGCACCTGCTCCACGACGGATCCCGACGCGACTTTGGTACGTAAAGGTACGGGCGACGCGGCCCGCCCCCGGTACCACCATCACCGGGCGGTGGATGGCCAATGCGGTGTCATCACCGCGGTGGAAACCACGACCGGCGCGGTGGCGGAGAACCGGCGGATGATGGCGCTGGCCGCCCAAGCCGAAGTGAACACTGAGGCAAAGCCCGAGGTGCTGGTGGCGGATCGGAAGTATGGCACGGTGGAGAACTTCGTGGCTGCGCAGAAGGCCGGGCATGTGACCCACATGGCGGACCTGCGGGCCCGGCAGGTAAATCGGCGGGTGGAGGGCATCCTGCCGGACTCAGAGTTTCGGTACGATCCGAAGGCCGATACTTATACCTGCCCGGCCGGCCAGACGATGTGGCCCCGGCGGGTGCATCCGGTGCGACAGACCAAGGAGTATATGACACGGGTTCGAGTGTGCGCAGACTGTCCGCTGCGCTCCAAATGCACCCGTTCAGCCACGGGCAGGACCATCCATCGTCACGTGGATCAGGAGCTTTTGGATCGGGCGCGGGTCCAATCCAACTGTGCGGCGGCCTGGCGGGACCGGCGGCGGCGTCAGCATCTGGTGGAAGGCAGTTTTGCCGATGCGGCAAACAATCACGGGTTCAAACGGGCGCGCGGGCGCCGGCTCTGGCGGCAGCAGATTCAGGATTGGTTGATCGCCGCCATACAAAACTGGCGAACGCTGACCAAACCGACCGTTGATCCGGCCGGGATCGGGCAAAACGCCGGCGAGATCATCGAGGTTCAATTCCGAGCAGCGGGCCAGGCGCCCGAGAATCCGAAACGAACGGTCCATCGGGGATCCATCAGAGCATTTTGTCCTCTTCTAGCATCATCCCACTACCTCCCACGGCCTATGGGTGTTGGTAATACGGCCCAACACCGATGCCAGAACCGCTATAGCCGCCTATTCGCACCTGGAAGGTCTGTCCACCGCGAGCTTCGTGGCGGACGGTTTGGGCAACACGCCCTATAGATCTGCCACGTTCCATTGCGCTTCGGGAGTACCCGTGGAGCTCCTGGCGGACGTATGCGGGGCTGGAAGCTCCCGTGCCGTGGCTTTGCCGGGAGCGCCTGCATGGAGGTTGTGGCGGAGGGAATATGAAGGAGCAACGCCGTGCGCTTCGGACGTTCACGGAGGTGCCGATCCGCCAGGGCATCTGGAAAGTCCGTGTGAGGGATTGGCGGGGGACGTGATCCTGGGGGAGGTGACGGCGGTGCAGGGGATCCTGACGGTTTAAAAGGGCAATCGTCGCGAGCAGACTGCCGTCCGGAAGCTGGAGCGGATATCGCGACCCGATTGGGAGGAATTGGTGAGCCTGACCGAAAAGCTGCTGGGGCGTCGTTGGGACCAGATCACCTCCGCGCACGGGGAATGGGGACGGGACGGCCTGCTGGCGGTGGCGACGCGCCATTTGGGATGGCGCTTGGGGGAAGTGGTGGGCAAGAATCCGAGCCAGAGCTACGGCGCGGCGGCCCAGGGAATTCGGCAGTTTTGGAAACAGCTTTCGGACGACTGGAAAGGGCGGCCTTTCGAAGCGCTTTGATCAGTAGAACGTCAAAAATGCAGATCTGACCGTATTGGAAATTTCCCATGAAGACCACTCGCACAACATACATTATCTCCGCAGCGATCCTTTGTGCGCTGATATTAACGAATGCCCACGCACAGAAGTTTTCTTCGGCGGAACTCCAGCGCCGCACGATTGAACGTCGCGCCGTGGAAGCCGTAATATGGGGATTGCCGCTGGTGGGCGAGTACACCGTCAAGCAGGCCGCCTTCCGCGATGGCAAGGCGAACTACAACGACATCGTCTGGTGGCCCAAAGGCGGCGGATGGAAGAACCAGTCGCCTACGCCCAATGTCAACACGCGTTACATGTATTTCTTCATCAATACGCAGAAGGACGGGCCGGTGGTGGTGGAGTTGCCGCCAGCAGTGGCGGGAGCCAGCTTCTATGGGACCATCGAAGACGCCTGGTATGTGCCGCTGGTGGACATCGGCTTTGAGGGCAAGGGCGGCAAGTATCTCGTGCTGCCACCCGAATACAAGGGCGACGTGCCGGACGGCTATATCCCGGTGCGTCCAGCGACCTACAACACCATGACGCTGTTGCGTTCCATCCTCGGCTCCCTCTCCGAAAAGGATGTACAGGCGGGCAACGACTTGGTGAAGCAGGTGAGAATCTACCCCTTGTCGCAGGCGGTCAACCCGCCCGCGCAACGCTTCCTTGACATGAGCGATGTGATGTACAACGGACTCGTCAATTATGACGCCAGTTTCTTCACGAATCTGTCGCGCATCTTGAACGAAGAGACGGTGCAACCCCGAGATCTCGAAATGATGGGAATGCTCCTGCCGCTCGGCATCGAGAAGGGCAAGGAGTTCAAGCCGGACGCCGCGACCGTGCCCTTGTTGAAGGCGGCGGCAGAGGAGGCGCTTGCGTGGCTGATGTACAAGGCGGCGACGGACGTGACTCCCTGGTGGCCGGACAGCCAGTGGTGTTTGCCAAGCCCACCCAGCACCGTGCCGACGATGTTCAAGTGGGAGCTAACGAATTACTTTGACGTGGACGGGCGCGGCATAGCCCTGTCGCAATATTTCTGCCCGACCGCCAAACTCGGCTCCGGCAGCTTCTACTTTGGAACCTTCCACGACCATACCGGCCAACTGTTGGACGGCGGGAAGGCCTACCGCCTGCACGTTCCGGCGGATGTGCCGGTGCGCGAGTTTTGGTCGGTCACCGTGTATAGCCTGGAAACGTCGAGCTTCTTCCTCAACGCGTCGCGACTCACGCTCGGTTCGCTCGACAAGGAACTGCAAAAAAATCCTGACGGCACGGTGGACATCTATTTTGGCTCAAAGCCGCCCGCCGGAAAGGAGTCCAACTGGCTATACACTCAGCGCGGCAAGAAATGGTTTCCGTGGTTTCGAGTGTATGGCCCGGAAAAGCCGATTTTCGACAAGAGCTGGAGGTTGCCGGACATCGAGAGGGTGAAGTGATATCGCCAATCTGCGGCGGAGGGCCTTGATCGGAACTGGAGACGGTCGCGGAGTAACCGCACGACGGTTGAATTCCCGCCCAGGAAACCGTTCCCCGCAGGACCGCCCGGCCCATTATCCCGCAGACCTATTCACAAAGGACGGTGGCGCGATTCATCCGTCAGAGTGACATTTCGAAAACCGGTTCCCTGCGAAACTTCTCCTTCGCAAAGCGTCGCCGAACCATTTTGTCACGAAACAACGCTTACCCGTCGTTGCACCGGCTCACGACGGGATTCCATGAACCCGCAAAATTCACCCTCGGTGGCCTGCTCATGGCCCAAACCTCAAGCACCGACTCAATCGTCAAAAAAGAATCCAATGGGGTCAGATCTATATTTTTGACATTTTCTACTGCAAGCCGGAGCCAGCAATTTTCGAGATCCCGGGGAAACAAACAGGAATGGACCGGATCCGGTGCGGCTGCTCCCCTTGGGCATGCCCTTCCCTTCCTTGAATCGCGGAGCTCCGCAGCCCCTTTCCGTCGCGGCGCTTCTTCTCCTCCTCACGGCGTCGCAGGGAGCAGCACGCGAGTATTATCCGCCTCCGGATAGCGCGGGCGGGTGGCGGACGGCGACGACACCGCGGGAGATCAAGTCCAAGGCGGGCATGGACGCACAGCGCCTGGACAACGCCTTTGAGTTCACCCGGCGCTGCACCCAGAACGGCGGGCTACTGGTGGTCCGGCACGGATACCTAGTGCTGGAACGATACTTCGGACGCGCGGCCCGGAATGTGAATCCCGACATGGCGTCCACCGGGAAGGCCTACACCAGCATCGCCTGCGGCATCCTGGTGGACGAGTTCCGGGACCGTCTTCCGGACGGCCTGAACACACGCGTCTTCACCGCCGCCTATCTCCCGGAGGCGCTGCCGCTGGACGATCCCCGACGCACGGACATCACGCTCGGGCAACTCCTGTGCATGTCCTCCGGCTATTGGGGCGAAGGTGGCGCGCCGACCGGCGTGGTGGATGGAAAAATGCTCACGTTGAAGCCGGTCCCCGGACAGGACATTCACGATCTCGATGGATCCTCCCTCCGAGTCCCGATGTGGACCAACGCGGGCGCCGGTTATTCCTACTCGTCCCCGGCGCCCCACATCGCGAGCATGGTATTGCGGCGGGTCAGCGGACGGGAACTTCAGGACTACATCCAGGACCACCTCGCCACACCGATGGGCTGGGGACCCTGGGGCTACTGCCTGAACCGCGGCGGATTCCGGATGCCGCACGCCAACGGTGCCGGCAGCATTGCAGTCCACGCCACCGACGCCCTGCGGTTTGGGTATTGTCTGCTGCACCAGGGACGCTGGAACGGGAAGCAGCTCGTTCCCGCAGCGTACGTGGCGTTGTGCAACCAGCCGTCGCCGTTCAATCCGCATTGCCCGTTTACGCTCCAGTTTGAGCAGAACTCCGACGGCCACGTGGCCGGAGCGCCGCGCGATGCCTTTTGGAAATCCGGCGCGGGCGGTTTCGGGATCCTGATCGTGCCGTCCCTCGACCTCGTGATCTACAAGATGGGCGGTGGCAACGGACAATACGATCCGACCTTCACCGACATTCCCCAGCCGGAAGTCGATCATTCGCGGGACGACTGGAAGCCGATTCCGCGGACCCCGTTCAACGAGGGCAGCCTCGGAGGCGACGACGGACTCCGGCGCGTGCTGGAGATGGTCTGCAATTCCGTCGTGGACTGACCGGCGATCAACGTCACGGAATCGCCCACCCGCTCCAGTGCGGGTTTCACGCCCATTTGGGTGGTCGCCAAGAGGTCGTCACGGATTTCCGTGAGGCGCGTGAGCTCCGACGGTTGCCGATGGCGGCAGGCGAGCCGCAGACTTCCGGGATTTCAGGGTTGTTTCGACCCGTCCGGAACAATCTCGCCGGCGTTCCGGGAGATGGGGGACGGATGGAACAGGAGGGATGAGTAAAGGTAGGCGATCAACTCGCTGGTGACCGTGCGGACGCCGTAACTCGTGACCCACCAGCGCTTCGGGTCGTAGTACGGATCCTCCACGGCGAGGATCCCGACTTCGGTGTCCGGCCGAAGTGCCTTCTCAAACAGCAGCCGGGAGCGCCGCGCATGCGCTCCCACCGTGACGAGGTTGATCCGGGGCGGGGCGCCGCCGTGTCCGTCGAACCACCGGCGCAGGGCCACCGCCGTGCTGTAGGTTCGGTCGCGGTCCACCCGTGGCGCCGGGACCGCGAGGATGGGCAGGGGGGACTTGGCCATCTTCCGCAGGGTCTTCGCGCCGATGTCCGCATAGTTTCCGAACTCCGAAAGCACCGCCCCCTTCTCCACCGGTCCACCAGTCACAAAAAGGTTGGTGTAGCCTCCCCGCCCGAACTCGCGAAGGGCTTCCTCCATCACGAAATCATCACACCATCCCTCCACCACCAGCACCCGGGAATCCACCTTGTCCACCGGCGCCAGGAACGGCTGGGCCCGGAGGAAGATCACCGCAACCAGGACCCCGATCCCCACCAAGGCCCCCGCGCATGTTCGCCAGGTGGGCACCCAGCATTCACGTCGGCGCCAGAACCGCCCGTTCCCTTTTCCCTCGCCCTCGGTCATCACGCGAACCTAGCCGGGACGCCGCGACGCGGGAAGAAAAGGAAGGCCGCGCCAACCTCCGGGATTGGGAAAGGCGCTTGCACCCGACCCGTCGCCCCGTACCGTGCCGCGCGTCCGGGCCGCGCCGGCCCTTTTCTCCGCCGATGATTCATCCAGTTCCGAGCCCTCAGTCGCATCCCTACACCGACCTTTTCGTCCGCCGCCACATCGGTCCGGACGCCGCCGAGCAGGAGGCCATGGTCCAATCCCTGGGCTTCGCCTCCCTGAGCGCCCTGGTGGAGGCGGCCGTTCCCGCCACCATCCGCCTGACGACCCCGCTGGAACTCCCGCCGGCCCTCAGCGAGTACGAAGCCCTCGGCCGCCTCCGGTCCATGGCGTCCCGCAACCAGGTGTTCCGATCCTTCATCGGAATGGGCTACCACGACACCCTGACCCCGCCCGTCATCCAGCGGAACATTCTCGAAAACCCGGGCTGGTACACCCAGTACACTCCGTATCAGGCCGAGATCTCCCAGGGCCGCCTCGAGGGATTGCTCAATTTCCAAACCCTGGTCACCGACCTCACCGGACTCGACATCGCCAACGCCTCCCTGCTCGACGAGGCCACGGCCTGCGCCGAAGCCATGATGCTCTGCCACCGCATCAAGGAGGCCGAGGCCGGTGCCGCGGGAACGGTGGGCAACGTGTTCTTCGTCGCCGACGACTGCCATCCCCAGAATCTCGACATCGTCCGGACCCGCGCCAAGGCACTGGGCATCGAGGTCGTGGTCGGACGCTGGCGCGACGGTGTCCTACCCTCCGGCGTCTTCGGTGCGCTGGTGCAATATCCCGCCACCGACGGATCCGTGCCCGACTACGCGGCCTTCGCCAAGGCGGCCCATGACGCGGGAGCGATGGTGGTCGTGGCGGCCGACCTGCTGGCCCTGACCCTGCTGCCGCCTCCGGGAGAATTTGGAGCGGACGTCGCCGTGGGCAGCGCGCAGCGGTTCGGGGTTCCCCTCGGCTTCGGCGGACCCCACGCGGCGTTCTTCGCCACCCGGGATGCCTTCAAGCGCCAGATGCCGGGCCGCCTGGTCGGCGTCTCGAAGGACTCCCGGGGTCGTCCCGCACTCCGACTGTCGCTGGGCACACGCGAGCAACACATCCGTCGCGAGAAGGCGACGTCGAACATCTGCACCGCCCAGGCCCTGCTGGCCAACATGGCCATGGCCTACGCCTGCTACCATGGTCCGGACGGCCTGCGCGACATCGCCCAGCGTGTCCGGAGCCTGACCGGCGTGCTGGCAGCCGGCCTCGGAAAACTGGGCTGCACCGTCACCAATACGAACTTCTTCGACACCCTCACGGTGACCGTGGCCAGCGCCGCGGACGTCCACCGCCTGGCAGAGGCGCAGCGGATCAACCTGCGCCGCGTGGATGCCACCCACGTGGGCGTGTCCCTCGACGAACCGGCAACGCTGGCCGAGGTCGCGACGCTCCTGCGGATCTTCAATGGCGGACACGACCTACCTTTCGCCGTCGAATCCCTCGTCCCCGCGGCGGCTGGATGTCCGGCGAGGACCTCCCCGTACCTGCGGCATGCGGTGTTCAACCGTTATCACAGCGAGACGGAACTGCTGCGGTACCTGCGCCGGCTGGAGTCGCGCGACCTGTCCCTGTGCCACAGCATGATCCCCCTGGGATCCTGCACCATGAAGCTCAACGCCACGGCCGAGATGTTCCCGGTGAGCTGGCCCGAGTTTTCGCGGCTGCATCCGTTCGCGCCCGTCGGCCAGTCCCGCGGCTATCAGCAGATGTTCGAGGAACTGGAGGAATGGCTCGCGCGCTGCACGGGGTTTGCCGGTGTCTCCCTCCAACCCAATGCCGGCTCCCAGGGCGAGTACGCGGGCCTGCTGGTCATCCGCGCCTGGCATGAGTCACGCGGCGAAGGTCACCGCAATGTGTGCCTCATTCCGTCCAGCGCCCACGGCACCAATCCCGCCTCGGCGGTGATGGCCGGATTCGTCGTCGTGCCGGTGGCCTGCGACTCCGGCGGGAACATCGACGTGGCGGACCTCCAGGCGAAGGCCGATGCGCACCGGGACAAACTCGCGGCGCTCATGATCACGTATCCGAGCACCCACGGCGTGTTCGAAACCACGGTCCGGGATCTGTGCCGGATCGTTCACGAACGGGGGGGACAGGTGTACATGGACGGCGCCAACCTGAACGCCCAACTGGGCCTCACCTCGCCGGGTTCGATCGGCGCCGATGTCTGCCACCTGAACCTCCACAAGACCTTCTGCATTCCGCACGGCGGCGGCGGTCCCGGTGTCGGACCCATTGGCGTCGCCGAGCACCTCGTACCCTTCCTCCCCGGCCATGCCGTCGTAAACCTGGGCGGTGAGGACCCGATCGGTGCCGTCAGCGCCGCCCCCTGGGGCAGCGCCAGCATCTGCACCATCTCGTGGATGTACATCGCGATGATGGGTGCCGACGGACTCCGCCGCGCCACCGAGGTGGCGATCCTCAACGCGAACTACATCGCCCGCCGTCTCGAGGGACACTTCCCCACCTTGTACCGCTCCAACGGACTCGTGGCCCACGAGTGCATCCTGGACCTCCGCCAGTTCAAGAAGGTCACTGCGGAGGACGTCGCCAAGCGTCTCATGGATTATGGATTCCACGCGCCGACCCTGAGCTGGCCGGTTGCGGGCACCCTGATGGTTGAACCCACGGAATCGGAGTCGAAGGCGGAGCTGGACCGTTTCTGCGACGCCATGATCGCGATCCATGCGGAGATCCTGGCCATCGAGTCCGGCAAGGCGGACCCCACGAACAATCCGCTCAAGCATGCCCCGCATCCGGCGGACGTCGTGTGCGCCGACCAGTGGGATCGCCCGTACGGACGCGAACAGGCGGCGTATCCGGTGCCGGGACTGCGCGAGTTCAAGTTCTGGCCTGCGGTCGGGCGCGTGGACAACGTGTTCGGGGACCGGAATCTCGTCTGTTCCTGCGTGGGCATGGAGGCCTACGGGGCGTAGCCGGGGACGGTCGGCCCCGGAATTGCGCTTTTGCTTTGCCTCGGCTCGGGGCACCGACCACCGTCTCCGGACGACCCTATGGAAGAATCCTCCGCGCTGCCGCGTCCCTTTGCGGCCCGCTCCCTCCCCTGGCTGTTGGGATTGTTTTTTTTGGCGCTCTACCTGGCCACCCTCCATCCCTGGGTAGGAGTCTCGAACGCCCGCCTTCTCGGGCACCTGGGGGGGTGGGATTCCGACACCGCCTACTCCAAACCCCTGCTCTGGCTGTTGACCCGTCCGATCCGGTGGGTTTCCGGATCAGCGTTCCCCGGGGTGCTCAACGCGTTCGCCGCAGTCACCGGGGCGCTGAGCGTGGCCCTGCTCGCGCGGTGTGTGGCGCTCCTGCCCCACGACCGGATGCGCGAGCAACGTATTCGCGGCCACGGGGAGAATCCCCTCCTGCACGGACGCTTCGCCTGGCTGCCGGTCGTGTTTGCCGCTGCGCTGCTCGGGTTTCAACGGACCTTCTGGGAAAACGCCACGCTGCAGACCGGTGAGATGCTGGATCTGCTCCTGTTCGCCGGAATGGTCTCCGCGCTGGTGGAATACCGCCTGGACCTCCGGGAACGCTGGCTGTGGATTTCTGCGTTCCTGCTGGGACTGGGCATCACCGGCAACTGGGCGATGATCGGGTTCGCCCCGCTATATCTGGTGGCGTTGATCTGGCTCCGCGGGTGGTCCTTCTTTGACGCCGGGTTCCTGGCGCGCGTGACGGGATTCGGCCTGGCCGGGCTGCTGTTTTACTTCCTCATCCCGCTCGTATCGGCAATCGGATCGGTCACCGACCTTGGCTTCTGGACCTCGCTCAAGGCCAATCTGGTGTACCAGAAGACCTACCTGACGGGGATCCCCCGGGGCCGCCCGTTGCTGCTGTTCCTCGTCATGGTGCTGCCACTGGGTCTGATCGCCATCCGCTGGCAGGGCACCAAGGGCAGCAGCCTGGAGCGGATCGCGGGTCTCATCGCCATCATCCTGCTCCAGGTGATGTGGTTCTTCCTCGCGGTCTATCTCGCCTTCGACCCGCCGTTCAGTCCGCGAAGGCTCGTGTATCTGGACAAGGGTACCGGCGAACTGGCGATGTTGACCTTCAGCTTCTGCTCGGCGCTCGCGGCGGGCTACTTCTCCGGATGGTTTCTGCTCGTGGGCGGGACCGATCCGGACAAGCAATGGGAGCGTCCGAATCCCACCCTGCGGCTCGCCGGCCGAGTGTCCGCGGGAATCGTGGCGGTCGCCGGCATTGCCGTCCCTGTCGCCCTCGCGGTGCGAAACTTTCCGGCCGTTCGCGCCCAAAACTCGTCGGCCACCCGGGATCTTGCGGCGGCCCTCGCGGCACCCCTGCCCGCAAGTCCGCAGTTGATCCTGTCCGATGATCCGGTCGCCACCCAGTTGTTGACGGCGGAACTCGAATCCCGCCCCGGCGGCCCCCGCCATGTGGTCGTGGATACCCTGCGGGGCGCGGATCCCCGCTACCGCAAATGGATCGCGGAGAGGAATGCCGCCACTTTGCCGGATCTGAAGTCCTTTGCAGACGCCAAGGAGAATGTCGCCGGTGTGTTCTCGGACATTGTCGCCCGTGCCGCCGCCGCCAGCCCGGTCCGCTACCTGAATCCCAGCTTCGGATTCTTCTTCGAACGGATCCGCCTGCTTCCGGATGGCGTGGCCTTCACAGGGGTGCCCGTACCCGTGGCCTTCTCGGCCGAATCCGCACCTGCGAGCGTTCTCAACGCAGCACTCGCCCGGTGGAACGAGCAGCTTCCGAAATTCGAACTGGTCCGACGCATGCAGGGCCTGGAGGCGCCCGACGCCAAGAGCCTGGCCGAGTACTGGTCCCGCTCCGGTGATGCCCTCGGCGTGGACCTCCAGCGGGCAGGACGGCTGGCGGAGGCCGGGAAAGTCTTCGAGCAGTCCCAGCAGGTGAATCCCGCCAATCCGCTCTCTGCGGTGAATGGCAAGGTCAACGAAGCACTCCGCGCCGGGAAACCGCTGGCCACCAATCTGGTCGCCTCCCTGGCCCAGAGCCCCCTGGTCCAAACCCTCGGGACCCACGGTCCGATCGATGAACCAGTGGCGCTCCTGAACATCGGACGCGCCCTCCTCGGGTCTCCGGATCGGCTTCCCCGGCAGGCGTGGCTTGCCCTGAATCGTTCCCGCCAGCTGGCGCCGGGATCGCTGGCCGCACAATTCGGGGAGGTGGAGGCCCTCATCCAGGGCGGCCAGCTCGACGCGGCCCGAAAGGAACTGGACCAGATTGCCAGGGAGCACCCGGAGAAGTCCCTCGGGCGTGAGGATTTTGCCGCGCTCGCCCGTCTGGAGATCTATCTCGCGCTGGCGCGTCAGGACCTGGTGACTGCCGAGAAGCTGATCGAAGGGGTTCGCAGCCAGTTCGCGAACGACACTTCGCTCCTCGATCTCCTCAGTGCACTGTACATCCGCAACAACCGGCTCGACGATGCGCTTCCCCTGTTGGAGCAGTGGAGGAAACTGCGTGCCGATGACCCGGCCGCCACGCTCCGGCTCTCTACCATCCTCATCTCCCGCCGGCAGTTCGATCAGGCGCTTCGCATCATCGACCAGTTCCTGGGCCTGAAATCTGACAATGCCGGCGCCCGCATCAACCGCGCGATCTGCCTTTTCCAAATGGGCCGGCTCGACGATGCCCGGCGGGAATACCAGGGCCTCGCGGAAAAAATGCCCGATCTCGCCCTGGTCCAGTTTGGACTCGGAGAGATCGCGGTCCGCCAAAAAAACACCAACGCCGCCCTCCAGCATTTCGAGAAGTACCTCAAGACGGCCGCCACCAACACGACCGAATACGCGGAGGTCGCCACCCGGGTGCAGCAGATGCGGGGGAGCCGCTAAGGTCGCGTCCCTCGCCGAACCGCCCGGCGCCGGAAGCTCCCCGTGTCGTCCATGCGCGTCACCCATGTCATCACCCGGCTGATCGTCGGAGGGGCGCAGGAAAACACGCTGGATTCTGTCCTCGGACTCCGCCGCAAACCCGGCCTCGAGGTGGATCTGGTCTCCGGACCGACGACCGGCACCGAGGGTTCGCTCGAACCCATCGCCCGCCGGGAAGGCTGCCTCACCGTCGTCCCAGGACTCATCCGCGCCGTCCGCCCGTGGCACGATGGACTCGCCCTTCTCCGACTGACCCGGCTCTTTCGAGAGCGGCGTCCGGATGTCGTCCATACCCACAGCGGCAAGGCCGGAATCCTCGGACGCCTGGCCGCGCGGCGGGCGGGAGTCCCCATCATCGTCCACGGCATCCACGGACCCAGCTTCGGCCCCTTCCAGGGAGCTCTGTCCAATGCCGTGTTCACCACGGCGGAACGGTACGCCGGACGGATGACCACTCATTTCGTGTCGGTGGCGGACGCGATGACCCGGCAATATTTGGCCGCCGGCATTGGGCATCCGGAGCAATACACGCGGGTGTTCAGCGGATTCAATCTCACCCCGTTTCTGACCGCCCGCCGCAATCCCGATTTGGCGGCGCGCCTCGGACTGGCCCCGGATGATTTCGTCGTCGGCAAAATTGCGCGGCTGTTTGAACTCAAGGGACATGACGACCTGTTTGCCGCCGCCCCGGAATTGATCCGGAGGATTCCCAGGATCCGATTCCTGCTGGTGGGCGATGGTCCCTGGCGCCAGCGCTTCGAGGCCATGGCATCCGAACCACCGCTGCGGGGACACTTCGTGTTTTCAGGACTGGTCCCGCCGTCCTCGGTTGCGGAGCACGTCGCGCTCATGGACTGCCTCGTTCACCTCAGCCGTCGCGAAGGCCTCCCGCGGGCGCTTCCGCAGGCCCTGGCCGGGGGCCGCCCCGTGGTGGCGTTCGACTGCGATGGCGCGGGCGAGGTCTGTCGGGACGATGAAACCGGGTTCCTCCTCGCCCCGGGCGACACCGCTGGCCTCGTGGACCGCCTGGCCCTCCTCGCCGGGGATCCTGCACTCAGGGTCCGGCTGGGGGAGACGGGACGATCCTGGGTATCAGACCGCTTCAGCGTGGAGCGACTGGTCAATGACCAGCACGCGCTCTACCTCCGTCTGGCCGCGGACCGTTCCCAAAGGGATGGGGGGATTCCATCATGAGCTTTCCCTTCAACGCATATTTCCTGGCCTTCTTCGGTGGCCTTTGCGTCACCGCGGCGTCCGTGCCGCTCTGGCGCGCGTGGAGTGAACGGCGTGGATTGGTGGACGACCCGGGCCACCGCAAAATCCATGGAACGCCGATTCCGCTCTGTGGCGGATTCGCCGTCTTCTCCGGAATTGCAACCGTCCTGCTCGGAGGCGCCGCCGCGATCCAGCTCCGGCTGTTGGATCCAGTGGCGGTGGAAAGGCTGGCCTATGGACTCGGCCGCCGCGCCGGGGAACTGGGGGCGATCGTGATCGGAGCCCTCGCCATGCTGCTGCTGGGCGCCTGGGACGACCGCCGGGAATTGAAGCCGGCCGCCAAGTTTGCGGGTCAGGCGGCGATCGCCCTGCTGGTCGCCGCAGCCGGTGTCCGGGTCACGCTGTTCGTCCCGAGCCTGCTGTTCAGCTACGCGATCACCGTTCTGTGGATCCTTACGGTCACGAATGCCGTCAACTTCAACGACAACATGAACGGCCTTTGCAGCGGGCTGGGGATGATCGGCACGGCATGGATCGCCTACCATGCCGCCCGCGAGGGACAGTACCTCGTCGCACTGCTGGCCCTTCTCACCGCCGGGTCCCTGTTGGGATTTCTTCCCTTTAATTTCCCCCGTGCCTCGGTGTTCCTCGGGGACGCCGGCAGCCATCTGGTGGGCTTCCTCCTCGCAGTGCTCGCCATCCTTCCGCACTTCTACTCCGCCAAGGCGTCGACTCCCAGCCGCTGGGCCGTGCTCAGCCCCCTGTTCCTGCTGGCGGTGCCGCTCTCGGACCTGGCCAGCGTGGTCTGGATCCGCACCCGCGCTGGAAAGGCGTTCTGGATTGGGGACACCAACCACTTTTCCCACCGGCTCGTCCGCGCGGGATGGACACGCCCCCGCGCCGTGATGTTGCTCTGGTCCATCGCGGCGCTCGCCGGGACGGCAACCCTGTGGCTATGACCCAGAATCCTCACCCGCCCGGCGCGCTCGCCTTCTTCGGAGGCAAGGTTCAGCGAATTCGCCTCCCTGCCCTTCCGCCTTCCGAGAGTCCAAGGGTATCCGCCCCCAAGCGAATCACACTGCCCACCGGGGAACTCGCCCAACTGACCGGAGGGGAAACCGACTTTCGATACATCGCCTGCCTGGAACTCCGCGAGGGCACCCTCCGCGGCAATCATCGCCATGAACGGAAGCAGGAGTCGCTGTACCTGATGAGCGGGGCGGCATCCGTGCACGCCCTCAATCCGGAGACCGGCGAACGGGCCATCGTGGACCTCCAACCCGGCGACCTCATCCGGATCGCGCCGGGAATCGCGCACGCGCTGGTTGTCCACGCCTCCGGCATGGCGGTCGAGTTCGCACCCGAGCCGTTTGATCCCATGGACACCCAGCCGTTCCCGGTGGTTTCCCAAAAGAGTCACCTGGAGTGCGGGAGCAAAGCTCCCGCACTCTCACGGACGACGCGGGGAACGAAAATCAACTCGCATCCCGCAACCAACGCGCGGAGTCCATAGCGGCAGCGGTGCTGCACGCACTTCCAGATCCGGTGTGCGGAAGTGGAACGTCCGCTCTCTCGCGGACGTTACGAAATACAGGAAGCGGCGCGGGTCCCGCGAATTGCGTGTGAACTCTGAATCTGTCCTCCGATTCCGGTTTCAGGGAACCAGCCAGACGTTCGTCGTGATTCCGGCATTGGTGAGCGCGGCGTGAAATTGTTCACGCAGTCGGCCGGAAGTGAGCTGCTGAACGCTACCGTCTCCAAGGAGGATGTTTCCGGCCCCCCCGTGCATCTCACCGTCGAAACCCAATTGCACTCCATCCGCGAGGATGTGCCGACCAGGGCTCAGTCCCCCAAACTCATTGGTCAGGTTTCGATCTCCGGAAAGGATGGTCTGGGGAAGCTCCTCGCTGACATTGAGACTGAGGAAGTAGCTGAGGTTTTGATTTCCCCTGAACGTGACTCCCCACCCTAGAAACGTGCCGGAAACGAACGTCGTTGCCACTTTCCGCTGGACGTCCTTCGGACAACAAAGAAATCGAGGCGACGCCCATGCGTTGGTAAAAACGAGAAACTGTTCCCAGATACGGTTGACGTCTCCAGTAAGTTCCCGGGTTCCGCCCCGGCTCGCCGGAAGATCCATCGGAAATTGTCCACCATGGTCATTCGCAAAGATCCGCATCTCGAGACCGATGTTTTTCAAGTTGTTCACGCAGGCGATCCGATTGGACCTCGTCCGCGGACGAGTGAAGGCAGGAATCAAAAGTCCCGTGAGAATCGAAACGATCGCCAAGACGGCTACAACTTCAACCAGCGTCAGTCCGTCACGGCGGAAGACCTGGATCCGTTTCATGCCGCACAATTGAGCAGGTCCAATGCCGTCCACGAACAGATTCCCGCGGACCAACCGAAAACCTGGAGTGCGGGAGCGGAACTCCCGCTCTCTCACGGACGACGCGTGGAACGAGAATCCACCCGGGTCCCGCGACCCACGCGTAGAATCCAGAGCGGCAGCTCCGCTGCACGCACTCCCAGGTCTACGGCCCGTTCAGCGTGTACCGAAGGAAGGCAGGCCGATCCGCAGGGATCGGCAGTTGCGCAGTGCGCCGGATCACGAGGCCCAAATCCTCGTCATCCGCGTAGGTCAGACCGTCGGTGGACCATTGCTGCAGGTCGCTGGACCATTGCACCAACTCCGTCACCCCGACGGTGACCAGGCTCTTCTTGTAGCTGAAGAGCACCGAGGCGTCGTCGTAACCAATCCGGTCAAAATCACTGGTATCCGGATGATCCGGATCGGACCCGCGGAAATACTCGAGGAACGAAATGGCGCCATCCAGATCCGGGTCCGCTGCAGGATCCGCATTCGGGACGTCCGGGTAACCCGCAATCCATTCCGCGTAGGTCTTCGCAGGAAACAGCACGCGCGTGTACGCCTTGGTCGGGTCCGGGACAAAGGGAATCCCCAGCGTGAGCGGATTCGACGACGAGTAGGGGGGAACCCCGGTGTTGCTCGCCTCGGTCAAAATCTGGGGACTGCCCACCAGGTGACGCAGCCCAACCGCGAACGAGGCCGGGCTTCCCGTGAACGACACCGTCATGATGTTGGCGAAGATCACCCCGGCCGCCGGATCCTGGACGGTGACGACATACTCGTTGGTTCCAATGATGCCGCTGAGGGCCGCATTGACACCGTTGTTGAGCCATTGCTGCTTGGAGGAATCGTAGGTGAGCACGACGCCGTTGATGGTGGCCGTCGCGCCGGCGGGTACATTCTGCGCCCAGGAGAAGCTGACGTTGAATTGCACTCCACCCGGGACGCTGACCGGGACCAGGGCGCCCGAGGTGCTCGCCAGATGGGTGATGGCCGGGGAACGCACCGCCTTTCCGTTGGCGGTTCCGGTGGCGCTCACCGCAAACGTGTAGGGCGTCCCGGGTTTAAGCCCCGACAACGTGTAGGTCACGTTCGTCGGCGTCGCCGGAATGGTCACCGGGGAGTGTCCGACATGGGACAGCACCTCCAACTGGTAGCCCGTGGCTCCGGGAACGGCCGGCCACTTCAGGACCAGGGACGTGCTGTTGGTGGTGGCGACGGTGACCTTGGGGGAATCGAGACGGCGATCCGGAAGAATGGTGATCCGAAGGATCTGATTGTTCTCCAGCGACACGGCCGGGGACGGTCCGCTGCGGTCGCTGAAGGCGAAGCCATAGGCGTCCGACTCGTTATAGAACACGGCGGCCCACGGATTGTAGAATCCGTCATTGGTCACGCGGGCGAGTCCAAACGGATACTCGGTCGGCGGATTCCCATACCACGCCAGTCCGCTGGATCCCTCGCGCCCATTCAGGTATCCAAAATTGATCGCCGACAGCACATCCCGGGCGATCGCGCCATAAACCATGTTGGCATTCGTGTTGACGTACGACGCCGAAAGGCCGGCTACGGAGAACGAGGATCCATCGAGCACGGCGCCGTAGATGAAACTGTCAAAGTTCACCGTCTGCGCCGCTCCCGGTGCATTTCCATTGGGCAGGTTGACGCTCATGTCCGCGTTGGCCGGGATGGGTGACGGCGGAGCAGGCGTGGTGGTTCCATTCAGGTTGACCTTGTATCCGCCGTTGTTGTCACTCACGACGACCCCGGAATAGGCGTAGGTGGATCCGTTGGCATTGCCCCCGACCGTGAAGCGGTAGCCGGTGGATGGGGTTGGCAGGAGGCTGGCCAGATAATTGGTGAAGCTCGGAAACGGGCTCGGCGAACCCGGCTTGTTGTTGGAGGAAATCTTGCCCGGACCGAGAATCCGGATGAAGTCGCCCAATCCTGAAGACGGTGTCCATCGAACCGGCGCGCTGCTGCCCCGGGCGTAAAACGCATTGGAGCATCCCAGCGATCCGAATTTGGCGATCAACCCCTCGGTCGAAGTGTAGTACGTGCGACGCGCCTTCGGAACCGTCTCGCCGGGCGCAGCAAACACCTCCAGTTGCATCGGCACCGCATAGGCGTCAATGGAGGTGAGGTTCGCAACGCTCACAATCGAGGGATCAAACGTCAGCTCGCACTGGTCAAACCGGAAGTTGCTGGTGATCGGGCTCGGATTCGAGTTCGAGTAGCTGATGTTCGTCTGGTAGGACACAAGGAAGGCGCCGGACGCGAGCGAGTTGATCGTGAACTCGTACACCGGGAGCGACCGGCCGCTGAAGGTGGACTCGATCGAGAATCCGGCCGATGCGAGCGTGGACACAGGACGCGATTCCACCGCGGGATTGTTGACGATGGACCCATTCGCCACCGGGATCCCGGTCACGCTGATGGAACCGTCTGACGTCACCGGCTGGCCGATGAGCATCGCATAGACCTCGGAGTCCGGAAGGCCGCTGTCATTGACCAACTGAACGGTGAGTCCGGCATGGGCGAGAACACCGGCGCCAAGGAAACCGGCAAGCGCCAGAAGCCGGAGCCGATGAAGATACGAGGACGGGGTTGGCATGGGAGAAATTGAAAGTGGGTGAGAAGGCTGACAGTAACGTTCCCCCGTGGGAAGCCCGGAGGTACTCCAACGCTTCTTCCGGGGAAGGCGACCCTTCACCTATCCGGCGTACCCCGCGCCAATCCAGGGCAGCTCCGAGATCTGGAGTGCGTGAAGCGCAGCTTCCGCTTTCTCACGCCCCATGCGCGGCAGGCAATCCACCGTGCATCCCACGAGCCCCGTGCCAATCCAGAGCGGCAGCTCCGCTGCCGCACTCCGAGGTCTGGAGCGAAAGGCGCAGCCCCGCTCTCTCATTCCCCGTGCGGCTTGCCCCGGTTCCAGGAGCACCCTAACGTCCGCGTCCCTTATGGAGAACGTCGTCATCATCGGGACCGGCTGCGCCGGACTCACCGCCGCCATCTACACGGCCCGGGCGAATTTGCGTCCGCTGGTGCTCACCGGCGTCATGCCCGGCGGCCTGCTGACCACGACCAGCACCGTGGAGAACTTCCCCGGCTTTCCCGAGGGGATTGACGGATTCGAACTCATGACCCGCATGCAGGCGCAGGCGGAGAAGTTCGGTGCGCAGGTGAAGTTTGGAACGGTGGAATCCGTGGACCTCTCCAAGAAGCCCATTCGGCTGATGGTGGATGGTGAGGCGGTCGAGACCCAGACGTTGATCATCGCCAGCGGCGCAGGACACCGCCACCTCGGCGTCCCGGGGGAACATGAACTGGAGAAGAAGGGCGTCACCTACTGCGCCACCTGCGACGGCGCGCTCCCCATGTTCCGCAACCAACCCCTCGTGGTGGTGGGCGGCGGGGACTCCGCCTGCGAAGAGGCCAATTACCTCACCCGCTTCAGCTCCGAGGTGTACCTCATCCACCGCCGCGACACCTTGCGCGCCTCGCGCATCATGGCCGATCGCACGCTGGCGAACCCGAAGATCAAGCCGGTTTGGGATTCCGTCGTGACCGCCGTTGACGACGTGGCCGCCGGCAAGGTGACCGGGGTCCGGCTCAAGAATCTGAAGACCGGGGCGGAAACACGCCTCGCCTGTGCCGGCGTGTTCGTCGCCATCGGACACCTGCCCAATTCCCAGTTGTTCCAGGGGCAGCTCGCCCTCGATGAGGCGGGCTATTTCGTGCTCGGGCGCGGCATGGGAACGAGCGCCCCCGGCGTGTTCGTGGCCGGTGACTGCGCCGACTCCGTGTACCGGCAGGCCATCACCGCGGCGGGCATGGGATGCGCCGCGGCGATCGAGGCCGAGCGCTACCTCGCCGGACTCTGCGGCTGACTCCCGACCGGCCCATGGACTCCATCACACCCACCGAGTTGAAGCGGCGCCTGCAATTCGCGGACGCGCCCCGTCTGCTCGACGTGCGGGAGCCAGGCGAGCACGCCCTCGGAGTCCTCCCGGATTCACGCCTGATTCCCCTCGGGGAGTTGCCCAACCGCGTCGGTGAACTGGAGGAGTGGCAGGACACGGATCTCGTCGTGATCTGCCACCACGGAGTGCGCAGCGCGCGGGCCGGCTCGTTTCTCGAATCCCTCGGGTTCCGCCGGGTGATCAACCTGAGCGGGGGTGTGGACCGCTGGGCCACCGAGGTCGATCCACGCTTTCCGCGCTACTGAACCCTCGTTGCATCCGCAGCGAAGGCCCGGTTATCCGGGGGGCGTGGACAACGATTCGAGAAGCCGTCGCAGTTCGCCCATCCGCGCCCGGGCCTCTCGCTTTGCCAGCCGGGGAAACTGCCCCCCGACCGTGATCAGCTCCCGGTTGCGCGTCAGCTTCACCTTGCCGTCCTCCACCTCCACCGAAGTGACATGCCGCGAGGCCGCGAGGATGCGCAGGGAGTGGACCGCCATCAGCAGTTCCACCGGCGGCGGCGGCGGCCCAAAGCGGTCCCGCAACTCCAATCCGAGGGCCTCCAGATCCGCGGAGGACGCGGCCTGGGCCAGCTTTCGGTAGACTTCCAGACGCTGGTCGGATTCCCGGAGATAGTCCCCGGGCAGATAGGCCGGCGCCTTCGGCACCGGCGGGCGCTCCTTCTCCACCCGGGCAGTCCGCGACGGGCCGTCCTCATGCCAGGTCGCGATGCCGTCACGGGGAACCTCCACCTCGGGAACGCGCAGTTCCCGGCCCTTGCGGGAGCCGACCGTCTGGGCGGGCCCGCCCTCCTCGCCGGGATTCATGGCGAGAAAGTCGAGACGGATGCGGACCTCAATCCGCCGCGCGACGGGTTCGCCCTTGAGGGAGGCGATGCTCTGCTTGAGCAGCTGGCAGTAGAGATCAAAACCCACCGCCGTGATGTGCCCGCTTTGCTGCGGCCCCAGGATGTTTCCCGCGCCCCGGATCTCCAGGTCCCGCATGGCGATCTTGAATCCCGAACCCAGCGCGGAGTACTGCTTGATCGCGCTCATGCGCTTGCGCGCCTCCGCCACCAACTGCGCGTGGCGCGGCAACAACAGGTGGCAGTAGGCTTGGTGCTTGTAGCGCCCCACCCGGCCCCGGAGCTGGTACAGCTCGCTCAACCCAAACCGGTCGGCCCGGTCGATCAGAATCGTGTTGGCGTTGGGAATATCGAGTCCGCTCTCGATGATCGTCGTGCACACCAGGACGTCCGCCTCCCCGTTCACGAACCGGGTCATCACCTTTTCCAGGTCGTCGGGATCCATCTGACCGTGTCCCACCACCAGACGGGCATCGGGAACCAGTGCGGACAACTTCGCCGCCACGGTGTCAATCGTCGCCACGCGATTGTGCAGGTAATACACTTGGCCGCCGCGGTTCAACTCGCGCTGGATGGCGTCGCGAATCACCCGCTCATCATAGTTGCCTACGACCGTCTCCACCGGAAGCCGATCCTGCGGCGGTGTCTCCAAGGTGCTCAGGTCCCGGGCTCCGGTCAGCGCCAGGTACAACGTCCGTGGAATCGGCGTCGCACTCAGCGTCAGGACATCGACGGTGGTCCGGAGCTGCTTCAACCGCTCCTTGTGCCGGACACCAAACTTCTGCTCCTCGTCCACCACCACCAACCCGAGGTCGCGAAACTGGACGTCCGGGGACAGCATGCGGTGGGTCCCAATGAGGATGTCCGCCGCCCCCGCCGCCACGGCCTCGAGGGAGGCGCGCACCTGCTTCGGAGAGCGGAACCGGGACAGCAATTCGATCCGGACCGGATATCCCGCCATCCGCTCCCGGAAATGGTTGAAGTGTTGCTGTGCAAGCACGGTGGTCGGGACCAGCACCGCGGCCTGGCGACCGGACATCACCGCCTTGAACGCAGCGCGGATGGCCACCTCCGTCTTGCCAAAGCCGACATCCCCGCAGAGCAGGCGGTCCATGGGACGCGCCGACTCCTGGTCCCGTTTCACCGCCGCGATTGCCGTCACCTGGTCCGGCGTCTCCTCATACTCGAAGGCGGCTTCAAACTCCTGCTGCCAGTGGGTGTCCCCCGGCAAGGGCGTCCCCTCCTGTGCTGCGCGCGTCGCCTGCACGCGCAGGAGGTCGCTGGCCAGGTCGCGGACTGCGGATTCCGCCTGCTCGCGGGCCCGGTTCCAGCGGGTTCCACCGAGGACGCTCAACTGCGGACGCGCCTTCCCGGCGCCCACGTATTTGCTGACCAGGTGGGCCTCGGTGACGGGAACGTACAACTTCGGCGATTCCTCCCCGGGCTCGCGCGGGGCGTACTCGATCACCAGGCACTCCTGTCCGCCGCCTGCATCCGCGGTCGCCGCGCGGTCCCGTCCGCGCGATGGCGCCAGCACCGTCAGTCCGCGGTAGCGTCCGATGCCATGCTGGAGATGCACCAAGTAGTCGCCCTCTTCGAACTCCGAGAAATCCACCTCAAAGGCGGACCGCACCGCCTGCGCGTGCGGGGACTTGAGACGGCGGGCCCGGGAAACCTTGTAACGCCCGTAGATCTCCGCATCGGTGACCACGACGGCACCCGCGGCCGGCATTCGAAATCCTCGCGTGAGCGCCCCCAGGTGGACCGTCGGCGCCACCGGCTCGACCGAGAACAACCCGTATTCCCCCCACAGCTCCCGGAACCGCTCCTGTTCGCCCTCGTTGTTGCAGAACACGTGCACCGCCGAGCCCTGGCGGATCCAGCGGTGCATCTGGTGGAAGAACTCACGCCGCTGCGCCTCGGCCACCGCAGCCTCGGGCAGGGTGGCCCCGATCGGACGATACGCGTCGAGGGACCCGATGACCGCCTCGGGTTCCTCGGATGCCGGCAATGAGATCACGGTCCGTCCCCCGCGGGAGGCGACCTCCAACGTCTCCTGCCAGTCCGCGTGGAACGGATCCCCAGGAGGAATCTGCTGCGCTTGTCGCAGTTCCTCGTCCAGCAACGCGTCGGGGTCCGCCAGGATCACCAGGGCATTCTCAGGCAGGTGGTCGAAGAGCGTGCACAGGGAGGGAGCGGACCCCGTCGGCCCCGACGCCGTGCCGTCGCCCCGCGTGGCCGCCTTCAACAAACTGAGCTCTCCTGCGGGCGGGATCCGGACAAAGTCGATGGTCTCCCGGGAAATCTGGGTGGCAGGGTCGAACTCGCGCAGCGACTCCAGCTCGTCCCCGAAGAATTCCAGACGTACGGGCCACGGGGAACTGAGCGGCCAGACGTCCACAATCCCCCCGCGCCAGGAAAGCTCACCCTTGCTCGTGACCTTGGCCTCGGGTTCATGCCCCTGGTCCTCCAGCCACTCGATCAGATCGAGCGGATTCACCCGGTCCCCCCGGCCCAGTCGGCGCGTCCGGCGCCGCAGTTCGTCCGGGGAAAAGGTTCGCTGGCGCACTGCCGTAATGGTGGTGACCACCGGAAGGCTCGGCGTTCCTTCCGCCGCACCGCCATCCACACTCAGGGAAAGGAGTGCCTCCAGGCGTTCACTGATGATATCCGAGTGCGGCAGCTTGGAGTCGTGGGGCAGCACCTCCCACGAGGGGAAAAACAGCGGCACCCGGTGGCGGGCGGCAGCCTTTTCCCCGAACTCCGTGCGGGCCGCGACATTCAGCCAGGTGGTGAGGTCGGCGTGCAGGGCCTCCTGCGACTTCAACGTGTCCGTGACGACCACCACGGGACGGTTCGGGAATCGATGGGCGACCAGTGCCGCGAGGAAGGCGTGGCCATTGCGGTGTGCGGGCGCGGCGGACACGGCGCCTCCCTCCAAAATGCGCTCCAGAAGGGAGGCACATTCCGGGTCATGCGCCGCGACGGAGAAAAGATCCGGCCGCGGCCCGGTTGCGGGTGATTCCGGCAAACCCGCGGAAAATGGACGGACCCGCCCGGTCTGCAATCCCGAATGAGTCCGGGTTCAGTTCAGGTCGTCGGGATCGGTTCCCGAATTCTCCTCCCCGTCCTGATCCAGCCACCGGACGATGGTATGGATCAGGTATCCGATCCCGCTCAGCACGACGATCGCAGCGGAGAGTCCGATGATGACATCCCCGCGCTTCTGCTCGGGAATGAACCGGACGGGATACAGGAACGCGACAATGGAGGCGCCCAGCAGTGCGAACGAGGCGATCACAATCGGTCGCCGTCCGCCGCCGGAGGCCGAGCGCGCGGAGAAGCGGAAGATCATCAGCCAGTAGATGCAGGCGATGATCGCGCCCGCGAAAAAGCCCGGAATCGCGAGGTTGGTCCAATGAAACTCAAAACCGTACTGGCCCTGTTTCAACGTCGTCAGAGATGCCACCACGCCGCCCATACCCACCGCGGAGGCAAGCATCACCAGGACCCGGAACGTAGAATCCTCATGCAACGGGACGGGAGGAGAGGACGGGGTCGGCTTCATCGGAACGCAGGGACCAGTGAAGCGGATGCCCGTTCGTAGTCCAGCCTTCAGGCTGCTCCGTTCGTCCCGCAAGGCGGACATGGACGTCGCTACGCTCTCAAGACTCGGGAGCCCTCAGAGCGCGGAGGGAGGGGACAGGCTAAAGCCTGAACTACGAACAGATCCCGAAACGCGACGAAGGCTTGGCAAACCGGGGCCATCGGCGGTAGGTACGGCGTCACCTTGCCCACGCGCAGCACTCCTGAATCCCTGCCCCTCGACTCGCCGATCCGCCGTCGGCTGCCGCCGCTGCTACGCCGCGCCTGGTACGGACTCAACCAGACCTTCCGCCGCCGCATCGCCCACACCGGGGTCACCCCCGACCAGTTCACCGCCCTGCGGTCGCTCCTGGAGGGATCTCCCGAGGGCATGACCCAGCGGGATCTCACCACCGCCATGTCCAGCGATCCCAACACCGTGGCCTCCCTTCTCGAACGAATGGAAGGCGCGGGCTGGGTGGAACGGCGTCCGCACGAAAGCGACGGACGCGCCTACCGCATCCGACTGCTGCCCGCCGGCGAGAAGAAGTACGAGGTTGTTCGCGAAATTGCCGTATCGCTCCAAGCCGAGGTGTTGTCGGTGCTCCCGCCCACGGACCGCGAACGGTTCCTGGAGCAACTGGACCTGGTGTCCGAAGCCTGTCGCCAAGCCGCCGGAGCCGGGGCCCGCCCCCGTCGCTGACATGGACGCACCGCCGATCCTGGCGACGGAGCCTCCTTCCCCCGGCCATCCCCCGGTGGCGCCCTGGAAGACGTGGGTGATGCTGTTCCTGGTCGGCAGCTACCCGCTGGTCGTCGGATTGGTCGGACAATGGTTGGAGTCGGAACACGCTGGCGGAACCGTCCTGCCGTCCAGCGTTGCCGGACTTCTCGCGGCCTGCGCGGAAAACCTGGGACTCTTCCTCGTCCTGTTCGGTCTCGGCGCCGCCGTCGCCCGCCCGACCCGCGCCGAACTGTTCGCCACCGGTTTCCCGGGCTGGAAGGACTGGCTGCTCGGACTCGGTTATTCCGTCGGACTCCGCGTGGGTCTCGCGGTTCTCCTCGCGGCGGGCCTGATGATCGCCGGGACCGTCCTCCAACTCCGCGGACAATCCCTCAACTCGCTCCAGGGACTGCGCCCCGAAGTGGAAAACCTCCTGGACCCGGGCGCGCTTCGAAACCCGGTGTACTTCGTATTATCCCTCACCGTGGTCAGTTTCGTCGTGGCCGGGTTCCGCGAGGAACTCTGGCGCGCGGTGGTGTTCGCCGGAGTTCTCCGACTGGCACCCCGGTTCGGGACGTCGGTTCCGGGACGTCTCGCTATGGTTGGGGCAGCGGCGGTGATTTTTGGACTCGGCCACCTCACCATGGGCTGGAGTGGCGTCGTGCTCACCGGACTCCTCGGACTGGGTCTCGGGGGAATCCTGATCTTCCACCGGTCACTGTGGCTTGCCGTCCTGGCGCATGGCTTCTTCGACGCCACGTCCTTTGCCCTGTTCCGCGTCATCGACGCCCTGGGCGCCCTTCAGCAACTACTCCACAAGTAACGCGAGTGCGGTCCAAACGAAGGATTGTGCCCCGGGGCGCCTCCCCTATCTTCACGGCGCGTTGCGCGTTCGGCGGAGTCTGACGGGCCGCCCCGGTTCGGACCCCGGGTTGAGGGTCCCCATCCATGCTGGTTCATCTACTCAAATCCAAGATCCACCGGGCCACGGTCACCGCCGCGAGCCTGGACTACGAAGGAAGCCTGACCATTGCCGAGGACCTGATGCAGGCCGCGGGACTCTTCCCCAACGAGCGCATTCTCTGCAGCAGCCTCACCAATGGGGCCCGCTGGGAAACCTACGTGATCCGCGGACCCCGCGGCTCGGGCGCCATCGAGTTGAATGGGGCGGTGGCCCACCTCGGAAAGCCGGGGGACCGCGTCACCATCATGTCCTTCACCGAAGTGGAGGCATCGATCGCTCCCGACTGGCAGCCCCGCGTGATCGTCCTCGGCGACGGCAACCACATCGAAAACGACCGTGGTCATTGAAGTCCGCGTTCGTCGTCCAGCCTTTAGGCTGAACCCCCGCACGTCATCCACTCCGAAGCGGGCTCTGCGCCCCAAGTCAGGCTGAAGCCTGCACTACAAACACCCGTTCGTAGTTCAGCCTTCAGGCTGCCTCCACCCCATTCTCAGGAAGTCGCCACCCTGCCCTGCGACACGGCCGAACCACCTGAAGGTGGGGCTACGAACGCCCGATGGTAGTCCAGCGTTCAGGATGTCCCCACTCCCCAAGCCGCTCCTGGAGCTCCAGAAAACCCTTGCGCGCCCGAAGGGCATTCCGCACTTTCCCGCCCTGTTTCCGCGGGCGCGGTTAGCTCAGTGGTAGAGCACTACCTTGACACGGTAGGGGTCGCAGGTTCGAACCCTGCATCGCGCACCATCCCCAAACCTTCCCCTCCTCCGCAGGCGAGCCGAGGATCCAACGCCGGACTCCATAGTTTCGTCCTTCTCTTCGCCGACCTTTGACTGTCCGGGCTGAAATCCCTGAGGATCCTTATTCCCCCGCCGATTCGAGGGCCATCCACCGATCACAGGCGCCTCCGGCACGACGATCCCTGATGCTGGGGTGCCCTCTCATTTCAGCCTCGTCTCCCATGGGAACCTCCCGTCAGTCCCGGGTCTTTCCGGGCTCTGAAGAGGCAGGATCGGGGGGCAACCCACTGCTCCCCCGTCTCAAAAAAAGTCCCTTGACCCTTCAGGTCTCCAGCGGACTCTCCCACGCGCTTCCGCGCGGAAGTGAATTACTCCCCATCCTGTCGGGGCGTCCGCGCCACGACACCTACAACAAACCCATGATAAAACGTCAGTTCCCGGGCGAAGCCATCGCCTGCGCCCTCGCCGTGGCCCTTCTCAACGGCTGCGCAACCCAGCACGACACCACATCGGTCTCCGGCGCCGCTCCGAAATTCGCGCCGGATGTGCCCGCCAAGATCACGACCCCCGACACGGTCCATACCCGCATCGGAACCTTGCGCTTCAAGGACGGCGCCCCGGATCCCGCGACCGTTCAACTCGCCTATGACCAGATCGATTTCAGCCGGGGCATCGACTCCTTCCTCACCGGCATGTCGGCGACGTCCGTGTATGCCCTGTGTCGCGGCCTCGAAGAAGCCGGCATCAAGGCGAACCAGGGCATCGGCATCACCGAGAACCTCCTCGACGCCCGCTCGCTCTTCCTGACTCCCAACACCACCACCATCTATGTCTTCTTCAGCCTGAACCTGAAGGACGGTCCGATGGTCGCGCGCGTGCCACCCGCTGTTCTGGGCCCCGTGGATGACGCGGATTTCCGCTGGGTGACGGACGTGGGATTGACCGGACCCGACAAGGGCGCGGGCGGCGAGTACCTGTTTGTTCCTCCCGGCTACACCGGAAGCGTGCCCGAGAAGGGCTATCACGTGGCGCGTCCGAAAACGAACCGGCTGGTCGTCTTCTACCGGGTCTTTGTTCAGAAGGGCGACTTCGCCGGTGCCGTGGCGAACGTGAAGGCCAAGGCGGCCCTCTTCCCGCTTTCCCAGGCCGCAAATCCTCCGGCGACGCCGTTCGTCAATGTCTCCGGACATAAATTCAACACGATCAGCGCCAATGATTTCAGCTTCTATGAGGAACTGAATGCCGTCGTGCAGAATGAACCTGCGGACTGGGTCGATGCCGACACCGTGGGCCTCTTCGCCTCGATCGGCATTCGCAAGGGGCAGCCGTTCGCGCCCGATGCACGCATGAAGAAGATTCTAACGGATGCCGTGGCCGTGGGCAATGCCGTCGCCCGTGCCGACGGATACGCACCGCGTATTCCGGGAGCCCGGATCTTCCCCGAACGCCAGTGGCTGACTCCGTTCGTGGGCGGGAGCTACCAGTTCCTCTCCGGAGCGGAGCGTCTACTGGACGCGCAGGCAATGTTCTTCTACTTCGCCACGGGCATCACGCCGGCCATGAGTGAAGCGAAGCCTGGAACGGGATCCGCCTACGCGGCGGTCTACCGCGACGGCGCCGGGAATTACCTGGATGGCGGGCACACCTACTCGGTGACCCTGCCGGGACCGATTCCCGCCAACAACTTCTGGGCCTTCACTGTTTACGACAACCAGACCCGCTCGCTCCTGCCCACCGACCAGAAGTCGGCCGGCGTGGACAGCCTCAATCCGGAACTGAAGAAGAATGCCGATGGAAGCGCGACGGTGTGGTTTGGCCCGAAGCCCCCTCCGGGACAGGAGTCGAACTGGGTTCAGACGATGCCGGGACGCGGCTACTTCGTCCTCCTGCGGCTCTACGGCCCGCTCGAACCCTGGTTCAACAAGTCATGGCAGCCGGGCGACCTCGTGCTGACCCACTGATCTGAAGGATTCACAACCCCAGCGGGCTGCCCGGCGACCGGGCTGCCCGCTTTCTTTTTTGTCGGGATGTTCGCATTCCTGCTCCCGGAGTCGCGGCGAGCACCCCCACCGACGCCGTAGAAAAGCGTAAGGCCTGACCGCCCCGTCCGTCACACACGGCACCGGCCCCGGGAATCAAAAATCCCTTCCAAGAACCCACCGGCTGGGTCGTTATTAATAAGTGTCCATCCAAAACCCATCCCCCTGTAAGGGACGCCCAGGCCGCAGTGCTTTTGGAATTCCCTTGTTCATCCTCCTGCTCGGCGTCGCCTCCTGCGCGACCGCAGCCCCGGTTCAGACCGTCACGACGGCGATCAACCAGTTCGGCCTGGAGCTTCACCGTCAAATCGCCCGTCCGGACGCATGCACGACCGCTCGTCTCGTGATCTTCGCTCCGCAGACGGCGTTCGCCGCGGTGCGTGCCGGATCGGCGGGCACGACGCGGCGCTAGAGCGCGACCGTCCTTCACTACCCCACCAACGAAGCGGGACCTCCACGCCGGCCGCCTCGCCACCCTCCGGCGGATGCTGGACGATCATCGACGGGGCGGACCCACAATCGTTGGGGCTCCATCCGAGTGGGAACCCGGCGACTCTTCCACACTTTCGGTCGCGAACCGGCTCTTCGGACGGAACGGCGCCAGGATCCGGGCTCCATTCCTGACACTCACTCGCGACCAATATGGCGCACCGGTGGAGACCCTCGACTTCCTTTTCCATGACTGAAGTGTCGCGACCTGAATTAATACGTGGGCCGAGCAGACCCGAAACCACATCCTCGATTTGATTCCCCGCGGAGGCCTGCGTCTGGACACCGAACTTGTCCTCGTCAACGCCCTCTATTTTAGGGCGAAGTGGGATCGTCCCTTTCAGACCGACGAAACGCATCCCGAGCCGTTCCGGCCGCACGGACGGGACCCGGTGCCGGTGCCCACGATGACCCAGGAGGACCGGTTCGGATACGACCGTCGGGACGGCTACACCATAATCACCCTACCCTACTCGGGACGGGAGCTGCAGTTCGTGATCCTTCTCCCAGACTCGCCCGCCGGGCTTTCCGACCTGGAACACCAGATTCAGTCCCACAACCTTGCCGCCTGCGCCGAAGTCCCCATGCGAACCCTGCGGCTGCACTTGCCCAAATTCCGCCTGCAACCGGAGTCCCTGCCGCTGCAGGAGTCCATGGAGGCACTCGGACTTCAGGCGGCATTCAGTGACACCGCTGACTTCAGCCGCATGTTTGAGGATGCGCCGCCCAGAAAGTACAGAATCACGAAGGCATTCCACAAAGCGTTCATCGAACTGGACGAGCGGGGCACGGAGGCCGCAGCTGCCACGGTCGCAAACATCGGCCCCGTCTCTTATGTGCCCCCGGACAAGCCGATTGAGGTTCGCGTCGATCACCCCTTCCTCTTCGCCATCCAGCACGTTCCCAGCTCGGCGTGCCTCTTTCTCGGACGATTGACGGATCCGCGCTGAACCCACGGGACAGGACCGCAATCGGTAGGAGACTACTTTCGACAGTAAGGGCTTCCGTTGGAGTTTGCCTGGGGTGAAGAGACCTGCCGGGCTGCCCAAAGCTGCGTATGGATGTCCTGTCCCCGATGATTTAGTACAGGGTCTCTCGAACCCGTGCCCGGAACCTCCCGAGGGTTCCGGGCAGCGTTGCGGTCCACGGAGCCGAAAATTCTTCCAAGAAACTCCCGGCCGAATCGTCATCACCAAGTGATCCCCTGTGACCCTATATCCTGGAGGCGATGCCCGGAACGCCGGAACGCCCTGCTTCCTCTTCTCCTGATCCTACTGGGCACACCGTTCCTGCCCGCCGCAGCCCCGGTCCGCCCAGTGGCGACCGCGATGAACCAGTTCGGACTCGAACTCCAACGTCAAATTGCGGGTCCGAACGCCAATGTCTGCCTGTCCCCCTATTCGATCGAGACGGCGTTCGCCATGACGTATGCCGGATCTGCCGGCCGGACACGGCGCGAGATGGCATCGGTCTTCCACTTCCCCACCAACGAATCGGAACTCCACGAGGGCCTCGCCACCCTGCAGCGGATGCTCGACGAGGCTGTCCAACGCGGTGAGCCCAGGATCAATACATTGCCAACCGGATGGAATCCTGGCGACCCCCTGACGCTTTCCGTCGCCAACCGACTCTTCGGACGGAACGGCGTCCGGATTCAGGCTCCCTTCCTCAGCCTCACCCGCGATCGATACGGAGCACCGCTGGAGACCCTCGACTTCCTGCATCACACCGAAGCCTCGCGACTCCAGATCAACGCGTGGGTCGCCGAGCAAACCCGGCAGAAGATCCTCGACTTGATTCCCAGCGGCAACCTGCCCGCCAACACCGAACTCGTTCTCGTCAATGCTCTCTACTTCAGGGCGCAGTGGGCGAATCCATTCCAGTCCGGCGAAACTCACCCGGAGCCGTTCCGACGACCGGGACTGGACCCGATCCCGGTGCCCATGATGACCCAGGAAAACCAGTTCGGATACGTCCACCGCGACGGCTACACCATGCTCACCCTGCCCTATTCGGGGCGGGAACTGCAGTTGGTCGTGCTGCTTCCGACTCCCTAACCGGCCTGCCGGATCTAGAGCGCCGTCTTCAAGCCACCAACCTTGCCGCCTGCATCGAACTCCCTGTCCGGAAACTCCTGGCCCACATGCCTAAATTGCCTGCAGCCGCTATCCCTGCCATTAAAGAAGTCCCCAGCAGGCACTCGGGCTTCAGTCGGTACTCGGTGACTCAGCGGACTTCAGCCGGATGTTCGAGGAGGCCCGACCAGGCGACTTCAAGATTTCTGAAGCTCTTCCACAAGACATTCATCGACCTCGATGAACGGGGTACGGAAGCAGCGGCCGCCACTGGTGTGATCAGGTGGCTCCGTCGAAGGCCGACCCCGGCCAGGCCAATTGAGGTGCGCATCGATCACCCCTCTTCGCCGTCCAGCACGTTCCCAGCTCGGCGTGGCTCTTCCTCGGCCGATTGACGGATCCGCACCGAATTCGAGGGGGCGGTGATGGAAGATCTGTTACCACCAGTGATCAAGGGAACGGACAGTCGCCGGAGTGCTCTCGGGACGAAGCGACCCGCCGCAACCGCCGGGGCAGCGAATGGATGTCCCGTCCCTACCGGATGCTTGTTCCTTTCACCTGGCGTGGCCCCAAATCGGAAAACGGCGGCGGAGCAATGACGCGCATGATAGCTGCGGAATGCCATCGCCGCTTCCCAGGCTCGCTCTTCACTCTTGGATTTGCCTCTTGGCGTTCTCCCCGTTCTCCGCCACCCTGCCTGGTCCCTTGCCGCGGAAACTCAAAAGTCCCCGGTCGTCATCATTCACGGCGCCTTCGGCGGCGGTTGGGATTGGAAGCACGTCGGTCAATCCGCTGCAAAACCGCGGTCACATCGTTTACCGCCCCACCTTGACGGGACTCGGCGAACGATCCCATCTCGCCAGCCCGGAGATTTGCCCGCACCCACATCCAGGATGTCGTGAATGCGGATTCGGGTTCGAAGGACTCTCCAACGTCACGTTGGTGGCCCACAGTTACTCGGCATGGTCGCTACGGGCGTCATGGAGGAAATCCCCCAGTTGTTGAAGCGGGTGGTTTTTCTGGATGCCGCCATCCCGGACGACGGGGAGAGCTTTGTAAGCTTCAATGAAGCCATGGGGGCGACCCTGCCGGAGAAGCCGGGCACCGGCTTCCTCACCCTGGGAGGCGCCTTCGCCTTCGGAAGGGAACCGCCCTCCGATGTTCCCCAGTCGTGGAAGACCTTCACCGAGCCGGTGACCTTCCGGAACCCGATCTCCCAAAACTCCCCGCAACCTTCGTCTTCTTTCTCGACCAGGATCAGGAATCCAGGAGGTCGTCATTCCCAGACGACTCCAAGTTTCGCCATGCCGCGTGGAAGCGCCTCTCGGCGCGCGGCTGGAAGATCGACAAGTTCAAGGGCGATCACGTCTCCGAGAGGACTCGTCCCGTGGAGCTGGCCGCATTCCTGGACGCCCTGTTTGGACAACCCTGATCGACGAGCCATCGCCCTCCCCGCGCAATCCTCGTATTCACAAGCCTGCCGACGGACGTCCCGCCTTTTTCCGGGTCTACAATTGTCAATAATATAGATCAGCCCCCATTGCCCCACTATCTAATAGGTAAACCCATCGCCCTCTCAATAGATAATAACCAGCTCAACGCTCTGCTCCGCATCCTTCACAAGCTCCTCAATCTTTTCTGGGTTATTCAACCGTGAATTCAGCAATCCCGCCGAGACTTCTCTTTGCGCCTCCAAAAATGCGGATAAGAATGAACTTTTCAGCGCGTAATTAACATTCTGAGGTATAGCGCCCGAAGTATTAACAGAGTAACTATCACTCAAGCGACTGGTAATAATTCCAATAACATTCCCATAATTGTCAATAAGAGGCCCCCCAGAATTACCAGGCTGAATTGGCACACTAATTTGAAAATGGCGCGGATCATCCTGAATTCCAGAAATTGCACTAATTTCACCACTAGTAAACTTCGGAGTGATCCCTTGCACTTGAGGATTTGGAAATCCCAGCGTGAAAACCGATGCTCCAACTTTGATATCTCGACTCGATAAAATTGGAATCGCCCGGAAATGCCCCTCCACCTTCATTATTGAGACTCGCATAATAGGGTGTCATTCAGGCCATAATGTGGATTGCTTGTAGCAGGCGGCGATGATGGAGGGGCGGCGGCGCATGCGTCGCATGGCGGCGGTGGCCTGCATGCTGAGGTCCCAGGCCTGTGTGGCGATCAGGTTGCCGATCTGATGGGTCTTGAGGTTGCCCCACATGTACTCGACGGGATTGAGTTCGGGGCATAGGCTGGCAGCCGTTCCACCACGACGCGTCCATCAGTGCCGGCCACGTAGTCCTGAACCAGGCGGCTGCGGTGGATAGGGGCGCCGTCCCAGATGACGGTGAGTTTCCCCGGAACAAGTCGTGTTGGAGGTGCCGGAGGAACTCGGATGACCTGGGGGCCCTTGATACTGCCGGGGTGGATCTGGAAGAAGAACCGGTGTACAGGGCCAGGCCGCCGATCATGGAGAGGCTCTTCCAGCCAAAGGTTTCCTGATCACCGGCGTCTGGCCGCGGGGCGCCCAGGTCCGTACCCGGGTGGGGCGGGTGCTCAGTCCGCTTTCGTCGATGAAGACGAGGGTTCGGCCCTCTTTGCCGGCTTTTTATCGCAGGCCACTCGACCCGCTTCCAACGGCGGATCTTGGGCTCGTCGCGCTCGATCGCGCGGCGCTCCGGGCGTTGGCAACTGGAACTCGTTGTCGCCCAACAGACGCAGCTGCATGGCCGATGGTGTTCGACCCCGGTCAGGTCCTTGATGAGGGCCGCCACACGCGGAAGCGTCCACAGGTTGGTCTTGTAGCCTCGGCTCACCGGTCCGCCACCAGCGCCTTCACAACCACATCGGTCTGTTCCGCCGTCAGCTTGGACTTGCGGCCCGCCTTCCCCTTGCTGGCCAAGCCAGCCTTGCCGCCCTTCTCCCACGCCGACTTCCAACGGTAGGCCACCTGACGGCTCACCCCCAGCCTCCTCCCGACTTCCGGGGCCGAGATCCCCTTCTCGAACATCGCGGCAGCCTGGACCCGCCGCTTTTCCATCCGTGCATGATCTCGCGTCAGCGCCATGCACGAAGCATACACCGACGACACAACATGTCACCCTATTATGCGAGACTCAATAAGGCAACGTCATTCTGAGAGTCTACACTAACAATATTTGCCGTAAGAAGATTAGTATTAATCTTAATATTAATCAATTTTGCAGATTTGATTACATGGTGACTGGATACAAAATACCCATTTGATGTTACAAAAAACCCAGTTCCAAAACCCTTGACCTTTGCCTTTAACTGCTCTTCATCGGCAGTCATTCGACCAATACCCTTACCGGGCTTTTCGCGCTTCTTTTGTCTCTCTTCCTCTAACCAGCTTGAGTTTGCACGAAGATATGCATTTGCAAATACTTCAGCTTTCTCCTCAATGGCTCTAGGCAAAGCGTCGCGAGCCGCACTTCGGCCAGCATACCCGTAGGCGCCATCATTCCACGAGGTCACCACCATTCGGTGTAAGCCATCGTCTCGGAATACGACTTGAGGCTCGGTTAGCTCAACCGATATCGTATATGTTAGAACGATGTCATCCTTGCCCCAAAGACCCTCAATGTTTAGCGATGCCGCCCGCTCTGCCTTTTGATTAATTTGAATGCCAAGTTGTCTAAGCTTTAGTTCAAACTTCGCACGGGCGGAGTCTTCGCTAATAATTTGCTTAACCGCATTATTTAGCCCCACTTGAACCGAGACCTCCGAAATACCCCGCAAGCATTCATACTTTTGCTCGACAAATGGCGCATTTATGTAGTTGATTGCAAAATTGAATGAAGCCAAATATTCGTCGGGAATCTCAGCAGGTATTTCGACCCTTTTCTCCACAACAACGGGAACTGTATTTGTAATGCGTTCAACAATTGTATTTGTTATAAATTTCAGTTGTTCAACGGGAACCTCCACTTTCTTTTCAATCACTTTTGTCTTTTGGAGGGACATGGGAACAAGAATGGCAAATGCTACCGCCATGACTATAGTTGGAATCCATGGTAGCCACTGTAGTCGACTATTCATAACGATTTAACTTTGTTGATCTTGCGCCCTCAGGTGAGCTCTAAAATAAGAGCGGCTTTGATATCCTTAGCCCGGGTATCACACTTTGGAGATGGTTTTGGGATTTCTGCGGGAAGCGCTCTCTGCTTTGCAGCGGGTTGCAAGGGTAAAACCCGTCAAAAGCTCTGTGCGACGGTCCAGACCCTTCCGCTTTGTGCTCGGGCCCAAGAGGATGCGCTCATGTATCTCAAGCGCCATGTCTATTATTCCCTGACCGAGAGCATTTGAGGAGCTCCAACTCGAACAGTTCTTCTCCGCCCAGCTGGCCCGTCACCGGGGGCCGTAGGACTGGGCCAAGGTGGTCGAACTGCTGACCGTCAACCGGCTCTGCCCCGCGGGCAGTGAACTCAGTGTCCACGAACGCTGGTAGGAACAGATCATCAACTTTCGGAGAGCGCCGACTGAGTAGCGGTCCGACCTTACACAGTTTCTCGTCGAGCATTTGCACGTCTTGCGGCTTAGCGTTTTCAGGCAGGCTTCTCCATCACCTTCCCGTCCTGCCACACAATTATCGGGAGATTCAGTGCGCGGCTCTGGGCGTGGACGTTCTTTGCGGCGCGACGCATGGCGCGTTCCGCGCGCAGCACAAAGACGGGAGTTTTCGCGGTTTTGCGCCTAATGGAACGTTTGGTCTTCATGCACCGATCAATGATCGTACGGTTTGGATATCATCCTCCGTCGAAATGGCGAGTCGTTTTGCCGGCAGGCTGCGGCTGTCCCAAACCGCCCAACGATCCGCGAGGGCGAGGTAGTCATTCGTCAGGTGATCCAGACTGCGCTTGAAGCGGCGGCGGATGTCCGCGGCTGGAACATGGTGACCACCTTGTTTTACGCGCATTCGAACCCGGGAGATCGCCAGTGTGGGGTTCGAAAGCCAGAGGTAGTGGAGTTCGATCTCGTAACCGAGTTTTCGTGCCTGCTGGAAAAGCCGGATGTAGGTCTTGCCGCTCAACGTGCTCTCCAGCGCAAACGTCTCGCGGCGACGCAGACACTCATCCACCTGCGAGAGGAGCAACCTTGCGGCGCGAACCGCACCAGCGCTGGGCTTCAACGGGGAGAGTCCGCGCGCGAGTTCATCGGCATTCAGGAAGCGAAGGCATTTGACTTCCTTGGGTAGAAATTCCCTCGCGAAGGTGGTCTTGCCTGCGCCATTGCAGCCGGCAATGACGTAAATGGTTGGAATCTGCAGCGGCATTTTTCCAAGAACGAATCTTTGGTGCTTCCTCCTCTGCCGCTCAATACCGCCGAAGGTCGCGCGGCGGGTTCGAGGGGCGCTGGGACGGGGTGTTGGTGCGGAAGGCGGAGCGGAAGAGCCAGTGGCGGCGCAGGAGGGTGTCGATGGTGGTGGCGAGGGAACCGACGTTGCGGGTGAGGCTGTTGGCGTCGGCGAGCAGATTGGTGTTCTGCACCAACTGGAGGTTCACATTGCTCAGGGCCACGCCGACGTCGGCCATGCGGCCGTTGAGATTGCTCAGGGTGAGGGCAATGGGACCGCTGCCGGGATCGAGATTGGACAGGGTGAGCATCAACTGCTGGTTGAGATTGGTCGGCACCAGCAGGTTTCCCAGGCCCCCGGGGGTGTTCAGGGCGGGACGGACATCCGCCACCAACCCGTTCAACTCCGCCAGAGCCGCATCCACCCGGGGCAGCGTCGCCCCCACCCGCGTCTCGACCTCGGTGAGACGACTGAGGGCGGCGGCGACCTCGTTGGTCAGCGCGAAGACGCCCGGCAGGGCCTGGTGGATGGTGTTGGCAATGTCGGTCAACCGCTGCTGCAAGGGCTGGGATTCCGTGGCCTGCACCCAGAAGCCCTTCGACTTCTCCAACGGCAGATAGGTGTGGTTGGTGATCTCGGGCTTGTACTCGAAGTCATCGGACAACAGGTGCGGCTCCTCCCCTGGCGCCTGGGTGACGGTCACCATCCCCTTCACCCCGCGCGTGATCTCCAGGGTGCGGGCGCCCAGGAAGTCGCCCGAGCCGACCCGGACCCGGGAATCCGTCCAGACATACCCCTCATAGGGATGCCGGACATTAAAGGCGATATAGACGTTCCGGCCGTAGTCGTTGAACCAGGGATTCACCGGCTGCAGGTCGATCCGAGTGACCTCCCCAGCGGTAAATCCCATCAGGGTCACCGGCATGCCCACCTTGATCCCGCTCACCTCCGCCACGTAGGTGTAGTACGGGATCTTTTGGACGAACCAGCCGCGGTCCTTCGCGGTCTGCCGAACGTAATAGACGAGCCCCGAGAGCATCAGGAGCACCGCCACGATCAAGAAGATGCCGACCAGGCGTTCCACCTGGCTGAGTCGGGTCCGGAGCTGCGGAGTGAGGTCTTGAAGAGCCATGGGATGGCAACGGGATCAGAGTGACAAAATTCAGGCGGCCATCGGAGTCTGGGTGGAATGGTCGCCGGGCAGTTCGAGGCTTCCGTTCCTCAGGGTGGCAAAACGGCGTCCGGCACCCGCCCACAGCGACGCGTGGTCCGTGGTCAACACGAGGGTCATCGGCTGGCCCCCGACCACGGGATGCCCCTCGGAGAGTCGGGACAGGAAGGCGCACCACCAGGACACGTGCGATGGGTCCATGCCGGCGATCGGATTGTCCAGCAGCAAGACCTCCGGGGTGAGGGCGAGGGCCCGCGCCAGGGCGACCCGCTGCATCCACGCCCGTCCCAGGCGACCCGCCGGCAGATGCGCGAAGCGTTCCAGGTCCAGTTCGGACTGCAGCGCCGCCGTCCGCTGAAAGGCCTCATCCCAGTCGCATCCCGAGTGGTAGCACAGGGGGATGCAGAGATTCTCGGCCACGGTCTGGCTGGAGAACACGCGTCCGCCGCCGTCGAAGACCAGTCCGAGTCTCACGCCCAGCCGCGCGCGTCCCGACTCCGAGTCCTCCGGTGTTCCTGGGCGGTTCCCAAACCACCGGATGTCCCCGCCGCGGCAGGGTTGGATGCCCGCCATGGTTTCCAGAAGGAGGCTCTTGCCGGCTCCGTGGGTCCCGGTCACCACCCAGAATTCGCCGGACCGCACCGACCACGTCACTCCGGACAACAACGGCGCCACCCCGGGATCCGTGCCGACCCCGGCCCCCACCATTTCGATGACCGGATCCGCATTCATGGGATGGTGAGCAACTGCACCACGAGAAACACGGCGTCCAGGACCAGGAACGCCACCAGACTCTGCGCCACCGTCCGGGTGGCCGCCCCCGGCACCTCCTCCAGGCGCAGCGGACGCGCCAATCCCTGGTAACAGGCGATCAGGGCGCCCACGCCGCCGAAGGTCAGCGACTTCGCGGCCAGCAGGGGAAAATCCTGCCAGCGCAGGGCCCGGACGATTTGCGCGAGATACTCCGGCAGGGGCAGCGGCAGGTTGGCCACCACGGACACCAGCCACCCGGAGAACACCGCGAACACCAGCAGGAACACGCTGAGGGCGAAGACGGCGACGGTGATGCCCACGACGCGGGGCAGGACGAGGTAATGAATGGGGTCGATCCCAAGCGCCTCGAGCGCCTCCACTTCGCCCTGCGCGCGGGCGGTCCCCAGTTCCACCACGGTCGGCGTCCCCACGCGGGCCAGCACGACCAGGGCGGCGCTCAAGGGCGCCAATTCGCGGACGATCACCGTGACCACCAGGCTTCCCACCAGGTCCATCTGACCGACCTGATGCAGCAGGCGCAGGGTCTGGCCAATGATCAACAATCCGAGGGCCACTCCGATGAAGGCGATGATCGGGAGCAGGCGGATTCCGGAGCGCACGATCTGTTGCCGGATCAGCGGGCGGATCACCTGGGGGGCGGTCCGGTACTGGGTCACGGTCACCCCGAGGGTGATCAGCGTGAAGGCCACGATCTGCCGGAGCAGATCCACCTGATGGATTGTCTGCCGGCCCAAGAGTCCGGCCAGCGAATCCAACGACCGGAGGAAGCCTGCCACGGCCACAGGCTAGGCAGTCCGCACCCGCCCGGCAATGCGCGCCATGGGTTTCCGGAGCGGGCGACGTGAGGCGACTCCATTTCCTCTCCCTTTGCCCGACCGCACCGGTCCTTCGAAGACGCAGCGATTGCCTCGTAACGTCGCCAGCTACACCACTTCCACGGGGCATTTCGGGATGGCATCCAAAAACTGGCGGCCGTAGCGCTTCACAAGAATCCGGTTGTCGAGCACCACGACGATCCCCTGGTCCTCCCGGGTTCGGATGAGACGTCCGACGCCCTGTCGGAACTTGAGGATGGCCTCCGGCAGGCTGAATTCGAAGAAAGAGTTCCCGCCCTGCGCCTCAATGCGCTCCAGACGCGCTTCGATGAGGGGATGATCCGGCACCGCAAACGGAAGCCGTGTGATGATCACATTGCTCAGGGCCTCCCCGGGGACATCCACGCCCTGCCAAAAGGAGTCCGTGCCAAAGAGGACGGAATCCACGTCCTCCTTGAACCGCTCCAGCATCGTCGAGCGCGGCATGCCCGTGCCCTGGACGAAGCACTCCAGTCCGAGTCGGTGAAAGAAGGCCTCCATGCGCCCCGCCACCTGTTGCATCAGGCGCGTGTTGGTGAAGAGGACGAACGCCTTGCCATGCGTCTTCTCGATGAACTTTTCGATCCATTCCACGAGGGCGTCCTCGTACTCCGCATCGCGCGGATCCGGCATGCGCCCGGCCACAAACAGGCGCATCTGTTTTTCGTAATCAAAGGGCGATCCCACCTGCAGCCCGGTCGCGTCCTCGCCGCCCACCCGCCGTGCGAAATAGCGCAGCGCCGCGGAATCCCCGGCGCGGGGCGGACCGTCCTTCCGCGCCGGGCGTCCCGGCGGCATCGGTTTGCCCGAGGCGGTTCCGCCGGGTCCCGCATCCATGCCCAACGTCGCACTGGTCATCACGATGCTCGTGTTGGACCCGAACAACCGGTCCCGGAGGAAGTCCGCGACATCCACCGGCGCCGCGTTGAGCGTGAGGCTGCGCTGCGAACGCCCGCCGCGCTCCACCCAGTACACATGATCCTCCGCCTCCTGCTTGAGAAAGGTCTGCACCGCGGACCGCAGTTCGGACAACCGGCGGGTAGCCTCCAGGAGTTCATCGCCCGTTTCCCGGTCATCGGTGGCCTGCACCAGTTCCTGCAATTGCTCGCGAAGTCGGAGCAGGGACAGCGTCACCGTGTCCTCCACCAGGTCCGGACGCCGGATGCGCAGCTCCTTCCACGTGCGGTCGGTCGGACGCGCCACGGCGCCTTCCGCGGGCGTCGCCGACTTGGCGATCGCTTCGCAGGACGTCTCCACTTCGTCGAAAAAGGAGTCCGTCTGCTTCAGAACCTCCGCGACCGCCTTCACCGAATCCCCGCGCCGCAACACGGCGAGCAGGCCCTTCTCGGTGCGTGGATTCCACAGCCGCTGGAGCGCGTAGCGGATGCCCCCGCTGCTGACGCTGACCCCGATGTGGCGGGCGGCGACCTGTTCCACCGTGTGCGCCTCGTCAAAGATGACGAAGTCGTTCTTGAACATAACGCCCTCGCGCTGCTCTTCGTCGTCCACGCCGTTGAGCAGGGTGAAGAACAGCGTGTGATTCAGGACGAGGACGTCCGCAGAAAGGATCCTCTGGCGGGCCCGCTGGAAGAAGCAGGTGGCACCCGCCTTTCCGAAGTCGCTGGCGTGTCCGCATTTCTTGGGCGTGCACAGGCCGCGTTCGGAGCAGACGTGCTCCCAGACCTTCGGGTCGGGTTCCTCGGAGAAGTCGCTGAGCGAACCATCGGTCGTGGAACCGGCCCATTCGGCGATCCGGCGGAGCTCCGCGATCTCGGGCGAGGTGAAGAGGGAGTCCGCCTGTTGAAGTGCTTTCTGGAGGCGTCGGGTGCACAGGTAATTCTGCCGGCCCTTGAGCATTGCGAAGCTGAACTCGGCGGGCAGCACCTTCTGGAGCAGCGGGAGATCCTTCTCGGTCAACTGTTCCTGGAGATTGATCGTGTGGGTCGAGATGACCGCCTTTCGACGCTGGGCGACGGCGAAAAGGATTGCGGGCACGAGATACGCGAAGCTCTTGCCCACGCCGGTGCCCGCCTCGACCAGCAGGTGGCGGCGTCCGGTGAGCGCCTGCGCGACCGCGACGGCCATGGCCTGTTGCTGCGGGCGGAACTCAAAATTCTTCGCCTGCGAGAACAACCCCGTCGGAGAAAAGATCTCCTCGACCTGGCGGACCAGGTCGGGTGCGGAGGATTCTTCAGCCGGCAGATACATCGGGGACAGTGAACCGGGATCCGGCGGTCGGTGCAATGCAACCGGCGCGAACGGGTCGCGCGGGCGCAGGAAACGACCGGCGGCGGGGTGACCCGGGGCCGAAGCAGGCTAAAGCCTGGACTACGAACGGGGCGTTGGTAGTGCAGCCTTCAGGCTGTCCGCTTCCCGCGGTGGAAGGAATGGCCGACCGGGTCACGCAGAGCGGACGCAGAAGTTTCCCGTCGGTGCGTGGAAAATGGGGTGCGTGGATGCCAATCCCGGGCCCGAGGCAGGCTAAAGCCTGGACTACGAACGGCCCGTTGGTAGTGCAGCCTTCAGGCTGTCCGCTTCCCGCGGTGGAAAGAATCGCCGACCGGGCTGCCGTTCAGAACCGGAGGGTTCCCTGAAGGTAGGTAAAATTGCTCTGAGGCGACGGACCGGTGTTCGCCACGAATTCTCCCGGGAAGAAGTGGGCATACACCACCTCGACCTCAAAGAAGCGCCAGATGGGATACGCGACGCGGACATCCAGTTCCTGTCCGATGAAGCTGCCGCTGGTTCCCGACGGATCAATCCGCAGCCCTCGGACCCAGGCATCCTTCGCGCTCGCCAAGGCATACCCGCGGTAGATGATCTCGGTCCGGAGTTTCTCCGTCGGCTGTGCGCTAAAGCGGATCGAGGGCTCAACAATGTTCTGCCAGTTGAAGTATCCCGAATAGCCGTAGAAGGCGAAGGTGGCACCGAACAGGGGATCAAACCGCTGCTGGACCCCATCACCGGGATCATGGTCCCCGCTGGCGTAATTAAGCCACACCGCAACCCGGGGCCTCCACGGAACACGCCACGTGTATCCCACCTCCGCGTGCGCCGCCCACGCCCGTTGGGGAAGTCCGCGGGTCTCCCCGATCTGCCCCACGAGGGACACATCATAGTCCCACGTGCGGGCATTCCAGAGTCCGAACGCATGGAAACCAAAGGTGTTCAGGGTCCGCTCGAGGGGCGCGGTGCGCTCCGCGTTCTGGTCCAGATAGAGCCAGAAGGGCTCGAACTGAAATGCGGGACTGGCGCTTCGCCAGGCACCTGTCACTCCGTACATCCAGATGTTGTTCAGCCTCTCGTCGAACTCGTTCACGTTGCGTTCGACCGGACTCACCGCAATCACGTTGACCTCCCAGGGCTTTCGTTCGTCGCCCAACCGGACTCGAAACCCGTCGAAGGAGTTGATCACATTGTTGAAGCGGGTCCGCGAAACCAGCCTGCGGTCCACCAGATCCAGGGTCATTCGCCCCGCCGTCAGATCCAGCGACTGACCGCCCATGGCCTCCTTGAAGTACAGGTCCGCGTGGGCCTGCAATGCGTCCGTGTGGTCCTGTTCCGAAGCGGAGGGCGGACGGTCCGTCAGGGCCCGACGCGCATCCTGGAATTCCCCGGCGAGCCGCCGCGGGTCGATCACCTCACGAACTCCCAGGTAAACCAGGGTCTGGTTGTAGAAGGCGTCATCGCTGATCAATCGCGGGGAGGAGTAGTCGTTTTCGCGATTCTCGTAGCGAAGGCGTGAGTTGATCCCCACGTCGAGCCAGTCCACGCCCTTCACCGCATCCCAGCCGACACTCTTGGAAAGGTCCTCCAAGGGGTGTGCATACTCGGGAATGTCAGGGGACGGGTTGGCAGCCACGGCCCTCGTTCGGGCCGGTTGAAACGGGGTGGCCTCGGCGGCCCTGACCTTCAGGAACGAAGGGACGACCACGATGCTGATCGACAACAGCGTCGCCCCGAAACTCCCCATCCACGGGTGAACGCATGGACCCGGTCGCCTCATGACCCACGACCGTTTCCCGGCATCCTGAAATCATGCGGGGCCGCAGCAACGCACCCATAATTCTCTCCGCCCCGGAAACCTCCAGAAACCCGGCGATTTCGTTTCGGGAGCACCGCCCGGCCCGCACTGTCGAAGAACGGCGGTATCATTCCGGCGCGATCTCCACCGCTGACTGAAAAGCGCGCGGTCCGGACCCAAGGACCGGACAAACCCTGCATCGGACGCAGCGAACCATCCCGGGAACCTGCGAAAAACTGATCCTTCTGGGCAATGGCAAACCCAGTCCGCCCCTCGGGGATGCGGACACCCGACCCGATTCCCGGCCACGTCCGATCCCTTCAGGACCTCAACGATCTCCGCCGGTCTGGAACTCCAGGATGGCGCGCTGGATCAGGTAATCGTACTTGGCGTTCTCCAGGGAGATCTCCGCCGAGGTTTTGTTCAGCTGGGACTGGCTCAGTTCGACGATGGAGGCGCTCCCCGCCTGGTATCGGGCCTCCGTCAGATCCAGGGTCTTCGACGCCTGGTCCAGCAATTTGGTCGCAATCCCGAACCGATCCCACGCGCTGCCCACCCGGGTCCAGCTGATCCGGACATCCCGGACAACCGCATTTTCGTCGCGGCGAAGGCCCTCCTCGACGGCTTGAGCCCGCAACTCGGCCTCCCGATTGCGGGCTGCAAAGAGACCTCCATTAAAGATCGGGAGGCTGATGTTTACAGCCGCCGCCGCATAACTGTTCTCAAAGGCGTCGCCGTGGACGGGAATCAATCCGGCGCCCCCGATGGCGGTGACGGTCGGATACCGGAGCGCCTTCTCCGCCCGGGAAAACTTCAGGGCGGCCATTCGCTCGAGACGCACCCGCGCGAGGTCTGGACGTCGCTGCAACGCCTCGGCCACCAACGTCTCGACCCCGGTGTCGAGGGCGGGGGGTAGAGGCTCGTCCACCAGCACGAACTGGGGCCGGTCCCGAAGCCCGAGTTGTGTATTCAACTGCTCCATTGAAGCGTCGAACTCACCTTTGGCCCTCGCCAGGAGCAGTTGTGCCTCCCCGAGTCCCACGTCTGCGAATCCCACATCGAGATCGGACTTGAGATGGTTCGACGCATAGGCGCGGACCTGGTCGAGAATGATTGTCCTCGTGGCGACCGTCTGCGTGGCGACCTTGAGGACAGCCTGGGCCTCCAGGGCGGAAAAGTAGCTGGTGTCCACCAACATCTCGATTTGAGCACGGGTCGCGGCGGCGTTCGTCGCTTCCGCGTTGGCCCGGAGCAGCGACGCAGCCGCGAGATTGGCAGTGCGACCGAAGTCCGTGATCAACAGGGTGACGCTGACCCCCTCCGCCACGCGTTCATAAACCGAGGGGTTGTTGATCGCGCCTGCCGCCAGGCGGGTGTTTTCCTGGGTGGTGCCCGCCGCCGTCGTGTTGGCTGTCACCGTCGGGAAGTAGGCCGAGCGTGCCTGGAGATTCACCTGGCGGGCGGCCAACTCCCGTAATTCCGCCACGCTGATGTCCGGATGATTGATCAGGGCTGTCGCTCGCGCCTGCGTCCGGGAAAGCGCCCCTTCAAGGGGCGGCGCCGGAGGTGCGGCCGCAAGGGCGGAGAACAGGCCCGCCAACGTCCAATGGATCAGGTACCTCATGACACAACAGCGGCAGAGGTTCCGGCCACATCCCCGCTCCTGTGTCCCTCCTGATGAACCAGCAGGTACGCAGCCGGAACCAAGTAGACCGTCAGCACCACCGAGACGCTCAGTCCCCCCAGGATCGACAGGGCGAGGGGGGCATAGGCCTCGCTTCCGGTTCCCATCTTGAGGGCCATGGGGAGCAGTCCGATCAACGTGGCCAGCGACGTCATCAGCACCGGCCTCAACCGCACGCGACAGCCCTGAATCACCGCGTTCCTGAGTTCCATTCCATCCTCCCGGAGGCGCCGGACAAACTCGACAATCAGGATGCTGTTGGAAACGACGATGCCCACCATCATGACCACCCCCATCAGGGACATCACATTCAACGTGGTCCCCGTCGCCCACAGGGTTGCCAGCACCCCGGCGAGCCCGGTCGGCACCGCCAGGAGGATGATCAAGGGGTCGATGAAGGACTGGAATTGGGCGACAAGAATCAGGTAGACGAGCACCACCGACAGCACGAGACCGAGGCCGAAGCTTTTGAATGAGGACCGCATGCCTTGGACGCTGCCCCGAAGTTCGACCCGCACTCCCTCCGGGAGCGGCGTCTCGCGGAGGATTCGCTCAATTGCGGAGGAGATGACCCCGAGGTCCTCCCCGGTGGAAGCGACATAGACATCCATCACCCGCCGCAACTGGTAGTGGTCCACTTCCGTGGGCGACTCGATGTGGGAAACCTTGCTCACGGCCTCGAGTCGGACGGCCTTGGATTGGTTGGGAGAGCGGATGGGAATGGCCCCCAATTCCTGGAGGTTCCGGACGTAATTCTCCGGGTACTGGACCGTCAGCAGGTAGTCGTTCCCGGTTTTGGGATCCACCCAGAAGCTGGGCGCGATCATGGCGCCCGAGGTGAGCGCAGTGATCACATTGTGAATGACCTCCTTGGAGGAGAGTCCCAGCTGCCCTGCGCGACTGCGATCCACGTCAATCTCCAGCGCGGGATAATCGACGTCCTGGGGAATCAGCACGTCACTGACCCCGGACAACTGTCGGATTCGAGTGGCCAGATCCTCGGCAACCTTGTGGGTCGCCTTGAGGTCCGAGCCGCTGATCTGGACGTCAATGGGCGCGGGCAGCCCGAGATTCAGGACCGCATCCACCAACCCGCCCGACTGGAGGTACGCCGTGACTTCGGGCACCTCATGCTGGATGTGGCGACGAACCCGGTCCATGTACTCATAACTCCCGCCCCGATGCCCCTTGCGCAGGCTAACCTGGACGGTCGCGGTGTGATGTCCCGAATTGCTCGTGTACATGGAGGAGAATCCCGGCTGCACCCCGATATTTGCGACGATCACATCCACCTCATCGGGGGGAACCTCCTCACGAATCAGTTTCTCCACCCGTTCCACCAGGGCTTCCGTTCGCTCGATGCGCGTGCCAGTCGGTGCCTTCAGATTCAAAACAAACTGCCCGGGATCCGTCCTGGGAAAATACGACATCCCGATCCACGGATAGATCGCCAGACTCGCCACAAAAACCCCCAGGAGCACCCCCACGGTGGTTCCGGGACGCCGGAGTGCCCAATCGAGGGAGGCCTGATACCGTTCCAACAGGTGGTGGAATTGTCCGTTGAACCAGTGGTTGAACGCGTGGAACAGGCCCGCCCCGGACGTTGTCCCTGGTTCGTGGGAACCGTGGGCCTTTGAAATGAAGCGTGCGCAGAAGAGGGGGACCACGGTCAGGGCGACGAAGTAGGAGGCGAACAGGGCGAGGACCACCGTGAGCGCCAGGGCCGTGAACAGGAACCGGCTGACGCCGTACAAGAACGTCACCGGGAAGAAGACCACGACGGTGGTCAGCGTCGCGGCGAGCACTGGCAGGGCGACTTCCCTCCCCCCCGCCTCCGCCGCCGTCCCAGGGGATTCCCCCAACTCGAGATGACGGAAGATGTTCTCCAGGACCACCACCGAGTTGTCGATCAACCGGGAGAACGCCAGGGCCAGGCCGCCCAGGGCCATCGTATTGACGGTGCCATCCGCGGCGGCCAGTGCGATGAAGGTTGCGAGGGTCGAGAGGGGGATGGAGAGGAACACGCCTAGGGTCGCCCGCAGGCTTCCCAGGAAAATCAGGATCATCAGTCCCGTGAGGAGAAGTCCGATGGCCCCCTCGTGAATCAGGTTCTCGATGGCATTGCGGACAAACACCGACTGGTCGAACAGCACCCGCGCCACCAGTTCCTTGGGGACGTCCACCAGGCCCTCCACGCGGGACCGGATCCCATCGACCACCGAAATGGTGTTCGCATCCCCACCCTGCTTCAGCACCGGAAGGTAGACGGACCGTTGTCCATCCACCCGGACCACATTGTTCTGGATCTGGGAGGCGTCCTTCGCCTCCCCAATGTCCGCGACGAGCACCGAGGACTGGCCCACCGTTTTCAGCGGGAGGCGGTTGACATCGTCAATTCCCGAAACCTGGCTGTTGGCGTAGATGCTGTAGTCGTAGGGGCCGATGCGCACGTCTCCTGCCGGCAGAATCTGATTGGAGTCATTCACCGCCCGGACGACGTCCATGACGCTCAACTGGTGCGCCTCCAGTTTCAGGGGATCCACATAGACCATGATCTGCCGGTAGCGACCGCCGAAGGGCTGCGGCACGGACGCGCCTGGAACGTTCGCGACTTGGTTCCGGACGGCGTATTGTCCGGTGTCCCGGAGCTTGGTCTCCGACATTCCCTCCCCCTTGAGGGTGATGAGGCAGACCGGGAGACTCGAGGCGTCAAACTTGAGCACCACCGGGGGCAGGGTGCCCGGAGGAAGCCGGCGGAGGTTGGCGCCCGCCAGGTTTGCGATCGTGCTGACCGCGGAGTCCGGATTCACGCCGGGTTGGAAGTAGACCTTGATGAGGCTCACCCCGGGAAGGGATCGCGACTCAATGTGGTCGATGCCGCTGGCCAGGGTGAAGAACCGTTCGAACCGGCCCGTGATGTCGTTCTCGATCTGTTCCGGGGGCATGCCGGAATAGAAGGTAGCCACCACCACGACCGGAATCCGGATCGCCGGGAAGAGGTCGACCGGCATGCGGACGAGGGTGGTCACCCCGATCACGCAGCACATCAGGCAACCGACCAGGACCAGATAGGGGTAGCGTAGTGCAAACCGTGTCATCAGTCGTGTGAGGAGTGGGTTTCAGCGACCGGCGCCGACGCCAGAATCTCGGCGAGCCGGCGAACCGAAAATTCCGGGGACTGGCAGTGCTCCAGAACGCGTCGCTCCTGCGCCAGGATTCCCCTGGCCAACCGGGGGATTTCCACCGCCTTTTCGAGGGGGACATTGACGACACCCTGCTCGTCCCCATGCAGCAGATCCCCTGTTCGGACCACGAGACCTCCCACGCGGACCGCGTCGCCGACGGAGACGATGTGGGCATAGGCGTGGGAGGGACACAGCGATCCCGCGAACAGTCCGAAGCCCAAGGTCCGAACGTGGGCAACATCCCGCACGGCTCCGTTGGTGATGACCCCCACGCAGCCGAGGGAACGAAGTACTGCGCAATGGACCGCACCCACCAGGGAACCGCGTCCAGGGACGTCCTCAACATCCTCAACAACCACCACCCTCGGTGCCGGCGTCTTCTCCAAAACCTGCCACCAATCCGTGCGATCCAGGTAGCTCCTCTCCCCCAGCGGAGGCGGCGAACTGCATCGCATCTTGACCGTGACTGCGAATCCAACGAGAGGCGGATTCCCCGGGGTCAGGCATCGGATCGTGCCTGCCATATATCCCTCGTTCCGGAGTCGTGTCTCGAGGCGTTCGACGGCATTGGCCACCGTGCAGGTGTCCAAACGTCGCAATGCAGCCAGCAAATCCGTGGAAAGTTGAGGCTTCATGGTTTTCCGGCGGTTTCCCTTTTCTGTGGATGAACCTTCTGTCCCGCCTGAAATCGCCCCCGTCCTCCTAGGACGACGGTCTCGTTTTCCTTTAATCCGGTGAGCACCTCGATGCGTTCTGGTGTCTCCAGGCCCAGGGTGACCAACCGGCGCTCGATTCGTCCGTCCGCGCCCACGACAAGGACTGACGGTGGATCCTGCCGGGACACCGTCTCAAGGGAGACCGAGAGGGTATTCGGACGACGATCCTGGCTCAACGACACCGAGGCATACATTCCCGGGACGAGGGACAGGTCGGCGTTGGCCACATCGACCTCGACCTCCATCGTTCTCGTATTGGCCTGGATCTCCCGGGAGTATCGCGCGATTTGCCCGGGGATTTTCCTGGGCGGCGACTCGACGCGAATCTCCACCGGGTCCCCCAGATTCACCTTGGGGACCTGCGACGCCGGAACGGGAAACACGAGGCGCAGGCGGTCATTCTGGGAGAGGTGCAGCAGCGGCATCGCGCCGGTGCTGGGCGATGTCCCTCCGCGCACAAGATCCCCAAGATCCGCATAGCGGCGACTGATGACCCCGGAGAATGGGGCGACAATCCTGCAGTCCTCCTCCTGTCTCCGCAGCTTCCGGACCTCGGCGGCGGCGACCTGGACGGATTCCTTGGCGGCATCCCAGGCCACTTGGGCGCTGCGCTCGCGGGAGAGGGAGTCGTCGAGGTCCTGTTGGGCGACCAAACGCGGTTGGGCCTTCGCCGTGGCCGAAAGTCGCTCGTATTGAAGATGCGCCTGCTCGTAAGCCAGTTCCGCACGACGACTCTCGTCCCGACTGCGGCGTTCCATCGCCTCCGCACGCGCAATGTCCTCCGGCAGCTGCGGAATCTCCAAAACGGCCAGCCGATCCCCTTCGCGGACGCGGTCTCCGATATCGACGGGAATCTCACGGACGAATCCCGCCACCCGCGCGTGAAGATCGAGATCCTGGTAGGGACGAAACTCCGCCTCGAGGACGATGGTGCGGGAGAGGTCCCCTCGTTGAACGGACTCGACCGGAGCGACCACCTCAGCATCAGAAGGAGGAACCGAACGATTCGGGAAAAGCCTCCATGCTCCAAGGAGCACCACCATCAAGACACCAAGCCCGGCCAGAAGAATTCGCGAGGAGGGCCCTCCCTTAGGGGAGGCGTCGGCACCCGAACCCGCCAGAACACTCGTTTCGCTCATAGAACTGGTTTCAATCTCGGGAGATCCGCCTGTGTTCGGGCCAGCGGAAGGGTGACCCGAAAACAGCTTCCCGGACCCGTCCCGCTGAACAACTCCACCTGGCCCCCGTGCGCAACGCAGATGGACTTGACGATGGACAGGCCCAAACCGGCGCCGCCGTCCCCGCGGGCCCGGGCATCCGCTCCCCGATAGAATCGCTGGAAGACCAGATGGACCGCATCGGGCGGAACGCCGATTCCGTTGTCGACCACATCCAGGACTGCGAGGTCATTCGAAGCCCCGACAACAATCCTCACCCGACCTCCGTCCGACGTGTACTTGATGGCGTTATCCAGCAGGTTGACCACCACTTGACGGATCCTCGAAGGATCGCCTTCCACCATCACGCGTCCCTCGGATTCGAAGCGGAGTTCGATCCCTCGGTCCTCCGCCAACAGTATGAGACTTTCCGCGACCGCCCGCGCCAGCTGGGCTAGATCGAAAAGCGTCCACCCCGAACGCGGCTCACCGGCATCCACCCGGGAAATCGTGAACAACTCCTCCACGATCCGGATCAGCCGGTCGACTTCCTCCAGCACACTGCCCACCCGTCCCCGTTCCTCCGGCTCCAGGGAACTTTGCTGGGCGAGCAGCTCCAGTTCCCCGCGCATGGCCGTAAGCGGCGTCCGTAGCTCGTGGGAGGCATCGAGGAGAAACCGTCGGTTGGATTCCAGCGCCTCGTGCAGGCGCTCAATCATGTGATTCACCGTGGTGGTCAGGCGCTCCAACTCATCCGCAGTCCCCGGAGAAGGGAGTCGCTCACTCGGACTGAAGGCACTGATGCGCTCGGCCCGATCCGCAATGCCGACGACCGGGGCGAGTGCCCGTCCAATGAGGATGTATCCCCCGCACAGCGACATGCACACCATCAAGGGGAGACCGATCCCCAACGATACGGTGAGATGGGACAACAACGATGCCGTCGGTCCAAAGGGTGCCCCCACTTCGACCAGGTAATGCCGGGAACCCGGGGGACCCGAAACGCAGCTGCCGACCAGCAGCACGCTTCCTCCCGCCAGAACTTCCCATCGCGTGTCCCCATCCTTCCACGGCGCCGGCAACGGCGGCATCCCTGAAGGATCGAAGGTGGAATCGGAGGCCCTGCCCGACATGTACACGACATCCCCGTCCTCCTGGGTCACCCGGATAAAGCGGGCCGTATGCTCAGGTGCATACACGACACTGATCTCCTCGACGAATCGAGAACGCCCCATCTCGGGCAGCCGCGCCACCATCGTTTCCGAAATCTGCCGGGCCCTCCGGACCTGGGATTCCCTCAGGTTGCGCTCAAGAAAGAATCGGACACTGAGATAAATCGAGATCCCCAGCGTGGCGCAAGTCACGGACAGAACCGCCGCGTACCAGCCGATCAATCGGAAGCGGAGGGATCGCGGGTTCATGCCTCGGGAGGGGGACTAATGGCATAGCCAACGCCCCGCACCGTCCTGATGAGCCGAACGGGAAACGGGTCGTCCATTTTGGACCGAAGGTGGCGGACATAAACGTCGACGATATTGGTCAGCCCCTCGAAACTTTCGTCCCAAACATGCTCGATGATCATGGTCCGGGACAGGACGCGTCCGGAGTTCGCCATGAGATACTCCAGCAGCGCGTATTCCTTGCCGGTCAGGTCCACCCGAGTCCCCGCCCGTCGCACCTGCTGCGTCAACCGGTCGAGCTCCAGGTCCCCGACGCGAAGGACATTGTTCCGGACAACCGGTCCTCGTCGCAGCAGAGCTTTTACGCGCACGACAAGTTCGGCAAAGGCGAACGGCTTGGTGAGATAGTCGTCCGCCCCAGCCTCAAAAATCTGCACCTTGCTGCCTGTGTCGTCCTTGGCCGTCAGCACGAGCACGGGCAATGCTGGCGATTCCACCCGGATTCGCCGGAGCACCTCCGGACCCGACAATCCGGGCAACATCAGGTCGAGAATAACGAGATCGTACGGATAGGTGGCCGCCATTTCCCAGCCCCGGGTCCCGTCCTCGGCGACATCGACGGCGAACCGCTCAGACCGCAGTCCGCGCGATACAAAACTCGCAACCTTCGCTTCGTCTTCGATCAACAGCAGGCGCATGAAAAGGCGTCCAATCTACCCTGTGGACGCCTGGAACATGAACCGCGAATGAAGCTTTGATTAAAAATTTTTCAGGAACCCTCAGTCACCTGACACTCGGGATCCGGCCGAAACGAATGGAATTCTCCCGCACCGCACCTGCGGTGGCATCAATAGTCCCGAGGCCGCATCACCACCACGTCGGGCTTCGCCTTGTGCTTGGCGATCATGTTGGGGGGAAGGTAGCCGCGCCAGGAGAGGTTTGGATACACCATGGAGTTGCGCCCGATGATGGACCCGGGATTCAGCACGGCATTGCAGCCGATATCCGTGTGATCCCCCAGCAGCGCCCCGAATTTCCGGAGCCCGGTGTCCATCGGTGTCCCGTTGTCGCCCTCCACCCAGACGTTGGAGCCGTCGAGCTTGAGATTGGACAGCGCCGCCCCCGCCCCCAGATGCGCCTTGTGCCCCATGACGCAGTCGCCGACGTAATTGAAGTGCGGAACCTGCGCTCCATTAAAGAGCAGCGAATTCTTCACCTCGCAGGAATTCCCGATCACACAGCCGTCCCCAATGACGCAGTTTTCCCTGAGGTAGGCGTTGTGCCGGAGGATGCAGTTTTTCCCGATGATGGCCGGACCCACGATCATCACACCGGGTTCAAGGATCGTTCCCTCCCCGATCTGGACCTGATCCCCAATGTGGACCCCGGGGGTGGATCGATGCGCCGTGGTCGGACGCACCTGGGTGCGGCAGTACTCCCCGAGTTTCGCCAGCACCTCCCACGGATACCGGCAGCCCTCGAACAACTGCCCGTGTTCCGTCTGCGCCAGATCGAACAGCCCGGAGATTTCGTACATGAGTCCACCGTGAAAAAAACCCCGACCGCGAGCAACCGCAAAAGGTTCCCGAAGCAGGTGTTTGTAGTCCCACCTTCAGGTGGTTCCGACGCGGGGGACCGGGGAGACAGCCTTCAGCCGTATCTATGCAGTTGGATTGCTGATTTGGGTCTGGAAGTGATTTGAGGAAGTGGCTCAGTGGGTGGGATTGATGGGTATGGGTTCAACTGCAATGCAGTTGGGCCACGAGCAGCTCAGCTTCTCGAATAGCCTCTGCCACCAGGCCCGTAAGGTCCTTCCCGCACGGCCAGACGGAGGGTCAGATAGCCCCCGGTGCGGCTGACAATCCCGCCGGTGGTGAAGAGTCGCATCCGCAGGGTGGCCGTGGTGACCCGATCCTCCCATCCGACGTGGCGCTGGAAGAGGCACGCACAGGTTGTACGCCAGCACCGACAGACTTAGAGCTGCCTCCGTCGCGTAGAACCTCTTGAGGCAGAGCTGGGGCAACGCATAGGCGTTGGCCAATTCCTTGATGATGTTCTCGCAGTCCGCGCGCCCATTGTAACGCCGCCACACCCTCAGCCCATCCACACTCTGGGGCAGGCTCGTGATCAGCGCCTGAATCCGGTAGCCCGGACACTCGATCAACTCCCGGCCTCCGGCCTCCGGGCGCTGGCTGGTTCGGTGACGGATCAGCACCACCCGCCGCGGCCGAGCCCATCCCCGCAGGCCTGGTGGATCACCTCGGCCACCTCCGTCCCCGGCAGGTCGGTTGCCCGCCAGTGGGTGGCCCGGCTGATCAGGCTTCGGACAGGCTGATGCAGCCGGGCACCACGATGTAGGGCAGTTGCTCGGCCTCCCAAAACTCCAGGAGCCGTTCATCGCAAAAGCCCGAGTCGGCCCGCACCAGTCCCAGCCGTACCCAGCTCGGTAGCCGGCCAGAGCAGCTCCTGGGTGAAGGCCACCGCGTTGTTGTCCGAACGGGTGTTGCCGGGCCGAAGCCAGAACCCGGCGACCAACAGGACCTCGGAAATCATCCCCAGGAGCGGATGCAGGCACCGGCGGAAGCCTTCCGGAGTGTACGCCGAACGCACCCCCTCCTTCTGCCGGGCGTCCTCATGCAGCAAGTGGGTGGAGTCCAGATCGAGGGTGTAACCTCCCGGGTGGCTGGGCAGCCGCTCCAGCCCCATCGCCAGAGCCGCCCGAAGCACTCGGAGTTCATCCGGGCCGAGTCAAACTGCCCAAAGAAGCGGGAGTAACTCGACTGGCTGCCCAGCCGCTTGACTCCCAGCATCTCCGGCAGCAATGGGTCGATCCGCAACTGGGCACAATGGGCCAGCTTGGTGCCCCCGGAAAAGATCCCAGCCAGATACCCAAGGGCCAGGTCGGCACAGGCGATTTGGTTCGGGCTGCTGCGCCGGGGCAGCACCTGCTCCAACACCTGCCGAAATCCCCTCCCATGGAGAAAATCCGCCCATGGCCACAGCCCGGCCCGGGGCGAAATCCGCTGGTCGGTGAACCCAATTTCGATCGCTTCCCGGCCATTATGCCGTCTCATTCTTTGAGTCACTGATTGGGGAACTGATTCGTCAGGGTGCCAGGTGCTTTTTTTCATTATCTACACCAGCACTCCCCATTCAGTGGCTTCACTCAACTGCATAGATACGGCTGAAGGCTGCACTACAAACGATGAGTTCGTGGTCCCACCTTCAGGTGGTTCCGGCGCTCCGCTCCCGCGAATTGACTTCCGGAGCGCAGGTCCGCTTGGTTCCCGGCGCGCGAACCCGTCCGGATGAACCGTCCCACCCTATTGCTGCTCCCCTTTGTGGCGGCCTTCGTGTTCGCCCTGGGGAACATCCTTCAGAAGCGCGCCTTCAAGGAGGGTGCGGGAATCCTGTCCGCCTTCGTGCTCAACAACCTGCTCCTTGGCCTCGCCTTCCTGCCGTCGCTCGCGGCGGCGAATCGGCCGATTCCGACGCACCTGGTGTGGCAACCCCTCATGGCCGGCGGGTTCTTCTATCTCGGCTCCATCGCCGGACTGCTGGCCCTGCGCTACGGGGATGTCTCCCTCGTGACACCGCTGCTCGGCACCAAAGTGATCCTGGTGGCGCTCGTTTCCGTTCTCGTGTTTCACGTTCCCCTCCGGGCGGGACAGTCCATGGCCGCGGCCCTGACCACGGCGGGAGTCCTGGTCATGGGCATCACCGACGTCCATCCCACGCGCCGCCTTGGGGTGACCACCGGACTCGCCACCCTCTGTTCCCTCAGCTTCGCCATCTGCGACACCCTGATCCAGCAATGGGCCGCCCCGTTCGGTATCCAGGCCTTCGTTCCGCTGCTGTTCGGCACCCTCGCCCTGCTGTCCTCGCTGGTCATCCTCTGGCAGGGACGCGAACTCCTGCGGATTCCCCGTCCCGCCCGGAAATGGCTCGGGGGGGCCGGACTCGCCATTGTCACGCAAGCCATGCTGGTGACCTACAGCATCGCCCTCACCCAGGACGCCACCGGGGTGAATGTCGTGTACGCGCTCCGGGGGTTGTGGGGACTCGCCCTGGTCTGGGTCGTGGGACACCACTTCGGAAACACCGAGCACCGCGATGCCGGAACCCGCACCATGGGACTGCGCCTCGTCGGGGCCTTGTTGATCCTGGGCGCCGTGGTCCTGGCGGTGCTGGCCGCCTCCCAGTAATCCCTTCGGGAAAAGTGAGGATTTGCCCGGTTTCCGGCGTTGCCGCAGACCCGGAAGCCCCGCTAGGCTGCGCGGATGCGAACCACCGGTGACCTGCTCCGCACGGAACGCGAGCGCCGCCGACTGACCGTCCATCAGGTGGCCGAAGCCACCAAGATCAAGGGGGATCACATCCGCGCCATCGAGGCGGATGACTGGGGCGCATTCTCGGCCTTGGTTTATGTTCGGGGGTTCGTGAAAACCTACGCCCGGCACCTGCGTCTGGATGACGCCGCCATCGCCGCCCAGCTGGATCAGGAACTGGCAGGTCGGGATGACTTCGCCAACGCCCCTGGTTCCCGGACCCTCCGCCAGGGACCGCTCGACTTTGTGATGATGAAGCTGGCTCTGCTCCGGTGGCAGGTCCTGTTTCCTCTCGGCCTGGGTATTGCCCTGATTCTTGCCGCCTGGTGGGCATGGAACGCCTGGCAACGGCGGCCGGCACCGGTTGCAGCGCCAATTCCCACCCACCGCCTCTATCAACCGCGGTCGGGTCCGGGGACGGGCACCCTGCCGCTGCCTGCGGCCACCAACACCCCGGCCCGCGGCTCCGGCCGTTGACCCCAAATCCGGGCGTGGGTCCGTCCCGGAGCTCAAACTTCGACGTGACACCTCGTTTTCGCTGTGGCTTCTTCCGCCCGTCATGAAGCGCTTGTTGATGCTCCTGAGTGTCGTGGTGGGACTCGCCGGTTGGGTGACGGCCCACGCTGAAGATCCGAAGCCCGCCGTAAAACCCGCCGCAGACAGCCCGGGTGATTTCGCGGACCCTACGAAGCTCAACGCAAAGGCACCTCCGTCGTTCAAGGTCAAATTCGATACCACCAAGGGATCATTCACCATCGACGTGACCCGATCATGGGCACCCAACGGTGCGGATCGTTTCTACAATCTGGTCCAATCCGGATACTTCAAAGACATCGCCTTCTTTCGAGTGATCCCCGGCTTCATGGCCCAGTTTGGAATCCACGGGGATCCAAAGGTGGCCGCGGCTTGGCAGTCCGCTCGTATCACCGACGATCCGGTTAAGGGCAGCAACACTCGTGGCATGGTGACCTTCGCCACCGCCGGCCCCAACACCCGCACGACGCAGTTCTTCATCAATTTCGGCGACAACACCAACCTAGACGCCATGGGCTTCGCCCCCTTCGGAAAGGTGGTCGAAGGCATGGATGTCGTGGATAAGATCAACGGGGAATACGGGGAGGGCGCCCCACGCGGACGCGGTCCGAATCAAGGGAAAATCCAGGCCGAGGGGAATGCCTACCTCAAGTCTTCGTTCCCCAATCTCGATTACATCAAGTCCGCCACGATTCTTCCGTAACCCTGCCGGGCTCAAACTTCCAAAAGCTTCCAATCTGATGAGCACTCCTGTTCCCGACGCCGAAGTCGCGGTCATCAAGACCCAGCACGGCGAGATGGTGGTCGAGTTCTGGCCGGACGTGGCCCCCAAGACCGTCGAAAACTTCAAGACCCTTGCGAAAAAGGGATTTTACGACGGAACCGCGTTTCACCGCATCGTGCGTGGATTCATGATCCAGGGCGGTGACCCGCTCACCAAGGATGCCGCGATGGAATCCCGCTGGGGTACGGGGGGACCCGGACACCATGTGCGCGCCGAGTTCAACAAACGCCCCCATCGTCGCGGAGTGATCTCGATGGCCCGGTCGGCCGATCCGGATTCCGCTGGATCCCAATTCTTCGTCTGCCTCGGGGACGCCTCATTCCTCGACGGCAAGTACACGGCCTTCGGAACCCTCCTCAAGGGGGACGACGTCCTCGGGAAACTCGGGGACGTCCCGACCCGCATCGCCGGGGGCGGGGAAAAGAGCCGCCCGGTGGACCGCCAGGGTGTCGAAAGTGTTCGCATCGTCCCGCGGGCCTCGGTTGCCTGACCCGGGTCCCGGTCCCGCCCGCCCCTCCATGGCGTCCGATCTCGACGAACTCGCGCGTGCGCTGACCGCCTTGGGGTGTCCGTCCGCCCGTTCTGTGGAAATGGCCGCCCAACTGGATCGCCGCGCCCGGCAGCTTTCGGAGCGCACCGGGCGTTCCCACGACCAGGCCCTGACCCACCTTCTGCGCCTGATGGCCGGAGGCTGGGCGGCCCGGGACGCCGCCGCGGGCCCGTTGTCTTCCTGATTCCCTCCTGCGTCATGCCGCCTGATCCCGCGGTCAAATCCTGGCCCCTCGTTTCGTCGCGTCCGGTCGCGAGTTACCGAATCTTCTCCCTTCGGACGGACCTGAAGATCAACCCCCGCACCGGGGAGAAGCATGATTTCTTCGTCCTCGACTGTCCGGACTGGGTCAATGTCGTCCCCGTGACCTCCGATGGCCGCGTGGTGATGATTGAACAGTACCGTCATGGCTCCAACACCGTGGAACTGGAGATTCCGGGCGGTGTCATGGATCCCCATGAGTCAGATCCCGTGGCCGCCGGACAGCGTGAACTGCGGGAGGAGACCGGCTATGAAGGCGCCCGGGCACGGATCATTGGACGCATTTTTCCCAATCCCGCCATTCAATCGAACACCTGCCACACCCTCCTGGTGCAGGACTGCGAGCTGCGCCACCCGACGGAATTCGATCATGCCGAGGACATCCACGTCCGGCTCGTGCCCGTGGAACACATCCCCGACCTGATCGCCTCCGGACGGATCCGTCATGCGCTGGTGGTGGTCGCCCTTTCCCATTTCCTGATGCTTCCCCGGGACGTCCCTGCGTCGGCGTGATCAGGAGTTGCCGACGCCCGTAACCAGTCGTGCTTCGGCCGGTCATTGAGGGCAGACGGGCCGGTATTTCCAACCCTGCCGGTTTCCGTTCTAATCTCCCCAATGGCTCGTTCCCGAATCTCAGGAATCCTGACATGGCTGATCGTCCTGGCGCTGCTCGGCGGCGGTGGATGGGCGGCCTGGCGATGGCGTCACCAACATTCCGTGGCGGCGGGCACGCCGACGATCCGGACCAATACGGTCGCCCGCGGTGACATTGTCCAGAGCGTCACGGCCAATGGCGCCCTGAATCCCGTACGGATCGTGAGCGTTGGCAGCCAGATTTCGGGAATCATCACCGAGGTCAATGTGGACTTTAACTCCAAGGTGAAGGAGGGCGAGATCCTGGCGAAGATCGACCCGTCCACCTATGAGCGCGAAGTGGCCCGCGCCGAGGCGGACCTCGCCAGCGCCAAGGCGGGCCTCGCCATGGCCGACGTGAACCTGACCCGGGACAAGGCCCTGTTTGCCAACAAGCTGATTTCCGAGGTCGATTTCAAGCAAAGCGAAGTGAACCGACTCCAGGCCGACGCCACGGTGAAGATGCGCGACGCCGCCGTTTCCCGGGCAAAGGTGGACCTCGAGCGCACCACCATCATGGCCCCCATCGGAGGCATGATCATTTCCCGCAAGGTCGAGGCCGGACAAACGGTCGCCGCCAGCTTCAACACCCCGGAACTCTTCACCATTGCCAACGACCTCGCGAAGATGCAGATCGAAACGATGGTGAGCGAAGCCGACGTCGGCGGCGTGGAGGAGGGACAGAAGGTGAACTTCCTCGTGGATGCGTTTCCCAACCGGCAGTTCTCCGGACGCGTCAAGCAGGTGCGCTACGCCCCCACCACCAACCAGAACGTGGTCACCTACACCACCATCGTGGAGGTGGAAAACAAGGACATGAAGCTCCGCCCGGGCATGACCGCCAATGCGACCATCCTGACCGCGCAACGGACCAACGTGCTCCGGATCCCGAACGCCGCGTTCCGGGTGCGCCCGCCGGACAGCATTCGCGTCGCGTCCACCAATGACGCGGTGGCCAAGGCCGCGGGCACCAACCGCATGGCGTCCGCGCGGGGCTCCGGCGATCTCCCGATGCCGCCGTGGGCGGCCGAGGGACGCCGTCCGACTCAGGAGGAACGGGACAAGTACGAAGCCAGCCTGACGCCGGAGCAGAAGGAGCAGTACCGCCAGCAGCGCGAACGGATGCGGGCGGCCATGGCCGCCGCGGCCGCGGCCGCGGGCGGCGAAGGCGGAGGATCCGGGGGGTCCCGCCCCCAGCGTCCGGCCACGCCGGATGGTCCCGCAATCCGCACCGTCTATATCATCGATGCCGCCCAATCCTCCCCGGAGGCCCTGGTGCTCCAGGCAGTCTCGGTAAAGACGGGCATCAGTGACGGAACCCTGACTGAAATTGCGGAGGGCCTGAAGGAGGGCGACGTGGTGGTGACCAGCATCACGGTCCCGGTGACCGCCGCCGCCCCCGCCGCCAACCCGTTTGGCGGGCCCTTCGGCGGACCCGCGCGCCGCTGATTCGCGGCTTCACCCCGGCGACACGACCCATGGCCGTCCCTGTCATCGAGCTCGAGGATTTCCGGAAGACCTACACCAGCGGCGAGGTGCAGGTCCATGCCGTCCGTGGCGTCTCGCTGAAGATCCATCCCGGCGAGTTTGTCGCCATCATGGGCGCCAGCGGTTCGGGCAAGAGCACCATGATGAACACGCTCGGATGCCTCGACCGGCCTTCGGGTGGAAAGTTCCTGCTCGACGGCGTGAACGTCGGGGAACTCGACCGCGATGAACTGGCGGACCTGCGCAACCGCAAGATCGGCTTCGTGTTCCAAGGCTTCAATCTGCTCGCACGGACGACGGCCATCGAAAACGTCGAACTTCCCATGCTCTATTCGCGTCCGCCCCTTCCGGGACGCGAGCAACGCGAGCGTGCCATCAAGGCGCTGGCCCTCGTCGGGCTTGCCGCGCGCGGGGACCACACCCCCAGCCAGCTCTCCGGCGGCCAGCAGCAGCGTGTCGCCATCGCACGCGGACTGGTCAACCAGCCCAAGCTGCTCCTGGCCGATGAACCCACCGGAAATCTCGATTCCCGGACCAGCATCGAGATCATGGGCATTTTCCAGCAGCTTAACGACCAGGGCATCACCGTGGTGATGGTCACCCACGAGCTCGACATCGCCCGCTATTGCAAGCGGGTGATCGTCATGCGTGACGGACTCGTCCGCAGCGACGAGGAGGTTCAGGACCGTTCCATCGCCGCGGTCGAACTGGCCCGTCTCGATGCCGAACAGAAGGCCGTGCAGCTCGCCTGAACCCGCCGCCCCATGATCGCCGTCTTCCGAATCGCCCTCCGCGCCCTTCGCCGGAACATTCTCCGCTCCTTCCTGACCATGCTCGGCATCATCGTCGGCATCGCCGCCGTGATCGTGGGGGTGAGCATGGGCACCGGGGCCAAGGCCGAGGTGGACAAGCGCATCGCCAGCATGGGACAGAACCTCATCACGGTCCTGTCCGGCAACATGACCCGCGGCGGCGTGCGAGGCGGATTCGGCATGGCCCCCAATTTGACCCCCGCCGATTACGAGGCCATCCGAAGGGAAGTGGGCGGGGTTACTGCCGCCAGCCCCGAGGCCCGCACCCAGGCCCAGGTGGCGGCCGGCAACCAGAACACGTTCGTCCAGGTTTCCGGTGTCGGATCTGAGTACACCCAGGCGCGCTCGTGGAATCTTCAGGCCGGCGACAACTTCACCGAGGCCGACGTCCGCAATGCGAACAAGGTCTGTCTGATCGGAACGACCACGGCCAAAACCCTGTTCGGGGAAGGCGTCAATCCCGTGGGACAGGTGGTTCGCATCAAAAACGCCCCCTTCACCATTGTCGGTTGGCTGGAGACGAAGGGCGCCGGGAGCTTCGGACAGGACCAGGATGACGTGATCCTATTGCCTTATACCGCTGTGATGAAGCGGCTCTCCGGGGACACCAAGTTCCGGTCCATCTTCGTTCAGGCGGAATCGCCCTCCGCGATCCTCGAGGTTCAGAACCAGATCGGCTCGCTCCTGCGTCAGCGTCACCAGATCGGCGAGGGGAAGGACGATGATTTCATGGTGCGAAACCAGCAGGAGACGAGCGACTTTTTCAACGCCAACAACCGCATCATGACCATTCTCATCGGCTTCTTCGCGGGCATTTCCCTGGTGGTCGGCGGCATCGGCATCATGAACATCATGCTGGTGAGCGTCACGGAGCGCACCCGCGAGATCGGCATCCGCCTCGCCGTGGGGGCCCGGGGGCGCGACGTGCTCCGTCAATTCCTGACTGAGGCCGTCCTGCTGAGCGTGGTGGGCGGCGGACTGGGCATTGCCACGGGTTTCTGGCTGGCGCCGCTGCTGACGAAATACTTCGAGTTCCCGACCCTGATCTCCAACAACTCGGTGATCATGGCCTTCTCCGTCAGCGCCGTGATCGGCATTGTGTTCGGATTCTTCCCCGCACTGAAGGCGGCGCGGCTCGATCCGATCGACGCCCTCCGGTACGAGTGACCCGGGTTGCGTCCGGCGACATCGGGGGACTCCATCCGCCCCCCAACGCCTACACGAGCTTCGCGTACTTCTTCTCGGTCGCGAGCTTCTTCACCAACTCCTTGATCTTTTGCGCCTCCGACTTGGCGGCGACCAGGGTGGCATCGTCCGTCAACACCACGATGCTGTCCTTCACGCCCACCAGGGTCACCGGCGTGCGCCCCTTCGTGCGGGCGTCGTACACGACGTTGCGTGCCGAATCGACATGAAGGAAGTCGGCCACCGCGGCGTTGCCCTCGGCGTCCTGCTTCACATGTCGCGCCAGCGCCGGCCATGCGCCGAGGTCGTCCCAGTCAAACGCGCCGTCCGCGACGACCACGTTGTGGGCCTTCTCCATCAACGCATAGTCCACACTGATCTTGCGGATGTCCGGGTACTCCTTCGCCAGCACCCGATCCAGCGCACGCGCCCCCTTGGACGCCGCGGCGAACCAGCGGTGGCAGGCCGCATTCATCTCCGGTTGGTGCTTCTCCAGGGCGTTGGTGATGGTGACAAAGGACCAGACAAACATGCCCGCGTTCCACCGGTAGTTCCCCGCATTGACATACTCGATGGCCCGCTCCAGGGGTGGCTTCTCCACAAACTGCTCCGACTTGAAGAAGCGTGTCCGGTACTTCCTCACCCCGGCCGGCGGCGGCAGGACAGTGAGGTCGTGCCGGATGTAACCGTACCCCGTTTCCGGACCCGAGGGCTGGATGCCAATGGTGACGATGACCTGTCCGCGCGAGGCGAGATCCAGGGACTCCGCCAGCACCTGTTGAAAGGCCTTGTCATCGGGAATCACGTGGTCCGCCGGCAGCACGGCCATCGTCGCGGTGGTGGATCGCGCCCCGACGACTGCTGCGCCCAGCGTCACCGCGGCGCACGTATCGCGACCGACCGGTTCGGCGATCACATTGTCCGCGGGCAGTTCCGGCAACTGCTTCCGAACCGCCGCGGCCTGCACGGCGTTGGTGATGATCAAAATGTTCTTCGCCGGGACGAGTGCCCGGACACGATCCACCGCCTGCTGGAGGAAGGATCGTTTGCCGAGCAGCGTGATGAGCTGCTTGGGCGTGGCCTCGCGGCTCACCGGCCAGAACCGCTCGCCGCGGCCGCCGGCCATGATGATGACATAGTGGTCGTTGCGGGCGGCCGCCGGGGCGGCCTTCGATTTCTTGAGGGAAGACGCACTCATGATTGGATGGCTTGGGAAAGCGAAGCCACGAAGGCACTGACCTCCGGAACAAGGTCCGGCGACCGTCCCAGGGTGGCGATGCGGTTGACGATGGCGCTGCCGACGACAATCGCCTCCGCGTGACGCGCCACTTCGCGCGCCTGGTCGGCGTTGGAAATGCCAAAGCCCACGGCGATGGGAAGGTCGGAGTGGGATCGGATCCTCGCCGTCATCTCCCCGATGGTATCGCTCACCTTGGCCTGCATGCCGGTGACCCCCTCACGGCTGACATAGTAGATGAATCCCCGCGCCCGGGGCGCAATCAGCGCGATCCGCTCCGGCGGGGTTGTCGGCGCGATGAGGTAGATCGGACACAGCCCGGACGCCGCCATCAGCGCCTCGTAGTTGCCGGACTCCTCGGGCGGAAGATCCAACACCAACAGACCATCCACCCCGGCCTCGGCGCAGTCCCGGATGAACCGTTCCAGTCCGACGCGGTGGAGCAGGTTGAAATAAATGTAGAGGACGATGGGAACCACCGACTCCGTCCGGATCGCCTTCACGGTTTCCAGCACCCTGGACGGGGTCGTCCCGCTCTCCAATCCCCGCTGGGCCGCCAACTGGTTGACCAGCCCATCCGCCAGGGGATCGCTGAAGGGAACCCCCAACTCCAGAACATCGACGCCCGCCTGGTCGAAGGCGAGGGCCAGGCGACGCGTGGATTCCAGGTCGGGATCACCCGCTCCGATGTACACGACGAGACCCTTGCGGCCCCGTTGACGGAGGTTGGCGAAACGTTCCTCGATGCGGTTCACGGGGACGAACACTGCCGCGCCGGTCCCCGTTGTGGCAAGCGTCGCACGGGACTCCTCCACCTTCTCCGGTGCCGAATCCCGGTCCGGGGCGGGACCCACGGGAATTCCATTCATCCCTCGGTGGGAACATGGCAGCCTGCTCCCATGCGTCCCCTGGGGTTTCATGTTCGTGCCCGGCCACGGTTGATGGGATCCCTGATGGCCGGGATCGCGTCGGCGCTGCTCTTGCCGGGAAATTCGGACCTGGTGCGACGCGCCCTTATTGGATGGAACGTGGCCGTGTGGCTCTACCTCCTTCTGGTTGGTTGGATGATGGCGCACGCCGATCATCGACGACTTCAGCGCATCGCCCAGATCCAATCCGAAGGCGCGGGAACCGTGCTCCTCGTGGTCAGCCTGGCTTCGGTGGTCAGCCTCCTCGGGACTGTCGTGGAATTGTCCGCGGCCCGGACGGCGTTGTCCCATCTCGTCCTGGCCCTGTCCACCGTGGTGGGAAGCTGGCTGCTATTGCCCACGGAATTCGCGCTTTCCTACGCCAGCCTCTACTACGCGCCACCGGTTCCGGAAGGACTCGGGTTTCCCGGAGCCGGTCCGCACTTCAGGCCGGACTACGGCGACTTTCTGTACGTTTCCATGACCATCGCCGTCGCGTGCCAGACGGCCGATGTTGCCGTGACGACGCCTTCCATGCGGCGATTTGTCCTCCTGCAATCCCTGCTGTCCTTCGCGTTCAATGCCGCAATCCTGGCCTTCACCATCAATATCGCTGCGAGCCTGTTCGGTGGCGGCCCCTCCCGTTGATAGTGCAGCCTTCAGGCTGTCCGATTCCCGCAGGGCAAAGAATGGCCGACCGGGTCACATAGAGCGGGCGTAGAAGTGTCCCGTCGGTGAGTGGAAACTTGGGCGCGTGGGTCCCAAGCCTGGGCCCGAGGCAGGCTGAAGCCTGGACTACGAACGGTCAGCCCGTTGCCCGGAACGGACGCCATCACTTCCACGAGTATCGCGCCCGGTAGTTGACGACCGTCTCACCATCCGCAGGCACCGTGACCCGGAACTCGATGTTCTGGGCGTCCAGCTTCGTATAGTCCGACGACTTCTCGGTCACCTGCCAATTGACCCATCGATACAACCGTTCCTCGACCCGAACCTCGACCGCCTCAGTCTTCCGGTTCCGCAGCCGGATCTCAAAGGACTCCTCCAATTGGTCGGTGCCCAGGCGATGGTCGGTGCGCCGGCGTTCTCCCACCACGTCAAAGGCATCCCCGGAATAGAGGCGCACCCGCTCATTCTTGGGCGTGTGATCGAGCAGGTTCTCCCCCGTGAATTCCAGACGACCGTCGGCATCGTCCCTCCGGTAAAACCGCGTCCTTCCCTTGGGCAGAGGCTGGCCAAGCCCGTTCTCCTCGCTGTTGGTGAACTCGCGCATCACCCACACCTTGGGATTCGACTGCGTCCCGTAGTCTCGATCGTTGCGGATCATCTCCGGGTTCCAGCCGGAGTAGCGCGGGCCTTCGGTCTGCGCCCCACGATAGACATAAAGCGTCTTCGCCTTCACTCCGGTCGCCCGAAGGAACTCCACCTGCTTGGTTTCGCGGTTACGGAGCGTCGCCGGGCGGGGCAGCGAATAGAGATGGAATTCATCCAAGGGCTTCTCGGTGACCTCCGCACCACCGTATCTCCTGGCCATTTGCGCATCCGCCATGAAATTGACCGGCCTCATCGCCTGCCCCTGGATCTTGTTCACATCCCCGGCCATCAGCTTGATCCGCGCCTCATCGAACTGGCGTCCGCTTTGGTTGTCGATGGTGACCCAGCCGACCAGATCCAGCGTGTCCCCCCGCTCCGGCGCGATCAGATTGTAGGAAGCCTCCCAGCCCATTCCTCCGGTGACATAGCTCAGTTCGGCATCCACGTGGGCCGCCTGATCGGACGCAATCTGCCAACGCAGCGTGGGCTTGAGGATGGCGTCGTCGCTCAGGACCGGAAACAGGGGCTCCCCGGGCAGGGAAAAGCGAAGTTTGCCGTCCACTTCGATGATGGGTTGTCCCAGTCCGCCCTGGGCATCGCCCATCGCCGCCTGGGTCATCATGAATCGCTGTCCATACACGGAGGCTCCCCCGTAATTGGGCACGTAGCCGCTGCGGACCACCTTCCCGCGGACGATGGATTCGTGTCCGTTCTGATCCCGAACCACGAAGTCCAGCACCCGCCCTTCGTTCAAGGACAACAGGAGACCCTGGGAAACCGGGTCCGCGCGGTAGCTCTGCTCCAACACGCGGAAATCAACCTTGCCCGCCGGATCGCGCAGCACCACGGAGTCCGGCTCCAGGTGGACCGTTACACCGGCGTATGTCGCCGCGGTCACACCCGACTTCAGGTCGAGGGGGATTCGCTCCCGCACTACGGCAAAGTTTCCGTTGTAAATCGTGAGCGCCGGTTCAGCGACGGCGGCAAAGGCCGAGGCCAGGGCCAGCAGGGACCAGGAGGCGTTGTTCATGGGGGATTCCTTCTAGGTCCGGAACCCCCACGCGTCACGGAAGAATCCGACGGGGTGTCCCAATGCCGGGAAACTCCCGCGTGACAGCCCGCCGGCATCTACTCCCGGATCAACCGGAAAAACAGATCCTCAGCCGCCACCGATTCGGCGCGGAGAACCGCGACATTTTCATCGCCAACTACAATCACCGGAGCCGGTAGGTCCGTCCATGCCTGCAAATTCCGACTGGTCTGGACGTGATAGCGTCCTGGAACCCGCCGCCACCAGGCCACGGTGGTTCCGTCCCCACGGTCCACGTGAAGCCGGGGACTGGTCGTGACTACGATTCGCGTCGGCATGCCCCGTTGCTCCAATTCAGCTCCGGACACTGAAACCGCATTCCCGAACCTGTCCCTCAGTCCCAGCGTTTGCAGGCGCCATTCCCCGGCCTCGCAATGCGCGGGAAACAGACCGGAACAGGTGATCGCGGGGAGGCCTCCCGGAGGACGGAAGCCATACAACTGCACACGGTGTTTTCCGAGGGGACCCACCCATAGAACCGAAGCGCTGAGGGCTCCTTCATTGTCGTCGCGGACGTCCACCTCCACGGTCATCGGCACCGCCGCATCGGACGTATCCAACGATCCCGTTGCAAACTTGATTGCAACAAACTCGGGTGGCTGAAGACCGGGGGGCACCCCGGAACCCGGATCCACCCTGATCGTGGTCGGGAAACCCCGCAGTTCCGCCTCATTTGGCGTGAGAACGGAAAGGTTACCGACCCGGTCCCGAATCTGAACCGGCTGGAGATGGTAAATGTCCGAAGGGGCGAAATACTGTCCAAACTCCACGTCGAAGGCATAGACCCCGTTCTGCGCATCTCCCTCGATCCGTTGCCAGCTGTTCGGGCCGGAAAAAGGGGCGACTGTACTGCCGGTGAGTTCGCCCCGGAAGGAGAGCACAGTCGAGTATTGGTCCAGGGCGACCCCGCTCCCGTCGTCGCGAATCCGCAGCAGGATCCGAACCGTCTGGGAATGCTCGGAAACGTCCACTCGGTTTGTACTGAATTCGATGCTCTCGATCCGAGGAGGCTGCGCATCCCCGACACCCACCACTTCAAGCCGGGCGGGAACAAATCCGAGGCCGCTCAGCCCAGTGGAATCATACCCCTGAAAATTGCCCGCCATGTCCTGGACCCCAAAATTCGCCAGCACCCAGCCACCCGGCTGCGTTCCTGGGGGCACGGTCAGGACGCCGCGATATTCCGCCTCATACGGATTCAACGCGGCGCCGTTCAACGCAGGCACCGAAGACAGGGTTGCCACAAGGCTCTGCGGCGAAACCGCCGTGACCTCGGGTCGAAGAAGGACTGTCAAAGGAACGAGGCTTTCGGAAAACGGAGAACCATAGCGCGCCAATCCACTCAGTGTGTCCCGCAATCGCACGACAACTTCCACGTCCTTGGGACCGTCCGTGGTATCCACACGCCCGGGGTTCACCGAGGTGGAGATCACCTCGGGGGGATCCAGGTCACTTTCAGCGTGTGTCGAAACGGACAGCAGCGCGACCGCGATCAGGAGCGACCGGATGAGAATTCCGTTGGAACCATTCCTGAAGGATTGAATCCTCATGGATCAATCTTCTTGTCGGTCACTCCGGACGCGCCGGCAAGAATGGAAAAACCCCAGAATTCGCCCATCCCTCAACCCGCAAATCCGCAGCTGCGGAGCATGGCGGCAAGTTCCTCCCGTGTTGCAGGAATCTTCGCCGCCGCGGCGTACAGATCGGAGACGTCCACGGGATACCAATTGCGCCGGTCGCTCCGGTCGAGTCCGGCAAGGTTGATCGGATCCAGCGCGCGGGATACCGCGGCGCGGACGCGCGTCACGTTCGGCTCCGGTTGATTCGCCAGGCGCACCACCTCTGCGACCTCGGTCGCGAAGGAGGTTCGTCCGCGCATGAGAAACCCGGCCGCATCGCCGGGGCGCCCCAGCCGGCGCACGGTCTCGGAGAAAATAGCCGCCGCGAAATAGAGCATCGAGAGGGATTGGAAGAGTTCGGGTCTTCCCAGGTTGCGATGCAGGGCACCGATGAGGGCGGCTGCGGCGTCCAGATCCGCGAGGGTCTCCGTGGAATACGCCTTCAACCCGGAGGGTTCGGGCACCGTTCCCCGCTCCAGAAGTCCGGCGAGCCGTTCGATCCCCAGCAGGGTCAGGGGAAAGCCTGTGGACAGCAGTGGATCCACAAACCCGGCCGCGGACGGCAACAGCGCCCAGCGGTCCCCCGCCGCGACAGAACAACGCCACGGCATCTGCGGGATCCAGGTAAAATCCCGAACCGCCCTCGCGGACGCGAACTGTTGCGCCACGGCCGGCAGCCGCTCCATCAATCGTCGCCATCCCGCCTCTCCTTCCGACAGGCGGAGTTCGGACGCGAGTTCGGCCGAGGCGGACACCCCCGCGCTGGTGAGCCCGTTGTTGAACCGCAGCACCCAGATCCAGCCCCCGTCGAACACATGGTGCAGGGCCGCATCGTCGGGAGGATACGGGGGGGCCGTTGCTCCCGGGTGCAAGTCCTCCCATCGAGCCACACCCTCGAAATGGGAGTAGAGCGCACTGGTATTCGGATAGGACGCCCACGTGGATTCGGGCAGCGCCAGCGTCCGCGCCAAAAACCCGCGGGGCCCGGAGGCATCGATCACCCAGCGCGCCCGAAACTCGACCGGCGTCCCTTCGCGAACCCCGGTCAGTCGCATCCCCTCCGATTCCCGCGTCACTTCCTGCAGGTCCGTGGCGTCCGAATACTCCACCCCAAGATCCACGGCCTCCCGCTGGAACCAATGATCGAAGTCCGGACGGTACCAATGCGTGTCTGCGATCTCATCCGACGGACTGGCCGCAACCAGCAACTCCCGGGACCGATCCTCGCGGGGGACCCAGGGGCATCCGGACTCATGATGATAGAACGAGAACCCGCGCTTCCGTCCGCAGGCAATCTCCGGATACGTCCGCTGCCAGGTTCCCCACTTCGTGAGCGGCAGGATCCGGGGCAGATCGTAGCGGCGGGCCAGTTGTTCGAGCAGCAGGTTGGCCACCGGGGTGGAGGATTCGCCGATGGCGAACCGGGGGTGCCGACCCCGTTCAATGAGGACCACACTGCGCCCGAGCCGCCGGGCGATCATGGCCATCAGGGATCCACCGAAGGCAGAACCGACGACCGCGAGGTCATGGATGCCACGACCCATGGTGAGGACGCGCTAGGGACCGGCGGGCTTCGCCGCCGCTGCGGAAAGGCGCTGCACCTCCGCCTTGAGAAATTCCACCTCGGCGGCCTGGTCCAGATCCCGGGCGTACTCCAACTGCTGCCGGCGCACGGCGAGAAGGTCGGGATAAATGGGAAACTCCTTTGCGAACTGTCGGAGGGTTGCGGCGGCGTCCGCAGTCTTGTCCATCGTCTGCTGCCATCCCGCCACCTCCAGCATCAGTCGGCCGCGTTCCTGGGGGGCGCCTCCCGCTGCGAGGGATTTCTGCGCCCAAGTGATGGCCGGCTTGAGGCGCGTTTTTGCCGCGTACAGGTGCGCGATCTTCCCGGCGAGAACGGCGTTGGTGGCGGCCAGGGGGAGCGACTCCAGATCCGTCAGGACCTTCCCGGGATCCCCGCCGTTCTGCATGAAGAAGTTCACCCGCTGGAGATAGGTCCACGGCAGCAGCGCTGCGGGCCCCTTTTCCTCGATGGACTTGGATCGCGCAAAAAGGTCCGGCGAGAACGGACGGTACAGCGGATCCCCGATCAGGATGGTCTGCCAGGACAACACCGGCTGGCTCACGGCTCCGGCCTCCGCAAAATTCATCCCCGACGCAAACCTGGCCAGGAAGGCGCCGAAATTCGGGGTCATCTGCAGGTACGGCTCGTCAATGCATCCCAGGGTGACGGTCGCCCCCTTCGCCACCAGCGGCCCCACCCAGTTGGCCGTGGGGCTGCGGGGATCGTGCGCGGAGAAGGAGTGGAGGTGGTAGGCAATGGCGCCCGGACGAAAATCCACCGCGGGCAGGGCGAAGGGGCCTGAGACGTTGGCGTCGTACCATCCGGCGTACACGGCCACGTCGCTGAGGGGATATCCGGGACCGAAGGTCGCCTCATTGCGATCCACCTCCGTCTCAAATCCCAGCACGCGGCAGACCGCTTCCGCACTGGCCAGCCAGTCGTCACCCAGTTTGTACGGACCTTCCTTCAGTCCACGCAGATCCAGAAACGCCCGACCCCACAGTCCGTCGCGCTCCGCCTCCAGCGCCCGGGTCACCAGTCCCTTGGCGAGTTCGGGCGTCGGACCGTCGATCCGGGACACGAGGAACAGTCCGGTCTCCGGCCGCATCGCCGCGGCATTGGTGGTGGCGAAAAAGGGATTCGAAATCGGTCCGGTGATGAGGACCGGCGGAGGCGTCGGCAACAGCATGAGGTCGCCGTCCACCGATCCGCCGTTGTACTGGAGATTCTGCGGAACATTGGCAGCGGCCGTCTCGACCCGATTCGAGTCATGCAGAATCCGGTAGGGCATGCCGTACACCAGCAGCAGATACCGCAGCTTGGTCCCGGTCATCAGGGCCGGAGTTGCTGCATCAAACTTTGCCAGATTCCGTTCCGCGAGAATCCGACGAAGGGGCGCCTGGATTTCCGTCTCGTAGGCCGTGCGGGTCAGCGTGGTCTCCGAGGAACACTCGAGCCCGATCCACTGTTCCGAAGGCACTCCGCGGGAGCGCCCGTAGAATTCCGCCACCTCGCGGGATTGGGAGGAACGCGAGTTGAACAGGATGGCCACCTGCGATGCGTCGTCCGCACGGAGTGTTCCCGTTCCCCCGAAGGCCGCGGCCCAAATTACGGCCAGAAGCAATCGAAGACCCCATTGCCGCTCCACGGCGGGAAGGCCTGGATTCCGATCAGGCCGGACGCAGGCGCTCCTGAACATGGCGGCGCATGATGGCATAAGTTTCATCGGGAGTCTGGCCGGTGTTGTTGACGCGGATGGCGTCCAGCGCCGGAACCAATGCGCCCTTCTTCCGCGTGCTGTCCATGTGGTCGCGTCGGGCGGCGCTGGTGTTTCCCCCGCGTCCCTCGATGCGCTTCTGACGCTCCGATTCGTCGGCCTCGAGGAAGAATTTCACCGGAGCCAGCGGGAACACCACGGTCCCGATGTCCCGCCCCTCCATCACCAGCGGACCAAAACTCACGCAGTCCCGCTGACGGGCCACCATCCAATCCCGCACCCGGCTGATCTGGGCCAGCACTGGCACGGCGTGCTCCACGGCGTCCCCACGGATTTCCTTCTCGGGAAAGTACCCTTCCACGTGGATCCAGGCCTGTCCGTTGACGACCCGCGTTTCAGCCTTCCAACGGCGCATCAATTGGACAACCGCATCGTCCTCCGCCGGCGACATGGGGGCCTCCACCTTCAATCCCTTCTTCAACGCCCACCAAGCCAGCGTTCGATACATCGCCCCGGTGTCCACATAGACGTAGCCCAGATCCTTCGCCAGCCGGCGGGAAAGCGTCCCCTTTCCGGAGGCGCTCGGACCGTCCACGGTGATGACATGCGGCAGGGTGAGCGGGCGGGCCGCCAGGGTTTGGGAGAGGGTGTTGGACATCAGGCGGGGATCAGATCGGACGCGGAAAGCAGGCGCGCCGTGGCGGGGTCCAGAATGCCGGCCCCGAGTCCCGTCGGAAAGGGCGCGGCGAGCTTCTGGAAAAAGTTGGGAAAGGTTTTCCGCACGCAGGAAGGATGGTGGATTCGGAGGCCCGGCACCTTCAAGCCCAGGGTCGCAAAACTCATGGCCACCCGATGATCGTCATAGGTCTCCACCGCGGCCCCGTGCAGGGGACCCGGAATGACCGTGAGGGTGTCACCCGATTCCTCCACGTGCGCCCCGCACCGGGTGAGCCCCGTCCGCAACGCCATCACGCGTTCGCATTCCTGCACGCGGAGCCGTCCCAGATCGGTAAAGCGCACCGGATGCGCCGCCAGCGGCGCCATGACGATCGCCGTCATGATGCTGTCCCCAAGGTCCCGTTCCCGCGAAACCTCGGGAGGCAGCGTCAGGAATCGCGGGAATTCCGCATCGATCTGCCATCCGCTCCGCGGCCAGGACTCCACGGACACCGGGCATCCCATCAGGGCGCCCGCCGCCCAGAAATAGCTTCCGCTCGAGGCGTCGGGCTCCACCTGCACCACACCTCCTCCGGAGGGAAATGCGTCCACCAGCCGACGGGTCATTTCCACATAGGGCAACTCCTCCACATTCGCCCCGGTGACCGACACCGTCCAACCCCCGACCGCCGCGGACAGGAGCAGCGCGGAGGCGAATTGGGAACTCTCCGCAACACTGACATCCACGGGGCCCGGCCGCGGACCCGAACCGTGGATCACCGCCGGAAGCCGGTCGCCCGGCGCGTCCACCCGATATCCCAGGCGCCGAAGGGCGCCGATCAATTCAGCCTGCGGACGCTCATGCATCCGGGGCACGCCACTCAGGCGGTACACGCCCCGGCCCAGGCAGACCATGGCGGCGAGGAACCGGGCTGCCGTGCCGGCATTGCCCACGTGAAGTTCGAGGGGTGCCCCGGGAGTGCCTCCATGGGGAATCTCCCCGCCCCTCCCGGTGACCCGCATGGTCCGGTTGGCCGGTTCGTCCGGTTCCGCCTCCACGTGGATCTCGAATCCGAGGCGACGAAGGCAATCCACCATGACTTCCGTGTCGTCGCTCCAGAGGGCGCCGCGCAGCGTCACGACACCCCGCGCCAACGCCGCCAGGAGCAGCGCGCGGTTCGTAATGCTCTTGGATCCGGGCACCGTGATCCGCGCCCCGGAGGGAGCGGACGGCGGAATAATCTCAATCAGGTCAGGAAGCGGCACGGTGGGATAAAGCCGGCGCGCCATCCGCGGGGCGGGACGCGGATACCCAGGTATCGCGTCGCCGGCGTGCCGAATTAAAGAACTCCTCGATGGCGGAAGCATCCCGCTCCTCCAGCGCCCGCTGGAACTCCTGGAGATCCGCCACCAGGACCCCGAGGGACCGGCCCAGATGCTCGCGGTTGGCCAGGGCGATGTCCCGCCACAAATCGGGAGACCCGCTCGCGATCCGGGTGGTGTCGCGAAACCCCGAGGAGCACAGCTGGGACTGCGCCGCCGCATGGGCGGGGCTCAGGACGTAATTGGCCAACCCCGCCGCCACGACATGAGGCAGATGACTGGCCCGGCTGACCAGTTCGTCGTGCTGACCGGCAGGCATCTGCAACACCGTCGCACCGATGGATTCCCAGAGGGACTGGACCCGTTCGAGGGCTGGACGGTGGGTCCGCTCCGTCGGGGTGACCACACACACGGCCCCTGCGAACAAATCCGCCCGGGCCGCCTCAAATCCGGTCTTTTCGGACCCGGCCATCGGATGACTGCCGACGAACCAGCCACCCGCTCCATCCAGCAGGGGCTCCAGGTCCGCGACCACCGGACCCTTCACACTGCCCACGTCGGTCACGATGGTCCCACGGGCCAGCCCGGGAGCCATCGCCCGCGTCATGGCGGCCATCTGTCCGATCGGCGTGCACAGGACGACGAGATCCGCCCCGTCCACCGCGGCGCGCAGGTTGGACGTGGCGTCATCCACCACGCCCGACGCGACCACCGCGGGGACCACCTCTTCGCGACGGACGAATCCCTGCACCCGATCCGCCAGGCCGCGATTCCGCAGGGCGAGTCCCAGGGAACCGCCCAGCAAACCGACCCCGACCAGGGTGACTTTCCGGAAGTGCACCCGCGGATTAAGCGCAAGCCGGTGGGAGGCCCAAAGGAAATTTCTCAGGGGTCGCCCGGATTCCATTCCCAGGACACTGGCTCTTCCCCACGCACGATGCCTTTCGTCCCCTGTCGCCTCCCCGATCCAGGGTCGAGGTGCAGTGGCACCTCGCGCCTATTTCTTGGGAAGATCGTCTTGTTCCGCTGCCTGTCTTGCCGCCTCTCCGACCCGTTCCAAAATGACGTCCGAAAGTTGGGGATCCAGCCCGATTCCCGGCGTGTACCAGATTCGACCCCCGTGGAGGTGCGTCGGATTGATCCAGGTGGGTTGCCCGGATCGAAACCGCTCCCGGACCTCGGCCTCCGGCGCACCGAGCATGACCGGAATGTCCTCGTAACTGTGCAAGCCGTCACTGATGAAGAATGGGACCACGACCCGATCCGGCGTCGTCGCCAGCCGGTGGCAGTCTCCAATTCGTGGTTCCTCCTCCATGAACAATGGGTGCACACAGGCAAAGCGGTTCATTGCCCGGAGGCGGTCCACGTGGTCCTCAATCGCCCGTCTCGAATTCTCATTCAGTCCCGTGCCGTGGCCCGCCACGAACAGGGAGATGTCCCTGGGGTCCGGAATCCGCGCGCCCGGTTCAGTGAAGCGATTCAGGACATCATCCACCCTCGAAAGGATCACCGAGGTCATGCTGGGATGGGTCCCGACGGGCCCGCAGTAGTGAATTCGGAGCCGGGACCGGTGCAGCACCCGACAGACTGTTTTGCTGCCCGGGGACAGGAGGCCCAATTCCCGGGGAATGACTTCTTCCGTGAAGTAGCCCTCGCTGATGAAGAGCGGCACCACAAAGACCCGGGGGGCGAACACCTGGCGAAGCGCTCCCGCGAGCATCGGATGTTCCTTCCAGAATGCCGTCACCACCTGGGCGAAGATCCCGCGCTTTCGAAGGGCATCCGCTTGAACGTGGGTGGGCCGCGACGAATCGGCATTCAGCGTGGAGCCATGCCCCACGAGAACGAGCGCCGCATCGGAAAACTCCTCCATCACGTCCGTGCACATTGCCCCGGCTTCGCCCCAACGCAAGCCATCGCCCCCCGTGTCGCCCCGCAGTAGACATCTTCCCGATACATCCCCGGCACCTTCGAAGCCACCCCCCTCGTTTATCGCGGGAGAGCCGCCGGGTTATGGACTCCATTCAGCCTGCGCCCGTCGCGTGGGATCACGCCTGCCATTTCATTCATCGTCGTATTTCAAAAGTAACTGTCACCCGACTGGTGAGCGAAGGAAGCCTCGGCCCCGGAAATCGGGTGGAGACTGGGGGTGAACCGTCTGGTGGCCTACCGTTGGAAGTCGGCGTGGAGACACTTCGCCCCGTCCCAACAACCCCGAAGAGGCCGGACGGCTTCACCACACTGCAGAAAAACTTTCGTCGGGAATCCCCCGGTCACTCGCCCATTTCATACCGGTTGCGAACCCGACGCAGGCCCTCGGCAACGTAGATGGACCGCATCCGGAAGAGGTCCTCCTCGCGGGTTCCGCTGATCACCAGATAGTCGTATTCCGACCATCGCGCCGCCTCGTCCCGAGCCGTGTCCAGCCGGCGTTGAATGACCTCCTCGGCATCCGAGGCCCGCCCCCGAAGACGGCGCTCCAATTCGGAACGACTCGGCGGTGCCAGGAAGACGGTCACCAGCGCCGCTTGGAGGGTGGAATCCCGGCGCGCCTCCTGGCGGACCAAATCCGCTCCCTGCACATCGATGTTGAGCAACACGTCCGAGCCGGACTCCAGGAGTTCGAGCACCGAGCGCTTCAGGGTTCCATAGGATTTCCCGTACACGGAGGCGTGTTCGAGAAATTCCCCGCGACCCACCCGAAGACCGAACTCGTCGGAGGAGAGGAAGTGATAGTCGCGTCCATCCGTTTCACCGGGACGCGGCGGACGCGTCGTGCAGGTGATCACGCGGCGCAGGCGTGGCGACGCGGCGATCAGGGCGTCTGCGACCGTCGTCTTGCCGGCGCCCGACGGGGCGGAGAGAAGAAAAATGAAGGGGACGCTCATGCCTACTCCACATTCTGAGCCTGCTCCCGGAACCGCTCGAGTTCCGTCTTCAACAGCACCACATCCGCGGCGATGGCGGCGTCATTCGCCTTGGAACCAATCGTGTTCACCTCCCGGTTCATCTCCTGCGCCAGGAAATCCAGTTTTCGTCCCAGCGGCTCCTGGGATCGGAGGCAGTCGTCAAACTGGGCAAAGTGGCTGTCGAGACGGGTGAGTTCCTCATTGATGTCCGAACGATCGGCGAACAGCACCACCTCCCGGAGGACGCGCTCATCGTCGGCGGCAATTCCATCCACACCCGCCAACCGGATGCGCTGCAGCATCTGCTCCCGGTAGCGCTGGACGACCGCCGGCGCCTGGTCCCGGATGCGTCCCACCGCGGCCCGGAGTTCGGAAATCCGTGCCGAAAGATCCGCAGCCAGCGCTCCGCCCTCGCGATCCCGCATGCCGTTGAAGGCGTCCAAGGCCTGACGCAGCGCGGGCCCCACCAACGCCCAGGAAGCCTCCGGATCCCCTTCCGCAGGGGACGTCTGCAACACTCCGGGACACCGGAGCAGGGCCTCCAGCGTCACTCCGCCGGTCAGGCCCAGGCGCGACGTCAATTCCGTGAGTTCCCGCGCGTAGGCCGCGGCGACCGCAGCGTTGAGGCGCGTCCCGGAGGACTCGGCGGGGAGTTCCAGGAACACACGGGCGTCCACGCGACCCCGCGCGACATTCTTCAGGATTTCCTCGCGAAGACGGGACTCCACGGGATCCAGCTCCGGCGGCAGGCGAAGGCTGACCTCCACCTGGCGCCGGTTCACCGATCGCAGTTCCACCAGGACGCGTGTGCCGGCCCGGATCTGTTCTCCCCGGCCATAGCCGGTCATGGATCGCATTGCCCGATCATGAAGCGGAGCCATGGGAGGGCGCGAGCGGATTGTCCAATCCGGGGACCGGCGCAACTGCGAGCCTCTTCGGAAAATCGAGGGGTCGATTGCGATCTGGCGTGACCTGCCTAGTATGGCGACGTGACCGTCACCGCCAATGGACGCGAGGTTGCGCTGCCCGAGCCGCGCAGCCTGACCCGATTCCTTGAGGACTTGAAGCTACCCCCCCGTTCCGTCGTGGTGGAACTCAATGGGGAGGCGGTGGCTCCCTCCGAATTTTCCGACCGGATGATCCGCTCGGGGGACCGCATCGAAATTGTCCGGATTGTGGCGGGGGGATAGGACGCCGCATGGCTCCGGCGAATGAAAAAGGCGGGGCACCCGGATTCGGATGCCCCGCCTGTGATCAGACCGGTCCGCGGCCCTGAAGAGTCTCCGTCAGTCTTCGGACTTGCCGCCGTACCGGGCCGTCCAGCGCATCGCGACCGGATTGGGATTATCGGTCGGAGTCGACTCGATGGAGATGGTGTCCCCTTCGGAGTATTCGACCGAGTGCACGAGATCGAATCCGGTCAAGCCGTTGGGATCCTTCCCTCCGACACCAATCGTCACCGTCACGTCGGTATCCTTGCCGTTCTTGCGCACCGTGAACACGTAACGTCCCTTATCCTTGTTTGCGGCGTTCTCATTCAGCCGGACGTAGAAGTGGGTGAGGGTCCCGGATGTGGGCATCACCTGGACAATGTTGTTCTCGGAGGGATCGACGTTGGAGTCGAACATCGGCACGAAGTTCACCTTGGTGTTGTCGAGCTTGGAGTTCGCATTCCCGGTGCCGCCACCGATGATGGCGGTGCCCCCGGTTCCATCGCGACCATCCTTGCCGTTGGCGCCGGCAGGCCCCTGAGGTCCAGCAGGCCCCTGAGGTCCAGCAGGGCCTTGCGGTCCCGCGGGTCCCTGGGGACCGACGGGGCCTTGAGGACCGACACCACCAGCCTGCCCCTTTTCACCCGCAGCTCCGGGAGATCCCGCCTCACCCTTCTCGCCGCGATCACCCTTTTCACCGCGGTCGCCCTTTTCTCCCTTGGCTCCGGCTTCGCCCTTGGCGCCAGCCTCACCCTTCGGGCCTGCGGCACCATCCTGGCCCTTCTCGCCAGCAGGTCCCTGCGGTCCCTTTTCCCCGGCGGGACCCTGAGCTCCCGTTTCACCTTTTTCGCCACGGTCGCCCTTCTCGCCCTTCTCGCCCTTCTCGCCCTTTTCACCCTTGGCGCCGGCTTCGCCCTTGGCTCCAGCCTCACCCTTCGGGCCCGCATCGCCCTTCACGCCAGCATCACCCTTTGGTCCAGCGGGACCCTGCGCGCCCTTCGCACCAGTTTCACCCTTTGCGCCGGCCGGACCCGCGGGTCCCTGGTTGCCCTGAGCCCCCTTGGATCCTGCCGGACCCTGGGGACCTGCAGGTCCCTGAGGTCCCTGAGGTCCCGCAACGGCGGTGATGCTCAGCGGCGCCCAACAAGCCGGGGCGAGATTCGGCGAATTTCCATTCCGATGATTGGTCCTCGCGATCCACAGCGTCCCGTTGTAGGCCACGTAGTCCCCCACCACATAATTGACATTCAGGCTCCAGGCACCGCGAAAGTTCAATCCCAGACCGCCAGGCTTTGTGACGGCAATCATGTGGATGTCGTCCCCCGTGGAATCCACCAGCATCAGCTCATGCGTGCCCTCGGCAATCGTGCTCGGGACGGTGATAAGGCGATTGGTCGTCGCCGATTGCAGCCCAACGAGGGTGCCGTCGATGTACAAGGCCGAGCTCGCCGGCAGGAAGGAATCGCCTTCCACCGAAAGGATACGCGTCGTGGTGTCGTAAACCGCAACCTTGATGTCAGGGACGGCCAGCGCGGATTCCGAGTGCCCCAACACCGAGGCAACGCCGATCAGAAGACCGGTCCGCAGGAAGGAAGTGACGATTCTGGATTTCATGGAGTCGCAATGCGTGCCACCGGTTGGGGTACCCAATCCTTGCATTGACGGTGCCCTCGGACCGATGTCCGCGGATTCGACGTTCACACCGTCTGCAATCCCCGGATTCGATCCGGGTCTTGGGCCCCTGTGGGGCTACGCAGTACCCCTTACGCAACATGCATGCCACGCCATCCGAGGGGCACCGAACCCGCCCAACTCATTTTCAAATTTTGAATTTTTACTCAGGAATTCGATGCAAATCCCTGGTCGATTTACATTGTTACAATCATGCGTCGACTCCAAGGCTCGGAGCATGACCAATTCGGCGCGTTTCCCCACAGGTGCCAACCGCATTGCAATTGCGCGTCCACTCCGGGCGATTGCATCCGGAGGTACCCATCACTGCGGCTTCCGGCTTTCTGGATCGACTCCAGGGGTGAAACACGATGCCCTTGAGGCGCCCCATCCTTCTCCCAATGCCCGCCCAACTCTACCGAGTGGATAACTGTCGCCTCACGCTCCGCGAATGCTGGTACCAAACCCGGTCCGCGAACGTCATCGTCCTTTGGTTCCTCAAACTGTTCCGGATCCGGATGCCCATCCCACCGATGCCGTATCCGGAATCCGTCCACCAGAATTCCCTGCCCCCGGAGTCGATTCCGGAGGCGGCCCGGAAGCGGCTCGATCCCCTGGTATCCGAGTTGGAAGGCGAGGGATTCCACTCCACCCGCTTCTACCGCTATGCCACCTCGCGCGCCCAAACCGAAATCTATCTCGCGGCATTGCTGCATCCCCGGGGGGAGTCCATTGCGCGGGTGATGTACGTGGTGTCCCACCAAACCCAGCCGCCGACGGAAAAGACCAGGGTGTTCCTACTTTCCGAACTCGCGGACGGCACCTGGTTCGTAACTTCGCCGCTGCGCCCCGAGTTCAATCCAAACCCCGGGGTGGAAGTCCAGCGGGTGATTGACGCCCCACCCGCCCGTCTCGCCCGCGCTCACGCTGAAGCCCTTCTGAACCGCGCGTCTGCCCACCCGGTGGTGACGGTGACAGGGGTGGAGAATGCGGAGTTTGTTTCGGATCGCTACGAGCGCCATTGCTTCGACGCAAACATCCACCGGAGATTGTATGTTCCGCTCAACGAGTCGGAAGAATCCGAGGAACAGGCGGCCGTGGTCGCCACCGAAAAGGCCGGCACCGAAGTCGGCAGCGAGAACGCCGCGATCCAGGTCGAGCTGGAACGGCTGCAGAATCCAAAGTCCTCGCTGAAGAATGTCCTCTGGATCCTCGGCGGATCGCTGCTCGCCTTTGTGATTCTTGGCGGCGCCCAGTGGGATCTCGAATTCCTCGCCATCATCCTGCCCATTCTTTTGGTGCATGAGGCGGGGCACTGGGTGGCCATGCGGATTTTCGGCTATCGCAATCTCCGCATGTTCTTCATCCCGCTTTTCGGCGCCGCCGTGTCGGGACAGAACTTCAACGTCGCTGGATGGAAGAAGGCACTGGTGTCGCTGGCGGGTCCGGTCCCGGGTATCCTGATCGGAACCGCGATGGCCATCGTGGCCCTCCGGGTGGATCAGCCGTGGATGGAGAAGGCCGCAATGTTGGCGGTCGTGGTAAACTCCATCAACCTGCTGCCGTTTGTGCCGCTCGACGGAGGATGGTTCCTCAATGCAACCGTGTTCTGCCGGCGGGCCTGGCTGGAAACCGGATTCAAGGTCCTGGCGATCGCCGCGCTGATTGTGGCAGGCGCAACCACCGGGGACCGACTCTGGACGGGCCTCGCCATCCTGATGGCGATGTCGATCTCGCGAACCTGGCGACTCGGAAAACTTGCCGAACAACTGCGCACGAGCGGGATCTCCTCTCAGTCCGTCGATCAACAGACCATCCCCCCGGAAACCGCGGCGCAGCTCATCACGGCCGTCAAAGGCTCCACGACGAAAGCACGCACCGTAAAACTCCTCGCCGGGGAGGTGCTGGATCTTTTCGAACGACTCAACGCCCGTCCGCCCGGCGTCCTCACCACACTGTCCCTGATCGCCGTCTATATCGTCACCTTGGGAATCGCATTCCTCGGACTCGGGGTCGCCGGACTTGCGCGCAATGGGGCCCTGGGATTGCTGGATCTCCAGGATTCAGACCTTCCCGAAGCGACCCAGGCCCTGGATTGCGGGCAGATCCGGAGCCATACCGGAACCGGAGCCTGGCCGGCGGGGACGAATCAAGTACACCTGGTGGGATTGCACCCGGATTCCGCCTCGGCTGCCGCCGCATGGGCGTCCCTGACGAATTTCCAACCCGCCCAGGCCACGCAGGTCGGCCCCCTCGTCGTCGCGATGTTTCCCCGCGATGCAAAAGACGCCATCGCAACCGCCCAGTCGAGTTTGTCCCCGCTGGGAACCAACTTCCTCAAGCTGGATTTGGACGACGGGGCATCGCTCCGTATCTCCCTGAAGTTCCAGCCACCGGCGGGCCCGGCTGGAACCAAACTCTTCCATCAACTGGAGACCTACTTCTCGCTGCCCGGATTCGCGTTCCTGATCTCGCCTTGGACCCCGGGACTGTCATTGACCCCGGACCAACAGCAGGCCCGGGAAACGTGGCGGATCCTTTCGTCCCTCGAACACAAGGTGGAGCAGGATCCCGCCGTGAAAGCGCAGCGAAGGAAAATGCTGCGCGCCTTTCAGCGGGGAAACACCAATGCCATGAATGAAGCCGTCAGAGAATCCGAGGCCCTCCGGAAACGACTGCTGTCCGAACGGGAGGCGGCCCTGTCGGCGTCCACTGAAGGTCTTTTGGATCCGGAGATCGTTTTGCTCAAACACGATCTGCGGGAGCCCGCACGAAGCACCAATATACCTCCGACTCGCTATCTTCGCCTGGGAGTCTTTCCTGAAGAGATCAACCCTTCCTCAAATTCACTCCGGGAACTATCCGCGTACGGGAACGTCCGGATGAAGGACGGCGCGGCGTCGATCTCGTTCCTCTCCTTCGAGGAACCTGCCCGCGGACTCCCCGCGCTGGTAAACTGGCTTTGCACCTCGGGAGCCACTGACCTTCGAATGTCTGCGCACCTGTTTCCCGCGGAGCCGGACGAGGCACCCGCCGCGCGTTGAAGGGCATCCTGCCGCACGGCGGCGGATCAGTCGCAGAGCGAAGGATTGGATTTCGCAGGATTGCGCGGCGCCCCAAAATGCGTCACCTACTTCCGCGAATCCCTTCCCTGATGAACTCCATGAACCACCTCCGCACCGCCATCATCGCGGGCATTGTTCTTCTCTCCACCGCGACGCTCGGCGCTGCCGACGCCAAGTCTTACCAGGTGACCGGCCCCGTGCTTGAAGTCACCGACACCACGATCACCGTCCAGAAGGGTGACGAGAAATGGCAACTCGCCCGGACCAAAGGGACGAAGATCGCCGGCGATCTCAAGGTCGGATCCAAGGTCACGGTTTACTACCAGATGGTCGCGACCGACGTGGAAGTGAAGGCCGACAAGCCGGCCAAGAAGGACAAGTAAGCCTTCGCCCTGAATTCAGGGCACAAAAAAGGCGCGGCCCTGGGCCAGCGCGGTGAACGTGCAATACGCCATCCAGACGTATCCGGCATCCGTGCGTGCTTCGTTTGGCGGGACTCCGGTAAAGGTTCCTCCCCAGTCCGATCCCTCGCTGTTCTGGATTAGGACCGCCTGAAGATCGTCGTCGTATCCGATGATCATCATGCAGTGGCCCACCGGGCTGCCGTCCTTTTCCTGAGCGACGATCCCATTGCCGACGTAGGGCACCGTCGTCCCGTCGTACGACGTCCAATCCGTGAACAGACCGGTGCCAAAGGTCAGGACCCGGTTGGACGCGATCACCCGCTTGAGCGCCGTCAGGTTGGTGGTGGCGATCGCCTTGACCGGCGGCAGCGTGAAGCGGGCGTCCGGGGACGGCGACGCGGCGCCATAGTCCGCCCAGAGCGCGTCACAACTTGGCGAATAGGGCGCCGTCTCCAGGGTCGGCGTCCCTCCCTTGGACAGGATCGAAAAGTAGGACGTCATCCGGGTCCCGTGACAGATGTTGGAGGCGAAGCGGTCCTCCTTCAGCACGTGGACGTAGATCGCGGCGGGACTCGCCCACTGGGACGGTTCGGTGGGGGAGTAATCCCCGGCCTTGGCGGCGGTGAAGGTTGCCAGCCCATAGGTGGATGCCCAGGCGGCACAACTTCCGGGCGAACCCGGGTTCGCGGCCGTGCCCTGACGTCCGACGGGCGGCAGATATTTCCTCACCACCGTTGCCCGCACCGGAGGATCCGCACCCGACATGGAGTCCACGAGTTCGGCGAACTCCGAAACCCCCGGGTCGTATCCGTGGTCGAGCACCTCCAACGGCACGAGTCCGCCCGGCGAGGCCACCCGAAAAAACCGCGTCCCGCAGACCGCCAGGACCGACTGGGGACTATGGGATGAGGCGGGGATCCAGGGACCGGACAAGGCCGGGCTGTATTCCAGGGTCCCTTCGCCGGTCCATCGGAGTTCGATCCCTGTTCTGGTGGCGGTGACGGTCAATCCAGGGTCGCCGTCCGATGCACGGATGGACATGCGGCCAAGAAGGAATGTAACCATCAACAGAGCCACCCTGGCCATCGACGAACAGGCGCAGGACAAATGCAGGTGCGAATATTCCGGATGGGCAATGGGGCGACGCATGGGACCGAATCCCACGAGGGAAACCATTCCGCCCGGGGGGAATACTCTGGAGTCCAACACCAGCCCCAACGGCAATGCACGCGAGAAATCCTGGCCGGCAATGGATTACCAAGGGGAGTTCAGGTCGGCCCCGGGCCCGATCCCCGGCGCGCAGTGGACCGTCGGCGGGAGAGCACGGCGCTGCGCGGCGGCGGATTTCGAATTTCGGGGGCCGAGGCATTGCGTCGCGGGGCGTCACTGACCCGGACCCCGTATTCGAACGGACCGACCAGGTATCCGTTTTGACGAAGCGCTTCGCCAAAGGCCACGTCCTCCGCCGCCTGGAGCAACCGCGGGTCCGGCCAGTCGAGTTCCTGAAGGGCCTCGGTTCGCGCGGCCCAGAATCCTCCCGACGCGAAGACGAACCGCCCGGCTTCCGGATCCGCCGCCTCCGCCGGGTCGATTGGACGCTCGAAGGGGAGTCCCCGATACCAGGTCGCAGACCGGATCCATTGGAGGAACTCGCGGTTCCGATTCACCTGAAAGTACATCGCCCCCCACACCGCGACCGATGGGTACTTCCGGATGCGGCGGCGCAGCCGGGCCAACCAATCCGGACGGGTGAAATGCGTGTCATCGTCGCACCAGACCGTCCACTCCGTGGTCAGCGGCCGCTCGTGAAAGATCCGGCGCATGAGCGGATTCTTGAACGTATTGGCGGGCTCGATGAAGAGCTCCACGTTTCCGTGCCGCTCGGCACGCTCCCGAAACAACCGCAGGGTCTCGGGTTCCACCTCGTTCAGACCCGCCCGCAACGTAAACCGCTTCGGGTTCGTGCAGGCGTAGAGACTCTCCAGAAAGCGGCGCGCCAGGTCTGCGTGCGGACCGTAACAGGCGACGCAAATGGTGATCGACGGCGTCAGCGGACTCCGGCGTCAGGGATTCACCTTCGACGGATAGCGACGCGCGAGCCACCGAATGTCGTTGGGTGCCTTGGTATCGGTCGGGGCACTGCCAAACTTGTTGGGATCCATGCTGGCGGAATACTTGATCATCACCGCGTCATTCCATTTCTTGGATTCCGCATGTCCGTCCGCAAAGTTGAACGTGCTGGCATTGCCGTGGAAAACCGCCGTGGAATCGATCAGGCCGGCGCCCTTGAAGTCGGCATTCACGTTCCCTTGGTTCATGATCCAAGAACCAAGGTTTTCGCCCCGGGGATCGTTTTCCTCAATCCACACGAAGCGATCGCTCGGGGCAGTGAATGCCGACAGACTGAACAGGCCGTTAGCATTTGGCGGAGTGCCACGCGCCTCGCCGTTTAGCGTGCCGACTCCGGAAAGACTGACATAGGTGAAGCCTTTACCCACCCGCAGCTTGATCCGGGTGTCTCCGGGGCAATGGATGATCCCGGGGGCCGGGGCATACTTGAAAAGAGCCCCTTGGCGGTAGCCCTCCTCAATCACCAACTGAAGCCGACGTTCCGGCGAGGTGCCCGCGGGAATCACCGGCGCAACCGGAGGTGGGGAATAACGCCATGGGATCTCCTTGTTGAAGACTGCCTGTTCGAAATTAACCACCCGTTCACCATTATCTCCGGCGTACATCAACCAGCCCAAAATCAGCTGCTTCTGGTTTCCAATGCAGGCGGCACCGGTCGCCTTGAGCTTCGCCTTGGACAGGGCCGGCAACAGCATCCCCGCCAGAATCGCGATGATGGCAATGACCACCAGGAGTTCGATGAGAGTGAAGCCACGCCGGGGGGCATGGGAATGGCGGGTGGGGAGTTTCATGCTCAAAAATTAAAATTTTGGCCGCTGCCGCGGATCCCGAATCCCGTGACCTTGGAGGATCGTGACGTGTTTCTGGATGGCGCAACTTACGATTGCCCACCCTCCAAAGTCAATTGGATGCCCCGTGGATCCCCCTTTCCCACTGGCCAAACCCCATGCGCTGGCGAGGGGGGAATTCCTTTGGTTACCCTGGCTGGCACGCCGCCGCAGCGCCCGCCGTGTCAAAAAACTCCACGACTTCAATGATCTTCCCGTCTCGGAAGCGAAAGACGTCCGCCTTGGGCGATTCCACCTCGCGGCCGGTCCGACGGTTCCGGAACGAACAACGGCTCAGAACCACCACACGATCCCCCTGGGCGATGAAGTCCTCCGTTGTGAAGTGAACCATCTCCCATTCCGCCGCCAGGGCGGTGAAGTAGTGACGCGCCTCCGCGAGCCCATCGCGTGGATTTGCAAACTGCAGAGTGGGCTGCGCCCCCGCCACCGAGCGGATGGTGACATCGCCCGACATCAGACCCAGCCAATGTTCCACGCTCCCCCCACGGGTTTCGTGCCAGAGTGCGTAGGCCCGGCGGAGGAGTTCAACGTGATCTGCGGTCCGGTCTGGATTCATGGGCGTTGGTTCAAAGAGTTTACCCGGCAAAGACACCGCCAGGCGATCCCTGTTCGAAGTTCGCCCGTGATGGGACTCCAAGCCCCTACCCCAACAAGGCCGCCTGCAGGGACCGCAGTTCGTCGGCCGTCTGGGCGGGATTTTGCAACGTCTGACTGATTTCGTCCCGAAGCAGTTCCCGATAGCGCTTCCGAAGGCGGTGGACCGCGATCCGAACCGCCCCCTCTTCCATTCCCAGTTCCCGGGCGGCCTGCGAATGCGGAATGGCGTCCTCGCCCAGCATCAGAAACCCGCGGGTTGCGTGAAACAGCGCCTCCCGTCCGTCAGCCCGACATTCCTTTTCCAACCGAACCACCACACGCTCCAACAGCGACACCGCCCATGCGCGATCGAAGGCCCGGTCGGGACTCTCCGAATCCGCCGGCTCCCGATCGTACCGGGCCTCGGCCTCATTCCAATCCAGGGAAAGAGGCGCGACGCCCCCGCCCCGCTTCTGGCGGTGGGCGCGATCCCAGTCATTGGCGAGGGAATGCTTCAGGGCGGCGAGAAGAAACGCCCGGAACCGCCCTCGTTCCGCGCTCAGGCCGGCAAAAGGATTCCGCTCCAGAAGATCCCCAAAGAACGACTGGACCAGGTCCTCCGCGTCCTCCCGGGACCGCCCGCGTCTCCGGACGTAGGCGTACAAGGGGTACCAGTACGCCTGACACAATTCGGCCAAAGCCTTCCCCGCCGTGGCGGACGACGGATTGCCGGCGGCGAGGACGACGCTCCACCGGGTCGTAGCAAAGGTCGCGTCGCCGGGGACACCAGCCCACGAAGAAGGTTCGCGTTCCTCATTCATGGGATCGGTTTTGCCGAGGTCACCGTCTTGAATCGGAGAATGGCGCCAGGAGCCTTCTCCCGGTAGCGGAGGATCTGGAGCAGGCCAACCCCGCCCTCCCGGGTCCGGAATCCGTAAATCCACTCCCAGGAAGCGCCCCCCCCCTCCTCACCCACCGAGCCAGGATAGGCCGTCACCGTCTCCATTCTTCGCAGCAACTCGGCGGCATCGAGTCTGTCCCAGTCCGCTGACGGCAATCTTAGGATGCGAACCCCCAGCAGGTTGATGCCGTTGACCCCGGCCTCGGCGTCGAATCCATGTTCCTGCATGAAACTGAGGTTCTCCGAGAGATCGAAGACGGCCGTTCCCGGCTTGGCAGGCGGAAACTCCCCGATCTTTCCGGTATCCAGGTCCAACAAGGCCGCCACCTCCATCTCATGCACCGGACCAAACTGCGGTGCACCCGTTCGCGGCTCCAGCGCGACGTCGGCGAACTCAATCCAATCCAACCGCTGCACCTGGATCTCGACGCGGACGACCTGGGCCAGGGAGACGTCCGGAAACTCGATGTGCCACAGGAGGTGCCTCAGGGTATCGCCGTCGGGAGCTGTGGACGTGGCGATTCCATGAACATGCTCCTCTCCGTTTCGATCCAGAAGCCGGAATCGGAGCCGCCAGTTTTTCGCCTGCGGACCGGGAGTCAGGAATCGGCACAGCCCCGTGCCATCGGAAAGTCCGGCGCTTCCGGCATCCAATCGCGCCACGACCGCGACGCCGGTTCCGGGGTCCGTGACCCGTTCGATGGAGGCGCCCCAATCCGGATCCCGAACGTCGTCGTACGCAGTCCTGGAACCGTCTCTCGGCAGCCACGTCCGGATCGTGCGCCAGGCTCCTTCGGGGAATCCAATCCGGATCGTCCCCGACTTCACTGAGGACGCCCAGGCGTCGCGAAGAGCCCAGCCTCCTTTGACGGCGCCGCCATTCTCTGTCACTGCCCCGCTGAAGGAGGGATTGAGGGCGGGTTCCCCGTCGAACACCGGGCGGTCCTTGCCGAAATCGACACCCACGGTCTGAAACACCAATTCCCTGGGGCGCGTGCCGCCGACCGACGGACTGCCCGCAGCGCCACTCAAAGCAAATTGAACTCCAGGCATCGAGGTGCCGTCTGGACGCCACCACGTCCCCGGCGAACCCGAGGCCCCGTCACCCACCGCGAGCAATCGAAGGACGCCGCCGTTGGAGAGGGCCACATTCCGAACGCCCGGATCGGTACTGGAGATCGATGCTGAATCCCCGGCCAATGGCTGGCCCGAGTTCAACCGTGGGCCGGAATTCAACCATCGAGTCACCCCCAACCCATCAGAGTCCCCTCCCCGTTTTGCGTTGAACCCCGCCGGGCGGAACACCGACGCTTTTTGCAGCAGCAGGCCAAAACCGAGGACGAGAAGGGGGACCAGTCCCCAACTCCGGGCGCGCCGCCAACCCGGGCGTGCCGACTCCAGCAGCACGTTCCCCGGCCGCCCCGGGGACAGCGGTTCCCCCGCGGAACGCTTTCGAAACGCGAGCCGGACTCCCAGCGCCGTGAACCCCACGGCGAACGCCAACCGGACCAGGACGCTCGCCCAACCCCGGACCCCAAACCATCCCCACAACGATTCCCCCGCCGCAAACGTGACGAGAGCCATCGGAATGCTGATCAGGCCGAGGGCCGTGCCGAACGCTGCTGCGGTTCCCTTCCAGGAGATCCGGCGCCGGCCACCCTCCTCGGCGACCACTGCAAACCCCAGCCAGCCGTGGTAGGTGGCGGGGGGATGCGCTGGTTTCGGGGAGTCTGGAGCATTCGGAGCTTCTGCGATGGTCTCGACCCGCGTCCGCACTTCGCTCGCCTTTTGGAATCTTCGGACCGGATCGTTTTCCAGGGCGCGCAGCACCACCTCATCCAACCGCACGTCCACCTCGACCTTGCGGGAAGGCGGCTCGAAGTGTCCGAGGGGAAGTTCCCCGGTGAGCATTTCGTAGAACACCACACCCAGGGAATAAATGTCCGCGCGGTGGTCCACCGTGAGCGGACGCGCGAGCTGTTCGGGCGCCATATAGTGCGGCGTCCCCATAACCTGACCTTCCACGGTCAGGCGGACTGCGTCCTGATCGCGGCCCAGGATCTTGGCCAGTCCGAAGTCCGCAATCTTCACCCGCCCACGGCGGTCCACGAGAACGTTCTCCGGCTTGATGTCCCGGTGCACCACGCCCTGGTCATGGGCGTATTGCAGCGCGTCACAGATCTGCGGGATGATTTGCAGGGCCTCGCGCGCCGTGAGCCGGCCGGAGCGCTCCAACTGGCGGAGGTTGGGGCCATCGACATACTCCATGATGAAGTAATGCAGGGTGCCCGCGCACCCGAACTCATGGACGGCGACGATATGGGGATGATTGAGGCGGGCCAGGGCGCGGGCTTCGCGATTGAAGCGCTCCTCGAAGGCGGGCCCGCCGCCCCCGCCCGCCGGCAGAACCTTCAGCGCCACCCATCGATCGAGGGCCGGCTGTCGTGCCTGATACACGGCACCCATTCCTCCGGCTCCGAGCAGGCCCAAAATCTCCAGTTGAGGAAACAGCGCCGCCACCGCTTCCAACGAGGGGGGATCAAACCGCTCCGGCCCTGCCGCGCCACCCGGTTCCGTCTCCGCACCCTGGGCGAGAAGGCAGGTGGGACACAGTCCGCTCAGAACGCCCCGGGGGAGCGTCTTGCCGCAATTGGGGCACTTCTCCGGCGAATTCATCGGGGTCTTCATGGGATTCAATGCCATTCCACCCTACCCCAGAAGCATTTTCCCGAAGGTGTTACCAAAAAAGGCGCACCCAGCGGTTGGGCATCGTCCCGTAGGTCACGGGAGTCGATGCCAGGAGTTCGAATCAGGATGGCGGACCCTTTCGAAATCCACGACGCCTCCGAGAGACGTTACAATTCCATGCCGAACATGGGTTCCTTGGGGAAGAAGTCAGGGTTGGTGAACTCCCCGCTTGCCGGTCGCGGGGGGAAGCAGGTCTGCTGGGCGGCGGCATGACCCAGGGTTCTCCGGTCCCCCGTCCCACCTCCTGGCTCACCGCACGGCTGGCCACAGCCCCGGCGCCGGTATTCGTGGCTGTCGCCGTTGCGGCGGCCTTCTCGACCTATTTCGCGATGTATGCCTTCCGCAAGCCCTTTGCGGCGGCGACCTTTGAAGGCCAGTTCTTTCTCGGCACCCACGTCGCCTTGAAGACCGCGATCGTGATCAGCCAGATCCTGGGATACGCCCTCTCGAAGTACATCGGCATCAAGGTGTGTTCGGAAGTGAGTCCCGCGAAACGCGCCCGACTGCTCATCGGACTCGTCCTCTGGGCCCAGGCGGCACTGATCCTGTACGGGTTCCTCCCGGACAACTGGAAGGTGGTGGCGATCTTCCTCAACGGGCTTCCGCTCGGAATGATCTGGGGGTTGGTGGTGTGGTATCTGGAAGGACGGCGAACCTCGGAACTGCTCCTCGCCGGGCTCAGCCTCTCCTTCATCATCGCCAGCGGCGTGGTCAAGGACTTCGGACGCGCCCTCATGGCGGGTACCGTGGCGGGATGGTGGAATGCCGTGCCCGTCGTCGGCGCCTGGATCGGATCCGCGCTGGGGCGGGTCAGCGAAGGTTGGATGCCGGCCTTCGCGGGGTTCCATTTCCTCCCGATCTTCCTCGCCTCGGTCTGGCTGTTGAACCAACTGCCGCGTCCCAGTGACGCGGATGTGGCGGCCCGCGTGGAGCGCGAACCCATGCAGGGCGCGGACCGGCTTGCGTTCGTGAGACAGTTTGCCTTTGGACTGACCTTCCTGTGCGTGGCGTACTTCTTCCTGACCGCGTACCGGGATTATCGCGACAACTACCAGGTCGAGATCCTCGACGGCCTGGGCTACCCCTACAAAACCAACAAGACCGTCATCTCCCAGGCGGAGTCGATCGTGACCTTCGGAGTGATGGCTGTGCTCGCGATGCTCAACGTGGTGAAGGACAACCGGCGCGGGCTCTTGTGCGCCTTCGGGATCATGGCGGGTGGCGTCGGCCTGCTCGGCGTGTCCACGGCCCTGCTCCAGGCGGGCTGGCTGAATGGATTCTGGTGGATGACCCTCACCGGATTGGGGTCGTACCTCGCATACGTTCCGTATGGCTCGGTGTTGTTTGATCGTCTGATCGCCTCCACCCGGGTGGTGGGCACGGCGGTCTTTGCCATCTACCTCGCCGACGCGATTGGATACACCGGATCCGTCGGGGTGCAGCTCTACAAGGACCTAATTGCCGGCTCATCCTCCCGGCTCGCGTTCTTTATCCAGTTCACCTGGTTCATGAGCGCGCTCGGGCTGGTCTGTCTCCTGGCCAGCGCGATCTACTTTGCGCGCCGGACCCGTCAGTCCTGAGCGTCCCCGCGGCCTTCAGTCGGCAGGTCGGAGCGTTTGAGCGCTGAGCGCCGCGGTGATCCGCGCTTGAGTCTCGACCAGGTGAGCCTTCGAAGTCGGATCGTTGACGGCGGGAATGACGGTCCCGAGCTGGGAACCGATGCGAACCAGGCTGGCCCGGGCGAGGGTCGCGGCATCCTCCGGCGCCTCCTGCCCCCCGTTGGTCCGGAGGGCGAGCCGGATCAAATGACGCAGGTGTTCCCGCTGGAGGTTGCGTCGAGTGCTGCTGACAGGGGCGGAACTTTTCAGTTCGGTCCAGATGGAGTCGTCCAGCGAGCCGAACAATTCCGCCATCGTGAACACCTCCTGACCGGACGCGCGAAACAGGACCTCGTTGTCGAGGACGCGGTCGAGCACTACCGGATGCAGCACTCGATTCAGGGCGGTGGCCTGAACCCCCAGGACGAGGTCATGCCACGGATAATCGAGCCTCTGGGTGCCACTGAAGAAGGCGTCCAGGCCGCCCAATCCGTACATCCGCTCCGGCGCCAGGCGCGTCAGAATCGCCGTCGGAGGGCGATAACCGGCATCGGAAAAGATCTGCTCGGAAAGAAAGGTGAGCGCCTCCCGCTGCTTCGCCGCGGGAACCGGCTCCAGGGGAGGACGCCCGCCCGCGTCCCCGGCCCTTGCACGGGAAAGCTGCACGCCACCGACAAACTTGGCGGAGATCCCGGCGCCCTTTTGCAGTTCACGAAAGCTCCGGTTCAATACCCGCCGCAGCACCTGATAGCCATCCCCGGGCGCCACCAGGCGTTCCTCGGCGTGAGCCCACAACTCCCGGACGAGTGCCAACTGGCGACGCTCAAAAGCCAGCGGATCGGCAGAGGCATCAAACTGGTTCACGTACGGATCCATGGAGTACGGGGAATAGGTCCCGAGGGCGTCCTCATCGGTCGCATAGCCCAGCAGAGGATCCCCGCTGCGCGAGGCAATCGCCTTTAGTTCCGCCTCCTCCTTTCCGGCAGTCAGCGGACGGTAGGCGTATTCAATGGCCCAGAAATCATACGGTCCCAGCCGCGTGGGAACAAAGTCACCCTGGGTTTCGCCCGGCAGGGCGACGACGAGTGCATTGTAATCCATGACCGACGACGACTGGCCGACCGAGTGGGTCCGATTGGTGTTCATCAGCTCCGAGTCGGGCAGGATCGTGCTGGCGCGGAAATTGTGGCGGAGTCCGAGCGTGTGGCCGACCTCGTGGGCCACCACTTCGACGAGGTACTCGTGAACCAGCCGGTCCGTCAGTTCGGGCGGGGTTCCGGGACGCGTGGCCAGGACGGACGCCGCGAAGGCGGCATTCTGGGCGGCCTCAAGGGCGTAGGTGCAGGCCACGGGTTGCCCGCGCCGCCACTGGGCCACGACCGAGGCCAGCGGGGAGGACCGGGCGGGAAGCACCGGCTCAATCGTCTCCTCGGCGTTGCGGCGGAGACTGCGCACCATGAATTCGCTGAACCCGATGTCCGCGTCGTAGATCTCGCCGGTAAACGGATTGGCCCGGGACGGACCAATCGCAAATCCCGCATCCACGCCGGCAAACCAGCGGATGGTATTATACCGCGTATCCGCCGGATCCCAGGTCGCGTCGTCGGGCATTTCGCGACACACGATCGCGTTGGTGAAGCCGATCCGCTCAAAAGCGGTGTTCCAGATCAGCACGCCTTCGCGGAACGCAGGCCGGTACTCGGAAGGAATCGTGTTCTCCAGCCAGAAGACGATGGGCTCCCTCGGCGGGGAGATGGCGGCCGCCGGATCCTGCTTCTCGAGATTCCAGCGATGGACATGCCGCCGGTAGGGGGACTGGGGGCGATCGCTGGTGAAGTCCTGCTGCAGGCTGAGGAAGTGCCCGACGCGCTCGTCCGCAGGCCGCGGCTTGAAGCCCGGGGACGCGCGCAGCGCACTCAACTCGTATTTCACCACCAGCGGGATGGAACGGGGATCCGGCAGCGAGGCGGAGCTGACCTTGGGATTGGCGGTAACGTAGTGAAGGTGCAAATCCAGCAGGAGATTTTCCGGAAAGGATTTAACGTCGCCGAAGTAGCTGGACCCCTTGTCAAAATTGAAGCCACCGGGTGGATAGGCGTCATTGAGCTGGACCGAGTAACCGTTGAAGTCGGTCAGGAAAAGTTCCCCGGCGTCGACGAGGATGCTGCGTCGCTCTGGATGCGGAGCGGAAAGGATCTTGACGGTCCCGGCGAGGCTGTCCCCGAAGGATTTTTGGACCGTTCGCTCGGCGGGTGTTCCGGCGTCCGCGGTGAACACCGGATTCTTGATGACCCATTGGACCTGTTTGCCGACCCGACGGAAGGCACAGGGGAAGTACCCGCCCATTTGCGAGGAATACAATCCACGCTCGCCGGTCCCGCGCTCCTGCGTCGCCGAGAAGAGGTACACCGTGTCCAGTTGATTGGTCTGGATCTCCAGCAGGACCCGGGTGGGATCGTTGGTGGCCCGATAGACCCGGAACAATCCGTTGGTCACCGGCTCCAATCCCTTGATCACGTCGGCAAACGGCTTGTCGTCGTCCTTCTTGTCCGCGTCCTTCGGCGCCGCATCGGACTTGGGCTTGAGTTTCCGGAACTCCACTCCGCGGTGAGGACCGTCCAGTCCCGGCAACTGGGTCGGCGACGGGGATTGTGCGGACAGGCTATTCGCCGCGGCCAGGAACACCGCTGCCGCGAGAAGGACTCGATGCGTCATGATCAAAGATGGCAATCGGACTCGGGAATTCACGGACAAGATTGAGTGCCGATGTCCGCGGCAATGCGCCAGGAGCCGCCGCGTTTGCGCCAGACCGTCAGGTAGCGTCCGGTGCTGGTACGACCGCCTTCGGTCATCCGATAATCGCCCCAGGTCCAGCCGACGGAACCATCCGCGGAGACCTCAGCCTGTTGCGGTTCCCAGGACAGCCCGCCCGGGGGCAAGGCCGCGGCGTCCGATTTGAGAGCGGCAGCGCCCCGGAGAACCGGCCCTGCGGGAGTCACGCGGACCGACGATTCGTCCGCATATTGATCCAGAGCGGCGGCAAATCCCTTTTCCCCAGCGAGTCGGGCGAAGGCCCGGTCGGTTTCGAGGAGCGAGGAACCCCGTCCGGGACTACCCGACACCGACTCACTGCGGTTGACCGAAACGGAGACGCATCCGGTGGCAAGGACAACCAGGACTGCGACGAAGAGGGAAATGAGGCGCTTCATCAGGCCTTCAGCCTCTCGGCGAAGAAACGCAGCGTGTCAACCAGATGTGTTTCCCAATAGTCCCAGGTATGACCGCCGGGAAACTCCTCGTAGCGATGCGGAATTCCCGCCGCCTTCAATTCCCGATGCAAAACGCGGTTGCCCTCGAGGAGCGGATCCTCGGTCCCACAGTCGAATCGGATGGGGGGCAGCCGATCGCGGTTGTGCTCCATGGCGGCGATGACGGAACGGTCCTCGGGAGCACTGCTCCACTCGTCAATGCCGTGGGCGGCAAACGCACGAAACTGGTCGGCCCGGGTGGCGGAGGAATGTCCCGAAACCGCCCGGAACCGTTCGGGATACTTCCCGCCCAACCGAAGGGCGCCAAAGCCGCCCATGCTGAGTCCCGCGAGCAGCAACGGGGATGCCTCGGAAACACCCGACACCGCCAGGCGGGCCACCTCGGGAACCTCGTGGACGATCCAATGCTCAAAATCAAATCCGGCCTGCCGGACATACCCCGACCCGTCCCCACGAAGTCCATCGCTTGGCATGGCCAGGACCAGCGGCGGGAGTTCCCCGGCGTCAATCATGCGGGCGGCCGTCCGGTGGGCTCCTCCCTTCAACGCCCACGCCCAGTGGGAGCCGTAAACCCCGTGCAGGAGGATCACCACGGGAATATACCGCGCGCCGGGCGTCTCCGCGTGAGAGTGGACGTACAAGGTGACATCTCCGCGTCCACGGAGGGCATCGCTTCGGACGGTCACCCAGCGCAATCCATCGTGCGTAAAGCGGGGATCGGAGACTTCGAAGGTTCGGAAGGGCATTGGGAAAATCGCGATTGCGGTGAAGGGTGATTTCCGCGTGGGAGACGCGCGCTGCTCCGGCGCGGCCAACGGTCCGGACCCCTCATCCTGCGATCTATCGACTGTGCTGAAGAAGCCAGTCGAAGAACGTGGGTTCGTTATACGCCTGGGTCCACGAGTCGTGCCCGGCCTCGGGATAAACCTTCAGGCGGATATCCTTCACCCCGGCCTTCTTGAAGGCGTCCACCATGCGTTCGCTTTCGGACAGGGCGACAACGTTGTCCTTTCCTCCGTGAAATGCCCAAACGCCGAGCGTCTTGAGGGCATCCTGCTGGGCGGGGAGCAGGGCGCGAATGCGTTCCCCTCCCCCGCACACCGGGGCGACGGCGGCGAAGCGTTCGGGATGACGCAGGGCCAGGGCCCAGGTTCCGTACCCGCCCATGCTGAGTCCCGTGGCGTACACCCGCTTCGGATCCACCCGATATTTGGCCTGCAATTCATCCAGCATTCCCATCAGGACCGCATCATCCCACACCTGTCCCTCCGGACACTGCGGGGAAACCAGGATGAAGGGAAAATCCCGGCCGGCCTGAACGAGCTTCGGGGGACCATGAACCGCCACCTTTTGCAACTCGTGGCCCCGTTCCCCGGCCCCATGGAGGAACAGGACGAGCGGCCATTGCTTGGAGGGATCCGCGCCGAAATCCTTCGGAAGGTAGAGGAGGTATTCCAGCTGGTTGGTCCGTGTCACCACGGCGCGATAACCGGCGGAGACCTGCTGTCCCGGCTGCGGGGTTCCGGAGAGTTCCGCCCGGACCAGGATGGGCGACACCAGTCCTGCCAGGGTGAACAGAACGCGGAGGAGGGAGCGTGGATTCATCACGGCGGATCCTGCCGGGGCGGCGGGGGGAACTCCAGTCCGGAGCCATCGGGCCGACTTGCGGCGCGCTTGAATGGGTTGACCCTCAGGGGCGTCCTCACACACGCTCAAAATCACTGTTGCGCATGAAATCTCTCCTGACCCTGACCGCCGCCGTCTCGTGCTGCGTGTTTTCCGCCACGGTTCTCGGCGCCGATGTTGACCTCAGCAAACTGCCCCCGGCTGCATCGGCCAAGGGCGTCACGTTCGAAAAAGACATCAAGCCCATCTTCGAAAAGTCCTGTGTCAAATGCCACGGGGCGGAGAAGCAGAAGGGGAAGTACCGTCTGGACACCCTGGAAGCCGCACTGAAGGCGGGTGAAAGCGGGGACGCAATCCTGAAGGGCGAAAGCGCCAAGAGCCCACTGGTCCAGTCCATTGCCCGACTGGATCCGGATGCCGCCATGCCGCCGGATGGCAAGGGCGACCCGCTCACGCCGGCGCAGATTGGATTGGTCCGCGCGTGGATTGATCAGGGAGCGAAGTAGTCCGCCCTGCAGGGCTCAGTCGATCAGTCCACCGGATCTTCGCCCAGCGGAAGTTCCAAGGCGGGATCCTCCGTGACCTCCCGAATGGTTTTGGGGGCGCCTTCCGGCAATCCGCCACCTCCGGCGGAATCCGCCTCCGAGGATTCCAGCGTGACCAGGATTCGACGGACCGGCTGTCCCTGGTAGGTGTAGCCACACGCAATGGTGGAGGCGATCCGGGACCCGGGCGCCGGTTCGCGTCCCTCGGGGGTCTGGTGTACGTTCGTGTCAAAGAGGTCGCCGGACTTGGCTTCATAGGAAGCGAGACCGATGCGCCGAACGGCGTCGAGGCAGGCGCCCCGGAACTGTCCCAACTGGGCTGTCAACGGCGTGGCGCCATTGCGCGCGGCGGCCTGATACAATGCGTGCACGTGGTCCAGCACGTGCACGATGACCTGGAGGTGCTCGGTACCGCCGCGCCGCAATTTTTCCAGTTCAAGGCGCATGGCCTGCTTTTCCTGATCGTTGCTTCGCGAGAGGAACTCCGTAAACGCCTTCGCTTCGGCTCCGACCCGATCCACCGCACTCGTGGCCGTTTCGGACGCCTTCCGGGCTCCATCGTGAATGGATTGCCATTGTGAGGTAGCCTCCCGGATATGGCCGGCGAGGGATTGAAGTTCCCCGATCTGGCGCGCGGTGTCGGCAAGCCCCTCCTGTTCCTGCAACTTCACCGCGGCGGCGTGGTCGCGGAGAAAGGGAAGGACCATGATCCAAGCGCCAATGGCACACAGGGCAGCCACTGCGAGAACCTCGTGGGGAGCCAGAGGACGGTTTCCATGCAGGACCAGCGCGGTCGCGGCGGCGAGGAGGACCGCATCGCCAAACACGAACGGCCAGCGGGGCATCCTCGGGGCATCCAAATTGGACATGGCCGACGACCATAGGGAACCCGGCCGCGGCGGCAAAGGGGGTTTGCGTGGGTTTTGAACCGCGTTTCCCCGTCAGGAACTGGCGCTGGTGTACTGCCGCATGGCGTGACGCCAAACCCATTCGCTGACCGCAAAGCAGCCGAGGGACATGCCGACCAGCAGGATCATTTCCGCGGGGGACCCCAGACGGTCGGTCAGCAGTTTCACCGGTACATTCGAAACCAGCAGCATCGGCACGACAAACGTGAACACGGCCCGAAAGGCGCCGCGCGGGAACGCCGCGTCCGGAAGTCGCGCAATGTTGAACAGGTTGTAGTAGCCCCAGACGATTCCCTGGGCCCGCACGGTCCAGAATGCGATGCTCGCCAGAAGGAACATCAGAGAGTAGTGCACCAGGAATCCAGCGCCGCAGAGGATTCCAAACCCGAGGCACTGCAGGACGGACGGTGTCAACCGGAGCCGGTGCATCGCGTAACCCATGACGACCAGGCCAAGGAGGGCGTTGACCACGTTGCCCACTTCAAACTTCCGGGCCGAGATCAGGAAGCGGGCGTTCACCGGAAGCAGGAGGAAGAAGTCGAGCTTTCCGGTGCGAATCAACTCGGAGAGGTTCGTGAGATTGCTCATGAACGTGATGCTCACCAATTGCATGAGGAACTGGCTCGCACCCGACAACAGGATGACCTCCCACTTCGTCCATCCGCCAATGCTGTCCGTGTGCTCGTAGAGCACTCCCATGAAGGCCAGCTGAAGCGCAAACCAGAGTCCCTCCACCAGGATCCAGAGGAGGAAGTTCACCTTGAACATCATCTCCTGGATGATGGAGATCCGGCAGAGGGCGCCGTAGAGGGACAGGTAGCGACGAAGGAGGGCCATGGCTCACCGGGTTTGCATCAGCCGCCGGCCGCGGAATACCGCCGGATGCCCCGGGCCCAAACCCAGCGGGCCAATCCATAGCCCACAACCACCCAGGCCGATTGAATGGCGAACCCGAGGACCAGCTCGCTGCCCTGGATTCGTCCGAGATAAACCGCGGCAGGAAAATAGCAAAGGTACGGATACGGGGTCAGTTGCAGCGCCCGGGCGACGGCGGGCGGCAGGATGTCCAAAGGGAAAAGATGCCCGCTGCAGATGTATTCAAAGGCGAATTGGATGAAGATGAAGGTGCTGACATCCAAAACCCAGAACGCGAGCAACGCCATGGTGTAGGCGAGAAAGAACTGAAGCAGCGCCGCCTGGACCACCGAGGCGGTGAAGAGAACGGCCGTCCCCACGCTGGACGGAGTAACGAAGGAATCGCGCAGATACAGCGTAAAGAGGACGACGGGGAGAATCGCGACCACGGTGTACACCGTCCTTCCGGAGAAATAGAGACAGAGACGGTAGGTCAAATAGTCCATCGGCTTCAGGAGGAACTGGCTGATCGCCCCCTCCTTGATATCCGCGGCGATCTGCCAGTCATCCTCGGCGACTGCCGTCAGGGCATCCACGATCGTGACCAGCAGGTAGTAGCTGATCATGCCCTGGAGCGTGTAATCCCCGATCAGCGATCCCGGAGTCTTGCCGGCGTAAATCGTCCGCCAGACATAGAGCGTCCCGGTGAGGGGAATGAGTCCGAAGACCGCGCGGAACAGGAAGTTCACGCGGTACACCAGCGTGTTCTGGATTCCGACGGCAAAGACGTGCAGGTATTTGGACATCCCCGGGCGGGCGATCATGCCGTTCCGGCCGCGGGGTGCAATGCCAGGCCGGGATCAGCGTCCGAATCCGAGGAGGCGGGCCGGAAGAAACAGCAGGGCGCGGAGGAGGGCGAAGGCCGCGCTCAGGACGATCCCCAGGAGCCGGAATGGAATCGACACCAGCACCACGAAGGGAAGGAGAACTGCGACCAGGAGGGCGAGGGGCCAGCAGACGACCAGCAACAGGCACCAACCCACCATCGCCAGGAGAATGCATGCCATGGTGCCATCACCCGGGCAGGCGACCTTCGGTTTCAGGAATTTGTCGCGTCCCGAGGCAAACCGTGGACAGGCGGTGCCGGGTCCTCCTCCAAAACAGCATCCATCACCGACGCCAGCGCCTTCCGGGTCACCCGAAGCGCCTGGGTCAGCACCCTCGATTCCGCGGCGCTGAGGTTCCCGCGGGTCCGGGATTCCAGCATTTCCAACTGGTCGATGAACATCTTGGCGTTCTCGATCGAGGGAGGAGCGGTGTGACCGGTTTCCGGATGGGGGATTTCCCCAAGAAACATCAGCGCCATCTGCGCGTGGCCCGCCACCAGTTGTTCAAACAGGGCGGAATGGATTTCATCCACGGACGCCCCGCGGAGCGCGTCCTCATTCAGGGAGGGGGGATTCATGAAGAGGATTCCTCACGGGCCTCGGATGTTTCTGACGACAGAAACTCGATCACGTGGCGCAGGCGCTCGGACACGTCCACGGCGTGCAGGACCACCTGGCGCATGATAAAGTTGGAGATGAGGAGCGTCGCCACGACATCCGCCAGGGCCCCGGGATCATTCATCGACCGCAGGGCGGCCAGGCAATCCTCGATTCGCACGGGGGAGGACGGACGGGTAGCTCCCGCGAGCAGCAGCAGCGTGCCGAGGGGAAACTCGGTACCCCGCCGCAACCGGATCTCGACGAGTTCCAAGACACGCTGGACCAGAGCCTCTGTGTCCGGGCCCTCTGGTACCGCCGACGGAATGGCTTCGATGCGGTGGATGCGGAACGGGCGCGTCTGGACGGCCCGACCGAGCCGCACGCGGGTGAGACCCTCCAGCAGGAGATTGGAGGTGCCGTTGGGGTTTTTGACCGAGGTCCGGATCAATCCGAGTCCGGCCAGCGGATTGGGACGGTCGGGGGATCCGGGCTGACGCATCGCGAGGCACATCATGCGGTCCCCCGACAGTGCGGATTCCAGCAGGCTGCGGTATCGAGGTTCGAAGATGAACAACGGCACGAGGGAGCGCGGGAACAACGGGCATCCGTCGAGGATCATGACACCGGCACTGTCCGGAAAGCGCATGAATTCACCCTACTGGCAGACGTCCCTACTGCAAGCCGGGGGCGGAGTTCTTGCCATTGCCCGGGTACGGCTTCAGCTTTTGATCAGCGCCTATGAGCACAAAAACGTTGAGCATCCTACTGGTGATCGTCGTCCTGAACCTCGGGATTGGCTGGTTCGTGACGGCGAGGCGCTCCGGAGAACGGGAGGCCGAGTCGGCGGCGCGCATTTCCCGCATGTCCAACGACCTGGTGGAAACGACCTCCCGGCTCACCCAGGAACAGAAGGATGCGATGCTGCTCCGGACCAATCTCGCCCAGCGGACGGATGAACTGGGGACCTACTCCAACCGGCTGACCGAGATGTCGGAGGCGCTCCTGAAGACGGAGAATAGCGCCAAGGCGGCCGCCGCCGCGGCTTCGGCGGAAATCGAGAAGCGTGATCATCAGATCACCGAACTCGAGGGGGAACGGGACGGGCTGACCAAGCAGATGGACGGACTGAACCAGCAGATCGGAAACCTCAACGGCCGGATCACAGATACCGAACGAAAACTGGCGGCCAGCGAAGGGGACCGCGCCCAACTCCAGAAGGAGCTGAAGCGGTTGCTGGCGGAGAAGGCGGAACTCGAGCGGAAATTCAACGATCTTGCCGTCCTGCGTGACCAGGTCCGGAAGCTCAAGGAGGAGCTGAGCATCGCGCGCCGGATTGATCTGATCCGGCGCGGACTCTACGGATCGGACAAGAAGGGAGCCCAAATCCTGAACGAGGGCATCCGGAGACCCGCCACGGCGGCACCCGGAACCAACGGCCCGGTGAAGGCGGAACTGGGCACCGACGGGTCAATCCGGGTGGACGGAGTCCCGCCAACGCCGCCCAAGTGACGGACGAATCCGGGCCGCCACCGCGTGTGCGATGGGCTTGAGATCGATCGCCGGCTCGGGGACGCTGGACTCCATGTTCTCCCGATTCCGCACGCGCCGGAGCCACATCCCCTTGCGATCCAGCGTAGGGTGGGCACTCGGTTTCCTGACGCTGCCCCTGTTCGCCGGCAACTGGCCGGGATTTCGCGGGCCCGGGTACCAGGGAATTTCCGACGACGCGCAGCCACCACTGGAATGGTCGGCGACCAATCATGTTGCCTGGAAGACCCCCATTCCCGGCGAGGCGTGGTCGTCACCGATCGTCTGGAACGATCGGGTGTTCCTCACCACGGCAACGGACAACGGAACCAGTTGCCGCATTCTGTCCCTCGACCGGCGCGACGGGCGGGTCCTGTGGGACCGTGAAGTCTTCCAACAAGTCACCCGTCGCAAGGAGGGACGGAATACCTACGCCACACCCACGCCCGCGACGGACGGGGAACGGGTGTACGCGTGCTTCGGGGACGGCAGCTTTGTGGCGGTGGATTTTTCCGGCGCGACCCTTTGGACGAACCGGGCCCACGCCTTCTACGGACAGCACGGCCTGGGGACCTCGCCGATTCTGTACCGGGACCTCCTGATCATGGCCCGGGACGGAAGCAGTGATGGCGAAGACAAAAAGTTGGGATGGCAGACGCCCTGGGACCGTTCCTACGTCTTGGCCCTCGATGTCCGGACAGGCCGCGAACGGTGGAGGACCGGGCGCGGGCGCTCCCGAATCTCACATGGAGCCCCGACCGTTTGGGAACACGACGGGTCGGCCGAGGTGGTCAGCGAGGCCGGCGACGTGGTGCAGGGATTCGACGTTCGCACCGGGGCACGGCTTTGGAGCGACGAAGTCGCCGGGGAGGGCAAGGTGCCGTCCACTGTGGTCGGGGATGGATTGGTCTTCACGTCCGGGGGATGGGGAGGCAAGGAGACCATCAAAGCCTTCCGATTGGGCGGGACCGGGGACCAGGGGGAGTCGCGCCTCGTCTGGCAACAGAAGAAGGGCATGCCGAAGGTCCCCTCCCTGCTCTACCTCCGTCCTCATCTGTTCGCGATTGCCGACGGCGGCGTGGCGTCTTGTCTCAAGGCGGACACCGGGGAGTTGATCTGGCAGGAACGCGTCGGCGGGAATTTCTCGGCTTCGCCGGTTTCCGCGGCCGGAAGAATATATTTCGTGTCGGATGAAGGGGAAACCGTCGTGGTCGCCGCCGGACCGGAGTTCAAGGTCCTCGCGAGAAGCCCGGTGGGTGAGAAAGTGCAGGCGTCCCCTGCTCTTGCCGGTGCCAACTTCTTCCTCAGGACGGAGCGAAACCTTTACTGCTTCGGAACCCGCTAACATGGCGGCCCCGGTCCAATCCGCACTCCGGTTCCTTTGCGCCGTCTGGGTAACCGCAGGATCGCTGCGGGGGGATCCCATCCGCCGGCACCCGGAGAATCCGCATTGGTTCGACTTCAACGGACGTGCCACGGCGCTCATCACCAGTGGTGAGCACTACGGGGCGGTGATCAATCCCGACTTTGATTTCCGCACCTACCTGGAATCCCTTCAACGGGACGGCATGAACTACACCCGGGTTTTTGCCGGCACCTACGTTGAGCCGGCGGGAGCCTTTGGAATCACCCGCAATACCCTCGCGCCCGGCCCGGGCCGATTCCTGTCGCCGTGGGCCCGGAGTGATGCACCGGGTTATGCCGGGGGTGGAAACCGGTTCGACCTCCACCATTTGTCCGAAGAGTACCTCACCCGTCGCAAGACGTTCCTGGGCGTGGCCAGCCGACGGGGCATCGTCGTCGAACTGACGCTCTTTTGCTCCACCTATGGTACGGAACAATGGGCGGTCCATCCCCTGAACCCGTCCAACAACGTCCAGTCCATCCCCGTGGCGGACTGGCGCCGGCTTCACACGCTGACGGAGTCTCCGGAACCAGCGACACCCGTCTTCCAGGTTCAGGAGGCGGTGACCCGGTGGCTGGTGCGGGAACTGAACTACTTCGACAATCTGATCTATGAGATCCAGAACGAACCCTGGGCGGACAACAGCTCCCTGGGGGAACGGATCAATCCCTACCTGACGGATCGCGCCGGTTTTCCAAACGCGGTGGAAGTCACGTCCGCCCGTTCGGTCGCGTGGCAGCGGGCCCTGGCCCGGGTGATTGTCGATGAGGAGCGACGACTCCCCAAACGACATCTGATCGCTCAGAACGTGGCGAACTTCCGCCTGGCGCTCCGGGAATCGGACCTCGTCCCGGAGGCGGGACTGGTGCAGTTTCACTATGCATTTCCGGAGGCCGTGTCCTGGAATCGTGGCGCGGGCGTGGTGCTGGGCTTCGACGAAACAGGATTCGCCGGCGCGGAGGCGGCCCCCTATCGACGGCAGGCCTGGAACTTTCTCCTCGAGGGCGGAGGTCTGTTCAACAACCTCGACTACAGCTTTACCCCGGGACACGAGGATGGTTCGGACACGGGAAACCGCGCCCCCGGAAGCGGCGGCGCCGAACTGCGGCGGGAACTCCGGGTGCTCGCGGACTTTCTGGGATCCTTCGACCTGGCGGGCCTGCGACCGGACACCCAATTCGTCCTCGCCTCTCCCGGAGTGGTTTCCCGAGTGCTTTCGGATCCAGGCCATGCTCATGCCATGTACCTTGAAGGACGCGGCCCCACCGCAATCACGGTGAACCTGGAAAAGGGAATGTGGAAAGTGGACTGGATCTCCACCCACGATGGTCGTGTTCTCGGGCAGGGCGAAATTCGGCGCAAGGAGGGCGGAACTGTCCTGGAAAGCCCGCCATTCGAGGAATCCATTGCCGTCCGCTTGAGCCGGCCGTGAGGCCCGTGGGGCACGCATCGATGCGGGATGCCCTGCCCGTCCAACCCGGGCGGATGCATTCTTGACGTGAGGAATCCAAGGGGTCTTGGTCCATGGAATCACATGGTGGCTCTTGCTCTCATCGGACAAGCCATTGTCTTCAGCCTGGTGCTCCTGGGATGCGCAGCGCTGTTTGCCTGGCAGTACGCGAGGCAGGGCTCAGCGGGCGAGGCGAGTCCAGCACTCTTCCGGTGGGGTTTGACCGCCGGGTTGGTAGCCTTGTTTGTGGGTGCCTTCACGGGCGCCGGGCCCACTCCGGGACCGGCGGCCCAATTTGGGCTCATTGTGGCGGGCATGGTGGTCTCGGTGCTCCTCTGCATTCTCTGGCTTCCGTCCGTGGTCGCGTCCGTCCTGGGACCTTTGACCGGGTCCCTGACTGGAGGAAATGATCGGGTGGAACTGCGACCGGCCTACTTCCGGGCGGTGGGACACCGAAAGCGGGGCGAGTATCCCGAAGCAGTCGAAGCAGTGCGGGCGGAGTTGGAACGATTTCCCGGCGACGTCGAAGGATTGCTGCTCCTCGTGGACATCCATGAGCAGGACCTCAAGGACCCGATGACGGCGCTGGGGATCCTGCAGGAACTCCTGGCCACACCGGGGCGGACGGAATCCGATCGGGCCCTCGCCCTCAGTCGAAAAGTGGACTTGCAGCTGAAGGGGCTGAACGACCCCGAGGGTGCCCGGGCCACCCTCGAACAGCTGGCCGCGGAGTTTCCTGATTCACCCGCAGGCCACCTGGCAACTCAAAGGCTGGCGCATCTTCCGGGGGGATCCATGGCGGGCGCAAAGGCGGAACCGGTTCGCATCGCGGTGCCGCATCATGAGGAACGCCTGGGCTTGACGGAGGATCTGGGCGCCAGCCGGCTTCCCGTGGAGAATGCCATCACGACGGCGCAGGAACTAGTCGAACACCTTGCGCGTCATCCCGAGGACTGGGAGGCACGCGAGCGCCTTGCGAAGACCTATATCGAACCGCTCGGACATCTGAAACTGGCCACGGACGAACTGGAACAACTTCTGGCACTCGACGGGGTTCCAGCTCGGCATGTCGTCCGATGGTTCAATGAACTGGCCGACGTTCACCTGAAAACACCGGACGGTATTCCCGCCGCCCGGGCGGTGCTGGAACGACTCATGGCCCGCTTCCCGGATTCCGCATGGTCGGCCCAGGCGGAAGCCCGGATCCGCCACCTGGGTATCGACCAAAAAGCCCGGGAAGGCACCCGGACTTTGAAACTGGGACAGTACGAACAGCGGCTGGGACTCAAACGCGCCGACCCGTCGATTCCGGACCCGTCCCGAACTGGGGAGTCCGGGGCGGGACCCGGGGAATGAGGGCTGCGTCACCCGGCTGTCGTTAGAAGCGCCAAATGGCATCCACAGTGTACCGGGCATCAAAGATGCCAGGGTCCTGGGTGATCCCGAGCTCGTAGGTGAACCCGAGATCCAGGCTGGCGAGGAGACGGGACCGGAATCCGATGCCGACTGCGGCCTGCGTGTTACCCTTCGCAGCCGAACTGCCGAAGTTGATCAGGTCGAATCCTTCCGTCGGGAAGGCAGGACCGTTGGCATCGCTGAGCGTGGTGAAGGAATTGAACGACACCAGCGGGATGAACCACTTGGTCAGGTAATAGTCGAACTGGAGGCTGGCGTGAAAGTTCGCCGTCTCGTCGTTGAGATCATCCGGCACGTTGAATCCCACGTTGCCGGTGATATGGAAGTTTCCAAAACCCTTCACGGCTGAAGCGAAGACGTTCCAAACGCCATCTCCGTTGCCCTGGAACACGTCCTGCTGGCCCAGCGGAATTTCAAAGGTGAGACCCGGGGTCAGGATGAAGGAATGTTCCTCATCCTTGATCAGCGCGTACTTCACGCCGGCGGCGACGTCGGCCCAGCCCGTCTGGTGGGGAAGCGCGTCTGGGTTGAGGTCGATGTAGCCGTCCTTGGTCGCGATGACGGCGAGGCGGTCGGTCACCGCCCATCGGAGCTGCACGGCGTATACGTTGGCATTGCCGCCCACAAAGTCGTTGTCGATCTTGTGGTGAATGTAGATCGGCCGGACCTCGCTTTGGATCAACGGACTTTCGAAGTAGATCGGGTTGGAGACCGGTGAAATCGCCGTGGAGAGAGAATCCTCGGCGGCCAGCGCCGTTCCTGCCGCGGCGGCGAGGGTTGCCAGGACGAAGGACTTGGGAATCTGGTTTGTTTTCATGCGCCTTCAGCCTAGGCGCATTGCATTTTCTGCCTGTGCGGGAATTGCCCGAGTTCAACCCGATGTTGCCCGTTCGAAAAACTAATGACGGGTTCCATTCCTCAAAAAGCGAGGCTTTTGAGGAGAATGAAAGGTCCGCGACGCCCTCTAGCGAACGCTCACCGCGCGGTAGATCCGGTGGGGGTACTGCGCCGCCTCGGGATCTTGAAGGTCCACGTATCCGCCGGGGCTTTGAGCCACCCCGGAATTGACCCGCTTCCAGTCCGAGATCCCGCCAGCCGCCAATGTCGCGGCCTCCAGCCGGTAGGTCACGCCCGGCTCTCCCAGCACCCGCACCACGAAAGTTCCGGTGGTCAGCATTCCGACCGCCTCCACTGACGGAGGGATCTCCGAGACGTCCAGCACCGAGATTCGGTAGTCGTCAAAGATCATGAAGTTGTCGCCCGGCTTGCCCGGGGTCCGGATCACCCAGACGGCATCGATGTCCCCCAAGGTCAACGCGGCGCCCACGGTGGTGATGGGAAGGGCGTTCGCGACGGTGACGCCGTTGATCCGGGCGGTCCAAAGATTGCGCTGCAGATTCAGGTCGATCTGCAAATCGTACGGCTCGTAGTGGGTGAACTGAAATCCGGTGGGAACAATCGGCGGCGGTGTCTGCCCACGCTGATCGTCGAGGATGTAGTTCACCCCAAGGTCCTCGTTGTCGAAATCCAGACTGAACAGCCGTTGATTGGACGCGTTGTACACGCTCCACCGGAAGTCATCGAAGTACGGGGCCGCCGCGCTCGAATCGGCGATCTGGAAGGAAACCTCAAATCGGATCACCGGAAGCGGCTGCCCTACCGGCTTCAAATTGATCGGACGCCAGACGTTGAAATCCGCCGTCTTGGGCGGGGCGTCGAATCCAATGTAGGCGTACTGGCCTTCAAACCCGAACACGGGTTCCGCAAGCACTCCGTTGCCACCCGCGGGCGCCTTTTGGCCGTTGAGATCTGACGCGTCTCCCACCCAGTTGCCCTGCCCCATCAGGTCCTCGTCTGCGGAAAACCCCTCAATTTTCTCAAACCGGGTCTCGTACAGTACCGTGGGATCTGCGGAGGCAGCCCATTGCGCCAACGTGGCGACCGCAACGGCCGGAATGAACCAGCGCCGCCATCGATCCCCCCGCGGGGAATTCTCTCGGCTCATGGGTGGCTTCAGAGGGGATTGATCTCAGCGAAAACAGATCCGTGACGCGCGGTCAGGGACGGGAGCGAATGGCGGCCCCTCCTCCGTAAGGATTCCCCCCGCCTCGGACTCCTCCGCCGAAACCCTGGGACGGCATTGGACGGGACATGGTGGGTTGGGGAACCTGCGAAGGCATCATCTGGAACGACGGCATCGGAGCCGGCGCTTGAGGGCGGGGATCGACCCGGGACACCGGACTTTGCTGATAGCCCGACGGGGTGCGAATTTCTCCCGTTTCCGAGGGCATCCCAGGGCGAGAGGCCACAGGCCGTTGAAAACTGGGCGCCTCACCGGGAAGAAGATCAGAGGAGACCGGCGCCTTTCGAGGCTCCAACCTTCCTGCCCCAACGTAGCCACCAGGAACGGCCCCCAGGTTGGGAGAACTCCCGCGGGCTGCCAAGGATTGACCATTGTATCCCGTGGGAGAGGGGGTCGTGGCGGGACGGGAAACGACTCCGGACCGCGGTGTCGAAATTCCAGTCCGGGCTCCCGCATTCTGGGAGGTCGGGGCCACCGCAGGGGTCCGCGGATTCGGCGCGGGAAGACGATCCGGCTGATTCACCATAGGACGGACTCCCAGACTCCGGGATGGACCGACCGTGGTGCCCGGAACCGAAGTGCTGGCGAACTGAGACGGGCGCACCTCATGCCGGGGACCGGGGATTCCGGACGATCCAGGGGGCGTCGTCGTCGTCGAAGCACCGACCGGCGGTCGATAGACTGCCAACTGGGTGGGATCGCCCGGGCGTCCCCGAGTGCCGGCAAGGGATCCGGCAAGATTTGGGGACGACGTGTCGGAAAGCTGAACCTTTCGAATCTCGTTCCGTGAATGAGGGGCGATATGGTTGGGGTCGATCCCGTTGTTGATGATCGTATTATTGTTACCCACGACGTAATTATTGACGACAGTGCTGCCGTTGTAGATCTGGTGGACACCAGCCCCGTACACTCCAAAGGCCGAGCAGTTCGGCGAGGTGAAATAACTGGTGGGAGTCCAACAATAATCGGTGGCGCTGTAGCCGAATCCAAAGCCCACGCTCACACCTGAACCGGCCCAGGTCAGGCCCACGCCTGCAGAAACTCCGCATCCGGGCGGCAACGGCGCCCAACCGCAATAGCCCCCGCCGTACCGGAAGGTCACCCACGAAGGACTCCACGTCCGGCCGGGCACCCAACACCATCCAGCGCCAGGCGAATTCACCCAGTTGCCGTAATGAAACGGAGCCCAACCCCACGAGTAGGACGAATTCCAATACCAACCCGCGTCACACCAGGCCCAACTGCCGCAATTCCAATAGGGACGCCATCCCGGTGTAATGACCGCACAGGTCGGTTGCCATACGTATCCGTAGGTCGGGACGTTGAACCAGTTCCCGTAGGGCGCGAGGGAGTCGTAGAAGAAGTTGTAGTTGACCTGGGTGGGACCGGCCGGCGGGGGCTCGGAGGACTGCGCCGGAGCGGGTGCCGGGACCGCAGGTCCCACCTGCGGGGATTCCAGCTCGGGTTTACCCCCGGGGTACAGGGTCGGCGAGGCCGTCGAGGGAGCATTGACTGCGGCCACGGGGGCAGCCTCCGCCTTTCGCGGAGCCTTCAGGGAAAGTTCCTGCTCCTTGGACAAGAGCGCCTCGATCACCGATGGGGAGAGTCCCAAGTCCCGAAGATATACGATCTGCTCCGCATCCAGGTGAAACGGTTCCTTGAGATTGGCGATATAACTGGTGACGACCGAATCGCCAATCTGGCTGTGCGAAAGCTTGACGATTTCCCGCGCGGCTTCGGGCAGATTGGGGGGCAGATCCGGGGCCGGCGGCGGGACCGACGGCACTGCCGCGGGGACCGCGTTGGTTTCATTCGGCGCCACCGCGAGGGAATTGGTTCCGACCGCGCCGTCTGCGGGAGCCTTCGCCTGGGCGATGGCCGAGGACTCCGAAATGCCGCATCCGGCGAGCAGCACGGCACCGACAACACAGAGCAGGAGTTTCATAGCGTTTGGGTTTTGGACGGGCTCGCCTGGATTCAGAAGGGGCGACGCCCGTTGAGCATCACCCCGCCGATCACAACCAAGCCCTCATGGAACTGAACGTTCACACTTGCGAAGTTGGACGCGGCCAACGTGGGGTTATTCAGAAGGGAATGCAATGACGGAATTCAGAAGATGAAATCCTGGGAGATCGCCGGGAATGGAGCCAAACCAAAGCCAATTAGATCCCACTGAACATGAACTGGTTAGACCATGGATCACCCCCCGATCAAGTCCACAAGGAAAGACTATCGGGCTCCCACCAGCGACGCATCGACAGCCGGACGCTCGTCCTTCGGATGCAGGGTCTTGAGAAACGCCACCAGCGCGGTTGCCTCCGGGGGGCTGAGATTCTTGCCGTAGGCCGGCATGTTTCCTCCGCCTTGCAGGACCTGCCGGAACAGCTGGTCTCCCGTCAGACGGGTGGCAACGGAATCCAAGGCGGGACCACGTTGTCCGCCCAACCCTCCCAGTGCGTGGCAATTGCGGCACTGCTTCGCCTGAAGGACCACGGCACCCTGAAGTTCAACCGGGCTCCGCCCCTTGAGGAATTCGTCAGGAATCGGAGTGGAACTCCAGGCATTCATGATCGGCGACCATGGGGCATGCAACCCGAGCTTCGTGAGCGCCGTCAGTGAAATCACGGACAGGAGGACCACCAGCACGGCCATCGGACGGCGCCTCCAACTCTTCTCACCCGTGCCGGAGATCAACGGAAGGGCAACCAGGATGCCGATGCCCACTACCGGTCCCACCAGCAGGAGAAAGGTCTCCATGTTGGGTGGCAGGAGGGCGAGCGCCGCATAGAGCCACAGGAAAAAGAAGTCGGGCGCGGGCACGGTCTGGACCACGGTCGGATCCGGAGCGCCATTGGGGCCATACGGCCCGAACACCGCCGCACAGGTCGCGACGGCAAAGAGCACGAGTCCGGAGAAGACGAGGTCCTTGCGAAAGGCGTCCGGGACAAAGGGCACCCCATCCCGGTGGGTCAGCTCGTGATATTCCTGCAGGTACGTTTCCCGTCGCACGACGCGTCCGGGTGCCGGCCACTCGTTGACACCCAGCTTGAGCACCATCAGGAGGTGGAGTCCGACAAACCCAATGAGGGCTCCGGGAACAATGAAGACGTGGATCGCAAAAAACCGGGAAAGGGTTTCCCCGGCGATGATCGGACCTCCGAGCATCAACTTCACGAGTGCCGCACCAAAAACCGGGACGCGCCCCATGATCGACGCGCCGATTCCCAGGCCCCAGTAGGAATCCTGGTCAAACCGGAGCACCTGGCCGGTGAAGGCCATGCCCAGCGTCATCAGCAGCAGGAAGATCCCGACAATCCAGGTCAGCTCCCGGGGAAACTTGAAGGCCCCGAACAGGAAGACCTGGATCATGTGCACGAGCACCATGGCCACCATGAAGTTGGATCCCCATCCGTGCAGCGCGCGAAGATACCACCCGAAGGTCTGCTGCTGGTTCAGCACCTGCAGGCTGTTCCACGCCTCGTCCGCGGACGGCACATAAACCATCGCCAGGCAGATGCCGGTGGCGAACTGCAGCATGAGCAGCGTCAGGCTTGCGCTCCCAAAAACATACGCCCAACTCGCGCTGCTCCGGGGAACCGGATGCGACATTGCCTCCCCCATCGGCTTGCCGAGCTGGAGGCGCTGGTCAAACCAGCCCAAAAGTGTCCGGATCAGGCGCATGAACATCCCTGGGTTCCGCCCTTGGAAGCGACGCTCGGGGGCGACGCCAGCGTGGGCATCTGGCCGGCCTTGATCCACAGCCGGCCGCCTTCCAGTTTGTAGGAGTACTCAAACAATCCCCGCGGTGGAGGACCCGACGCCCGGGAGCCGTCCTCGTAATAGACGCCCCCGTGGCAGGGGCACATGAACAGTCCCGATTGCGGGAACCATCGCACGGGGCACCCGAGGTGGGCGCAGTTGATGGCAAAGACCTGCAGTTTGTCCGCGGCGATCCGCCGGACCCAGCAGGCGATGTCCCCCGTGTCTCCATCCCAGGGACGGACAAAGGGATTCCGGTAGGTGGCCAGCCGAGTTTCACCGACCGGGAACTGCGTCAACTCCCCCAGGCTCACCCAGTCCAGATCCTCCCGTCGCTGCTTCCGGCTCGCCGGAGCGAGGAGATACCCGACCACGGGAAGCGCAATCAGGGCTCCGGCCACCGCATTGAGGGCGATGCCGACGGGCATGAGCCATTTGCGGCGGGAGATTTTCCGCACGGGTGCGGCGGACGACGCGGGGGGCGGAGTGGGGCTGGGGGCGGGCATGGGTTCCTCCTGCGTTCGATTCGAATCAGGGTTTCCGGGAATAGGGTTGTCCGGGGGTTGCCGGGCGTTGAGCGATCAACCAGGCGACGACGTCCCCCACCTGTTGGGAGGACATTGCTTCGCCCGGCACACATTGGCGCCAGTCCGGGTGCCCCCGGTCCGGGCGGCCGGCGATAACGGTGGTGCGAAGGCCTTGATCGCTGACCAGGGCAAGAAACGAGCCGTCCAAAATGGACCCCACGGTCCCGGTTCCCTTGCCGTCGGCTCCGTGGCAGCGGGCACAGAACTTGGAATAGACGGCCTCGCCGCGCCGTGGATCACCAGGACTGGTTGCGGCATAGGGCGGAAGTTTCGCTCCGACGACCGCCTCCGAACGCGACCATCGACTGCGAATGCCACCCGCTAAAATCTCGATCTGGGCGTCCGTCAGGAATCCGCCGGAGCTTTGGGCGAATGCCGGCATCAGGGACTTGGGAATTCCCTGGGCGATGACGCGACGGAGTGTGGCGTCATCCACCAGCGCCAGGTAGACGGGATTCGCCAGCGCCAGGGCGGAATTGCCACGTCCCTCAATTCCATGACAGCCCGCACAATTCTGTCCGTAGAGCGCGGCAAAATTGGTGACGTTCCGGGGTTCGATCGGGATCTCCGCCGGTGTCGGTTTCCCGGGAATGCGGTCGCATCCCACAACCGCCAGCACGAGCAGCATCGGGAGCCACGCCAGGCACACGGCCCCGCGGTTCCGTAGGGATGCATCCAGGGCTTTCATGAACGGGAACCTTTCCCGCCAGGGCCGGAAGTTCCCTCACCATCCATCCGGGCTTCCAATCCCGCCCGCATGGCGAAGGGAACATGCTGGAGCGTGGAAATTCGCTCCCGTCGCGCCACCACCCGCCCGGCGACGAGCCCAAACGCCACCTGCGCAGCAAAGAACCATCCCCAATGGATGCGCGCCTGAAGGGCGGGGTTGATCACCCCGAGGCCGGAATGCAGAAGTCCCGTCCAGAAAATCGGCGCCAGGACACCGCCCAGCAGCACCGGGCGACGCGGGAACATCGGGAGGGCGATGCCGTAGAGAAGACCCACCAACGCGGAACCGACCGAGTGGATGATCAGGGCCAGGACGAGCCCGGAGGCGTGAAACTGACGGAGCTGTTCATCCGTCATCTGCGAGAGCGTCGCGGACGCCGAGGCGGCGAGGAGGTTGATCGGATACCAAAGGCTTCGCTGGGCAATCAGGCCGTACAGAATGGCACACGCCGCCATCGCGATCCCGCCGACCAAACCGCCGCGCAGTCCGGCGGAGTAGGGATGCATCTCCAGGGGGAATCGTCCGCGATGGCCTTGTTCCCCGACCTTCAAATGGCGAACGCCCGCCGCTGCAGGAGCGACCGGCGCAGGCGCGGGCTCAACCAGAAGTTCCTCCTCCAATTCCTCCGGAAGCACTTCCCGGAACCATCCGAACAGCCCGGCAACGATACACACCACCCCCAGCGCACTCACGAGCCAATGGGTGAGCAATCCGGCAAACAGGAGCGTGACACCAAAGGCGGCCACCAGGGGCCAGCCTCCCGACGCCGGCACCTGGATCCGACTCCCTGAAGATTGTGACTGGCTCGAATTCATTCGGAGGTTTCAGCGCCCGATGACATACACCACCGTAAACACCACGATCCACACGGCGTCCACAAAATGCCAGTACAAGGCCAGGACGTCGGTCCGCCACGCGTGCTCGCGCCGGACATGGCCGAGCAGGGTGAGGACGAGGACGATCAACAGCATCACCAACCCGACGATCACGTGGCAGGCGTGGAGTCCCACGAGGGAATAAAAGGTGGTCCCAAAGAGGTTGGTCTGAAGGGTCAGCCCGTGCACCTGGATCAGCCGCTTCCACTCAAGAGCGGTCCCGAAGAGAAAATAGGTGCCCAACGCCGCCGTGGCCGCCCAACTGGCGGCGAATGCCCGGATGGCTCCCAGCTCCAGAGCCCGGACGGCAAACGTGATGGTCGCACTGCTGGCCAGCAGGCAGATGCTGTTCAGGATGGGAAGCTCGAGTACCTGACGCGGGGTGGGGCCGGACGTGTCCTTTCCGAGGTAGAACACGTAGGCCACTACAAAGATGATGAAGATGGCACTCTCCGCGAGGATGAGGCACGCCATTCCCACGCGACCCTTCGCGGGAAGGTTCCAGGTTTCCGGAACCTGGGGCAATGAGGTGGAGGCGGCGTTCATGCGGAGGAGACCCTATTCGTAATGCCAGTCCGGATCCGAGGGATGCTTCAGGTCCCAAAGGGGTCGGCGGCTGCGAACCACCGGAGCCTCGGCGAAGTTGTATTCCGGCGGGGGGGACGTGGTGGCCCATTCGAGCGTCCACGCATCCCAGGGGTCATTGCCCGCGGGCGCCCCCTTCACCAGGGATCGGAGGACATTGGCGACGAAGCAGAGGACCCCGGCGCCCTGAAACACGACGCCGATGGTGCAGATCAGGTTCCAAAGATCCCAGCCGCGTCCGGCATCGTAAGTGTAGATTCGTCGCGGCATGCCCAAAAGTCCGGGAATGTGCATCGTGTCAAATGTGAGGTGGAATCCGAGGACGAACAGCCAGAAGTGCCACTTGCCCAAACCCTCACTCATGCGGCGTCCGGTCGCCTTGGGAAACCAGTAGTAGATCGCCCCGAAAATCGTAAAGAGCAGTCCACCCACGAGAACGAAATGGAAATGGGCGACCACGAAATAGGAATCACTGAGCTGCCAGTCGAACGGGACGATCGCCAGCATGATGCCCGTCAATCCGGCGATCAGGAATTGGAACAGGAACGCGATGCAGAACAGCATCGGTGTTTCCAACCGGATCTTCCCGCCCCACATGGTGCCGATCCAGTTGAAGATTTTGATCCCGGTGGGTACGCCCACCAGCATGGTGGAAATGGCGAAGAACGTGTTCCCCACCGAGGTCATGCCGACGGTGAACATGTGGTGCGCCCAGACCCCGAAGCTCACAAAGGCGATGGCGACGGTGGCCCCCACCATCACCGGATAGCCAAAGATCGCCTTGCGCGAAAACACCGGAATGATTTCAGAGGCGAAGGCGAATCCGGGCAGGATGAGGACGTACACCTCGGGGTGGCCAAAGATCCAAAAGAAGTGCTGCCAGAGCACCGCGGAGCCCCCGGCCTGGGTGTCGAAAAAGTGGGAGCCCAGGAAGCGGTCCAGCAGCAGCATGATCTGCGCGGCGGTCAGCGGACTGATCACCATCAGCACCATGCCGCACATCACCAGATTCAACCACACCAGCAGGGGCATCCGCCCAAGGGTCATTCCCCGGCAGCGCATGCACAGGATGGTGGTCACGAGGTTGGCCGCGGTCGCGATGCTCCCAAAGCCGCCCACCAGGATCCCGAGCGTCCAGTAGTCGGTGCTGTGCCCCCGCGAGAATGCCTTGGCGGTGAGGGGCGAGTAGGCAAACCACCCGACATCCGGCGCACTGCCAGCGCCCGTCATGCCCATGCCGCCGATGAGGCTGAAATAAAGGAGAATCCCGCCAAAGGCGCTCAGCCAAAATCCGAAGGCATTGAGCCGCGGAAAGGCGAGATCGCGGGCGCCGATCATCAGAGGCACCAGATAATTGGCGAACCCGAAGAGAATGGGCATGCCCACCAGAAACACCATGGTCGTGCCATGGAGCGTGAACAACTGGTTGAAGACCTGCGGGGAGACGAGCGTGTTGTTGGGAAACGCCAACTGGAGCCGCATCAGGCAGGCCTCGAGACCCGCGACCACAAAGAACAACAGCCCGTAGCTGATATACATCAACCCCAGCTTCTTGTGGTCCACGGTCACCACCCAGCTGTGGAGGATTTCCAGCACGGTCCGGCGGGAATCGGATTCGACCGCGGGCGTCAGCGAGGCGGATGGCGAAGTGCTGTTCATTTCAGGGTCGCCAAATACGCGACCAACTGGTCGAGATCGGATTCGGGAAGGTTCATCGCCGGCATCAGGACACCGGGTTTGAAACGGTCCGGACTACGGATCCATGCCTTCAATCCCGCTGCGGAATTGGTCAGGGCCCCCGCCCCGAGAGTGTCACGACTCATCAAATGGGAGAGGTCGGGACCGAACCGCCCATCCGCAATGGTTCCATTGAGGGCATGGCAGTTGACGCAGGCCGTCTGCTCAAAGACCCGGCGTCCCGGCGCCACCGTCGAAGGCACGCCCGCCGGCGCCTTCTGTTCCCGGACCCAGCGATCAAAATCCTCCGGGGTGTGAACATACACCCGCAACAACATCTTCGCGTGCTGGGTCCCGCAGTATTCCGCGCACTGCCCGATGAAAAGCCCCGTCCGCTGCGGCTCAATCCACATGTGGTTCCTCCGGTTGGGAACGAGGTCGGTCTTGCCGGCGAGGCGGGGCACCCAAAAGCTGTGGATGACATCGGCCGACCGCAGATCGAGGAAGGTGGGCATGGGCCGACCGGAGCTGCTGACGGGCACATGCAGTTCGTTGGCGGTCACGATTCCCAGTTTCGGATACCGGATCTCCCACCACCATTGGTGGCCGACGAGTTCCACGTCGACCGCCGAGGCGGGTTTCGGCGCGTTTTGTACCTGCTGGATCACCCGGGCCGTGGCCAGCGAGAGGACCACCACGATCAGGAGCGGCACGGTGGTCCAGGCCACCTCCACCGGATTGCTGCCGTAGATTTGCGCGGGCTCGCGACCATCATCGTCCGGACGCCGCCGGAATCGGAAAGTCGCATAGGCAATCAACCCGAAGACCACGACGAAAATTCCCGCAGTGACGGCCAGGACGAACAGGGACAGTTCGTGAATCGCGTGGGCCGGGACGGATTCCGGACGAAAAATGCTGGGAATCAGCGAGGGATCCGCAGCGGCGATCATCCCCCCCGGGGCGGTGGCAACGAGCGACCCCGGAAGTCCGCGACCCGGGACGGGCTGATCGGCTTTCGAAGTCGCTGTGGAATGCATGGTTGCCGGACACGCCCTCCGCTGCGGGCTGACCGCAATTCACCCAGCGTTGCCGGGTGGATTCAATTCAAAACACCCGGAACCTTCGATCATCGGCCGGTCCGCCCCGGCGGAGGACCTTGAAATCTAGGTAAGCCGGAACCGGCCCGCCTGCGCCAGGTCCGCAGGGACGCCCGGTTGCAGCGCCAGGAATTCGGGGTCCTCCAACCGGTGGGATCCCGGTGCAGCGCCGCGCACCAGATGCTTCAACTCCGCGAGATTGGCCGACCATCGGAACCCGTTGAAGAACTCCACCGGTTCAAACTGGGTCTTGTACAATGCCCGTTCCGAATAGCAGGTGCCCAGGTAGAGGTGCCGCACCCCGGCGCGGGCAAACCACTCCACCGCCCGCGTCATCATGGCCATGCCGACATGGCGCGTGTCCGGCCCGAGGTCATAGAACGCGTAGTAGTAGAAGGCCGACTTCGGGGATTCGAGGTGGAGCAGCACCGTCCCGGCGTCCGTTCCCGTGGCATCGTCGGTGAAGTGGAGGACGTGGGTGATGACCGCGCCGGAGATGACCCGCTCGAGGCGCTCCGGGGGCATCACTCCGCGCCCCCAGCGAGCCTCGGCATATGTAAGCCACCGCGTGCGGCGTTCCTCGGAGAAGGTGAACTCCGACTTGGGGATCAGCTCGCACCGCAGCGAGGCGGACCGGCGGAGCACACGGCGATTCTCCGACGTGGCTTCCCAGGCCTCCAGGGGAACCCGGAGCTGCCGGACCAGATACCAGCGCTCCAAGGACGGAAGTCCGGGCATGAAGCCCGCGGCAAACGCGTCTGCAGGAGTCTCCCCTGGTTCCAGGAAACCCCAAACCACGTATGGGTAGAGATACCTCGAGTAATCCGGAGTGGCTTCGGAGCAAAGCAACCTCATGGACTCATCCGTTCCGGTACACCCGCGGGAGTCGCGCCCGCCATCCTGCGAGGAGGTCGTAGCTGACGCTGCGCTTCAACGCGGCCAGTTCGTGGGCGGTGATCTCCTCCTGCCCCTGGCGCCCCAAGATCACAGCCTCATCGCCCACAGCCACGCCGGGCAGATCCGTGATATCCACCATCAGGGCGTCCATGGCGACGCCCCCCGCGAGGGGAGCCCTCGCTCCCGCGAGCAGGACGTGCCCTTCGTTGCGCACCCGGGGGAATCCATCCGCGTAGCCGATGGGCAGGATGGCAATGCGCCCCGGACGCTTCGCCTGCCAGCGCATCCCGTACCCGACGGTATCCCCCGGCAACACCGGTTGAATTGCGGTCACCCGTGCCTTGACAGTCATCACGGGCATCAGCCCATTCAATCTCCGGCAGACCGACGACGGATAGATCCCATGCGCCAGGATCCCCACCCGGACCTGCTGGAAATGGGCCTCCGGGAGATCCAGCACGCCTCCCGAATTGCAGTGATGGGCACGCCTCGGCTCGACGCCCGCCTCCCGGAGATCCGCAAGGCAGCGCTGGAAACGGGCGATTTGGTCCCGGGCCATGGTCTTGTCCTCCTCGTCGCTCTGGGCGAAGTGGCCCAAAACCCCGGCGTAGTCGAGTCCTGACAGCCGGGAAAGTTCCCGGCTCCATGCCGCGGATTCCCTCCAATGAAACCCGAACCGGTTCATCCCCGTGTTGACCTTAATGTGGACGGGGACCCGCACGCGACGCTGGCGCCCCTGTTCGTCCAGGAGCCGGGCCATCTCCAACCGCCCGACGCAGGGTTCCAGATTGAGCTGGAGGATCCACGGGACGTCCTCCGGCAACGCCTCACCCAACAAGAGAATGGGTGCCGAGATCCCCGCCTCCCGCAACTGCGCGGCCTCCCCCAGCGTGAAAACCGCCACCTGGTCGGCTCCATGGGCGAGCGCGACCGCCACCGCACGGCGGGCACCGAGTCCGTAGGCCTCCGCTTTCGCGACGTAAATCAGCCGGGTGTCCGGGGCCAGCGTGGCGCGGATGATCCGGAAGTTTTCCGCAAGAACCCCGAGATCCACCTCGATCCAGGCAGATCGGGGCGGATGCAGGACGGTTGGAGAAACCCGGGCGGACACGTTCATTCGTTGCCGGGCGGCCACAGGCTTTGACCCACATCCGTCCGAAAGTAACTGCCGAGCGATCGAATTCGGCGAATGTTGCGGTACGCCGACTCGATGGCCTCCGGCAGCGATGGCGCCAATGCCGCCACGTCACAAAGTCGATGCCCGGTCGCCTCCAGCCGTCCATCCCGGGATGAGTCCACCTCCTGCCACCAAACATCGCAGTCCGGTTCCCCATCCACGGACACGGGCACGCGGGGTCCTGTGATTTGGGTGAAGGGATACCCGTATCCGGCCAGCGTAAGGTTGCATCCAAATTCCCTTCCGGACCGCCATCGGAGCGCGAGGGGCTCGTTCCGAGCGCACCGGCGAAACGTCTCGAGGGGATTCTCCAGCATCCGGGCGATCATCGGACCGCTGGTGACGCCCAAGCGCACATTGTATTCAAGGACATGCCAGCGATCGTGGTCGCGAATGGCCGTCACCTGCACCGGACCGTGGAAGCCGGTCTCCCGGAACCAGGGGAGCAGCGGCTCCAGCAATTCCCCGACAAGTCCGTATCGATCGCCGGGATCCCGCTCCACCAGTCCTCCCAGCGGAGCGCCCGCGACGATTCCGAGGTTCCCGTCGAACGCCCGCTTGTACTCCTGATTGGTGACCAGCGGATGGATCTCCCCGGCGCTCACCAGGGCGATGTGGCCGGCTTCCCGACGGCCCAGATACTCCTGAAGAAAAATTCCCTCGGCGTCATCCAGGCGCGGCAGCCAGGCCAGCGTGTCCTCGAAGGTTTCACACACGACCGTATGGATGGGGCTGGTCGGAGAGCAGAGCGGATTCTTGAGTACGAAGGCGCGCTGAGAGTCGCGCACCAATGCTTCGGCCTCGGCCCTGGTCTTCACGAACCGGGCGCGGGGAAAGGGAATTCCGAAGCGTTCACAGAGGGACCGGGCGAAATCCCGTTCCCGCTCGAGGCGCAACCCCTCGCCCGTGGGACACAGCAAGGGGAGTCCCAGCGTCAGAAACTCAGCCGTCCACGGCCGGAGCGCCCACTCGAGGGACATGGGAACGAGCAGGTCCGGAGGCTCCTGCCGCAACCACGAACAGGGATTGGGCAGGTCCCTGGCGGAAACGCACGGCCCTTCAGAGCGGGGGCCGTAATGGGCATAATCCCGGGTCAAATAGGCCCGGATGTTGGCGCCGTCCTCCCGCAGGACGCGCAGCATCGCCTGAGTGAAGGCACCCACTCCCAGGACCAACACCCGGTTTGGCAGGGTGTGATCCATGTCAAATCGTCGGCCGAAATCGTAGTAACGAAGGGATGATGAACAAAGCGATTTCCCTCCGGAAGCCGCTAAAAGGACCTACCTGGATCTCCATCCGGGGAGGTCCCTTCACTACTCCAGTTCCCACCGGATCCGGGAACCCCGCGAGTAGACCCAGCGCGAAAGGGCGGTGCAGGGCGCCTCGACCACCCAGTAGAAGAGCGTGGCCGCGAAACAGGACAACACGAGGACACTCCCCGCGCCGACGAGGGTAACGGTCGCCGGATTCGTCATGCCCAGGGCGTTGAGCCACGAGACCACCTGGGGGGAAAACTCCAGCAACACCACGAGGTGGACCAAATAGAGGGAGAAGCTGATCCGACCCAGCCCGTTTACGAGACGGGTTTCCAGGAACCGTCGGTATCCGGGAGCTGCCAGGGGCATCACGAGCAGCAGGGCCGCACCCAAAACCACCGCATATTCCGGGGAGACGACAGTACCCAGGGCGTTGAAGGATTCGCGGAAGTAGGCATGACACCACCGCCGACAACTGAACAGCGCGATAGCCCCCACGAGCAACAGAGACGATGCCCATCGGGGCAGTCCGAGCAGTCGCCCGGCGATGGACTCCCAGTGCTTCGCAATCAGAATTCCAATCGTGAAGAAGAAGACATAACGCGACAGCGCGCCCCGCAACCCGCCTCCATTCCTGCACAGCGCATCGCCTGCGAATGCAGAGAGCAACACTCCCGCGCGTCATGGTTCGGATTGCCCGGGTTCCCGGGACCTCCATGCTCACGCCGTTGTCCGCTAAACCATCAGCCCCGTACGCGCTCCATGATCGGATCGTCCGCGACATCGCCGACGCCGGGGGAGTGACTCCCTTCTCCCGGTTTATGTCGATTGCGCTCTACGAGCCGGGCCTTGGATACTATGAACGGGACCCCTCGATCGTGGGCCGCCGAGGGGATTTCCAGACTGCCGTTTCCATCGGCCCCCTCTTTGGAGAACTGCTCGCCTTCCAAATCGCCACGTGGCTCGACGGCCCAGGGATGGTTCCCAGCGCCGGGTCGCTTCAACTGGTCGAGACGGGTGCAAACGATGGACGCCTGATGGCGGACATTCTGGGATGGCTCCGGACTTGGCGTCCGCAACTCTACGCACGGATTCAACCTTGGATCCTGGAACCCTCCTTGCGCCGCCGGGAATGGCAGCGGGAAACCCTGGTACAGGCAGGAATCTCAGCGCAATGGGCCGGCGATGCGGAAGACCTGAGTCGGCGCACGGGCGGAGTGAATGGTGTGCTGTATTCCAACGAACTGCTGGACGCCTTCCCCGTCCACTGCCTCGCCTGGTCGGTGGCACCGCGGCGTTGGCAGGAGTTGGGAGTGGCCTGCGTTTCGAAACAATTCGTGTGGCAGCCCATGCCGGAGAACTCCATCACCCCCGCGACCCCGTATCTTCAGAGGCTTTCAGAGCTGCCGCCGGAGTTGTTGTCCGTGCTTCCGGACGGTTTTCGTATCGAGGTCTGTCCGGCCGCAGCTGAATGGTGGCGTGAAATTGCGGGCATCCTGCAGTCGGGCGTCCACCTCGCGCTCGATTATGGGTTCCCCGACGACACCGCGCTGCGGCCGGAACATCCCCAGGGAACGCTGCGCGCCTACCGGGCGCATCGTGTGAGCGGAGAAGTGCTGGTGGATCCAGGGGAACAGGACCTGACCGCCCAGGTGGACTTTGCAGCGGTCGAAGCCATCGGAGACTCGGCCGGACTCCGGACGCTGGTGCGGGAACCGCAGCGGCGCTGGCTCACGCGCCTGTTCGAAGCGACGTTGAAGGCTGAAGCCGGATTCCCAAGATGGGACACGTCGCGGGTCCGCCAGTTCCAGACGCTGACCCATCCGGAACACCTGGGACGGCGATTCCAAGTCCTGGCTCAATCGCGTGCCGCAGTCTGACTCGGCCCAGCGGGCTCAAGGAACCGCCGAAACCATCTTCCACACACGGCCCTTCCCGGGCGTCAGACCGTTGGAACCATTGGTCAACACGTACAGCTCTCCGTCGGCATCCTGGGAAAACCCAGTGATGTACGCAGCGAAATCCCCTGGTTCCACGACTTGGGCCCGTTCCACGGTCCAGCGTGCCCCTCCGTCCGCGGGACGCGTCGCCACCAGGATCAGTCCCTGTGGCAATCCCCAATTGCGCGACCAGTCGCCAAATACGTACCGGCCGTCCAGTCCGGGAATCGCCTTCCCCCGATAAACATGGCCCCCGATGATGCTGACGCCCTGTGCCTCCGGGTCCTTCTTTAGTGAGGCATGGCGATAGTGAAGGATGGGATCCAGCAGGGGTTCACCCCGGGCGCCCGTGGTCGGGGAGTTGGTCGGAGAGTTCTTGGGCGTCTTCGCGCTGAACCCATCAAAACCCTCCCTCAGCGACCAACCGTAGTTCCCGCCCTTCCGAAGAATGTCCACCTCCTCCAGCAAATCCTGGCCCACGTCCGCCGCGAACAATTCGTGCGTGCCGCCGCGGTCGAAGCTCAAGCCCCAGGGATTCCTCAACCCATAAGCGTAAATCTCCGGGAGGGCTTCACGTCCGTCGGCAAACGGATTGTCCAAGGGGATGCCGTACGGCTTCCCGCCTGCCGGAGCATTAATATCCACCCGTAGCACCTTGCCCAGGTGCGTCCGCAGATTCTGTCCGTTCCCGGACTCCGGGCGCCGCCCTTGGTCATGCGCATTTCCGCCGTCGCCCACTCCAATATAGAGGAACCCATCCGGCCCGAAGGCAAGACGGCCGCTGTTGTGATTGGCGTAGGGCTTGTCGATCTCCAGCAGGATTTTCTCGGAAGCGGGATCCACCCGGATTGCACCCTCGGCGGGCAGGAGAAACTCCGCAACTCGGAGCGTGCTGTCCCAGTCCGCCGGCGCCGTTTCGCGCCTGGGCGCCGAATACGTAACGAAGATGCGCCGGTTCCGTGGGAACTGCGGATGCAGGACGACATCCAGCAGGCCGCGTTCATCGAAGGCGCCATGACGAAGTGCCGCCATGCGGTTGGTCAATACGAGGGCGGGATCGGTCCGTAACGTGCCGTCGCGCTGAAGCACCCACAGGAATCCAGGCTGGTCCACAATAAGCGCCTCGCCGTTGGGGATGGACACCACGGTCAGGGGCGACGTCAATCCGCTGGCGACCGGCTTGAGGGCGATGCGAATGGGCTCGGCCGCGGCGGACGTGAACGCGACCAGGGCAAGCGCGGCGAGACGAAGGGCAGGCTTCATTGGATGACAGCGAAAAGAGTAGGAGGCCTCCATTGATTGAGAAGTCGCGAGTTCCCAAACTTCGCAGCAGGCGTCGACAAGGCACACTCTGCGTCTTCAAGCGCGTGATGGCCCGGGAAGCAAACGGGATCGAAATGGAATCCCTCCTCGTCGATTCCCGAGCCCCTCGCGACTCTTCAACGGCGCACCACGGCATCCCATCCCAGCTTGATCGCCAGGCCGATGACCACGGTGAGGAAAATCGGGCGGATCAATCGGGCGCCGCTCCGGACCGCAGTGTGGGCGCCCAGCCAGCCGCCGATCAATTGCCCCGCCGCCATGGTCAGGCCGACGGCGAAGCGGACGTGTCCAGTCACCAAAAACACCGCCAGCGATGCCAGGTTGCTGGTCAGGTTCATCACCTTCGTGTGCGCGGTCGCCGCGAGCAAATCGCGCCCCAGCAGTAGCACGCATGACATCATCCAGAACGAACCCGTGCCCGGACCGAAGAACCCGTCGTAGAAGCCCAGCCCGAATCCAAAGACCAGGGAGAAGGCCGACTCCGACATGCGCGGCGGACGCACCTCGCGGCCGAGGTCGGGCTTGATCGCCAAATACACCGCGATGAGCACCAAGAGGAAGGGAATCACCGGGCGGAGGAAATCCGCGTGCAAATGCTGCACCGCCGCAGATCCCGCCACGGCACCCGCGAGGGTGGCGGCGATGCCGCGCCCCCAATTCCCGCCCGCGAACAGTCCGTGGCGGGCGTACCGCACCGTGGCCAGCGTCGTGCCGCAGGAGGATTGAAATTTGTTGGTTCCCAGCGCATCCGCCGGAGGCATTCCGGTGGCGAGCAGCACGGGCACCGTGATCAACCCGCCGCCGCCGGCAATGGCATCGACGTATCCGGCCACGAGTCCGGTCGCAAACAGGGCGGGAAACCACCAGGCATCCATGTCGGGCCAGCCTGCCAGGGTTGCCTGGAAATGACGAACCCGCACCGCACGGGACCACCGCGGGGCATTTCCCTTCTGTAATGTTCCGGTCAGGACACCGAAAGGGAGCGTGCGTCTGTTCCTGGTGTAGAGAGTGGACCCGTGCGTGGGCGCCGCCACTCCCGAGAGGATCAGACGATGAATGCAGGGAAGAAATCGATGCCGGTCGGCGGTGAGGTTTCTCCCGGGACGGTGGAGACACCGGTCCGGGCGCGGGTCGTGTCCGAAAAGGATCTCGACGCCCTGCGGTACACCGGAGTGCTCCAGGGCACTTCGGAGTCCCAGGACCGAAACGGTCCGGGCATCGGGGATCCGCGCGGGAGCGGAGATCATTTTGGCGCCGGCCGCTCCGATGCTGTTCCCGGCTTGGGTTGTCGTTGAGGGGAACGGTGGCGGATGACTGTTGGTGCCTCGCGTGTTGGAGCCGGGGCGGCAGCAGGTGCGGCCGGCGCCTTGGTCCGCCCCGCGGGTACCGACGATTTTCAGAACCCAACCAGCCCACCGACCATGAAACCCATCAAGCTCATCGCCCGCGGTCTTGTCTCCGGCCAGATCCGCCTCACGCCCGAACTGCTCAGCGCCCTGCGCCAGCTCGCGGATCATGGGGATCCCGACAAGACCACCGTGATCACCATCACCGAGGAGGTCACGGCGACCCCGCCCCCGGCGCGCGGTCTCCGCTTCGGCAAACTGGTTTCCGTGGTCTCGCTCCCTCCACGCCGGCGCTGCACCACCGGTCCGAGCCCCAGTCCCAGCGCGACGCCCGACGATTCCCCGGCGCTTTGACTTCGCAGAAGCGATTCGTAGGATGTCCCCCGAATGCGAATCGTCCGTCACTCCGATCCGGATTTCTCAGACCAACTTGAGGCCTGCTCCCGGGCCACCAGCCTCTTCGACGAGGGCGTGGATGCCCGGACCCGCGAGATCCTGGAGGCAGTGCGGACCCGCGGGGACGCGGCCCTGACGGAACTCACCCGCCGCTTCGACGGCGCGGACCTCACCCCGGACCAACTGGCGCTCACCACCGCCGAACTGCTCGGCGCCTCCCTGTCCGCCGACGAGTCCCTTCGCACCGCCGTCGCCGCCGCCCATCGCAACATCGCCGCCTTCGCCCGGCGTTCCCTGCGCCGCGCCTGGAGTTCCACCAATTCCCACGGCGCCCGCGTGGGTGAAAAATTCGACGCCTTCGAGCGGGTCGGGATTTACATCCCCGGCGGCACCGCCCCGCTGGTGTCCACTGCCCTGATGACCGTGACCCTTGCCCAGGCGGCCGGATGCCGGGAGATCGTGGTGTGCACGCCGTCCGGACGCGACGGCACCGTCAATGCCGCCCTGCTCTACGCCGCGCGCACCGCGGGCGCGACCGAGATCTACCGCGTCGGGGGCGCCCAGGCGATTGCCGCCCTGGCGTTGGGCACGCCGACCATCGCGCGTGTGCAAAAGGTCTTCGGGCCCGGCAACGCCTACGTCGTGGCGGCCAAGCGGCTGTTGTTCGGTCACGTCGCCGTGGATCTGCTCCCCGGTCCGAGCGAAGTCCTGGTTCTTGCGGACGACACCGCGAATCCCCGCTTCATCGCCGCGGATCTGCTCGCGCAGGCGGAGCATGGATCCGGACACGAACGTGTCTGGCTGGTGACGACATCCGCGCGGATCCTGAAGGCGGTCGAGAAGGAGATCGCGCGTCAGCTCCCGAAACAGGCGCGGCGCGAGTTCATCCAGCGAATCCTCGATGCCAACACCTGGCTGATCCAGGTGAAGGACCTCGCCGCAGGAGTTTCCCTCGTGAACCGCCTCGCCCCCGAGCACTGCGAGGTCATGGTGCGCGGGGCGCGCCAGGTGTCCGCGGGCATCACCACCGCCGGCGCGATCTTCCTCGGCGGTGATTCCCCGACCGTGTTGGGCGATTACGTCGCCGGCCCCAGCCACACCCTGCCGACGGGCGGCGCGGGACGTTCGTTTGCGGGCCTGACCGTGGACCAGTTCCAGCGTCGCACGAGCGTGGTCGAATACGGCCGCGGCGCCCTGCGCAAGGCGGTTCCCACCGTCCAGGCCTTCGCCGGCATGGAAGGCCTCGACGCCCACGGCCGCTCCGCCTCCATCCGGCTGGAGGGCCCTGGAAAGCGTTAGCCCCTTGCTCCTCGACGGTTGCTTCCGCGAGGCGATGGAACCATTCGAAGCTGCCAAGGTCCCTTCCCTACATGCCACGCTCTTGGAAGGTCATCACCGACGAATCGGATCACCGGGGACTTCCCGCCGTGGTTTGCCGCCATGCAGGTCGGGAGTTCTATTTTTGTCGGGGATTCCGGGGTGGGAGGGACGTCTGGATTTGCTGGGAACGCTGCCGACTCATTCTGGGCACCGTGCTTCAACCGCCACCCCAAAAGGACGCCGAGGGGGCAGCCCTCGCCGCAGCTTCCCAGCTTTCGGAACTCGAGCCGACGTTTCCGGTCTATTTGGATCTTGCGACAGAGGAGCCTGAGGACCTGGGTTGCTTCCTCGACCCGAAATCGGGAGGCACGGCCCCTTCATAACCGAGCCCTTTCCCTCGGGTGAATCGCTCCATCACTCGACACGGCGGAGCCGGAAGTAGCGCGTCTGTGTGGACTGCGCCGCGTCGAGAGCCAGGGACGAACCCTCAATCCGAGGATTCCCGGTCTCTTCCATCCAAGGGACCTGCGGATTCAACGCGGCACAGGACTCCACCACCACCTTCAGGTCTCGTACAGGCCATCGCAATCGGTGCACCACGGTGCCGTCCTCGGACGCCACGGTTTCCGTCGTCAGTTGCACGTCCCCCTCCGCATGGAGAACCAGCTTCGCACGGAAAGCCCCGGGTTGTCCTGAAGCGGCGCTGCTGCCGGATCCGACGATCCATTGTCCGTCAGGCGAGATTGCCGTGACATTGGTGAGCGAGGAAAAAGCCTGCACGTCCGCCCCCTGGGCCGCCAACAGTGGCAGCAGGGGAAGGGAACCGTACGGGGCCAGGACCCGTCCGATCCCGGGATTCGGTTCGAGGCTGAAACGATTCTCCATCCCGGCGCACAATGCTCCCGTCTGCGAGGCAACCAAACGGCTGAGGGGAACATTGGAGACGACGGTCATCGACCGGAGGGTGCCATCCCCAAATCCGATCCATTCCAGCAGTTGGGCCTCGCGTCCGATCCGCCCGACGCTGCCGAGGATCCGACGACCATCCCCGGTGAGGCCAAGCCCACCCAAGGCCGGCCGACAATCACACTCGGCGATCAATGCTTCCAGCGATATCGGCGCGATGCGGAGCTGTACCGCTCCGACCTCCCTCTGCCACCGGATGAGTCGATCGGACGACCATGACACGGCGGTCACCGAGCCATCGTAGGAGACCGAAGTTTGGGACTGCGGCGTGAACCCAAACTGCTCCCCCAGATCCATTGACGGTGTTCCATTCCTCCACCGGACATACACCGATCTTTCGGACCCGTTCGGTTGCGGAACTCCGACGTATCCCAGCACCGTGTTCCCATCGCCCGAGACAACCGAGGCGCCTCCCGAATGCACGTCCCCCGGTGGAAGGGCCAATGGCTCGACGCGACCCAAAATCCACCGAACCGGCAACGGAACTCCTACGGCATCGACGGAAGTCCCGACCAGGGTTGATCCATCAGCGGAAACTCCTGTCGCCACGCTGAGGGTTTCCACAGGGGCCAAACCTGGCAACGGCCGGATTCCAGTCTCCGGGCTCCAGGAGAAGGCACGTTGTGAAGGATCCTCGGGGGGAAAGATCCCAGGGCGCTCGCCGGAGGCGGAACGCCCCACGACCATGGCCCCGTCCGCGGAGACGCCCCGGGCTTCGCTGCGGGCTTGACCAGGCAGGGTTCCCAAAGCGTCCAGCCGCGCATCGGAATTCAACGCGTGGGCGCTCGAGACGAGAAGAACGGCAGGGAGGAATCGACTGCCAAAAAAGCCGGCTGAGTGGGTTCCCATAGGGTTGCAGTTGCGTAGCAACACCAATGCCACCTCTCACATCCACCTGCGATGGGGTCGCGCCATAAGTGGGTGGGGGCATTCACCAGCGAATCCACAGGCTTCGCCCCTCGCGAAGCATAGCGGACCGCGGTGTCTTTCAACCGCGTTTCGCCCCGCCGGATCGCGCTTCCGGCACACCGGTTCCGAGGATATGCTGCACGGATGATTCGGTTCGGCTCGCTGGAGCTGAAGTCCAACCTCTTCCTGTCGCCGCTCGCCGGCTACACCAACCTGCCCTTCCGGCGCGTGGTCCGCGAGATCGGCGGTGTGGACCTGTGCACCACCGACCTGGTCAACGCCCGCTCCCTCATCGAGCGAAATCGCAAGGCGCTCAAACTGATCGAGACCCACGCTCAGGACCGTCCGCTGGCCGTCCAACTCTTCGGCTCCGTGCCGGAGGAGATGCGCGACGCGGCGCTGTACCTCGAGTCGCTCGGCGTCAGCTCCGTGGACATCAACATGGGCTGCCCCGTGAAGAAGGTCTGCCGTGTCGGCGGCGGTTCGGCGATGATGACGGAACTCGACCGCACGGCCCACCTGGTCCGAACCATGGTCCAGGCGCTGAAGATTCCCGTGACCGCCAAGATGCGGCTCGGCTGGGACGATGAGAACCAAACCGCACCCGAATTGGTGCGCGCCCTGGAGGATGCCGGGGTCGCCGCGGTCTTCATCCACGGCCGAACCCGCGAACAGGGCTTCAGCGGCGGGGTCAGTCTGGAAGGCATCCGGCGCGTCGTAGCCGCGGCCCGAAACATTCCCGTGATCGGCAATGGCGACGTCACCACCCCCGAGGCGGCCCGGGTGATGATCGAGACCACCGGATGCGCCGGGGTGAGCATCGGGCGCGGCGCCTTCTACGATCCGTGGATTTTCGTCCGGACCCGGCACCATCTGGACACCGGGGAACTGCTCCCCGAGCCCTCATTCGCGGAACGGGTGCAGATCATGTCCCGACATCTCGACCTGATGGTGGAGGTCTTCGGCGAGGAACTGGGCTGCGTGATGTTCCGGAAGGTCGCGCCCTGGTATTCCAAGCGGTTTGGTCCGGCCTCCGGATTCAACAAGCGCGTCGTGCACCTGCGCAGTCGCACCGAGTTCGACGAACTGCTCGCCGAATACCAGCGCTGGCGGGCGCCGTTCTGCGATGAGAGCGGGGAACTGCTGCCCCGCTATCGGCCCGCCCCGATGGTTCCCAGCCTCCTGCAGTCCGACTCCGAGGAGGAGCCGGCCAGCGTCCGGCGAACCGCGATTCCCGTGCCGCGGGGTCCGGTGGAGGTTTGGTGAGCATGGGCGATGGGGGGAACTCTCCCCGCCGCCCCACCGCATGGACTCGGACCCTCAGCAGTCCGCCACTCGCCGGCCCGGATCCTCCGCCACGCGCTCCAAAATCCGTTGCCACGACTCCAGCCAGCCCTCGACCCGGGGAGCCTTGAAGAGGTCCGTGCTGTATTCCGCCGCCGCGCGCCAGCCGGTGACGGTGGGTTCCACCGCCAGATAGAGATCCATGCGCGAGGTCGCCGTGCGAATCTCCATTTCCTCGACCGCCACTTCGGGCAACTGAAGCACCGAATCCGTGCGCTCGCGGACGCCGAACAGCACCGACAGCAGCGATGCCCCGGCGTGTTCCCGAACCCCGGGCAGGAGTTCCATCAGCCGCTCCACGGGCATTTCCTGGTGGGCATGGGCGTCCAGGACCACGGACCGGACCTGCGCGAGAAACTCCCGGAACGAAATTCCATCCGAAACCCGCAGTCGCAGCGGGAGCGTATTGGCGAAGTACCCGATGACCGGTTCCAGTTCCGTGCGGGTACGTCCGGAAATGGGAATGCAAATCACCAGGTCCGTCTGACCCGATTCGCACCGGAGGAGGATCGCGAAGGCCGCGAGCAGCGTCATGAACAGCGTGGCACCCTCGGCACCGGCCACGGACTGCAGACGCTCCCGCAATGCGGGATCCAGGTCGCGAACCCGGGTGTCCCCGGCAAAGGTTGACAGGGCCGGACGCTCGAAATCCCGAGGCAGCTCCGGTCCTCCCATGACGCCGGCCAGACTCGACTTCCAAAACGACTCATCCCGCGACAGAAGGCCGCGGGCAAGCTGCTGCTCCTGCCAGCCGGAGATGTCCGCCGCCTGCAGCGCGAGGGGCGGAAGCCCGCCGTCCCCGCCCGCCGCCAGTCCGGCGTAGGACGCGGACAAATCCTGCAGAAGGACGAGTCGCGACGCGCCGTCGAAAACGATGTGATGCACCTGGAGCATCAAGAGGTGTTCCTCCGGACCGAGCTGCAGGAGCAGCATGCGGATCGGCAGTTCCGTCTCCAGGTCGAACCCCCGGTTGGCCAGACGCCGAAGAATCTGCTCCGCGGCGCGCGGGCGCTCGTGAACCGGCATCGGGGAAAGGTCGCGAAACTCCCAGGCGGGTACCGACCCGCCGTGCACCCGCTGGACCACTCCCTCGTCCTCCAGGGCAAACGTGGTGCGCAGAGCCTCATGACGACAAACCACTGCGCGATAGGCGGCCTCCAGCTTTTGCGCGCTCAGCGGTCCTCGAAGACGCCACGCGGACGGCACGGAATAGACCGCGGAGTCCGGAGCCAGTTGATACAGAAACCACATCCGCTGCTGACTTCGGGACGCCGGATATTCGGAAACCGTTGGATGCTCCCCGCGCCGGAGAGGTGTGGCCTTCGGGATCGGGTCCACCGCGACGGCTGATTCCGGACTCCGCCCCAACCGCTGCGCCAGGGCGGCGCGCTGGGCCACGCTCAGTCCAGCGAGCCGGTGTCGAAGTTCCGAACGCTGCTCCAGCCCCAAGGTCCGGAGTCGCCCCACGAGGTCGGCATGGATGGACGACGAGCTCATGTTCGCGTCTCAGGTTCGACCCCAGGCTCCCAGGTCACGCGAACTTCCCCAGCAGGCGTTCGCGCTCCTCGGCGGGCAGCGCCTCCAAGGCCGCCACCAACGCCTCCAAATCGGCCTCGCGCAGGCGCAGCAACGCCCCTGCGAGAAGCGCGGGCGTCGGATGCCGGAAGACAGTTGCAACCGGGATCTCAAATCCGAGGGCCTGTTGAAGCCGGTTCACGGCCTGGGTGGCCTTCAACGAGTCCCCGCCCGAGGAGAAGAAATTGTCGTTGCGCCCCACGCGGTCGCGTCCCAGCACCTGCTGGAAGACCTCGGCGACCTGGCGTTCCTCCGCGGATTCCGGGGATACGAACTCCGGGACCAAGTCCCGCGCGAAGGCCCTCGCGAGACCGATGCGTTGCACCTTGCCCGAGGGTCCCTTGGGAAGATCCGCCACCACCAGAATCCGGCTGGGCACCTTGAAGGCGGCGAGCCGGGCAAAGGCAAATTCCCGGAGAACCGGTTCTTCAATCCGGACTCCCGGCGCCGCCACGACCGCCGCCGCGACATCCTCGCCGAGCGACTCATGGGGCACCGCGAACGCGACCGCCTGGGAGACGCCGGGGAATTCCAACAACACTTCGTCGATCTCCCGCGGAGCAATCTTCTCCCCGCCCCGGTTGATCAACTCCTTCAGGCGCCCGGTTAGAAACAGGTAGTTTTCCACATCAAGGTATCCCTGGTCCCCGGTTCGAAACCACCCCTCTTGGAAGGGCGACGGTGCCCCCGCCGGCAGATTCTCGTATCCCCGCGTGACGCCCGGACCGCGGATCACAACCTCGCCGCGGGTCCCGGACGGCGCCCAGCCTCCCGCGGCATCGAGGATTGCCACCTCCGGTCCCGCCGCGAGCCCCACCGAACCCGGCTTCCGAACTCCCGGCGGCAGCGGATTGCTCGCCATCTGGTGCGAGGCTTCGGTCATCCCATACGACTCCACCATCGGCACCCCGGTCGCCGCCTCCATTCCGGCCATGACCGACGGCGGCAGGGCCGACGAGGAGGAGCGGATGAATCGAAGTCCCGGAGGCGGGGCCCATCCCGGTCGCGCGGAAATGCGGCCCAGGATGGCCTGATGCAGGGTGGGAACCGCGGTGTACCAGGTGGGCGCCCAGTGCGCGAGCTGGTCGAGGAACCGATCCGGGTCGAAGGCCGGACCGCAAACCACGCTGCCCCCGGCGCCGAGCGGTGCGAGCAACCCCGCGACCAGGCCGTGGATGTGGAACAACGGCATCACGCACAACCCGCGGTCCTCCGGACCCAGCCGCAGCGTCCGGCGGATGGCCCCCGCCGACGCGAGGAGATTGGCCTGGGACAACGGGACGCGTTTCGGACGCGACGTCGTGCCCGAGGTGTTGAGCACCAGGGCAACATCGCCGGGCATCGACTTTCCCTCCTCTGCGATCGACGCGATTCCAGGTCCGGAAATCCGCGGGTGATGCGCCCGGGAATTCCCGGCCTCCAGATCCAGAACAGAAACTCCCCGCTTCGTAGCAACAGCCCGCGCCTCGGGATCCGAACCGCGCGCGAGGAGGAGGGCCCGGGGTTGGAGTTCCTCCAGGATCCCCTCCAACTCGGCCGCCCGCGTCGCGGGATTCAACGGCGCCGCGGTGGCCGACGTCGCCACAGACAGGAAGGCCAGCGCGAGGCCGGGTCCCTGCGGGAGCATCATCGCGACCCGGTCACTCCGGCCCACGCCCTCCCGCCGGAGGTCAGCGCGAAGTCCCCGGACGACGTCCAGGAGTTCGCCATGGGTGAGCGGATCCGCCTCGCCGGACAGCACCGCCACGCGATCCTGGTGACGGACCGCATTCGCCTCCAGCAACTCCTCGAGCGTTTCCGGCTCGCGGGATTCGTCCGTGCTCATCCCGGGACTCCCGGGACACGATCCTGCTGGGCGGTCCCTGCCGCCATTCAGCTCATCTCCTCACCGAGTTCGACATTCCAATACGCGATGTCGAGGAAGTGCCTCCAGGAATCATGAACCTGTGCACCGAACGTGACCTGCACGAACGGACGCCACTTCGGACGCTTCGGCTTACGGATCAGGCGCATTCCAGCTTCCAACGGCGTCCGGTTGGCCTTCCGCGTGTTACACGGAATGCAGGAACACACGATGTTTTCCCAGGTGGTCGGACCGCCCCGATCCCGCGGGACCACGTGGTCGAGGTTCAGGTCCTTGCGCTCAAACACCCGTCCACAGAACTGGCAGGTGTTCTTGTCGCGCTCAAAGATGTTGTGCCGGGTGAACTTGACCTCCTTCTTCGGTAGGCGGTCGAACACCATCAGGAGGATCACCCGCGGAACCCGGATGCTGAACGACACCGTCGCCACGGTGTCCTCGTCATCACGCACCTGATCCGAGAGGTCCCGCCACTGGCTGAAACTGAACGTCTTGAAATCCCCGTCCGGATCTCCCCAGACGACCTGTGCGTGGCCCTCAAACAACAACGTCAATGCGCGCCGCACTGAGCAGACGTTGACCGCCTGCCAGAGGCGGTTGAGCACGAGAACCTGCTGATCCAATGCAAGGCTCATGGTCCAACCCCAAAGTTGCGCGGTGCAGTACCCGACCCCGGCCCCGAAGTCAACGGTCTGGGGTGAGCAACTTGTGAACAACCGCGAAATCCGAAGGGGATGCCGGGCCCGGACGCGATCCGGGGTTCCGTTTCGGTTTCGCACCGCCCCTTGCGCCCCCTTTCCCCCGTGGGTTAGCGTCCCCGCCTCATGACGCTGACCGAAAAGCTGCTGGCCCGCGCGGCGGGCAAGGCCCGGGTTTCTGCCGGGGACAACATCTGGGTGTCGGCCGACGTCCTCATGACGCACGACGTCTGCGGTCCCGGGACCATCGGCGTCTTCAAGCGGGAGTTCGGCGCCAACGCCAAGGTTTGGGACCGCGAACGCGTGGTCATCATCCCCGACCACTACATCTTCACCGCGGATTCCAAGTCCAACCGCAACGTGGACGCCCTCCGCGAGTTCGCCCGGGAACAGGGCCTGCCCTATTTCTACGACGTCATCGATGACCCCAACGGGCAGTGGAAGTTTGACGCTTCCAAGGGACTCCTGAAGAAGCAGTACGGGTCCAACTACGCGGGCGTCTGCCACACCGCCCTGCCCCAGAAGGGCCACACCCGCCCCGGCGAGGTGCTCTTCGGGACCGATTCCCACACCTGCATGGCCGGCGCCTTCAACCAGTTCGCCACCGGCATCGGCAACACCGACGCCGGATTCGTCATGGGCACCGGACGTCTCCTCATCAAGGTCCCCGAGACGATGCATTTCCGGATCGAAGGCCAGCTCCAGCCGGGCGTGATGGCCAAGGACATCATCCTCCACTGCATCGGCGAGATCGGATTCGACGGCGCCACCTATCGCGCCATGCAGTTCGACGGCCCCGGGGTCGCCTCGCTGTCCATGGATGACCGCATGACCGTCGCCAATATGGCGATCGAGGCCGGCGGAAAGAACGGCATTTTTGAGTTCGACGCACGCACGCGCGAGTACGTCGAGTCCCGCACCCGCCGGAACGGCACGAAGTCCACCTTCGATCCGGTGCTGGCGGATGCAGACCAGAGGTTCGTGTACGAGACGGTGATCAACCTCGACCAACTCGAGCCCACCGTCGCCTGTCACCCGGATCCCGGCCAGCGCAAGAAGGCGAAGGAACTCGGCCACATCAAGCTCGACCGCGCCTACGTCGGTTCCTGCACCGGCGGCAAGACCAGCGACTTCGTGGAGTTTGCGCGCGTCCTGCGCGGACGCCGCGTCACGATCGACACCTTTGGAGTCCCGGCCACCCCGGAGATCGTCCATGATCTCCAGAGCACGCGCTGGGGTGACAAGACGGTGTGGCAGATCCTGGAGGATGCCGGGGTGCGCATGACGGAGAACGCCGGCTGCGCCGCCTGCCTCGGCGGCCCTGTGGACACCTTCGGGCGCATGAACCAGCCCGGGCTCAAGTGCATCAGCGCCACCAACCGGAATTTCCCGGGCCGGATGGGCCACAAGGAGAGCCAGGTCTTCCTCGCCTCGCCCGCCACCGTGGCCGCCAGCGCCCTCGCCGGAAAGATCACCGACCCGCGCGAGTACGTGTCCAACTGAGCGGCCTGTCCCACGCGAAGCGTCCGGGAGTGCGGTAGCAGAGCTACCGCCTTGGAACAACGCACGGCCTTCGGCTGGGGCGTGGTATTTCTTGAAGCGCGTCCCGGCGGGTACCGAAAGCGGTAGGGGACTACCGCAGTCCAAGACGCTTCGCGGGATCCCGGAGAGCGTGAAGTCCGCCAGGGCTTTGAGTGCGGTCGCGCAGCTACCGCTTTGGGACGACGCGCGGCCTGCCGCCGGGGCGTGGCATTTCTCGAAGCGCGTCCCCGCGGGTACCGAAAGCGGTAGGGGACTACCGCAGTCCAAGACTGGAACAAGGTGACAGGTTCAATGGTTCTCGCCGACCATTGCCCCATGGCCCTCAAGGCAACGATCTACAAGGCCGAGATCGAGCTCTCGGACCTGGATCGCAACGTCTACTGCGATCACTCCGTCACCGTCGCCCGGCATCCATCGGAAACGAATGAACGTCTGCTCGTTCGGCTGCTAGCCTTCGCATTGAACGCTCCCGCCGATCCGGGTGATAACCCGCTGGAACTCGCCAAGGACATGTGGGAACCCGACGAACCCAGTCTTTGGCAGAAGGACCTCACGGGCCGGATTACCCACTGGATCGAGATCGGTCAACCGGACGAAAAGCGGCTTCTCCGGACAGCCGCCCGCGTGGATCGCATGACCGTCTACAGCTTCAATTCCAGCACCCCGATCTGGTGGAAGGATCTCGAAAACCGCCTCACCCGCCTGCGCAATCTCACGGTCTGGCAGATCCCCTCGAAGGAGAGCCAGGCATTGGCGGCCCTCGCTCAACGGATGATGAAGCTGCAGGTCACGGTCCAGGACGGATCGATCTGGGTCGGCGAAGGCGATCGGTCAGTCGAAATCACCCTCCAACGGCTGATGGGGCCGTCGGACAAGTAGCCGTCCGGCGCCTCGATGTCACCTACGGCCATGGTGACAGGTTCAAAAACCATGGCCCACGCGAAGCGTCTTGGACTGCGGTAGTCCCCTACCGCTTTTCGGCCCCCTGGGGACGCGCGTCTGAAAAGTCCATAAACCTCAGCCGTCCAACAGACACATCGGTCTAGGGGGACAGGTACGCTGTCCGGAATCCTCAATACCACCCCCCCGGACTTTTTCACGGACGGCGACACGCCATCCCTCCCAAGGACGACGGACCACAAACGAATGACCAGATGGATAAGGGGACAGGTTCAATCCCCTCGGAAGCGCGCCTCCTCCCATTGACAGAATCGCCCCGTCCACCGCAGATCGGTCCCCTACCCGCCATGCCCGACCAGCAACCCTTCGCCGGAATCGGCGTCATGACCCCCGATGGATTCTACGGTCGTCATGCCCAGACCCAGGGCGGCGCGGCCGGCCTGGGTATTCCCCTGCTCCTGCGGGCGTCCGCCTCCCTCCAACCCACCCGCACGCCGCTCCAACTGGCCGATCTCGGCTGCGCCCAGGGGACCAACGCCCTGCTCCCACTGGGCGCCCTCATTGAAGCACTCCGCACCTGCGGCCCGGTTCCGGTCAGCGTCGTCCATACGGACCTTCCCACCAACGATTGGGCCACGCTGTTCCACGTCCTGGAGTCCGACCCGCGCAGTTACCTGCGCCACCACGCCGACGTCTATGTCTCCGTGGTCGGCCGGTCCTTCTACGAAAGGCTCTTCCCACCCGACAGCCTCTCGATCGCCTGGACCTCATCAGCCCTGCACTGGTTGAGCCGGGTCCCGGGCCCCATCCCCGACCATTTCTTCGTGCACCGCTCCGCCGACCGTGAGGTCCAGAACGCCTACCGCCGCCAATCCGTGTCCGACTGGACAACCTTCCTCGCCCACCGCTCCCAGGAACTCCGCCCGGGCGGGAGTCTCGTCTGGGTGGACGTCCTGCGGCGCGAGGACGACACCATGGGAGCCGAGGCCCTCTTCGACTGCCTTGAAACCGCCCTGCGGGCCGCGCGCGACGCCGGAACAATCACCACCGCCGAATATGCGACCATGGTGTACCCCACCTGGTTCCGATCCCTGGAGGAATTCCGCGCCCCGTTCGCGCCCGACATTGCGGACCCCTCCGGCGGCACGCTTCATCTGGAGGAACTGGAACCCGTGGAACTCCCGGATCCCTTCCTCGAATCCTGGCGGTCGTCCGGCGATGCCGAAGCCTACGGCCGCACCCAGTCCGCATTCCTGCAAGGGTTCCTGGAACCCTCGTTTCAAGCCGCGCTGAAGTCGCGCCCACCCAAAGTCGCCCGGGACATTCTCACCTCCGTCTTCTCCGACACCGCCCGGCGCATCGCGCAGGATCCCCCCGCTGTCTCCCCCGCCTACCACCTCGTCCGCGGCCGCGTCACGCGCTTGGGGTAGACGACGTCAGGAGAACTCAAACTCACCCCTCTCACTGGGATCCCGCCATCCCCTACTCCCTCGCCCCGCCGTGCCGCTCGAAGAACTCCACGATCTCCGTCGCCGTGGACTTCCCCGGATCCCCCAGATTCGCCGGCCAATGATGACCTCCCGTCGGCACCTCATATAATAGCACCTCGCACGCGTCCTTCGTCGTCCACGCCCGATGTCGCCGGATGCCCCCCGGTAACGCGTCCACACCGCTGCGTTCGAGTCCGAGTCCGGACACCCAGGCATCGCGGATCTCCAGCACCGGCAGGTACGCACCCCAACCGTCGCGGTTCATCGGATCCCCCAGCCAGCGCGTCGTCGTGTCGTCCACCCTGTTGATCGCCATCACCGGAATCCGCGCCGCCGGACGGAGCCCGCTTCCCCACGAGGACATCGTGGTCCCGCCCACCGGCGCCACCGCCGCCACGAACGGATCGGGTTGCGCCGCCAGGTAAAAGCTGAGGTCACCCCCATTGGAGAACCCGGTCGCGAAAACTGCGCGCGGCTCCAGATCGAGATCCCGCGTCAGCCGCCCGGCCAGTTCCCGCAGGGCCCGCACGTCATTCACCGTCTCCGAACGATGGAAGTCATACCCGACCTGGAAGAAGGTCCGCCCCTTGGCATCCCGGCTGCCCTCGTGATACGCCACGACCCATCCCCGCTGCCGCGCGACGGCGGCGAACTCCGTCGTTGCCCGGATTCCCGCCGGCGAATCCGTGAACCCGTGGAATACCAACAACAGCGGCGCCCGGGGCTTCCGGACCACCGGCAGGTCGCCCGGCAGGTTGAGCACCACCCGCCGCTTCCGACCGTCCAGCACCACCTCGTTGGTGCCGTCCACCCACGCCGTGCGATTCGTCTCCCGCTGCATCCACGCAAACGCCCGGTCCGACGCGGCCATCACGACGGGATCGCGATAAATCAAACCGTGCAACGTGAGCGCCATCGTAACCTCGCCCTGGTTGATCCCCTTGGGCTTTCCATCGTAGCCCGGTTCCCTGCCGACACCCGTCCGGGTGTTGCCCCGGTTGTCCACTTCACCCGACACCAGCACCCGCGACGCCTGCCAGCGCGCCGCCGCCGGGAAGGCCGCGTCCAACTCCGGCATGGGCACGTGCAATCCGAGCACCTCGCCGAACAGGATCGAGACCGCGTTGTAGCTGGAGTCGCGTCCGCCGTGCTCCAGAAACACCCCGTCCGCATCCCGCTGCAGTAGCGCCTCCTGGACCAATCGTCGGGACGTCGCCACCAGCGACTCATCCCCCAGCACCCTGCCGCAGGTGCCGAAGGCCTTGGCGGCGATGAACACGCGGTTCACCGCCTTGCGGCTCTTCGGCAGGATCGTGGATTCCCCCGCGGCAATGAAGGCGCACGCCTTTCGCAACGACGGCTCCAGCGCCGCGATCCGCGCGTGGAAGTGGGCCTCATGCGGCGACTGCCGGATCACCAGGATCGCGCGCCCGTACTCCTGCAGGAAGAAGTAGGCCGTCTCCACCGCCGCGGCGCCCTCAGCCGCACTGGAACCCGTCGGGCGCACCACCGCCTCAAAGCCGCCGTCCTCCCGTTGATGCGCGAACGCCGTGTCGATGCCGCGCCACGCGCGGTCCGCGCGTTCGAGGTCGTCTGCCACCACCGCGGCGATCACCGCCCGGCAACTCCCCCGCTGCGCCCCCGCCTCGATCCATTTCCCGACCGTCCGATTCCCCCCGGTCAACCCCTGGTCGTCCGGCATGTCATTCGCAGTCAGCGCCGCCAACCGCCCCGGCGGAAACGCCCGCAGGACGTCGTACTCCCGCAGTCCCTCCACCGCCCCATTCGCCCGGACCCCCACGACCAGCATCAGCCCCAAGGCCCACGCCCGTACTCTCCAACGCACCCACCGGGAAATCATGTGCGGAGCATACTCGACCCAGCACCCGACGGAGGAGCGGGAAAATGGATGACCGACCTTCCCGCCGGCCTCTACTTCCTGGGTTCATTCAGGACAAATCCCTTCTCTGCAGCGATCCCAGACATCATCGGACCACCTCCCCACCCACCACAGCCACAATTCCACCAAACAGGGCACCCCTTCACGCAACCTCGGGAATGCCGATCTCCCGCAAATAGTGGTAGGACGAATCGTAAAAGGCTGGTGATCGAGTCGGGTCCTGATCATCCCCCTGCGGAATGAAGATGATCATGCCCTGCCGAGCCCGTGTCAGCAAGACCCGGTAGGCATTACGCAGGAAGCTTCTGTTGTCCTCATTCGAAATGTTGCACCAACGATTCCCCCGGAAATCGTGATAAGTCCACCCCGTGCCTGTCGCGCGAAAATCTGCATCCCAGGCGACGCAGACCCAGTCGAGTTCCAAGCCCTGAACCTGAAACTCGGTCGCCGCGTCCTCCAAGTAATAGCTCGATCTCGTGTCCTCGCGCCCATTGAGGAAGTAATGCACCGGATCAACGGCGACCCGAATGTCGATCGCGTGTGGTTTGAGCCGTAGTGACCTGGACGAGGCAACCAATCCGAACCGCTCGGAACCCCGCGCGCGGGCCCGGATCCATTTCTTGGCTACCTCCAGGTCACGGGTCAACGCCATCGGATAGGAGACTGCGAACTGGGTGAATGCTTTTTGTGCGATAAATCTTTCGCCATCAAGCAAAGCCTTCACGAAGGCGGATACAGTCTCCGCACGGAACGAGCGCATCGACACCGCCAGATGCAGTGAGTCGTCAAAGTGGTGATTTCGCCCACAAAGGACCATCTCCAAGACGCCACCCGCAACGTACTCTGAATCGGTGAGGCGAGATGAAATGAACATCTGCCAGTGACCAAAACTCTGATTAACGGCTTCCAGCCATGCGGAGATTCCAGCTTCACCAGTGTTGATCTCCTGACCGCCCCCTACTAAGCAAATGATCATTGCCCAGTCACTATGCCGGTCCATATAGGAGATTAGGAACTCTGGCTCGGACTGCGAAAAACCCTCGTGACCTTTCTTGCGGCGCATGAATTTCGCCGTTTGCTTTAAGTTCCAAGCGCGCTGGGCCTCGTCAAAAATGACGACGTGCTCTGGTGGTGGTCCTGAGTCGATCAAGCCGTCATCGCGAAAGTGGTGCACGTTCTGAATGAATGCCTTGACGCTTTCGCCGACATGCCCCTTGCGGATCTTTTCACCCTGTTGCTTGCGGCGAGTGAATTCGTCTCGCGTCAAGGCCTCACGAAGCACTGCCACAAGGGGACCGTTTCCGGAAAGAAACACGGCATGGGAAGATGGGTCGGAGTCGCGCCGCTGTGTGGCCACGTTGAGGCCAACCAGGGTTTTGCCGGCGCCGGGGACTCCAGTGACAAAACAGATGACCTTCCTTTTCTCCGCACGCGCTTCTTCGACGAGTTCCTCGATGCGTCGAGAGGTTTTGTGGAGGTTTTGGGCTCCTGCATCAAAACGGGCGATGGCCTCAACTGAATGACGCGCATAAAGGGCGCGCGCCGCTTCGACGATTGTGGGCGTCGGACGGTACGAGGCGCTAGCCCATGCCTGAGGATTGAGGGGCGAACCAAAGACAATTTTGAGCGCCGCCTCAATTGCTACCCTGAGCCCCTCTGAGTGGGAGAGTATTGGACGAAACACCCGGTCCACATCCATTTGGATCCGAGGCTCCGGTCGTTCTAGGTTTTCGGTGACGACGAGGATTGGAACGATGGCAACGTCATGGCTCCCTGCGTGGAAATTTTTGAGATCGAGCGCGTAGTCCCAAACTTGCTCGATAGCACCCCGGTCGAATCGCTTCTCTCCCACCTTGAACTCAAGCGCGAAGACCACTGGCCCTACAACGAGAATGACGTCCACCCGACGTCCCATCCGGGGAATGTTGAACTCAAGGAAAACTCCACCCGTCAGGTCGGAGACTTGGGAGCGAAGAATCCGGATTTGGGTGATCCAGGCATCACGCTGGGCTGGAAGAACAGCAAAGTCCGAATTCGAAGTGAGTCTGCCGAGAATTTGGTCGTCGTCGCACGCGAGGAACTCGGCAAGAGATGCCCCGTACCAGGCACGAAACGACGAGATGGGAATAGCCGTGTCGGACATCAGACTTGAAGAACCTGGCAGGGCTCTCCAGGTATGGAAAGCAAGCAGCGTTCCTGGAGGTTAAACGTGCATAAACTTCCGCAACTGTCGAGGACCCCAACCGAGCAGGCGGTCAGCCGGGCTCGTTCCCCCCGAGCCTTCGTGCAGGGGAGCATCTCATCGAGACTCCAATTCCCCCGAGCCGCGTTCGGAATTGGACCTTCAGAGGGAAATACGAGGTCAATGGAATCCGGGTTTGGAAACGGGATGAGTCTTGAGCATCGGTCGCAGCTTCGCTTCCATGGCGACGGTTTCCCATCGCATGAATTCACTTCCGATTTTTCGCCTCGCGGCGCTGGCTTCCCTGATCACTCTGGCGGGTGCACTGCGCGCCGACCCCATTCCGGCCGAGTGCAGGATCGGCGGGTTTGCCATCGGCTGCCAGGCCTACACCTTCAACCGGTTCACCGCGTTTGAGGCGATCGAGAAGACGGAGGCGGCGGGCGGAAAGGTGATCGAGTTCTACCCCGGACAGGCGCTGAGCCCGGAGGACCGCACCACCAAGATGGACCACGCGATGCCCGCGGAGGCCATCCAGAAACTCCAGGAAAAGCTCCGGAAACATGGCGTGAAGGCCGTCAACTATGGCGTGGTCACCATCCCGAAGGAACCCGCCGCGGCCCGGAAGCTCTTCGAGTTCGCCAAGGGACTCGGCCTCTACGCCATCACCACGGAATCCACCGATGCGATCGACACCTTCGAGCCGCTGGTGAAGGAGTTCGACATCCGGGTGGCCTTCCACAACCACGCCCAGCAACCCCAGAACCCGGCCTACAAGGTCTGGGATCCGAAATGGGTGGCCGATCTCGTCCGGAACCGCGATCCCCGCATCGGCGCCTGCGCCGACATCGGACACTGGCAGACCAGCGGCATCCGGGCGGTCGATGGACTCCGCATTCTCGAGGGACGCGTGATCTCGATGCACGCCAAGGAACGGGAGAAGCTGGGTCCCGGGCAGCATGACCTGATCTTCGGGACCGGTTCGACCGACATGGGCGCGGTCCTCGCCGAGCTGCGCCGCCAGAAGTTCGACGGCAACATCAGCTGCGAGTACGAGTTCAACTGGGATCATTCCGTGCCGGATGTGGCCCAATGCATCGGATTCGTCCGCGGCTGGAGCGCCGGCACCCGGTGACGGGGTCCGCCTTCGCCAAGGCTACGGCGGGACAAACGTCTCTTGGCGAAGTTTGACCCGCCGAAGCCCCTCCCGAAGTCACGGTTTTTGGGCCTTCTGCAATCGAACCGTGGCATCATGGATCCCACGATGCCCCACGTACTTTCCGCCGTTCCAAGCCCGGCTCCGCCACGTCACCCGGGGCTCGACCTGCTCCGGGCCCTCGCGATCGCGATGGTGGTTGGCTACCACTCTTCGCTTTTTGGATTCACTCTCCCGGGCGGAGTGCACCGGTTCGGCTGGATCGGCGTGGACCTCTTCTTTGTCCTCAGCGGCTACCTCATCGGCGGCCAGATTCTCGCACAGATGCAGCGGCCGGAAGGCTTCCGGTTCGGCCGGTTCTATGCCCGGCGTGCTCTTCGCATTCTGCCGGCGTACCTCCTCGTACTCGCCGTGTACTTCCTTGCACCGTCCTGGCGGGAGGAACCGGTCATCTCGCCGGCATGGAAGTTCCTCCTGTCGGTGCAAAATATCCACCTCCAGGTCGGCACCGCGTTCTCCCACGCCTGGTCACTGGCAGTGGAGGACCAGTTCTACCTGCTGCTGCCCCTCCTCCTGGTGTTCCTGGTACGACGTCCCCGGTGGGCCCGTGCGCTGACCTGGGGAATCCTCTTCGCCGGACTGTGCCTGCGGGCCGGGCTCGCCCTCGTCTTCCGCGATCCCGCGGGTCAACTCCCCGACCTGCAGTACTTCTATTGGATCTATTATCCGACGTGGTCGCGCCTCGACCCGCTGGTGCTTGGGGTCGCGCTGGCCACCCTCGAGCACCACCAGCTGTCTTCCTGGCGGCGACTCAGGGAAGCCGCGCCGTGGCTGTGGATTCCCGCCCTGGGCGCCATCGCCGCCGGACTGTGGCTGGATGAGGGGAACCTGACGCCCATCGTATGCGCCTTGAGCTTCCCGCTGATCGCCGTCGGCATGGCAACCCTTCTCACGTGCGCCGAAAGCCCGCGGCTCCCGTTCTGCCGCATCCATGTCCCCGGATCGGCGTTCCTGGCCCGCATTGCCTACAGCGTGTACCTCACCCACAAGCTGGTGGTCCATGCCGCCGCGGGTTGGCTCAAGAGCCACGGCATCGCTCTCAACTCCGTCGGCGCGATCCTCATGGCGTACGCGCTGACCCTTCTGGTCGGCACCGCCCTCTACCTCGCCGTAGAACGCCCCTTTCTCCAGCTCAGGAACAGAATCGAGTCGTGATTCCAGGAGCGCCGGCCAGGCGCGGCGATGGAGGAAAGGCCGAGGGGGCGGTCCGCCTGCTCTGAGACTCCGGCCGCAACTCGCAGCAACGAAACGCGACGATCAACGAGATCATTGGGCCGACGGCACCAGGTTCGAGACGGATGCCCGGCCGGCGAGATTGCAGAATCGGAGACGTCGGACGTCCAAGCGCAGGTTGAAGCGCGGGCGAGCAGCAGGACCAACGTTCGGAGGGAGGAATTGTGGAGAGAGCGACGCTCCCTAGTTCACTGAACCTTCTGCGGGCCAAACTTCGCGGTGCAAAGTTTGGAGCGGGTGAAGGGAATCGAACCCTCGTTACAGGCATAGTGGTAAATAGTGGTAAAGAATAGTCGAATTTGCTCCGTAAATTCACTTTTCTGCTGAGGAGTTACTTGCACTACTTGCACTCGTCATGGCCTACCTCTACCGAAAAAGTCGCTCGCCATTTTGGTACGTTGTCTTCCTCGACGCCAACGGCACTGAACGCCATCGGTCCACTGGCCTCCGGGCCGATGACCCCAACGACACGACAAAGGCAAAAGGTCTCCGTGCTGAACTCGAAGCCAAGGAGCACCGGCGAACCCCGTCTGTCGCATCCAGCGAAGGTTGGGACTCGTGGGTTCCGAAATTCCTCGAACGCCATTGTGACGCGCCTCGAACCCTCGAGCGGTACTTCGACGCCTGGAAATGGCTCGCCCTCTGGCTCCAGCGCCAGAAACTGCACTCCCCCCGAGACATCACCTACCGCAAAGCGCTGGAGTACATGGATTGGCGCACCACCTACAAGAAACGGACCGGCAAGACCGTCAGTCGTAACACCGCCATTTTCGAACTCAAGACCCTGGCAATGATCATTGGTGAAGCCGTCCGCCTCGGACACGCGGACGCCAACCCGCTCGTCAGCCTGAAACTCAAAAGGGACCGGGCGGCAAAGAAACCAGAACTAACCGATACTGACATTATCGCCATTCGTGGGGCACTCACGAAGGAACCAGAGTGGATGCAAACCGCTTTCGAAATCGGCCTGCACACCGGTTGCCGACTACGGGAGACTCGAATCCCAATGAGCTGTGTCGATTTCACCGAGAACAAGATCACGTTCCCTGCCCCTAAAGGCGGCGAGGACCGGGCATTTTCAGTTCCCATGCCGACGGCCCTAAAGCCGCTGCTTTTGAACCTCGCCGAGCAGAAGCGAAAATTTACCTTGGACTTTCCGTTCCAGCCCTCCCGCCGATGGCACCAGTTCTTCACCAAGGTCAAGATGCCGCACCTATGCTTCCACTGCTTGCGAGTCACCTACGTCAATCGGCTCCGTCGAGCTGGCGTTCCCCGCGAGGCAGCGATGCGACTGGTCAATCACGCATCCGATCTGGTTCACCAAATCTACCAAAGAGAGAAGATTCAGGACGTTGAGAAGTGGCGCGACGCCGTCAGCTTCCTGTCATAGTTCCTTCACGAGGACACATCCATGGCGGCCGCCGCTTGACGAGCCAACCGGCTGGACGATCTAGTTAGCCACCCAATCACTGTTCACAGACTCGGATGGCACCGCAAGAAGGCGAGATGGTGTATACTGTGACCACGTGTGCACCGCTACACATTCGGCAAACTTCGCTCGTAAACCGTTCTGAGAAACAGAAATTCCAAATCGCCACGGCCCTTGGTTTGTCGGCATCGGAATTACAATAGTTTCACCTTCCCCGGTCCCCAGAAGTTGATTGTGCTGGAGCATCGCGATCGATGAAATGCCGGTCCTTCGATCTTCCACATTCAAACCGGGCCACCGCTTAACGGTGAATCTACTATTGTTGGTGACCTCAAAGAAGGCACACATGCCCCAATGTTGGTAATTTTTCGCGCAACGGTAGGAAACAGATACATTAATGCGGTGTGGCTTCCTAGAGACACGTAGAAGCATCAGCAAAGTCGTTGTGAAGAACAAGCTCACCAAAAGCGTGTTTCTATTCCGGTGCGTCATGTTCGAGTCCAAATCTTTAGCAAACCGACCGTCACCGGAGCCAAGCACTGGTACCGAACCTAACGTCCAATGAACCACGTCGTTTGCGTTCAGAACGGGGAGCGGCGGTGCATGTATACCAATGTCGCCAGTCCCATCATTGTCTGCGAATTTTCAAAAGTAACCTCTCGGCAGTAGAGAGCTCATAGTCACCGAACACCAGTCTTCAGCAATTCCAATAGCATTGCTAACTACTAGCCATCGACATAGCTGAGCCGCGAAGGCAAATGCCCCAGGCATGCGCAATAATGATTCAGGACTCCTACCAGAATTGCCTCCAGCGCTTTGTCGAAAATATTTCTCTGTATAAGTTCATTTTGCTTATCCATACGGCGAACTTGTAGATCACCGCTCAATAGGATGACTCCGTGACGACGTCCAGCAGCAGTCCGGTAAAAGCCAGTGGCTCACAGGTTGGGGCGGGAATCCCTCCGAGCCCCGGAGGGGCGGCAGAAGGCGCCATCGCCGTGTGGGCCGGGTCCTCTGCCGCGACTCCGCCGCTTGGGAACGCCAGGGATTGCAGGAAGGAGTTACACGTTACCTTCTTGCTAGAACTTCACTTAATTTGGTTGTAATCAATCTTGAGGAAACGATTGCTTGTCTGCTTCAAGGTATTCCAATCAAAATCATATTTCTCCAAATCCGTCCAAGTTGACGGGAACTCAATGTGAAAGAACCCGCCTAGCGCGGGCTCCGTACTGTAGTAGCTATCAACCTTCGTGGATAGAACTGCGCTACCTGGCGAAAAGTCCTGAGTCCCAAATTGTGCCGAAAGAAGAGCTACCAATCCGGATGCAGCACTTAAGAGATTCCGGAAATTTGCCTCCTTGAATGACAAGTGACGATCATGCTTACTTTTATTGTAAGCTTGATACCATGATAACTCCTGCCGCGTGCCCCACTCCTTGAATGGCTCAAAGGTCGAGTTTGTGCCGTCCCAGATAGGTATGTGAACTCTGTAATCCGATAAATGATGGGTTTTATTCGTCTTCCTATAGTCGTGAATGTTCCATGACTTCTCTGACCGTCGAGCTCCGGCCTTATCGACTGGCGTGAAATTGTTCTCCGATAATATCGCTTTGAAATTGGCCTCCACTTCAATACACGTCCGCATAAATAGTTCATGGATACGATACGAATACGTATCAAGGTTTGTGTCCGAGGGTTCGATAAATTCGAATAGGCGCTGAATGTCGCTCTGTATTAAGAAAAACGCTCTGACGTAGTGCTCTGGCGATTTCGCATATTGGTGATCTACGATGTATGCCCACTCGCTGTAACCGGAGTTAGGTCCGGAAATCATCGGCCGATAGTTTCGGTGAAATGGTTTCGGATTACTCATATTTTCCCCTAAAGTTTAACCTGCGGTCGACGGTCGTTTATCCAGTACCGGAGAACAATCCGAGTTGATTTCTTAATTGATTCTCCACGAGGCGTATTTGCCCGAAACACTAGACGGTTTCCCGCCGAAATCGTCTCCTGGAGTCCACCGGAGCCCATGGTTGCAAGTGGTTCTGTTAAACTGACCTGCTTTAAAATACGACTGGGAGGTCGTATATTGAAAGACCAAAAATCGTTTGGCTTCGCCAACGCTCGTCAAACCGGCCTCAGTGGCTTCCACAAACGACTGCGGGCAAGGCTTCAACCAACGACAATCGTTCCCCAGGAGTGGCAACCATTGAGACTCCCCACTTTGGGTGAGGAGTTGGTTGCGGAACTTCGCCACGGGGGACGGTGAAACGTAGGAAGGGAAACGAAGGCGAACCTCCAAAGAGCCGTAACCACCCGCGACGCGGGCCGCGGTGAACAAAGTCCTTACCGCACAGGTTGCCTTGGGTGAGAGGCTGGGGTGCTATGGCTGTCGAACTCCGGGATCTGGGCGCGATATACGAGCCGGTCGGTGGCTGCCATGGAGGTCAGTGGCAAACTTGCACTACAGTTGGAGCCAAGGAATGCACTCTATGTACCCGGGGACCAGCCATTTAAAGACGCCTGGCAGCATGGGAAATTCGGGCACGATGAATATGGTGAGCTGGCTTGGCCGCCCCCCGATCTAGCGCGCAGCATCCAAAGGATTTCAACATCTGCGAGATCCGTCTACTTCGGACCAAACTTTCCGTCGTAGTTTTTGATCCCCTTGTTCGAGTAAAGAAAGGTATTGAGCGAATTCAAGGGGGACTTCGCCGTGAACTTGTAGCCCAGTTTCCCAATAGCGGTCAGAATTTCAGGCTTCGAGAGAGGCTTCGCCTTGGTCACAGTCAATACGGCTTCAGCGAGGGACATCGAATTCTCGGCCCGTTTCCCACTCCGGCGTTTTGCGGGAGCTTTGGCACCGCTGTGAGCAATAGACGTAGTCGGAACGGGCGCTACCGAACCGAAGGCTCCCAGAGCGGCAGAGATTTGCGTCAGTTCCGCTTGAAGGGCGGTCTGCCGTTTCAAGAGGGATTCCCGGAGCTGTGTAAACTGCTTTAGTGAGTCTTTCATGAACGAGAGATCCATACTGCTGAAAACAGTGAGCCTATTCAATGGGATTCTGGGAGGAAAATGTCGTCACCGGTTGCAATCACCATTGCGCCCCGGCACGGTCGTCGCGTTGCCCTCCCCTATGTATCAGGATTGAGGGAAGTCCACGCCTCACCGAATCCTCATCCGGACAATTCCTTAGGCGGTCAATAAAAGTCCTGGCTTTCATCGCCTCCCCGATGGCCCAATCAAAAGCGACAACCTACATCCATCCTCAGGGGCATCAAAACGAAATGGGTACGAACGCAAATCTCTTGGCCAACATTGGAGACTCTCAATCTGGAGATCTGCGCCCAATCGAAAGACTAAAAGTAATGAGACCGATCGCTAGAATCTTATTGAGTGCATCTGTAGCCTTCTTGCCGGTTTCGGCTGCCGAATTTATCGGACTGGAGAAGTTGGCGGTACTTGACGGAAGGATTCCACAACCGCTAACCAGACAAGACATCGGCTTTGGGAGAAGGGTGAGATTCAGCTTTAGTACAGCTGAACTTCCTACCGATGGTGATTCGCCCGAACGAAGGGAGCGCATCAAGAACAGTTACAAGACACTGGAAATGATCAAGGAGGTAGTTAAGACGAACGCAAACCAAGTTACCGTCGACAGGACGCTACTCGCCAACACTTCAGTGGTAGTACCCGGGAAGTACTCCCGCAGTCCAATTACTTCAAAGGAATTCTGGGAATCAACCATTAAAGCGATACCCTTTGGTGGATCCATTGTTAAGATTCAATTCATTCAGGCTGAGTACTTGGGAAAGAAAGTTATTGGCGGCTTCGAGAGCCATGGGATGAAGATTAGTTTAGCTCTGACTGTCAAACCAGATGGGCAATCCAGTACGAGAAAGGCTTCCTTACTTGTCGAAGATTGGACAACGATGGATCTCCCCGGGGATGGATCGGTACACTCAATTTGGATTATCGAAATTCCAGATCTTTCCAAAAAAACCGTTGTAGAGGAAAGATACCTTGGCCCCGTAAACTAGCCTTTAACAAGGCTCAAATTCCTTCGCGCCGGTGGTGTTACGGGCATTGAGACTGGCAGGAAATGCCGTGGTGTTCTTTTGAGCTCTGACCCGATGTCTTACCCCTAAATTGGTCGGTATCTCTCGGAGCATTTCTTTCCCGAAGTCCCGGTTCGAAGGTTGTCCAAAGAGATTTTCGCATCGCGCCATACTTGAACAATTCACGGGCTGCGTCTCTTCCCCACGCCTGCCGATCCCCCTGGCAGTGCCAATAGTCAAAACACAATTCTTCGTGGCATTTTGAAAACCACGAAAACTTACCAAGATGCCCACCAAACCTCGGCCTGGAGAATTCAAGCCCCTCTGGTACACCAACTATTTGAGGATCCTTCGAGGGTTCACGATGAAGGTCCAAGCCTAGTTTCCGGTGAAGGCCCTCGCACAGGACTTCGTTGTAGATATTGGCCAATTGCACAGAAACTTCTTTAAGCTCGGCATTGGATAGTGGGCAACGCTCGGCGGGCCCTTTACGCGGCAACAGTAGGTTTGGGAAGAAAACGTCCGCCTCGATCTGAGGGACTTCCATCAAGAAGGGGTCCGCCTTCACTACGGCTAGCAAAGCCCTCGGTGCTGTAGAAGCAGACTGAGCATCCCTCGATCCGATTAGAATCCCCTCAAATTCGCCAAGACTGGCCGCCAACGCCCTCCCATGTGTATCCTCTACCGCAATTCGGTGCTTTTCAGGAGCCAAGAGCCAAAGATCTCGAATCGACTTTGGCGCGGTGAACCTAATTACCCAGCCGTCGGGAGAACCCGCCTTCAATGGATTTGGCAGCAGCGCCACCTTTCCATTTGGAGAAACGCCCTTAAATAGATTGAGGAGCTCGGACTCTTTTACGGAACTGCGGAGAGGAAACTGTTGTCTCGCCCCACCGACCCAATGGCTGTTTGGGATCTCGCTGTCTCTGGAGATGTACGCCGTGCGACGTTCGATCAGCTCCACGGAAGAGAGAAATATCGTTATCATGGAAGGCAGGTGACCGCAAAGGATAAGTCCTCTTGAATATTGGCTTCGACCATATCAAACGGCGCTGCAGTGTTGATCAAGACTCTTGGATCACAGTGAGGGATTCTACCCTACTTTGCCGGCAGCCCCGCCAGTCCAGACTTTCCCTTGGATGCCCCCTGCAGCCTATGGAACACGACCACCGCACTCGGGAATGGAGCGCTTGCCTTTGAATCCCCGAATTTCAAGCGGCCCTTCAAGAAGGTAACGTCTCCCTGAATGGCGAAATCATGCCACCACCGTGTGTCCGTCCTCGCAGGGACCAAGCACACAACTGTTGCCCCAGCGATGGCGGACTCAAGTGCCTTTCTCATCCAGTGCCCGATTTCGCGGCCGTACGGCGGATTCATGAAAACTACATCTTTCGACCAGTCCTGGCGGAGCCCGTCCTCGGCACGGGTAAAATGCTTGCGGCACTTAGCATTGTCGTGGGTTGAGCAGGGGTCGAGAGTGAATCCAAACTGACCGTCCAGCCATTTAAACAGGTGTGACGGTGTTGCCCATTCGTCAGTGCGTGAGGAGAAGTGGACCCCCTCCTTTCCCACCCCCGTTGACGCTCTGGGCGGTTCTTTGATGGGGATAACCACCGAGCCTCCCCCGCCCTTACCAAAATTTGGGCTTCGAGATCGGGAATCATTGATCTTCGATTGGAATCGACTCGGATGTTTGGTTTCGTGAAGTGACTTCATTTTTGGAAAAACTCGCGTGGCCGCCCACCGCCTCGCGGCGATTCAAACGTTGCAGTCGGTTCTGAGACCCCGAACGAACAAACTTTTCCACGTGCACGCGGTTGCGGATCGAGAATTCGAATTGCCTCGTCCCCAAACTTTCTTAAGCTCCTTAGGCAACTGAACGCCGATGTCCTCGAAGCCCAAAGCAACACATGCGCACGGCCTCCGGAAGGCAGCTACCCAGAGAAAATGGGGGAAGACTGATGTTCTCGAGGTCTATCCCCAGATTCAGGCGTTCGTGATTGGCCAGGTTGGGTGGGAGGTTGGGCAAGATCTGGCCCACCAAGCCATTGAGGGAATCATTGAAGGACTGGATCGTGTCACTGCTCGCACGCCATCCCAGTTTCGTGCGTGGTGCTATCGTATCGCCCGGAACAAAGTCTACGACGCATTCCGGTCCAAATATGGAGATCGAATCGTTCCGCTGGATCCTGAAGAGTTGGTTAAAATCATCGAAGCTGGAGCGGATTCAACCAAGGCGCACTCAGAACTAGATTCTGACTTGCAGCTCCTGCTAGAACTACTCCGAAAGTCGAAGTTTCCCTGCGACGAGATTTTGAAGATTCATTATCTGCTCGGGTTGAGTGACACAGAAATCGGTAGGCTCTATGGAATTTCAAAGGACGCGGCCCGCATGAAGATCAACAGATGCCTCAATGCCGCCCGAGTGATCGCCCGCAAACTCTCCTGACTATGCCACCAAAAATTATCGACGCAGGTTCTGAGGAGTTCCGCAGATTGAAGGCGCTTGCGCCTCTGTTTCAAAAGGGTTGGGCGATACTCCACCCGATTACCGGGCAGCAGCGAGAATTTATCGACCAGGCATTTGCCAAGAAACTACAGGGCACCCGCAGGACCAACACGAAGACGGAATTGCCGACTCAAAAGCGGACTCAGCACAGGGTCCTCGGGGCGAGGAGGTCGAAGTCTAAAGGACCGACCCAAAGTCAATGAAGCTGCTCTTCCAACACAAACCACGGCAGGGATTGGTTTGGGACAAGGTCAATGAATTCAATTCTTCCCGATCGCAGTTACGCAACTACACGACAACCAGCCCACTACCTTCTCTGGTCCGATTTCAAACTGCCAGTATACGTTTCCGCGGCAAATGCTGCGTCGTTCAATGGAACATATCCAAATCCATCGGCCCTTCATCCAGAACGATGAAACTTCCCGCGAACCAATTTCTTATTTGGCATGGCAATGGCGGATTGCTTGCTCTGGACGACAACCGCGGCTCTCGTGACAAGCAGCGCAGCTCCTCCCCTGGCCACCCGCTCTCAATCGCTACGTGTTGAATCACAAGTTTAAACCCTCAAAGAATAACAATCCTGATTCCCTACATTGGGCATGTCCACGCCACAAGAATTTCTCCAAAGAATCGGTTTGATTGTCGGTGACAACGTCTCCGACGGAGAGGTTAACTTGCACCTCTCCTGGAGTAACTATTCCGAGGCGAGGGCGCTGCTCACCCGAATTCGAACAGTCCAAAGGGAGATGCGCCTTCTTAAAAAGGACGTGAGTGCGACCATTTCGGCAGTTCGATCGGAGTATAGTACAGCGCGAATCAAGGTTGGTAAAAGCGTAGGTTCGGGCATTGCCTCCGCTCTGTTTGGCGCCCGGTCGGTGGGCCGCTACAACTCCGCCCGACGCGACGACCTTCGGCGAAGCCAACTCCGAGCAATCGAGCCATACGACAACGTCAAACGAATAGTCGACCAAATTCTCCACCAACTTGACGTCGCCAAAGGGCGGATTGAGCTCTCGCCGGAGTTTCAGATACGCGCCCCACGAACTACGCTTGATGAGCGTCCACAACCCCCGCCAGCCCTCCCGAGGCACAATACGCGGCGCTTCTTCGCGTTTATCGCTGAGCAGGTAAAGGGCCCTTACACTATTGAGCAGCTTCAAGCACTTCACGACGCTTCAACAATTTCGCACGACACACAGTGTTGTCAGGAAGGGACAGAGAATTGGAGACTATACTCCCAAATTATGGATGACGTAGAGCGAGCTCCTATGGGCAACGACAGCGGTCAATGACTCCCAGGAGTGGACCGTTCGCGGAGGTTGGAGTAATCAGTATTGTGAATGGTTTCCAATGAGTGGGGGACTTGTGGGGTCAGTTCAGATCGATTTCTTTCCAATGAAATTTCCATTTCCTCCATTCCTAAGCGAGTTAGGTCCTCTTTATTCCAGGCGCGGAGCTGAAACGCATTACCATCGGTCTGAGGTTCGATGTCCGCGTAGCCCTCCTTTCGGAGGTGCAATGGACCTGCCTCTTCGAGGAAACGCCAAGGGAAATGCCCTCGCCCGAAGCCGCCCGTGTTTGTAAAGGCGAAGTAGTGGAGCCCCGTGCGCTTTCCGGGCATGGGCAACTCGACAAACTCGACCGGCAAAACATTGGGAATGAGCTCGAAGTGCCGATTCTTGGTACTTCCCCTCTCCTCAGTAAGACTCTCGCTGTGACCAGCAACACGACCACGGCGCGAACCAAAGATCTTTGAGGCGAGTTCCACAGTACCTGGCGCTGAGGGATTTAGGTGCAGGATTGCCACGTTTTGCGCCGCCCCAACGATTTCCGCTCCTTCATGTCGCCCGTATGCGGCGTACATTCCTTCTACATCCTGAAGGCTCATCGCCACCGACACTCCTTTGCTACGTCCTCGAAGAAGCAATTGTCTCAATCCCCCCAACACTCCTGCCTCTCTCACTTCGTCTAGAAACACCCAAGTTTCATCCCCTTCGATTCGCCCTTGGCGGTCAATAAGGCTTTTGGAGAGCTGGCGAAACAGGAGGCGATTCAGGGTGTCGGTGGCCTCCCGTGCTGCTTCGTGGTTTCCTAGGATCAGGACAGACTCCTCCTCCTGAATCCAACGTTTGATGCTGACGGGCGGAGATTTGGCCGCGTCGCTCAGCGCGGCGATGGGTCGATACAGATTCATGGTGTTGTCGAGGGTCGATTTGACACCCGCGAAGTTTCGCGCGTTGTCTGGTTGGAAATGCTCTAGAAGATGGCGAGTGCCTTCGTAGTCGAGCGCGGCCCTAAGGCGCTGAGTACTCTCGCACGCCAACACCAGATCTCGAAGTGTCCACCTCATGCGCTCGGCCGGAGCTGCGGTCGCGATAAACCGCTTTATGACACCCGCAACCAGGCTTCTTGCGACATCACTAAAGTAGGGGGAGTTCTCTCGTTCACTGCGAGGAATGAGCACGGATGCAAATTCGAAGGCTTCTGTCTCTCCCGTTACGTCCGCGGCGATGTCCCACGGATTAAATCGTTTGTCTAGCGGGTTCATTATTCTAATTGGTACGCCTGGCTGGATCGCAGCGACAAAGCTACCGAGATCTGATTTGGGGTCGTAAATCAGAGCTCTCCTCCGAACTCCATCTCTGCGACCCATCTTTGAGATTACCGATAAAATTAGGAGGTTTAGAGTTATGCTCTTACCAGAACCCGTAGAACCGATACTTACAAAGTGTTTGCATGCCTCCTCAAAGGGGAGGCTTTCTCCGGCCCAAAAATATCCCGCCTTCTCCGGAGAAGATTCGATTTTGCGCTTTCGAAGATTTTTTCCTACGGATTGCAGATTGCCCGAGATCCAAAAGTCCCATAGACGTGCGACGACAATTGCCACGCAAAGGGCGCAGCCTACGAGTTGCCACCAATGTCCCTCCGTTCGGAAGGCCAAAGGTGCTGACAGGTAAGTGCACAAAAGAATCAGGAGAAAGCGACCAGGAGCCACCCCCAATGATGTCGCATGGACCCTGTGGTATGCACTAGCCCCAATCTTCAGTCCGGCCTACGGGGCAAAATGGTGTTCCAGAACATTAAGGTTCTGAGCGACATTACGCGGCGAATTTGAGCGCTCGAATGGACGAGGGACGAGCAACGCGAGCTCCTTTTGTCGGCTTCGGGCCATGGTTCGCGAAAGTTGGCTTAAGTCTTCCCCGGCTTCTGATTGGGTCGTGAAGAAGCGCGCCTCTCCTCTGACCCGGGAGGCTTGCACATAGGAGATCTCACGGTACTGCATGGATTCGTTTGTAAGAATAAAGACGTTTTCAGCCGTCATCCCTTGGGATCGATGGGTAGTAAAGGCGTAGCCAAGTCTTAGGTGATTGTAGGAATCCCGTGAGAATCGCCGCTCCCCCCCGCCGTCGAGGCTTATCCGTACAGTGCCCAATGTGCTGATTTCCGACACTGTCCCCAGACTTCCATTGGCGACACCCAGATGATGGGCGTTTCGTGTAAAAAGCACGCGGTCTCCCTCGCAGATCCGCTCATCGCCGAAGTCGACCCCGTTTCCGTGTCTTACGTACCCTGCCGACACCCGTAGTTCCTGAGCGTACCGATTCACGACGCAAGCATCCAAGTTGGTTCCCGTCAGAATGAGGTTGTCCTGCGGCTGAGCAATCCCGGCTCCTCTCCACGCCTCCAACAAATCGGCGACGGCATCTTCATGCCGATCTGCGACCCACACCAATCCTCGCCGCGCATATTCAGTCAGTGCACGGCCAGCGTTCCCCACCGCCAAATCCTTCACTGCCCCTCGCTGCCAGGCCTCTCTCTGACGCACAATGTCCTGGAGCATTGCGCTGCCCAACAGCAGGTTCAGCGCGGCAAACGGTCCGCCCGCTTCTATTGGCTGAAGCTGCCGCTGGTCGCCGACCAAGACGAGCTTTGCGTGGGCGTCCTGTACGGCGACCAAGAGCTGGTGCAGTTGGCGCGTCCCTACCATTCCTGCTTCGTCGACGATCAAGACAGTCTTTCGACTCAGAGGGTGGGTTTCCCTTCCAAGTTTGCGGAGGAGACTGGCAATGGTGGAGCACTCGATCCGAGTCTCCTCCTGGAGCCCCCTTGCCGCCTTACCTGATAGCGCAGCCCCGATGACGTTGTACCCAGACAATTCCAAAGCGGACCGGGTAGCATCCAGCATGAAGGTCTTGCCGGTCCCCGCCATCCCATTGATCAGGGCGATTCCGCCAGTTTCTTGAGTGATGTGCCGAACCGCCGCTTGCTGTTCGTCCTTAATTGTCGGCCTGGAGTCGAAGGCCCAAGTGACGGCGGCTTCTCCCACCCTCTCCCAACTTTCCTCCCGACTTTTCCCTGCTCTCTGGAGAAGATCTCGCTCCAAGGCCAACATGGCTTTGGTGGTGTAAATCGGCTCGCGGTGACGGGTACCCAATCGCACCAGCTCCGAGGAAGTTAATATGTGCTCCTCCACCGTGCTCAACACGACGTCGGATCCACAGCCAATGGTCTGCGCCGACTCGGCAAGAGCCCGCGTAAAGTCCCGCTTCGCAAAGGAAGATTGACTCGTCATCAAGTTTTCGAGGCACTCCGTCATCGCGCGCTCAATCTCACCGTTGAAATTCTGGGGGAGCTGACGGCCCCGCGTAATTCCCTGGAGTTCTGCGAGGCCCCATCCAAGGCTTTCCCCCTCCTCGCGCCACTGCGTTTTCAGGACTCTCCGGGCTGCGTGTTCCTTTGCCTCTCGACTGTCCAGCGCGGCAATCTCGGCCGCCCGCGACGAGGTCAGGTTTCTTTGACGCAGAATCGAAACGATCTCTTTACGCCGTGAGGAAAATCTGTCGATTAGTTTAGCCGATACGCCTTCCAACTCAAACCAGGATCGCTGGCGCACGATGGAGAGTCCGAGCCGTCTTTGAAGCTGGTGCGCCAACTCGGCCCGGTAAATGGCCCCTCCTGCCATTTTGTGTAGATAGAGTGCCCGCGTTTCCAGCGTCCCGGTGGTCCCGTCGTTTCGCAAAGCCACGTTCAAGAACAACGCATGGGTATGCAGCTGCGGCTCCTGCGCCCGGGAGGTACCATGCTCAAATGTAGCCACCACAGCCCCACCCCTCTCGTGGTCTCGTCCTGATTTCCCTCTTCGGGTCCAAATGGCTTGGTTCTCCAGGTACCCTACAGCCTTCTCTACAGCAGAGAAGTGGGACGCTTGGATCTCCTGGGCAATTTCCTCTTCCGCCTGACTCCAGGCGACAGAGACGCTTTTGGGCGCAGAGAAGGTTAGATCCCATCCCGGACGATGTCGTTTACCCCCTGCTCCCTGGACCAGAGCTTTGCTATTCTGGAAGCCGTCAAACAGTTCTAGGAACACCTTTCGGTTTATTGTTCCAACGAGCCCCAGGGCCTGGGCTCCCCTGCCCATCCAAACACCGGGAGGCTCACCTCCGATTAGGTAATAGTCCTCTCGGGCCAACTGCGCGTAGTAATTTCCCTGACCTCCGGCCATGGAGGCGATGGATAGCATTCGTCCCTCACCGATTCAGATTCTTGCGCACCCACTCCTCCGCCTGCTCTCGCCGCAGCGCAACGGGGTCAGTCAATACTGCGAGTATGCCTCTGGTGGCAAGGGCGAGGTCTGACCTGAGGGCCTTGATTTCTCCATGGATCGCCGCAACCCCACGGCGCTCGCAATTCTCCATCGCCAACCGCTCGGCCAGCGCTTCTCGGGCAAACCCTCCAGGACTCAAACCGGAAACTCTGGCTCTGGCAACCAACTCCTCATACCGCTGAACAGAAAGCCTGTAGGACACAAGCCTTGTACGTACACTCATTGCAACGCGCTCCGAAAATTTGTTTTATTGGGTTTCTGAAGGCAGAACTGCGGGCCGTCGAAATCGGTTGCAGTTTACGCAATAACCCCCTGACTGAAAAGGGGGTTACGCCTACCTGTCATCGAAAGGTGCGTTGGGTGTGAGAAATTTTCAGGGACAGAATTGTGGGGGCCATTTTACGTCGTCCAAAATCCGAAAGGTCGGATAGGAGAGACTCTGTGTACCAACTGGTAGACGCCCGAGAATGGAGTTTGAGAGCCTCGCCCAATTTCTGGCGACAATTGGTTCTTACCTAGTCGTCGCCGCTTACAGGTGATTACGACTCCCGTGAGGCCTCTTTACGGCTACCTGCCACTCCCAGGATGAAGTCAGCGGCGCGCTGCGCTTCGCTGGCCGCCCTCACGAGCCAAGTCTTATTATCCTTCACCTTTAAAACGTTGAGCCATCCTTGCAAGTACGCAGCAGAGTTCTCGTCCCCGTCCTGAACGATACCCGAGTGAGCCCCTAAAAACGCAGCCGCCATCTCAGCTACGAGTTCCTCCAGGCAGTAAATCTTCCGTGTTTCACCCGCCGCATACATTCCTCGGTTCTCCGTCAAAGACGCACGATTCAGTCGTTTTTCGTGGCCCGTAGAGTGGGCTAACTCATGGAAAAGCGTCTTGTAAAAGCGCCATTCTGCTCGAAATGTTTCTCGACTTGGCATTTCTACCGTGTCCAAGGAGGGAACGTAGTGAGGCGTCGATTTTCGACCCTCACTGATGATCGGAGGTTGCGGCATTTGGGCAACGATTCGACGGGCAAGTCCCGTCATTTCTGTCTCAGTGAAGGCTGGACACTTTGGAATATCCGGGAACTTGATACCTTCTATTTGGCAGGCGTTGAATACGGTGTAGAGCCTGAGGAACATTCTCGATCGGGTAGGCACTGCGTCCTTTTCTGATGGGAACTCCTTGCTTCCATCCTCCTGTGTCCATGTACCCATCTTTACAATGGGGAATCCCGTCTCTCCCCGGCGCACTACCCCGCCCATGTTTCGAGCCTGGAGGAAGGTGAGAAAATATGGGGATTGGAATTCGTAAGAACTCAATAGGAAAATGTTGATCCCTTGGTAGTACTTTCCAGTAGAGAAGTTCCGAGGGAAACCAACCCCCGCGATTGAGGGTGACTGCCAGGGCACAACTCCAGCTTCGATCCGCTCAATAATTCGGCGCGTCACCGTTTCGTAAACGTCAACCCGCCCGGCGCTCTGCACCTTCGGCAATCTAGCTCCATTCCAACCTACGCGGCCTTCTTGGCGCGCCTCACCCAACCTATCCATCCTCGCCCTCCCAAACCGATCCTCACTTTAGCAATTTTGGCAGGGATTTGGAAACCCGGCGGGTTGGATCGGGGCCAAGACTTGTTCCAACAAACTTGAGCCCTCCAAGGAGAAGGAGCTCGCGATTGATGAACTCCCTTGACTCTGCATCTGCGGTACCGCGTCTCGGAGTGACGCTATTTCGGTCCAGGGAAGCTTAACTCACCCAGACCGGAGTGCCAACGTTCCACCAAAGACAGCGCTAGCATCGAGGCGCCATCCGGAATTCGATGACGCGCGACGTGCCGTACCAAGGTGGCCAATTCGCGGTCTGCTCGGGCGGCAGTAAACAGATCTCGCCAATCTGGCAAATCACCCCGATCCAACGCGGAATCCACGGTAGCGGGCGTCCAATGACGAGTCGTGAGATGGCGATGCTGCATAAGCTACTTTCCTCCTTGAATCAGTGCTTCGCCCAGAAGCAGACCAAAGCGCTTACAAATTGTCCGCGTAGTCTCCCAGCGGTGCCATTTTTCGTGGAGTTCCTTGTAATTCGGCAATTCGGCTTCGTCCAGATCGAAGGGCGCGGCGGCGCTCAGCGCCTTAGCAACTTCCAACCCGACGGATGCAACTTGCAGCGATCCGTAGCGAACATCCAGTTTAAGCAATGCGTCCAGCACGGCAGGCTCGTTCTCGCACTCGGAAAGGGCTGCAAAATCGAGATAGTCGCGGGTTACGTTGCGGTCGTAGGCCAAGAACGCCTTCATGGCAATAAGCTCATCCCAGGTGGGCACGACCAGCGGCCCAGCTTCGGTCTCCACAATTCGACTCTCTAACGGAAGGTCACGTTTGAGTTGACGGAAGCCAACTTCGACACCTCCCAAACTGCCAAGAATGAGGACTGGAGGTCGTACGCGCGCTGTCTTCCATTCCGGTAGCGCTTCCAATCGCGAGCGCACCTCCTCAAAAGAATCTCGCAGCGAAATCAGGAGATGGTCCGTATCCTGGGACAATCGATGTCCGGCATACAGGGCCGAAGCCGTTCCCCCGACGCATACAGCCCCCGGCACAAGGCGCTGGGCCTCAACCCCCGCCTTCAGCACAGATACCCAGGCCGAAGAGCGGGCAGATCCCGTCTTGATGGCAGGTCGTCGAGGTTTTTGGGGGTTCATCTCCGTGCTCATTTTTGCTGCAGGGACAGGCTATCACGTTCGATGGCCCAAGGGAATGGTGAGGACTGCACCTGCTTCAACGCGTGGCCCAACGGAATCGGATTTGTGGGTCGATTGACCATTTCAATCTCCCACGCCCCGACACCTTACCAAAATGGCCGGACGATCGGATTTGGAACATCCGGGAAGGACGCCCTTCCCAGCCACAGGGTTCGAATCATCCCGCGGGCTAGTTCCACTCAACCTATCCGATTGGAATGCGCGTTGGGCCATGCTTCCCCACGCACCTGGGTTGGCGAATCCGGCCGCTTCAGGGCGTTTGCCAGACATCGTTGCCACAGGTCTTCAAACTCGCTCATCGCGAGACGGTCCAGGGTCGAAGGAGACCGAAACTGATACTGAGCGACTTCGGCCGAGATTTTTTCCTCCGACTGCATGGCAAGGTTCACCAACGCCCGTACCAGCATGCTCAGGCTTAGTCGGGCTGCAGACTGCTGTTGGAGTCGGACCAGAAACGCGCTGACTTCCGCCTCCTCGGTTCGGCTGATTACGAACCGTTTGGTGATCCAACTGGCGACAGACGCAGCAGCTTTTCCGGGCACGGGCGGCGGTCGGAGTAACTGCGAATTCCCGCCAGTCAATATGCGTGCCTGGTGGGCAGCTTCGCGAAGCGGCTCCGGTTTTAGGAAAGCAGAAGCTGGCTGAATGGGTTGATTTGGGATCATGCTGTGGCGTCCGGCAGAAGCGACCTGTCTTGCCAAATCAGCCCTAATCGGATCGTAAGGAGCTTCTTCAACTGGTCTTTTAGGCATTGGCCACCTCCCTCACTTCCCGCCGTCTTCCCAAACCCCGCAACCGCTCCTCAAACTCCCGTGCCAACGCTCGGTACTCGTTGGCAACTGTGTGATCCCCTTGGAACTGGAAGATCGTCTGGCCCTGTCGCTGAGCCTCCTGCACCGCAACACTGCGGCTGATCTCGGTGTGAAACTTAAGGGTGCTTCCATCCGGTGCTACACAGGTCTCACCGACATAACTCACCAGCGCACGGGCCAGTCGGGTCTTTGGGCGCGGAATCGCGCAGACAATGACGCCAAGAAGCGTCAATTGCGAGTTGGCGTGATCCTGAGCCACTTTGATGTCCGAAAGAGCTTCCCCCAACGCCGTGACGGCCAAATGGTCCGGCATGGCACTCAAAATTGTGTAGTCCGCCACTTTTAGGGCCGGGATAGTTGTCTTGGTCTTCTGCGGTGGTGTATCCAGGAAGATGTAGTCATAGCGCCCACGCAACTGGGCAATCGGATCCACCAAAAGATCCTGATGGATGCGCCAGGGATTCTGGGCCAAAAAGGTGTCCAATTCAGCCAGCTTCCGGGAGCTGGGAACAAGGTGGACGTTCGTCGGCAACGGTACCTCCGGTTCCTCGTTGGTGATGATCGTTTCCTCCGCTGGCTCCGCCCCCGTGAGAAGTTCGAAGGAACTATTCCACCCCTCGGTCGGTGCTCGCAGCGCCTTGGTGGCGCCCGAGGTCATGTCTAAATCAATAATGAGAGACAACCGTCCCAGCTCGGCCAGCGCCGCCGCCAACTGAATGGTATTGGTCGTTTTGCCAACTCCCCCCTTCTGATTTCCCACTGCAATTACAACACTGTTTCGTTTCTGCTCCATCGTACCTCCATAAAAATTCCTGATGGCCAATTGGCCATGAGGTATGCCCTTTGGCCATAGGGCAGTTCAATTGGCCAATTGGCGATATCTCATGACTACAGCTACCTGCGCAAGGGGTGATCTGCGCCTGCCCTTTGGCTAATTGGCCATGAGGCGCGCCCTATGGCCAAAGCGCCTCCCTCTTAGCCATCTGGCCGTTTGGCAAGGGCACCAAGTGGCCAATTGGCCAATTCGACATTCGACCACTTGCCCCAGAGGCGCCTATCAGGCGATGGATCGAATTACAGGAGAAATTCTACCATGAAAGGCGGCTACCAACCCATCACCCCCATACAAATCGGCAATCTATTGCACGCGTATCAGGAGCGACGAATCTCCTGGCAGGCTGTTCGCTTGGCCCTGGCTAGCGTCGAAATGCTTGCCATCCGCGAAGCCTCCAAGCGTAGCCGTCCAAAGTGGAAGAATCGACCTGTAGTGAATCAGTTCACCAAAGCCGAGTTCGCCAAACTGACCGGCCTGAATATGCGCGCAATCGGTAGGGGACTGGGAGACCTGGTTCGTGCCGGGCTGCTCGAATTCTCGCCCGCGAAGCTCAGTTTGAAATCGCAGCCCGTTGCTGGAGCAGAGCCAGTGATCGAAGGTTTGTCCAACGGGCGGGGCAGCAGACGGCTCATTCCAATTCCTCGCCCCGTCCTTCGATTTCTAGCCCGGGAACCATCTGCGACCTTGGCCCAAGTCATGATTGCCTACTGGGTGAGAGGACTATCTCTCCAACGCGCTACTTGCGAAATTCGATCTCGAGGAACCGTGAAGGCCAGTTGGATTTCAGAATTGTTCAGTTTGAGCCTGCGCGCGGTACGATACGCGCAGGCAAAACTTCGTGTTCTTGGTTGGATAGGGAAGGACACCGGTTCAAAGCAATGGAAGCTCAACCGAGACGGAGCCTACTTCATCATCAATCTGGATTGGAACCCAACCTCGGTTCGAGAGCTAGGGTCCTCACCGCTGTGTCCCCACGTTGCACGCCCCCCGGGGGAAGTTTGCATCGCCGGTGCACCCCCAAGAGAAGACAAATTCTCTCCTTCGGAATCTAAAAACCAGATCGCTCTTCCGAAAGCTGGTTTTTGTTTGAAAGAATCAAAGAGGAGGCCGATCCCAAACCTGAGCGAGGTAAGAGCAGAGGACCTTTTAAACGTGGAACGGCTTCGTACGCTATTTGGCCAAGCCGTCAGGCGCGGCTGGCTTCGGCCCTGCGTTGCAGACGAGTTGAATTTTTTTGGAGCCGCGGTGCGGGCTCTCCAGGTGCCCGGAGAGGGACCCCGGATATTCTCCGGGATTATTCGCAAACGGCTCTGGGGGCATATCACCGCGGCACAGGAGGATGCAGCACGACGATTGCTGGCAGGCCAGAGAGATGCGCCTTCAAGGCAGTCGGATTTGGAGGCCGTCAAAGGTGCATTGGCGAATCTTTTTGGCGCCCGAGGTGGGGAGGTTGGCCTCGTCCGCGGCGGAAGGGCTGAATTGGGGGTTGCCGCCCAATGCGATTGACTTTCGCCAATTGCGGGTAACACGATAGGAAATGGCGACCGTAACGCAATTTTGGGCTCCACAGAGCGGCCACATTGATCTCTTCCAAGACGATGGGACGAGCGTTTGGTCGTGGCCGCTGGGCGATAACACATACTATTGGGGCTTTGCGGTACGCCCTCGATCAGCTAACGCCCAAGTCGAGGTGCGACGGCAGTGGACGACTTCCGACAACGAATTACGTCAGGTCGAGCACTTCGAGGTCACCGTTTCCCGCCCCGTCGGGCGAGAATTTCGGCCAGCGCGTGGGGCCATGCTGCAATTTACCGCCATCAAGGTCCAGGAGCCATGAAACTCATCGCGTTGCACAGGAAGGACGGAAGGATTGTCGCCGCGGTCCGGGCGGGTCCCAACTATGATGGTCCTTTGCCAGTGGCAGGAAAGGGGACCAAGTTGGTAGAGATTGAGATCGAAGACAGACACGAGAAACTCGATTTGGCGGCGCTTTGTACTCGATTTCGTGTCAACCCACGCGCTTGCAAACTAGTTGAGCACAAGCCTAAGCAGGAACGTGCCAAGAAGTCTTGACGACGCGGTCGTGACGCTGCGTTAGGTCAGATCCGTATCCGCTCAACCTCATCGAGCGTAATCTCGTCAGAGGTTCGGTCGTACAGTTTGGTCGTTCGTGGGGATTCATGGGCGGCGATGGCTTGGGCATTTTCGATAGTGCCCCCATTTGAAAGAAACGCCGTGATCCCCGTAGCACGAAATGTGTGGCAGCACGTCGTAGGGGAGATCCCGGCGCATCGGGCCCGCCGCTTGATCATTCGCAGGGTGTCACCGCGACTCATCGCACGCTCGGTTAGGACGTTGGCCTGCCTCGACGCCGAACGAAACAAGGCTGAATCAGGATTTGAACCGGCGATGGACGTGTAGGCATCAAGATAGGCTTCCGCAGTGTGGTGAGCTGGCACCTCATGAAATTTGCCGCCCTTCTCCTGGAAACGGAACCACCACCGTTTGCCATTCTGGTAGAAATCCCTCCCGCACATCCCAACGGTTGCGGACACTCGTGCAAAACTAAACACCATGACGCCAATAAGGGCGCGGTCTCGGAGACCGATCAAATCGGGGACTTGCGAACCGTCAGGCATTCGGCGGGTTAAGGGGATGCTGTCTAGGAGCTTGCGGGCATCCTCGGTCGAAAGGACAGGGGTTTTCCCGCGCTTGACGACGTGTCGGGGTCCCCGAACCGATGCGAGCGGATTGTGGGGCAGGATTTGTCCGGTAACCAACCAGTCGAAAAGGACTCGGAGCGCCGCCAGGTGCTGCTTAACCGAGGGCGCCGCGTGGGTTTGGCCCAATTCTTCAATGTAAGCCGCCGCAGTGATCGGTTCGATCAGTTCGAGACTGAAACCTCGGCACTCGCACCACCGACAAAATCTGGCCACGGCACTGGCATATGCCGACCGTGTGTTGCGGTTGCGAATGGTTGCCGTGAAGAACTCCAGGAACCGTCTACTGGCGGTTGCGCCTGCGTCGGCGATGAGGGTAGGAACCTTGCTCGTATGAGATTTATCGGGAACCAAAACTGACGTCACAAGGCAAGGAGCTTACCGCACGTGGCTAACGCGCGAAATGGGTCTATCAAGGCCATAATCGGTGTTAACGACCGACTAGGGCGGCTCTACCGGAAGCCCGCGCTTCTTCGCCAACCGCGCCTTCAAAAGTAGGACGTCCAATCTACGGCCGTCTCCGAGAGTGACCTGGCCGTATACCCGTGGTCCGCCGTAGACGCGGGTTCCCCGCGTGCGAACAGTGAAAGGAGCGGCAAGCAGGTTGGTTCGCGTGAAATCTGTCGCCCGCCTGCCAAGCGCTACCACCGATGCAGCGTCGGGCAGACTCCAATACTTTCTCTGATCTTCGATCCTCTCCTTCAGGGCCAGTCTTGTCTCAGGGCAATCCACACCGTAGAGCCGGACCACGACCACGTTTGTCCCGTGTCGAATGCGAAACGAATCACCGTCATTGTTGGCATGAGGAACGAGTGTGCATTCCTCCCAGGTTTGCCAAGAAGCGGGGGCGGACAACGAAAAGTCCTGGAATATGCAGCAAAGGAGTAAAAGCAGCCATGGGTGCCGAGAATAATTCCACCGGGACGCAGCTGACTCCCCAAGAAAGCTGTGGTCCGCCGACTGCGAGGCTCCAGCGTGTCTGTTGAGATGCCGCATGGAAGAAAGGTGGCGCGCACCAATCCTTGGAGTCGAGAAGGTGTTTAGATCCAACCGAGTCGAACCAACTCCTCAGCGAGCATTTTCGGCGACACGACCAAAACGCCTCGGAAGGTTTTCCCGAAGAAGGGACCAAAATCGCGCTCATCGCCCGTCAAAAGGTGGGTTGCTCCTCCTGACACAGCGCCGCTGAGGATCGGCAAATCCTTGGATTTCAAGGACACCTGCAATTCTAGCGGACTGGAGGACACAATGTCGCACCCGCCAACTAGTTCTTCCAGTCGAGTCAGGCCTTCTGGCGCCTTGAGTTCAAGATTTCGACGCGCCTCCTCCACGGCATACGCGTTCGTCAGGCATCGAGACCGTACAAATAAAATCCGGAGCAATGCTTGCATTCGGGAGCCTTCCAGGGAGCCGGAAAACAAAATGTTGGCGTCGAGAAAAACCCTCATTGTTTCAGCCGGAATCCGGCTAGTTCAGATTCGTTCTTTCGAGCAAATTCAGCCAGGCGCTCCTCCGAATACACTTCCACTGGAACCGTGACGCCCGGTCGCAGGAGAACTCCTTCGGCCGTATCCTCGACCACGACCTGTCCGTTGGCTTTGATTCCTAAACGCTCCCGCATCTCTTTGGGTAAAGTCAGGGTTCCGCGCTGATTGATGGTGATCACTTTTGTCATACAATCAGTATTTCACATTTTCAGTCTTTCCGCAAGCCCAACCGAAATCCTGAGTTAAACAGTCAGTTCAAGTACTTGCGGGTGTCGCTCCCAGCCGCCAATGCCCCATAACGTCCTTTATGAGGCCCAAAAGAGGTAGCGTTTGTACCAGCATTCCAGACACCTGCACGCTATCTCGCGAGGCCAACCAACGGCAAAATCACTGCCGGCTCACTTCCTTGCTGGCCCTCGAGATCACTTCACCAAGCTCAATCCCGAGCACTTCCGAAATGCGAAGAACCGTGTCGAGGGTCGGATTACGCATCTCCCGCTCGACAAAGCTGATGGTAGCTAAAGCCAAACCAGCACGAGCTGCCATCTGCGTCATCGAGATTTTCTGACGTTCCCGCTCAGCTTTAAGCGCTCTTACGACGAACGAAGCCGTCTTCTTGGGGTATTCCGATTTAGCCACACTCCCTTCACTAGAGTAAATTTTGATTGACGATGGACTTCACTCTAGTAAAGGAGACCCATGTTCTTGCGTAGCCTCACCCAACCCAACATTCCGGCGGCCTGTTCGGGCGGCCGCAGTTGTCCGGATATTCTTGAACTACAGAATGGTGATTATGCGGTTATCGGCACTGACATCACCCTAGTTGCATCGCCACAGCTACCCTCAGGGGCGGGCTGCGGAGACGGAGAGCGGATTGTCCAAATTCCCCGCGCCCTCCTAGTCCAAGCCAAGTCAGAGATTCCCAGCGTGATCTGACCGCTTTTTGGAAACCCCCTTGGATCCAAGAGAGCCGAAGGACGGCTCACCGATCCTCGTGCTGCGATTCCATCCGTTCCTTCCATTGACACCGCGCATTGGCAGGATCCTTACCCAAAGCAGGAAGGGGCCTTTCGGTACAATTGTCTGAGGTGATAGCGTTACCTGGTGGATAACGCCTGGCTACGAGACAATTCCTTCTCTCTAATCCAAACAATTGGTATCGTTGCTAGCTTATTCTTCACAAGCATCTCTTTATGCCGTGACCTCAGGGCTCGGCGCATCTCCGACCAGCTCACACTAAATCAGCAACACCGAGAACTCTGGAGCGAAGTAAACCATCGCCCAGAACTTGCGCGCGCCCTTCAGCCAGACTTCGATCCACTGAAGACACCAATCACCTTAGCCGAAGAACAGTTCTTGCGGCTGGTCTTCGTACACTTTCAAAATGGATGGCTTGTGATAAAAGAAGGCTCCCTGACAACCGTCGCCGCCCTAGAAAGGGATACGTCCAACTTCTTCAAATTGCCCGGGCCCCGCTTCGTTTGGGATCAAGTCAAAAACACACACGACATCAACTTTGTTACTTTTGTTAACAAATGCATTCAATTTTAATAACAGTTAATGTACAGAAACTTACATACTTACATCTAGAAGCACTGAATGACGAGTTCCATTACTAAGTTAACGGGTAAAGCCAAATTGTCAGGGACCTAAATTTCTTCGCCTAACCCACTCCAAAGCAAAACGTTCAGGCGCCCGAAAGTCACTGGAGAGAAGAAGAAAAACAATCACACGCCTTCATTAGGGGCTTCGCAAAGTGAAACTATCGAGTGAAGTCGAAGGTACGGTCCCAAAGCCACTGATAATCCACATTATTCCCCCGAGCACCTCCGAGATTACCTAGGTCCTCAACACGTCGAATCACAGGCGCGGAACGAGGATCAAGCCATTTTCTAATCTCGACGTGTGCGTCACAGAACGAAATCGGACAACGCTGCCCGTGCCTCCCAGAGGGCCAAAATGCTTCCCAACTCCCATCAGGAGGAGCTGAAACGGGTGAAATAAAGAACATGCCGTGCGAAATCGTCTGTTCATGTGAATCAATGAACTGATAAATTTGCGTCGGAGACTTATTTTTAAAGTCACTTATTTTCTGAAACGCAATTGGATCATAAATAAGACCACCATTTAAGTCGCCGCCAACACCAGTTCCTCCAAACCCAATTGCCGAGTTCATCGAATAACTTCTCACTCGAAGCGGACCACTTTTTGAAAAGTTTAAATTCCATCTACTTCGATCAGACGGACAGTGGTAGGAGGAAGCTGTCGAAATATATGGACTGATGTGCCCGGGTCCAGGGGCAACCAGAACTTCTCGATTGGTAGCGTCAGTCAAATTTCCAGAGTATGGGTTAATATTTCCATCAACCCATCGTGGGAAGCCTGAAATCCCCGTCCGGGTCTCCGACGGCGATAACCTATCCACTGAATCCTGAGCATAAAGAGCGGCCCCAAGTGACAACTGCCGCAAATTATTCAGGCATGAAATCATTTCCGCTTTCTCACGAACCCTAGAAACAGTAGGGAGAAGCAAAGCAGCCAAAACCGCTATGATTGCAACGACAACCAGCAGCTCAATCAACGTAAACCCCTTGTGTGCCCGTTGGGTGGGTACGAAAGGCAATTCAAAAAGACGCCGAATTTGAGGTCTCTCTACGGCCATACGAGCCTAAGATAGGCTCCATCACCAATCAAATCAAGGGAGGTGCCCCCAACAAAGTTACCGGGAAGGCTCTTCCACTCCCCCGTTGAAAGATTTGTGGAATACTCTACCCCAAGAGCCCCCCACCTCGTATCCCATTTCAATTCAAGAGTATCTTCAAGATACCTCACGGTGGGAAGTGGAAGATCCGGTCTTCGACCCGCCGCAATAGCCTCTCCGGGAACAGGGTGAGCATCAAAGTTGGCAACTTGAAAGGGAGTTCGCATGTCGCTGTCCTCTCTGGCAAAGCGTATCCACCCAAAATGGACTCCATCACCAGCCGGAACTTTGACACCAAGAATAAACTCACGTAAGCCATCAAAGGCCTTCGGCGAGATTCTATTAACCCACTCCCCGAGAAACACAGATGTATACCCCGAAATTCCCAAGTCATAAAACACTTCCGGTGGCCTACCAGGAACATTTAAAGTCCTAGAGTATACTACCGAACGATTCGAAACCTCCTCACCCAATAGAAAATGGATCCTTCCGTCAGAATACCTCAAAATCCGAGAACTACCCCCAACACTGAGACCAAAACCATCGCTCCAAACAACTGGTTCCCCTCCACCTTGCTCCTGGGAGAAATTGTAGCTAAAATCGGCCGCGCCGTTAATATCCACATCAATTAATGCGCTCGGATCGGGGCCGGTGTAAGGTTGGGCGAGGCTTGAAAGCGTCACCAAGAAGAGGATGGCGAATTGAATTCTCATAACGAAACCTAGTTTAATTTCCTCTTGGAATCAATACTACTGCAAAGGTCGAACCGCCTCTGGTGCCATTTGCGACAATCACCCCTGAGTTGTCAATGTAATTTGCGGTAGTAAGGACGAAGTTTGTTGGAATTCCAGCGGTAAAATGTCTGTCGTTGAGGTCGATCCAATCAGAAGCTTGATTGGACGCCGAGAATCGCATTACAGCCCTTGTCGGATTCGAATTTGTGGTTGTCGACGACCACCCCACGATTTTCCCAGAGTCATTTACACAGAGGGCATCACACTCAAGGTCAACAACGCTGTTTTTAAGCTTTGGAGCCCATGTTTGTAGGGCAATTGGAACGGAATCGCTTGCCAAGGAGGAATTTGGCCAGAACGCCGGATGTATTGTCGCCCCACCATACAGATAGCCTCCCACCGCACTACCACTGCCGTTGACGAAATTCGCCCTACAGGCAAGATTTTGGGACCCTGACTTTCCTGGCGCGTGAAGAAGGTCTCCTACACCCGTTGCACTATTGAACGAAAGAGACACCGGAGCGGTAGAAGCCTTCGATCGGAAACCGACTCTAATCGTTCCAAGTCCGGAACCTGAATAGACTGCATCGGTAACTCCAGCAGCTTGAAAGCCGGAGTTTACACCTCGAATCTCTCCGCTCCAGTTTGTACTTAGCCCATCAGAAAGATCATACTTCGACCACGTCCCACCGCTGAGCGTCCAGTATGTTGGGTGCGCGACTCCATTACTGAGCGTTCCCAGACCGCCGATAAAGCTTCCGGACCTATTAATTGCATATGCAGCAGACGGAGCGATGGCGAGGTCTGGAAGGTTAAAATCAATACCCGTCAATTGATTTACTCTCGCGCTTTGACCCTTTGCGCCCACCGCCACCCATGGATAGTCACTGATGGAATAGAAGTTTGCAATTTCCAAATTTGCGAACGTAAATGAGGGACTGGTCCACACGCCGTCCTGGTCAACAACGATCCAATTGGTTCCATAATAGTATCCATATTGCCCACCACCAACTACCTTAACGGCATTTGTAGTTCCGCCAGAGGACGAACCAGAGGCAAACGAGAGAATATTTGTATAACCTCCCGCCACCGACAACTCGTACATCGTCCAAAGCGGACCATCGAACACCCCAACCGAGAACTGGGAGTCGCCCGCAATACCGTATAGAGAATCCGCAACCACCTCGAAACATGCAATGTTCTTTTCTGTCACGTTGTCCGAGATCGGAATAATTTCGACCGTCGCACTCGCACTTCCTGCCGGAATTTTTATAGTTCCTAGGCTTGAACCGGAAGTGTTCGTCCACACACCACTCCCATTCCCGATATAGTAGTCTGCGCTACCAGAACTGCCGTACACGGCATTTAGATCACTTGAATCTATCGGGTTTTGGTAGATGTTGGTTCTCATGTTTATTGTTACGTAGAGGTCCGACCCTACGCTCCCGGTTCGACTCGCCTTCAACCGAGACCGCTTCGGACTTGCAGTGTACTTGTCATCCGCAACATCCGGATCGGCAATTACAGTCACACATGTTCCAAGAGTTAAACTCCCCGAGGCCCAAATATCAACGTATTGATCGAGAAGGCCATTTGCAGCCCCAACGTCTTGCCACGCCCGAATCGTGGAAAATGCATTTATTGTACCCAAATTCGTGAATGCAAACTGGACCGTTCCGTTTGTTCCAGTCACTTTACTGTCTGTAAGCGCAATCTGCGATCCGGTCGCCAGCTTTAAGAGATTAGAAATACAGACTGTAATACCGGAAACTGGAATTGTTCCAGTTTGGCCGCCCGCCGAGAGTTGATGATCGACAGCTCTTACCTTTACATACATTACTCCATTCGAGGCCGTAGTGTAGCTGCTCTCTCCAATTTGCACTTCTCTTACTGAAATTAGGCGTTTTGCGCCATTTGTTCCAAGCCCAACCCTTTCGATTTGCCCCAGTGGACTGAAGTCAAATGGAGCATTTGTTACTGCGGTCCTTAAATCATTATATGCGGACGAAGTGTTTGTTGAAAACGAAGAATATGTTGCCGAAGGCAGATTACTGAAGGAACGAAATTCATATCCGACTGTAGATAACCTGTTGTTACTTAGGACCATATTTGTAACTGGATTCCTCTGTTGCGCATAGATACTACAATTGATCGGTGAATTTGATGGAATCGACCAAATCAACCTGTAGACCGAGTTTGCGATTTCGCCAGGATTTGGGCGAAAGAAGCTTGCCAGACTCCATGTTGTAAAGTCGTTTCCGGCGAGCGTAATATTTCCAGCACCCCCGGCAATAGTGAGGCCATTTGCAGTATTTGTCTCAAATCTTCCAATTCCAAGCGTTTCGTCGGTTGAGACCGTTGCGGGATCGTCAATACAGGCATCTGTATAATTCCTATAGAAATCCCTGCCGACGAGTCGAATAATGTTGTTTGATATACTGATTCCGTTGTGTGGGGAATCCGACCTCTCGGCGAGTCCTAGATTACCGAACACCACCTCGTCTAGGAATGCGTTGTTGTCGTACGTGATCTGACTAATAGAACCTGTATCAAGATTGAAGCCCGTCCCCGAGTTTAGGAATACATTGTCTTCGAATCGAATTCTTCCAGAATATACCCAATCATAGTGATTAGTCGCCGTTCCAGAGGTAAGAATTCTCGCTCCAGCGGTACCTGATGCGATCACACCCTTGCCCCCCCTTAATTGACAACGTCGAACGATTATACACGGAGGGTCTGTTGGGTTGCCGCGACCGGGCATTAGGCATAAGGGCATAAAGACCGTCCCGTAACCACCGTGGCGTCCGTTAAAGTCCGCGACCTCAACGTTTTCGATTACCCACGGGTGGGTGTCTCCAAACGCATTAGTTTGCCCCTCGGCGAACGTAAATATGTGAATTGGAAAGGCCTCAACTCCTCCTAGATTGTCGAGAAATGAAACAGGCACTCTTCCCAGGGACCCGAAGCCCTGAATTAGGACATCTTTGACTCGCCCTGATTCCGCCATCAACTGCATGGCGAAACTCTTGTAACCCGCTGAGTTTCCATCACATGTCCAGGCTCCAAGATTTTTGAAATTTCCATCTAAAACAAGGTTCTCCAACGAAATCGCCTTAAGGTAGTTGTATACTCCGCCCGACGACGCTTGCTGAAACATCCATTGCGATGTCGGAGTATCGTTTGTCCAGTAGTTGGTATAATTTATTTTCCCAAGATACAGTCGCGGCCGAATACCTGCTGCATCAGAATATCCCTTGAATTGAACTATTCGATTTGTTCCGCCCTGAATCCAAATTGAGTCCGCGGTTCCACTTGTACCAATGTTTGTCCCGCCAACCATGTAGTCACCTGGCAGGAAATTGATTACAAGATTCGTCAGGGAGGGATTATCGAGTAGTAGATTTAGGGCGTAATTGGTAAACTTTGCCGGATTGTTAGTGTCGCTTCCATTCTTTGATCCGTTGCCATTTGGTGAAAACCAATTGGTCACCTGACCAAACGCGACCAGCGATGAACCAGTGTATGTCAGAAAGAGGATCATCAACCAATTTACTTTCATTTGCGTCGGAGGTGTTGGTGTTTTGATTAGGCTTATCGGATTGCTTGGATCCAAGTTTGCACTTAGTATGTCAGAATGGTAAAACTACCAAATTGGCCGATATACGTTCCAAACGAAGTTTGTTGGTCGATTGATCCAAAATCCTTCCCCGAGAAAGATCGGGACATTCGTCTTTGTCGTTCCTTGGTACCAACCCGCAGAGTTTGTGAGATAGAACTGATCGTAGGTTCCGGTATTCATCCTGTATTTGTCGATTCGGCTTTGTGGTGAGTAGCCGTTAGCAAGTACCGGCAACACAGAGTATCCACCCAGGTTATTGGTTGTAAGAACATCAGATTGTCCCGTTGACGGCGTGACCAGGTACAGCCGCTGCGATGTGATGAGAGAGTCGCCTTTCGGGAGATTCTTAGTGTCATTTGTTCCAAAGATCCCGGCGAATGTGTACTGGACGGAATTCGTTACCGGATTCACAACAAAGAACCCCTCGAGACTCGCAATCGTAAGGTTTGTCGTCCAACCGACACCACCAACGTAGTCTGCTGACGTATAATTGGTTATGCTGGGCGTCCACTGAAGCACCGTCATTCCGTCTTGAGGTGCCGGAAATACGCTGGCGAGCGTACGGCTCGCTATGGGATTGCCGAGAAGCGTATACCCAGAGCCAACGCTCCCAATTACCACTCCTACAGCGTTGCTCGACTTAGTCGCCCCGTTTGTAGTTTGACAGCGGAAGAAACCGTAGCTCCCTTGCGACAGTGACGCAGTGATCGTGGTACTCGAATTATTGGTGAACGTAAAGGTGTTAATGATTTCAAACACCTGGTTTGTTTTGTTGAGTCGCTCAAGGTAGTACGTGCTGTTGGTCGGACCCGCGATTGTAAGCTGCACCGTGTTGTTGGCGAGCACGGTCGCGCTGCTGAAATAGAGCGTTTGCGCAGGAATGGTCGTTGCAAGGCAGGTTGCACCGATGATTGTTGAAAGCAGTTTCATGGCGGAAGGAGGACTTCGGCTGGAGGCCGGCTGCTTGGTTTCTACTTTCTCCAGAAACCACATCCGTAGTCGGTACGTCAACACAAAATGAGTAGTTAACAAGAATTCTCCAGATTGGAACCCGCTTGGCGCGCTGACTACTGATGAATGACACTGGTGACGGTGCGTATAATCGGGCGTGGTGTGGCGAGTTTGAATTCCGTAGGATCAAAGGTCGCTTTCTACGGGTCGCTCTTGAGCCCTTCTTAGGATTACAACCACTTCGGGAACATCGACGCTGTTGGGAGGAGTTCACTGCTATGTTCAGAATTCTGGACATGATCGATTGACGCCGAATGCTTTCCCGTTCGTAAGTCGTCGGGACGAGAGTCCAAAACAATCGGTAACGATCCAAATCGCGGGCAAGTGGAGGGAGCGGTTCCTGACGGGGCGTTTGGGAGCCTTGGAGGAGGCACCCGGCTCAGGTCGACCTCGCAAGATCAACGACCAGAAGGTTGAGGACGTGATCACCCGGAGGTTGGAGATGCGCTCCCAGAACGGTACCCACTGGAGTATCCGAAACATTGCTGAGGTCGGCCGGTTCAATCAAAATGCCATTGTCGGGATCAGGCGCGCCTTTGGGTTGAAGCCCCACTTTCAGGAGAACTTTAGACTCTCCACCGATCCATCCCGATGTGTGCCCGGGGAGGTCGGACAACGTGTCGCCCATGAAATCAGGGCAAGACTCATTGGGAAGTCGGAAGGCCCACAGTACCGGAGAAGCCAGGTAACGCCGGTAGAGCGAAGCCCCCATCTCGACGATACTGAGCAACCTCTACAGGCCCCGGTTTTTACTGGGGTGGAGGCAACTGGGTTGGGAGGAGAAGCTCAAGGCGCGGTTTGTGGTGTATGCGGACGATCTCGTCATCCTCTGCCCTCTCGGCTGCCACCGGCTGGAACGAAAGTTGCCGGGTGGGTTTACTCTCCCATTGGAGTTCTGCGCCCTTTCACGGTGCACCCGTACATCCTCCCGGGTTTGTCCCAAGCACACCCCAATGGCCAACGAGCGGCCCATTCGCGTCGCCACGAGGAAGTCTGCGTTTGTCGCCGGTATCTCACGCTCGATAGACGGGCCTCCCAAATTCCTCCTCCCCACGGACTCGACGTTAGCAGTTTCGCTCCACACATTACGCACCTTCAGTGCACTGAACCAAAATCCATCAACGTAACAAACTCGAAATCAATGGAATACACTCGTTAACGGGGTCGTTAACGCCAGCCTCATTTCGTACACCAGTTCGGTCGAATTTCCTACTCCTGAAGGTATCCCAGCTCAACCAACGTGGGCCCCAATTCAATGAGAAGCTGCTGAACCTCTGTTACCATTTCGCGCTCGGAACTGGTTTTCTGCCATCCCTTGGTGTTGTCGAACCGAAAGTGCCATCGGGGGCGATCCTTATCCCAGCGGTAGAAGCCAATCTCTACCAACCGCTGCAACCCGTCTGTCGTCTCCGCCAGTGCCCCGGCATGGAGGAGCGCCTTGTACGAAAGCGGAGCCTTGGTGTAGGACGAGCCATTGATTTGCCAGTATCCTGGGGTGGTAAATGGCGCCAATTTCGCTTGGACCCGGGGCTCCTTTGCCTTCGCCCTTAGTTTTACCTTCCGAGCCTCATCCTCAAGTTGATCGACGGCCACTTTGGCCTTTCCTGCTTCGAGCCTCTGAGCGGCAGCGACCAATTCCTGTTGCTGTCTCTGCTTTTCAGCCTCGGCCTTCGCCGCGTCTCGAATCCTTGCCGCCTCCAACTTCGCCTCACTTAGGATTCGGTCGGCCTCGGCGTTGGCGATGTCCTTGGCCCCCGTGGCGGCCGCTGCTGTGGATGTCTCCGCCAATACGCGCTGCCTACCGGCAACCTCGGACTGCCCAAGGTTTGCCATCGCAGCCTCTAGAGTCACCGCCGCCGCATCGCTACCGCCCGCGGGTGGGGTTTTGATCTTCGACTCCTCAATGAGGGTGCTGAGGACGGTGCGCGCATTCTCGGCCTTTGCGGATTCCTGGTTGGCCCAGTTCGCATCCGACTGGGCCGTGCTGGCAAAGTTTGCATCAGGTTCGAAAGCGGTCCCGATGGCCGCCACGAGTTGCCCCTCCAAGCGACGCTCCCCCTCCAATTTTGAAACGACAAGGGATTGCGCTGGGAGCCCTCGAATGTCGGTTTGGTACAGGCGACGTGCAGACACGACGAGGTCTGGGAATCGAGCAATCCTTTGACCAGCTTCACTCGTCCGCAAATCGTTTGCCTCCTTCTCCAATTCCTTAAGCGAGTGAAGGAGCTGACTGCAAGCCTTCCCAGCGATCCGCACTTGAGCCAATACCTCTGCCTGCCGCGACTGGGCAAATGCGCGCCTCGCCTGCTCGGCGGTTTTCTGACGTTCGATCTCCGCGGCAGCTTTCTCCTGCTCCCACGCCTGCACCTGTCTTTCCAACCTAGCCTTGTCGTTGGTGGCCTGCCGTACCGTGACTACCAAAGCGACGATGATGGCGGCGGCCAACGCCAAGAGTGTGGTCAAAGCGCCCCATAATGGAATTCCTCTTGGTTTGGGACTGTTGGTTCTCGGTTGCATGGGAAGCTCCATTCGTACGGGCGTTGAAACTGATCGGTTGAGGGACGGGGGATTACGGCTCACCGGAACCAAGCCGTCGCGGTGGAGGTTTGGGAAACCTTTGGTCCCGCTTGGGCAGTCGCCGCCTGCTGGATTTAGCCTTCGATTCAGCGGCGGGTTCTGAACTCATGGAAGGACCTTCGGCGCAAAACGAATTAACCTCCACCTCGTCCCAAGGTTGGAGGCTTTGATCGGCAACATCGTCCCTTGCAAGGAGTGCCGGTACATTCTCGTCGGGGCGTATCCGCCAAGCATTGATTTCATCGAACTGCCGAACGGTTATCAAGGTGCTTCGCATCGACGGCACGTCATTTACCGAGACGATCGGGAGACCAGGCCCGGTCGAAGGTAAATTCAAAAAATAAGAAGACTGAAACACGGAACGTTCGGCCATTTGGTATTGAATCGATCCGGATCGATTCTTCCCACTCCAGGACTCGGTATACGTGGCTTCGCGGCGTCGGTACTTGCCAAAAAAGCGCTCGATCCACTCGGCGGTCTTGGGCCCACCCGCACGAAAGAACGTCTTGTTGGAACACTGCTCCAGTAGATCATTTGCCCCGGTCTCCTTGTAGAGCTCATTCAAACGGTCGATCCCTTGAAGGCCGATCAAAACGGAAGCTCCCTTTGAGCGACCCCGATTTACCAAGTCGTGGATGGATTCTACCTTTTCCATGGCGGGAAACTCATCCAGCACAAACCAATGTCTGGGTCCATCTACGTCCGGACGTCGAAGGATCTCTTGGGAAAGGGATTTCAGCAGCATGGCATTGATGGGCCAGAGGCTTTCCCGAAGCACCGGGTCGTTGCCGATTATCAAGACGCCGGGACGCTTCAGGAAATTGGCGATGGAGAACTCCCGGCGCACGGGGGCGGAATGCCACAAGGCTGCAACTTCCTCTAAATGTCCGATTTTGGTGGCGAGGCTGGAGATCACGCCCGAGGAATGCTGCGTATCGGAAAGGATCGAATCCGCCAGCACCTTCGCACGGGGATGCCTGGCGGTAATGGTGGCGATTCTCTCGCGGGATTCCAAGGCGCAGAGCAGATCTCTCAGGTGCCACCGGGTGCCAGCGATGCGAGTCAGGGCCAAAATTACCGCGTGGACAAGTCGGCGAGAGGCGGACCAGAAAAACGGGGCATTGCTTCCCTTCTCCTCAGGAACCAGGAGCGCGGCAAAATGACGCGCCATTAAGGGAGACTGCACCGCCTCGGCGATGTTCCAAACGCACGACCGTTCATCGTAAGGATTGAGCAGCCATACATTTCTCCCCGCTTCGTCGGAGTTCGGATCGTCGAGTGAGTACCCCAAGGCCGCCAATTTGGGAATTATCTCACACTTGGCGTCGAAAATAATGAGCTGCTCCGGTACCCGGCGGTAGCTATGGAAGCGCGGAGCGATGGACTGAAGGAACAGGTCGATAGTCGTCGTTTTTCCAGTGCCAATGGCGCCACAAACCAGAAAGTGTTTTACCGCCTCCCGGATCGGAAGATTGCGCATGGCCCAAAAAACCCGTTTCTCGTTGAAGTTTACGGCGGACGGTGTCGCTTGGACCGATTCCAGGGTACCGGGATCCGGAGGATCACAAGGGGCAAAATATTCCCAAAACGCGGCCTGCTCCCTGGGTACTTCAGGGTCCTTAGCGAAGTAGTCCCAGAACGACATTTTCTTCTAGTCAAATCGGACGTCGCGTCCCTGGGGGTCCTGCGGATCGAATGAATTTCGGTCTGATGGATCAAAGACCCGCACCATATCAACAGTTACCGGCAGGAGGAATCGCAAGAAGACCCAAGCACCAACAAAAATGGCGCCAAACAATCCCGCGACCATCAGAGAACGGGTCCACCAAGTCGCCAGGAACATCTGGAACAAGATCAGGACGGTCATCACGTTAAACAGTACGCCAAGCCTGACCGGGCGCGAAGTGCCGCGGCCGACCGCGACGATGGCCGAACGCGGGATTATCCACAGCGCACAAACAAAAAAAACCGCCAGATAAACGACAGACAGCGCAGCACGCATTCCCCATTCGTCGGCAAAGCGTGCCTCCAAAACGCCCAGGGTCGTCCAAAACCCTGCCACGGAGGCCAGCACGTAGACCCATTGAACCAATCGCTTATTGGTTCTGGTTGGCGCAATCAACCCCTGCAATCGGTCCCTGTGAGGTCCGAGAGTTTCTTTAACCACCTGGCCAACACTCAAGATGCTTCCACAGCATGCACATTGTGATCGAAAGCCCGGAATCAATTCACGACACTGAGGGCACGAAATAGCAAGTTGGTTGCGCACTCCCACGCGGACCGAATCTGCATAATGTTGAGACAACCCTCCGACCGTCATCTCCAACCCGCAGGTTGCGCAGGCCGAATCCTTCAGGCCCACGCCAGTGCAATCGTCTCGCTGGCAGACCAATCTCACCTGGAAACTACTGCGATTGGGTTATCTCACTGGCCACTTTTCGCGAGGTTTTCCTTCCCTCAGCGGCCCAGCCACTCTGACCGGATCTCCGCCCAAATCTCAAGACTGGAATCGTAAGATTTACACCCGGGCTCCACGCCGGTAGCCGGGGAAAGATTTGCTCCTTCTGCGCGCGAATCTCTCCGAGGAGGAAGTCCTTCGCCCAAAGGATCTTGGGCTTAGGACGCTTATGTGGGGGAACAGGATCAAAAAGTGTAATTCGTCTGGGCACGATTCGAATCGCCGGAATTTCGACCTTTGATGCTGGATTCAATCTCCAGGCTTTTCGAAATGGGCGTACTCTCTGGATTCGCAGCTCTACGACACCCAACTTTTGGTGCCATAGAATATCTCCCCACCGTCGATGCTTTAGGACAAAGGAGTCGGCCTGAGCTGCAAACTCTACCCGTGGTCTCCGACGGCGGCCTGACGTCGATAGGCCCGCCTTCGATTCGACTCCCTCCATCGGAGACGGGTCCCGGTAGACTAGCCCAGCCGGACCATCATCTCTCGAATTGATGTATTTGGAGCTGGACTGGCTATCCGCTGCGCCTTCATTCGAAGCTTTGTTTAACCTAGCAAGAATTTCACGGACCATTTTGTCCTGACCGAGGTTACGCGCCTGCTCAGGTCCCCAACCCATGGCTCTTCCAACTTCTTGCCACTTTAGAAATAGATCCTCGCGTGCCATCTGCCGTTTTGCGCTTCGGGTCGCAAGTGCGGCGATGTTTGAAGCAACGGCTCCTTCTAATCCGTTTGCCTTCATGTGCTCGCGGATCGCAACCCGCCTAGTTGAAAACGCCTCACAAACTTCTTTAGGCACACCAACTATTCGAAATGCAGGCTTCTCCTCTTCCAGCTTCAGCCCCAATTCGAGTCGAAGCCCAAGCGCGAGATGGACCTTGTAGATCATGTCCGCGCGCGTCCTGTGGACAAAGAGTTCGTGATTGTGCAGCGCCCCCGAGGTGCCGTCCTCCCGGATCGCGAGATGAAGGATCAGCACGTGAGTATGGAGCTGTGGATCCAACGCACGGGATGTAATGTGCTCAAAGCAGGCGAAAACCAGAGACGCACTCTCGATTTCCCTTCCACCTTGCCCACGCCGCGTACGGCCCGCCTTCTCTTCCCAGTACTCCCGTGCAGCTTCAACGGCCTCATCGTGAATCCGCTGCACTCTTTCTCTCTCCTCTTTACCGGCCATCGCAAGATAGGCAGAGACACTCTTGGGCGGGCTAAACGCGGCATCAATCGCCCTAATTCGATTGGGACTACCGGCGTTCTGGACCAGCTTGGTCTTTCCGTCAGGAGAAAAGCCATCGAACAGGTTTTGGAGAACCCTCTGGTCAACTTCACCTTCAAGACCCAACAGTTTCGCGCCCTTGCCTGCCCAATAACCCGGTGCCTCGGCGCGATTTGCGTAGTAGTCCAGCCGGCTCATTGACAAGTAGTACTCACACTGCCTCGAACCCTTGATTGGTGCGGAGAGGGAAATCATCGATGGCGGATGCAGTAGGCTTCAGTTTGCTGTAATGTTCTCCCGCGCCCAGGTCCGGGCATCCTTCTCGCTAAGCTTTCCTGCCGCCACCAGGAGGACCTCCGCTGTAAGCGACAAATCACGTCGCGATTCCCGAATTTCCTCTTTCAGGGAGCAAAGGGCATCGTACAGCGAACCCGTGGCCGCATCCTCGCGTAGGCCCGCTATCACGTATTGCTTTACCAGTTCACTGACAGTGACCTTCAACTGCTCGGCTCGCGCTACAAGTGCCTCTCGATACTCCTCCTCGATCCGGAAACCGATAGTTTGTTTGACACCCTTCACGGCTACCGTGTGATTCATTCTCGAGTTTTGCAGGTTTAGAGTCAGGGGGCGGGCGTGACCAACAAAACCAGCACTCGCCAGTTCCTTCGAATGCCTATCCTCTTCCCAAACCCACCTACTCTCAGTCGGCAGAAACCGATTTTCAGAACGCCAAATCCTGTTCGTTTTGGAGAACTTTCGCGACAGCGTTGCCATGACGAAGGTGCAAGGAAGAGTGTGCGGGGATCTGCCGTCTACTCGAGGCGTAGCCGAGGGTGATCGCAACCCAGGAATCGCCACTGGGCTCCACGGAGACGAACCGCAATCGGGAGGAGCGCCGATTGCCTGCTGAACTACCATGCCCTCCGACAAGCAACTTTGCGGCGTAAAACTCCACGACGTTCTGGAGAAGCGTCGGCTGGATCAGGCCCTCAATGCAAAGGAGTTCGCAGTACTTACAGGCATTTCGTACTCCGTGGCTCGTGGATGGTTCAGGCTGCCGGGATTCCCAGTTCTCAGGGGGGTGGTCTTCTGGGGTGATTTCGTTGAGTGGCGGCGCAATCGGGCCGCGCTGGGTATGTCAGGTCAGATTTCACAGGCTGCTCCTGCAGCGATTTCCCCTTCACCCCAAGGTTCTGATCTTGGATCACGAGCGGCGCGAATACTGAGGGTGGCAAATTCCTGACAATGGAGTTGGACCATCCTAGCATCGACTCCAGCCTCCAGCCCTGATTCTCCGCCCTAAAGGCACATAAACGAAGGTGAGTAATCCAAGAAGTACGCCCCAACGGCCGACTAGACTCAGGTTTTAGTGTGTAGCTACCACGGGACAACACGCTAGAGAGGGCAATTCTCGGGAACCGTTACTCAACCTCCTCTCCCACCCGACCCGTCGCGGAACTTCAACCCCCCAATTATTTGGAAAATCCACGGGGACGGGATGAGCGGCCTTTTGCCCTTTACAGCCTCTTGAGGTATCGCATAGCTTTTCCAAAGTTTCGCGGATAACCCTACCAGCTCTCCTATGCAACCATTCGACTCACTGAAGGCACTCGCAGCTGCTCTACTCCTCGCGTCTGCGCCGACGGCACACGGGGCTATCGTTAACGAAGGTGCGGCTCAAATCGAGTCAGCAGTCGCCAAGCTCCAAAGTCCAGATGTCGAGAACAAGCCGGAGAATTTGAACTTGGTGGCACCCTCCAATACCGATGGAACCATCGTTCTGGGTCACAAGTCCCATTCCTCCCACGCATCTCACGCCTCTCATGCATCTCATTCAAGTCACCGGTCCCACTACTCGAGCAGCTTCTAAAGTTTGAGCCCAATGACGGCGCATACCACCCTAGCTCTTGCTAGGGTATTTTTGTGACTATCGAATTCTCCAAATCCGCCTATTCCGTAAGCGCCTTACAAAAGGCCGCTTACGAGGTATCCGTTGACGTTAACGTTGTCATCGCAGAAGGCCCGGAGAACTACCTCGTTACGGCGACTGCTGCACGCGAGGGCGCCGCGGTTGACCTCGTGGCCTTCACCAGAATGGCGAATGACTTTTCCCTCAGGGAACGTCTCGCTTCGAAGACCGAGCTCTTGCGGAATCTGATCTTAGCCCATGCGTACTCCAAGACTCGTTTCACCAAGGCGTGACTCCATTACTCTCATCGGCGTTTCGAGCGAGAAGCGACTTCGCTTCAAGTGGCCCCTACAGATTGCTTCCCTTTCAATTCCTACGCCTGGATGACTTTCGCGTCCTCTTGACGAATTTGGCCGGGGAGTTCTCCGTGATCGAAACCACGGATTTTGATGCGCTTTGCCATGGAAAAATTGACAAGAACGGCGCCATCTACCCGGAGCTCCTAGCAAAGCATATTCTAATGGAGGAGTCCGACACCGTCCCATTGGACCTCCTTAACGTCAAAGTCCAGAATCGGATAAGTTCTGTCCCCGACTTCACCGGCTTGCACATGTTCGTGGTGACTCTGAGGTGTGACCACTCTTGCCAGTACTGCCAGGTCTCCAGACAAAATGCCGACGTAGGGTCCTTCGACATGTCAGAAGTCCACGCTGATAAGGCCTTGGAATGGATGTTCAAGACGCCCAATCAGAACGTGAAAATCGAGTTCCAGGGGGGAGAAAGCCTGTTGAACTTTCCGATGGTCAAGTACCTGATGGCAAAGGCGACCGAATTAAACGCAGAACACGGCAAGAACCTCCAGTTTGTCGTCGCGACGAACCTTGTGTATCTCACCGATGAGATCTTGGAACATGCGGCCAAGACAGGGCTCCTCTTTTCTACCTCTCTCGACGGCCCAGCGGAGCTCCACAACGCCAATCGGCCTCGGCCCGGAAAGAACAGCTTCGAACTCGCAGTTGCGGGTATCAACCGTATTCGCTCCGAACTGGGATACGACCGCGTCTCCGCATTGATGACTACGACGCACCGTAGCCTCAGTCAGGCTCGTGAAATCGTTGACACTTACTTGGAGTACGGATTCTCGGGCATCTTCTTACGCCCTTTGTCCCCGTTTGGTTTCGCAACGAAAACCAAGCTCTTCACTCGGTATAGCCAGAGTGATTGGTTGGAATTCTTCGAGGAGGGTTTAGACTACATAATCAAACTAAACCGCGCTGGCATCGTCATTCAAGAGTACTATACGAGCATTTTGCTACGAAAGATGCTGACTCCATACGGGACGGGATATATCGACCTTCAAAACCCGTCAGGCGGCGTTCTCGGTGGCATCATTTTCAACTACGACGGGAAGGTGTTCGCAAGCGATGAGGGCAGGATGCTTGCCGAGGCAGGAAACTTCACACTTGAGGTCGGGAATCTCGATTCGGATACCTATGAGAGTTCAATTACGAACAAGAGGTTATTAGATCAATTACGCGACACAATGTTAGAGTGTTCACCACGATGTTCCGACTGCGCCTACCAACCATGGTGCGGAGTGGATATTGCTCACCATGTCGCAACGCAGGGTGACCTCATGGGGCATAAGGCGTTTAGCTCATTCTGCACACGGCACATGGGGATGTTTAAAATAATTCTAAATAGAATCGGGCAGGATCACTTTGTTAGAGAACTATTTTTGAGATGGGCGTGGAAGTAATATGATTAGTCTCTGGGATACCGTTGAATGGCTAACACCTCCGCCAAATGACGTCATCTTGGCACGTGTTGACGCAACAGGATTGCTGAAGTCGAGTTTAAGCCAAGTTCTGCTCGGCACTTTAGAGAATGTTGCCGCGTTATTTTCAGGTGAAATTAGTCCCCGTAGATATGCCGCAGTGATCCTGGCAGGACCCAAGCATCGAGATCACGATTGGTCGATTCTAGGAATTCCAGTCGGACAGATCTCCGAACAGTCCTCGCACTTAAGCCATTTAGATATTATTCGAATTGATCAATCAACGAATCGAGCAAGAGTACTATTCAAACGTTCATTCAGACATAACTCCCTACTCATAACCGAGAGATGCAACAATTACTGCGTCATGTGCTCTCAGCCTCCTCGGCAAGTCGACGACTCTTGGATTGCAGATGAGCTGTTCCGTGTGATTGAACTAATCCCGAAGGATACCCGCGAGATCGGAATTACAGGCGGCGAACCTACTTTGCTTGGCGAGACCCTGTTGCAATTGATCAGGCACATAAAGAACCAGTTACCAGTCACCGCTCTACATATTCTCTCAAATGGAAGAAGGTTTAGCGACGCGGAATTTGCTGCTGAATGTGGAAGGATCGGCCACCCGGATTTGATGTTCGGAATCCCAATTTACAGCGACAACTACATTGACCACGACTACGTTGTGCAGGCGCAAGGAGGATTCAGTGAAGCGGTCGCAGGAATCGCCAACCTTAAGCGCAACGGAGTTCGAATTGAGATACGATGTGTAATTCATCGCGACACATGGAGCCGTCTTTCGAACCTCGCTACGTTCATTACCAGGAATTTAACCTACGTCGACCATGTCGCGTTCATGGGGTATGAGGCAATGGGATTTGGAAAGACCAACGCTCGCCATCTATTTGTCCTCCCAGAGGTCTTCCTTGCAGAGCTTGCCGCGGCCGTCTCCATCCTGGAAACTGCGCGAATTCGCACTTCTGTTTACAATTTGCCGTTCTGCCTTCTCGAAGAGAAGACACGAGCTCTTGCTGTTCAGAGCATTTCGGATTGGAAGAACGAGTACCTCCCCGACTGCGGCCCTTGCGCTGATCGCCTCCGCTGCACAGGCTTTTTCACATCTACAAAAGAACATTACCGTGGGCACGTTAGACCATCAATAACCAACCACTAAAGAGCCCTCCCTTAACAAACAGGTTTATGTTGCGCGTGTTAACTACGATTCTGTTCGTACTGCTTCTGAATTCTAGTCTCATCGCGCAGACCGCGCCAAAGATTATCGAAATTGATTTAATCAGCGCAGCGCTAAATGGAAATAACATTTTTGAACTTGATCTCGATAAGCTGACCGATCTCTTGGGTAAACCAACTAGGTTCTACCCTCCCGACAAAACTGAGAACGTGGAACCGGGCAGCTCGCCTAAAGGGGCTCGGATCATTTACCACAACCTAGGAATCGAGTTCTGGCTAAATCATCCAACGGAAGACTCAAAGCAGATGTGCAGGTACTTCAGGGTCGAGACCACCACACATCAAGACAATGAATCGGGACAAACGTTCTCATCCTTTGTTGGTAATCTTTCAAAAGGTGTATCTGGAGAATGGAAATCCAAACGCATTATGGAAGCGTTTTCAGAATTTAATCCAAAAGATGTGGGTGCAAATGAAAATGCAAAGGCAAAGGTTTCGGAATTACTTAAGTTGATAGAGATAGGAAGGAAGTTTAACGCAGTCCCAGAAGCCAAAATGGCGGAACTCGAGAGATCGGCGGTTGAGACGATTTCGTGTATAATTCTATTAACCAAGGAATCTAAAGTAGGATTTAATTACGATCCGGACACAAAATTTATACAGTCGGTGTACTGCATAAAGAAAACGTTGTGAAATCCGAATGAAAGGCCGCTCTGCTGACATTTTTGAAATCGCACTGTGGTGAGCAATTAATTCGCTTACAAAGTGAGCCGACCCGATCCAGGATGAGCTCAGCGGTGGCGGTCCAGTCAAAAGGCTTTGGCTCGCGATAGTTGGTCTGGATGTACTGGTCAATGACTTCGATCAGTTCGTCGACGCTCTTGAAGACCCCTCTCCGAATCCGCTGCTCGGTGATCTTGGCGAACCAGCGTTCCACTTGATTGAGCCAGGACCCGCTGGTCTGCGTGAAGTGCAGGTGGTAGCGCGGATGCCTCCGGAACCATGCCGCGGCCTTCGGGGTTTTATGGGTCGCGTAGTTGTCCAACACCAAATGGACATCTAGCCCGGCCGGGACCGTTCGCTCAATCTGTTCCAGAAATCGGAGGAACTCCTGGTGCCGATGCCGTCGGTGACGGCGACCGATGACCTTGCCGGTGGCCACGTCCAGCGCCGCAAACAGGGAGGTGGTTCCGTGACGGTAGTAATCATGGGTCGGCGCTCCGCTTGTCCTGGCCGCATGGGCAATACCGGTTGGCTGCGATCCAAGGCCTGTACTTGGCTTTTCTCGTCCACGCACATCACCACGGCACGGGTGCTTTCCGGGGGATTCATGTACAACCCGACGATATCCCGCACCTTCTCCACTAAGAATGGATCGGTGGAGAGTTTGAGTTCTCCTGTAAGTGAGGCCTCAGCTCGAAGGCGCGCCAGATCCGGACAATGGCATTTTGATTGAGCCCGCTGGCCTCGGCCATGGTCCGGGTACTCCAGTGGGTGGCGTTCTTGGGGCGCGTCTCCAGCGTCCGGGTGATCACGTCTTCCACCTTCTGGTCGGTGATCTTGCGGGGCTGGCCCGAGCGGGGTGCGTCCCCCAAGGCTCCAAAACGTCCCGTCAGGAACCGTTCCCGCCACTTGCCCACGGTCTGGATCGTCACCGAACGTTTGGCCGCCACGGCGGTGTTGGCTCAGACCACTGGCACAATCCAGGACGATGCGAGCCCGCTGTGCTGTCCGTTGATCGGTTTTGGGACGACGGGCCATGAGCTCCAGCTTGGATCGTTCCTCGTCGAGCAGAGTCAGTGGTTTGGTAGGGCGTCCGGTTCGTACTCGGAGAGGTTTGCACTCTTCCTTATTTATTGCACGAACTAATCGCTCACCACACTAGAGGATTAAAAACACCATTATCAAAGCAATCACGATACATTTATTCAATGGCGCTACGGAAACTATTAGGAATCAAATTATTAACTAGCTCCTGTGGGCGAGAATACAGTGATAAATGATTAGATTGTTTTGCTTCTTGTATGACACAAACTCCTCATCTAACGCAATCGTGAGCCCTGCCCCTCGAACATAGTTTCGAATTGTAGATGGCGGGTGCCGGTAAGTATAAAAGTCCGGCACGTAGTATTCCGAAGAAACACTCGAAACCACGATCGCCTTCTCTTCACACTGAACTTCGTGCCCCTCGATTAGCGGCTCGTATGTAAATACAAAGGATCCCCCATCGCCCAAGAGAGAAGCTGCTTTCGTGATTGCCGCATTTAAGTCAGGTATGAACTCGAACACTCCGCAAGAAACAATCAGTTGAAATTGACGCTTAGGAGAGAACTCAACATTCGGGAAATACCCTTCAATTAATTTGATTCCTGGGTATTTAAGCCGACAGATATCCAGCATTTTGGGGGAGCAATCAACTCCCGTGATATCACAGGAATCACAAGTGTACAAAGACTCTATTGATCTACCGGTACCAATTCCAATGTCAAGTATCGGAAACCTCTTCAAGGCGTTCTCAGAAATGACATTCGCCAGGAAACTAGGGGGAGTCCATGCGCCCGGCGGTTCGGTAGCCTTATCGTAAATCGATGCCAAACGATCGTAATAACTTCGAGCTGAATTCATTTTCTAATCTTTTAAACGGTCAAGAAACGTTGCCATCGCATGGCCCAAAATATCTCCCACTAGCTTAGAAATATCAACAGGGGAAATCATGCGCTTCGCCGCTCGAGCAATTTGCGCCAATGCCCCCAACTCTTCAGCTAGAATCTTCTCCAAGTCGAGCCTATTCCTGGCTATTATTCCTGACCAGAACTGTCCATCACTTGCAGGGCAGAACGCGACCAAAAATGTTCCCGACTCTTGGAAATGGGTAATAGGAATTACCAATATTGAGTCTGTATTGTAAATTACTCGCTCTGCCAAGACCAAGCCCGGATCGTTTGTAGAATACGCCAAAGCACCGATATTTACAAGTATTGCTCGATCCTCTCCAAATGCATCTCGCGTTGCACTCTGGTTGAAGGGAAGATCCATCCCGATCAACTCACATGCTAATGATAGCGGTTCAATTCCATGCCTCTTGGCCGCGCTGCACATCGCAGCAATAAGCTTGTTTCTCCTATTGTGATCAATCAAATAGTGGCACCTATTTTTGTGAACAAATCCTATCCACAAGTTTTCAATGGAATCGGATGCGGGATGAATCTCGCGCAGACGCGCATACAGCCTTTCTGAGACTCTCTCGTGAATAACATCTCTAATTTGAAACAGTCGGGAGTATGTCCACTCGTAGATTGTGTTAATTACCGAAACGACAATCACCTGTAAGAATTTTATATCGGGCAATAAGTCCTGAGAGCTCGCGATCACCAAATGCGAGTATCCTCCGTATTTTATATTTAGTTGGTGAGATACGTCCCGAATCTTACGCCTCGCCTCAATAGCGGGATAAAAGGTGATAACGAGTTCTTCTGGGGAACGCACGTTAGGAGCAAGAGTCAATCGAAACAATTGGCCGCCGCGGGAACGAAAGCAGTCCCCCGTCTGGTGGACGGCCCCCGGAATGATCCCGTCGATGTACCTTAGAATTTGTTGAGCAATTCCATCCAGGACATGACTTCGAACATTCGGCAATAATCCCGCCAGCAATTTCTGTTCAGTGGAGAAGGCCGATTCTAGCCAGTGGCGAGTAGCAACGCTGATTCTTTCACGTACGAGCACCTGATCGTCGTAGGTAGGCATTTCAAGTGAAGCTCAGCGCTTGGAAGTGGGTATTCTTGTCCTCAATTCAACTTGGCTACTCTTGCCAACGAGATTGTAGTTCGGCAACACATTTGACGTGTTTTGATTCTGCGATCTGAGGTTTGCCGCGTTGATTCCTCCAGTTCTTCTCACCTTGAAGTTTTCAACCGGTTTGCAGGGTAGCCTTGCGGCAAGTTCGTCCCTCCAAAATCTGGTGAGTATTTCGTCCAGAATGGTCTTTTAATGTGTCAACTCCGGCGCCCTCCTCCTGCCGAGCGCGATGACCCTTCGGGTGCAAGAAACGGATTCAATGAGACAAACGACTTCCGCCGCCGTCGTTGAGGAGAATCGCGCGGATGCTCACCGACGGAGTGGATCTGCCTGGAGCCAAACTGCGACCGTGAAATCAGCGCATGTGGCGCCGCCGGATTTCGACAAACAGTCCTCTCGTATTTTCTGGCCGTGCGTCTGTTGTGATTGTGCGTCGATGCCGTGCTCGCAGGCGTCTCCTATAAGATAGTCCGCGAATCGGGATTTTCAGTCCTTAGAAGGGTGGTCCTTGGCGAGGATCTTGTCGAGTGGCGACGTGATCAAACGAAGCTGAATTGGATATACCAAACTCTCCAGAATGCTCGATTTCCGACTCAGCCTTCGCCAGAGACTTTAAGTCCCGGATCAAGTGCAGTTCGGATTCTTCGCGAGGCCAGTTGTTGAAAACCGGGTACATCCTGAAACTGCCCCACCTCCAAACTTGGGCGAGAGGAGTCTCTTCTTAAAGTTCGCGTTGGCAGTTCTACCGAAATCACGGGGCAGATTCGGAACAAGTGCAGAAGATTCGAAGAAGACAATTTGCCGTTGGCGCCTGCCAATAATCCAAGATAAATTTTTCGATTTCCGCTTTCGGAGTGCTCAAGCGGATCAAATTGGTATGTTTCGGCAATCGAGGAAGACGTGCTTCAGGACGAGTGAGCTTCCGTCTGTTCGCCGGTAAGTGCTTTCCCACTCGTGGGGGATCTCAGGAATCACCCTTGATTCAACGAGGGCGGTAGGCCGAGCAGCGAGCCATCCGTAGTCAATCAACAGGCGACAGGCAGTCACCTCACTCCGGCAACTGGAGGGGCACGTCCGCCGGACACTTGGTGCGGTGCCTCAAGAGCGTTATCCGGACGTACTTTCAGAATGCCGAATGGCTGCTTTCCCTCTTTGAATCGGAGCCAGGGCTCCGGCGGAACCTGGAGCCAGCGATCCTTCGGGACCAAAACCCGCTACCGCTTTTGGAAGCCCAGAGGATTGCCCGGCGTCATGCGGAGGAAGCGCACGATTCCGGGCCTTGGTGGCACGGCCCGCCGCACTGAGCCCGCAGAGCCCCCGCGCTACGCTGGGAAGCCTAGGGGAAACAGCCGAAGGAGTGAACGGGAGAGAGAGTGGCCCTCCGCCGATTCCAAAGCCCCAGGCGGGAAGGCGAGCGCAACAGCGAAGGCGAAGCGGTTCGGGGATTCCGGCGGTGACTTGGTGAAGACGGAACGGCGGCGGACCTGCCCTAATCTAACCCGCCGCCGGGGCCGGGGGCTTGAATTCCTGGAGTCGCAACAAGTCAGGGCGCGCGCAAATGTGGTAAACGATCCACCATACGTAAACTGCCGATGTACCTCCAAACTCACCAAAATCGACAAGTCCATGGCACAACCTGTTCCTGAAGTTTTCCCCCGCGCCTCGACAGGAAAGCAGTCCCCTCAAGTCGAAATGCAAGCCGGGATCGAGAATTGATTTCAATAAAGTGTGGTCCAGAAGTCCGTCTAGAAGGATCTCTGGCTGATCCCCATTTGGGTGCAATCGTGAGGTTCGAATATCACCGCCGTGGGTGACTATCATGTACCGTAGCGAGTTCTCGATTTGAGGTATCAATAGGTGGCACGCAACCAGAAAATCCTCCTCGAATCCGGCCAGAATTCCTCGAAGAAAAATCACTTCTCTACCGGGCGGAACAAACGGGTTGTCCAGAACGAGGAATTCCAAATCCCTAGGTGCAACCGATCGATGCGAACTCCGAATAACTTCCAGCGCCGGGCGGATGAACATATCCACCCACACATTCCGATTCGACTCATTCGCTTGATGCATGTAGACCTCGGTCATTGCTTCAGAGTCCAGTGGGCCCGTCAGATCTCCGGGCGCAACCTTAGCTATCTGTTTTCCGTCCTCACTTAGATAAGTTCTACCAAAGAGGTGAGAAAACGGTGTCGATGCGAGGCATTGCTGGGACACGACTTTCAGCAGTTCGATCGGGGGTGCTCCGGATCGTTCCCCTAGGAATTTCAGGGATTCGTGAAGCGTCAATTGTCGGAAAATTTGTTGGGTCTGATCTATCTGGTCCACGGGGTTAACAGTCACCGAAAATTGGGAACACTCACTTCCCAGAAACTTGCCCTCCTCAAGAATTCGCGTGTGAAGACCTTCGACTTCCTGCCGTGTGCCAGGAAGTTTTCGCAGTGCCTCGACGGCATGTTTCAAGTTCGCATGGCATGCTGAGTGGCTTGGAGGGTTTCTTTTGAGGGCGGAATCTGCCTCCCCAATGTATGTTCGCGCTGCCCCAATTAATGATGCTAGCCTTGCCTCTTCTTCACCCGTGACTGAATGCCAATCAGCCTTGCACCTCAGGAATCTGCGTGACATTCCCCAGTCGCCCTCCTTTTCGGCTCGAAGAGCAATTTCCTCACAAAGCCGGATACACTCCGTCGGCCGGCCCTGTTTAAAGCGTAGCAGAATTCGCATCAGTTCTTCGCAAATCCAGGGCTTCTCGTCGGAGCGGTGAATTTCGATTACCTGAACCACAGCGTTGGTCCACCTCTCCCACCGTACATCATTCTTCCGCTCGGTGTACGCCACGAGTTGACCGACCCTTCGAAGCCTTTCGACAGGAAGCTCAAGGTTTCTCGCATTTTTGAGTCTAGTCGCCGATTCGAGATACGCTTGGACCGCGATTTCGCAGCATTCTTTGTACTTCCTCGCCGCGGAGATGGCGACATCACACAAGCGTGCCCGTAGCTCAGGATCCTCCACGGTGGGCGCGAGTTTGAGAATGGATTCCACTGCGTTTTCTCCAAAGACTTCAATTCCTGAAGCGCACGGGAATGGCGCAACAAGTGGTCGGTTTGGGTCCTCGCTTAGTTTTAGCGCCGCAGCGACATTGAGTAGTTTGTATACGTTCTGCCCACGTTGATCATTGGTGGACTGGCAATACCTGAAGCCGGCCATTAGTCCATCGAGGTATTCGGTGCAGCTCTTGTCACCGGCGACTTCAAGTGCCTTTTTCCAAGGCACTGCCTCAAAGTCGGCGAGAGTAAGCTGGAAGTTGATCGGGTCCACGAATTGGACGCTACCCCGCCAGGTTTCTGAAATCAACGTGATGCCTGCCCAACAGATCGAAGGCTCCTCGGACGATGGTGGGATGGCCAAGACGCTGTTCGCCGGGACGCTCCAAGACGCCTACCGGCAGATCGAAGCGGCGTTTAGCCCGGTCGGGGGCGGGGCGGCTGTGATCCTCCGGGTGGGGCCGGCCGGGTACAACGTGGTGGCCAATCCGGTGATCAACTCGATCACCCGACCCCCAGCAATACCGTCAAGGTTCGCCTCAGCACGTCCACGGCCGGGGCGACCCCCTACTACCAGGTAACGGCCATCGGGGCGGCCCCTGGGGGGATCCTGGAGCACCTGGACGGCCGACGTGGTGGTCGGGCGGCCGTGCCGGATCCATGACTACGCTACCAAGGGGGGCATGATTGACTCCCAGGTCATCCGTCGGGACTTCGCCTACAGCGCCCGCTGACCCGCGGCCGCTAACCCTGCCGGACGGCTGCACCCTTTTTGCCGCTACCCCGCCGTGCCGCGGCGCTACCCCGGCCGCTACCCTTTTGAGGCCCCTACGGCACCCTTTTCAAACATTACGACCTTCCTACTGGAGGCCCCCCCGCAAACGCAGAACCGATCGGATTGGACTGATTGAGACTCGTGCAATAGCGTAACGTGCAATCTCTGCCTGCGATCGCTGGCGTTCCCAAACGCCGGAGGCGCGCCAGACAATAGCCCAGGGCGTGAGCCCGGGGTGGGTGTTGACCAGGTCCCAAGCCCCAGAGGGGCGGCAGAGGGCCCGGCCCACGGGGCGAGTTGCCTTCTGCCGCCCCTCCGGGGCTGAGAGGGATTCCCGCCCCAACCCACGGGCCAACGCCGTGGGGTACTGCCTTTCGCCGCTCCGCGGCTCGAAGGCATCACGTGGTCACACTATTGAGGGAGAAGCAATAGTATGAAGTTGATCTTGACAACATACAATTTGGTTCGGCTTGAGAAGCTGCTGGAAGCTCACCTACGAACCGACTGGCGACCACGTGGGCGGGACGCCGTAGCCTGAGGTCTGTCGGTAGCCTAGAGAAATGAAGCCAGTCAGCCGAACGCCACCGAACTAACTGATTACCGTACCCGACTTTCTTCCGCCCGGAAGTGACCAGGGAGAAAAGTTCTCCGAAAAACAGAGTTTTTCAACGGCCTGCTTGAACCGAATTGTTCACTGTTGGCTGGTGCTGAGATGCCGCCGAGGCTGTTCGCATTCCAAAAATCCCCGCCTTCTCAGGCGATCACCAAGAAGATTTTGGAAGGGATTCCAGCCTCGATTCACTTGCACTTTACTTGCACTTCGTCGTAAGCGCTTGATAAGCAATGGAGCGGGTGAAGGGAATCGAACCCTCGTCTCAGGCTTGGGAAGCCCACATTCTACCATTGAACCACACCCGCGTCGCCGAACGGCCTTGAGTTAGCCGATCGGGGGGGCGGATCGCAATCCTCGATTTTGTCGGATCGCGCCCGCCCCCATCGCCACCTTTAGAACACACACCCGGGTCCGTCAGTAGTCCGTAGAACCATCCGCCGAACCGCCTCCGGATTCCTGCTCCAAGCGCAGCCTCAGCACCCGTGAAGGCACCTCGGTTAGCGGAACGGAATCGCGAACAGTGATCGCTACCGATCCTTCACCAGGTTCATAGCCCGTCGCGAGGAGACCGCGCTCGGACCAGGTCCAGGCATCGGAGCTTCCTTCAACGATATAACGTACCCCCACCGGCGCGGGATCCCGTCGCGTATAGGTCAGGGTCCTGTATGGAAGACCCGTCACCACCACCACACCGATCTGCGCCGGGTTGACGGAGTCCGCGGCACCCGAGTCGGTTTCCGCACCGGAGGCAGTCGACGACTGCGGCGCTGAGTAGCGTGCCGCAGCTGCGGCGACCCGAGCCTGCGACATGACCGACGGGGCGCTTCCCAGAGCGGCCACGCCCGAAGTCACAGTCGCGCCTCCCAACATTTCCAGTCGGAGGAAGTCGTATTGGATCCAATACGACGTGAGTACATTGGGACCGGTCCGCGCGATCTCGATGGTGTTCGCCCCACCCGTCAGCACCGAACCGGGGAAGTCCACCACCAGCAATGTCGCCTGCGACACACGGCGCGACAGCAGCTCCGTCACCGCCCCGGTTCCATTTCGCACCCGCACCACCATGTCGTGATCGGCAAAGCCACTCACGGGCACTCCGTTGCTCATGCTCCCTCCACTCACCAATTCCAGGCTCAGCCGGTAGTTCGCTCCAGCCACCGCCTGACTCGGATCCACCACAAAGTGCATCCGGTTCGTCACATCCCCACGGGTATGTGCGCGCTCCCACGCAATTGCAGGCTCATCATTCGGCACCACCAGCGGCGTGGTCAGCCTGTTGAACCCGGCCGGATACTGGCCCGCCGTGTAGAAGTCGTCGTCCGCGGTCGGATTCGTCGCCGCAACGTACAATGGATCCCCAGCCAACCGCGTCACCTTTCCAGGCGCCGGATCATTCAGCCGGTTCTCCACGCTGAACTCCCCAGACGGGTTGTACGGCAGCACCGCCGGATTGTTGTCCGTTCCAATCTGCCACACCGTCCTCAGCGCCACGGGGTCCGGCACCTCGTTCACCGTCACCACGAACGACTTCGTGTCGCTCTTCACTGGCGACCCGTCGTCCTTCACCTGCACCACCACCGTGTACACCCCGGGGCCCTGCGCCTCCGTCGGCGTCCAGCTCACCTGCCCACCGGCGCTCACCACCAATCCGTCCGGTCCGCTTACCTTCTCGTACGTCAGCGTCTGCACCGGCACGTCGGTGTCCGTCGCAGACAGCGTCAACACCATCGGCGTCAGTTCATCCATCGTCCGGTCCGCCACCCCCGCCAGCACCGGTGCGCTGTTCACGTCATTGACGGTCACTGAGAAGGTCTTCGTGTCGCTCTTCACCGGCACGCCGTTGTCCTTCACCGACACCGTCACCGTGTACACCCCGGGCCCCTGCGCCTCCGTCGGCGTCCAATTCAACTGCCCTCCCGCACTCACAGACATCCCCAATGGCCCGCTCACCAACTCGTACGTCAGCGTCTGCGCAGGCACATCGGTGTCCGTCGCCGTCAGGTTCACCACCAGCGGCGTCAACTCGTCCACTGTCTGGTTCGCCACCGACGCCAGCACCGGCGCGGTATTGCCCATTCCGGATTCCAGGCGCACGTAATCATAAACGATCCAGTAGGAGGTGAACGCGTTGTCCACCGGGCCCGTCCTGACAAATTCGATCGTGTTGGCTCCCGGTAGGGCTCCCACCGATGCGGCCGTAAAGGTCAGATCGACAGTCGTGCGCTGCGAGATGCGCTGCGAATACAGGTCCGTGGCCACTCCAGCCCCGTTTCGGAAGCGAATCACCATGTCGTGATTGGCGAATCCGGGTTGCAGTACCCCGTTCACCATGTACCCGCCGCTGGCGAACTCCAGAGTCAACCGGAACTCCGCGCCGGGCCGGACACGATCATTCACAAAATCGAAGTGAATCCGGTTGGTTGTGTCCCTTTGGGTGTGCGCACGTTCCCAAGCGGTGGAGGGCTCGTCATTGGGAACCGTCAACATTCCCGTCAATCCATTGAAACCCGCGGGATATCGTCCAGCGGTATAGAAGTCATCATCCGCGGTCGGGTTGGTTGCCAACACGTACAGCGGATCTCCCGGCAAGCGGGTCACGGCGCCGGGAGCCGGGTCATTGGCGCGATTCTCCGGACTAAACTCGCGGGACGGATCATAGGGCGGAACCGCGGGATTATCATCGACACCAATCTGCCAAACCCTTCGGGCCGCGTCTCCCGGTTCGCCGACGGTGATCTGGAACGACTGGCTGGAGCTCATGGGCGGTACACCGTTATCCGTCACCCGTACCTCGGCCGTATAGATGCCCGGTCCCTGCCCAGCAGTCGGGGTCCATCGAAGAATCCCGGCGGGGGTAACGCTGAGCCCCGCCGGCCCATTGACCAGTGAATAGGTCAAGAGATCGAGGGGAAGATCGGCATCATTCGCCGTCAGATTGATCGCCAGCGTGTCCAATTCATTGACCAACTGATCGCCGACCGGATTCAGAACGGGCGCATGATTTGCATCACGGACGACAATCTGAAACTGCCCCAAGGTTCCCAAAACCAGGGAGGATCCATCCTGAACCCGGACAACCACGGAGTTCGTCGTCCCAAGCAGCGCCGCTCCCGGGGTCCATTCAACCAGTCCCCCACCGTTGACGGTCAATCCCGCGGGACCCGAAACCAGACTGAAAACCAGGGAATCCGTCGATCCATCGGCATCCGAAGCCGTGAGCGTGTACTGGAAGGGATAGTTGACTCCCGCGTACAGAAGCGGAACCGGCGACAGCACCGCGGGGGAGGCTTCGTAGAAGCCCTCCAACGTCATTCCGTGCACCGTCAAATTGTCGAATCGATTATTCCCCGCAGTTCCTCCTGCGCCTTTGGAGAACGTGATTCGAAGCGCAAAATCGGGATTATTCGCCGTTCCGGCCACTCCCGTGAAATCAAGAAAGACCAGTTGGGGATCCGCATCCAGAACGGTCAAGGTCCGAAACGGCAGGAACGTCGTACCATCCACCGTGTAATCAATCTGCTGAGTCCCAGCCCCCTGACCGGACCGGCGGGTCTCATACCGGACCTCCGGATCCCGGATCCCGGTCGTTGGCAGGCGCAGGGTCACTGTCGCCCCGATCGGGGAGTTCACCCGCAAATGGGTTCCCGCTTCCTCACCCAGCTGGGCATTCAGGCCGGAGAAATTCTGGCCTGTTGACGCCAGGAACGCAGAGGAGGCCCCGGGATCGATGGAAATCGAGGCATTTCCGGAGAAGACATCCGGCAGCAGCAGCGCATCCGAATGGTTAAAGGACCAGTAGTCGCGGAGAACCCTGCGAGGGCCCGGGACGAAATGGGCCGTCAACGACCGGCCCGCGGTCATCGAGAGACTCAGGCTGGGCGAGGTCTCCGACCCGGCAGGCACGTCCCCGGTCCAGTGGCTGAAGAGGAATCCGTTCTCCGGAAGGGCCGTCACCTGGACGGGGAACTCCGGGAAGTAGGAGCCGCTCCACGGAAATGCCGTCCCTTCAACCCCGGGTTCGCCGGGTCCAATGGTGACGGTGTTCACCTTGAATTTTCCGGCACCGGCGGTACCGAGATTCAGGGCCAGCGTTTGCCGGTTCGACAGGTTGAAATAGGTCCGCAGGTGGTCCCACATGTAGCCGGGCCGCTGTTGCGCATAAACCTCCATGCCGGTGATTGATCCCTGCCAGGCGGTCATCGTCGCCGGGAGCCGCCACCGGGCGATGTGTTCCGGCATATAGGGCTCCACCTCCGCCTTAAACTCCGAAAGCCTCGCCTGCATATAAGCCGTGGTGAAGACCGTGTTGAGCAGGTCCGCAAAACGCACGACGAAGTCCTGCCGGAACTCCTGATTGAGCAGCAATTTCCGGAGCATCAGGGTCCGCTCGGGGCTGTTCACCGCCCAATCCGGCGGCGGAGTCGGTCCAATGACGGTGGTGGAGGCGATATTGGTGAGTCCCGTATTCCAAATCAGCGCGTTGCGCTGGTACGAACACGTCGGGTCAAGACCAAACGTCAGGTCAAGGTCGTACAACAACCAGCGCCAGCGACCGTCCGCGCGCGGATTTGAAGGATCCACAGTCTGCGAACGCCACATCTTGAAATTCTTTCCCGGCTGGTCGTAATTCATATGGAACGACTGCGTGATGTAGTAGTCCCGGAAGTTCTCCACATCCATACGGGCACGGACCCAGTCATACCGACCCGGCTGGTTCAAATCCTCCCTCGTCAGGTAGTCCACCAACTCGAGGTAGGTCGTATTGGTTCCCTCGATCGGAGTACCCGTAGCCTCAAGGAGGTCGACGTTATCAACGCCGTACTGAATGCTCAGGTAGTTATTGTCATAGTGCTCGCGAAGGCTTTCCAACCCCCAGTATTCGCCGTTGATGAACACAGCGACCGGACGATCATACTGGATGGTCAACTGGCTGATATCCTTGACGAGATATTGGGCGAACGCGTCTCGAAACTGAACGTAGCCGTGCGCCTCGCCTCCTCCCAGGGATCCTCCATTTCGGAGGATCAGTCGCTCGTGATGGTTGTTCGGATGTCCACGAAAAATCGGGTAGTCAATGGAGGACGCGCCGTATTGCGAGCGTGCGTAGATTCTAAGGGATTTCAAGGGGGCCTCCACGGAGGCGGCGCCGTTGATCCGGAACCCAATGTCCTGGCTTACACCCAAAGTCGCATTCTCAAACAGTTCCAGGTGCGCGGGACGTTCCCAGGCGTTGCCTTCAAAGCGGTAATTGAAGGGGACGAACAGACCCCGCGCCGGATCGAAGAACGAGCTGTAATCCCCGACGATCGATACCACCGGAAGCTTGTAGCGACTCGCACCATTCGGATCCACGATGTAGCTTCCCGTCGCAATCTCGCTGGGGATGAAACCCTCCTTGAATGCGCGAACGCGGAACGTGTTGATCTTGTAGGTCTCCGTCGAAGGACCGCCGTTCCATCCCCAGTCCCCGGGCCCAAAGCGTCCTGCATCGGATGCCGTGGGAATGTCCGCCCAAAGATTGGGCTCCCCAACCCGGCTTTGGAAGGTGATTGGGGCGGTCAATTCCGCGGAAGAGTCCGTCGGATCATTTCCATTGGTCGTGAATCGAAGGGTCGCTCCGGAGGCACCGTTCAACGTCGCATTCACCGCCACCGGGGTTGCAAAGTATCCCGGGTTCACCGTGAGGCTGGGTTTCGGCATGATTCCCTCAAAACCAGGCCCGATATTGGCAGAACCCGGCGTTGCCGGCTTAAAATAGCGCAGGGAGCTTCCAGAAGGAGATAGACGACCGAACGAAACGTCCTTGGTGAGTGCTGGAACGACAATCTGATCCACCGTCCCTCCACCGGGGGCTGTCAGAACAAGGGTTTCTCCTCCAGAACTGATCTTGAAATTGGTGTGAAGGGAGAGCCCGGGGCCAACGGTGCGGAGATCCTGCTCTGACGCGAAGACCACCAGATATCCTCCCGGCGCGATCGTGATGGCCGGAAAGGTCCATTTGAACGGCAACGTCGGATCATCCGTCAATCCGGCGCCAGCAAGGTTGATCGGGTCCGCAGTCGGGTTGACGAACTCAATCCAGTCCTCGGGATCTCCCTCAAAATCGGCGAGGGTTTCGAAATTGGAGGACATCACCTCGTTGATCCGGATCCGTGTCACCGGCAGGACGTCGTTCACCGTCACCTTGAAGGTGGTTTCCGAACTCTTCGCCGGGATCCCGTTGTCGGTCACCCGCACCCGCACGTCGTAGACTCCGGGACCTGCAGTGGCCGGAGGAGTCCATTCCACAAGACCCGTCCCGCTGACGGTCAGACCCACAGGTCCATCCACCCGGGAGAACTGCAGGGTCTGTGCGGGCAGGTCGGTATCCACGGCCTCGAGTTGCACACTGAGCGGAGTCAATTCGTCCAGAGTTTGATCCGCTACGGCGACAAAGCTGGGTGCCGTGTTCTCCGGGGGCGGCGGCAGGGCGATTCCCCGAACGGTGACGTTGTCGAAGCGGTTGTTCCCGCCTGTTCCGCCGGAGCCCTCGGCAAATGTGATCTGGATTCCGAAGTTGGGGTTGTTCTCCACCGCAGGAATCCCGGTAAAGTCGAGGACCACGACTGGAACGTTTGCGGAACCATCAACGTCCTGAACCGCGACGGTCTGAAACGGGGTATAGTTCAAACCATCCAAGGTGTAGGCCACTTCCTGGACGCCCGCCCCCTGGGTGGAGCGACGGGTCTCATACTTCACCACGATGTGTCGGAAGCCGGAGGTTGGTATCCGGGATGTGATCGTGTACGGCACCGGAGCGATCGGATTGTTCACCCGGAGATGGGCTCCCACGGGATCCCCAAACACTCCATTTCCCCCAAAGTGCCCCTGATCCACGGCGGCGGAGAACGTGATGTCCGCCGCATAGTCCGGCGACGATTCGGGGGTCACCGTCATCGACGCCGGAAGACCGGGCAGCGTCACCGACGGGGTGAGCAAGGCCGCCACACTGCCGGTGTCGTTGAAGTTCCAGGCGTGTACCAGGGGGAACAGTTCGGTGACCACAACCGTGAAGGTCGTTTCCGCGCTGGCAGGCGGCGTTCCGTCATCCGTCACCCGCACCGTCACCTGATAGGAGTTCGGACCGTCGTCGAGTGTCGGCGTCCATTGGACAAGGCCGGCGGGACTCACCGTCAGTCCCGCGGGTCCACTCACCTTCGAGAAGCTCCACGACTGCGCGGGGATATCCGTATCCACGGCCGACAGGTTGAATTTCAGTTGCGAAAGTTCCTCCACGGAGGCGTCCGGCACCGCCCCAAGCTGGGGAGGGTGATTGACCGTAGAAGAGGGAAGGGCGATTCCCCGGACCGTGAGGTTGTCAAAGCGGTTGTTGCCGGTTAGTCCGGCGTCACCAGCACCTTGGGCGAAGGAAATCCGGAGTCCAAAATTCCGGTTGTCCTCGACTGCGGGAACTCCGGAGAAGTCGAGGGTAACCACGGGCACGTCAGCATCCGCCGCCACATCCAGGACCGTTACCGTTTGAAACGGAACATAGGTCGCTCCATCGACGGTGTAATCAATCTGCTGGGTCCCGGCGCCCGTTCCCGAGCGGCGTGTCTCATACTTCACGATTACGTTCCGGTATCCGGGAGTCGGAACCCCCATCTGGACCACGTACGGAGTCAGCGGATTATTGATTCGAAGATGGGCGCCAACCGGCTCACCCGCGACGGCGTTGCCGCCGAAAACGCCCTGGTCCGTGGACGTCGAGAACGTGATGTCTGAGGCAAAGTTGGGCGCCAATTCGGCAGACGTCGGGATCACCGTCATTTTTGCCGGCGCTGCGGCAATGGTTGCGGACGGAGTGAGCAGCGTGGCGACGCTCGTCGTGTCATTGAAATTCCACGCATGCACCAAGGGCAGCAGTTCCGCAACGTGCACCGTGAAACTGGTCTCAGCACTCTTCGGCGGTGTGCCGTTGTCCGTCACCCGCACCGTCACCGGATAGGAGTTCGAGCCGTCATCCAACGTCGGTGTCCATTGCACCAATCCGCTGGCGCTCACCGTCAGCCCCGCCGGTCCGCTCACCTTCGAAAACGTCAGCGTCTGACCCGGAATGTCCGTATCCACCGCCGAGAGGCTCACCTTCAACGTGGCCAGTTCATCCACCGTCTGGTCGGCCACCGTGCTGATCGTTGGATCGGTGTTCGGCGGAGGCGGCAACGCGATGCCCCGCACCGTCACGTTGTCGAACCGGTTGTTGCCTGTCAGCCCGGGCGATCCGGCACCCTGTTCAAATGAGATCCGGATGCCGAAGTTCGGATTGTTCTCCACCGCGGGAATTGCGGAGAAATCCAGGAAAACCACCGGAACGTCCGCGGTCGGAATGACGTCCTGAACCGTCACCGTTTGAAACGGAATATAGGTCGTACCGTCGGTGGTGTAGTCCACCTGCTGAATCCCCGCGCCCGTGCCTGAACGGCGTGTCTCGTACTTGACCAGAATATTCCGGTACCCCGAGGTCGGAATTTTCAGCGTAAGAGTGTACGGGGTCAGAGGATTGTTGATCCGGAGATGCGCTCCCACCGGGTCACCCGCAACACCATTCCCGCCAAAGACGCCCTGGTCGAGTGCAGTCGAGGCGAGGACATCGAGCGCGTAACTCGGTGAGGAATCGGGCGAGACCGTGAGTGTTGCCGGGGCGCCCGCAAGGGTCGCGGACGGCGTGAGAAGCGTGGCGACGCTCGTCGTGTCATTGAAATTCCACGCGTGCACCAGGGGCAGCAGTTCCGTGACGTGCACTGCGAAGCTGGTCTCGGCGCTCAGCGGGGGCGTCCCGTTGTCCGTCACCCGTACCGTCACCGGATACGAATTCGGGCCGTCGTCCAGCGTCGGCGTCCACTGCACCATCCCGGTAGCGCTCACCGTCAGCCCTGCCGGTCCCGTGACCTTCGAAAACGTCAGCGACTGCGACGGAATGTCCGTGTCCACAGCCGAAACCTTCACCTTCAACGTGGCCAGTTCATCCACCGTTTGGTCTTCCACGCCTCCAACGGTTGGAGCCGTGTTCGGCGGAGGAGGCAGCGCGATACCCCGCACCGTTAGATTGTCGAACCGGTTATTGCCAACCAGACCGGGTGATCCGGCACCTTGGGCAAATGAGATTCGGATGCCGAACTTCGGGTTGTTCTCCACCGCAGGGATGGACGAGAAATCCAAAGCGACGACCGGCACGTCGCCCGTAGAGCCGACGTCCTGGACAGTGACCGTCTGAAACGGGATGAAGGCAGTTCCATCCGTAGTGTAGTCAATCTGCTGAATCCCCGCGCCCGTGGTGGACCGGCGGGTCTCATACTTGACGATAATGTTCCTATACCCGTAGGTCGGAAGATTCATTCGGAGAGTATAGGGTGTCAGGGGATTGTTGATCCTCAGATGTGCTCCGACCGGTTCGCCCGAAATCCGATTCCATCCAAAGACTCCCTGGTCGGTCGCAGCCGAAAAGGTGACATCCGCCGCATAGGTGGGCGAAGACTCCGGCGAAGCGGTCATCGTTGCAGGTGCACCCGCAACCGTGGTGGAGGGAGTCAACAAGGTCGCCACACTGGACGTGTCGTTGAAGTTCCACGCGTGAATCAGCGGGAGCAGCTCCGCAACCGTCACCGTAAAGGTCGTCTCCGCATTCTTGGCGGGCGACCCATTGTCGGTAACGCGTACCGTGACCGGATAAGAGCCCGGACCATCATCCAGCGTCGGAGTCCAGAGGAGGATCCCGGTATCACTGACCGTCAGCGCGGAGGGGCCGCTGACTTTCGAAAACGTCAGCGTCTGCGCAGGAATATCGGTGTCCACCGCCGCAAGAACGACCTTGAGGGTGGACAACTCGTCCACGGTCCGGTTGCCGACCGCCGAGATGGTGGGAGCGGTGTTCTCGACGACCACGGGGATCAACGTCCCGCTGACGGTGATATTGTCGAAGCGGTTATTGCCGGTCAAACCACCCGGAGGAACAGCAGCAATCTGCGCGGCGCTCTGGACGAATTTGATCCGGATGCCGAAGTTGGCGTTGTTCTCGACGGCGACCAGCGAGGAGAAATCGAGCGTCGTCACCACCGGATTTGCATCCGCCACCGTCAGCGTCTGGAACGCCGTATAGGTGGTCCCATCGGTGGTATAATCGATCTGCTGGATCGCGGCCCCCTGGGTGGATCGACGCGTCTCGTATTTCAGAACGACGTTCCGATATCCGGTGGTCGGCGCCTTGAGGAACAACGTGGCGCTCCCCGTCGTATTGGTCGGGTTGTTGATTCTCAGGTGGGTGAGCGCCGCATCCCCGTTCTGCGCGTTGGCAGCGGCGAATCCCTGTCCTGTATCGGACGCCGCCGCCGCCGTCCCCGACACCTGCACCGTCAAAGTTGCTGGTGTCCCCGACGGCGTCACGGTAGGCCCCAGAAGGTTGGCGGTGTTGTTGAAGTTCCAGTAGTGGAGGAGCGTTTGCGCCGAGGCGGATATTCCGAACGCCATCCAGGCAACGACCAGCAACCTTCCCAGGAACCGCGTCCGTTTCCGATGCAACGAAGAGCACCAACCTGAACACGTCGCCACCAATTCTTGCGGATGATTCATAATATTGCCTGGGTTTCTGGAAGTGGAGCTTTGGGCCCAACTACGACAGCCCGAAATTCTATACCGACAGCCCTAAATCCCATCAATAGCAACGATGGGGCCGCTGTATTAGTAGATTACAGGATCCCCTCGAATTGCTCGGAAATCTGACAAAGAAAAAGTTTCGGGGCAGAAAACCCGAAGATTACACCCTCCTGCATTTCTCCGTTCAGCAATGAATGAGAATTGCAATTGCAAGGCTGCATTGCAGGGGATGGGAGGACGGCACCGTTCCCGGGACCCGCTGAGATCCGAACTCCAATTCGAGTCGGACGCTGTCCCTGCAAAACTGCGAAGCCGTCAGCGCCGGCGAAGTCGTGAGAAGATTTCCTCGAGGCGCTTCGCGGAAACTGGGACGGACGTACCAAGTTCCTGGGCAAACAGCGACACCTTGAACTCCTCAACCATCCAGCGGAATTCCTCCCGCAATCGGAGTTCCTCGTCCGAGTCCGGGGCGCTCGATTCAAACCCGCGAACCGCCTCGACGAACGGGTTCACGAGACGCATCCTCTCGGCATCCCGCGCCGCGTTTCCTGCCGCCCGTTCCAACCGCAGAAGCATCGCCTTCAAGTACCGCGGGATCTGTTCCAGCCGGCCGAAGGGAATCCTCGTCAAAAAATTGGGCGGGATCAGGGTGTCCAGATCCGCCGCAACCGCGGCAGCACCGGGTCGCGACGCCTGAATCCGAGGCGTCCCGCCTCCCTGGTGAAGCGTCAACTGGCTCAGGTCGTTGAGGGAACGGGGACGGGATGCGGCCGCCGCGGATTTTTCCGGCACCGCCGCGGGTCCCAAGCGCTTTAGAATCTGGGCGCGAAGTTCGAGAATCATGCCCACGCGCTGAATCAGAATGGCTGCAAGACCCCTCATCCGTTCTCGGGACGCCACCACAGCGGCATCAAATGCTCCCCGGGTCAGTAACGCCGGCGCCTCCCGGGGAAGAATCGCCTCCCGGAGATGATCCAAAGCTGTTTCGCGAAGCACCTCGATTCCCGCGGGTGAACCGTGCTGGAGGTGCAGTTTCTCAAGCGGGCGAAGGTCCTTCTCCAGCCAGGCGAAATCCTTCTGGAGCGCCAGTTCCACGAGCCGGGAAAACCCTTGGACGCTGTCCCTGCGCGCCGCGCCCTCCAACCGGTACAGCCGGACGCTGACGTTCCCGTCCTCGAGGTGCAATCCAGGCCACCCTTCGATGCTTGCTCCCTCCGGACCCACGCCCAACACACTCCGGGGCAGGTCCCCGAAATTCCAAGTGGTCACGCCGGCGCGCTCCCATTGTTGCGCCAGGCGTTGCCACCCCGGGGATTCCCGGCGCACCACGGTGGCGACGGTCCCCAGTGAAGTTCGGATCCCACCCAGATCCCGACCCGCCGCCAAGACTTTTCCATCGGCGGTGATGACCTCGAACCGGGGGCGCAGGTGCGCAGGAACCGAGGAAACCTTCCACGCGTCGGGAGGAATCTCGACCCCATACCGGCGCCGGATCCACCGGCCCATTTCCTCCACGAGGCTTCCGAGAACCGGATTCAACTCCCGGACCAACTCCTCCACCTTCGGGGGAAATGGCTGCAGTTCGCGCCGCAGGGACTTGGGCAGGGACGCCAACAATTCCCCCACCAACTCGGAACGAAGGCCGGGCACCGACCACTCCAACAACGCCGGGGGAGATTGCGAAACGACCTCCGGGGGCAGCCTCAGGGTTACCCCGTCCCATTCCTCACCCGGGGCATAGGCGTAGCGAACCTCCACTTTATACCCCGAGATCGTCACCGCGCCGGGAAACGCCCCCGCGTCGTATCCCAAATCCCGGCCACCCGTCAGGTCCGCCGCAGTGACCCTAAGGAACCCAGGTTCCCTCGAATCCCTCAGCACCCGGTTCAACTCCGCCACCGAGGAGACCCCCGGAAGCCGGGCGGTATAGAACCGAAATAGCGCCTCATCCGGATCCCCGAGATCCGGTCGACGCACGCGTGTCTGCCAGCTTTCCACCGTCTCCCGCACCTGACGATTGTGCTCGAGGAATTGGTACTGCGGGGGCAGTTCCCCCGCCGACCGCCGGGACGGCTCCGATTCCCCGTCTTCATCGTCGCCGGAACGCAGCGGCGGGAGGAGATCCTCCTCCACCAAGGCGGACCTGGCAAAGATCGCCGCCGCGTCCGAAGGATTGAGATTCCCGTAGGCCACGGTGCGGCGATGCACCTCCAATCCGTACAACGTAGCCACCTCCTCCACGAGCACCCGGCCGGCGGAGGCACTCCAATGCGGGTTGCGATGGGTGACCCGGCAAAGGTGCGGGGCGAGCTCCACGATCCACTCGGGATCGATCCCGGCGACCGTACGGGCAAAGCGCTGGGACGTCTCCACGATCTCCCCGGCCATGAGCCATTCGGGTTGTCGGGTCTTCTCCCGGGCAGCACCCTGCCCCGGGGGCTTCCTGCCTCCCTGGCCCGGTTTGTCCCGGCCCCCCGTGTCGCCGCGTTCAAACAACACCGACCCGGGAAACACCTGGAGTTCCCGGTTGCCCGCCCCCTGGTAACCGTTGCGCTCCACCCGCAGGGCAACGTGGCCCAGCAAGCCCGCCAGGATGGACCGGTGGATGGCGGCGTAATCCGCGTTGCTCTCGTTGAGGTTGACGGTGCCCAGGTCCTCGAGGGCGCCGTGCAACTGCGCGTGAAGGTCCTGCCATTCGCGCATTCGCAGATAGGACAGGAAATTCGTCTTGCAGAACCGCCGGCGCTGGCCTTGCGACCGGAGCGACTCCCACTGGTCGTGGACTCCGTTCCAGACATTAAGGAGCGTTAGGAAATCCGACCGGGGATCTGAGAACTTTTTATGCGCGGCATCGGCCTCCGCTCGTCGCTCCAGCGGGCGTTCCCGGGGATCCTGAATGCTGAGCCCCGAGGCAATGATCAGCAGTTCCCGCGTCGCGTGCTCGCGCTGAGACTGCAACAACATGCGCCCCAGGGTCGGATCGATGGGCAGGCGCGCGAGGTCGCGTCCGAGTGCCGTCAAGTCCCGCGCCTCGTCGAGCGCCCCCAGCTCATGCAGCAACTGGTAGCCGCCTTCAATCGCGGCTGGGGCGGGCGGATTGACGAAGGGAAACCCCTCCATTTCCCCGAGCCGGAACGCCTTCATCCGAAGGATCACCTCGGCCAGATTCGCCCGCTGTATTTCAGGCTGGGTGAACGGCGGACGCGACTGGAAGTCCTCCTCCGAATACAGGCGGATGCAGGTGCCATGCTGGACGCGACCCGCGCGACCCCGCCGCTGGTTGGCGCTGCTTTGGGAGATCGGTTCGACCGGAAGGCGCCGCGTGCGCGTCCTCGGATTATATCGGCTGATGCGGGCCAGCCCCGTGTCCACTACGAACCGAATTCCCGGCAGCGTGAGCGAAGTTTCCGCGATGTTGGTGGCGATGATGATCCGGCGTCCCTGGGAGGGCGCGAACACCCGCTGCTGGTCCCCGGAGCTCAGCCGACCGTAGAGCGGGATCACCTCCGCATCCCCCGAACAGCGTCCTTCCAGGAGATCGCCGGTCTCCCGGATGTCCCGCTCCCCGGGCATGAACACGAGGATGTCGCCACCCGAAGAGTCGCGGAGGATCTGCTGGACGGCCTCAACCGCCGCCTCGACATAGGTTCGCTCCCCCTGCTCCTCCGATGCGGAATCCAGCGGGGCATACACCACGTCCACCGGGTACATCCGTCCCGAGACCTCAATAATCGGCGCGTTGTCGAAATGACGGGAGAAGGAACCCGTGTCGATGGTCGCGGAGGTGATGACCAGCTTCAGATCGGGGCGCTTCGCCAGCAATCCCTTCAGGTGACCGAGCAGGAAGTCGATGTTGAGGCTGCGCTCGTGCGCCTCGTCGAGGATCAGCGCGTTGTATCCGGTGAGCAGCGGATCCCCCTGGGTTTCGGCGAGCAGGATGCCGTCCGTCATCAACTTGATGTAGGTCTCGGGTCCGGTGCGGTCGTCGAAGCGGATCTGGCAGCCCACCTCCCGGCCCCAGGTCACATTGAGTTCCTCCGCCAGCCGCCGCGAGATGGACAAGGCCGCGACCCGACGCGGCTGGGTGCAGCCAATCTTGGCCTCGATCCCGAGACCGGCCTCGAGGCACATCTTGGGCAGCTGGGTGGTCTTCCCCGAACCAGTCTCCCCGGCCACCACCACGACCGGATGCTTCCGGATCGCGTCCACGATCTCCTCCCGTCGCGCCGAGATGGGAAGGTCGGCGGGATAAGTCACCGACGGCACCGCGAGACGCCGCCGCTCGCGCCAGGCGGCGGACTCCCGCGCCTGCTCCAGCAACCGCGCCAGCACGGCCTCGTGACGATCCGGATGCAGCCGGTCGCGAAACAGCCGGGCCGCGCGCGCACCGATCCGGACCCAGTCCGGCAGCAGACAGCGCGGCAGGAGCCGCTGAAGTTCCTCAATCCCCGGATCGGTCACAGTATCCCTGTCCCGCTGCCAATTGTCCCATCACTGTCCCACCGTCCGGTCCACCAGGACGTCCAGATCCAGGAACACCTTTTGCCCCAGCCGGGACTCCAGTTCCTGGCGGGCCGCGGTTCCAATGTCGCGGATCTTCCGGGCACCGACGCCGATCAGCATGCGCTGATACCGGTCATTCGGAGTGAGGATCGCCGCCTTGATGTTCAGAAACGGTTGTCCTTCACGGGTGACTGCGGGCTCCACCGAATCCAGCTCGATCACCGTCCGGTACGGGACCTCCTCGCCGGTCTGGAGGTACACCTGTTCACGGATGAGTTCTGCGATTTCGAAATCCCGGTGCGCATTGGTCACCTGGTCCTCCGGATACAAGGGCGGGTGCTCCGGAAGCCGGGAGAGAAGTTCGGTCACCAGCGCATCCAGGCCGAGTCGGGTCCGGCCCGAGGTTTCCACGACCGCGGCGTACTCCCCGGCGCGGGCCTTCCAGGATTCCAACGCCGGGCGACGACACAGGTCGGCCTTGTTGAGGCACAGGATCCGTGGCACGGAGACTCCCTGGAGCACGTCGCACACCTGCTGGTCCTCGGCGCCGGGATCCCGGGAAGGATCCACGACATGCACCACCGCATCGATTCCCTCGAGGGCATCTCGCGCCCGTCCGTGGAGTTCGTCCACCAGGCGACTGGCCCGAGTCTTGAAGAATCCCGGGGTGTCCACGAACACCACCTGACCGCCGGGACGGTGCACAATGCCCTGGACGGGATGCCGGGTCGTCTGCGGCTTCGGCGTCACGATGGAGACCTTGCGTCCGACGAGGGCATTCAACAGGGTCGACTTGCCTACGTTGGTGCGTCCGATCAGGGCAACCAATCCGGCGTGAAACGGGGAGGACATGCGGGATAAACGGTCCGTAGGATAAAGAGCATCCTTCGGTTACATCGACTTCTTCAGCAACTGGCGGAGTTCCGTCCGCGGGTCGTCGACCATCCGGGCGGTGACGCTGAACTTCCGGATACGACTGGAGGGCAGGCGGAATTTGAAGTCCCGGAAGACCTGCTCGCACACGGTCATCAAGCCCCGGGCCCCGGTGTTCTCCGAAGAGGCCCGCTGCGCCAGCCGACGAAGTCCCTCATCCAGGAACCGGCATTCGATGCCGTAGGCGGCAAAGGCGCGCTCGTACTGGTGGATGAGACTGCTCTCACTCTTCCGCAACACGTTGAAGAGGTCGTCCGTGTTCAAGCCGTGGCAGGCGACGCGCACCGGCAGGCGGCCGATGAACTCCGGTTCGAGACCAAACGCGATCAGGTCCGAAGTCATGGCCCGCGCCAGCATCCAGTCGGTGCCCGCCGTTTTCGGAACCCGATCCGCGGCCACCCCCGATTTCGCCGCGGCCAACTCCAGCCGATGGCGGACGATCCGTTCCATTCCGGAGAACGCGCCGCTGGCGATGAAGAGGATGTGCCTCGTGTTGAGGGTATCGGACTGCGCCGGGCCACCCCCGCGCATGGCGGTCATGGCCGCCTGGAGCTGGCCCGTCACATCGTTGGGCGACACCAGGGGCACGTCGCCATCCTCCATCAGCTTGAGCAGATTGGTCTGCACGCCTCGTCCGGAGACGTCGCGGGCGCCGGTCTCGCCGCGCGTCGCCAGCTTGTCCACCTCATCGAGGTAGATGATGCCGTGGGATGCCTTGCGGGCGTTGCCGCCGGCCTTCCGGACCAGGTCGCGCACCAGGTCATCCACATCCCCACCCACATATCCCGTCTCACTGAACTTGGTGGCGTCCCCTTTAACAAAGGGCACGCCGATCAATTCCGCCGCGGAGCGGATCAGGTGGGTCTTGCCCACACCGGTCGGTCCCAGAAGCAGCACGTTCTGCTTCTGGTAGTAGGGGGCCTCCGAACCGGCGAGCGACAGGCGGACGTGCTGGAAATGGTCACACAGGGCGACGCTCAGCACCTTCTTGGCCTCGGACTGTCCGATGACGAAGCGGTCGAGGTGACGTGCAATGTCGGCGGGCTTGAGATCGAAGCTGAACTGTTCGGAGGGCGCCGCGGTCGCAGTGACCCCGGGTTTCGGGGTCGCGTCCGCGACGCGTGCCCGCCGGCGCGGCAGCCGCGCAGGAATGCCTTCGGTCACGGGGCCGAGCGAACCCGGGCCCCCGCTGTCAGGAGAGGAACTTGCCACAGGCGAACCCTGCACCCGTTCCCACGGTTTGTCGGGCGGAAAGAATACGAATCGTCCCGGAGGAGAAAGGGATTGCCACGGATCCGGCATTCCAGAAGCCTCCGCCCCGGCTTCTGGGAAGCAAGGCGCCCATCTCGGTTACCACCGGATCCTTGGCAGCCCTATCCCCCCGGAAGTTCGGGATCTCCAACCCGGGATTCGCAGCAATGGCCAACCCAGAACCTCTCCTCCGAAATCACTCCGCCCAGCAGCCCGTCGTCATCACCGGAATTGGAATCGTCACCCCACTCGGGCACGATTGCGCCCTGGTTTTTCAGCGGGTTTGCCAAAGCGAATCGGCAATCGCGCCCATCCGGCGCTTTGACGCGTCCTCCTACCCGCTGAATCACGCGGCGGAACTCCCGTCCCTCGACACCGAATCCTTCGGGATCTCCGATCGGGAACGTCACTATCTGGATTCGGTGCAGGTTTCGGCATTGATAGCCGCTGAGATCGCCATCCGAGACTCCGGCCTGGAGCTTCCCCGCCAGGCTGTCCGGGGCAATTCCCGTCCGGTTCAAGGAAAGAACCGGATGGGCACCGCCATCGGTATCTCCAACACCACCTACGAACCAATTCATTCCGCCTTGGAAAGGATCGCGGCAGGCCGGATCCGCCAAGTCTCTCCCCATACCCTCAACCAGTCCCGGCCCTGCGGATGCGCCGCGCTGGTCTCTATCCGATACGGACTGCGCGGTCCCATGCTGTCCCAAAATGCCGCCTCGGCAACCGGGGCCTTGAACCTGATCAGCGCCTTCGACGCCATCCGGTCCGGACGCGCCGACGTCATGATCGCCGGCGGGGCCGACTCCGGGGTGAATCCCCTGTGCACCGCCATCTTTTCCCAGAACATGACCGGCTCCCGAAAGGGACGCTGCCGGCCGTTCGATGCCGAGCGGGATGGTGTCATTCTAAGTGAGGGCGCCGCACTGGTGGTGATGGAATCGCTGGAGCATGCACAGGCCCGCGGTGCACGGATCTATGGGGAAATGCTGGGGTACGGATTGCGGTCCGACGCCCTCGACATGTCCGTCATACCGGAGGAGGCCCCGGGGCTGACCCTGTCGATCGAGGAGGCCCTGCTGGATTCCGGACTCCAGCCCGAGGACATCCGCTACATCAATGTCCATGGAACCGCCACGGACCGGAACGATGTTGCCGAGGCGTCCGCAATCCGGGCGATCTTCCCGCAGGGTGAGAAGGCACCCTGGGTCAGTGGCACCAAGGGAAACCTCGGACACATGCTCGCGGCCAGCGGGTCGGTTGAATTCGTGTTCGCGCTTCTGGCTTCGCGGCATGACCTCGTGCCACCGACGGGGGGCCTGCGGGTGCCGGATCCCCGGTGCAACCTGCGGCATGTGATCGGAGACCCCATTTCCACTCCGGTACCTCATGCCATGAGCCTGAGTGCCGGCATGGGCGGGATGAATTCCGCGATCGTGGTTCGCGGTGAAAAGGCGCCATGGACACCCAAAAAGTCCTGACGCCAGGTTCAGGGCTCCTAGGTCCAGACGACCTTTCCCAGGGCGTGGCCGGGCTCTTCGAACGCGCGGTCCAGAACCGGCCGGAGGCTCCCGCCCTGTGTGTCCCTGGCGAAACCTGGACCTACCGTGAACTCAACCGGCGGGCCAACCAGCTTGCCCACTCCCTGATCCAACTCGGCGTCACGCGGGGCGAGGTGGTGGCCATCGCCATGGAATCCCCGCAATCCCTCGCGGTCGCCATCCTGGGCTGTCTGAAGGCGGGAGCGCCCACGGTGTTCCTGGACGTCAAGTCCCCCCCTTCCCGACAGTCCGAGATCCTGACCGACTGCGGCGCGACCGTCGTGGTTTTGGACGGCGACCCGCCGTCGGAGGCGGCGTCGAACGGGGAAGGCCCTCCCCGGCGCTCCGTGGATCTCCGCCGCACCGGGAGCGCCCGCGATGGGAACCCCGGGATCCCCACCACGGGCGACGACCTGATGTCCATCTTTTACACGTCGGGCACGACCAACCGTCCCAAGGGGATCTGCCGCCCCCAGTCCCAAGCGGTGTTTGAGGCATGGACCTTTGTCCGGGAAATGTCGGTCACCCCGGAGGACCGTCTCCTGATGCCGGTGTCCTTTACCTTCGGTGCTTCGACCCGTTACGCCTTGGGCGCACTTCTGTCGGGGGCGGCCCTGTGCCCCGTCGTGCCGGAGACCCTGGGCATGTCCGGAATGCTCCAGTTCGCCCGGGAGATCGGAGCCACCCACTATTACTCAACTCCGTCCCTGTTCCGTCATTTCTGCAAAGCTGCCGCCTCCGATCCCGGGGACGACCGCTTCCGTGCCGTGACGCTCACCGGCGAGCCCGCACGGCTGGGGGATCTGCAGCTGTTCCGGTCGTTGATGCGGGGACGCCCCGGTGTCTTCCTCAAGTCGCTCGGGAGTACGGAATGCGGCGCGTATTGCCACCTCCGGCTTGGCGGTGACATTCCGATCTCCGACGAGATTCTTCCGGCCGGTCTTCCCCTCCATGGCAAGGAGGTCTTCCTGGTGGACGAGGACCGACGGCCGGTTCCCGACGGGGAGACCGGGGAAATTGCGGTCCGCAGCGCCTACCTGTCGCGGGGTTACTGGAAACGCCCGGATCTGAATGCCCAGGTCTTCGACTTCGGCCAGGGCGGCAGGGGTCCGGCCACGTTCTACACTGGCGATCTCGGGACCCGGGATCCGCAGGGATGGATCCGCGTGACGGGAAGAAAGGACTTACAGCTCAAAGTCCGGGGTTATCGCGTGGAGCCCGGCGAAATCGAGTCCGCCCTCCTTGGATTCACGGGAATCCAGGCGGCCGTGGTCACGATGGGCGAGACGTCCGGACAAAAGGTCCTCGAAGCCTACCTTCAGCCCAGCCCCGGACATCGAGATCCAGACCGTGCTGAACTCGACCGGTACCTGATGCAGCGGCTTCCCTCCTATATGATTCCCGCCCGCTACCGCCTGGTCGAGGAACTACCGCTTACGGAGCGGGGCAAGGTCGACCGGCGCATGCTGGGCCACCGTCCGTTTCGCGTCCTGGAGGCCGTCCGACAATCTCCGGAGAACACCTCACCGGCACTCGCGGAGCTGAGGGCCCTGTGGAGCGAACTGCTGCGCATCCCGATCCCCCGCGACGACGCGGGTTTCTTCGAACTGGGAGGCGACTCAGTGCTGGCGGTCCACTTCCTTACCCGGGTCCGGGCCCGCTGGGGCCTCGCGATTCCCGTGGCGGTGTTTTACCAATCCCCAACCCTCGATTCCGCCGCACGATGGATCGATGCCGGAGTGGCGTTCGGACCCGACAGCGCGGTGTTCCCCATGAACGAGCAGCGGGAGGGCCTGCCGGAACTCATCTTCCTTCCCGGTTGGATGAGGAACACCCTCGAACTGCAACTCCTGGCGCGGGCCCTGTCCGGTCGGTTCAACTGCCTGGGACTTGAACTCCCCCCGGCGGGGTCGGAACCGGAAACCATCGAGGCCCTCTCCTCCTTTTGCGCCGGGATTATCCGTTCCCGAAAACCTTCCCGGCCGGTGTATCTCGGCGGCTACTCTCTGGGCGGACTGATTGCCTATGAGACGGGACGTCAACTTCGGGGGGATGGCATCCCGGTGGCCCGGGTGTTCATCCTGGATTCCCACGCGTCATCGCTCGGCCCAAAATCCGGCGGGCAACGGGTGCGGCGCTTCTTCCGAAACCTTCCGCTGCATCCCATTCGCTCCATGGAGCTGCTGCTCCGGCGTTCCTGGCAACGGATCGGACCTCCCGTCCTGGCCTGGATCCCCGGAAGATCCCGCAATGCGCCACCTCCATCCAACTTCGGTCCCATGCCGCAACGGGCGGCCGCGAAGGCCTACCGACCCAAGCCGGCCGACCTTCGACTGAGCATCGTCTACAGCTGGGAACGCCGCCTCCAACTCGCCATTCCAGGGGAACCCTGGACCCGACTGACCTCCCACCCGGTGGAGTGGCACCAGTTGGGAGCCTTTTTCCACGAGCGACTCGTCAAGCCCGAGAACCTGGCGTCCCTCGTGAAGAAAATCCATCCGGTGCCGTGACAACGAAACCCGGGCGCTACGGGCGAATTCCCGGAACCGTGAGACGCGCCAGAATCCAATCCGCCGCCGTCGCCAGGTCGTCCACCACCACGGCCTCGTGGATCCGCGAGGCCTCGCGCCGCTCCGTCTCCGCACCGTAACCCGTCCGCACCAGCAAGCTCGCGGCACACCCCGCCTGCCGCCCGGCCTCCACGTCGACCCATTTGTCTCCGACCATCACACTCCTCCCGAGATCGATTCCGAATTCGTCCCGCGCATCCAGCAGCGCCTGTGGGGAGGGCTTCCGATAGCGGCTGGGCTGGTCCGGGGACTCGGGCGCCACATAGATGCGCTCGAAGCGGACCCCGTGCGGATCGAGCAACTCACGCATCCGATCGTGGATCCGGTCCAGGTCCGCAGGAGTGAAGTAGCCGCGTCCGATGCCGGACTGGTTGGTCACCACGAATAGGCGGAATCCCGACGTGCAAAGCCGCTGCAGGGCGGCTTCCACGCCGGGCAAGAGCTGGAACTCCTCCGCGCGGGAAAGGTAATGACGCTCGACATTGAGGGTGCCATCCCGGTCCAGAAACACCGCGGCCCCCGGCGGCGCGACGACACTCATGCGTGCTCCTCAAAGCTGGCCAGCAGTTCCTCCGGCGTCACCGTGGCCGTGCCCACCTTACCGACGACAACGCCCGCGGCGTGGTTGGAAAAGATGGCCGCCTCCACCGGCGTCGCCCCCGCGGCCGTAGCCAGTGTGAAGCTGGCGATCACGGTGTCGCCCGCTCCCGAGACGTCGAACACCTCCCGGGCAACCGTGGGCACATGAAACGGCTCGGTTCCCGGACGGCACAGCAGCATTCCCAGTTCGCCGAGGGTGATCAGCAGGACCTTCGGAGCCAGATCCTCCAACAGCCGGACCACCACGCGCTGCAGTTGCGGATCGCGGGCCGGATCCGGGTGTCGCGTGTCGTCCTCCAGACCGGCGAGCTCGAAGGCCTCCTTCCGGTTGGGAGTCACCAGCGACAGGCCGGTCAGCGTGCGCCGGTGAATCGGTTTCGGATCCATGCTGAGCCAGCAGTTCCGCGCCGTGCACCGGCGGGAAAGCCCGTCGAGCAGGGACTGCGTGACGACCCCCTTTCCATAATCGCCGACGCTTACGGCACCGGCTCCTTCCAGTCCGGCGTCGATCCGCTCCAGGAGCCCGGCGACAGTCGCGGCACTGATGTCCCCACGCGTCTCACGGTCAAGCCGCGTGACCTGCTGGGTGTGGGCAACGATCCGGGTCTTGGTGGCCGTGTGGTAGGCGGGCACGCGGATCAGCCCGGAACAGTCCACCCGCTGCTCCTGCAGCAACTCCACCAACTGGGCCCCCTGGGCATCCTCGCCGATGACCCCGAACAGGTTCGCGTGTCCCCCCAGCGCCGTGAGGTTGCGGGCGACATTGGCGGCCCCGCCCGGCATGAAACTCTCCCGCTCAAACTCCACCACCGGAACCGGCGCCTCGGGCGAGATCCGGCTGACGCGTCCCCAGATGAACTGGTCCAGCATCACATCGCCGACCACGAGGACCCGCACGTGGCGGCAGGCCTCGAGCAGTTTGCGAACACGGGGAAGCGGCAGACCGGACATGATTTCGAAGGCTAGGGTCGGCGGCCCGCGTTTCGCAAGCGCCCCGGGCGGTCGGATCCAACCAGCTCCCTCAATTCAGAAAAGCCGTCAGCGGACTGGTCGGGCTCGCCATGTCGCGCACCTCGCCGAGCCCCACTTCATAGGCCGCGCGCCCCGCCTCAACCGCCTGCCGGAAGGCCACGGCCATCCGGTTGGGATCCGACGCCACCGCGATCGCCGTGTTCACCAGCACCGCGTCCGCCCCGAGTTCCATCGCCTCGGCAGCGTGACTCGGCGCTCCGATACCCGCATCGACCACCACCGGAACGGTCGCCTGCTCGATGATGATGCGCAGCTGGTCCCGGGTCTGGAGTCCGCGATGGGATCCGATCGGGGAGCCCAGCGGCATCACCGTTGCCGTGCCGACCTCCTCCAGGCGCTTCGCCAGCACCGGATCGGCGTTGATGTACGGCAGCACCACGAAGCCCTCCTTCACCAACTGCTCCGCCGCGGACAGCGTCTCAATCGGATCGGGAAGCAGGAACCGCGGATCGGGGTGGATCTCCAGTTTCACCCACTTCGGGAGTCCGGCCGCCACAGCCAGGCGCGCCAGGCGGACCGCTTCCGCCGCGTTCATCGCGCCGCTGGTGTTCGGCAGCAGAAGATACTTTTCGGGATCCACAAACTCCAGGATGTTGGCGTAGGGATCCTTCGAGCCCGTGAGATCGGCCCGGCGCAACGCAACGGTCACCATCTGGGTGCCACTGGCCGCGAGGGCATCGCGCATGGATTCCGGGGAGGAAAACTTACCCGTACCCAAAAAAAGGCGGGAGGAGAACGAACGTCCGGCAATGGTCAGCGGTCCAGAGGACATCAGGCCCGGTAGAATGGAAGCAGTCCGGCGGAATGTCGAGGGAGCGACAGGACGCGTCCGGGATCAGTAATGGGTCACCGGAGCGCTGCCCTTGGGTTCCAAATGCAGCGTGATCCGGTTGGAGTCTCCCGCGACCAGGGAGATCCGGGCCTCCCGGTTCATGCCGGTGGCCGGCGTCCCGATCGCGGGAAGGCCAAACTGGGGATGCTGCACTCCGAGACGGTCCGTTGTCGCGGGAAGATTGGGGATCACCGCAAGCCCCTGTTCGTCGGAAACCCCCTCAAAGTCGGGGACCGGGGAACCCCACCAGTTTGAGTCCTCAGATTCGGACAGAAGGAGACTGGCCGTTGTGTATCGGTCACTGGCGAGAATCACCGCGGCCCATTCCCCGTACCGCGCGTTGGGCCAGGCAACGACTCGGGCTCCCCGCACCGGATTTCCGCGTTCGTCGAGGACACGCGCAAACACCCGCGAGGTGGGTTCCATTCCAATGACGATCGAAAGATCCTCCCGGCCCAGGACGTGACGCTGGGGATAGCGCACCGAGAACTTTCCGGGGCCGTTGGTGCTGACGAATCCGTCGCAGAGCGCCACCACTTCAAGGTCCCCGGGCGGCATTCCGGCCAGCTCGAAGGATCCATCCGGTTTCACCGGCGACCACGAATGCCAGGAGGGTGGAGAGTCCTCGGGACGAAAGCCCGCCGGCCAGACCTGCGCCATTACCCGACCCTGGCTCACCGGCCGGGGAACCGAGGGGTCGAGAGTTCCTCGGACCGTCACCCCCCGGGAAAAGGCCACCGCGAAGTCATTCGTTTTCCCGGCAACCAGCGATTCCTGAATGACCGGACTGAACCAGGGATGCCCCGCGTCATCGAATGCGACTCCCTGCAACGAAGGCTTTCCGGGGGGCAGGCGGCGTGTCCCGACGACGCCCGGACCCGGGCGCACCCAGGAGTTTGAATCCCGGATATCCAATCCCGAGGTCAGGATGAACATCCGTCCGGACGCCGTCACCGGACCGGAGGTGGCGTGGAGAAACAGGTGCGCCCCCGTCCTGAGCACCAGGGGATCCTGATGGATTATCAGGGAATGATTTCGGATCCGGTCCCACCATTCCCCCAGCCGCGCCTGCAATGGTGCTCCTGCCGGGAGGGATGTGGAAACGACCCGTTCGGGCCGTTCGCGCACAAAGTCCGGATGATCCACGGAAAGGCACAGAATCCCGGTTTCGATGCGCTCAAAAACCCTGGGTGGAAACGGGACCCGGGCGAATCCCGACGCATCGGTCCGGATCTCGGAGTTAAACGGCTCCGGACACCGATACCAACCTCCCGAGTACGGCCCAGGTTTGGTCCTCAATCCGTCAATTCGAATCCGGGCTCCGGAAACCGGGTTGCCCGCGGCGTCTCGGACTCGAAACAGGGCCGTCGGCGGTACCGGCTTCCTGAGGTACAGCGCAAGCCCCGCCCCCACGAGGAGGAGAAGTCCCACCGCCACAATCCCGCGTGGACCCCACAAGCGCATTCCTTTTGATCCCACAGGAGACCTGGAGGATCCAGCGGCAAGAGGGTCTGCGGTGGAGAGCCCCTTTTTCAGCGAGAGCGTCCGGCCCCGAACGGCCAATTCCCCACCGCCCGCGCCCAAGCGAAATAGGCCACCACGCCCACACCAAGTGCAGCAATCGAAAATAGAATCACCATTGGAGGCGTCGAGGCAAACACCAGCAGCCAGCCCACACCCGCAGCGATCAGGGGCAGCGGATACAACCACACCCGATAGGGACGGGGTATCCCGGGCGCCTGCTGCCGCAACAGCCACAGCGCGACCACCTGGCCGACAAACTGAATCAGAATCCGCGCCGCAATGAGGGTGTCGATGACGACGGGCAGGGAGATGAAACTGGCGGCAATGGCAAGCAATCCGATCGCCACCAGCGACACGTGGGGAAAGCGCGCGGAAGGATGGACGCGACCGAAGATGCGAAAGAAGGTCCCATCCTGGGCTGCGGCATAGGGAATCCGGGAATATCCCAACAGCAGGGCGAACACGGAGCCCAGAGCGGTCCAGACTACGAGGAGTGTGAACAGGCCCGCGGCGGTTTTCCCGTACAACCGCTCCACAAAGATGGACCCGATGAAATTGGCGATCTCGGGATGCTGATCGGCGGGCACAAATTCGCGCCAGGAGATGACACCATTGAGGCTGAGATTGATGCCCACGTACATCGCCGCCACCAGGAGCAGGCTGGTAAGCACCGCCCTCGGAATGGTGCGGCCCGGGTCGCGCACCTCATCCCCGAGGTAGCATACGTCGTAGTAGCCGAGAAAGTCGTAGATCCCCACCCGCGCCGCGGCCCCCAGCCCGAGCAGGAACCCGGTGGAGAACGCCCAGGGATTGTCAGGGAAATCGAACGCCTTGCGGGGATCAAAATTCAACGCGCCCCCCACGAGCACGATGCCCACGGTCAGCATCACGCCCACCCACAGGGTGATCGTGAGTTTCGCGATCCCAGAGATGCGGCGGTACAGCAGCACCACATTCAACAAGCCGAGGGCCACCACGACGGCGCCGCCCTTCATGGTCAATGCACCGGCGTGGGTCATCCCCGGCCAGAGATAGTCGAGATAGTTCGCCACGCCGATGTAGCCGGACGCGATCTCCATCGGTCCGCTGACCAGGAACTGCCACAGGAACAGGAAGGCCATGAGCCGTCCCCAGGTCTGCGGGCCGAACCCTTCGCGCAACCAGCGGTAGGTGCCGCCCGACCCGGGCAGGGCGGCCCCAAGCTCGCTCCAAATCAGGGCGTCCGGAATCGTGATGGCAAGAGCCACGAGCCAGCCGAGCAGGGACTGCGGACCGCCGAGTGCGGACATCAGCAGCGGGATCGTGATAAACGGCCCCACGCCGATCATGTTGGCCATGTTCAGCGCCGTAGCCGGAAACACCGTCAGGCGCCGCTCCAACGGCGCGTCCGAGGGCGGGGGATCCGCGATCATGGCGGACATAGTCTCCCGGAACCCGGCCGGGGCGCCAGCCGCGAACGCCCACCCGGATCAAAAGCGCATCACCTCAAACGCCGTGTCGAACCACAGTCCGTTGAATTCAAACTGGAACTGCGGCGGATCGAAATCGCCCCGGAACCAGTGGACGGTGTTGCGCTCGCGGAGCAGTCCGATGAGTTCGTCCACCATCTCGGGATCGAGGGCGAGGATGCCGTAACGATTCCGGCGGAGGTCCTCCCGCGCCATGGTGCGCATCAATTGCTCGGCGTCCGCGCGGGATCGCTTGACGACCCAGAGCTCCGCCTCCGGACACTTCACCGCGAGTTTGTGCAGCTTGCCGACGCTGCAGTCGCCGCATTCCACCCAGAGCGTCGGGCGCATGTCGTACCCCAGTTGGCAGAGATCGGGGACGAACGGGACGTTGTCGTTGCCGACATCTGTCTCGACCACGAGGCGTTCGCGGAAGAACAGGAGCCAGGCAACGAACTTGAGCACGACGTGATTGGCCGACTCGTTGACTCCCAGTCCGAACAGGATCTTGTGGGGCAACGGACGGCGGCGGTCGTCGCTGGTGCACTGGAATGTGAACTTCGCGGCCAAGCGGCGGGACGATGGGGAATCCCAACGGAAGCCGCCAGCGACGAAATGGAGTGGGGGCGGACAGGCTGAAGCCTGCACGACAAACGCGGGAGACGTCCTAGGACTTCGGGGCACATCCCTGTGGACGTAAGACCCGTCGGGTCGAGGGGGGATTGGCCACACATTTGGCGGCAGGACGGCGCGGGCGGGGGACCAATTCTCCACCACAGTTGGGACAAATCCCGCCAAGCCGCTGCGAGGCGCAGTCCGCACAGAAGGTGCATTCAAAGGAGCAAATCCGGGCCTCCGCCGAATCCGGCGGCAGGTCCCGATCACAGCATTCACAGCCCGGTCGCAATTCCAGCATGGATTGTTCTCCTTCCCGTCGCCGAAGCCCGGCCCTCCTGAACACCTTCCGGAACCCTCAGGGTGCGGACCGGTGCGCCAGCAGGAACGCCAGCAGGTTTTCAAAGTCGGGTTCCGGAATCGAGTCGCCGAAGTTTTCAGGCATCAGGGACTGGTCCAACTCGCGACGTTCCGAGACCGAGGCGGTCGGAATGACAAACTCCTTGCCGGTGGCATCCACCAGCACCCACTCGCTGCCCTCCTCGCGGCGGAAGAGTCCGGACCGCACCTCGCCATCCTTCAAGACCACGAGAGTCTGGCGGAACGCGCGATCCACGTTCCGATTCGGATCGAGAATGTCCTCGCACAACCGCTCGACGCCGCGGTTGCCGATGCCGGTCAGCTGCGGACCAACCAGCCCGCCCTTGCCGTCGATCTGGTGGCAGGCCGCGCAGTTCTGTTGGAACACGCGTTCGCCCTCCGTCGCCTTGGTTCGGGACGCGTCATAGGCGGTCCGGCGCGCGGCGATGAGTTTGTCCCGCGCCTCATCCGCAGGCGCCAGGCCGGCCGTGAGCCGGTCCACGCGGGCCTGCCACTGGTCGGGATTCGCCCGCTGAAGACGGTTGCGGGCACCGGTCAACTGCAGGATCCGCGGTGAGGCCTTGCCCTGTTCCACCGCCTGCAGAAATGCCTCCGCCCCCTCGCGGGTTCCGGTCAGCGCGACGGCCCAGGCCTGTTGGACGCGATACGGAACCGACGGAAACACGGACACCACCGCGGCCCGGGATTCAGGCGAGTTCACCTCGGCCAGCACGACGCCCACCCGCTCGCGCAAACCCAGGGGCTGCTTGGGATCCGCGAGAAGCGAAGCGAGCACGGGAACCGCGGCGCTGGAGTCGAGGCTGGCAAAGCCGCGCGCCGCCGCCGCCCGGAGATCCGGATCGCCTGGTTGCACCGCGATGTCCCGCAACCGGGGCGCGAGTTCCTTCAGTCCGAGGCGGGATGCCAATTCGACGGCGCCCGTGGTGCGATCGGAAATCGCCGCAGGCGAGGCGGGCGGCAGCGCGGGAAGGCCTTCCAGATCCCCCACGGCCAGCCAGGCATAGGCATCGCCCGTGTCCCCATCGGTCACCTCCAGCACGACCTTGCGTCCCGGATGGGGCGCCGTGGACCAGACCACCTGCTGCGCCACATCGGATCGCGGAGGCCAGGCTTCCATCAGGACCTCACCCGTGGCGGCATCGCGGAGCCGGACAGCGTTGACCTTCTTGGCAGGTCGGTCCGGATACCCATCGTGTCCGCACAACCAGAATCGAACCTCTCCTCCCGCGGCAAACTCCGGGGACCGAAGCGCTCCCGTCTTGCCCTCCCCGCGCATGAGACTGGACAGCACCCGGACCGTTTTGCCGTCGGTGCGTTTGCGCTCCTGGAAGTCCCACGGATTCTCCGTGGCCGGGTCCAGGGGAACGTTGATCCACCCGGACGTCGCCGTGGGCTGCAGCAGTTGCAGGGCGAGGTCGGAGCCCCAGGACTGGACCGACGCCGGCAATGCCAGACCGCGTTGCTGAAGGCCCTGATCCACCGACCGGAACAGCGCGAGCTGGAACTCCGGCTGGTTCGGATAACGCTGCCGGACAAATTCCGCGAGGCGCGGCAGTTCCGATTCCGGCGCATGACGAGCCGCATGCCGCAACGCGTCGGCAATGGACGGCGACGAAGTATCGGAAAGCCGTCCCAGGCGTCCCACCAGGAACGCCGCGGCAGCCTCCGACTTCACCGCCACCGCCACATCCGCCAACGCGGCCAACTGGGGCTCCGTCCAATCCTTCCGCTGCAGCAAGGCGGCAAACACCTCGGGCTGGGCAAGGTGATCGCGGATGGATTTGCGAAGCACGTACACGAGATGGGTGTCGGCCGGCGCCGCCTGCTCCAATGCAGTCAACAGCGGCGACACGTCCCCGGCTTCCGGGAGGGTTCCCAGGGCCTCGGCCGCGCACCGCCGAACGAGCGCATCCGAATCCTGCAGACCTGCAAGGGCCAGCCCGCGAGCCGTTCTCCTCAGGTCATCCGATACAGGGAGAGGTCTGGACGCCCGGTAAAAAATGTCCGCCGCGATGCGCTGGGCGTGAATCCGCGTTCGGAATTTCGGAGATGTCGCGGCGTTTTGAAGATCCTCCCGCTCCAGAGCGCCCAGGCGCTGGAGCATCCACAGGGCGTGCACGGACTGTTCCTCGTTCCTGGGGGTGCGCAGGGCGTCCCGGATGCCCCCGACGGCGGAGTTCCCGAATCGATCCTCCAACTCGGCCATGGCGAGGAGGCGACGGGAGAGGCTGGGCGACCCCAACTCTCCAATCAACCCGGCCGGATCAGACGGCAACGCGGCCGGACGCAGCGCCGGCGTCGCCCCGGTTCCCCGATAGACCACGCGCCAGAGCCGACCCCGTTCCCGGTCCCGACCGGGGTGCGTCAGCGGAACCTCGTAGTGCCCGATGATGCGGTTGTAGAAATCGGCCACGTATAACGCGCCGTCCGGTCCAAGGGTGGTGTCCACCGGACGAAACCAGGGATCGCTGCTCGTCAGAAAATCAGGCTGCTCGGTGGCCTTGGGCGTGGAACCGATGAAGGAAATCCGGTCGCGGTTCAGCCGGCTCGTCATGACGTTTCCAATCAGGAACATGTCCTGGCAGTCCGCGGGCCAGAGGTCGTCGTTGTAGTACAACGCGCCATCAATCGCAGTGCTCCCGTGGGCATGCTCCAGCATCACCGGGGCGAATCCGAGTCCGTCGTGAGGCTTGCCAAAGCTCGGATACCACCCGCCACTGAGCAGCTGGTAAATGGGCGCGCTGTGGCAGTCGCTGGAATACAGATTGCCATTCGCATCCCAGGTGAGGCCGAACGGATTCACCTGCCCGTGGGTGTGCTGCTCGATGCGGGACCCGTCGAGACGGATCCGGTAGGTGTTGCCGGAATTCAGGTCCACATGGCTGCCGTCGCGGGCGGTGACATGGGAATCGTTATTGAAGCCGTGGGTGCAGTAGAGCCAGCCGTCGAAGCCACGCCGAAACGAGGCCTGGTTTCCGTGGGTGTCCCGCGAGACATCGAACGGCCCATAGATCGGCGTGCGGCGATCCGCAGTCCCATCGCCATCCGTATCTTCCAAAAGCCAGATATAGGGAATCGACCAGACCACGGCGTTCCAATGGCCGTCGGCACGCCGAAACGGATAGACGCCGATGGGAATGTTCAGCCCGTCGGCGAATTGCGTGACCTTCCGGGCACGTCCGTCGGAACCAAAGTCGTCGAAGATCATCAGGCGGTCGCGTCCGGGCCGGTTGGTGGGCGCCGCCCAGGGATACTCAATGCTGGTGGTGACCCAGAGGCGTCCGGCGGTATCGAATGCCAGGTTCATCGGCTTGTGAATGTCCGGCTCGGCGGCGACCAACTGAATTTCGAATCCCGGCGGGAGGCGGAACTTCCCCTGCTGCTCCGCCGGCGGAAGCGGTTCCGTGGTGCGCACCCCCAGCGCCAATTCCTCCTCCTCGGCCGCAGCGGCCTTCGAATAGACGGCAACCGTGGCCACGACAGCCAACAACGGGAGACGGACGACACTCGGGAGATGCACAGCGCGGGACGATAACGACCCTTTCTCAGGACGGAAAGCCATCGAGGACTCCAAGTGTCCCGTTTCACTCCCGCTCGGGGAACGTGGAGGGCTTGGCGAAGCACGGGAGTCCACCCCATTCTTCGGGCATGGCGACATCCACGGTCCTGCTGGGAATCGAGTGTGGCGGCACCCGCACGGTGGCCTTGGCGGCGACACCCGAAGGATCGCTCCTAAAGAGATGCGACGCGGGCCCCGCCAATCTGCGACTGCTCGATGACCGGAAGCTGGAGGTTCTCCTGCGCTCGTTGGCCTCCCAACTTCCGGCCCCAGCCGCGATCGGCGTCGGGATGGCCGGGGTCCGGGACCGGAAGGACTGCGCCCGGGTGGAAGGCGTTTTGTCCCGGGTCTGGCCGGGAGTTCCGCACCGCGTGGACCACGACCTCGAATCCGCCCTCGCCGCGGCGGAACCAGACCCCGGGACAAAATCGAGGTCCCAGGGCCCGGACGCGCGGGTCATCGTCCTCAGCGGAACGGGATCCTGCTGCTACGGACGCAACCGCCGGGGCCAAACCGCCAAAGTCGGAGGCTGGGGCCATTTGCTGGGGGATCGGGGGAGCGCCTACGACATCGCCTTCCGGGCACTTCGGGAGGCAGCCCATGAATTTGATCATTTCCAGACCTGGAGCCGGTTCGGACAACAGGCCCTCCGCGCCCTGTCCCTGAACGAACCCAACGCCCTGATCGCCTGGCTTCAATCCGCCGGAAAGACCGAGGTCGCCGCCCTGGCCCCGCTGGTGTTCGCCGCGGCGAAACTAGGTGATCAAGGCGCCCAAAGCGTCCTCGCAGAGACAGCCGGGATCCTCGCCTCGGACGCGCTGGCGTGCGCACGTCATCTCAGCCCTAGGCGCGGAGCGGTGGAGTTTGCCCTCGCGGGAAGCGTCCTCCTGCGCCAGAAGGGACTGGCTTACGCGGTCGCACGGCGGATCCGCTCGGAGCGTCCGGGTTCCATCATCCGTCCCCTGCCCCGGGAATCCGTCTGGGGTGCTGTCGCCATGGCCCGCGAGGCGTTGAACTCCGCCGCCCCGGCCGCGCCCGGCCGAAGATCGTCGCCGGCCAAAGAAGCGTCCGGACGATCCAACAAGGCCGGCGTGTGGGTCCCAACTTCCCGGGAACTTTCCCCAACGGAACGGCGCAATCCGCGCTCGGCCCACCTCGATCAATTGCCCCTTCGCCAAGCCATCGCGCTCGGGTTGGAGGAGGAGGGGCGGGTCCCGAAGATCCTGGTCAGTCACACCAAGGAACTCGAGCGGCTGATCGGGCTGTCCATCCGATCCCTGAAATCCGGAGGCCGACTCTTCTACGTCGGTGCCGGAACCAGCGGACGCCTCGGCGTCCTCGATGCGAGCGAGTGTCCCCCGACGTTCCGTTCACCGCCGGAGCAGGTCCAGGGGATCATCGCCGGGGGATTCAACGCCCTGCATTCCGCTGTGGAGGGGGCGGAGGATGATTTCGACGCCGGGTCGGAGGCCATGGCGCACCGGGGCGCGGTTGCCCGGGATCTTGTGATCGGCATCGCCGCCAGCGGACGCACTCCCTTCGTCTGGGGTGCCCTCACCGCAGCACGCCGCCAGGGTGCGAGAACCGCGCTGTTGTGCTTCAATACCCATCTGGATTTCCGCGGCGGCTGGAAGCCGGACGTGATCCTGGCTCCCGACCTGGGACCGGAAATCCTGACCGGATCCACCCGCCTGAAAGCAGGCACGGCCACCAAGTTGATCCTCAACCTGATCACGACCCTCACCATGGTCCGCCTCGGCAAAGTGGCTGGAAACCTCATGGTGGATCTGAATCCCTCGAACGTGAAACTCCGGGACCGGGCGGTTCGAATCCTCCAGGAATTGACGCAGGCTCCGCCGGAATCCGCCCGGGATGCCCTCCTCCGGACCCGGTGGCACGTACCTCAGGCGCTCCGACTTTTGAGGGAACGAGCACGCAAAGGTTCATCGCGGCCGCGTTCGACCAAAAACAGCCGCCGTCGCCCCTGAACAGGCGCCTGCGGGAGCACCAATCCGGATTCCTCGCCATCCCCGGGCGACCCGCGCTAAGGTCTTCCGACTGACGCATGGACTCGCGCCCGCATCTGTACAACACCCTGACCCGGACGGTGGAGCCGTTCGAACCGCTGTTCCCCGACGCCCGCGATGACGCCGGGCGACCCAGGGTGGGGCTCTACGCGTGCGGCCCGACGGTGTACGACTTCGGGCACATCGGAAACTTCCGCACCTTTGTGTTTGCAGACCTCGTCCGGCGCTTCCTCGAGTTTCGGGGATTCGGAGTCGTGCACGTGATGAACATCACGGACGTCGAGGACAAGATCATCCGGCGCGTTCGCGAGACGGGCCTCTCCCTTCAGGAATTCACGGGGCGCTACGAAAAGGAATTCCTCCTGGACCTGGACAGCCTCGGGTGCCGACGTCCGAACCATCTCCCCCGGGCCACGGAGCACATTCCCCAGATCATCGAGTTGATCCGGAAGCTGGAGCAACGGGGGCTGGCCTACCGGGCTCCCGACGGCTCGGTGTACTTCAGCATCGAGAAATACCGCGGATGCGGCTGCCGCTACGGGCAGTTGGTGAATCTCAACCTCGAAGCGCAGCGGGTGGGGGAACGGGTGGCCAGCGACGAATACGACAAGGAATCCGTGGCTGATTTCGCCCTGTGGAAGGCGCGGGTTCCCGAGGATGGCGCCGTCTTCTGGGAAAGCCCCTGGGGCGAGGGTCGTCCCGGATGGCACATCGAGTGCAGTGCCATGAGCATGGCGATCCTCGGACCCAGCTTCGACCTGCACTTGGGAGGCGAGGACCTGGCATTTCCGCATCATGAGGACGAAATCGCGCAGAGCGAGGGAGCCGGGCTTCAGCGTCCGGGCCAGCCCTTCGTGAAGCACTGGATGCATGCCGCGCATCTCCTGGTGGAGGGCAAGAAGATGAGCAAGTCCCTCGGCAATTTCTTTACGGTCCGGGATCTCGTCTCGCGCGGTTACGGCGGACGCGAGGTCCGGTACCTGCTGCTCAGCGCCCACTACCGGGGCACCTTCAATTTCACCCTGGAGGGACTCGAGGGGGCACGGGCGGCCCTGGCGCGCCTCGACGAATGTATCGGAAAACTGCGCGAACTCGCCGGGGTAACCCCGCCAGCGACCACGCCGGACACCTCCCCGCTGGTGGCCGCCGTCACGGAGGCGTTGGACGACGACCTCAATGTCTCGCGGGCCTGGGCATCGGTGTTTGAGTGGGTGGGCGAGGCCAATCGCGCCCTGGGATCTGGGACGCTTCGTCCGGAGACCGCAGCGGCGCTGCTGAGCGCCTGGGCCCGGGTGGACTCCATTTTCGGACTCGGCGAACCGGTGCCTGCGGAGGCTCCGCCGGAAATCCTCGCCCTGGCGCAAGAGCGTGCCGAGGCGAAGAAGGCCCGCGACTTTGCCCGGGCGGATGGACTCCGGGATCGTCTCCGATCCCTGGGCTGGCTCGTGGAAGACACCCCGAAGGGCCCAAAGGTCAAGAAGGTGTGACCCAGGGCGCCCAATGGACACTGGCCAAGCAGGGTCGTCCCGCTAAAGTCCGCCCGACGCATGATTGCCGGCCTCCGTTCACTCAGCCCCAACCAGCGCATCGGCATCGTGGCCCTTGCCATCTTCACGCTGGATCAGCTGACCAAGCATCTCGTCCTTCGCTTCCTCGGAATCCAGGAGGAGCGCGTCCTCGTCCCCGGATTCTTTAAATTCGTCCATTGGGGCAACACAGGGGCTGCCTGGAGCCTGTTCCGAAACAATAATGGAATCCTGGCGGGGATCTCCGCCGTTGCCCTCGGGGCGCTGTGGGTATTTCGCCGTCATTTCGAGGCGCAGCGTCCGGCGGGACAACTCGCCCTGGGCCTGCTTTTCGGGGGCATTGCGGGCAACCTTCTGGATCGCCTGCTGCCCAGCCGGAACCACGTCATCGATTTCCTGAGGTTCTATCTCGAGCCGCGGGGCGGAGGTGAAGTCGGATTCCCGGCGTTCAACGTCGCCGACATGGCCATCTGCACTGGCGTGGGACTCCTGATTCTCCTCTCGTGGCAGAACGATCCCCGAAGGATCCCCGCGACAGCTGCGGGAAAGCCCTCATGAGCGGGTCCACCGCGCCGTCGGACGGCGGCTCCTCCCCGAACCCGCTGCCCCTGATCCTCGCCGGGCCCACCGCGGTGGGAAAATCTGCGGTCGCCCTCGAACTCGCCCACCAGCTGAATGGCGAAATCCTGTCGGTGGATTCGATGCAGGTGTACCGGGGTCTCGACATCGGCACCGCGAAGCCCACTCCCGCCGAGCGATCCCGGATCCCCCACCACGGCGTCGACGTCGTGGGACTGGACGACACCTTCGACGCCGCCCGCTTTGTCGCCCTCGCCGGGGAGATCATTCCGGCCATTCAGTCCCGGGGTCGCGTCCCGATCCTGTGCGGCGGCACCGGACTCTACTTTAATGCTTGGATGAACGGGTTGGGGGATGCCCCCGCGCCCGATCCGGACTTGCGGTCACGCCTCGAAGCCCTGCCGACGCCGGTGTTGTTGGAGGAGCTGGCTCGGACGGATCCGGTGACCTTCGACGATATTGATCCCGACAACTGGCGCCGACTCGTTCGCGCGGTTGAAGTCATCCGAATCACCGGGCGTCCCTTCTCCTCCCAGCGCGCCCGCTGGCCCGAGAGGGCGCCGATGCTCGCGGGAAGGTCCTTTGGACTGTGGCGGAACCGTCCCGACGCCGTCGCGCGAATCGACTCCCGGGTGGACGCCATGTTTCGGAATGGGTTGATGGACGAAACCCGGTCCCTGCTGGCGCTGGGCCTTGCCCGGAACCGAACCGCATCCCAAGCGATCGGTTACCGCCAGGTCCTGGAGCATCTGGAAGGATTGCGGGGACCCTTGGAAACCCGCGAGCAGGTGAAAATCAAAACTCGACAGTTCGCCAAACGACAAATGACCTGGTTCCGGGGGCAGATGGACCTCGAATGGCTGGAGATCGCCACCAACGAGGAACCGACGAAAACCGCGGAACGCATACTCGCCGCGATCGGATCCGGTCATCGTCGGTAGGATTTCCCGGAATGCACCGGAAAAGAAAAACCCGGTGGCAATCGAATTGCCACCGGGAGCAGGAGGAACAAAGGCAAAAGCCCCGTTTCGCGAGAACCATCCTAGGAATCGAATCCGGAGAGTCAAACCTTCAATTCAACACAATGGGTCATTTCACGAATCCCGTTAACGGTAGCGGATGTAGGTGTATCCCAAACCCCATAGGATGAGCAACAGGATGATGAACAGGGCGACGAATCGATTTCGAGCCACCCGGCGTTCATACCGCAAGGGACGGAGCCCATGAATACTGCCCGCGGCGAGCATCCGGGCCATTCGTGGATTGTTCGCCGTCGGACCCCGCACCTGATTCACAATCCGGCGCCAGGCGGCCACTAGGTCGTATTTTCGGGCTCCCAGTTCATTCATCGGGGCTGGCCCGTTCGGGACGGGTTCCGTGGCAGAGGGCTTTCCCGCGCCAACGGACCGGGAATAGGACCTGGTGCCAGCCGCGGGAGGCGGGGGAGCTTCACGGGACGACGGGACCGGCGTGGGCTCCTCCCGGGCGAGGCGAGCCACCTGACTCCTTAATCGCTTCAATTCCGCCTCCAGCGCCCGCTCCCGGGCCGTCAGCGGATCCACCGGTTTCTTGGAAAATCCCCACATGTCGGCTGACCCTGGACGTTGCCGGTGCCTCTTCTGACTCCGAATCCGTCAACGGCGAAACGCGAAAAGGGCCATCGACCCGGCCAGCAGGACGATCGCGAGCACCAGCGGCCAGGTCAGAGCGAGGCCCAATCGGAAAAGTTGCCCCAGAGGCAGGGTGTTCCAAGCCGGTGCGGCCTCGGGTGCGGTCCCCGGAGCGGCCGCCGCCATCTTGCCTTCCAGCACCGGCCATTTTTGCCGCGCGGAATGGAATTCCAAACGGGCGTTCTCAATGCTCGTCAGTCCCTTGGTCAACTCCTGCTCCCAATTTTCCGCCGTCCAGGCCTGCTCGTTGAGTCGCTCCACCTGGCTCAGGGAAGCGCGCAATCCTTCCAAAGTCCGGGACAACTGTTCCGCATCCCGCCGCGCATCCTGTTCGGCCTTTTCCAGAAGTCCGATGCCCCGGGTCAGGGACTGCAGCGTTTCCAACCGACCCGCCGTGAACTCGGCGTGCCGCCGGCGCATTTCCTCGACCGCCGCACGGGTGCGTTCCAACTGGTCCTGGGCCTCCCGCAATTTCGCCAGCTGCTGCTGGGTTCCCGTCAGCTGGGCATCCAGGTCCTCGCGCGACGGCGCCCTCGGCGTGGACGCGGACGCTGACCGCGGATTCGAATAGTCGGTATCCACAAAATCAGTGCCATCAAACGCCATGGCGGTACGTTGTCGTGGACCGGCGGTCCCGCCAAGGACCGAGTTCCATTTCGTCCATTTACCCGCTCAGGGAAGCGGACGGATCCACAGGTCCCGGAACCAGACCTCGTCTCCGTGGTCCTGAAGGAGGATCGGCGTCGGGAACTCGGTGCCCCAGCGGGCTTCATCCTTGAACTTGCTCGCCGCCTTCGCCGCCTTGAGTTCAGGGGAACCCAGCACATAGACGACCACCCGCTGACCGTTGAGCCAATGTTCCACCTCGGGTCCCCGTACCACGATGCGGGAGACGTTGGTTTGCCCGGCGGGTCGAACCGGTGGATTCACCGGAGGGAGGGCATCATACAGGGCGCTGGTCTGGCGGTTCGGGCCATGAAGAGCATCCGGATGAAGGGCATCGTCGATGAGCTGGTATTCATGCCCGATGGGCGCCTTCCGCTCCTCATCAATGAAGTACTTCACCCCGCTGTTGGCACCCGGGGCAACCCGCCAGGTGAATCCAAGCTCAAAATGTTTGTAGCGGTTGGTGGTGATGATGTCCCCGCCCCCGCCCTTGGCACGGTGCTTGAGCCATCCATCCTCCACCACCCAGCCGGTTTCCGGGAACGAGGGCTTCCCGAATCCGCGCCATCCCGCGGACGTCCGGCCATCGAACAGCAGCACCGCACCGGCCGGCGGGTTGCCGGCCGGATCACCGAGCCCGGAAAGAGTCAGCAACAGCGACAACGCAACGAGGAGACGCGGGGCGGCGACGGGGCTCATGGGACACAGGAAGCCCGTGCCAGCGTCCGCGAGTCAAGCGGCCGTTCCAGTGGCCGTCACCATTCGATCAGGGCGGCACCCCAGGTCAGTCCCGCACCAAACACCACCAGCAACACCAGGTCACCCCGCCCGATCCGTCCCCCGGACACCGCCTCGTCGAGGGCAATCGCCACGCTGGCCGCGGAGGTATTGCCATACTTGTCGACGTTGACAAAGACCTGGTCCTCCCGGGCACCCAGGCGTTCCGCCACCGCCGAAAGGATCCGCTGGTTCGCCTGGTGTGGAATGATGCACTTCACGTCGGCGATCGTCACCCCGCACCGTCCCAACGCCTCGTGGCCCGCGGCCACCATGGCGTTGACGGCGTTCTTGAACGTCTCCTTGCCGTCCATCCGGAGAAAGTGAAGGCGCTGCGAGACCGTGTCGGCCGTGGCCGGACACGCACTCCCTCCCCCGGGCAGTTCCAACAGCGAGGCCTTGCCGCCGTCCGAACCCAGGCAGGTGGTCAGGAGCCCGTGGGCGTTAGGACGGTTCTGGAGCACCGCGGCACCGGCACCGTCCCCGAACAACACGCAGGTGTTGCGATCCGTCCAGTCCACCACCGTCGACATCTTTTCCGCGCCAATGACGAGCACGGTGTTGTAGGTGTGGGACGCGACAAAGTGGCTGGCGATGTCGAGCGCGTACACGAACCCGCTGCACGCAGCCTCAATGTCAAATGCCGCCGCCCGGACCGCCCCCAAGTTGCGCTGCACCAGGCACGCCGTGCTGGGAAACTGCATGTCCGGAGTGATCGTCGCCACGATGATCAGGTCCACTTCCTCGGCCCGGATGCCCGAGTTGGCGAGGGCCCGTCTTGCGGCCTCGGTGGCCATGTGCGACGTGGCCTCTCCAGACGCCGCGAGCCGACGCTCGCGAATTCCCGTCCGGGTCGTGATCCATTCGTCCGTGGTCTCCACCATGGACTCCAGATCGGCATTGGTCAGCACCTTCGCCGGCACGTACGAACCCACCCCGGTGATGGAAACCGTCCGCAGGTGCGGACGTCCGGCTCGGGGATTGCGAAAGTTGGCCATAATCCTCGGGGGGCCGCCTAAAGGGTTCCTGCGGCGGTCTCCGCCCGGGCGATTTCCCGGACGATCTCCTCGTTTAGTCTCTGATTCACGGCGCGGGCACTCTGAAGGATCGCATTCTTCAAGGCGACCCGCTTTGCTGACCCGTGGATCTTCACGACGCTCCCGCGAAGCCCCAGCACGGGCGCCCCGCCATAGGTTTCGGGATTCATTCGCTCCTTGATCCGCCGGAGTCCTCCAGAGGCCAACAGCGCCCCGGCCTTTCGGAGGGGATTGGCCGTCAATTCCGTCCGAAGCAGGTATCCGACCGTCTGCCCCAACCCCTCCACCGCCTTCAGAATGAGATTCCCCACGAAACCGTCACAGACTCCGACCTCGACGTTCCCCTTGAAAAGATCGGAACCCTCCGAATAACCGACACAATTCAGGGAGGTCTTGCGAATGAGGGCGAGGGCCCCACGGGACAGGTCGTTGCCCTTGGATTCCTCGGTCCCGTTGCTCAGCACGCCCACCCGGGGATTCTCCACGCCCAACATGGACTTGAAATACACGGACCCCATGACGGCGAACTGAAGCAGGATTTCCGGGGTGCAGTCCGGATTGGCACCTCCGTCCAGAAGCACAAAGGCACCGGTGCGTGAGGGCATGATGCACGCGAGCGAGGGACGTCGGACGCCGTCGAGTCGGCCCACACGGACTGTAGCGCCGGCGACCAGTGCCCCCGTATTCCCGGAGGAGATCACCGCGTCCGTGGCTTGTTCCCGGAGCAATTCCAGCGCCCGCATCAGGGACGAATCCTTCTTCCTCCGGACAGCGAGCGCCGGATCGTCCTCCATGGTCAGCACCTCCCCGGCCTGATGGAACACGACGCGGGGATCATCCAAGCCGGCTTCACGGGCCAGCGGACGGAGCGTCGCCTCGGGTCCGACCACCCGCAGTTCCTGGATGGAGGAGTCGGCAGCCAAGCCAAGCCGGATGCCGTGAAGGAGCTCTGCGGGCCCCTGGTCACCACCCATGACATCTACGGCAAGACGCATAGGAAAGAGCAAGCGCCGGCCCGGGTTGTTCGGGACTCGGCGCTCGTCGAAAACTCCTCAGGCCAGTGCGGTGACCGAGACGACCTGACGACCCTTGTAGTAGCCGCAGGAGGGGCAGACCCGGTGAGACCGGAAGGGCGCGGAACATTGCGGACAAGCGGAGATCTGCGGCAGCTTCATGACCGAGTTGTAGGCTCGGCGCATGCGCTGGCGACTGCGCGACGGTTTGCGTTTCGGAACGCCCATAGGATTGTCAGTTACAGTTTGATTTGATCCAGAGCAGCCCAAGGGGAGGGTCCGTCGGACTTGGAACCCCCAAGACGCGAATCGCGGGCCACTGCCTTTTGCGGCAGCCCGCGACAGTCTGGTCTGCACAACGGATTCGTCGGCAGACCGAGATAGATGTCCTCGCGCAGCTGGGGCGTCAAGTCTGCAAAATCTCCGTCACGAGGTACCGCGTCCTCTCCCGAGAGCGGAAGGAGGGCCGCAAGATCGTCAATCCGGAGGGGAATCCGGAAGGGCGTGAGGCAGCGAGCGCATTCGCAGGCCACCTCCGTCTCCAGCGTGCCGGTGACCAGCAGATTCCCCGGTTGGCGGCGCACCTCCAGATCATAGCGGAGCGGGGCATCGAACTTCATCAACTCATCGTTCAGATCCGCACCAAACTCCGCGACCGGAAGTTCGCCCGCCAGCTCGAGTTCCTCCTCCTTTTCGAGGACGCGTAGATTGACCGTGACCGGCATGATGGGACCCTAGCCCCAGGCGGGGCATGCCGCACGTGATTTCCTGCGAACCACCGCTCCCGGCCCGGGATCAGTTGTGCTCCCCAAGGGGACGCAGCCAGATATTGCGGAACCGGGTCGGATTCCCGTGGTCCTGAAGGCTGAGGTTTCCCTTGCCCGAGTAGGCCTTGTACGGATCGGTCGCCCGGTGATTGGTCGGTCCATTGAGTTCCTGCCGATTTTGAACGCAAACGCCGTTCAGAAAGGCGGTGACATATCCCGGCTTGATCAACTTGCCGGCGGCATCAAACCGCGGCGCCTCGAAAACGATGTCGTAGGTGTTCCATTCACCCGGGGGCCGGATGGCATTGACGAGGGGCGGCCATTGTCCGTACAGGGCGCCCGCCTGTCCGTCCGCATAGGTTTTGTTGTTGTGGCTGTCGAGCACCTGAACCTCGAACTGACCATGGAAGAAGACCCCGGAATTTCCGCGACCCTGACTTTCCCCTTCCACCTTCGACGGCGTCGCGAATTCCAGGTGCACCTGGGCATCCCCAAATTCATCCTTGGTGGCAATGTTCCCGGTCTTTCCGACGACCTCCATGTAGCCGTTCTCCAGCTTCCACTTCGGGGCACCCCCGCCCTGGGTCCAATGGGAGAAATCCTTTCCGTTGAACAGCCAGATCGCGTCGCTCGGAGGCGGGGCTCCGTTGCTGAACGTGGCGCCAGGAGTCACGGTGGGCGGATTCGGACGTTCCTTGTCGTGAACCTTCCACTTCTGACCGCGGATCTGTGGCGTATCGGAATATCCAACGCCTTGGGCAAACGCCGGCACAACGCACACGGCGCTCAGGGTGAGCACAATCAGTGTTTTCATGGGTAACGGGATCACTTTCCCCGGCGGCCGACGAAGAAGGCAAGCGGAGGATTCAATTTCCGACGGGCACGCTCCCGAATCGAAAATTCAGGGAAGGTCAGCCCGGACTCAGGGAACATCCAATCGGATCAGTTCCAAATCCGACTGCAGCGGCGTCATCCAGGTCCGCATCCCAAAGTACTCCCCAAGAGGAGCCGCTGGAGACGTCCATCCCACGGTCGGATTCGAGGTCACCCAGGGCCGGGCTCCTGAAACCGACGACGGCCAGGTCACCAAAAGCTGGTTTTCCGTGACCAGATACCGCAAATCCGGGGCCGAGCCGACGCCCCTCTCCGTTCCGGGCATCACCCCGCCCGGGTGGTACACGCGTAGCGCCGCCAGGGAGGGAGGGTGCTCCGGATCGTCTGCCGTCAACTCCAGGACGTGATCCCCATCCGGCAAATCGAAGAACAGATTCACCGCCCGTTCCCGCTGCGGATCCAGCACGGGAGTCGCCAGGTAGGAGTCCAGGGAACGCACCCGGGACCGCCAGGTGATCGTCGTCCCGAGCTGTGAGTCCGGCGGAATGACCACGAAATTCCAACTATTGGTCTCAATGACGACCCGCCCGGACTGCGAGACAAACCGCTCGTAGGAATTGCCGGCACCGTCCGGCCCGGTCGAACTCCCGGAGACCGAGAATGAAAATCGCTTCCTGTTCCCCGCGTCCACCGAGGTCACGGTCAGGGTCCACACCTCCTCCTCCAGCGGGACCAGGGTTCCCACCTTGAGCAGCGCGGGCCGAAAGAACACTTCGCCTTTCCAACCGGAGGACCGGGAATGCCCCGTTCCGCTGGGCCAATGAGTGGGCGGAATCCCATCCACCATCACCCGACACGTCCCCCCCGAGTCGCCCCCCGCGACAACATCCACCCGGTTACCCACAAACGGAAGGCGCAACTGTCCGTGGACCCAGGAAAGACCATCCACGCCGACCGGATACGTCCTGACCCGGGAATTGTTGAACGGGTCGATGGGAGGATTCAGCCGCGCAGCACCTAGGTAAGGTCGAAGAATCTCCTTCAGGAGATCACTGCCGCGCTTGTTGAAATGGATGGAGTCCTGGAGAAGGTCCGCCGGCCGCAGTCCGTTCGCCGCGAGGAAGCGCTTCCAAATGGATCGGTTGTCTGGATTGCACAAACCCAACTCACCACACAATGCGGGCGTCCGAATGTAATTCAGCCACGCCTGCCCGTCGTGGACAGGATCCAGATCGAAATGGATTCTCGCCGGATCCGTCGGCTCCGCGAGTTCCCAATCCACCACCGGATGATTTCCGATCAGGATGACATCCGCGGTGGTTCGCTTCCGAAATTCCCGGAGTATCCGTTCCCATTCCTGTCCCGGACCATAGGGTCCGTAGCATTGGAATACGATCAGGTCGGGGAGCAGCGGATAGACATCCGACTCCGCCGTCTGGATCAGGTAGTCAGCCCCAAACGAGGTGATCGCCATGAGCGAGCCCTTGAAGTCCGCATTGGGAAATTGACGGGGGATCTCCTGGAGCAACTCCCAGGACCACCATTGCTGGGAGGTGGACTGCCCATCGATGATCATCCGCACGGTGTGCCGATGCTCCGGAGTGCTCGCACAAAGCAGGGCCGATGATCGCTGGACCGGAAGCAACTGGATCGGGTTCGCCGGCTGCGGCGGAACCGGCGGGTAGTTCTCCGTTCCGTACAGGAGCACTGCCGGGATCACGCTGACGGCGACGATGGTGGCGACACGCGACCTCAAATCCATGGGGACGGACCGAGCATCCCAAGGATCCTTCCGTCGGCAAGCGACGATTCCGCTCGACCTTTCGGAATGCGCCTTGAGAACGCGCACTCCCCGCCCAAGATCCCCGCGTGACGATAAACACCCTGCTTCGATCCGCAGCCGTCGGCCCGGGGTCCATTGGGGCGTTAGCAGTCGCGGACGGCGCCGCGCACCCGGCCCCGTCGCTTCCCGATTCGACATCGCTCTCCGAGCCTCCCGACGCGTGAATTTTCCGTGAATCCAAAGACCACCATCTCCGCGGTGCGCTGGGAAAACCGACTGGTTGCCCTCCTTAGGGAGGAACTCGCGCCCTCGCCCACCCGCTGGCGCGCCGCCATCCGGCTCACGGTTCTTTGCGTGCTCGGAACGGCGCTGATCACAGCCTCGCATCTGGAGGGAGGCCAGTTCATGGTGCTGATGTTCTTTCTGGTGGCCATGAGCGATGCCCCGACGTCCAGGGCCACCCTCGGATCCAATCTCCTCGGCTGCATCGCCGGCGGCGCCACGGGAGTCGCCATCCTGTCCGCCTTTGCAGATACGCCCGCGATCCGGTTCCCGCTCGAAGCCGTGGTGATTGCCGGTTCGATGTATATGATGCGGGCCACTTCCGTTCCGCTGGCGATGCTCTTCTTCGACATCTCCTTTGTCATCGCCGTCCCGGAATTCCTTCCCAGCCCGGGCATCCAGCTCTACGACGGAGTTCGGGCGGTGCTGTTTCAGACGATCGGCATTGCACTCGGGACCGCCGGACAAATCCTGTGGTGGCCGGAGAATCCTGAATCCCTGCTGCTGGCAGATCTCGCGGAGAGCCTGCGATCAGTGGCGGACGCCTGCCGGCGCCACGAGGGAGGTCTGAAATCAGGCCCACCGGTACGAACTCCGATTCGAAGCCTCCAAACGTCCGCAGCGCGTCTCTTCCGCCAATTGGATCTGCTCCGGGAGGCCGAGGCCGGAGACCGATGGCTCCGGCAGGGACACACCGAACAGATCAAATGCATCACCGACATCCAATTGCTCGTCTTCGCCGCGCAGGACCTGGAGAGGACGTCGCCACCGGAGAACGATGCGCAACGCTCCGGACGCCTTGCGTGGATTCGGCAGGAATGTGAACGGCTCGCCGCCAGCCTCCTGGAGCGGCGGCTTCCGGACGTCCCGCCAGTTCCCCGCAGCACGCCATCGACGGACTCCCCACTGGCCGAAATGGAACGGATCCTGGCGGGGCTTCCCGCCGACCTGGTATTTCTGCGGCACCTGACGGAATCGGGCCGGACTCCTCCGGTCCGCGAGCCGCTTTCCCGGAAGGGATTCCTCGTCCCGTTAACCCCGGACGATCAACGACGGGCCATCCAATACGGCGTCAAGGTCGGCATCGCCGCCTCCCTTTGCGGAGCGATTTGCCAGGCGCTTCACTGGCCGGGAATCAGTGGAACATGCGCCCTCACCACCATCCTCGTGGCGCAGGCCACAGTCGGACTCGGGCGCCACAAGTCGGTGCTGCGGTTCGGAGGCGCCTTGATTTCGGGGATCGCCGTGTTGGTGACCGTCGATGTCTTCATGCCCAACATGGAATCCCTCGCCTCCCTGTTGGCGGTGATCGGTACCATTGTCTTTGTGGCGGCTTGGATCGGGAGTGGCAGCACCCGGATGGCCTACCTCGGCGTCCAGATTGGCGTCACCCTGTACCTGATCCTGTTTCCCCGGTTCGGACCAACCCTCGACCTGGTTCCCATCCGGGACCGCCTGATCGGAATCTTGATCGGCATCCTGGTCATGGCCGCCGTCGACGCCCTGATCTGGCCGGTGTTCACCCGGTCCGCGCTGCGGATCAAGGTCGCCGGATTGCTCCGCACTCTCTCGAAACTTCGGGCGGTCGCCCTGAACGATGCGAACGAACAGGCGAAGTCGCTTTCGGTGTGCATGCACCGGGGCATTGCCGAGGTCCTCACCCTGCAGGAGGAGTTGGTTTTCGAAACCACCCCGGCCGACGCGGAAGCAGAACGGGAACGACAGCTCGTCATGCACGCAATCAACCGTCTCCAGGCATTGTTCCTCGCCGTTCTCCGATCGGCACGCGAAGCGAGGCTTGCCGGGATCACTGTCGCAACGCGGACCACTCCCGCGGCAACTCCCGACACGCTTTCCCAACGACTGTCCCTCCTCGCCGAGGTTCTCGAGGAATCAGACCCGGAATCCCGCGCCGCTCGCGTCCGCGACCTGGCCCCGCCCGACAAAAACGCATCCCGGGAGATCCCCTCGCCTGAAGACCCGGTGACGCAGGCCCTCGACGACTTCGAGCGGGACGTAGCCAGGATTACCGGACTGCGTTCCCTCGCTTCAGTCCGGTCGAAGGCACCCGCCGTGTCGTGACCTCCAGCGCGGCGAGCGGGACTCAAGGTGCATCCCTGACCCGTCGGACCTCCGGCTTGCGCTTCCATCCATCCGGAGTTCGGACAAATCGGGCCTCCTCCTCGATCACGCCATGCTGTTCTTCCCGCTGGAGACGAAAGAGCACTTCGTCCGCATTGATCTGCTCTCGCGAAGCCACGCGGTACCCTCGAAGCGTGGAGAAACCGTGACCGAGGCCCAATTCATAGTGGTATCCTTCACCCGCCGGTTCGGACGGCGACCACCATAATGCGTCAAAGTCCTTCAGGCGCCCGGGCCCTGCATAGTTCCAGTAGAAGGTCTCAAGGGCCTCGTCCGGACCGGAAAACCCACGGTTTCGGATTGATTCCGCCCGGACGAAATCCGGCGCCTCCGAAGGCCGCCGGCCCTTCAGAAGCCGGTCCAATTCGGAGTTTCCCGTGGCGTGCATCGAAGCGTCAGGCGAACGCTTCCTCCCGATATCACCCAATTCCCGGGTCAACTGCGCCACCAGCGCCCGGGACCGCAACAGTTCAGCGGAAGGAGGCGTAGGAGGATGAGCGCCGGACTCCGCCGGGGCGGGATTCACAACGTTCGCACCCGGGCTGCCCGGAGGTGTTCCCATCACGCCGACTTCCCGCGCTTGGGTAATCAGCCGGTGAAGGGCCGCCCAGCACAAAAGCGCCGCGGCCAGCATCCACAGCATTGCGCGAATCTGCGGCCGGACGGCTTCTCGCCTCCCAATGCATTTTTCCAATTTGGATTCCAGGTTCATGGAGGGGGTTGATGGGACGATGGGCTCGATTCCAAACCCGGATTCGAATGCGAAATCACAATGGGGAGCAGTTTCCAACCTGTACTCGTCCTCCCAAAAACCTGGGTATTGGTGACCGACTCCAGACCCGGACGGCGCTGGACGAACTCCACTTCGGCACGAAAATCCCCCTCCGGCCGCACCGCCAAAAGTTCCAGGGTATCCCCCCGTGCGCGCGCCTCTACGACCTGGGACCGCAACTCCGCCACCGCAGCGGCATCTCCATTCTCCGCCGCCGCACGAGTGGCCTCCTCTTCTCCCAATGCGGTGAGTTGGAGCAATCGTTCCAGGTCCAGTTTTTGGTGCGCCGCGGTCATCGACTGCAGGGCCGCCTCGGGAGTCGACGCGCCCGCTTCCGTCAATGCGGACAAAGGAACGGCCCGTCCCGGCACCAGCAGCACCGGCCCCGCGGATTCAGGCCGCACTTCCAAAGTGCGTGCGGATTCGGCCAAAGCCAGGAGCCTGCGAAGTTCTGCAGTCCGAACTCCCAGCGCCCGCAGTTCGTTCGCTTCCGACTCCGGGGCCGGAGCCGCGGAGACGTCCGGGGAACCCACGCCGACCGTTTCAGTGGCCCTGGGCAACCCAGAACCTGCCCCCGATGCCGCACGACGCTTGGTCCAGTGTTCGCTGATCACCAACCCGGCGGCGACCAGGGTGGCCGCCAACGCCAGGAGATCCTTCGCGACCCAAATCGTCCCCGAAACCCCTCCGGCCGCACCCGCACCTTTCAATAATTCCACCCGGATCGCGTTCATCAAGGCGGCCTGTAATCCGCCGGGGAGGGTAGGATCCCCGAGGGTAAACAGGGTCAGGGCCAGCGCGGAGGACGGAGGCACCCGTTCCGCAGGACTCAGCAACCCCCGGAGTCGCTCCAAGGCCCGCTCCACCCGCTTCCGTGCCGCCTCATCGGAGATCCCCAGCGCCTCCCCGACGGCCTTGAATTCCAGGCGGCTCAGAAACCGGAGGACCAGCGCATTCCGGTCCGGTTCCTCCAATCGAGCCAGCGCCTCGTCGAGCAGTGGAAGCAATCCCCCAGTCGAATCCTCTCCACCAATCTCCAGATCGTAGATTCTCATGGCTTCCCGTTCCCGCGTCCGGCGGCGAAGGTCGGAACGGACGCACTTCGATCCTGCGTAGGTCGCGGCCCGGTAGAGCCAACCAGGCAGGATAACCCCGGCGGGAAGGGAGCCCGCCTTGTCGGCAAGATCCAGAAACACGATCTGCGCGATGTCCTCCGCGGACTCCGAATCCCCCGTCACCCGAACTGCGGCGGAATAAACCAGCGGCAGATGCCTGCGCACCAACTCGGTGAACGCGGATTCGGAATGGTGTCGGATGTACTGATTCAGCAGTTCACGATCCGGAAGCTCCATCATGGTCTTCTACATACACCCGACGCCCCCCCAAACCGGACACGCCGACGGGGCATCCAATCACGCCACCAAATACCCCCGCACGATTCTACGACCGCCGCGCCGGATTGTCCCATTGAGCCGCAGCGTCACGGAACGGATTCGAGACGCAGATGATCATAGGCGATCCAATAGGACGTCGAGGCTTCAGAGGGGCCAACCCGGATCAATTCAAGGCTGTTGGCTCCAAAGGTGGCGGAGACCTGCGCCGCCGAGAAATTGAGGACCAGATTGGTCGCCTGAGACAACCGCCCTGAAAAAAGGACCGTCCGGGCACCCGCTCCATTGATGAATGCGACCACAAAGTCGTGATCACCAAACCCGGGCTGGGTAACCCCGCCCACTGACCAAGAGCCCGCGGGAAGGTCCACGGTCAAACGAAACGTCGCCGTGGCGGAAACCAGAGGGGTTCCCAGGAGAAAGTGAACTCGATTCGTCCGGTCCCCCAACGTATGGGCGCGCTCCCAGGCCCAGAACGGCTCGTCATTGGGAACCCGCAGGACCGAAGGGAGGGAGTTGAAGCCCCGCGGAAACACTCCTCCAAAATAAAAGTCGTCATCCGCACCCGGATTTGCAGCGGGATTGGCGTCGTAGATTGGATCGCCCGGGAGCCGACTGACCTGACCGGGACGCGGGTCGTTCTTCTGATTCTGCATGCTAAACTCACCCCATTGAATTCCGTTCGAGGCACTGGAAGGTGAATCGATCCCCAATTGCCATACCGTCCGGTCCAACTGCGGCACGTCTCCCACGGCAACCATGAATTGAGTGGTGGCACTCTTTGGAATCGCCGCGCTGTCCGTGACCGCGACCACAACCGGATACGTCATCCCGCCCTGGGTCTCTTTCGGGATCCAGGAGAGGAGCCCGCCGCGGCTGACCGTCAGTCCCGGAGGACCACTGACCAGAGAAAACACCAATCCTGAGGCAGGTCCATCCGGATCGGACGCCGACAAGGCCAATTCCAGGGGAACCCCCTCGTCGGCCGTTTGATTCTCCACAACGGCGATTTGGGGAGGCGCATTCGTGGGCAGAACCTCCAGCCGAAGATGATCATACATGATCCAATATGAAACGCCTGCTGAAGACGGTCCGGTTCGAACCAACTCCACGCTGTTGCCGCCAGGGTTGGCGGCGACTTGAGCTGCGGAAAAGTCGAGCATCAGGATCGTGGCGCGGCTGATCCGATTGGAGTAGAGCAACGTCGTCTGTCCGACGCCATTTCGGAACCGCACCACGAAGTCGTGATCGCTGAACCCCGTCTGGGCGACACCACCCACGGAATAACCGCCGATCGGGAGATCCGCCGTAAGGCGGAACACGGTTTCGGAAGTGGCTTGCGCGGATCCCAGCACGAAATGAACGCGATTGGTTCGATCCCCCAGGGTATGGGCCCGCTCCCAGGCGATCGGAGGCTCGTCAAAAGGCACGCGCAAAACCTCGGTGAGTGCATTGAAACCCGCGGGATAGTTCCCACTGAAGTAGAAGTCGTCATCAGCGCCCGGATTCAGCTCCGCGCCTGGATAAGCAGGATCCTCCGGTACCCTCGTGACCTTCCCGGGTCGCAAGTCATTTACATTGTTCTGCGGACTGAATTCAGCGAACTGAAGAGAAGGGGCAGTTCCTGGCGGGGAATCCGTCCCGATCTGCCACACCGTTCGACCCGTTGCCGGCGAATCCGCGACCCGGATGGAAATGACCCCCGTTGAACTCAACGAGGGCGAACCGTCATCGGAAACCCGAACTGTGACTGGATACGTTGCGCCTCCCGCGGTGTCGTCCGGAGTCCAGCGCAGCAGTCCCGAGGACGAGATCGTCAGTCCAGGCGGTCCATCCAAAAGCTCAAAAACTAGGTTATTCGCAGGAATATCCGGATCGGTCGCGTTCAGTTGGAGGGAGAATGGGATGAACTCGTCGGCAACCGGGTTCCCAACCTCGGTTAACACCGGTGCCGAATTAAGCTCAGCCACCGAAATCTCGAACTGCACCGTCGTGGAAAGCGGTGGAACCCCATTGTCAATCAACGTCACCGTTACAGGATACGACGAGCCGCCCTGGGTTTCGTCCGGCGTCCATCGAACGCTGCCATCTGCGGCCACCGACAAGCCCGCGGGACCGTTGAGAAGTGCGAATGCCAATGAATTCGCAGGTAAATCCGGATCCGAGCCCGTCAAGCGGAAGAAAAGCGGGCGTGTTTCGATAGCCGGGGGCGGGGTCACCGCGCCGATTACCGGATTACGATTGTCTTCCTGTACCTCAATCCAGAATTGATTCGTTGTCCCCAGCGAAGGGTAACCGCTATCGCTTACGCTGACCGACACGAGGAAACTGTAACCACCCTGCGTCTCATCCGGAGTCCACTGAAGGAGCCCGCTCGAGGACACGGTCAATCCCCCAGGCCCCGACTCCAGGCGAAACGTCAGCGTCTGGGCCGGCAGGTCTCCGTCCGAGGCGGAGAAGGTCATCGAAAAGGGGGACAGTTCCCGCGCCGACTGGTTGGCAACCGCCGGGAAGACCGGAGGCGTGTTCAGGGGCGGAACACCCGCAACGCCGCGGATCCATCCCACATTGGAAGAAAGACGAACGGAATAGAGGTGGGACGGAAGATCCGCCACGGTATTGGTGGCGTACACGAAGGGATCCGGCCCCACGGGACCCGCGGCATCCCCCTCCTCGTCGTAGTAGAGACCGCCCATGTCGAAAATCGACGCCACCATGTCGCTGCCGGTCGCGGTAAGCCGGAACGCGTACTCGGCGTCCACATTTACTCCCGCCAGTTTCCACTGATTATCGAAGGTGTCCTTGAGGAACAACCCGCCTCCACTGTCAAGGCTGGCCAGTGTCACCTCGTTGGGATTCGTCCCATCATACCGGTCAAAGTCCATCACCAGCAGATCCCCATTTGCCGGCCAGGGATCATTGGCGGGATAATCCTTGGCATCGAGGATGGTGTTCTCTCCCCAGCGTAGGGTGCCGCCGGTAGTGTTCGAATTCCATCGCCAGCCTCGCAGAGGCCCCTCTCCGAGGCCGGAGACGTTGATCTCGGAACCCCGCGTGACGCCCCGTCCAAATAGGACTGCGTTCTTTCCCACCTCATCATTCCTGACGTAGATGGGCGCATAAGTGGGAAAGGTTCCGCTCACCTCCCAAAGGATCAGGTCGGAGGTCGGGCTGGCGTTCCGGGTAATCGTAGTATAGGTCACCCCGTCGAATAGGAACGTGTCGCCCACTTTTCCTCCCAGATGACTCGCCGTGATGAAGTGGTGAGGTGCGATCGGAATTCCCGTCGCCGTCTTCCACTGTCCCTGCCATTGCCAACCGCTCCCCGCCAACACGCCCGTCGGCGCCGTCGTGTTATAGTTGGTGTCCCCAGTGGAGCTGAATATCAGCGCATACGCCGGGAGCGACGAAACGATTCCCATGACCCCCAACAGGGCGACAATCCGGATAAGCAGGCGCGGCCTCCTCATAGACCGGATTAGAATCCTTTCGCAAAGGAATGGCCAGCGGATTCTTACTCACTATTGTCATCCTATATTCCGGATGCTTTCGGAGCGGGATCCGGTTTGCCTCGAACTCCGGACATCCAGGATTCCACTTCTTCCCAGAGCTTCGGCGCGTTTCCGGGCCCCTGAAAGCGATGACCGCCGCCCGAAACCCGCTGCACCGTTATCGGGATCTTCCGATGCCTCGCGTGGCGCAGCAGCGATTCCGAGAGGCGGGCCGGCACGACGTCGTCATCCTCAGCCTGGACCACCAGCAGAGGACGATCCAACTGTAACAGGCGGCGCCCGGTCCATCCGGGATCCGGTGGGGTCGTTCCCAAAAGTCGCCGGCGCTGAACGGCTCCTACGTATGGGGGCGAGCCGGATCCGCGAGTATCGAGCCACCGCGGAAGGTCAAACACCCCCCCGAGGGTGACCCCCGCCCGGAATGGATTTTTCTCGTCGGTCATCGCGGCAAACGCGAGGTAACCGCCAAAACTCCCACCGACCACCACGATCTGCGAGGGATCCACCCACCCTTTCCCGACGGCCCATCGCACCCCGTCCAGAAGGTCATCCTTCGACACTCCGGTCCAGGCACCCGCACCGGCTTCCTGAAACCGGCGGCCAAACCCCACCGAGCCCCGGTAGTTGATTTGCAGAACCCCCCACCCGCGGGACGCCAGAAACTGCGCCTCGGGATCCCATCCCCAGACGTCCCGGGTCCACGGACCTCCGTGCACCAGGACGACCATGGGTTTCGGATGCCGCCCTTCAGAGCCCGTGAAGTACCCCGATACGACCTCGCCATCCCGCGCCGTTAGTTCCACAGGACTCCGCGCAACGCCCGGTGCCGGGCGTTCCCTCTTTGGGAAAACGAAACGAGCACCCTCGGGATCCCCACGGGGAACCACCGCGAATTCCACCGGAGACCGATCGCTCACAATGGAAAAAACGGCCCGACTCCCGTCTCTCGACAGACTCACCGGTTTCCACACCACGTCGGAGGACTTCCTCGTCAACGCCTCCACAGTTGAGTTCCACTCCGCGTCATACCACACGGTGTTCGGAACGAGCCGCTCCCAGGAAAGACTTGCAGGGTGGGTTCCTGAAACCTGGAGGTCTCCATCGATGTCGAACTGTTCATCCACTGCGAGCGCGCGGGAGAACCGGCCAGCCTTCACGTCAAACTCATAGACCCCGCGGGTGTCGCGTCCCATCCGGGCGGAAACCCAGGCCCGCGAGGCATCGGACGACAGCGCCAGCACCGACACGGAATCGAATGCCAGATCCCAGGACTCCGCGGTCATCCATCGACTCCCCTCGGCAGCCTGGATTCGCACCCTGAGTTCCTGCCGGTTCCGGGAGACGGCCAGTGCCAGGCGCGCAGCCCCCGACGCGTCTGCAAACCATTCGACCACGTCCCCCGGATTCCGCTCGACGCGAACCACCCGGCCCGTCGTCAGGTCCATCGTCAACAAATCCAGCCAGGGCGACCGGAAACCGCCCTTTGCCGGGAACGTCGCATATCCCTCCACGATGATCCGGGCATCAGCAGTGGGCTGCGGGTGCAGCAGACGGACGAAGGTATATCCGGAAGGTGGGGACAGAGGTTGCAGGACGACCCCGGGGCAACGAAGGAACCAGAACCCGCCGCCGTGTTCGCCCAAGCTCAGGACCACGAGTTCCTCGGAACCTGTCCAAACCAGATCCCGCGCCCGTCCATAACCTGAGGGAATCGGAACCGCCTGTCGCATCTCAGGATTTCCCGAAGGAGCCAACCAGAGCGTCCCGTCCGTCTCATTGCCGGAAATCCACGCCACCCAATTGCCTCCTGGAGAAAGAACCGGCGCGACGCCGGGCACGGTCCAGAATCGGGCAGCGTCCGGGGGAACGGTCGCCGAAAGGGTGTTCCCAAGAAGCAGGAGCATCCCGAGCGCGAGGGCAAAGCGATGCATGCGGCTTCGGGGGAATCTGGGAAGTGCCACCGCGTCAGGAACCGGGGGTGAACCTTCCGGCAGGCGAAAATGGGGAATTGGGGTGACCGACGGGACTCGAACCCGCAACAACCAGAATCACAATCTGGGGATCTACCATTGATCTACGGCCAGCGGCTCCGACGGCGGCAGAGCTGGAATGGCAGAGGAGAGCGTCAAGCGGCCCTTTCTTGTGGAATCCAGGCTCCGACGCACCCGGCGAATCGCGCAAACGCCTCCAGTACACCTTCGCCACGGCCAAAAATCCAGAACAATGATCGGCCAGGCTTTGCCAATTCGGAACAAGCGCGTCCAGGCGAGCAGAGGATCGATGGTTTCCGCCGACATGCACGCCCGTTGTTAATACCTTTTTTTTTACAGTCCCCGAGAGGCCGATGCGCTGGCCCAGGCAGCCTATCATCCACGCCCGGTTGAGAACCAGTCTTTTGATGATCCTCCTGGCCTCGCCGTCGTCGTCTCGTCCCGTACGGGCTCAGGACGGAAACTACTTTCTCGGCTTCACCTATGCCTCCGGGGCCAACGCCGGATCGACTGGCTCGGGTTTTTATCCGGCCTGGACATCCGACTGGTTGGACCATTCCACCGGTACATACCGACCGTCTTCGAAATGGGTTTCCGCGACTCGGAAGGCAACCCGCGCGCTCGTTCGACGGACCAGGCGATGTGTCGCTCTTCGTGGCATGAATGCTGACGAGGGCTTCAACACCTCCGGGTCCTGGGACAGTTTTTGGGGGATCGATTCTCGCTGATCAGGAGGCGGCGGCTCGGACCCCGCACAGTTCCGTCCGTACAGAAGCACGATCGGTGGAAGTTTCGGACGGCAGTACGACGACCTACAGCGTCTCCGCCCCGTTCCGTCCCCGCCGTTCCAGAACCCCGCCTGAAAGCCGGACTGAGCAGGTCTTGCTGATCTCCTGGGCGGCCACCCGCCGGCGTCGACGCAGAGGGCAGGGTCGAGCCCAAAGTAGAGCTCACCGCGCGGGCAGGGTTCGGGCAAACCAGGCCGTCATCTCCGCCCACATCTCCGGTGTGTACGCGTGCCCGACTCCGGGATACACCACGCTTCGGAATTCCCCGGGACTGCCGGACACACTCCAGGCCGGCGCCGCGATGCGTTCAATGGTGCGGATCCCTTCCACCGGGGAACCGGCGTCCTGATCCCCGTTGAGGCACAGGAGGGACCGCGGCGCGATGCAGGCGATCACGGCCTCGGTGTCAAAATGCCGGAGGAGTCCCGGCGCGAAATAATAGATGCCGTGATGACGCAGTCCGCCGGCGGCAATGAGATCCTGGTACCGGGTCAGACACGCGACCGCGACGCCCGACCGGATGCGTTCATCCAGCGCCATCAGCCACCAGGTGCGGGTGGCCCCCATGCTGATGCCCGTGGCGCCAATGCGGGAGGCATCCACCTCCGGACGCGAACACAAATAGTCGAGTGCCATCAGATCGTCCCGGAGCAGCATTCCCCACAGGGAACGCCCCAGCCACAGCTCGAGTTTCGCGGCGCTTAATTCCCCTGCGGCACCGCGGGTGGCATCCGGCCCGGCTCCGTTGCGGGCGCCAAAGCACGGGGCGTCCACCGCCATCACTGCGTAGCCTTGCCGGACCAGTTCGGGTCCGGGAACAAGCGGCGTGTGTTTCGATTCAAACAACTCCGATAGTCCACCGTCGTACTCACCCCCGTGCCAGTGATTGTAAAGGATGGCCGGCACCGGTCCCCTTCGTTCCCTCGGCAGCAGCAGTACCCCGGGAACGCGTGAACCGGCACCATTGTCGAAGTCGAAGCGCTCCTCCAGCCAATCCCCGTGATCCACTCGGGTGCGAATCACAGTGTCCGGGTGCGGCGGGCGTGGCGGAAGTTCACCGAGGCATTTCCACAACACCTCCCGAACCTCGGAGCGCTGGGCCGCCGCCTCGGACGCGGTGGATTTCACTACGAAGACGTGCACGCCGCCCGCGGCGCGGATCCGCGCCATTCCCGCCAAGCCGTTGGTGTCGGTTGGTTCTGCCATCATGGGGACGGTGAGAAGGAACGCCGTCGCAAGTCCGGACCAACGGCCCACCGCCCGTGCGCCACCTCGCATGTGCGAAGCGTACCGCGCATCGTCCCCCTGTCAGCACCCGAACTCGGAGCATGCCGGTCCGGCCTTGGAGCTTGTGAATCCGCTCCGGCCTGCGACCGTCCTCCCGCCGAATTCCCGCACCTCGATCTCTGTCGCGAATGCTCGCGATCTGAGCACAGGTCCGGTCCCGGCCCATCCCTGAATGCACTCCCCCCGCGGCCCACTGACTGCGGAGACGCCCGCCCTGGCGCCAACGCCGGCCGACCCCTCCCGGAGCGTGGTGGCCGCCACGGTCGCCGGCAATGCGCTCGAGTTTTACGACTTCGTCACCTACGCATTTTTCGCCGTCTATATCGGAAAGGCCTTCTTCCCGGCCTCCACCCCGCTGGGAAGCCTGCTGCTGTCCGTCGCCGTGTTCGGGGTCGGATTCGTCTCGCGTCCGCTGGGGGGCATCCTGATCGGACATTACGCCGACCGCGCGGGACGGAGGCCCGCAATGCTCCTGACGATCGCACTGATCACGGTGGGGACCGCCGTGCTGGCGCTCACACCTCCTTACAGCCGGATCGGAATTGTCGCGCCACTCGTCGTCGTGGCCGCCCGCTTGGTGCAGGGACTCGCGCTGGGCGGGGAGGTCGGCCCGGCCACCGCGTTTCTGATTGAGATCGCGCCTCCCGATCGCCGCGGAGTTTCGGCAAGCTGGCAGCTGGCCAGCCAGGGAACGGCCACGCTCGCGGCCGGTCTGATCGGCGTTTTCCTGACAGCCACCCTCACCCCGGCCCAACTCGAGAGCTGGGGGTGGCGGGTGCCCTTCGGACTCGGACTGCTTCTCGTCCCCATCGCCGTGTACCTGCGACGTCACCTCCCGGAGACCCTGCACGGGGGCCGGACGCCGGCGCATCACTCCGGGCTCCGGGGTGTCCAGCATCACCGGCGCATCCTGGTGCTTTCCATCCTCCTGATTCTCGGGGGCACCGTGTCCACCTATGTGGGCAATTTCATGACCACCTTCGCCATCGCCACCCTGAAGATGCCGCCGCTGGCCGCGATGACCGCCACCGTCGTTGGAGGAGCGGCGACGTTTTCCTGCTCCCTGCTGGGGGGATGGCTCTCCGACCGTTTCGGACGCCGCTCCACCATGCTCTGGCCAAGAATCCTCCTCGCCCTGACATGCGTGCCCGCATTCCACGCGCTCATCTCCCATCCCGCACCGGCGATGCTCTGTTGGGTAACCCTCCTCCAAACTGCGTTGACCGCCCTCAGCGCGTCGGCCTCCCTCGTTGCCATTCCGGAGTTCCTCCCGCGCGGATTCCGGGCCACCGGTCTTTCCCTGGCGTATTCGGTCGGAGTCACCGTCTTCGGCGGCACCACCCAATTCATCGTCACCTGGATGATCGATGCGACCGGTAATCCCGCCGCCCCCGCCTGGTATGTCGCGGGAACCAGCGTGCTGTGCGCGGCGGCCATGACGTTGGTGCCGGAGACCCTGGGCCGGCCGCTTGAGGACTGACCCCTTGTCCGGAACCGCGGCGACTTCCCGCCTCACCGCTTGCAGCGGGGCGACGCGTGGGACAGCCTTTGAAACGAAAGGCGAATGAACGAATACCGCGATTGGGGCGGAACCTCCGACGAGCATCAGCCGGTCACGTACTGGCGGGGATATCCCATCTACGCCGCCCACCTCATCGTGATCGTCTATTGCACACTCATGGTGGGTGTTGCCGTTTCCGGGTCCGCCATCGAGGGGGTCATCGATGCCCTGAGCTTTTCCAGCGCCCGGGTTTTGTCCGGACAACTCTGGCGATGGGTCACCTACGGTCTGCTCAACTTCCCCAGTCCGTGGTTCGCCCTCGACATGCTGATGATCGTCTGGTTCGGGCGCGAACTGGAACGGCTGTTTGGACGACGGCTCTTCCTCTGGCTCTACGCGGGCATCTATCTCATCGCACCAATCGTCCTGACCGCGGTGGGACTGGTGCATCCGACGCTGCTCTCCGGGCAGCCTGGTGCACTGGCCCTGTTCATCGCCTTCGCCACCCAGTTCCCCGGGATGCCGGTGTTCTTTTCCCTGCTGGCGAAATGGGCAGCTCTGATCCTGGTCGGGATCTATGCGCTGATGGCGCTGGCGGCGCGGAGTTGGACGGACCTGATCCTGCTCGCCTCCACCTGCGGCTTTGCGCACGGATTCGTACGGTATCAGCAGGGAGGCTGGTCCCTGCCCGAGTTCCGCCTGCCGCGCCGCCGGCCAAAACTCCGGACGGTACCCCATGGAGTGCCAGACGAGTCCGCCTCAGCAATGTCGGAAATGGATTCGCTCCTCGACAAGATTGCCCGTTCTGGGCTTGGAAGCCTGACAACGGAGGAACGCACCCGTCTCGAAACCGCCCGAAAGAACCTCATGCGGCGCAGCGGTGGAGGCCGGTAACTGTTCCAAATCCAACCGAGGAAACCAGACCCCTTTCCACTCCAGCGCCCCATTCCCCTCCATGTCCATTCCCGCGCCCCCGATCCTGACCCCCGGCGGCCCCCAACCGCCGCCGCTCCCCAGCGTCACCCGTGTGCCGGCTCCCACCACCCGGGAACGTCCGGGCCGCTGGTCGCTGGCCATGCAGTGGCGGGATCTCCTGTTCGCCCATTGGTCCGTACCGGCCGAAGCCCTCACCGCGCTGCTGCCGCGGACCTCGCCGGAGCTGCAGTTGGACACCTTTGAAGGACGAGCCTGGGTGGGCATCGTTCCCTTCACAATGCGTGGAATCCACTTCCGCGGCTGGCCGCCGGTTCCGGGAACCTCCGCGTTTCCCGAATTGAACGTCCGCACGTACGTGACCTGCAACGGCCGTCCCGGAGTCTGGTTCTTCAGCCTCGACGCCGCGAACCGGCTCGCCGTCCGTGCGGCGCGGGCCACCTTCCACCTTCCCTATTTCGACGCGGACATGACCGTGGTCCCGCACCAGGACGGCGTGGCGTACGCGAGCTGGCGGACCCATCGCGACGGCGGCACCGCGGAGTTTGTGGGACGGTACGGGCCTGCCGGCGCCGAGTACCGAAGCACACAGGGAAGCCTGGAGCATTGGCTGACCGAGCGGTACCGGCTCTTTGCGGCCGATCGCGCCGGTCGCCTGTACCGGGGCGAAATCGAACACCAGCCCTGGCCGCTCCAGCCGGCACGGGCCGAATTCTCCTCGGTGAACATGACCGGATGGATGGGCCTGAGACTCCCGGACGAACCGCCGCACCTGCTGTTCGCGAGGAATCTCAATGTCCGCGCACACCGCCTTGTGCCGGCCTGACCTCCGACCACGGCCCGCCGCCTCAAATCAACGTTCGGACAAAACGTTTTCCGGCGAAATCACCCGGGTGACCGCCTCCAGGACCGTGGCGGTCGGATTGACCCCATCCTTCGGGATGTCCGAATTCGCCAACACCACCACAGTGATATCGCGTCCGGGCAGGTGGAAGGCGCTCACGTTGTATCCGGGCAGTTCCCCGGTGTGTCCCAGCCATCCGTGGTTTTCACCCATGCCCAATCCATACCTCCGCGTGGCGGAGTTCGGCGGCAGAGTCACCCACGTCAGCCGCTCCTTTTGAAGCCGCGGGGACACGAGGGCGCCTGTCGCACAGGCCCTGGCCCAGATCCCCAGATCCCTGCGATTGGACACAAGCTGGCCTGCGGTGTAGGCCCAACTCGGATTCCGATGCGTCGCATCCGCAATCGACTCATCCGCAGTCTGCCGGGTGATGCCATGGGCAAACGGTGCCGGCAGCGCCCCGCTGGTCGGCCATGAGGTGTTCTCCAGCCCCAGTGGCTTGAAAAGGCGCTCCCGGAAGAATTCCGCGACCGGCCTTCCGGTGATCGCCTCAATGACCAAGCCCAACAACACCGTGTTGGTGTTGACGTATTCCCATTTCTCCCCGGGAGGAGCCTTGGTGGATTGTCGAACGGCGACGTCCACCAACTCCCGCGGCGAATAAGCCCGGGAAGGATCGGAGATCATCTGGCGTACCCAGGCCTCGTCCGCGGTGTAGCTCGTCAGTCCGCTCGTCATGTTCGCCAGCATGCGCAGGGTGATGCGGTCTCCTCCCGGCACAAACGGGAGGTAGCGTCCCACGGGGTCGTCGAGGGAAAGGCGTCCTTCGTCTGCCAGTTGGAGGATTGCGGTGACGGTAAATGTCTTGGTGATGCTCCCGATCCGGAAATGCTCGTCCCCCGTCATGGCGGCCCCGGACACCGGATCGGCAACCCCGCGGGCAGCAAAGTAGGGCTCTGCGCCGGGCATCCAGACTCCCACCGCGAGCCCGGGCGCGCTGATGCGCGAGTAGGCCGAGGCGACGGCGGCATCCAGGGCTGCCCGGGTGTCCCCGGCGATTGCCCATCGCCCGCCGAAACACACCAGGGACAGGACGAGCACCGCGGGCGGAACCCGGAAGACGCTCATCGGGAGTCCGAAGACGACGGAGTTGCTGATTCCGGTCGGTGCATCGTGAAACTCCCACGGTAATCGTCGCTGGAATACTCCGAGACAAAACGGGACGCGTCGGCCCTGCCCTGCTGGGTGAATTCCCATCCCATCACCTTCTCGGTTCCGCTGAAGACATACTCATTGCCCTCCCAACGGCCCTGAAGCGTCGCGTCAAACGTCCCGCTCAGAATCCCATGCCACCACGCCTTGAATCGCGCCCGGTATTCAGTGTCGGAAACCCGGGTGATCACCGCCTTCAACTGGTCGGTGTGGTCGTTGTTGCTGTTCTGCCAGGTGCCGATCCACGCACCGGTGATGTCATCCGCAGGGACCGAAGCCCGCCGGGCGCGATCCCATTCCCGGGAGAAGCTGCATCCGGAGACCATGAGACAGGCGCCCACGAGCACGGCGACCCCTGCGGTTCGGGAAATCATGCCCCGAAGGATATCGCAGTCGGGGTCCGTCGGAAAGCCGCTTCAAAAGCTCGGCCCCGGCCGCGGGATCACCAGTCCCAGTTGAACAACCCCAGCCCGGTGGGCTCGTGCGTCATGTCGTTGACGAAGTTCCGCGGGAGCGTCGCGCCGGGCTTGAGGTTGGGATCCCGGTTGTAGGTTTCACGAACCCGGGGTCCGAAATCATCCGGGGCAAACGGATTGATGACGTCGAGAAAGTTTCGCGGTTCGGGATTCCGAATCAGGAATCCCACCGTCCCGTGCCGTTCCATCAGCACCTCCGGAGAGGGGGCCTCGAGCCGCCGCTGCACCTCCTGATCCGATTCCGTGCGCGGAGTCTGCGGGCCCTCCAGGGCCAGCGTCGTGGTGATCGGTTCGGCGGTGATCGTTCCGCCGGGGACAACCTCCGCCTCGCCCGGCGCCGATGCCGGCGGGATCCCCTCCACCACGGCTGTACCCGTCGAATCCGCGGAAACAGCGGCGCTCGGCGCACTGGCCTCCGCCACGGACGGGACACTCAAGGGAAGCGACAACGTCCGGTTGGTCGATCCCGTCGGCGGAACGGACGGTGCCTCGGCCGCACCGGCGGAAGCGGTCCCCATCAGGACCAACACGGCGAAGAACGCCTGCCCACCGCGGTGCTTCAGATTCATGGAAACCAGGGGTTATGGGTTCTCTCCTGACCCACCGTGGTCACTGGACCGTGACCGGGACAGATCAGGCTGTCTTCCGCCATCGAAAGAATCATCCCCAGAACCCGATCCCGCGCAAGCGGGAGTTGATCCCGCGCGCCCCCCATGGATCCGGCAAAAATCGCGTCCCCCACCACCAACACCGGAGGAGCACCCCCGGACCAGCCGGTGATGACGTAGGTCACGCCGTCCTCGGCATGACCTGGCGTTTCCCGATGCGCAATCCGCAAGTCCCCCACCGAAATGACCTCGCCCGCGACGAGTCGCTGCTCCTTGGGCGCCCGGGCGGATCCGGTATGGACCCGGGCCGACGGGTACCGCCCCCGCAGCGGCGCCAGCGCCGCCACATGGTCGCCGTGGGAATGGGTGATGAAGAGGTGCGCCAAGTGGAGTTGGTGCTGCCCCACCAACTCCACAATCGGATCGGCCTCAAACCCGGTATCAAACAAGGCGGCCGC